>JBAZKE010000001.1:0-679916 GCA_041650915.1 Patescibacteria group bacterium
CGTTCTAAACCCAGCTCGCGTACCGCTTTAATTGGCGAACAGCCAAACCCTTGGGACCTTCTCCAGCCCCAGGATGCGATGAGCCGACATCGAGGTGCCAAACCTCCCCGTCGATGTGGACTCTTGGGGGAGATCAGCCTGTTATCCCCGGAGTAACTTTTATCCGTTGAGCTTCGACCATCCTACATTGGATCGTCGGATCACTAAGTTCTGCTTTCGCAACTGCTCGACTTGTTTGTCTTGCAGTAAAGCTGGCTTGTAGCTTTGCCCTACCGGCTCGGTTTCCATCCGAACCTAGCCAACCTTAGTAAACGCCTCCGTTACATTTTAGGAGGCAACCGCCCCAGTTAAACTACCCACCAGACACTGTTCCGATCCCGGATTCACGGGTTACGGTTAGAAGCAAAATCACACGAGTGTGGTATTTCATATTTCGACTCCACCTTCCCCGAAAGGAAGGTCTCGCAGTCTCCCACATATTCTAAGCACGCGTAACTCTACTTCAATGTCAAGTTGTAGTAAAGCTTCACGGGGTCTTTTCGTCTAGCCGCGGGTAACTCGCATCTTCACGAGTCTTGTAATTTCGCCGAGTCCCTCGTTGAGAGAGTTCTCAAGTCGTTATGCCATTCGTGCAGGTCGGAACTTACCCGACAAGGAATTTCGCTACCTTAGGACGGTTATAGTTACCGCCGGCGTTCATCAGCGCTTCGGTTCGGGGCTTGCACCCCTTGCCTTAACGTTCTGACACTGGCCAGGCATCGGCCCCTATACATCACCTTGCGGTTTAGCAGGGACCTAAGTTTTTGGTAAACAGTCGCTTGAGATCATTAACTGCGGCCCACGTACCCTTGCGGGCAGTGGGCAGGCCATATACCGAAG
This sequence comes from Patescibacteria group bacterium, assembly GCA_041650915.1. Classification (GTDB taxonomy): domain Bacteria; phylum Patescibacteriota; class Patescibacteriia; order UBA10025; family JAHIVO01; genus JBAZKE01. Next base: position 880 of record JBAZKE010000001.1, read on the forward strand.
GTACGGCCGCTGTTTTGCCGAGTTCCTAAACGAGGGTTCTCTCGTACACCTGAGCGCACTACGCGCCCGCCCACCTGTGTCGGTTTACGGTACGGTCATCCTATGGATAGGGCCTCCACCTTTTCTTGGCACCCCTTCAGCCCGAATTGGCTTTGGCTTGCGCCGCGGCCTGCTGCCATCACCCCTCTTTTATCTCCCCTTGAACCCCTTTTCAATTCATCAGAATGGAAAGGGGAGAAAAAGAGGGGTGGCAGCAACGCATGTAGTCAGAATACGTTCGGACCTCTTATGATGCGTCAGTGTAGGTAATCCATAAGACAGTGCTGGAATATTAACCAGCTGTCCATCAGCTACGCTTTTCAGCCTCGCCTTAGGACCGACTAACCCTGGGTCGATTTGCGTTGCCCAGGAAACCTCAGGTTTTCGGTGTGGAGGGTTCTCACCTCCATTTTTGCTACTTATACCAACATTCTCACTTCGTACCCCTCCACCAGACCTCGCGGTCCAACTTCAATGGAGTACGAACGCTCCTCTACCACCCCCGCACACCATAAATGGTATGGGGGATCCGCAAATTCGGTACTAGATTTAGCCCCGGGTAATTTTCGGCGCACGGCAACTTGACCAGTGAGCTATTACGCTTTCTTTAAAGGATGGCTGCTTCTAAGCCAACCTCCTAGTTGTCCAAGTTACTGCACCACCTTTTACACTTAATCTAGATTTAGGGACCTTATTTGGCGGTCTGGGCTGTTTCCCTTTTGACCAGTGGAGCTTAGCCCCCACGGTCTAACTCTGCACGTATAGCGAGGCCAGTATTCGGAGTTTGGTTGGGAGTAGTAGGCTTACGCCATCTGCCCCCATTCAGTGCTCTACCCCTGGCTGCCACGTACAGGCTAACCCTAAAGTTATTTCGAGGAGAACCAGCTATTGCCAAGTTCGATTGGAATTTCTCCGCTACCCACAACTCATCCCCGAGTGTTGCACGGCTCGTGGGTTCGGACCTCCCCTCAACTTTCGTTGAGGTTCATCCTGGTCATGGGTAGGTCACCTGGTTTCGGGTCTGGTAAGTATAGTCGTTTGTTCGCGCTATTCACGCTCGCTTTCACTGCACCTTCGTCCTGTAGGGACTTAGATAAACTATACCTACTAACTCGTTGGTTCATTCTTCAATAGGCACACTGTCATCCCGTATCAATTTTGCCGCTGAAATATCTCGTGCGATACACGGAGTTTTATCACTGTTTGTTTCAAAAGTAACACGCAGTGTATCGCGTCTGTTTTCAGGAGCAAAATTGATACGGGACTCCAGCTATTTGTAAGCATACGGTTTCAGATACTATTTCATCCCCCTCACCGGGGTGCTTTTCACCTTTCCCTCACGGTACTTGTTCACTATCGATCACCACGAATATTTAGCCTTGGAACAATAGTCGTCCCGGATTCCCATAGGATTTCACGAGGCCCATGGTACTTGAGAAGAATTATGTAGAGCTTACGTCGCTTTTGCCTACAGGACTGTCACCTTCTGTGGTAGCCCCTTCCAGAGCTTTTAGCTAGCGATGTAAGAATCCCTTTCCTGTGACCTTTCCCTTTCAGGTAGATTACAGAAAAGGAACTCCATGGAGCGTCTACTCGATACACGCAAGGTATCAAAAATAATCCTCTCGCAACAACTCCACTACAGCAGCTTGCGCTTCTCCCCCGAACACACTTACAAGAAGCATGCTCGGTTACATAGTAAAGATTTAGGCTCTTCCCCTTTCGCTCGCCACTACTAAGGGAATGAGCATATCACTTATCGCCAACCGCTATGGAAAAGCGGCCAACGAAAAGCAATACGCAATTGTTTTCTTTTCCTTCGGCTACTAAGATGTTTCAGTTCGCCGAGTTTACTTCATGCACCCTATGAATTCAGGTGCAGATGACCGTGGTTTAATCACAGCCGGGTTTCCCCATTCGGACATCCCCGGATCAGAGGTTGGTTGCCACCTACCCGAGGCTTATCGCAGGCTCCTACGTCCTTCATCGTTTCGTGGTGTCAAGGCATCCACCGTACGCCCTTTTTCATTGCAATCACTAAAACGCATAGCATTACGTTCTAGTGGTATTTTCGGCGTTGTTGTTTCAATGTTGATGCTAGTTACACCTATTTGTTGATCTGTCTTTCTTGGTTGTCAATGTCCATTCCTATCACTGAAGTCGGTGCGTACTATCTGCATGGTACGCAGTGATCTCAATGGTAGGTTTTAAAAAGGTACAAAAAATCCCGCTTGCGGCGGGACTAAATCGACACGCACGCTCTTACGATTTAGCCGCCTTTATGCTGTATATGCTGGGTTGTACGCATATAGTGTATGTTTGGGGATATGTTGTTTATAAAGCAAGGTTTAGTATAAACCTTTTTGCGGGGGGTGTCAAGGGGGCTGATATTAGCCATTTATATTGATAGGAAAAATCTGCCGGCATGGTGAGTTCGCCGAGGTTCTACTTGACCGCATCAGCCGTCCGCGGCGGCAATGTTTGGAGATTGGGATAAGAGATCATACAGGGAGGAATTGTGTGATGATCGGCTGCCGGTAGAGCCAGTTGAGGTAATCGAAAAGCTCTTCAGATGAAGCGGCAAATCCATTGTGCTGGTACTGGATCAGCCGCTCTACTTCTCCCGGCACCATCGTCCAGGCAGTGGCTTGGACTTCGGGCACGATATAGTCGGGCGGCATAATGGTCGGCTTTGGAATGACGGGAATGCGGCATCCCGCATCCAATAATTTTTTAAGAAGGCATAGGTAGGCCTTGGCGGTATGATATCCCGGAACTGTGTGGGCGAGACTAGCGATGTTGTGCTCCCGTACCATCCTCACCGCCCATTCGGACTGGTCGCCGGTGTGCTCGGCGAACTGTTCGATGACCACGCCGTCAGTTTTACGGAGGTTGTACGGGGGTTTCGTCAAGATGCCCATGTCCAGGGTCTGGACATGTTCAAGCTTGTTGTTTTGCCCGGCTACCAGGAGTCGCTTTGCCATGGTGGATTTCTCCCAAAGGGCTATCGCGTCGGTAACCCGGCATATTTCTCCCTGCCCGGGGTACACGAGAATCCCCTCAGCCTGGTAGGCGAGCTTTTGAGGAATCGATAGAACCGCCATGTAGCAGGTGGCGATTTCGCTCAGCTGGCTGTGGTCTGCAAGACGACGATGTTGTGTCATAAAATTTTCTTTTCAAGAGTTCCAATAGGAGGACGATGGTTTGTTCAATTTTCGCTACCGTATAGCACTGATTGCAGTTGTACTGGCTAGATCGCTGGGCGGCTGTATGTCCGCTTTTTTCCCATCTACGCGAGTGCGGCATCAGAGCTGGCGATTGGCATGGTGTTCAGCGGCAGTTCACTGCCCGTGTAGCTGCCACCGCCGCGTTTCCTGTCCCGCCTTGCGCGGCTTCGGTAATTCCACTGCGGAGGTTGATGCCATGATCCCTAGTGCCTGGCGAATTTTTCCGTCTTGATCCGCTCTGGCGGCACGGTGAGCTCGCGGAGGGTCTGCTCAACCGCATCGACCATGCGCGGCGGCCCGACAACCATGTACGTTGCTGCCGCGGGATTTCGCACGGCGCTGCGGATAAATCCCCCGTCAATTTTTCCAAATATGCCATCCCACGCGGTATCCTGGTTATCCGGTTTGGTGAGCGTCAGGACAAGGTGGAATTTTTTATTGTTAAGCGCGAGGTCGCTGAGCTCGGCGCGGTAGGTCATGTCGCGGCCATGGTGGCATGAGTAGAGGAGTGTGATAGCCATATCCAATTTTTTATCGGCCGCGAACTTGACCATGCTCCGAAACGGGGTGATGCCGATTCCGCCCGCGACGAGTATGAGCGGCTGTGCGGTATCCTGTGGGAGCGTGAAGGTTCCGAGCGGCCCGAGCATTGAGAGCGTGTCACCGGCCTCGAGCCGTGCCATGCTCTGCTTGAACGCGGATTCGCTCTTGCGCATGGAAAAGTGCACCGTTTCCTCAGTTGGGGATGAGGCGATGGACATGGCGCGGCGGTCGCCCATGCGGTCGACGACGGCCATTGCATCGCAGATGAGCGTTACGAACTGGCCCGGCTGGAAAGTGAAGCCAGCCGGTTTCTCACAGAAAAAGCTCATGGTGTTTTCCGCGGTTTCGCGCCGCTCGATCAGCTTCAGTTTATACAGCTTTGCCATAGAGCCTGTATTTTAGCAGATATAGGGGCAATAAAAAAGAACCCCCGTCCCGAAAACGGGGGTTCAGATGGACAAGCCTGTCCACTGTTTCCTATGGGATGATCGGCTGTTTGCGCTGACTGATGTCATGGCGGAAAAACACGCCTTCGAACTTGATAAGCTCGGCGGCTTTATTCGCCCGCTTCCACGCAGCGTCGAGCGTGTCTGCGACGCAGACGACGTAGAGCACCCTGCCGCCGGCAGTTTTGAGTTCGCCGGCTTCATTAGCCGACACGCCCGCATAGAGGATGAACGCGCCATCAATCTGTTCGGCCTGTGTGGTGCCGGTGATGACCTTGCCGCCTTTGGGCGTTTCTGGATACGGGGCTTCGCATAGGGCAATGCACACCGCATCCTTGTCGTGCCATTCAAACTCCGGAAGCCCTCCGAGCGTGCCGTTGGTGCATGCCAGCAGATACTCCAGCAGATCGGATTGCATCAGCGCAAGTACCGCCTGCGTCTCGGGGTCGCCCGGGCGGGCGTTCCATTCGAGCACCTTGAATCCGTCGGCCGTGTACATCAGCGCGATATACAGGCACCCGGTGTACACGATGCCGTACTCGGTTTCCAGTTTTTGAAGCATCGGCAGAATGTGCCGGTTTACGAATGAGCTGATCATCTCGTTCGTCGCCCATCCCACTCGTGCAAACGCGCCCATGCCGCCGGTCATCGGACCGACGTCACCCGCGGTGGTCGATTCTCCGTCAGGTTCGCCAACCTGCTTGTGATCCTGGGATGGGATCATCGCGCGGACGTCCTTTCCGTCGTAGAATGCCATGAACGAAAGCTCGTGGCCTTCGAGGAATTCCTCGATAACGACGGTTGTGCCGGCGCCCGCAAATGCCTTCTGCTTCATGAGAAGCGCGAGCGCCGCCAGGGCTTCCGCAAGAGCCGCGCAGATGATGACGCCTTTGCCGCCGGCAAGGCCGTCGGCCTTAACCACGATCTTGGCGCCGGGGTGCTTCTTGAAATGCTGGCGCACATGCCGGCACGCTGCCGCATAGCTGCTGAACTGTTTAAACGCAGCAGTCGGCACGCCGCACTCCATCAGCAGGTTTTTGGTAAACAGCTTTGAACCCTCGAGCTGCGCAGCTGCCTGCGTCGGGCCGAAGATCGGCAGCCCAGCCTCGCGGAACGCGTCCACAATGCCGTTGCAGAGCGGTCCCTCTGGACCGACGACCGTGAGGCCGATACGGTTCGTTTTCGCGAACGCGATCAGCTTCTCGGTGTCATTGGCCTCGATCGGCTTCCCTTCGAATGTGGCGATTCTGACGCCCGGGAGCTTCGCGAGCCCTGCGTTGCCGGGTGCGGCATAGATCAGGCCGATTCTTTTGGACTGCCGCAGTTTCCGGATAATGGCTGCCTCGCGGCCGCCATAGCCGATAACCAGACAATCAACGATTTCTTCAGGTACTGACATTCTGGATTTCCTCCGTATTCGGTTTTGTTCCAATGGGTATCGCCTGGTGTGCAATAGAAAAAACATCTTATGAAAGAGCAGTCGGTTATTATACTTGGATTGGCAAGAGACGCAAGCTGTTGGTGCTGGAGGAGAGACTCGAACTCTCAACCTCTTGCGAGGACTAGCTCCTAAGGCTAGCGCGTATACCAATTCCGCCACTCCAGCACGGATCTCTACTAGTATATATAAGTATAGCAGACGTGCAAGGTTTGACAGGCGGTTGTGGGGGCGGTAAGATTGGGGACTCAAGAAAACAATACAGAATAGTACATACTACAACCATAGAGCCCGAGAAGGAGGATTCCAGTCATGGAAGGAAAGATTGTCGTATGCGGGGGCCGGTCGAATCCGGCGCTCGTTCAGAAGGTGTGCAGTTATCTGTCGATAACGCCGACACCGATCGAAACCGTCGATTTCAGCAACGGCAATACGAAGGTGATCGTTGCCGGTGATGTACGGAGCGCGGATGTGTTCGTGATCCAGACGGGAGCGCGGGGAGGAATCGATAACCGATTTTTTACCCACCTTTCGGATGCCAAGCAGGCTGCGGTGTTTGAAGCGTGGCGGAGGGCGCTCAAGCAATTCCGCGGCGAGCAGCGGTTGTTCGGGAGAGCAACGCTTGATGCCATCGAGCAGCACTTTTCCGACCTCTCGAGCCTGCTCTGCAACCGTGACTTCGTCGAGCTGCTCATGATCATCGACGCGCTCAAGACCTCGTCCGCCGGGCGGATTACGGTCGTCATGCCCTATATGTTCTATGTGCGGAGCGACAAGAAGGAGGAGAGCCGTATTTCCGTGACCGCGAGAATGGTAGCCGATCTGCTCCGTGAGGTGGGCGCCGACCGCGTCCTCGTCATGGACCTGCACGCGCCGCAGATACGGGAGTACTTCCACCCCATGCCGACAGATCAAATCTTCGCCGAGTCGCTGTTCTTCGAGTTCATCAGGCTCAAGCAGCTCAAGAATATCGTCGTTGTTTCTGCCGATGAGGGCAATCTGAAGCCCTCGATCAAGGCGGCAAAGCTGCTCAAAACCGATCTCGTAATCGTACATAAGCAGCGCCACGATGACAGTGAGACTGCTGATGTGTGGAGCGTCACCGGGCAGACCGGCGTCGAAGGCAAGACGTGCCTCGTATTTGATGACGAGCTCCTGACCTTCGGCACGCTCAACGATGCGATCAAGGCGCTCTTCGATCTCGGCGCTGCCGCTGTGTACGGTTTCATAGTCCACTTTATCGCCTCCAACAAGGCGATCGAGCTGATCAAGCGTTCGCCGATCAGTGCGCTCGTGACGACGAATACCGTCTCCTTCAACGGCCGGCTGCCGAAGAAGGTACAGGTATGTGATGTTGCACCCATTCTTGCGAGGATCATCCACAATATCCACGCGGATGAGTCAGCCAGCACCCTGATTGACCAGCTCCGTACGTGGTCACTGAGTAGCGGATTGCCGTTTGACATTTACTGACCAGTCCAGGATCACCAGAAGCTGTCGAGCCGTTTGACTCGACAGCTTTTTCTTTTTTCCGTATACTTTTAACGTACGTATGGATAATCCCCAGGAAACACAACGGAAGAAGTCGTATCGGGTACCGGTCATGCTCATCGTGGTATGGGCGTTCATCATCGGGCTGTTTGCGTACAGCCTGTGGCTCGACCAGGATGACGAGAACGCCAACGAGCTGCTGCCCGAGACTACGCTCAGCTCGAACGCTGACGCAGAGCCGGTCAACGATAATCCAGCCGTCAACATGACGGATGAAGAGCGGCTGCAGGCCGAGTCGCGCGATAACAAGCGCCTGACCGACATGAAGATGCTGCGCATCATGCTCGAGTCCTACCGTGATGATAACGGTAACTACCCCGAAACACTTGATGCTCTCGTGCCGGACTACCTCGAGGTAATTCCGTCTAACCCCGGCCCGGGCGGGCAGCCGTATACGTACACCGGCATCGGTTCAAAGCCGTATGCATACTACGATATGAGCTACTGGCTCGAAGTTGGCCTCGAGGGCATTGCGCCGGGCATGCACGTGATGTCGCCGGGCGGACTGGCGACTCCGTAGTAAAAAAAAGAGACCCGAGCCGCCTCACGTGGAGTGAGACAGTCGGGTCATCGTCGTCCGGGGGTGTGTGCCCTAGAGGGCGGGGAGCATGTTTGTCGTATCCGCGGCGAGCCGGAAGAGCAGGCTGCGGAATGGTTTGAATTCCGGAAGCATAGAGTACCGTTCGGCGAGCCGTTGGCGCATTCCCATGAGGCTGCCCGTGCGGTACGCTTCACAAATGTCGAATTGGTACGACCATCCCTGCTCGCACGCACATTTGCTTTCGGCAAGGTACGCCTGGCATTCGACCTCAAAGAGTTCACAGAGCTCACGTTCGGTGAGCTGTTCCGGCGCCGATCCGTAGTAGAATCGCTCCTCAGGAACGATTCCCTTTTGGTACTGCAGGAAGTGCGCGTACTCGTGCAGGATCACGAGCTGCTTGAACTGGTCTGGCACGGCCGGATCGAGCAGCTGGGAGAGGTGAATGTTGAATGTTGGCGCATAGCCGACGCTGGCTATGTTGATGATGCAGAACGTCGCAATCCCCTCATCCCCGAGCGTGAAGAGCGATTGGAAGTTGAGGTAGATGACGCCGTTGGCGACGAGCGAATCCATGCCGATCCTGATCCGTGGGTCGGGATGGGATTGTACGAGGCGCTTGAGTGTTTCCTGGCCCCGCATACATTCTTCAGGATTTGTTCCCATCTCCGCGGCAGGCTGTGAATTTTGCCGTGAGTTCACGCTGGCAATAATTATAATCGCGGAAAGGGCTGCGGCAATGAGAATGATGAATATCAGTGCACGCGGGAACCGTCGCCGTTGTACGGCCGGCTTCTTTTTCATTCGTGACATGAGGTCACTCCCTTCTTGTTATAGAGCAATTTTTAGGTTTTTGATAATTCAGTTGATGGTAGTTGAGCGCAGGCCGGTTGTCAATGGCCTCCAGAATTTTTTTAAGGGCGCGCGACAGCTTCTATGCAGGCGTAATGTACAATTAACAGAAGTCCATTTTTTTGCTAAAATAAAGGTAGAAACGGCGGTTACTGCATCAAAAAGTGCGCCGTCGCAGTAACGAAAAAAGGGAGTTCATTTCACTGAAAAAATGACTGAGTGTAGATTGAAAATAGATAATACGCATGTGCGCCGTCGCATCCTTGCGCCGTCGCAAAAATGTGTGGACAAGTATCCGTAGAACTCAAAACGTCCCGTGTGGACAAGAACAAAAAACCGCTCTTTGAGAGTAGAAAGCGAGGTGTATATGGAACACAACCCGCATCGTTAGGGGGATCATAAGTGGGTCTCTCCTTAATGACGAACCTTGTCAACCAATAATCTGAAACTGTAAGTTATGGAGGTATGCCATGAAACGCATACTTGTGGCGCTGATAAGCGCCGTACTGTTCACCGCTGCCATTGGGCTGATCCAAGGGTGCAGCGAGCGGCCGACGGAACCGATTGTCGGTGATGTTGGTCAGGTCGATACGTTGGGCGGAAGAGAGGTTTCACAGACTGCGTCAAAGAGCGCAGCGACGTGGCCAACCTCAATGAGTGATTTTAAATTTCCATTCGCTGGCGTGTATAATAACTACCATGCTGGTCAGATATGGAAAATCACTAACGGATATAATAGTGGTCGGCATAAAAACTGGTACTATCCGTACGCCGGGTACTACTCCATCGATTTGGAGCGCGACGATGGAGGTGCGTCGCTAGGTAGTTACGTATTAGCGCCAGCGCGGGGAGTAGTTGTTTTCGCCGGGTGGATGAACGGTTACGGCTGGTGTGTGGTTATGGATCACGACGCTGGGCACACGGGCAGCGGCTATAAGTCCATAGAGGCTCATCTCCAGTCAGACCCTACGCGATATGTGAATGTCGGAGATGATCTTCTGCAAGGCACATTACTCGGTAAGTGTGGCAGTTCAGGTGGCGATTGGGGGCCGCATATCCACTTTTCTGTCTGGAAAAACAACCGGTCGGTTCCGCTCAATGGTATATCCGGTGGCCCAGGCTTGATCGTCGGAGGTAGGTACTGTTCCGGCAATGCAGCCGTTCGACCCCCGGGTGGCTGGTAATACTGTGCGGGAGGACAGACAGGCACTGTTCTCCCCCCTTATAAATATTATTTCTTTTAAAAATAGTGCAATTAAAAGTTTTTAGAGTATGGGAGAACAATCAACGCAGAAAAAATCAACAGTTTGGGTGATCGTTGGTTCTATAATTGTCGTATTAGTCGCTGGTGGGGTTTATTTTGTGACCATCGATTCCGAAAATAAAAATGTTGAAGAAGTCAACGCTAATACAATAAATGCCACTACTTCTGCCGTGAAGGCATTTAATAGTCAGGGGATACGCTTTGAATATCCAAATACTTTTACGGCAACGCTGCATGAGAAAAATTTACCTGATGGCGAGCAGTTTGAAGTATATATAGCAGCATCCGAAGCGAGCTCGGTAACTGAGGTGCCGCAGGTGACGCTATCGGTATTTACTAATGATGATGCGCTCGGCGTATCTGATTTTATCGATGCACTGTTTGATCGTTCCGTAGTATTGTTGCCCGGCATGTTGACAGGCACCGTCGAGGATTCATATGCCGTCACTGACCGCACTGAGGGAGATAACCACTATACGGAGTATACAGATGTTGAGACTTCTGAGCACACCGCGTTCTATGCCACAGGCACTACAATGATTGTGATTTTGGAGTTAGGCATTGATGATGCCGTTGCATCTGCATACGATAAAATACTAGAGACGCTGGAGTATTGAGTAACCAAAAAGACGACCTTAGCTTAACGGGCCGGTCGCCAATCTGGAGCTTATAGTAAGAACATTGCGTTACATGACCTCTTCCATCCTTAGCAGCTTAGAGGTCTAAGCAAAGTCGGATAGAAAAGCCTGCATGTCGATAAACGTTTTTGTTCTTGAGCTAATTTCATACTAAAGCATTACAATATCGTGTCAAGAGCTCTTGAGAGATAGTCTAATTAAGTAACAACGAAAGGGCAAGTATGGATCTGAACAAGACAGAGCTGATCGGAAACCTCGCGGTTGATCCGACCGTCAGGAAGCTTCCCTCAGGCCAGTCGGTCGCTTCTTTCCGGATTGCGACGGACTACACGTGGCGCGACTTGAAGAGCAAGGCGCAGCGGAAGAACACCGAGTTCCATGATGCGATCGCGTGGGGGCGCCTCGGTGACGTGGTCGCCAAGTACCTCAAGAAGGGCGATCGCGTGTACGTCGACGGCCGGCTGCACAACCGTGCGTGGGAGGGAAAGGACGGCGTGAAGCGCCACCGGACCGAGGTTGTCATGCAAAACCTCATCATGCTCGGCGGCGCCAAGAAGAAATCCGACGGAGACACCAAGAAAGTCAACGACGAGATCGTCGTTGAGGAGATTGATGTCGATACGGTGCCGGTGGAGGGTAAGGAGTAACTACTCCTTACCTCTCTGATCCTGTCGTTTAACGGGGAAGGTTTCGACAGGGTCAGAAAGGTGAGGAATAATGATGCACCTTTAGAGCCTATGAAAGAGCGGATAGGGCATATCCGCTCTGTCTGGGGGAACCGTTCGGGGCAACTGGCTACTGTTTTCTCAGAACGGCAGTCCAGACTACTTTACGGCCACCAACCCTTCTATCATCGGGTCCGATGTCTTCGGGCTTGTCTCCGCTCATGAACGCGAATCCGTGTCGGCGCACGAGTCCGTGGAGCTCTTCTTCGGTGAAGTACGCCACTCTCCGCTGGCGGCCCGCATCCAGATGCCTGGGCATGCTCGATTCTCTGAGGAGGAAGAGCCCTCCGGGTTTCAGCACCCGCCGCGCCTCGGAGAAGACCAGCTCCACGTCAGTGATCGTCTGCGCATTCTGGATCGACGACTGCGTGTACACGAGCCTGAACGATTGGTCGGGAAAGGCCGACAGGTCCGTGAAGCTGCCCTGGAGAATCTGGGCGGCGGTGCCGGTGTGCTGCAGCAGCTGGTTGCACATCTCGATCGCGGTTCCATCGATCTCGATGCCGTGGAGTTCGCATCCCCAGTCCTTGAACATCGTGAGGTTTCTGCCCTCTCCTGAGGCGAGCTCGAGGATCCAGTCGCCGGGCTGGAATTCGGAACGGTAGGCTCCGAGCGTTTCTGCGATTACTTGGGACGGCCCACGCTGGACCCGTCTGATCCGTTTCTGCACTGTTTCGGTCGCCAAGACGTCCGGAGGCAGCTTGAAGGAAACGTTAAACATTCCACTTCCTTTCGGTTGATGGTTGAAAGTTACTCTATTGGTTTGTGGTGCCAGGGAAGCCATTTACTTCACCTAACACCTTAAAGTATAGCATTATGAAAACGATTGTCAAGCTTTTTATCCCTATTTTTATTGGTTTTTTTCCGGTTCTGCTCCATGGAGAAACCGCCGTTACTGTTGTGATCAGCGAGATAAAGACAACTGGCGGGAGCGGATACAGCACCGATGAATTTATTGAGCTGTACAATCCTGCTGATAGTGCGATTTCATTGAGCGGCTGGCAGCTCATGAAGCACACTGCGTCAGGGAGCGAGTACACACTCGTTGAAGACTTTGGCGGCCGCGCAGTTGGGCCACGCTCTTTTTTCTTGATTGCGCATCCTACCGGGTACCTCGGCGAAGCACAGCCGGACCAGTACTACACGACGACGAATTCGGTTGCTGACAATAATGCCGCCGTGCTCATCGATGCGGCAGGCGCGGTTGTCGATACGGTTGGGTTCGGCACTTCGTCCGTTTTCGAATCTGCCGCAGCGCCGAATCCTGGTTCTGGCAAGAGCCTCGAGCGCAAGGCGAGAGCGGATTCAACCGCTGAGGAGATGGCTGAGGGCGGGGCCCACACCTTTCTCGGCAACGGGGAGGATTCGGGCAGCAATGCCGCTGATTTTACCCTCCGTGCGGATCCTGAGCCGCAGAATTCCGGTTCTGACGTTGAATACCTTGCGATTGAAGTTCCGGATGTGCCGGGCGAAATTCCAAAGGATGAGATTGAGGATCGCGAAGAGGAACATTCGAATACCCGTGTCATATACTCGGACACGATCATCATCACGGAGCTCTTCCCGAATCCAGAGGGGAAGGATGATGGTGAGTTTATTGAGCTGTACAATGGCGGAGCCGCTGCCATTGATGTGGAATCGTGGCAGCTCGGCGATGGGAGCAGCCGGCGCTACACGATCGCCGGAACCGTCCTGCAACCCGGGCAGTACCTCGCGGTCGAGAAAGCATCTTCTGGCATCAGCCTCAACAATACGTCTGATGCAGCAACGCTCTACTGGCCTGACGGCACGGCACTCGATTCAGTATCGTACAGCGAATGCGAGGAAGCCCAGTCATACGGCCTTGTCAATGGTGAGTGGTTATGGTCGGATTCGGTGACGCCCGGGGAGGCAAATCAGTTTACCATCGCCAATGAGCCGCCCGTTGCGGTGTATGAGATCGAGGACACCGAGGTGAAGGTCGGCGAGGAGCTTGCGTTCGATGGGTCTGATTCTGCCGATCCAGACGGGGATGCGCTCACGTACCGCTGGGACTTCGGAAACGGCGACCAGGCTGAGGGGCAGCGGGTGGCGTACGCCTTTGCCAGTGCCGGCAGATTTACCGTGACGCTCCTCGTGCAGGACCCGGGCGGTGCTACCGGAGAGGAGGAGCTCGAGCTTGAGGTCACTGATTACGACTACTCGGACGACGTGGTTCTGTCCGAGCTTCTGCCCTCGTGTTCCCCATCAGACAGGGAGTGCGAGTTTATCGAGCTCTTCAACGGCGGACCTGAGGATGTGGCGCTCGACGGTTGGCAGCTGACCGACTTGAAAACGTACTACCGCTTTGGCGCCGATTCAATTGTGGTGGCAGGAGGCTTTTTGGTCGTAAAACGCTCTGAGAGCAAAATAACCCTCAACAACGGGGAGGATACGGTTTACCTGCTCGGTCCTGGCGGTGCAATCATCAACGGCGTTGAGTACGGAAAAGCGCCGAGGGACCAGTCGTTTTCTTTCAATGCTGTTGAAAACAAGTGGGCGTGGATTGGTACGGTTACCCCGGGTGGCGAGAACGTATTCGGAGACGAGGAGGATAGCGCCGTGGAAGCAGCGGCTGCCGCGGTCGCCGAGGAGGAAGTTGACGAATCGGAAGGCGAACCGCTCGATGTAGCAATCGCGGATGTATCGGAATCGCTGCTCAAGCAGCTCATCAGGGTGCGCGGCGAGGTGGAGAGCGCGAAGAGCACGGGCATTCACTTGATGGACGAGTTCGGGAATACCGTACGTATCTACATTCAGAAAAAGACGGGCATTGCGCAACCCGACGTCGAGCCGGGCGATACGATGGAGGTTGTTGGGGTCCTCGACAAGACAAGCGCGGGCTTGAGGATATTGCCCAGAACGGATGCGGATATTACTGTGGCAAAGGCAGCAGCCGACAGCCGGGAAGATGCCCCGGGGAGCGTACTTGGTGATTCAACTGAGCAGGCGGAGGCTATCGCGTATCCTACGGAGCACCGGAGCGCCCAGGTCCGTTCATACCTGTACGCGATTGCCGGGGCATGCGCACTGCTCATCATTGTTGCGGTAATAAAAAAAATCCGAGAGAGCAAGAAAAGCAAAAGCACCGGAAGCGCGGTTTCCAATTGAGGGCGATTAGGCGTATACTGTATACAATTTTATGAAAGCCCTCATTGTGATATTTGTCGCCTGTGCGCTTTTGATGATTCTCGGCGGCCACTACCTGCTGTACGAATCATGGATTTATTTTCTCCATATTTCTGATCCGGCGATTGAACAATGGCTCCTCATAGCGCTCGGCGTGCTCGCCATCAGCTTTCCTGCGACGCTTGGCCTCGTGCACTGGCGTGAAAATGGGATTACGTCGTGGGCGTACTTTTTTGCTTCCTGCTGGCTCGGCATCGTGTGGTATATCGTTCTCGCAACTGTCGCGGTTCTGCTCATGATGCTCGTAAGCGATTGGTTTGATATCGTTGTGAATATTTCCGTCGTATCGCTTGCCCTGCTCACCATTGCGCTCTATTTTTCCGCATACGGTTTTTGGAGCGCGCAGTATCCGCGCATCCGGCGCATCACCGTGCGGATGCCGAACCTCCCCGAGAGCTGGATCGGTAGGACGGCGGTGCAGCTCTCGGATGTGCACCTCGGGGCGATCCACCACATCAAGTTTGCGCGAAGGGTAGTGAACAAGGTGAATAAGCTCCGGCCCGACATCCTTTTTATAACCGGTGATATCTTCGACGGTGCCGGCCGTGAACTCGGCTTGCTCGCGAAGCCGTTTGCCGATATCACCCCTCCGCTCGGTACGTACTTCATCATCGGCAACCACGAGACGTACATCGGACTCGATATCGTGTTCAAGGGCCTCCAGGAGGTGCTATTCACTACCTTGAGAGATGAAGCAGTCGATGTAGATGGGGTACAGGTCGTCGGCGTTGACTACCACATGCCCGGGAAACCGCGGGACGTTTCGAACGCGGTGAAGCTGGTTGACCGCGCGAAGCCATCCATCGTACTGTACCACGAGCCGATGATTGAGGCCGTCGATGCGTTCCGTGCGGCTGGGGCTAACCTCGTGCTGTCCGGCCATACGCATAAGGGGCAGATGTGGCCGTTTGGATATATCACAAAAGCGCTGTTCAAGCGGTATGATTGCGGCTTGTACGTCGACGGGAATTTCACGCAATTTACGTCGACGGGCGTCGGTACGTGGGGGCCCCCGATGCGCGTTGGTAACCGACCGGAGATTGTTCAGATCACCTTCGAGCGGCTGGAGGGCGCAACTGCATGAAGGCGCCATGGCAAATCACCTATCTGTTCCGGCCGTATGTCCGGTCGATTTCAGGCACTGAAAATATCCCAGCGGGCAGGTGTATTATCGTGGCAAACCACCAGAGTTCACTCGATACGCTCATGCTGATGCTCGCATTCCGCAGGAAGATCACGTTCGTCGCAGACCACCGCCTGTTGAAGACGGTCGTGCGGCGCTACGTTACCTATACGGTCGGCGAGGCGATCCCGAACGGCCTCAGCTCAACCGAGTTCGCCCGCGTTGCGCTGCGTGACGGTGAGACGGTCTGCATTTTCCCCGAGGGGGACATCCATCCGAAGTACCGCACGGAGGGGATCCGTTCCGGCGCTGCGGTGCTCTCACACGGCGAGCAGATTCCGGTCGTGCCCGTGAGGCTGACGGGGACCGGCCGGGTATGGCCGGTCGTGGGATGGCCGCTCAGGCCGTGGCTCGTCCGTTCAGTGAGGATCGCGGTTGGGAAGCCCATTGATCCTCCTCCAGTGAGCGAACAATATCACTACGATGACTATCAGAAGCTGAGCCGGCAGTTTATGGAGACCATTGAGGCGCTTGGGTAGCGGGTAATATTTTTAATAAAAAGAAATCGGGGACAATCACTTGCCGGGCTCCGATACCCTTATTCGTATGGTACTGAAGCGTGGTGAGTGATTGTCCCCGTGATCAAAAGAGCGGTCTTTTTGGCTTTTGATTTTTGTTTTCTACCATAAGTATAGCGCAAAAAAGGCACTTTGTCAATGCCTGAGGTTAAAAAAAATAAAGGGGTTGACCGGAAAGAAATTTTTCTAGAGTCAGTGGTCAACCCCCGTTGCAGCCCGAGCAGTATGTGCCCGGCCCCCGTTCATGAATGCAATAGCATCGTAACCCCCTCACTGATGTTTACTGATTCATGAAGTTGCACTTCCATTATAGCTCAAACAAAAGAACCGGTCAAAAGGGCGATCGGGCGATAGTCACCGCGTTTAAAAGCTGGTACAATGGAGAGAGCCGTATGCCAGGAAAAACCAAAACATTCGTCATCATTGATGCAAACGCGCTCCTGCATCGGAGCTACCATGCGCTCCCGCCGCTCTCCAATAAGAAGGGGGTGCTTACCAATGCTGCATACGGTTTCACGACCGTGCTGTTTAAGGTGCTTAAAGAATTCAAGCCGGCGTACGTTGCGGCAGCATACGACCGCAAGGAGAAGACGTTTCGCCACGAGGCGTTCTCAGAATACAAGGCGGGCCGCATAAAGCCGCCGGACGAATTTTACGAGCAGATACCCATGTCGCAGGATATCCTTGGAGCACTCGGCGTTCCGGTGCTCGAGAAGGCGGGGTACGAAGCTGATGACATCATCGGTACGGTCGCCGCACAGAATGAGAAGAAAGGGATTATGACCATCATCGTGACGGGGGACAAGGATGCGTTCCAGCTCATCAGCCCGCAGACGAAAGTGTATACGCTGCGCAAGGGCGTCAGCGATACGGTGACCTACGACGAGAAAGCATTCAGGGAGCGGTACGGGCTTGCGCCCGGGCAGATGGTCGACCTCAAGGCGATAGCCGGAGATCCGTCGGACAACATTCCTGGGGTTACCGGCATCGGGGAGAAGGGAGCGACGACGCTGCTCAAAAAATTTACAACGGTTGAGGGAGTGTACGAGGAAATAAGCAAAAAAGGCGACGCCGCGGATATCACGCCCCGGAATTTGAAGCTCCTGAATGAGTACAAGGAGGATGCGTTCATGAGCAAGAAGCTTGCGAAGATCGTGACCGACGCGCCAATTCCGTTTTCCATCAATGATTGCGTTGCCGGTGAGTACGATCGCCGGGCTGCCATCGAGCTTTTTAATGAGCTCGGGTTTACGAGTTTGCTCTCACGGCTGCCCGAGCAGAAAAAAGCGGGCACTACACCGCTACCGGACGGAGAGCCCCAGAATACAAAACGGCCGGCCGCCAGAAAAGGAGCCGCTGCGGAGGTGAGCTATACGTTCGTGAATACGGATAGCCTCTTTGCGGAGTTTCTCACGGCACTCAAAAAGGAAAAAACATTCGCAGTCGATACCGAATCCACGGGCATTGACCCGTTCCGCGCCAAGCTGCTCGGCCTGAGTTTCTGCTGGGAGGATGGACGGGCGTACTACCTTGATATCAAAGCAAATCCGGATTGGCTCAAGCTCCTGAAGCCGGTGCTCGAAAACCTGAAAGTCAAGAAATTCGGGCATAATATCAAGTACGATATCGAAATGCTCGGGCAGGCGGGCATCGTGCTCCAGCCTGCGAGTTTTGATAGCATGGTCGCGTCGTATCTCATCAATCCCGGTTCGCGCGGCCACGGGCTCGACAACCTTGCGCTTCAGGTATTCGGATACGAAATGCAGTCCATCACTGAGCTCATCGGCAAGGGCAAGCAGCAGATTACGATGGACCTCGTTCCGGTTGAGCGGGTATCATGGTACTCGTGCGAGGACGCCGACTACACATACCGGTTGTGCCGTTATTTTATTCCTGAGCTCGAAGAGAAATCCGTCGATGCGCTCATGCGCGATATTGAGATGCCGCTCGTGCCGGTGCTTGCGTCCATGGAGGCGAACGGCGTTAAGATTGATACCGCCTTCCTTGAAAAAATGTCGCGCAGCGTCGGCCGGAAGCTCGGCCAGCTTGAGAAGGAGATCTACGATGCCGCCGGGACCACCTTTAACATCAATTCCCCGCAGCAGCTCAAGGAGGTTCTCTTCGAGAAGCTCGGCGTTTCGTCCGATGGCATCAAGAAAACCAAGACGGGAATATCGACCGCAGCTTCTGAGCTTGAAAAAATGAAAGATGCCCATCCGATCGTGCCGCTCATTTCGGATTACCGGGAGCTCGGGAAGCTCCAATCCACCTACCTTGAAGCGCTTCCGAAGCTCGTCAATCCGAACACAAAACGTGTTCACACGAGCTTCAACCAAACGGTCACCGCGACCGGTCGCCTCTCATCGTCGGACCCGAATTTTCAAAATATACCCGTCAGGACTGAGGAGGGAAAAAAAATCCGTAATGCATTTATCGCCGAGCGGGGTTTTTCAATCGTCGCGGCCGACTACTCCCAGATCGAGCTCCGGATCGTGGCATCGCTCGCCGGGGATGAGAAGATGATCGCAGCTTTTAAAAATGGCGAAGACATTCACCGGCGGACAGCGGCTGATATTTACAACATACCCCTTGAGCAGGTAACGAAGGAGCAGCGGTATGAGGCCAAGGAGGTAAACTTCGGGATACTCTACGGCATGGGAGCGTGGGGCCTCGCGGCGCGGAAGAAGATGACCCGCGAGCGCGCGCAGGCATTCATCGAGAAGTACTTTGCCGCACATCCGGAAATACAGGAGTACATTGCGGCGACGATCAACCTCGCACATGAGCAGGGGTACGTCGAGACGCTCTTCGGGCGCCGCCGGTACCTCGAGGAGATTAATGCGTCGAACCAACAGATTCGGGCTGCGGCGGAGCGGATGGCCGTGAATATGCCGGTGCAGGGGACTGCAGCCGACCTCATGAAGATCGCGATGATCGCCATTCACCGGAAACTGCCTTCCATGAGCAAAAAAGCGAGGATGATACTCCAGGTCCACGATGAGCTCGTATTTGAGGCGCCGGATGCAGAAGCGGAAAAGGTTGCCGCATTCATCGCCCGGGAAATGAATACGGTGCACGAGCTCAAGGTTCCGATCAAGACTGATATAGCGGTCGGTAAATCGTGGGGTGAGCTCAGGGAAATCTAGGAAAAGAAAAAGCCAGACCCGGGAGCCTGGCTTGCAGAGAGGTTCGTCGTTGAGCGGGTTTAGTCTTTGAAAAGGTCGGGATGAATGGTAACCGTATCGCCTTGCCGTAGGAGGATCTCTTTTTTACAGAGGCTCACAATGTGCTCGAGGGCAATATTCCCGTTTGTGATTTTTTTGCTAACCGCCTGGGTGACGGAGACGACGGTCGGCGCCTTGTGGGTGAGCGTTTCGAGCGCAAAGACCGCGAGCGCAATCGGAGGTTGCGTGAACGGGGCAACCAAAATGATATCCATAGTTCTGTCGATCGCCTCGTCAAGGCTGAGCGCCCGGCTTGGCCTTGTGAGCTCCTCTTGTAACTGCCGGAGCTTTGCCTGAATAACGTTTTTTGTGTACGGCATTATCTGAACCGCCTTTCTCTAAGCGTTTTGGATGATCGTACTGTTGTTTGTTTGAAGTTTACGCTGTACAATAACGCATACTGATACATTTGTCAAGGCGTATGATTATCTTTCTGTACGGCCCGGATACGTACCGCGCGCACGAGCGGCTCCACTTTTACCGCGAGGGCTTCAAAAAGAAATACGATCCCAAGGGCTTGAACGTGAGCTACCTCGACGGCGAAAAGCTCTCGGTCGAGGAGTTCCGCAAGAATGTTTCCCAGGTCGGCTTTTTGGCTGAGAAGCGATTTACCGCGATTGAGAACGTCATCACGAAAAATAAGGGCAAAAAGGTGCAGGAGGCGATCGTTGAATACCTCGATACCGACTGGTCAAACGACAACGTGGTTGTTTTCCTTGAGGCAAGTATCGAAGAGGCGGGGAGGAAGCGGAAGGCGGGCGGCATGGCGAGCCAGCCGCTCTACCAGCGCCTGTCACAGGAGAAGGTTGAGGAGTTTCCGCTTCTCACCGGCGCACAGCTCAATCGCTGGATCGGCGAGGAGGTTAAGAGGCGGGGCGGTACGATCGCGCAGCCAGCCGTCACCGAGCTTGCGGCGCTCGTCGGTTCTGACCTGTGGAACATGAGCACGGAGCTGGACAAGCTCGTCGGCTACCGCGGCAAGCGTGAGATTTCCGTGCAGGATGCGCAGCTGCTCGTCAAGGCGAAGTTCGATGAGAATATCTTCCACCTCACCGACGCGCTCGCCGCTAAGAACGCGAAACTCTCATTCAAGCTGCTGCATGACCAGCTCAACCTTGGGAGCCACGAGCTGTATATACTGACAATGCTCATCAGGCAGTTCCGGATCCTGCTGAAGGTGAAGGAAATCATCGGCCAGGAGCCGAATTACTATACGGTTGCGTCACGGCTGCGGCTCCATCCGTTTGTGGCGCAGAAGGCGGTCCGCGATGCGGGGAAGTTTGCCTTCAGCGAGCTGAAGGCTGCGTACGCGCAGCTCTTGTCGATTGACGTGAAAATCAAAACGAGCCAGATTGATCCCCGGCTCATGTTTGATCTCTTTATTACGCGCATCTGCGCAGAGCAGGCTGCTACGTGAGCTTATTGAGCCCCTTGGTCAGCCTCGATTTGAGCCGTGCGGCTCTGTTTTTTTTGATAACCTTGTTCTGTGCGGCCTTGTCGAGCTTTTTTACCGCCCGCTTGAGCGCGTCCGCAGCTTTTGTCTTGTCCTTCAGGCTGAGCGCAGTGCGGGTTTCCTTGATGATTGCCTTGAGCCTTTCTTTTACCGCCCTGTTCTGAGCTGTTTGGCGCTTGGTTTGGCGTACGTGTTTGAATCCAGCTTTTTGAATTGGCATGGTCGTTCGATACGGTTAGTTACTTTTACGTGCCCGTAGTGTAGCAGAAGTTTTTTTATTGGGCAATGGGTCAGATGGAGATGTCGAGCACGGGGTAGCTTTTCCAGTCCGGATCGGAGAAGTGCCACCACTCGCTCTCGAGCGGCACAAATCCTTCTGCGGCCATGAGGCGTTCGAGCAGGCGCATGTTCTTCCGCTCTTCCGGGGTGTGCCCCGGAAAATTTCTGTGCGCGCGGCGGGAGAATTTATCGAATGAGGTCGGCATCGGCAGCTGGCGCCCCTGTTCGTCGACGACCGTGCAGTCGATGGCGGCTGCACGCGTGTGGAACGGGCCGGTTGCGGGATTGCCGATGTACCGCTCGTCCGGCACCGCTTGCCACATCTGCTTCTGCACCGAGAGGGGCCGGTACGCGTCCCATACCTTGAGCCGGCAGCCGCGCGCCCTGAGTTTTTTTTGTACGCGGGAGAGCTTCTTCGCGATATGCTCGCGGGTCAGGATAATGCTGTTTTGGTAGAGCGGTTTTTTCAAGAAGTTTCTCCTCGTCGCGTACCGGGGTTCAGTGATGATCGTCGGATCGATGTTCTTGAGTGCGACGAGCCCGTTTTCGTGCAGCTTCGAGGTGCGGTACCGCTCCTGATTGAATTGCCTGAGCCGGATAATCTGCGGATAGAGGCCGCGGAGTGCAAGCTTTTTTTTGAGGTCCTCCGTGAAAGCAATCTGGTCGTACCCGAGGCAGAGCACGTCCGGCTTGAGCGCCTCGACGACTTTGAGCTTGTCGCCGCGGTTGCCGAGCAGCACGCGATTCGCGATCCGGAGCTTCTTGAGGTTCTCGACGCGCTCAGTCTCCGTAAAGAACGGGCGATACCCCTTGACCCGCTCGACGGTGCTGTCCCGCGCGACGACCGCAACCAGAAAATCGCCGCACCGCCGCGCTTGCTTGAGGGCCTTGAGGTGCGCGGGGTGGATGATGTCGTACGTGCCGGTGACGAGGACCTTTTTCATACCGGAGTAATTATAGCAGGTACGCCGCGCTTTGACAGGATTCGTGCATTCGGTGTAAGATGAACCTTCTCTCAAAAACTGAAATCAATAAAAAACGCTGCTTTGACAGCGATATAGATTGGAGGAAATCGTGTCGGATAAGTTGCAGCATGAATGTGCCGTGGCAGCCGTTTTTGGTACTCGATCCGCCGCGGTGCTTACCGTGAAGCTGCTGTATATGTTGCAGCACCGGGGACCGCAGGCGTCGGGCATCGCGTCGTGGGACGGTGAAGTGCCGATTCTGTACAAGCGTCCGGGTCTCGTGCGCTCGATTTTCGGCCCTACGGTGGTTGAAAAATTGACCGGTCGAGTCGCGATCGGGCATAATCGGTACTCAACGTGTGGCGGTAACGATGACGTTGCCATTCAGCCCCATATCGTCGACAATATTGTCGGAGCGAGCAACGGCGACGTACCGCGGTATACGTATCTGCGACAGTGGCTCCTCGATAAAAAGTGTGAGCTGAAGTCGCACAATGACGGCGAGGCGATCGTTGCGCTCGTGGCATACCACCTTCGTCAAAGCCTCGAACCGCTCGAAGCGATTCGAGCCACTATGGGTCATCCCGATCTCGAGGGCGCCGCATACTCTTGCGTTTTCATCATTAATGGTGAACTGTGGGCATTCCGTGATCCTTACGGAATCCGTCCGCTCGCGCTCGGGCGGTCAGGCACCATGTATGTGGTCGCTTCCGAGACGAATGCGTTTCGGATCGTCAATGTGACGTACATACGGGACATCGCTCCCGGGGAGATTTACCGCATTAACGCGTCCGGTGGTGAAGGTTTTCCGGGTCCATCGGTGCCAGAGCGGCGGCAGTGCGTATTCGAGCTCATTTACTTTGCCTATCCGGGCAGTAAAGTTTTTGGAATCTCCGTTTCGGATTTCCGAAAACAACTCGGTGCGCAGCTCGGTGAGCTGTACCGTAATGTTATTACGGCAGATCCGTCTGAGTATGTCGTCGTGTCCGTGCCTGATTCGGCAAACAGTATTGGGCTCGGATTTGCTCGGTCGAGCGGTTTGCCGCTTGATTTTGGGCTTCTCCGGGGTCACTTCGCTGGCCGTGGATTTCTCGAAGACGACCAAGCCAAGCGGGACGATACCGCGATCTTCAAGTACAATCCTGATCCGGCCGTCGTTAGTGGCAAGCGAGTTATTCTCGTCGACGATTCGATCGTTCGTTCGACGACGATGCGGAAGCTCGTCAGGATGATACGTGGGGCGGGTGCTGTCGAGGTCATCATCCTAATTGGTTCGCCGCCGGTAGTAAGCCAGTGCTTTTTCGGGATCAACACGCCGACTCGTTCCGAGCTTATCGCGACGAGCAAGAGTGTGGAGGAAATCCGCCTGAAGATTGAGGCTGACGTGCTCCGCTATTTGAGCATCCCTGCACTCCGGTGCTGTCTTCCCGAGAATGGCAAGCATTTCTGCCTTGGGTGTTTTGACCCTGATACGTATCCGTGCCTGGATCGGATTCCCGGGGAAAAGTTTCAAGCGTAGCTTGAAACTAATTTGTCAGGAGCCGCTTGTCCCATGCAAGAGGCTCCTTTTTATTTGACCATCCGGTCAAATGTTGGTACCATGATCCAATATTCAAATAGAAAGATAATCGTTAATTCACAAAAATCCATACAAAACCCAAAGGAAGGGGGATCACTATGCCAGTTCGTGAGAAACTCAGGCCGGATGAGCCATTCCGAGGCTTTCTCGCAATTATGTTCGGCGGCGCAAACACACTGCAGCTGGATGACGTCGGCAGCGTCTACAGGGGCAACGAGATTGAGATTACAGACCTCATCGTGGCGGGCAAGATGAACGGGTCATTCACGTTCGACATTGTTGCCCAGAATGTTCCGGACAGCTACCTCGGCAGCGGAAACCGCGCCAATCTTGAGTCTTGGCTGCGATTGTGGCGGGTTCTCATTTTCTTCACCCACCACTACCAGATGAAGCCGATGCTGGGATTGTCGGAGCAAGCCGGCCGTGGCGCGCCTCCGGACCGAAATTCTGGCAGTCAATCGCCACGGCAGCCCCATAGCGGGAGCGTGAGGAAGCAGATCATCGACCAGCTTGGCAGCGGGAGCACTAAAGCAGCGCTTCAAAAACTCTCCGAGATAAAGGGGGATAGAACGTGGAAGGATGTTCCGGCCCTTCTCGCGAAGGCGCCGTACGATATCGTGATCACGTACGGTTATCTCAATTCCCTGATGACCGGCCTGAGGAAAGAAGCAGAAAGTGAGTAGGAGGCAGTGCAGATGAATAGTCCCAGCAGGGGTTCGCCAATCCTCCCTCCTCTCGCAGATATCGAGAACATGGTGCGTGTGCTGAAGCTCTACGGTAACGGCTGCCGGTACGACCGTTCGCCTATGCGTTCGCTGCTTATTGGGTGGCATCAACGCGGCGAGCACTGCCTCCAGTCCATTGCCTCGCGGTGGGATATTCCCATGAGCATGCTTGAGCGGTGGCTGCAGCTCTTCCAGGTTGAGATTGAGGAGCGAATTGAACGAGCTGCCCGCGAATCCAGAGGGCACCCTGTGCCGAGGCCGCCGCGCGATGACGACCACGTTACGTTGCGATCGTCGCAAATCCAGCTGGTCATCAAGAAAATATCGCACCGTTACATCCAAACCGGCTCGTGGGGCATTGTCGCTGGCGAGCTGCACGCGACTCTCGAAGAGCTTCGAGTGTGGGCTCGACAACACCTCGCGTCCATGGGATCGTTCGGGCTCAACAGCGTACAGCTCAAGATACTGCTTGAGTAGCCTGCTTTTTTTTGGAGGATTCATCAGCCCCGCCATGCGTATTCACGGGAGTACAAGTGGCGGGGCTTTTTAATGTTGACATAGCTTTACTGCCGCCATACAATGGAGTGACGGCTTAAAAATAAAGGAAAAAGAGAAGCCAATACAGTACCTTACAATTGGAAGGAATTTTCGATGAAAACCGATGCCAGCCGTTTTATTTCGCCTCAGATGCACGTTGTCACTGGTGAGGACGCTTTTGCCTACTTGGCACGGGCTCAAGAGCACGAGCGGCATACGGGGCGTCCGGTCATTTACCTGACCGTCGGCCAGCCGAATTTCGATCCGCACGAGGAGATTATCCAGCAGTGCGTAGACTCACTGCGCGCTCCAGGGGGAAATGGCTATACCGTTTCTCGGGGGATACCGCAGCTTCTCGAAGCTGCGGCACGGTACATGAGCCAAACACGGGGAATCGACGTATCATCCGATTCGATTGTCGTTGGTATGGGGAGTAAGATGGTTACCAAAATCCTCCTCACAATGACCGTTCGGCCGGGTGATGAAGTAGTGTACCAGGAGCCCGGATATCGAATGTATCTGACTCCCATTCGGCTCTGCGGGGGTACACCGGTGCCGGTACCGGTACGGGAAGAGAATGGTTTCGTGATTGATACGGATGAGCTCAGATCATTCGTCACAGATCGGACGAGAGTTCTCATCCTCAATTACCCAAGCAATCCCACCGGCGGCGTCGCGGATCGGCGAAGGCTCGAGGAAATTTTTTCCATCGCCGAGGAGCATGACTTGTTTATCCTATCCGACGAAGTGTATTCGCAAATCGTGTACGAGCAACCGTTTGAGAGTATCGGTTCGTTGCCGGGCGCGCTCGAGCGAGTCGCTATCATTGAGAGCGGGTCAAAGGGCCATGCGATGACCGGCTGGCGCGTCGGATGTGCAGTCGTCCCGCCAGTGTTCGTGGAGCCTTATACCCGTTTGTTTGAGAACGACTGCACTTGTCTGCCGATGTTCGTACAACGGGGAGCGGCGCACGCGTTCCGTGATTCCGACGGCACCTTCGGGCGTTGGATAGCCAGCATGGTTGAGGACTACCGTACGCGGCGTCAGGCGCTGGTCGACGGCATCAATGCCATTTCCGGACTTTCGTGCCACAAACCCGGCGGCGCGTTCTATGCATTCGCCAATGTGGCGAAAACCGGCTTGTCGTCCGAAATGTTCGCAAACCGGTTGCTCAATGAAACCGACGTGGCGGTCCTGCCCGGTACGGCATTTGGCCAGTACGGTGAGGGGTTTATCAGGCTTTCGTTTGCCAATTCCCTGGCAAATTTGCGGGAGGCGCTGCAGAGAATCGATTCTTTTGTTTCGTCTCTCTGATGCGGCACCCTTGTACATACATTCACTTCATTCCGGTCCCCCCTTACGGTGGGACCGTTTTTTATATTAAAAAACCTCTGCCAAAGAGGTTTTTGTCCTTGCGGTCACCTGCAACGCATCATATGTTTGCGTCAGATCGTTTTTAACCGATCTTTTACACAGATTCCTACGAACCAAAAACGTTTGGCAGAGGGAAATGATCCTCCAGCGACCCGCAGGCGCCGGATGATCCGCCATGGATTGTCCCGGACGAAGAAAATCCAGAACAATCCCAAAGAAAACCGCCCGACCCGGAAAGCCGAGTCAGACAGAAGAAAGTAGCGCGAGGCGCTACCCCGAAAGCGCAGCCCGCCGGTTACAGCTGAGCTGCTGCCCCCACCCGCCATTGAGGCGGGGGAATCGATATTCAAAGAACCTGCCGACACTATGTCGTGTCAGTATAGGGCAGTATCGGGATACGTCAATAGCTACCTTTTCTTTTTTGTAGTTTTCTGCAGGAGCGCCAATTGGTCACGCAGCTGTGCTGCACGTTCAAACTCAAGATTTTTTGCAGCGATTTCCATTTTAAGTTCAAGATCGTCAATCAAATGCGGAATTTCTTCTCGCGGGATGTCCTTAAACGGGAGTTGCGGCTCTTCCTCCTTTGCCTTCTGTTTCGCCCCGGCGAGGCGGGATTCCTGAATAGCCTTTTTGATTGACTGCGGAGTGATGCCGTGTTTACAATTGTACGTTTCCTGGGTTGTACGGCGGCGGTTGGTCTCGTCGATGGCGCGCTGCATTGATCCGGTCACCTTATCGGCGTACATGATGATATGCCCCTCGATATGCCGGGCGGCCCTGCCCATGGTTTGGATCAGCGCAGTCTCCGACCGGAGGTACCCTTCCTTATCGGCATCGAGGATGGCAATGAGGGATACCTCAGGCAGGTCGAGCCCCTCGCGGAGCAGGTTAATGCCGATGAGCACGTCATACGTGCCGAGCCTGAGATCGCGCAGTATCTCGAGCCGGTCAAGCGTATCGACCTCCGAGTGCAGGTATTGCACCTTGATATCGAGCTCCCTGAGGTACTCGGTCAGGTCTTCCGCGAGGCGTTTCGTGAGGGTCGTGACGAGCACGCGCTGCTTTTTTGCGGTCCGTTGTCTGATTTCCCCGATGAGATTGTCAATCTGGTTTTCCGTTTCACGCACTTCGATCGTCGGGTCGAGCAGCCCGGTCGGGCGGATGAGCTGTTCCACGATCTGGCTAGACAGTTCCCGCTCGTAGTCCGTCGGCGTCGCGGAAACGTAGATTGCCTTGTTGATTTTCTTGCCAAACTCCTCATACGTGAGCGGCCTGTTATCGAGCGCTGACGGCAGGCGGAACCCGAAGTTGACGAGCGTTTCCTTGCGCGAACGGTCGCCGAAGTACATCCCGCGGATCTGCGGTACGGTCATGTGCGATTCGTCAATGAAGAGCAGGTAGTCCTCCGGGAAAAAGTCGATGAGCGTGTACGGCGGCTCCCCGGGTTTCCGGTCGTCGAAGTACCGCGAGTAGTTTTCGATGCCGTTGCAGTATCCGACGTTCTTGATCATCTCGAGATCATACCGCGTCCGCTGCTCAAGCCGCTGCGCTTCGACGAGCTTGTTTGCCCTTTTCAGCAGCTCGAGCTGCTTGTCGAGGTCAGTTGCGATGTTTCCGATCGCCCGCTTCATGGTTTCGTCCGGGGCGAGGTAGTGCCGGGCCGGGTAGATGTCAGCCGTTCTGAGTTCGGCGATGACATTCCGCGTGAGCGAATCGATCTCCGTGATTTTTTCAACCGTATCGCCGTGGAACTGGATGCGGTAGTAGTTGTTTTCTGAATTGGAGGGGAACACCTCGAGCACTTCGCCGGAAACACGGAAGCGGTTGCGCCACAGGTCGGTTTGGTTTCTCTTGTAGTGGATGTTGACGAGCGCGTGCAGAATGATATCGCGGTTTTCTGTCCGTCCTTTCGTAATCGTCAGCACGTCGCGCTTGTACTCAGTCGGAGAGCCGAGCCCGTAGATGCATGAGACCGACGCGACGATGAGCACGTCATCGCGCGAGAGCAGCGCCTGTGTTGACGCGTGGCGCAGGCGGTCAATTTCTTCGTTGAGCTTGGTCTCCTTTTCGATGTAGGTGTCCGAGGTCGGGATGTACGCTTCCGGCTGGTAGTAGTCGTAGTACGATACGAAGTAATGGATCGCGTTCTCCGGGAAAAACGACTGGAATTCAGACGCGAGCTGCGCGGCGAGCGTCTTGTTGTGCGAGATGACGAGCGTCGGCTTTTGCAGCCGCTGCACGACGTTCGCCATGGTGAACGTCTTGCCCGAGCCGGTGACGCCCAAAAGCGTCTGGTGTCGGTAGTTTTTTTTGAGGCCCGAAACGAGCTGCTCGATCGCGCGCGGTTGGTCGCCGGTTGGTTTAAATGTGGATTGGAGCTTGAATTTCATGATTTTCTCATTCCGTGCTATTCTTTTTATATATCGTGCAAGCGTATTCTCTATTGTAAAGCAATTTTTATGGCAGAACAAACTACCTCTCCCAAGCCGCGGGCGGCCAAGCGCACACTTTCTCAGATAACCGTAACGCTCCGGGCGAATCCGGTGCTGCTTTCTGTCTGGGTGCTCTTGCTCCTCTGGATCCTCGCGAGCGTCGTAATGACCTTCATTGACCTCGGGGCGCTCATCCAGGCAGAGCGGGATGCCGGAACCGACGCGCAGGTCATCATCGGCGGCGTGGTGCTCTCGGTCAGCATCATGCTCGTTTTGACGGGAGCCGCCTTTCTCGGCGTCCTTTTTTTGAAGCGCTGGGCCAGGATTCTCTTCGGCGCTTATGTCATTATCGCTATTGTGATCTTCAATATTGGCTCGATCATTGCGGGCATCGTGCAGCTTGCTTTCTACCTCTACCTGTACGGAGGATACGAGAAGGCGCTCGCAAGACCTCCAATCCAAAAAAAGGAGCCTGTGCTTGCACCGGCAAGCCGTGAGAAGGGGCCGGTTCAAAAGAGAGCAGGGAAACCGAAAAAGCGGTAGGGTATTCTAGGGGCGTTTTGTTTTTTTTATGAGCGTGCGGAGCCGGCGCGCGTGCTGTGGCGCCAGCTGTTTTGTCCCGAACCGCCAGCTCCAGTTGCCGGTGGTGGTCGACGGAGCGTTCATTCTCGCTTCGCTCCCGAGGTTGAGCACATCTTGAAGGGGGGTAATGACCGTATTGGCGCGGGACCGCATTGCCACCTCGATGAGCTTGAGTGCGAATGTTTTTTTCGTGGCTTTCGTATATTTCAGCGCGCGCCGTACGTGTGCGGGCTGCCCTGTTTTTTCAGCCCATCCCCGCGAGGTATTGTTATCGTGGGTTCCGGTGTACACCACGCAGTGTTTTGGATAGCTCTCGGGCAGGTGGAAATTATTTTTTGATCCGTCGAATGCGAAGCACAGCACCCGCATGCCGGGAAAGCGCAGCCCGTTGCGGAAATCCACGACGTCCTGGGTGATCGTGCCGAGGTCTTCTGCGATGACGGGCAGGGAGCGGAGAGACCGCCTGAGTTCAGAAAAGAGCTTTTCACCCGGAACGTGCACCCAGCGGCCGTCCTTCGGCCTGCGGCTCTCGAACGGTATGTACCAGAGGGACTTGTACCCACGGAAGTGGTCGAGCCTCGTGATGTCATAGAGCTCGAAAGCCTTTTTCATGCGCCGCACCCACCATCGAAACCGCGTTTTTTCCATCGCTCTCCAGTCGTAGTGCGGATCACCCCAGAATTGCCCCGCTGCGCTGAAGCAGTCGGGCGGCGCACCGGACACGTCCCGGGGCATGTTGCCGCGGCCGATGCTGAAGAGCCGCTTGTTCGTCCACACGTCGGCGCTGTCGTGCGCGATGAAGAACGGAACGTCCCCGAAAATGCGGACGCCGTTTTGATGCGCGTATCGCTTCAGCCTTTTCCACTGTACCGAAAAAAGCCACTGTGGGTACTCGTGGAACATTATTTCATGCCTGAGCTTGCGGTTCCACGCGGCGAGCGTTTTCGCACTTCGGTTTGCAAGCGGCTGCGGCCACTCGAACCACGGCTTCCCGTGAAAGAAGTACCTGAGTGCCTTGTACTGGGCAAACGCCGTGAGCCAGTGCGCTTCGCGCTTTTGGAATGATTCAAAGCTCCTGCGCTGTGCAGCGGTTGCGTTGAGCGCGAAGAAGCTGAATGATTTCAGCAGGAGCTTGAGGCGTTCCCGCCGTACGGTGGGGTAGTGGACCGGCCCTACGGGCTGCTTTTTCGGGAGGTCTTTGCGGTCGAGCAGGCGGTCCTGCACGAGCAGATCGGGGCTTACGAGCATCCAATTTCCCGCCATGGAGGACGACGATGCGTACGGCGAACCGTGCGAGTCGGGTATGGTGAGGGGCAGCACCTCCCAGAGCTTCTGTCCGCTCGCATGCAAGAACTCAACGAACCGGTACGCCTCGGGCCCCAGGTCCCCGATGCCGTACGGGCTCGGCAGCGATGTCGGATGCAGGAGGATTCCTGACTGTCTTTTCATGGGATTATCGTACCACGGATGGGCGCTTGACGGTAGCGGAGAGGGTGGTAGGGTTGCAGTAGATGTGCGTTTGTTGCCGGAGGAATGGTCACATGGTTCCCTTATTCAAGCGGGAAAAAAAGACCTTTGTGATCCGAATATACGAGATCAATCCGTTCGATCCGTCCCGCTCTATTTGCTCATCCTTTGAGAGGATTGTCGTGACGTATAAAAAGAGGGATGCGCTGTACACTGCACGCGCCGTTGTTGCGCTGCACAATAAAAAGCGGGATTACGCTGACGACGGCTGGTGCGAGTGGCTCGTCGGAGAGATTCGGGTCAAAGGAAAAGGAAAATAACCGCTCTTGTACTGTTGAGGGCGGTTTTTTCTCATTCCATTTTTGGCTGCCCTTGACACAACCCCAAAAAGTATTAGTATAAATCCCAATAATTCGATGTGATCGAATTATTTCTATATTTTCGAAGAATAATTAAGAATAAATAATAAAAAAACTCATGGATCCAGAAGAACTCGCGCACCTCGTGCTCCAGCTAGCGGTACTGCTGCTGGCAGCAAAGCTTATCGGTCTCGTTTTTAAAAAATTCAAGCAGTCGGAAGTGCTCGGCGAGCTAATCGGCGGTATGGCCGTTGGCCCGTTTGCGCTCGGTGCCGTCAAGCTCCCGTGGATAGGGCAGCTGTTTCCGGCGATTGAACAGGTTGGTGAGCACGCATCGACGCTTCCGATTTCGAATGAGCTGTATTTTTTTGGGCAGATTGGCGCGATCATTTTGCTCTTCCTCGTTGGCCTTGAGACTGATGCGAAAATGTTTATGAAGTACGGCCTCAAATCGCTCGGCATCGCGATCGGCGGCGTTGTGGTTCCGTTTTTCCTCGGCGCGTGGGGCACAATCATGTTCGGTTTTGCCGATAGCATTATGGACACGTCAGCGCTCTTCATGGGCGCGATCATGGTCGCAACCTCGGTCGGCATTACTGCCCGCGTGCTGTCTGATATGTACAAGCTGGATACCCAAGAGGGCGTTTCAATCCTCGCTGCGGCGGTGATTGACGACGTACTCGGCATTTTAGTTCTCGCTTTCGTGCTCTCGATCGCGGGCGGCGGCGAGAGTGCAGGAACCGGCATCTCGTGGGGTGAGCTCGGCACGATTGGCCTCAAGGCGCTCGGATTTCTCGGTGGCGTTTCGCTGCTCGGGTTTTTCTTTAGTAAGAAGCTGTCGGCGCTCCTCCTGAAGCTCGATGGCAAGTCCTACATGGCGATTGCGGCCGCGATCTGCTTCATGATAGCAGCATTAGCTGAAATGTTCGGCCTTGCCATGATCATCGGCGCGTACCTCGTCGGAATCCTCTTGTCTGTTACAAAGATTGGCGACGAACTCGAGGAAAAGCTCGCTGGAGCGTCGCACCTTATCGTCCCTATATTCTTCGCTATCATGGGAACCCTCGTCGACTTCAAGGCGATGGGTTCGGTGCTCGCCTTCGGGCTCGTCATCTCGGCGTTCGCGATCATCGGCAAGGTGATCGGCGCAGGGATCCCTGCTTATTTTTCGGGGTTTAATTTCTTGGGATCATCGCGCATCGGCATCGGCATGCTGCCGCGCGGCGAGGTCGCGCTCATCGTTGCGGGCATCGGCCTGTCAGCTGGCATTATCAGCAGCGAGATTTTTGGCGTATCGATCATGATGACCGTCATCACGACACTCATGGCGCCCATCATCCTCGTGCCGCTGTTTAAGAATCCGAAACCGGGGCTAAAGCATGCCCCGGAGGTTGTCCCGGTGGAGATCATTGAGCCGTATAAGACGCTCAGGCAATCACCTCATATGCTTACTGCAATACGCGACTACCTCGTCGAGGCGTTTACCGGATCGGGCTACGTAGTGCTCCAGGATGATAGGCTGCGCGGCATCGTTGAGATCAAACACGCCGATAACGAGAGCAAGCTCCTGACGATCAAGCAAGCAAAAGGGGAAATGACGATTGATTGCAGCGGCGAGGCCAGTACGGACGTTGACACGGTGGTCAGTCAAGCACTCGCACATTTTGAGCAGGCGGTCGCTGATCTCAAGTCTGCGTAGGACTCCTCAATTCTGATAATATTAAGCCGCTCTCGTTCATCCGAGAGCGGCTTTTTTGCCTTGCGTTATGCCGTATGCCCGCGCCTACTGAAGTAGCTTGGTGAGCTTGCGCTGGAAGCGCCAGTCATTGATATAGCTCGCAAAAATGACGGTCAGCCCGGCGACGATAGATTCGGTAGAGCCGATCGCTGCCAGCACCCAGCCATTGTGCATCAGTCCGGAAAAGGCTCCGATGATTCCCATGACCGGCGAGAGGGATGAGCCGATCAGCAGACCGAGGCGGGCTGGGTTGGTAAAGTCTTGCTTAAAAGCGAGGAGGTAGAGCTCTTTGCGGCTCGAAGGCTTGATTTTTCCATCGGCCATCAGCCGTTGGACATTTTTTCGGTACATGAAAATCGACTGGATTGCGGTGGTCAGAGAAAGCGCTACTGCCGAGAGGCCGAAGACGGTACCGGCGAGGGTCGTCCGCCCGGAGACGAGCAATCCTTCCACTGAGAAAGCACCCCAGGTGGCGAGTGCGAAGACCGGGACCAGGATTTTTGCCCGCCGCGCCAGCTCCCTCCAGGAGAATCCGGATCCCCGCAGGGCCATCAGCTCGGCTGATTCGCCGAGCAGGTCATCGGCCGAGGCGGCAAAGAGCTTGCCTAATCCGCTGATGTACTTTTCGAGAATGTGCGCCACAGGGCCGACTATGAAGAGCACTTTAATGATGCTCTGGGCGATTTTTGTCCTTTCGCGCGCGTTATCTGCAATAGCCCGAAACACCGCATAGTCGACGGTAATGGGATAGATAACCTCCGAAAGTTCGGTCATCAACCTCAATTCTTTCGGTTTGATGCCGACATTTTCCTCGTCGATGAGCACCACCCGCTTGAAACGCAAGCGGTCTCTCGAGATCGTTTGGATCGCTTCCTGGAGGTCGGCCTTGTGCCGCCGGGCGAACTCCACGTCCTGGGGAGTAATCTTTGGCAGGTGCTTATCGCGCAGCAGCTTTGGCAGCCAGGTGATGATGTAGTTGAGCTGGCTGTAGACGCTGATAGCATGGATAGCTTTCAGGATGTTTTCCGGGGTACGCAGCACGGTGCGGATGCCGATCGCCTTGCCCGAGGCGAGGATTTCCCGCACCTTGCCTTTGTAGTCTGGATTCTGCTTGAAGATGTACTGGATTTCTTTCGGCAGGTAGCGTTCCCAGTCAAGCTCTTCGGGCAGTGAGATGACGTCCAAGCGGTACGAACCGACCGGTGATTGCCGCGGTGGCCTAGTGAATAATTCGAATGACATAGTATTAAAATTAACCGGCGGCTACCGGTTATAATTGGCACTAGTTCTCAGCTCAGAAACGCCCTGCGGGAGGGACCTGTCGTCTCGTTGCTCTCTAGTACCCAAGGTATGGTAATAATACACCTTTTTCCCAATTTAATCAATATTTTTGGGCCGGCCGAAATGAAAAGCCAGGAGAACCGGAACGTACGCTCGGCACTATTGCAGTTCTTGCGGTTTTTTTCCGCATACGGTTGGGCTGGAGCGGCTTTTTATTCGCAACCCGCTTCTGGTATACTAGAGCCATATGATTGCACACATTGAAGGCACGGTACGAATAACGACAGACCGCTCCGCCATCATCGACGTGCAGGGGATCGGCTACGAGGTGTTTGCCACGCCATCCCTGCTCCTGAAGCTGAAGGCGGGCGCGGAAGCTTCCCTCTTTACGCACCAGTACATTAGGGAGGATGTCGTGAAACTCTACGGATTTCAGGAATTTACGGAGCTCCGTTTTTTTGAGCAGCTTATCGACGTTTCTGGCGTCGGGCCGAAGTCGGCACTCACGATTATGGCGCTCGCGCCGGTTGCGGACCTGCAGCGCGCTATAGCACGCGGCGATTCAAAGATGCTCACGAAGGTTTCTGGAATCGGCAAAAAAACAGCGGAGCGCCTCATCGTTGAGCTGCGGAGCAAGATGGAGGAGGGCGGTTTTGAAGGCAGCACGGGGGCGGTCGATGCCGGCGACAGCGATGTGATTGACGCGCTCGTCGGCCTCGGATACTCGGCGCGAGAAGCCCGTGACGGGCTCCGCGCAGTCGGGGCGGAAGCCGAGGGCGCTGGAGCGAGAGTCAAGGCCGCGCTGAAGATACTAGGAAAGAAACGTTGAGCTATGGATGTACGAGAGATCACCGATCAGGGGGCACTCGACAGGTTTGTCGGCTCGCAGCGGCGGACGCAGTTTTTACAGTCCTGGCGTTGGGGTGAGTTTCAGCGTGCCGTCATGAATGGAGTGCGCCGTTTCGGCGTGTACGACCAGGATGCGCTCCTCGGCACTGCGCAAGTTATCGTGATGGTATTACCGTTGGGCAAGCAGTACTGGTACGTGCCCCGCGGCCCCGTCATCAATGAGCAGTTGCCGATTGGTCAATTTCAAAAAGCATGGAAGGCTATTGTTGGGGAAATTTTCCGCAGCGCAGAAGCGGCTGATGCGCTGTTTGTGAAGCTTGAACCGCCGATACAGAAACAGAGCATGCGGGTATTTCAAAATCTTGTCGGTTCGTATGAGGTGCAATCCGCACATTTTGTGCAGCCGAAAGATAACTGGTGCCTCGACCTCACGGTATCCGAGGAAGCGCTCATGTCGTCGATGCACCAAAAGTGGCGGTACAATATCCGGCTCGCCGAACGAAAGGGCGTACAGGTTCGATCAACGGAGGGCGTTGGCGATTTCGAGGAGTTTTGGAACATTCTATCGGCGACGTCAGCCCGCGATCAGTTCAATCCCCACAGCCGTTCGTACTACCGCGAGATGTTCCGCTCTTTGATACCGTCCCGTTTGATGAAGCTGTATACGGCAGAGCGCAAGGGTACGGTGCTCGCGATGAACCTCGTGGCGTTTTTTGGGGATACCGTAACGTACGTGCACGGCGCATCGTCAGATGCAGACCGCAGTCTGATGGCCCCGCATCTCCTCCAATGGCGCCAGGTGCTCGACGCAAAGGAATGGGGTGCAGCCTGCTACGACTTCGGTGGCATTGGGCCGGAGCAGGGGGATGAAAAGGTTGAACGTGCGTGGTCCGGAATCACCCACTTTAAAAAAGGGTTTGGCGGGCATGTGGTCTCTTACATCGGCGCGTACGATTTGATCTTGAGCAAAGCATGGTATACAGTGTATAGACTGGCTCATAGGGTAAGGAACGTGTGATGAGCAATGCATCAATCAGCGCTGTCGTTTTGGCAGCTGGAAAGGGCACGAGGCTCAACGAGGGGAAACCTTCGGGAATACCGAAAGTCATGCACGAGATAGGCGGCAAGCCGATGCTGTCCTACACGCTCGAGACGCTCCGCTTGGCTGGAATCGGTGATATCGTCATTGTCGTCGGGTACAAGGCGGAGCTCGTTAAGGAGCGCTTTGGCGGCGGGTATACGTATGCGCTGCAGGAGCCCCAGAACGGCACTGGCCACGCAGTCCAGTGCGCGCAATCTTCCGTCAGCAAGAGCGCAGAACACGTGCTCGTAATCCAGGGTGACGATTCAGCCTTCTACAGCGTGGGAAGCATTCGGGCATTGCTGGCATCCCACGTTCAGGGCGGCGCTGCGGTCAGCGTGCTCACTTTCCGGCATCCAAATCCCGGGGAGCTCGGGAGAATCATCCGCGATGGCGCGGGCAATGTCGTTGCCATCAGGGAAAAAGAAGTGCTGACTGATGCAGAGAAGCGGATCAATGAGATCAATACAGGCACGTACTGTTTCCGGGCAAGCTGGCTGTGGGGGAATCTGCCGAAGCTGAAGCCCTCGGCAACCGGAAAAGGGGAGCTCATTCTTCCGGATTTGATCGAGATGGCAATTGAGCAGGGAGAGAAAGTTACCGGGCATACGATAGCCGACCCGGACGAGTGGATCGGGGTGAATACTCCGGAGCAGCTGCGCCACGCGAATGAAGCGATGGCGCGGCGGGGAACGTAATTTTAGAGTCTCATCCCGGCATGTCCGTCGGGATTCCGGCCGCTGCGCCAGGGCGGATCGGAGCACACTATAGGTATGCCCTCATCGTTCAACGGATAGGACGTGAGATTCCGGATCTCAAAATGTAGGTTCGATTCCTACTGAGGGCAATGAGCACGGGGCATAGAAAATAGAGTGGGGCAGGCACCATGCCTGTGTGGGGTGTTCGCAGCAGGTGCGCAACTTTTTTACACGCGTATGTACAGTGTCATAAAAATTTTTCTTACCGGCGGTACGTTTGATAAAGAGTACAATGAGCTCGACGGGACGCTCTCGTTCAAGAAGACACACCTGTCCGAGATTCTGAAGCTTGGCCGGTGCAGGCTCGATGTTAAGGTTGAGACGCTCATGCTTATCGACAGCCTCGACATGACCGAAGCCGACCGTAACCTCATCGTGCGGCGGTGCGCGGAAGAGCCGTGCAAGAGCATCGTCATTACCCACGGGACGGATACGATGGTCGATACGGCGCGTGCCCTCGCTGCAAAAAAGCTTGATAAAATAATCGTGCTGACTGGCGCGATGGTGCCGTATAAGTTCGGCAGCTCTGATGCGCTGTTCAACCTCGGCAGCGCGCTCGCGTTCGCGCAGACTCTTAAGCCGGGCGTGTATGTCGCGATGAACGGCAGGTACTTCAGGTGGAACAAGGTCAGGAAAAACCGCGCGATCGGCGAGTTTGAGGATATTCCAGTGGGGCATCGCCGCCCGGCGTAAAGGAATAGTTGAAAACTATTGCTTTTAAACAAAAGCCGATGGTCGCACCGTGGGGGTTGTTTTTTATTTACGCAATAATGTGCACGGGCTTGACAAACGTGATGATGTTATATATGGTAAGCTGAAAAAACAGAAATTAAAAATGGAGGAAAACAAATGAAAAAGGTTGTAACGGTTGCATTGATTGCAGTCCTGGCGATTGCGCACGTGAACATCGATGTTCGCAGTGCAGTGGCGTTCACTGGTTTCAGTGAATATACGAACGTTTACAATTCGAATGGCGAAAAGATCGCGAGTGTCGAAAAAGGAGAGCGGTTTGTCCATGAAGGGGACGAAGATCTGGAGCTCGTCGTGCGCGGCGAGATTGCCTGGGATCACTTCCCCGTAACGCCCAAGACCGAAATACTCATCTCAATCCGGAAGCTTACGGCAATCAAGCCGGAGTACCAAGCGGCTCTCGCAGTAGCTATCGGCACGACGAGAAGTCGTCGCATCATGCTGAATTATCCGCCCGTATCGTCTGTGTGGCATCTCCCGAGTGGAGTTTCGCAGCTCACTGCAGTATTGCGAAATGATGGGCATGACGTTGTCCAACGCTACGGCCATATTATCGGTCTCGAATACCTGCTCAGGAAGCATGGAGGCAGCGGGGTCGAGTGGGCGCTCAAAACCATCCGCGATCCGAACAGTGACATCGGGTCGCTGTATCGTGCCCGCATGATTTTTGAGACAGTATCGAGGAGCATATCGACCGATGATCAATTTGCGGTTGTTCGCAACAATGTCAGTTACGTATCCGCATACTACGACGGAAGCATCGAGGGAGTCGTTCGTGGGGTACGTGATCGAGAGCGGCATCTTTGGCATCCGTACTTCAACGATGTTGAGCTTCGTCTCGCCAGAGATAGCAAGCCCGATATCTACGGGATCAGCATTGCCGATGAACGGCAGATTGTGCAGGGGCTCATCCTCGCCTCCATGATCAAGGATGCGATGCCGGATACGATTGTCGTTCTCGGTGGAAACTTTTGGTCGAGGGTCATTGGCGCGTATCAGCGTCCATCCTTCAGACAGATTTTTTCCTGGTGTGATGTGATTGTGTATGCGGAAGGATTTCAGCCGTTACGCACTCTCACTGAGACGATGGATCCTCGGTCAATGCCGGGTTCAGTATGGTGTGATAACAATCGGGTTATCATCAATCCGATTTCGTCTGTTCCGACTGAGTTTCAATTCTTGCCAACGCCCGTGTTTGACGGCGGT
This sequence comes from Patescibacteria group bacterium, assembly GCA_041650915.1. Lineage (GTDB taxonomy): Bacteria > Patescibacteriota > Patescibacteriia > UBA10025 > JAHIVO01 > JBAZKE01. The sequence goes on from JBAZKE010000001.1 coordinate 39,688, forward strand.
GCACGGCAGTGGTCACCGTATCCGGTCTATCCGCTATACACTATGTCGAACTGCCCGATGGCTTGCAGGTTTTGTGCAATTTCAGCGGGTAGCGATACGTATCTGGATACGCCACGGTCGATGAAGCCCAGTTGTATCGCGCAACACATAGCTCGTTTAGGTGGCGGTCGGTTCGATATTGTCGACGAGACATTTCCGATCGGCAGACAGCTTCAGCTCGGCGCACAGCTACAAAGGCTAGGTCATGCTGCTACCTGGCAGTGCTATCTGACAGTTACTGACCGGTTACTTGATCCTGCTGTTTCGGTACAGCTGTACGAAGCTGGTTGCCGGGGGGTTCAGCTCGGACTTGAGACTCTATTTCCCAGCATACTTGACCGTGAGGAAAAGCGTTGGAATAGGCCTGAGCACTATGCCCAAATCCTGCGAAATCTTCGTAACGCTGGCATTCAGACACACGTCTTCTTGCTTATCGGACTGCCGGGACAGCCCCTCAACTGGGATTTGCGATGGCTCGGCTTTCTGGAAGAGCACGGTGACTCAATCCTTACGATTAAGGCGGGTCGGTACCGGCTCTCCAAGCGCGCACCTGAGAACATGCATGGTACTCACAGTGGATTTGTAACGCTTCTACCTGACGATAAACCGCTACACCTCAATCGTGGCTTCCAGTATAATGCTGTTAGCCGGAAGCGAGTTGAGGCGGTGCGGGACATCCTGGAACAGATGTGCCGAAATCACTGGGCATACGGCGTGACATCAACTATTCCATGGTGGATCAACCGCGGCCGGTACACCTTGGATGAGCTCCGTGCGATGGCGGCACTGTTGCCGCCGGAGCAGGAAGTAAGGCACCTTGAGCGTTCGGTACGCAAGATGAACGGAATCGTGTACGACGAGCTTGATATCAAAACATCGCTCACGGATTATCGTGATCTTGCCGCCTTTACGAAAACGATCTAACGCACGCGTTAGCATCTTTCAGTATGCGGGGCAGTCGCAGCAATGCGGCCGCCCCTCTTTTTTTGTTTATCCTTGAAAATAAACCGGATGTGCGCTACCATGTGAACTACAGTACTGCTTTTTTGTAGTTCGATTTTTATTCTTTTATCAAAGGTAGAAATGGCTACACTGACGCCGCAGGCAGAGAAGCTCAACAAGATAATAGAGCGCGAGAGCAGCCTGGTTTTTGGAATGTTTTCCGGGCGGGGAAAGCAGATTTATTTTCCGCACGAGGGCATCCTCGGGCAGTCCGCAGAAGCGAAGGGCAGGAAGTACAATGCAACGATCGGCATGGCGTGCGAGGATGATGGCACCATTATGGCGCTCGAGGCGATGACCGGCAAGGTGCTCGTGAATAAGGATTCGATTTTTCCGTACGCGTCGAGCTTCGGCAAGAAAGAGCTGCGGGAACGGTGGCACGAGCTGCTCGAGGTGAAGAATGAAGGCTTGCGGAAAAAAAATGTAAGCGTCCCCGTTGTAACCTGTGCGCTCACGCACGGGTTGAGCGTCGTCGGGTACCTGTTTGCGGACCCGGAAACCGAGGTCGTTCTCGCCGAGCCGCTGTGGGGCAACTACAAGCTCGTGTTTGGGACGACGTACGGCGCGAAGCTCGTCACGTTCCCGCTGTTCAAAGCAGGCGGCTTCAACGTCGAGGGGCTCCGTGAGAAGCTCGCGGGCGGCGCGAAGCGGAAGATTTTGCTCCTCAACTTTCCGAATAACCCGACCGGCTACACGCCGACAAACGGGGAAGTTGATGCGCTCATCCAGGTAATCAGAGAACATGCCGAAAAGAATAAAATCATTGTTGTTACCGATGATGCATACTTCGGGCTTGTCTATCAGGAAGGAGTTTTCAAGCATTCCCTTTTTACCCGGCTGTACGACTTGCACGAGAACGTCCTCGGCGTAAAGATTGACGGAATCACGAAAGAAGACTACGCGTGGGGCTTGCGTGTCGGTTTTATCTCATTCGGGTGCCGGGGCGGCACGAAAGCGCTCTATACTTCACTCGAGGATAAGGCCGCTGGAGCTGTCCGCGCGACGGTTTCGAACGCCCCAAACTTGTCCCAGGCGCTCGTACTCGAGGCGCTCAATGCCAAGGGGTACGATGAACAGAAGCTGCGAAAGCGGAAGCTCCTCGAGAGCCGCTTCAAGAAGATCCAGGATATTCTTGCGCATCACGGGGAGTACCGGGAATACTTCGGGCAGCTGCCGTGCAACTCAGGGTACTTTATGTGCGTACAGCTTGCCAGCGGGCTCGACGCCGAGGCAGTCCGCAAGCATCTGCTTACGAAGTATGATACCGGATTGATTTCCGTCGGCAGTACGCTGCGTGTTGCATTTTCTTCGGTGCCTGCGTCGCAGCTCGAGGTTATTTTCGATAGCATATACAGAGCATGTAAAGATTTGAAAGGGTAATGTCATGTCAGATAAAGTACGGCAGCATTTACTGCAGTTAGGGATCACCCACACCGGCGCGCTCCACCGCAACCTCGGCGTCGATGAGCTCGTGCAGCGCGCGGTCGACCGAGGTGAGGGGGAGATCAGCAAGGTCGGTGCGCTTACAATCCGGACCGGAAAGTATACGGGGCGGTCTCCCAACGACCGTTACATTGTCGATGAGCCGTCGGTGCACGATAAAATTAACTGGAATAAAATTAATATCGGCATTACCGACGCCCAATACCGAAAGCTGTTTGACCATACCGCCCGCTACCTGTCTGAGCGGGGCGACCTCTTCGTATTCGACGGCGTCGTGGGCGCTGATCCCCGCCATTCGCTCAAGGTGCGCGTCATCAACGAACTTGCATCGCAGAACTTGCTCATCCACCAGCTACTCCGGCGGCCAACGGAAGAAGAGCTCAAAGACCACGAGCCGGGCTTCACGATTTTAGTTGCACCGGGCTGCAAAGCGGATCCCGCAGTCCAGGGCATCCGTTCGGAAGCGTACATTGTGATTAATTTCAAGGAGCGGGTCGTGCTCATCGGCGCCTCAATGTACGGTGGCGAGATCAAGAAGTCAATTTTTACCGTTATGAATTTTCTCCTGCCTGAGCGGGGGATACTGCCGATGCACTGCTCCGCAAACGTCGGCAAAGACGGGAAAACTGCGCTGTTTTTCGGGCTTTCCGGTACAGGCAAGACGTCGCTCTCTGCTGATCCGAATCGCAGGCTAATCGGCGATGATGAACACGGCTGGTCCTACGAGGGCATCTTTAACTTTGAAGCTGGCTGCTACGCAAAGTGCATCAATCTGACGCACGAGAATGAGCCGCAGATTTTTGACGCGATTAAACACGGCTCCGTCGTAGAAAATGTCGTAATGCATCCGGAATCGAAGGAGCTGGATTTTTCCGACACCTCACTAACTGAAAATACACGGGCTGCCTATCCGCTCGAACATATTCCGGGCGCGGAGCTCTCAGGGATCGGCAAGCACCCGAAGGCAATCGTTTTTTTGACTGCGGATGCCTTTGGCGTCTTGCCACCGATTGCCAAGCTGAATTATGAACAGGCGATGTACCATTTTATGTCCGGGTATACATCGAAGCTCGCCGGCACTGAGCGGGGCATAACCGAGCCGCAGGCGACGTTCTCATCTTTTTTCGGTGAGCCCTTTATGCCCGCGAAACCGATGGTGTACTCCGGGCTCCTGCGCCAGTACGTGAAGAAGTACGGTACCGATGTATTCCTTATCAATACGGGCTGGTCCGGAGGCCCGTACGGCGTCGGCCAGCGGATTAAAATCCAGCTGACCCGGGCTATGGTAACCGCTGCCCTCGATGGCAAGCTCAAGAAGGTGAAGTACCTCGAGCACCCCATATTCAACCTTATGATGCCTGCAACGTGTCCTGGCGTCCCCAGCGATATGCTCAATCCGGTAAGCACGTGGGCAGATACGGCTGCGTACGAGGCGCAGGCGCGCAAGCTCGCTGGCTTATTCAAGGAGAATTTCAGGAAGTTCAAGGGAGTGCCGGCAGCTGTCAGGAAAGCGGGGCCGCGGTAAGGCACCGCCCTTCGTGCCGTCCCGCATTTGATGGCAGCGTTGTTTTAATTTACGGTAGTGCGTAAAAATTCACAAAGTACAGTTCTTAGGAGGAATGAGCATGGCTGACGTTGTTCAGATTGCCGATCAACAACTTGAAAGGCCGGAGGATCTGGGCCAGAAAGTGATTGCGATCATCGCCGAATGCTCGAAACCGGGTCGCTCGATCAAGACCGCATTCGGGCCAGTCGGGCAGCTCTTGAAGCAGCATCCGGATCAGGCTGATCTGATTCTCCGTACCGCTTTTCCCCGGTGGTAAAAAACTACCTGGCACAAAGCGAAGGGGCACGGGCGATTCCGCGCCTCTTTTGTATTGATTTTATTGTATTTTTGTGCTAAACTTACCAATGGTGATCCAATCAAGCTCATGTTTGTGCGGATCCCCTTCCTCTCTTTGTACAAGGGGGATTATAAGAAAGCCCGCACCGCCAATTGTGGAGTACCGTAGGGTAGTTCGCAGCTCGGTGCGGGCTTTTCTCGTTATGGGAGCCGCCAGACCGTCACCGCTTTGAATGAGAGCTCTTCGTCGCCTGCAGCCCGGAAGCCGACGGATCCGCGCTTGTGCGCGACCGGGATCGTGAGCGGGTTATTCGTTTTCTGGGTCTCGACGATGTGGTTGAGTATGGCGACATTTGGGATGAGGTAGGCCAGTGCGGCATCTCCGATCTTAAGGTTGACGTGCTGGCCTTTGACTTCGAGTGAACCGTTTAGCCACGTGCCGATCGGGAAATGGATGGGCTGCCCCACGCCCCTGAGTATTTGCCAGCTGCCGCTCTCCCGGTAGTGGAAGCGCGCCTGCTGGCCCGGGTTCACCTTGAACATGAGGTAGTTTTCCAAATCGCGCGCCCGGAAAATGATTCCGAAGCCGCGCTCATTGCTCACCCGGAACGCGAACGCAAGCTTAAAATTTTTCCAGCTCCGCCTGCTGAGCACGCAGCCCGCATCGGAGTCGGTCAGCACGAGCGCTCTCTTGTCATCATCGCTCCGGAGAATGCCCTGGAATTTCCAGTCTTTCACGACCCTCGTCGCGTCCCACTCGTACGTGCCAAAACGTTTGTACGAAGCCGCGAGCTCTCCGGCAGCCTGGAAGCCGAGGATCAGGAAGAAGGAGAGCAAGATAAACAGGAAGTACACGAGAGACTCAGGTACGTACTCGGTGATCTCATTGATAACGGCCAGGTGCAGCTTGTTCTCGAGGTAGAAGAGCCCCGACGCGAGGATGGCGGTTAAAAAAAAGTAGAGGAGCGTGACGATAATGCGGTGGTTGCGGCCGCTGTTCTTGATGTCTTCTGAAAGTTTGACAAGATATTGGAGGTTATTTTCTATCATACGCCCGGTGGTTTCATAGTTGGTCATTGTATCCTGGAGCCGCATTCTGTCAAGCTGCAGTTTGACGATGTTTTTTCCCGCTGCTATACTGCAGTTACTTTAACAAGCGAAACTTATCAAGAGTAAACCGAGGGTCCTGGCCCGATGACGTTTCAGCAACCGCGAAGCGTCCTGAGCGATGAGCGAAGGACCTCGCAAGGTGCTCCATCCAGCTTCGCCACCGGTGAAGATAGATAAGAGGTTTCCTCAAATCTCTTTATACGGAGATTTTTTTATTCTTTACCTATGACGTATGATTGCCAGAACGCACGGAAAGAGGCTGTTTACTTCTGAATCGGTCACGGAGGGCCACCCGGATAAAGTATGCGATCAGATTTCTGATGCTATCTATGATGAGATGCTCAGGCAGGATCCGGACGCGCATGCCGGCATCGAATGTTTTGCCACGACCGGCCTCGTGATGGTCGGCGGTGAAGCGAAAACCACGGCGTATGTTGATATCCAGGAAATCGTGCGCCGGACATTGAAGCGCATCGGGTACGACAAGCCTGAGTACGGGTTCTGCTACCAAGATATCGGCGTCATCAATACGCTCCACGAGCAGTCGCCCGATATTGCGCAGGGCGTGGAAGGCACCGGCGATTTCAAAGAGCAGGGCGCAGGCGACCAAGGGCTGATGTTCGGGTATGCGTGCGATGAAACGCCAGAATTCATGCCGCTCCCGATTTCACTCGCCCACCAGCTGACCATGAAGCTTGCGGAAGTGCGTAAAAACGGCACATTGCCGTATTTGCGGCCTGACGGCAAATCGCAGGTGACCGTAGAGTATATTGACGGCAAGCCGAAGCGCGTGACGACCGTCGTGATCGCGGCCCACCACGCAGAAGATGTTTCCACGGAAGACCTCCGCAGGGATATCCGCGAGCACGTCATTGAGCCGGTGCTCGGCACGTTCATGACCGACGACACGGAGGTGTACATTAACTCGACCGGCCGGTTTGTGCTCGGCGGGCCGCCAGCTGATACGGGCTTGACCGGCAGAAAGATAATTGTCGATACGTACGGCGGGTACGGCGCGCACGGAGGCGGCTGCTTTTCCGGCAAGTGCATCACCAAGGTAGACCGGAGTGCCTCGTACGCTGCCCGGTACATTGCCAAGAATATCGTCGCAGCAGGCCTAGCGAAGCAGTGTGAGGTTCAGCTCGCCTATTCAATCGGGGTCGCGAATCCAGTGTCACTCATGGTCAATACGTTCGGTACGGGAACGATCCCCGATGAAAAGATCGAAGAGCTCGTCAAGCGACACTTCCCGATCAAACCCGCCGACATCATTGAGCAGCTCAACCTCAAGAAGCCGATCTACGAGAAGACCGCTGCGTACGGGCATTTTGGCAGGACTGACGTGTCTTTCCCGTGGGAGAAAACGGATAAAGTTGACGCGCTGAAGCAGTAGCAGGCCGCAGGCAGTGCCATACGGCGGTTGTTTTGTTATTCCGCTGCTATTTTGATATTATGGTAGAGTATTAACAGTAATGCATTATATATGAAAGCAGCAGTCATCATCATTCTCTCGCTCGGCCTGATCGGCGTTGGCGTTTATTTTGCAATCCAGGGGATGAATGGCGAAGGCGATGGGACGAATACCTTCAGCGCATCGGAGGTCGTGAGCGGTTCGGCTGCATTACAGATTAAAAATCAGGCAGATGAAACGCTCGCAATCGCCAAGGCGAAGGAGATCTGGCGCGTTCAGTTTTCGCTCGGTGAAGACCTTTCGGACGGCCCCTGCCTGTCAAATAACCTCATTGAGGACTGGGTAGCCGATATTGCGCACAATCCGCGTAAAGCGGTCGATGACCTGCCCGAGAACCAGTGTTCTGCGTACCGTGACGGGACGGCTCGCCACTTTGTTGAGCTGGATCCGGAGGGAAATGTGATCAGGGCATTGTAGGAAGCTGCCGTATCAGTAGTTGTGACGCTGCAGCCGCTACTCTGTTCTATGAAACGAAACAATGATCCACGTTTACATTCATTATCCGACAATCAAGGAAGCCAGGAGAATATCGCGGCTGCTATTGCAGAAGCATTTGGCCGCCTGTGTTAACTTTATCAGGCAGGAGGACATGTATTGGTGGCGCGGAAAAATGGTGCAAACGAAAGGGATCGTTACGTTGATTGCCACGCAGAAGAAGTATTTCAGGACGATTACAGCGCTCGTAAAAACCGAACATTCCTATAATGTGCCGTGTATTGTCGAGCTGCCCGTTGGCCGCGTATTAGAGTCGTATGAGCGATGGTTGATTGACGAGACAAGGAACCCTCGATCTTCATGAAAGCATGTATTAAAAAATTCGTCCCCAAGCCAGTATTACGCCGGTACCACTGGTCGCTTGCCCGGCTGGGGGCTCTCCTGTACCGGCATCCGTCCAGGAAGCTGGTCGTTATCGGGGTGACGGGCACCAAGGGGAAGTCAACAACCGCCGCGATGGCAGCGGCGGTGCTCGAGGGCGCGGGTAAGAGCGTCGGATTAATCTCGACCATCAAGTTCAAAGTTGCGAAAAAGGAGTGGCCCAATGAGACAAAGCAGACAATGCCGGGCCGTTTTCGGCTGCAGCAGCTGCTCTCGCGGATGGTATCAGCGGGCTGCACGTATGCCGTCATCGAGACGTCTTCAGAGGGGGTAGCGCAGTACCGGCACCTCGGCATTGATTACGATGTCGCTGTTTTTACGAACCTCTCGCCCGAGCACATTGAGGCTCATGGCAGCTACGAACAGTACCGCCACGCGAAGCTTATGCTGTTCCGGGGGCTGCAGGGGAGCTACCGGAAGTCGGTGGGCGGAGGGCAGGTGCAGAAAAAGATAATCGTGAATGCGGATGACGAAGAAGCTGAACGATTTCTGTCATGTTCATCTGACGAGGAGTGGGCGTACGGTTTGAAATCAAGAGTTACGAGTACGCCGAATGCGGTTCGCGCTACCGGCATCGCTGAGAGCGCAGCCGGCGTTTCATTTGAAGCCGCTGGCAGGCTGTTTAATTTGCACCTGCTCGGCGAATTCAACGTCTATAACGCGCTCGCGGCACTCACCGTTGGCTTGTCTCAGGGCGTCTCCGCTGAGGTTTGCAAGCGGGCGCTCGAGAATATCCCCATGCTGCCGGGCCGGCTGGAAGAAATAAAGAATAACAGGGGATTCCGCGTATTTGTTGATTATGCGCATGAGCCGGCTTCTCTGGAAGCGGCGTACCGTACGCTCCGGCGCCTCGATCCGAGCCGGATGATCAGCGTGCTCGGTTCGCAGGGCGGGGGACGGGATAAAGCAAAGCGGCCGCTGCTCGGGCGGCTCGCGAGCCAGTATACGGATTTCGTCATCGTTACGAACGAGGATCCGTACGATGAAGACCCGCAGCGCATCATCGATGACGTGATGGCGGGCGCGCTTGATGCCGGCAAGGAGCCCGATCGCAATTGCTGGAGCGTCCTCGACCGGAGAGCAGCACTTGAAAAGGCGGTATCGCTTGCACGCGCGGGAGATATCGTTATCGTTACCGGCAAGGGGAGCGAAACGGTTATGGCTGTGGCAGGAGGCAGAAAAGTGCCCTGGGATGATCGGAAAGAGCTCCGCCAGCTCGTTAATGGATAATGTTTCAGATGATTGGATCGACTATGGATACCGTAGAGGGTACAGGGCAAGAGAGAACAGCGCCGAGGGTTGCCTGGAATGTGCCGGGCGGTATTCTGTTTGGCGTCGTATTCATTTCAGGGGCGGCAGCGCTTATTTATGAAATGCTCTGGATACGCCTGCTCGGGCTCGTGTTCGGAGTGGGCAGCTTCGCGCTCGCAACGGCTTCCGCTGTTTTTTTGCTCGGCATCGGCATCGGGAGCGCTGTCTTCGGCCGGTATGCTGAAAAAGCGCGGGACGTCATGCGCTCCTACGCTTTCCTTGAGGCCGGCATTGCAGCCACCTCCGCAGCCTCATTTTGCTTGCTACATTACACCTCGGTTTTTAACACGATTGCAGGGTACCTGTACGCCTCGTTTGACTTCTATATGCTCACGATCGCCCGTTTTTTTGTAGCGGTGTTGATTCTGCTCGTTCCTGCGATTGCGATCGGCGGTACGATCCCGCTGCTGTCGAAGTATTTATTAACGAGCAACCGTACGATCGGCTCGCGTTTCAGCTCGCTGTATTACTGGAATACGTTCGGGGCCGTATGCGGTGTGTTTTTGGCTGGTTTTGTGCTCATCCGCCAATTCGGCGTGCCCGTAACGTTTTGGATGGCTGCCGCGCTAAATGGCATTGCGGCGGCGATTGTGCTGTTTACGGGGCGGCGCAGTTCGCCGAAGCTGCCTGCTGCCATACCGCGGAGTACCGGAGAGCAGCCGGACGGAGTCCACGGGGAACGGTTGCTGCTGCCGATACTCTTCGCCACCGGCTTCATCACGCTCGGCTTTGAAATACTCTGGTTTCGGGTGCTGACGAATTTCGGGTCGGCAACAACGTTTTCGTCAACATTCGTGCTCGGCGGGTTCCTCGGCGGGCTCGCGCTCGGCGCGTTTTACGTTTCGAGGCGGATAGACCGGATGCAGCAGCCCGTACGCTCGTTCATTCGGTACAGCGTGCTTGCGGGCCTAGTCGGTGCGTGCATGATTTTTGCATTCAGCCAGCTCCATGACATATTACCGCCTACGTTTGGTACGTATGGGCAGCTCGTCATCGAGTCGATGCTCGGTTTTATCTTTTCGTTCGTCATCGCGGCAGTGCTCGGGACCCTGTTTCCGCTCGGCGTACGTCTGTATGCGGGAACCGTCAGTTCGATTGGCAGGAAGACCGGCAGCGCTTACTGGATTAATTCGCTCGGCACTATTGCGGGGAGTGTTATGACCGGTTTTGTGCTGATCCCGTTTTTGGGCGTTAAGTTGGCCGGGATTATTCTGGTTGCCCTGTGTTTTTGTGTTGGCGCCGTACTCCTCGTGTGCATGCACGTGCAGCGCAGTCGCGCCTGGACGTTTGTCGCCCTGTCGGTCATTGGTGCCGCATTCCTGCTTATTCTTTCGGGCAGTACGTTTCACCGGCACCCGATCGACGCTCAAGAGCTCTTTTATGCTGAGGGGCTCTCAGCGACGGTTACCGTGTATGCCGTTGAGAATGGGTTCCGCACCGATAAGTACCTCGAGATTGATGGCCAGGGCGTGGCGGGCACGTACGCGACCGGCGTCATCGACGCAAAAATTCTCGCGCACCTTCCCCTGCTCCTTACCGACTCTCCGCAGAAGGTCGCGACCGTCGGGTACGGTTCCGGTATCACGAGCTACAGCATGGCACTCCACGGCACCGAAGTGTACGCGCTCGAAATTGAGCGGGAGGTGATCGAAGCCGCAGGCCAGTTTCGCGAGTATAACCATTCCGACGAAGCGAACGAGCTGCTTACCATCATCGTCGACGACGCCAGAAACTACCTGCAGTATACGGAGGAGACGTTCGACGCGATTGTGACCGACGTTACCAACCTGAAGTACAAGAGCAATGCGTCGCTCTATACGGTGGACTACTTCCAGGTAATGCGTGATCGGCTCTCCCCGCACGGTGTCGCAGCGGCGTGGGTGCCGCTCGGGGGAGTGTCCCCGTCTGATCTAAAAATTCTAACTGCGAGTTTTCACGAAGTATTCCCGCACACAACCGTGTGGTACTTTAACCAGGATTGGACAGGCTTCCTCGTCTTTGTCGGCACCCCGGAAAAACTCGAGATTGACATTACGGAGCTCGAAGGCCGCTTTGAACTTGTGCGAGGGGACCTCGGGTCGATCGGGGTGGAGAGCGCGTATGAGCTCAGCGCTATGCTCCTGCTCGGGGAAGGCGACGTTGCGTCATACGTTGCCGGTGCGCCGCTGCATACTGACGACCGCCCGATTCTTGAGTTCTCAGACATCAAGTACTACGCGCAGTACAGCCCCATGAGTAATTTGCGCGACCTCCTCCTCGTGCAGCAGGAAAATCTTTCCGGGTACTTTATCCTCAATGAGGAGCAGGATTCCGAGCTGCTGGATACGTTCTATGCGGGGAGAGAATTAATAAAGCACTTTATTGAGGAAAGCAGCTAGCTGTCCAATAAAAGGTCTTTTTTGTGGATAACCTGTGTTTTTGAACATTAGAGTGATTTTTTTTATATCCGCGAGTAAGGTGAAAATATTGCTAGTATTAGCTAAATAATTACATATTTCTTTTTTCAGCAGTATTTCTTGACATCGCATCAGAGTTTTGTTACACTCCATAGCACTATATTCCTAAGTGGAAAACGTCTAAACATTTTAATGACGTTGTCGAACAATAAATTAGGTCACTAAGTTTTTTTATTTTTCGCGCTCTTATCCTAGCTGGGATTGAGAGAGGGTTTTTTTATGTCTACCCACGGGACTACAAAATTTGCCGATAAGCGAAAACGGTTTACCGAAATCCGTTCGGCCGTTGAGCTGCACGATTTGACCGAGGTTCAAAAAGCATCCTACGACTGGCTGCTGAAGGAAGGCCTCCGGGAACTGTTTGATGAGATTTCCCCCATCAAGGATTTTATCGGCCGCGACCTCGAGCTCTATTTTCTCAACTACTATCTGGATGAGCCGCGTTTCGATGAGCGGCTGGCAAAGGAAAAGAACATTTCATACGAAGCAGCGCTCCGCGTTGAGACGAAGCTCGTAAATAAGAAGACGGGTGAGATTAAAGAGCAGGAGGTATACCTCGGCGACTTTCCGCTCATGACCGACCGTGGCACGTTTGTCATTAACGGAATCGAGCGCGTCGTTGTCAGCCAGCTGATCAGGTCAGCTGGTGTTTTTTTTAATTCAGAGGCGCTCCGTGGCCGCCGGTACTACGGCGCAAAAATTATCCCGAACCGCGGAGCATGGCTTGAACTCGAAACGGATGCAAACAACGTAATTTCCGTAAAGATTGACCGAAAACGCAAGGTGCCGGTAACCGCGCTCATGCGGGCATTCGGCTACGGATCCGATGAAGAAATACTCGGGTACTTCCGCGAGGTCGATACGAATCCAGATGTTAACTATATAGAAGCGACGCTTGCGAAGGACGCTTCGCGCAATGAGGCAGAAGGCCTCAAGGAAGTGTACAAGCGTATCCGCCCGGGCGACCTCGCAACGGTCGATAATGCACGTGACCTCATCTATAAGATGTTTTTTAGCTTCGACCGGTACGATTTCGGCAGAGTTGGCCGCTATAAGATCAACCAGCGCTTTAACTTTAATTTCCCGAATGATAAGGAACACCGCGTGCTCCAGAAGAGCGACCTGATTGAGATCATCCGGGAGGTTATCAAGCTTAACAATTCGCAGAGTGAAGCGGACGACATTGACCATCTCGGCAACCGCCGCGTCCGTGCGATCGGAGAGCTCGTACAGAACAAGTTCCGCGTCGGTCTCGCCCGCATGGAGCGCATTGTCAAGGACCGCATGAGTACTCTCGATATCAATACCCTTACCCCAAATCAGCTCATCAACGCCCGGCCGATTATTGGTTCCATCAAGGAATTTTTCATGTCTTCGCAGCTTTCACAGTTTATGGATCAGACAAATCCGCTCGCAGAGCTCGAGCACAAACGCCGCCTCTCGGCGATGGGGCCTGGTGGCCTCTCACGAGAGCGTGCTGGATTTGATGTGCGCGACGTGCACCGTACGCACTACGGCCGTATCTGCCCGATCGCCACACCCGAAGGCCCGAACATCGGTCTCGTCGGCCACCTCTCGTGCTACGCGCGCATCAATGAGTTCGGCTTTATTGAAACTCCCTTCCGCAAGGTTATCCACGATATTGATAATAAGGCATCGGCCACCGAGGGTGAAGTCGCCCGCGGAGATATTACGGATGCTGCAGGCACGGTCATGGTGGGCGACGGAACCGTCATTACCAAAGAGATCGCATCAAAGCTGGCGAAGTCAGAGTTGAAAACGATACCGATTAAACCGCGGGTAACTCACGAGATTGAATATCTGGATGCATTTATTGAAGAGCGGTACGTGACGACAGCCGCGACGACGCCGATTGATGAGCGGGGCTACTTTGCCAATGAGCGTGCAGAGGTCCGTCTTCACGGCGAGCCGACAGTTGAATTGGTTTCCCGGGTCGACTACATGGACGTTGCGCCATACCAGATCATCAGCGTTACTACTGCGCTTATTCCGTTCCTCGAACACGATGATGCTGTCCGCGCACTCATGGGATCCAATATGCAGCGGCAGGCTGTTCCCTGCATCAAACCGGATGCGCCGCTCGTCGGTACCGGAGTGGAATTGCGCGCAGCGTGTGATTCCGGCCAGGTGCTCGTCAGCGAGCAGGAAGGCAAGGTTGTGCGTGCGGATGGGAATGAGATTCACGTTCTCGGGAAGAACGGCAAGGTCAAGAAGCACATTCTGAGGAAATTTATCCGGTCAAACGCCTCAACGTGCATCAACCAGCGGCCGATCGTTGATGCCGGCGATGAGGTGCAGGTCGGCGGTGTTCTCGCGGACGGACCCGCGACCGATGGCGGCGAGCTCGCGCTCGGGCAGAACATACTCGTCGCATTCATGCCGTGGGAAGGCGGCAACTACGAAGATGCTATCCTCATATCGGACCGCCTCGTCAACGCGGACCGGTACACCTCGATCCATATCGAGGACTATACCGTTGACGTCCGTGATACGAAGCTCGGGCCAGAGGTCATTACGCGCGATATTCCGAATATCGGCGAAGAGAAGCTGAAAGACCTCGACGAGGAAGGCGTTGTCCGGATCGGCGCTGAAGTTTCTTCAGGTGATATCTTGGTCGGTAAGATCACCCCGAAGGGTGAGACCGAGCTCTCAGCCGAAGAAAAGCTCCTCCGCGCGATATTCGGCGAGAAGGCAAAGGATGTTAAGGATAGTTCCCTATACCTTGAGCACGGCGAGCACGGCAAGGTTGTTGATATTAAGGTATTCTCCCGCGAGCGTGGCGATAAGCTTCCCTCAGGGATCATTAAGTCTATCCAGGTTTCTGTTGCGCAGCTTCGGAAGATACAGGTTGGGGACAAGATGGCTGGGCGCCACGGCAATAAGGGCGTTGTATCCAGGATTATCGCTGTTGAAGACATGCCGTACCTCGAGGACGGCACGCCCGTTGATATTATCCTCAATCCGCTCGGCGTCGCTTCGCGCATGAATCTCGGGCAGATTCTCGAGACACACCTCGGCTTGGCCGCACGCAAGCTCGGCTATACGGTGGCGAGCACGCCCCTCGACGGAGTGCCTGAAGACGTGATCCGTGCCGAGCTCAAGAAGGCCGGGTTCCCGGAAGAGGGCAAGATTACGCTCGTCGATGGCCGGACAGGCCAAAAGTTTGATCAGAAGGTTACCGTCGGTTATATCTACATGCTTAAGCTCAACCATATGGTTGAGGATAAGATTCACATGCGCTCAATCGGCCCCTACTCACTCGTGACGCAGCAACCGCTCGGCGGCAAAGCGCAGTTTGGGGGCCAGCGTTTCGGTGAAATGGAAGTGTGGGCGCTTGAAGCGTACGGCGCAGCGCATACCCTCCAAGAGATGCTGACGATCAAGTCTGATGATGTCCCCGGCCGGTCAAAAGCGTATGAAGCGATCATCAAGGGAGAGCCAATTCGGAGGCTCAATATCCCAGAGTCGTTCAATGTGCTGGTCCGTGAGCTCAAGGGCCTGTGCCTCGACGTCGATCTTATCGGCGGCAGGGAAGTATCTGCCGATGAAGAGGATAGCAGAGACAGGAGGGCGCACGCAGAAGCCGCACCGGCACCCAAGGAAAAGAAAGAAGACGATAAGGAGAAGAAATAATTTTACGATATGCCAGGAGATCAGGTAAAAACTATAGATTTCAGCGCAATCCGGCTCAAACTCGCTTCGCCAGACGAGATGCTCGATTGGTCCAATGGCGAGGTAACGAAGCCCGAGACAATCAATTACCGTACCCAGAAACCGGAGAAGGACGGCTTGTTCTGCGAGAAAATTTTCGGTCCGACAAAAGACTGGGAGTGCTACTGCGGAAAGTACAAGAAGGTGCGGTATAAAGGCATTGTGTGCGATAAGTGCGGCGTCGAGGTGACACGGAGCATCGTGCGCCGCGAGCGCATGGGGCACATCAAGCTCGCCGCACCGGTCTCCCATATTTGGTTTCTCCGTGGCGTCCCGTCAAAAATCGGCCTCGTACTCGACCTGTCAATACAGGAGCTCGAGAAGGTGGTTTACTTCGCGAGCTTTATCATTACCCACGTTGATGACGGCCTCCGGGAAGAGACGCTCAAGCAGCTCGATTCAGAGTACCAGTCAAAAAAGAAGACGATCGAGGCGGAATTCACCAGGATAGCAAGCGATATCAAGCAGCGCAAAGCTGATGAGGTTGCCAAGCAGCAGGACACCGCCAAGCAAAAGAAGCTAATCGCTGAGATTGACGAAGAGCTGAAGTCGAACAGTCAAATTCGGGATGAGAAACTTCGCGATTTATCGGAAGCTGTCGATCTGGCCAAGAAGGAGCTGCGCGGACTGCAGCCGCTCCAGATAATTTCTGAGCAGATGTACCGGGACCTCTCACTGAAGTACGGGCACGTATTTGAGGCGAATATCGGTGCTGAGGCGGTCCACGAGCTCCTCAATAATATTGACCTTACTCAGGAGATCAAGCGTATCAATGACGAGATCACCAACTCGCCCGAGAGCAAGCGGCGCAGGGCAGTCCGTCGCCTGAAGCTGTTCAAGAACCTCCAGATCAACAAGATACGGCCAGAGTGGATGATATTGAATGTCCTGCCGGTCATCCCGCCGGATCTCCGTCCGATGGTACAGCTCGACGGCGGCCGCTTCGCAGCGTCAGACCTCAACGATCTCTACCGCCGTGTCATCAACCGCAATAACCGCCTTAAGAGGCTCATTGCGCTCAACGCGCCGGAGGTAATCCAGCGGAACGAGAAGCGGATGCTCCAGGAAGCTGTTGATGCGCTCATCGATAACAATGCGCGGCACGGCAAGACCGTCACTGCTTCTACCGGCCAGAAGCGCATGCTCAAGTCGCTGGCAGATATCCTCAAGGGTAAACAGGGCCGGTTTAGGCAGAATCTGCTCGGTAAGCGCGTGGACTACTCAGGCCGTTCGGTGATCGTCGTCGGCCCGCACCTCAAGATGAGCCAGTGCGGTCTGCCGAAACGGATGGCGCTCGAGCTCTTCAAACCGTTCATCATCAGCCAGCTCATCAAGCGTGAATATGTGCACAACGTCAGGAGCGCCGGCAGATTTATTGAGGGCGGCAGGCCCGAGGTGTGGGATATCCTCGAAGAGGTTACCCGGGGTGCACACGTGCTGCTCAATCGGGCCCCGACCCTGCACCGTCTCGGCATCCAGGCGTTCAGCCCCGTGTTGATTGAGGGCAAGGCTATCCAAATTCATCCGCTCGTCTGCTCGGCGTTCAATGCCGACTTTGACGGAGACCAGATGGCTGTCCATGTACCGCTGACCGAAAGCGCAAAGAAAGAGGCCGCTACCGTGATTGCCTCGGTGAAGAACCTCCTGAAGCCCGCAACGGGCATTCCGATTATTACGCCGACCCAGGATATTGTGCTCGGCTGTTACTATCTGACCATGATGCACCAGGACGAGCCGAAGACGGTACACCACTTCAGCTCATTCGATGAAGTGATGATGGCTTACCAGCTCGATCAGATCCACATTCAGGAAAAAATCGTCGTGAAGCAGGGCAAGAAGCTGCTCAAAACATCGGCAGGCAGAATTATCTTCAACAGCATCGTGCCGGAAGAAATGGGCTTCATCAACGAGATGATGGATCGCAAGACTCTCTCGCTGCTCATCAGCACTGCGCTCGGGCAGCTCGAGGATGAGCGCGTTGTCCGCTTCGTCGATGAGCTCAAGGCGCTCGCACTCCGCTACCTGACGTTCTCCGGCATCAGCTGGGGCATGGGGGATCTCGTCACGCCAAAGGATAAGTATGAAATAATCGCTGGCGCCGAAAAGCAGATCGAGGAGATACACTCGCACTACGATCAGGGCTTACTCACGGGCGAAGAGCGGCACACGAAGGTTATCGGCGTCTGGGCCCAGGCGAAAGACAAGGTACAGAAGGTCAGCCGTGAATCCCTTGACCGGTACGGATCGGTTTTTTCTATGATTGAGTCCGGCGCCCGCGGTTCATGGGCACAGACGACCCAAATGATGGGTATGAAGGGCCTTGTGACAAACCCGGCCGGTGAAACCATCGAGCTGCCTGTCCGCGGAAGCTTCAAAGAAGGGTTTGACGTGCTCGAGTACTTTATCTCAACGCACGGCGCCCGGAAAGGCCTGTCGGATACCGCCCTGAGAACTGCGAATGCTGGGTATCTCACCCGGCGCCTCGTCGATGTTTCACAGGACGTCATCATTACCGAGGAGGACTGTAAGGATACCGAAGGGTTCACGATCACGAGGGCAGAGTGTGATGACATGGGCGAAACATTTGAAGATCGCATACTCGGGCGTACAACGCTCGAGAGCATCGTTGATTCGAAGAAAAACGTTATTGTTAAAAAGGGCAGCATCATTACGGTCGATGTCCTCCCGGTCATTACAGCGCTGAAGCTTGAGAAGCTGACGCTCCGGTCGGTCATGCGGTGCAAATCCCGCTGGGGGCTGTGCAGGAAGTGCTACGGATATGATCTTGGCCATAATGCGCTCGTTGAGCCGGGAACCGCGGTCGGCATTATCGCCGCGCAGAGCATCGGCGAACCAGGCACACAGCTGACTATGAGGACGTTCCACACCGGTGGTGTGGCGGGTAAAGATATTACACAGGGCCTCCCGCGTGTCGAAGAAATTTTTGAAGCCCGTCCGATACGCCGCCCGGCGTTAATCGCTGCGGTCACCGGCGTTGCGAAGGTCGTCGAAGAGAGCAAGGGAGTTAAGACTATCATCATTACCTACTCCGACAACGAATCTGTGAGCTATCCGATACCAAAGGTAAAATCAGCCAAGGTGCTCGTCAAGAACGGCAGCACCGTTCGGGCAGGCCAGGCGCTCATCGCCACGGATAAAGGTGAGGTAACGGCGAAGTCCGGTGGCACGGTTCGGGTCGGCGATAAAGAGTTGGCCGTGACCGGCGAAGCGGAAAAAACCAAGGAGTATCCCATCCCCACCGGCCAGATCAGCTGGGTCAATACCGGCGACCTCGTCAACAAGGGCGACCAGCTCACTGATGGCAGCATTGACCTCCATCAGCTGTTTTACCTGTCAGGCCAGGAAGCGGTAGAGCGCTACATACTCAAAGAAATTCAGTACATTTACTCTTCCCAAGGCCAGAAGCTCAACGATAAGCATATTGAGATTGTGATTCGGCAGATGTTTTCGCGGATGTACATCAAAGAGCCCGGGGACACCAGTTTCTTATCAGGTGAAATCATCGAGCGGAGCAAACTCATCGAGGAAAACCATGTGATCGAAAAGAGGGGCGCCAAAACGGCAGAGGTAGATCAGCTGCTGCTCGGCATCACGAAGGCGTCGCTTTCGATCGACAGCTTCCTGTCCGCAGCGTCATTCCAGGAGACTGCTCGTGTACTGATCGATGCTGCCGTTTCCGGCAAGGTCGATAACCTCCGCGGCCTCAAGGAAAACGTTATCATAGGCAAGCTGATACCGGCCGGTACCGGCTACCACCCTGAAGCGTAATTTCTCCGCAGCCTAAAAAAATGACCTTCCCACGGTGAGCAGTGAAGGCGGTTTTACATTGAAAGGGGCGGGGAGAAGTGGTAAACTGTACATACATTCATGGCAATAAAACCAAAAAAGAAAGAATATCTCAAGCGGTACAGAAAGGAAGCGCGGCATGAAGGCAGTATTGAGCGGGGGGATGATGAAGCTTCTCCGTCGTACCTCAAACCGGAAACCAAGAATGGCATCGCTGTCGTTTTGGTGTTCATGCTCGCTGTGCTGCTGTTTCTGAGCTTGTTTGGCTGGGCGGGAGCGCTCGGATCCGGACTCGATACAGCCATGCGGCATCTCTTCGGTTGGGTTCGGTATGCAGTGCCGGTTGTGCTGCTCGTCATCGGCTACTTGCTCGCCCGGCCGAATCGGTACGTTCTGAAAACATCAAACTATATAGGACTCGGGATACTCATCCTGTCAGGCGCCGGATTTTTGCACCTCATCGCGGTGCCGTTTGCGGAGGCGATGGCGAATCTCGGTTCGGGAGAAGGGGGAGGTTACGCAGGGCTCGTACTCTACTACCCGCTGTACAAGCTGATGGGCCCGTGGGCGGCTGGGGTCGTTTTGTTTGCACTCTTCATCGTTGCGCTCCTCGTAATGTTTGACGTATCACTCGCTAAGCTCTACCGTAGCGGTACTATCATCAGGCGGATTTCGAGACGGCTCGGAGATTTCTGGTACCGCCTCAAGAGTAACCTGGACGCGACCCAGGATAACGAGGAAATTTCAGGAGAGAGCCAACCTGATGCGCCAGAGGCCCCTACAGCGGGCGCTGATGCAGAGTTTGAGGTACGCTCTGTCGTCGATGAGGCGCGGCCGGCTGACGGCGGGGATGATACGCCTGCCCACGGCCAGCTTGAAATTTTGCCGAAGAAAAAGCGGGTTGTGCGCAAGATTGACATACCCGTTAACCTGCTCGAAACCAACAATACCCGCCCGACGAGCGGTGATATTGAAGCGCACAAGGCGAAGATACAGACAACGCTTGAAAATTTTGGCATTGAGGTCGAGATGGGAGAAACTAAGGTGGGGCCAACCGTTACCCAGTATACACTCAAACCGGCAGAGGGGGTTAAGCTCTCACAGATTACGACGCTCGCAAATGATCTTGCGCTCGCGCTCGCCGCGCATCCGATCCGCATCGAAGCTCCGATACCGGGCAAGTCACTCGTCGGCGTTGAGGTCCCGAACGAAGCAGTCGCCGTCGTAAAGCTTAAAGAGGTGCTCGAGAGCCGCGAGTATAAGAAGTGGACGTCGAAGTTGACGATCGGGATCGGCAAGGACGTCGCCGGGCACGTATGGCTCGCCGACCTTGATCCGATGCCGCACCTGCTTATCGCGGGCGCGACGGGGTCAGGCAAATCCGTATGCCTCAATAGCATACTCTTGAGCCTGCTCTACCGCAATTCCCCCGATGAGCTCAAGCTGATCCTCGTCGATCCGAAGCGGGTCGAGCTGACGATCTACAACGGAATTCCTCACCTGCTGACGCCCGTGATTACGGATATTCAGAAGACGATCAATGCGCTGCGGTGGGTTGTTGCTGAGATGGATCGGCGGTTTGAACTGCTCTCAAAGACCGGGCACCGGGATATCCACGCGTACAACAGGGACAACGGCAACGAGATGCCGTACCTCATCCTCGCTATCGACGAGCTCGCCGACCTGATGTCGGTTGCGGCGAATGAAGTTGAGGGCGCAATCATCCGGCTCGCGCAGATGGCGCGTGCCGTAGGCATCCACCTCATCCTCGCCACCCAGCGGCCGTCGGTTGACATTATCACCGGGCTCATCAAGGCAAATATTACATCCCGCATCGCATTTTCAGTCGCTTCGCTCATCGACTCCCGCACCATACTCGACATGTCCGGGGCTGAGAAGCTCCTCGGAAGGGGCGATATGCTCTATATGTCACCGCAGATTTCAAAACCGAAGCGGCTGCAGGGTGCCTACGTTACCGACCAGGAGATAACCCGGGTCGTTGAATTCTTGAAGGATAAGGGGCGGCCCCACTATATAGATGACGTTACGGAAAAGGTCATCGACCGGACGCTCCAGGGAAACTTTGAGGATATCGGAGATGATGAATTGCTTGAGCAGGCGCGGGACCTCGTTATCAAAGCCGGCAAGGCATCAGCCTCTTTCCTGCAGCGGCGGTTGAGGATTGGGTACGCGCGTGCGGCTAGGCTTCTCGATATTCTCGAGGACCAGGGCATTATTGGGCCTGGAGACGGCGCAAAGCCCCGGGACATTTTACTCCCCCGCGGAAGCTCGGATGCCGCTCCGCTTGAAGGTGGCGCGGAAGAGCTCGACGAGGATGATGATGGAGAAGCTGATGACGGTGAGGCCAAAGAAGAAGAATCTAGTGAGGATGAGGATAGCGTGGAAGATCGAGAGCGGTAGTGGCCTATGGTAGAGTTTACAAAACGTCAAATGGAGCGCTCCAAAACGCTCGGAGAGCGGCTCCGCAAGGTGAGAGAGGAGGCAGGGGTGAGCCTCGATGAGGCGGCATCGGCGACACAGATACAGCGGACATACCTCACCGCACTCGAAGAGGGGAATTATTCCATCCTCCCCGGGCCTGTCTACGTTGAAAGTTTTTTAAAAAAGTACGCAGAGTACCTCAAGGTCAGCAGTTCGTTTGTGCTGAACCTGTACCGCCAGCAGGATAAAAAGATTGTGCAGCGCGGCTACACGCTGAACTCGTTTCTTCCTGAGCGCCAGTCGCAGCGGGATATCATAACGCCGAAGCTCATTCGAAATGCCAGCATCGTATTGGTTGTGGCAAGCTTGCTGGCGTATATTATCCTTGAGGTTGCGAATGTCTTTTCTCCGCCGTCACTCACCATCGATAGCCCGCAGGACTTCACGAGCGTCACGGAGGGTACCATAACGGTTATGGGCACGACTGAGCCGGAGTCTGAGCTGACAATAAACGGGCGCCAGGTGTACCTCGATCCGTCCGGGCGGTTCAGCGTGGCAGTTAATTTAACGGAAGGGGTCAACGAGATCATCGTGACCGCGACGAAGAAGCGGAGCAAGCCGACGACGGTGCAGCGGAGCGTAATACTGGAGTAGGGCACTTAAAAGAGTTTACGAATAATTAACGGGGAGTCTAAATCATATGCAAAAACAAGTTAAAAAAACGGATCCGGCGAGCAGCGGAAAACGGCGAGCAGCCGAGGAGGCGATCGCGCAGATTCGGGAGCGTTTTGGGGATGGCTCAATCATGAAACTCGGTGAGGCGACGAGGATGGAGGTTGACGTGGTGCCTACCGGGTGCCTCTCACTCGACCTTGCGCTCGGGGTAGGCGGCGTGCCGCGCGGGCGGATTATTGAGATATACGGACCGGAGGCTTCCGGCAAGACGACGCTCGCCCAGCACATCGTCGCGTCTGTCCAGCGGCTCGGGGGGACGGCAGCTTTTGTGGATGCGGAGCACGCTCTTGACCCAACCTATGCTAAAAAGATCGGCGTCAACGTTGATGACCTCCTCATCTCACAGCCCGATACCGGGGAGCAGGCGCTCGAGATAACCGAGACGCTCGTTCGTTCGAATGGCGTTGATGTCGTTGTGATTGATTCTGTCGCGGCGCTTACGCCTAAGGCCGAGATTGAGGGTGACATGGGCGACTCGCACATGGGGCTGCAGGCCCGGCTCATGAGCCAGGCGCTTCGTAAGCTCGCGAGCATTGTATCGAAAACCAAGACGGTCGTGATTTTTATCAACCAGACACGCATGAAGATTGGAGTCTTCTTCGGCAATCCGGAAACGACAACGGGCGGCATGGCCCTCAAGTTTTATGCGTCGGTCCGGGTTGAGGTCAGGCGTGCGGCGCAGATCAAGAAGGGAGAGCAGTCAATCGGCAACCGCGTCAAGTGTAAGATCGTGAAGAACAAGGTAGCGCCTCCTTTCCGGACCTGTGAGTTCGATATCATGTACAATGAGGGCATCTCTATCGCAGGTGACGTGCTTGATGCCGGCGTTCTCCATAAGGTCATACAGAAGAGCGGCAATTCGTTTTCATACGGTGAGGTTAAGCTCGGCGTCGGGCATGAGACGGCGCGCCAGTATCTGCGGCAGAATCCGAAGGTCGTCGAGGACATCAAGAAACGCGTCACCGAGGCAGTCCGTCAAGAAGAGCGCGAGGAGTAGCGGAGATTTGGCTTATCGCTTTATAAGAGAGCTTCGTTGCGAGGCTGCGTTTCGGCGTACACAAGAAGCTTTTGTTGAGGCATGCTGCCTCCAGCCGCTAACGTTGGCAGATAGTCCATAGCGGATTAACGCCATTTATGATGGGATTGCTTTTTTAACGCGCTTGATTACAATAATACTGAAAGCAAAAAGTAAAAACCAAAGAGACAGGAGGAGTGATGAAGTTCTTTATCAAGGTATGCGTTGCATTTAACGCGCGCTGCACCGATGTGACCGCCATCATGCTGGCTGATTTTCTTGACGCCCTAGTACGCGTAACGGAATATCTTGGCGATAATGAGCCCCCTGAATGTGTTCCGAACTGCTTGCCACGTAATGTCATGGGTCATTTCGTCTACCCTCACGAGGATTTTATCCGGCGTTTTTTGGATGGATGTGCCCGAGCGGAAGGGAAACTTGCCGAACATGCGTTCTGGCAGCGTTTGGTAGGCCGATCCGGCGGCACGTTCGGCAGTGACAGAGAAGTCGGACGCTTCGTTGATCAGCTGTGTACCGAGCTTGGCGTGTCCTGAAGATATATGGCCAGCGCGGCATCCATGCCCACCTCTCATGAGCGGAGGTGGGTTTATTATTGATTTAATTGCCGTTGTGTGGTACCGTTGTTCAATTACAAACAGAGGACATTGATTTAACGATAAAGGTAGAAAGGAGGGTACGATGAAGATCGTACTCGATGTCATGGGAGGCGACTTTGGGCCCGAGCCGATCGTGCGCGGCGCACTCGAAGCGCTGTGGCGCCTGCCATTCCATGATTTTGAGATCGTACTCGTTGGTGACCAGGCTGCAATTAAAGAGCTGCTCCAATCGAGTAAGTATGCGCGGCGGTACCGTGCCGTTGCGCAGCGAATCAGTATCATCCACGCCCGCTCGGTTATTACGATGGCTGACAAGCCGGATACCGTCAATGGCAAGACGGATTCGTCGATATCCGCCGGGCTCGATTTGGTACGAAGCGGAATCGGTACGGCGTTTATCAGCACCGGAAACACGGGAGCGGTCGTGACCTGCGCCGCAGCGAAACTCGGCTTAATCGAGGGGCTGTTCCACAGGCCCGCTATCGGTACGCTGCTGCCGACTCTCGGAGGACAGTGTATCATGCTTGATTCCGGTGCAACGACTGATTGCAAGCCGAGGCACCTGGTGCAGTATGCCATACTGGGAGCTCTGTATGTTGAGCGCGTGCTCAAGGTGCGTAATCCGCGGATCGGCATACTCAATAACGGCGCGGAAGACGGCAAGGGCAATAGGCTGACAAAGGATTCGCTTGCGCCGCTCCGTCAGGTTTTTCCGGAAGCGCGGTTTGTCGAGGGGCACGAGGTGGCGCTCGGGGCTGTCGATGTCTGCGCGACCGACGGATTTGTGGGCAATGTCGTCCTCAAATCCTACGAAGGCCTGTACTTCCTGCTGAAACGCATACTCAGCATCGTCCCCCGGTGGAAGAGGATCGTCGCTGCTGCCGGGCTCGTTGGGCTCGTGGTGCCTCCTGCGCTTGTTGCGGTATTTGAGCCGACCTGGTTTCTCCTGACTTACATTCCCGCGTGGCTCGCTGCTTACTTCGCGGTCAAGCCGGTTTACTCGTTCCTCAAGCAGCGTTTTGACTGGCGTGAGCATGGCGGCGGCCCGCTCCTCGGCGTTAACGGCACCGTCATCATCGCGCACGGACGGTCTCCGTGGAAAGCCATCGTCAGTGCAGTGCGGCAAGCTCGTTTAATGGCGCTATCAGGCATTAACAGTGCGATCAGAGAGTCTCTCGCTGCTCAGTAAGGCATAGCCACTACTTCAGCAGCAATGGAGCACGTCCGCCAGGTTTACCAGGCGGACGTTTTTTATTTACTAGACAAGGGTACCATAATGTGATATAATACCTTTGTTAAGTTTGGTAAGTTAGGTTTGGTTTTTGCCTAACGTAAGCGCAGATAGCTAATTACCGTGGCGCTTTCAAAGCCATTCAAGAGAGCGGGTCAGTTCCTCGGGGGGAATAAGAATAAACAGGGAATTGACTTTAATGCACTGCCGGAGCTCCTCACCTTGGATCAGGTGAGTGAGATTCTTGGTGTCCATCCCAATACGCTCCGCAACTGGGATCGTTCCGGCAAGTTTGCCGCGCTCCGTGTCGGCCCGCGAAAAGACCGCCGCTACGAGAAAGAGGCTGTCTATAGGATGCACCTGGAGATGAAACCAGCGGTCCATGCAGCAGATCGGGAGGTCGATGGGCGCAAACCGGAGCCATCAGACAATAAGTACGTCATCCATCCCGGATTCTCGTGGAACAAGTTGCGGCTCTACTTCATGAGCCGCCGCTTTTCGATATTCGTATATTCGGTAGGGCTCGTCGCTTTCACCTTCGTGGTGATGCAGGTGACTTTTTTTGCGTACGTTTTCTTAGTCCGCGCCGAAGAGAAGCCTCCGCTCGTCGCCCGGCTCGCCCCATCGGCGGTGACCGGCTGGCAGGGTGCGGAAAAAGCGAAGACAATCGATGCACTGGGCACGGCGCCGCTTGATGATTTCAGCATCTACAATTCAGCAGTTTTTTATAATGGTTCTGAGCCGATTGTTGTCGAGGAAGAGGAAGCCGCGGGCACTGCCGAACCAGCGCAAGAGGCACCTGCCGAACCTGCGGTCGTGACGCCGCAGGACACCGAGCCCGAACCTGAAGAGCAAGCTCCTACGGAAGAGCCGCAAGCTCCTGCGGATGTTCCCGCAGAGGAGGCGGAAGAGCCGGTTGATGCATCCGCTATGCCTGCCGAAGAAGGCGAGGCGCCTGCTGTTGAGGAAGGGCTGCCTGCCGAAGCTGGCGTTGACGGGGGAGCGGCCACAGATGCCGCTGTTCCTGCAACGGAGGAGGCGGTGACCGATGAATCCGACGCGACGGTCGTGAAGGGCATGGTACTCGGCGAAGAGACGGATGCTGCAGACGAGCCGCTGTCGGAGCAGAATCCGGTGCTCGAGGCTCGGTCATTCGCGGTACCGGAAGCTATTCCCGCTGGCACGCAGATCAGTGATGCGCGGCTCCTGCTGTCTTTTGCCGCGGATACGTATCCGGACAATGAAGATGTGATTACCTTTTCCTACTCAGTGGACGGGAGCAGCTGGACCGTGCTCGATTCGCAGGGGCTCATTTCGGATATGAGTAACGGTACGCACGAGGGTTACTGGTCCTTCAGCATCCCCGAACTCCATGTCATCGATGAAATTGCAGATCTGATTGTACGGGTGGAATACCACGCAGTCGCACCGGTTGAAATGAGCACCGCGTACCTGGACGGCATTGAGCTCGACCTGACGCTCGAGGAACCCGATGCGGTTGCCGCGGAGATTATCGAGAGCGTTGAGATAGAAAATGATGTGCTCGATACAGGCGAGGATCCCACGATCAACGTCCATATCGAAGAAGAGTCGCCCCTCTCTTTCCTCGGCGCGTCATCACGGCAGCGTACGGTGAAAGACGTCCGGCTGCAGGATCCGAACGGGCGGGAGATTGAAGCGGTATACACGATTGCCGATGAACAGCAGGGCAGCGTAAAGACGGCAGCGTACACTTTTGATACGGGGGCATTTTCCAAGCCGGGCAAGTATACCGTTACCTTGGAGGTTGAACAAAACGGTACGGTCGAGGAGGTTGAACAGGATTTCACCTGGGGCGTTTTGGCCATTAATCCCGATTACGCCATACAGAAGCTCGGGCAGGAAACGCAGTTTTCCATCGGCGTTCTGGACGATTCAGGCGATATCGTGTGCGACGCGGAAGTCACGCTGGAAATAGTAGATCCCGCCGGCCATGCCGTTACCCAGTCGACCGTTGACGGCAGGATTACCGTGAGTGACAGCTGCCTGACCAAAGGCGTGTACCAAGGCCCGGATTATTATTCGACCTACACGCCGCAGATGCCGGGCACGTACCAGCTGCACCTTACCGCAACGCACTACAACGGCACCCGCACCCTGGACAGCGAGTTTGCGGTCGAGGCGAATCCGCGCTTTACCGTAAAGCGCACCG
Organism: Patescibacteria group bacterium; assembly: GCA_041650915.1. Taxonomy (GTDB): domain Bacteria; phylum Patescibacteriota; class Patescibacteriia; order UBA10025; family JAHIVO01; genus JBAZKE01. Next base: position 67,009 of record JBAZKE010000001.1, read on the forward strand.
GGCCGACCCGCATCTTCCCGTACGTGTACCAGCCGATGCTTCTGGAAGTAACGGCATATGAAGATTTTACCGGCGAGATAACGGAGATCGTGCCGGGCGTATTTGAAATTGAGGTGCACAATGACGGCGCGATCCGGCCGTTTGACCAGGGAGGGCATATCGACCACCAGATCGTTTGGAAAGCTTCGTTGAAGGCCGGAGAATCAGCCACGTTCGGGTATTCGTTCAAAACGCCGGAAGAAAGCCCGGCACTGTATATGGCTGGTCCGGCGGCTGTGGGTACCGTGTGGGACGAAGGCCGGCAGTGGCAGATGGCGATTGACGCGACGTATGTATATCTGCTTTCATCATCAAACAGCGCTCCGGCCGGCTGGTCGTACGTGGACACGTACAACAGCAAGTATGTCCGGGGAGCGTCTAGCTTCAGCGGAACGGGCGGCGGCGCTGCAACCCATACGCATACATACAGCGAATCAGTAACTGATTCGAGCGTCAATACGGCTGGAATTGTATGCTCACGGCGATGTTTAAGCGTAGCGGGTTTGGGCCATACCCATACGTCAACCGGCAGCACGATAGGGCCTGAAAACAATGATCCGGCGCATTATACGTACCGGCTCTGGAAGTACGATACAGCTGACGCAACGCCCATGACGATCCCCCAGAATGCGTTTATCTTTTGGAAAGATAATAGCGCGGATCCATCATCGCCGTGGACCCGTTTTTCCAGCGGCGATGACCGCATGGTCAAGCTTGCGGATAGCCACACCACGGGCGGTTCGACTACCCATAAGCATACCATCACCTGGGGCAGCCTCAATGCGACTACGGGCACAAATATTGAAGGTATTCTTGGTGACATATACACCATGACGTCGGCAACTCATACGCATACAGCGCCAACATCGTCATATACGTCTGAAGAGACATTGCTTCCCGAGTATGTGACGCTCGATATTTGGCAGCAGCCGGACGCAACACCGCAGGCGATCGTGACCGGCACGGTTGCCATGTTTGACGGCACCTTGCCGACCGGGTGGACGGCCATCTCAAATGGTAGCCCGTACCAGAACCGGCTTGTCCGCGGGTCAACCACTGCGGGATCCCAGGCAGGCAGCGCGACTCATGGTCATGACGATACCGAAGGCACGACTGGCGGGGCAAGTGCACAAGTGAAGCCTGGGGAAGGTCTTGACGTGCTGACCGCGGCAGAAAACCATACGCATGGTATTCGGTTAGCTGATTTTAGCAGCGGAGACCAAACGCCGCCGTACGTTGACTTTGTGCTGGCGGAATGCACAACGTGCGCAATAACGACGATTACAGCAGGCGGGATCGCGTACCAGGAGAACGAGTCAACGCCGATCGACGGCACGTCAGACAATAAAACCATCACCCTGCTGGTCAACGGTGCAAATACGGCATGCGGCGGCGGAGCGTGCACGGATACGATCGACGATGACACCGGAGCCTGGTCAATCAGCAACATCACGTCATCGAGCGGAGATATTATCACCGTATACCTTGATGATGAGACTGAGGAGGCAACGACTGTATTTGTATCGGACGATACGACTCAGAGCAACGTTGATCTGTACCAGAATGCGGTAGTAGTTCGGCACGACACGGGCGCTTCGATTACCAATGCGAACTTGTTAACCGGCGACGGCGGGGATGATGACATCAAATATAGCGTTACCGGCGGGGCACTGTCGGTGGATACCGGATTTGAGCTGCACGTGTGGGCGGGCGATACGTATGATCCAGGCGGCGCGGTGACGACGCAGGGAACCGGCGGAGACGTGCATGTTGACGATAATGCCACTATGTATATTGATACGATTGATTCGCGGATTACCAACAATATCATGATCGATTCGGGTGCAGCACTGACCGTACAGGTAAATTCGCAAGTTGATGGCGGCGCTGCCGGCGGCGTTACAGTGGCAGGCACCCTGAATGCATCGGGCGGTACGTTTACGGTCGGTGACGGCACGGACGAGGTTGTATACGTGGATAGCGGTACGGTGAACGTGGATGGCGGCATCCTGACTATTAAGGATGATTTGTATAATAATTCGGCAGGCGGCACTGAAGATATCAATATCTCGAGCGGCACGGTGAATGTGGGCGACGATTTCCGGGTCGAGAGCACGGCGGACGTTGACGTGACCGGCGGCACGGTGAACGTGACCGGCATGCTGGATGTCAATGGAGGTACGTTCGACACGTCTGGTTCATCCGACGTAAACGTGACTGAAATACTGGACCAGGATGGCGGTACGGTGACGTTTGGCGGCACGTCGACCGTTGATTTTGGGGGAGTTGCTAATGCCGTTAATGACGGAGCCCTTAACCAGACCGGCGGTACGGTGACGTTCGGCAACAGTACTGATGAGGATTTGTACGCAAATGCCGGTGCCACAATCACGCTTTCCGGCGGTACGACCGAGATCAAAGATGATTTTTTCCTACCGTCCGTAACCGGTTCGGCAACCGTGAGCAATACAGTGAATATGACGGCAGGTTCAAATGAAACCATTGACCTGGACGGCGGCACCCTGACCGTCTATGAAGGAGCTGATATTAATTGTGATTACCGGCTGGATGTGCGCGCCGCAAGCATCGTTGACCTGAACGGCGGCAGCCTGGATACCGGGAATTACTGGCTTATTTACGATGGCACGCTCAATCTGGACGGCGGGGACCATAATATCGGCACGTCTGGGTACCTGTATTTTTTACCGAACGCGACGAGCATCACGTTTAACCAGACGGGCGGGCAAATCACCACCTATCGGCTCTTTGTGGGCAACGGAGCCGGAACCATGTATACCCCGACCGTAACGGGGGGCACGATCAATATCGGGACAGCAGCAGGAACAAAGGATATTTATTTTACCGAGGCAGGGGATTATAAGTTTTATAACGTCACGATCGAGGAAAATGCCGTTTTCAATACGAGTTCAACTAATTCGCTAAAACTCGCCGGATCGTTCACGATCAATAACGGCAAGACGTTTGGCGCAAACGCAGAGGCGATCCAGATCGAGGGCGATAATGCCGGGTCCCCGACCGGCGGGTTCATCAACGAGGGCACGTTTACGTACGGAACGAGCACCGTCACCATGCTGAACGGCGAGATAAAAGGAAGCCCTGATGTTATGCTCACTTGGAGCAGCTTTTATAACCTGAATATCGGCGACGCTACCACGTCGAATACGATTGACGTGGGCGGCTCCAATAACTTTTGGGTCCAGAACGCATTTGCCATTACTTCCGGCGATGCGCTGTCGATCGGTTCGGGCCTGTATGCCGGGCATTCCGGGCCGACATTTACGCTCGATGGCACGGTGAGCGGTGACGGCACGCTCGCATTTGATTCCGCCTCCCCCGGTCCGGGCACCGGCGGCACACTGAGCGCAAACGTCCGGTATGATACCACTGCGGGCAATATTGCGGCCGCAACATTTGACGCCCGCACGTACGGCGGCGATGTTGATATATACCTGGGTGAACTGGTCATCGGTGCAAAGAGCGCTATCGCCGGAGCGGGCACGCTCGCGATAGGCGGCGGCCTGACTCTTACCGATGAAAGCGCGGAGGGGTTAAGCTTGGACATGAACACGAACGATCCGACGACAACGGTCGCGGGCAGCGTTACGGTCTGTGCAACGTGCACGCTCAGCGCGCCGAGTACGGTGAGTGATACCGCATTCATCGTCAATGGTAGCTGGGCCAATAGCGGCACGTTTACCGCAAACGGAGGCCAGGTTACGCTCGACGGATCCGCTACCCAGACGCTGTCCGGTACCATGTCCGGAGCGTCTTCGTTTGCAAACCTGAAAATCCGGGACGCTTCAGCGCGCACGGTTGATTTCGAGGCGCAGGCAATCACCACCGGCACCTACACTATCGAAAATGACACCAATGCTACCACGGTGCAGTATGAGAATGTCGCCGACAGCGCGCCATTCACCTTTGCGGACATATCCTGGGGCCAGGCTGGCACCAACGGCATCACGTTTGCAGGAGAATCAGGCTCGTCCGAATGGCACCTGAAAGTGACTGACGCATCGCAGGCAGTGAGCTACGTGTCCGTATCATGGTCAGATGCGAGCGTTACCGACGGCCTGGAAATAGCCGCGTCGGACGGCACCAATACGGACGGCAACAACAATACCAACTGGGATTTCGGGTTTACCATATCCGGCACGTCAACCAGCTTTGGCACGGTAAAAGTCGCGGTTAATACTACCGTACAGACCGACAGCGCCGTCATATCGGGCGGCACATGGCAGATCACGGCTGATGCGGATCCGATTTCCGGGGATGTTATTACGGCGTACATTGACGGAGTGGACGATAGCCTTGAAGCAGTTGGCGTAACGAAGTATGACGGCACTGGGACCATCAGCGGCATGGTGCTGAATGGATATGAAGTTTGGTTTGGGAGCACCAGTGATACTCCGAGCTTGACCCTGACAGACCTCGAGAACTGGGATTACGACAATGATGAAGACGTATTCTTTTCAGTTGCATCGAGCACGCTTGAGATGAACGGCGATTCAGCCCATTCGCTCAACGTACTGCAGATCATGGATAACGCGACGCTCACCTTGAGCACAGGGCAGACACTGAATGTTACCGAACTTTTTGTCAGGAGCGACGTTACGGACGGCCATCTGACCATGAGCGGATCGCCCATCATCAATGTAAAAGAATTGTTTAATAATGCGGGCGATTATAACGCTTCCACCGAAACGGTCAACATGGCAAATACCATGATCGGCTATATTACCGCGGCAGGCGCGTCTGACAGCGATATTTATAACCTCAACATCAGCCCGACGAGCGGCCTATTAACGGTCAGCTTAAACTCGGCGCTGGTGGTGAATAACGCGCTGACGGTTACTGCCGGCACATTTGCGGTTGACGAAAACCTGAACGTGAACGGTGCAGAAAATGCGTTAACAGTTTCGGGCGGTACGCTGAGCCATACTGCCGGCACGCTCACGGTTGGCAATAGCACTAACGAAGATTTGTATATTACGAGCGGTGTAGTAACCACGAGCGGCGGCAACCTTGTCGTGACGGATGACATCCGCCATGCGGGTGGCACGGTGAATATCAATGACGGGTCCAATGTGGACGTAACAGGCCAGTATACCAATGACCTGGCCGGCTCGCCGATCCTGAACCTGAATGGCGGCAGCATGGACTGCCAGAGCCACATTCTGCTTGACCGCGGAACCGTAAATCTCAACGGCGGCGTGCACCGGGCAGGCGTGGCGGTTACGGACGGCATTATCGAGATGAACCGGAACAGCACCAAGAGCGAGCATTTTTATTTCAACATGACGGGCGGCGAGCTGCACGGACGGGCAATCGTCATATATGACAATAAAACGCTTCACACGGATACGGTGTCAGGCGGCCAGTTGTGGGTCGACAATATTTCGGAAATTACCGCTACCGAGGAATTTTACCAGTGGAACACGGACAGTCCGACATTCTGGAGTCTGGTGCTGAACGAAGACGACGCGAGGATCAACAGCACGTCGCAGATTACCGACCTCAACGGCGACCTCATCATCAACAGCAGCATGGGCTTGTACCAGCAGGGCCGGGAAATCAAGGTGGCGGGTAATTGGACGCATAACGGTACCACGTATTCGCACGGCAATGGAACTGTCCATATGGATGGAGTTGACAGCACAGGATCCATTAACGGCACTACTGCATCGACATTTTATAACCTGTACCTTGAGGACAATACGAGTTTATCCAATGGGAATGTAACGGTCGAGTATGTGTTGCTTTTACTTGGAGGAATTGATTTTTCCATCGGGTCTGGCAGGACGGCAACTGTTACGTCTGCCGGTGGCATGACGGGCCTGACCGGATCTACGGTGAGCGGCGACGGCACGTTGATATTTCAAGCGCCTACGTTAACCGGGCCGGCCCCTGCCATTGATAGTCTGCTTCGCATGGATGCGGTTGATACGGACCAGAGCATCGAGAGCGGCCCGACCAGAAATTTCGGAAGTACGGTCGAGTTTTACAACAGCGGCGCGAGCTCGCGCACGATTACGATCGGCAGCGGCGCTGACCAGACGTTCAATTTTTACGGCGATGCCACGTCCACGGTCACCGGCGGCGGCACGCTCTCGGTCAGGCAGGATACCTATAATCCAATTGTCAATATCGTCGGTGATTTTACGATCGGCGCGAGCAGTACGTACATTGCCTCAGCTACGGGCGCACTCAACCTTAGTGGCAGTTACACGAATACCGGCGCTTTTACCCACAGCAGCGGCACGGTGACGCTCAACGGGACAGCGTTGCAAACCTTGAGCGGGACTATGACTGGTGCGAGTTCATTTAATAGCCTCACTATTACCAATGCATACGGTAGTGTTTCTGGGTGTGATACGCTGTTCTCGCCGGGAGTTTCATTTGGTACATCGGCGACAATCGCCGGGACGTATACAATTACGACAGCAGGGGTTAACGTCCGCTACAATTCCGGGTCTACGTATACCGTAAATAATATTAATTGGCAGGGCGGAGCAGGCGATGAAATTATTTTCCGCAATTCAAACCTCACGTCGGGTACGTGGCTTCTTGCTGTATCCGGGACGCAGACGAACGTCTCGTATGTCAATGCCGCACGGTCAGACGCCTCATCGGGAGACGTGATCGACGCTTCGAACGGCACAAATACTGATTGTGATAATAATACCAACTGGGATTTTTACGCGGGGATACTCGTGACCGGCACGCTCGGGTTTTCTCCGGCAGCCGGCACGGTAAAAGTAGCGGTTGACGGTGACGTGCAGACTGACGGCTATGACGTGACCGGCGGCAGCCCGTGGGAGGTGTACACTGATGCCGAACTTGCCGGGGATGAGACGGTCACCGTATTTATCGACGGCGCGGAGACTGCGGATGAATCCACGGCAATCACCGGGTACGATGGCAGCGGAGACATTACCGGTATGGTCCTGAACCAGCACGTATTAACGGCCGGCAGCGCTGACAACCATACGCTGGTGGTGGACGATTTCAGTACGTATTGGAACACTGATGATGAAGACGTGATGCACGGCATTTTTCTGGGAATGGAAACCATGACTCTTTATGTTGACAATAGCCAGTATACGGACGAGCGGCTTCATATTGTAAGCGGCACGACCGTACGCCTTACCAGCAATTCGGGTGATTTGGAAAATTTGAATACTTTTAATATAACGATTGACGGAACCCTGGACATTACCGGAACTGCGACTGCTCAGATTGACGTATACGGCAATTGGGACAATAACGGCGCCTTTAATTCGAATACGAGTTATACGATATTTAGGGCAACGAGCGGGTCGTTTACGATTGATTCAACGGGCGCCTCAGCATCGGCATTTTATCGGCTGACACTCGGCGGCGTGAGCGGTTCGGCTACGTTTACGCTCGAATCACCCCTGGTGGTGAACAACAATCTGATGATTAATTATGGCACATTGGACACCAAGTCGGGCGAAAACAACAGCATTACGGTTGGCGGCACTTGGACCAATTATGATACGTTTACCGCTAATACCGGCTCCGTGACGTTTACCGGTACTGGAAGCATCAATGGCGATCACGACACGACGTTTTATGATCTCACAATCGGCGACGGTACGGATGGGACGATGACCGTCAATGGCACGGATGATCCGACCGTTACCCACAATATTGATATTGACGCCGGCGATATACTCTCGATCGGATCAGACAGGACGGTAACGTATACCTATGATGCCAATTCATTCACGCTTGACGGCACGATATCCGGAGCCGGCAGGCTGGTCTATAAGAGTTCTGACGCATTTCCAGCGACCGGCACGATAAGCACAATTGTGCGGTTTGATGCGACGGACGTTATCTGGCAAAATACCGGTGGACGTACGTATGGTAATACGGTTGAGATTTACCATAATTCTGACGCACTGCCCAAACTGATTTATCTTGCGGGCAGCGGCGCTACCGTGATTAATGGGGATTTGTTATTCATGACCGGCGCATCAGCATCGCTGGACATGACCGTATCCAATACCAATAATTACGATGTGGATATTGCCGGGTCATTGAGCGTTTCAAAAAGCGGCAGCGGCGATATCACCTTTGACGCCGGAACTGCTGCGTATACGGTTGGCGATGACGTGAATTTCACCAATGCGGCAGTAACGCTCGAGGCCGGCAGCCTGGTGGAAATGACCGGCGCGGAAGACGGCACCGGTACCCTGACGTCAGCCGGGACTACGCTGCAAGACGTCACGCTGTCCGGCGGCACGATCACGCTTGCGGATGCGACCCATACCATCAGCGGTTCGCTTGACATGACCGGCGCGGCCGTTACTGCCGGCACGTCTACCGTACTGATGAACGGCGCCGTCGCGTCACTATACGGCGGTGGCAATGCGCTGAATAATTTGACGCTGTCTTCTGATTCGACAACAACCTTGTATTCGGATATTGACATTGACGGGGTGCTTGATATTACCGCCAGTGATACGCTCGACATTTACGTTGGCATTTTTGCTACCTTAACACACTATGCGGAATTGACGTTTAACGGGACGATCTCAGGTATAGGGGGGTACTTAGTGTACCAGTCCAGTACCCAGTTCCCGGCCGCAGGCGGGACATTCGGATCTATGCTGAACGTGCGGTTTGATGCGAACTACGTCAATATGGTGATACCGGGCAGGAACTACGGTACCGGCATATTTGAGTTGTATAATACAGGCGCTACTAATAAAACGATCTATCTCGGCACCGGTACCGGGCAAACGTTTAGCCAAACGGAGGAGGTTAACATCGTGCGCACCGGCGCCGGCAGCCTGCTCGTAGATGCAGATTTCTACGATCCGACGGTTACGTTCGGGTATATGACGATCGGGGCGGGCACCACGTATTTGTCAGCGAACTCGCATACGTTCACCTGCTTTTACGATTGCGACAACCAGGGGACGTTTACCCACAATGACGGCACGGTTGCTGTCGGCACGAGCGGCATGAATTTAGCGGGTGACTGGACCGGCTCGAGCGCGCTGTACAATCTTACGACCGATAAAAATCTTGATTTTGACGGAGCGGTGACCGTCGCCAATACGTTCACGATCGATAACGGGAGCAATACGGTTGACGTGGAGTTCGAGCCCGGTGCTACATATACATTCGCCAATATCGTGTGGGGCCAGGCAGGCACGAATGCGGTAACGATGCACGGTGAAACTTCAAGCGCCTGGAATTTGAAAGTTACGGATGAATATTCATCACAGCAGGTGAGCTATGTGACGGTCAGCTATTCAAACGCATGCGTGTCGGGCGGGCAAAATATTGATGCGACCGACGGCACTAATAATAATAACGGCAATAACAGCTGCTGGGATTTCAGCGATTCAATGGATATTTCAGGGACGGCGGACGGCAACGCGGGCGAGCTCGTGAAACTTGCTGTAAATGGCGTTCGGACGACCGAAGTGGGAAACATCATTACCGGTGCGCCGAATACATGGACGATTGCGAATGTTGGCACGATCAATTCCGGTGATGTAGTAACGGTTTGGATCGAGAATACTATTGGAAACATTTCTGACACGGATGAATCATCGGGCATTACGAAGTATGACGGCAGCGGGGACGTTACTGGCATGGCACTCGATACGCACGTACTGACGGTGGGCAGCGCGGACAACCCAAGCTTTGTGCGCGACGACTTTTTGCTGTACTACAATGACGACGACGAAGACATCATGCATGGAAAGGATGAAACGCCGGATTGTAAGGATGGCATATGTCCGACTGATCTGAATAGTGACATTGATAACGTGTATTCGGATGATTTGTTCAGGGTATTATCAGGGGCAACGGTTACCTTATCTGCGGATGCGGATGACTATTATGACGTGCTGGATGCCCACGATGTTACCAATGAGGGGACGATTGTCACTACCACGACAGGCCTTACCCCGAAACTTCAAATCAGCGGGTCATGGAATAATACCGTGGCAGCGACATTTACATCGAGTTTAGAACAATTTACATTTGATTCAAGCAGCGCAGGTGAAACGATTACAACGGGCGGCGATCCCGTGTATAGTTTGTTTTTTATGGGTACTGGATCATGGTCCAACGCCGATGCGCTGACGGTAAACAACGGCCTGTATGTCCAGAATACGGGCACGTTCAACGTAACGGGCAATGACGTGACGGTAAAAGGCGCTTCCGGCATGCATATATCCGACGGTACGGTCGCTATCTCGTCCGGGATAGTTACCGTCGGCGATAGCACGGACGAAGACCTTATCCTTGACGGCGGGACGCTCAACGCTTCGGGTGGCACGCTGATTGTGCAAGATGATCTCATCACGACCGCCGCAGGGAATGCCGAGGATATCAATGTAACCGGCGGGGTGCTCACGGTCAACGGTTCATTGGACATTAATGACGGTACGGTTGATTTCGGGCCGGGCGCATCGGGAGCTATTGATGTTAATGTGAGCGATTGCATGCATCAGACCGCAGGTGCCGTGACGGTGGGTACGGGAAGCTACGCCGTTGATGTGGATATTGACAATGGTGAATTTACGAGTGCGTGTACTTCTTTAACCCACGGATATGAAATAACCGGCGGTACATTGACTATTGACACCAATGCTGATGTTGCTATTACTGACGCATACTATTTCCAGACCGGCGGCACGTTTAATCTGGATGGCGGCAGCATTGCCATGGCCGGGCCGGCTGGTTACAGCTTTGAGTTCAGCGGCGGCACGTTTAATCTGGATGGCGGCACCGTGGATGCTGATGATGATAAAGATTATTATGTTAATTTGTCTGACACGGGCCCTGTCACGTTTAATATGTATAGTGGCGATATTTATACCAGCGCTTTTTACGTACAGAATAACTATACGACCACAACCCTGAATCCCGCATTGGGAGGCACCATTCATATAAGCGGACCAGAGAGCGGCGGCAGTAAATTTTACCAGTACAGTGATGACAGCCCTCATTTCTATAATCTTTCGATAGAAAAAGGAATCGTCGGTTACCCCGTATCGTTCCAAAGCGGCGGCCAGAATGAAACTATTTTGGACGGAGATTTTACGATCTTGAATGCTGATGATTACTTTCGTCCCTGGGGACAAGCCATTGCCATCAAAGGAGATTATACAAATAACGGCACCTGCTATAGCTGTAATAGCTCGACATTTACTTTTGACGGGACTGCTGGCCAGGCGCTTTCAGGAAATCTCAACGGTACCAGCATGTTGGACGCAGTGATCATAGAAAATTCAGGCGGCACAGTTGATATTGATAACTACCTGCGTGCCAATTCATTAACAATTGACAATTCCGGCGGTACGGTTGATATCGAGTGGGAATCTGACGCGGACGGCACCAATTACCACGAGTTTGCCGACATCGTATGGGGCCAGGCAGGAGCTAACGCCATCACATTTACAAAAGAGACAAGCGCGAACAGCCAGTGGTACCTGAAAGTGACGGATACGTCCCAGCAGGTCAGCTACGTGGCGGTCGCCGATTCAAACGCATGCGTATCCGGCGGCCAGACCATCATGGCAGACGACGGGACCAGTGTTGACAACGATAATAACGATTGCTGGGATTTCGGGCTGGTGATAATCAGCGGCACCGCGCCATCATACATTGACGGTACGACGATCAAGGTAGCTGTGGATGACGAGGAGCAGGCCGGAAAGACGGGCAGCGTAACGAGTGAAGCATGGACAATCGAGGACGTGCTGGTGCCGGACGGCGCAATCGTAACAGTATGGGTGGACGGCGCTGGCGAAATAACAGAATCAACGGCGGTGACTGAGCATATCGGCGACGGTGATATCACCGGCATGGTGCTGAACATCAACGTCATTACGCTCGGCAGCACGTCGGATGCCGCGACGCTGACAGCAAACAACCTAGCGCAGTGGCAGAATGGCGATAATGAAGATGTCATGCATTCCGTGCTATCCGACATAGGCGGGGGGCAAACGATGTATTCTGATTATAGCAGCGAGTACACTGATGATACATTTCGGATATTAACTGGCACGACGCTTACAATCAACTCTGGAACTGGCGAACCAACATGGGAGGATGCACTGATCGTTGATAATTTAATATTGGATGGATCGCTGACCATGAGCGGCGGATACAGTCCGCAAGTTGAGATATGGGGCGATTGGGACAACAACGGCGATTTCAATACTGACGGGTCTGAGACCGTACAATTCCGCGCTGCGGAAACGGGGCATACCATTGACCATACTGGCTCGTCTGACAGCGATATTCAACAATTGACGTTTAATGGTTCAGGCGGCAGGTGGACCGTGCTGCATCCGTCGACCTGGGTTATTAACGGCGATATGACCATGAGTAACGGCATTGCTGATATCGCAACCAATATGCGCGTTGACGGCGGGGATGTGACGGGCAATGGCGTTGTCAATGCGTTTGCGGGTTCATTTGAGGTTACGGGTGCCGGTAACTTTGGAGGCGATAGCGCATGGGTATTCAATGACCTGACGTTTTCGGGCAATACATACACCACCACCGCTGCGGGATCCGGGTCGATCACGGTCGGAAACGTCCTGACGATCGGTAGCGGGCATGCGCTGAATGCAGGGTCAAAAACATGGATTCTGTCCGATACGGGTACGCCATTAATCATTGCGGGAACATTGACGCCGTCCAGCTCAACGTTCCGATATACTGGCGCTGGAGCGACAACGGTGTTTGATGCCTCTTATTACAATCTTGAAGTCATACCAGGAGCTGACAGCGTTACGCACACATTGAGCAGTGATCTTCTTTCCGGCGTCATTTCAGTTGCAAATAACATGGTGATCGGCGGTTCGCATCTCGCATGTACGGTTAGCGGCGCATTGTATATGACGAATTTGGACGTCGGCAACAACGTGACGATAAATATCGGTACTGCTTTTGTTGCACCTAGCGCGGCAGCGAGCTTTACGGTGGGCGGCAGTTGGTCTAACTCCGACACCTTTACGCACTCGAGCGGCACGGTTACGTTTGATGCCAATACAACCGGCAAGACCATCCAGTCAAATTCGAACAATTGGAATAATGTCACGTTCAATAACGCGAGCGGCGGGTGGAGTTTTTCCGACACGACAACGCTGGCTGGCGACCTGACCGTCACCGCAGGCACGCTGTCCGGTACGGTTGATATCGACGTGCAGGGCGGCGACTTGAAGGGCGACGGGACCGTAACCATGACCGCGGGAACCGTGAATCTTATCAATGACGGCACGATCGGCACGTCGTCCGGCTCAAATGACTGGACGTTCTATGACCTGAACCTTGGGCAGACCGGTTGTGCGGCAAACACCACCACTACGGCAAATGCCGGCACCGGCGCTATCATCATCACGAATACCTTTACATATGATGCATGCTCGTGCGGCGAAGAGTGCGCACGGTACCACCGCGTACACCCGGGTGCGAGAACGTGGCGCCTGACCGGTACGGGCACGCCGCTGGAATCTGGCATAATCAATGTCGGAAATATTGGAACCTCAGTATTCCAGTTCACTGGTACGGGAAGCGCGGTAGCGGTCGCGGGTTATTATTTTTACGACCTCGAACTGATTCCCGGTTCGGCAACTGATTATAGTTTTAGCGCCCCTACCCTCTACGCGATCGGCCATGATTTGACGATCAATGTGAACGCTGCCGGCAATTTCGATCCCGGATCCGCTTACGTTGAGATGGGCGGTGCCACTGGCACCCTGGACGTGAATGGGGCTGATATCCAAGAATTGCGGACTGATCTTGGAACCAGCAACGCGATAACGGTAGCGTCTGATGCGATGATTTCATACCGGTTTGTCATTTTTGACGCAGGTGACGTGCTGTCGGTTTCAAGCGGGGCCACGGTTACTCATACCGGTGCGACTGCGAATATCCTCGGCGGCACCATATCCGGCGACGGGTTACTTACCTTTACCAATACTTCCACCGGCCCGTCAACCGGCGGCACGGTTACCGCAGACGTGCGGTTTGACGCGACGGACGGGGATATCACCTCTTCGACGTTTGATACCCGTACGTACGGCGGCGACCTGGAACTGTACAGCGCGCATTCTAGCGGACGCACCATTACGCCAGCTGCCGGAACGCTTACCGTAGGGGGCAACTTAAACACTACCTCAACAACATCCACGCTTGCAGCTGCGTTTAATACGAATAATCCAACGACGCTTATTGGCACGATCGATAATGCGTTAACTGGTGATGTCTCGATTTGCGCAACGTGCACCCTGTCAGCGCCGGGTTCGTTGACGCTGTACGGCGATTACCAAAATTCCGGCACCTTTACCCATAACAACGGTACGGTGACGCTCGGTGCGCCCGGCATAGTACAAGCCCAGGCCATGTACGGGGCGATGACCGGCGCCAGTGCATTCTATAATCTAACCGTGGAAAACGACTTTGAAGCTAACGGTCCTTCATTTGTTAACGATTCTGAGGTTTCCAACACGTATACCATTACGACGCCGGCTGTTCTCGTATACTACGATACGGGCACAACCCATACGTACAACAATGTGAACTGGAACGGGCAGGCTGCCGGAAGCCGGATCCGGCTTGTCGGCACTGATACTTGGAACCTCGAAGTGTCCGGCACCCAGAGCGTGAGCTATGTGGACGCGAGCTATTCAAACGCCTGCGGCGGAGACGTGATCGACGCAGACAACGGCACGAATAATAACGGCGGCAATAATAGCTGCTGGGATTTTATCCAGGGCGTTGAAATAGACGGGATTGCGTACGCTGAGAATGAAAGCACGCCGCTGGGGATCGGACGAGACGTCACCTTACTGGTCAACGGCGAGGAGAATTCGTGCAGTTTTACGCCGTGTACCGGGTCGACGGACGGCGTTGGCGGGTATGCGATCGCGGATGTTGACGTGCTTTCCGGAGACGTGGTAACCGTGTACTTGGACGACGCTTCAGAAGAAGCGACTATGGTGTACATCAGCAATGGCACCGCCCAGACGAATATTGATTTATACCAAAACGCGGTTATTGCGCGGGCGGACACCGGATCAATCACCAATGCTAATCTGTCGACCGGCGATGGAGGGGATGATGATATAAAGTATGCTGTTGCGGGCAATAATGCCACGTTTGATTCCGGATTTGAACTCCACGTGTGGACGGGCGATACGTACGATCCGGGCGGCCAGATAATTACACAAGGCGCGGGTGGCGATCTTCACGTGGATGACAGCGCGCTTGCGTACGTCGACACGGCAAGCTCTGCGATTGCCGGTTCAGTGAGCATTGATACCGGCGGTACGGTTACGATGCAGTCCGGCACATGGACTATAGCTGGTGATATGACGGTAACGGGAACGTTCAACGGGACCGGAGATACGGTAGTGAATGGCGGCGATATGACCGGCACGGGATCAGTCAGTTTAACGGGCGGCAGCGTCACGATGGCTGCTGGGGGCAGCATTGACCTCGGGGGCACTGATACGTTTTCTACCCTTATTATCAACAATGGTGATGCCACGACTACCGTAGTAGGCAGCTTGAATATTTCAGGCGGCCTTGAGGTGAGCGCTGGCGATACGCTGGCAAACAGCACCGGCACCATGAAGCTCAATACAAGCACGGCAACCCTGGCGCTTGCGGGCACCATCAGCGGCTCCGGGACTCTGGTTTACCAGTCGGGAGTTGCGTTCCCAACCGGCGGCACGCTGTCGATGAACGTGATATTTGACCCCCACCTGACAAGCCAGAGCATGAGTGCGCGAACGTACGGCGGCGACGTGAAGATCAATGATATAGCCGGAAATCCGAGCAGCAACCGTACCGTGACTATGCTTGCCGGTTCATATACGATTATTGGCCAGCTGTGGATGGTTGAGGATACGATGCGAATAATCACGCTCGATGCGGCCACGAACGACCCGACCGTGCAAATTAACGGAGACCTGACAGGGAGCGGTACGTCGAGCAATCTCACGCTTCATATGGGCGCTGGCACATGGACGGTTGGCGATGATGTGAACCTAACACATATGGATGTTGATGTTGAAACTGGGGGAGAGCTTGAGCTGACCGGATCCACTGATTCCATACTATCCGCTAGTGCTACCGATATTTTTTACGATTTGACCATGTCCGGAAGCGATGTGGAGTTCGGGCCGGTCGGCGAGGGATGGAGCGCGATCGCGGTTTCCCATGACCTTAGCTTAACCGGCACGCTTGACGCGAAACTAGCAACAGTGCAGATGGTAGGCGCTGGCGGTTCAATCATCGGCGGAGGCAATACGCTTTATAAATTGAAAATTGATCCTGATCCGGACGGCACGGTGACCCTTACCACTTCCGATCTCACGATCAGTAATAGCATATCGACTCCGTTGGAAGTAACTGACAGCGGCGATATACTATCTATTGAAAGTGGCAGAGTTTTGACCGTCACCGGCGCGACTACGACGGAGATTTCCGGTGTTGGGTCTATTACGGGCGATGGTACGCTGCGGTTTGACCACAATTCAGGCGGGCCGGGAACAACCCTTGGAACGCTCGGTGTAGCGGTGCGCTATGACGCGACGTTGGGTGATATCGCGCCGGAAACGTTTGACGCGAGGACGTACGGCGGCGATGTCGAAGTATATGCAGGCACAGGCCTGATTGAACGCGTTGTTACGGCGCCATCATCCGGCACGTTTGCGTTTGAAAAAGCACTGACAACCACCTGCTCTTCGTGTAATTTGCTTACCCTTGGTTTTGACGGCGTCACTGACCCGACGGTTACCATTGATGGGGCATTAACGATCGGCGCTACAACCGGATTGTCAGCCCCGTCTAGCGTGGATTTTACACTCAATGGGGGCTATACGAACAGCGGCAGTTTTTACGATAACAGTGGTACTATAGTACTTGGCGGTTCAGCAATCCAGACGCTTGATGGCACCATGACCGGCGTGTCTGATTTTAATAACCTGACGATAACAAACGCCTCGGCGGCCGGTATCGTATTTGCCAAAGCAGCGACGATTTCCGGCACATACACGATCACGACTGCGGATGTGAAAGTGACCTACCTTGCTGGCGCTGCATATACGGTTACGGATATCAATTGGGACGGCCAGGACGCGGGTACCCGCATTGAATTCGTGAGCTCAACGCCGGATACGCAGTGGAATCTCAACGTGTCGGGCACTCAGACGGATGTGAGTTACGTTAACGTGACCGATTCAAATGCGTGCGCTGGCGATGAGATCGTTGCAAATAACGGCACAAACTATAATGGAGGCAATAACGACTGCTGGCTATTCGGTATCCACATTTCGGGCACCTCGAATACAACGGGCACGGTCAAGGCGGCCATCAACACCTCGCTTGAACCGGATTCAGACTTGATCGCAGAAGGCACCTGGGATATCGAAACGAGCACCGTGCCGGTCGTGAACGATGTTATTACGGTTTTTATCGACGAGGCAGAAGAGTCCGGCGAATCGAGCGCGGTAACGCGGTACGATGGCAGCGGGAGCCTCACCGGCGTGGTGCTCGATGCAAACGTGCTGTCCATCGGGAGCGACAATTCAATATACGTGCGCCTGGATGACTTTGTTTACACCCGTTCGCTCGATGAGGATTTGATGTTTGACCTGAGCACGGGAGAGTGCAGTTCGAGGACGCTCACGATTGACGCGGTCGGGCAGTATACTGACGAGACGCTCTCGATCCTCGGGGGAAGCCAGCTCTACCTTCTGTCTTACTTCAATGACGGCGGGCCATGCAACCGCTACGATACGGTCAATACCCACAATATTGATATCAGCGGCTATTTGTCCGAAACCGGCGACAGGGAGTCAACCATCAATGTTTCCGGTTCCTGGGCAAACAGCGGCACGTCTACCAGCGGCATCGGCGGCACGCAGGGAGGGTTTGAATCCGGAAATTCGGTTGTTAACTTTACGGCGCCATCCGGCACCGAGACTATCAATTCCTCTGCCGCGATCAGCGGCGGCGGGTTGCGGGCATTCGATGATATTGTTTTCAATGACTCCAGCGGCTCGGCGACATATTTGCTGAAGTCCGACCTGGATGCCAATCATGACATTACAATTACTGGCGGCACGCTTGATGCCGAGTCAGGCGTTAACCATGATATTTATGTAGGCGGTGTGTGGAACAACGATGATACGTTTGAAGCTAGGTGGGGCAAGGTGATTTTCGACGGTGCAGGAACGTTTATGCTGTATGCCGGTTCGTCGTGGTTTTATGACCTTGAGTTTAATAATGTTGGCGGTTTATGGGATTTTGATGAGGATGCAGTCACGGCCGGCAACGACGTCGTGGTCACGGTCGGCATCCTCGAGACCGAAGTGGATATCACTATCAAAGGCGGTGACCTTACCGGCGACGGTACTGTGACGTTCAACGGCGGCACGCTTACCATGGAGCAGACTGGCACGATCGGCACTGCCAGCGGCAGCAATAATTGGACACTGTACAATGTCACGTACGGGCTCGGTGGCCAATGCACGTTGGATTATACGACTACGGCAAACGGCGGCGCTGGCACGATTACCGTCGCCGGGCAGATGCAGGGTTCTGCATGCAGTTGCGGCGGAGAATGCTTTAAGGTCCATCGGCTTGATCCAGGAGCAAGAACGTGGATATTCAGCGGAACAGGGCTCTCGGGCGCTGCCGATAAAATACCCCTTGTTGATTCGACATTTATAAATAACGGCGGCACCTCAACAGCCCGCTTTACCGCGACGACCGGCCCTGGCTATGTTGTGCAGGTTAGCGACAATGATTATTACAATTTAGAAATGCTTCCCGCTGAATCCGAAGATTATGAGTGGTCAAGCGATACCGGCATTTATGGGATTTACCACGATCTAACGATCAATTCCAACGCCGCCGCCAATTTTGACGAAAAGCAGGCAGTTCTCCGGCTTTATGGCACTGACCAGACGATTGATGCCAATGGGGCTGATCTTTACGATGTCGGCACGTGGACGGATGGAGTGCAGGCAGTATCCATAGCTTCGGATGTCACTATAACCTCGCGTTTTCTGGAGTTGTATAGCGGCAATACCATAACGATCGCGGATGGAGCCACCATGACCGTCTCTGGTGCCCAGACAAACATTATTGCAGACGGTGCGGTCCTGACCTCGGTCGGTACTGGCATGCTCCGGTTCCTGCCGGGCACGACAGGCCCCGGCACCACAGGCACGCTGAGCGCGAACGTGCGCTATGATGCGACTGATGGTGATATCGCGAGCGGGACGATTGACGCGCGCACGTACGGAAACAGGGTTGAGGTTTACTCCGGGAGCAGCTCGGCTGACCGCACCGTGACAATAGCGTCCGGCACGTACACGCTGTCCGGCGCGAGTTCGCACCTGCACCTCCTTGCAAACGGCGATAATAACGTAACGCTCGCCGGTGCAACGAACAATCCTACCGTTACGATCGGGGGCAATGTCGACTTTGCCGGTACGGGCGGCGGGAGTGAGATAATCACGTCCGGCACCGGCACGTGGACCGTCTCGGGTAATGTCGATTTCACCGGCGGGACGTATACGGCGACATCCGGCAACACGCTCATCATGAACGGCACCGGCACGCCTTCGATCACGTCAGCGAGCAATTCATTGTACAATTTCCAGACCAGCGGCACCGGCACGATCACGCCCCAGGATAATTTGACGGCTGCAAACGACATAACGCTCGGAAACGGCACGACTGTGTCCAGCGCGCATGACATCACGGCCAATGGCGGCGACCTGACTACCACGGGCGGCACCGGCACCGGCGTGCTGACCCATACGGCTGGAACCGTTTCGATATCGGGAACGGGCAATGTCGGCGGCAACAGCGCGTGGACCGTCCAGAATCTCACGTTTTCCCAGGCCGTGTGCGCTGATTATACGACAACAGCGACCGGTACCGGCACCATCACGGTCAATGGCACGCTCCTGACGGATGACTGCACGTCGGGCGAAACCGAGTACCACAAGCTCGCCGCTGGGTCAAAGACGTGGATCCTCACCGGCACGACGCCGTTTACCAATGATGGAGGCTTGGACGGCGGCACGTCTCTATTCCGGTTTACGACTGCCGGGCCGGCTACGATACCGCTCGGCAACGTCGGCGGGTCAACGGGGTACTATACGCTTGAGCTCAAGCCGTCAGGTTCCAGTCCGACCTATACATTCGCGGCTGGCGCTGATTTCAATATCAATAATAACTTAGTTATCGGCGACGGGACAAATAGCGTGACGGTCAGCGGAACCGCTAATAACCCGACGCTTGATATCGCCGGCAGTGTTTCCTGCACCGCGGGCGCGAGTACCAATACGGTCGCGACAGGGACGGGCACGTGGCATGTCGCTACTAATGCGGATTTGTCAGAGTGCGATTCGTGGACGGCCACCAGCGGCCATACGCTTGATATGGACGGTGCGGGCCAGATCACGGCAGCAGGCAAGACGCTTTATAATTTTCAGTCATCGGGCATGGGTGTCGTCAGTTATTCCGCCATGGACGTGAATGGCACGTTTACCGTTGCAACAGGGAGCAATTTTGAGCAAGCGGATGAAGATAATATCAATGTCGCGGGCAATTTTACGATCCAGGCGAGCTCGACCTTCCTTGCGGCGGAAGGCGCGGGCATGCTGATTCTGGACGGTGACCTCACGTTTACCGACAGCACCGTAGGCCTTCAGGACCTTGGTGATGTGCAGGTCGGCACCTCGCCCGATACGACCAATCTCGCGTCAGACATGAAAGCAAATTCTTTGACTGTTGCAACCGGCGATTTCTTCTATACCAATGGGTATGACCTGGATTTGGGCACCGGCGGATTGACGGTCGATGGCACGTTTGACGCGGCTGACGACGTGGAAACGGATGAAACGCTCATTACGACGAACGGCGATGTCAGGTTCAGCGCCCCGGCAACGTTCGGGCAGGACCAGTCAACAATCGAGTTCGACGGGTCTTCCGGCACGGACGTGCTGTTGACGAGCGCTAAGCCGATTTATAACCTCGTGATTGACGGCGGCGCCAATCTACTTGTTGAGCTTGGCAGTGCGCTTGACGCGGACGGCTCGATCACCATCAACGTCGGTGAGCTTGATGTCACCGCCGCGCCGTACGCGATAACGCTTGGCGGCAGCTGGATAAACGCAGACACGTTTACGGCGCGCACTGGTACCGTTACTATAGATGGCAGCTCGGCGGTTGGCACGTTTGACATCAATTCAACCGGCGCCACTGCCGCGTCATTTTATAACTTGATACTGAATGATGCCGGCGGCGGGGATACGTTTGAATTGGAATCCGCGCTGGATGTTGACAATGACCTGACGATCACCGGCGGAACGCTGGATACCAAGAACGGATCAAATTGGGGAATTAGTGTTGGTGGCGACTGGACAAACGCTGACATCTTTACGGCTCGTGCAGGCATCGTCACGTTTAACGCAACGGATACCGGCCATACGATCAATTCCGGATCATCTCAGTTTTTCTCCGTTGTATTTGATGGTGCCAGCGGCTCGTGGTCGCCATTGACGAACAATATAACCATTACCGGCACCCTGACCATGACCAATGGCACGTTTGACACTTCTGCGGGCACTGCCAATGTTACGGTTCGGAGCCACGTACAGTGTGGAGCAACCTGCGGCACCATTAACATGGCGTCAACCAACACTTTTACGGTGCAGGCGCTATTTACCGCAACGATCAATTTCGGCACCAATGTTGCGGTTGCGACTGACTGGACTTTTTATAACCTCACGCTCCATTCAACGAGCAGCGGCACGATCCGGTTCAACGGCACCGGCACCGGTGAAACTAACGTGCTCAATAATCTGAGCGTTACCGGCACGGGATTTGATACCACGGTCGATGTCAATACAAACGACCGCATCATTGACGCGAATAATGTTTCTCTCAGCGCGGACGCTGTATTTCAGGCATCAAACTCGGCGGCATTTACCGTGAGCGGCAACTGGTCCAATAGCGGCACATTTACCTCAAATTCAGGCACGGTTACGTTTGACGGCGCGGATTCGTCGACGCAGGCATTTACCGGCGATACGACGTTCGGCAGCTTTACGGCAACGACCGCCGATAATTCTGCGGGCCGTACGCTGCAGTTTGCCGGGAGTTCCACAACTGCCGTGTCCGGAACCTGGACGGTCACCGGCGCATCCGGCAAGGTGCTTACTCTGCAGTCATCCGATACGAACAACTGGACGATTAATCCCACTGCGGCGTCCGTGACGTACGTCAGCGTTTCCCGGTCTACTAATGCCGGTGCGTCTTTCTGCGCCACGTATTCAAATGACGGCGGGAACAACGTAAATTGGGCTATTTCCACGGGTGCGCAGTGCCAGGTCATTAGCGGTACGATTTATAGTGATATCAGTTCTGCTGAGTATGACTGTACCACTCCGTATACCGTTAAATTACGCGTGAATGGTTCTGGTACGTATTCCACGGAATGTACCAATACGCCAACCATGGGATATTTCGAGTTTAATAATGTAGCCTCGACTAGCGGCGACGTTATTACGTTATATTTAGACAATGAAGAATATGAGGGTACGACCGTCATGGTTACGGACGGGACCATACAGACCGACGTTGATATCTATTGGGATAATACGATCGTGAGGGCGGATACTGGTTCGATTACCAATGCGAATCTGGCAACGGGTGATGACGGGGATGATGATGTCAAGTACAATGTGGCAACGAATAACGTGACGTACGATTCTAGTTTCGGTTTGTACGTGTGGGATGGGGATACATACGATCCGGGCGGTACGATTGCACTGTCAAACGCTGATGTATGGGTTGGGCCCAGCGCAACACTATACTTTGATACCGCCACCAATACGCCCGGCAATAATATGAGCGTTATGACTGGCGCAACTGTGCATGTCGATGCCGCTACCACGTTTGCGAACGGCATTGATGTGATGGGGAGCGTGATCGGAACCGGAGATCTTACGCTTACCATCGGTTCTATGGTTTCAAGCAACGGGATCGGAACCGTTACTATGACGGGTGGAACTGTAACGCTCGGTGGTGGCGGCACATTTCAGTCAAGCAGTGCCGATTGGACGTTCCATGATTTGTATTTAGCGCAACCGCCGGCTTGTAGCGTACCGGCAACGTGCACCGAGATCACCTGTGCAAAAGTTACCAATGCTTCAGGTACTGGCGGCGTGACGATCAGCGGCACCGTTACAAGCGATATATGCTCACCTCCGATGCCGTCAGAAAATACCTATGCGCATCAGCTTGATGCTGCTGTGGGTAATCCAAAAGTATGGACTTTTAACGGAGATTCCGGAGACGCGAGTCCCTATGTTCCGATTACGAGTGTATATATGGAAAATGTCGAGACGCATGAATCAACCTTTGCGTTTACCAGTATTGATTCCAACGGAGTCAGCATGCCGTTAAACTCGATGGATTTTTATAATCTTTCAATCAATCCTGCGTCTGCGACTGACTACAATTTCGAAGCGCCTGCCTATCGGCTCTGGAATGACTTATTTATTCACCCGAATGCAAATGTGATTTCGGGTTCAACAGTAATGGCATTTGCTTGCGATGATTGCGAGATCAATGCGGGCGGTACCACATTTGGTGATGTGGAAGTTTATTATTCTGATAAAAACGTTTCGGTCACTACAACGGGCACTGATTTCAGTATTGCTGGCCGGCTTTGGATGGCAACAGGGATAAGCTATACGACGGATTTGGTTATAGGTGAAGGCCGCACCGTAACTATGGAAAACGGCAGTACCGTAAACCTTGGCACTACGTCTACGGTTGGAGGAGCGGGCACCTGGGAGTTTTTGCCGGGCTCATCCGGTCCGGATGACGTGGGGACGGTTAATTCGGTTGTTCGGTACAATGCTTCATCGGATAATATAGCGAATACGACGTTTGATCCGCGCACATACGGTAATAACGTTGAGATATATTCCGAGAGCAGCGCAGGTGACCGCTCGGTTGCGTTCGCGGCAGGTACGTACACGCTGTCCGGCGCAAATGCTGATTTTACTATCGAATCAGCAGGCACGAGCAACTTGAGCCTCGCTAATTCCGCAGGTACGGTGAATATGGCTATCGGCGGCGATCTGGGATTTACCAAAGGAAGCACGGGCACGCCGTCGGTTACGACCGGTGCCGGCACCTGGGCCGTAAGCGGGGACGTTGATTTGAGTAACGGCACGTTTACGGCATCTTCGGGCCATACGCTTGAGCTGGATGCGGCAGCGGACGGCACGGGGCTCATCACATCGGCAGGGAATACCCTCATGAACTTCCTCGCGTCCGGGAGCGACTTGGTTGGGAGCACGGACGCGCTCGATGCAGACGGCACGTTTGGGGTAAGTGAAACAGCTGATTTTGCCCAAGCTGCTGATAATAATCTGAACGTTGCCGGAAATTTCACGATCGCTTCCGGCGCTACCTTTAATAAAGCTTCTGGCAGCGGCACGCTCATCTTTGACAGTAATACCGACTTTACGGACAGCAGCTCGCCGCTGCAAGACCTTGGCAGCGTGACAATATCCGGGCTGGTTGACCTGCTTTCAAATATGAAGGAAGAGTCCCTTGCTATCAGCGGTACGCTCCGCCAGGACGGGTATGACCTTGATGTGGGCGGGGGTATCACGGTGCAGAGCGGCGCAAATTTATGGCCGGTGGCTGGTGCAGGCGGCGATCCGGCGATTAATCTCGAGGGAAGCCTGACTATTGAGGATGCTGCGGTATTCAATTCCGAGAACTCTACGGTCACGTTTGACGGCACGAGCGGCACGGCGGATCTGATAACCGACCCTGCTTGCACAGACTGCAATCTTGATACGCTTGTTGTCAATGACGGCGGAGGCGGGTTATTGACCGTTGAGGTTGAAGACGCGCTTGATGCAGCACACGTCACGATAACGAGCGGCACGCTTGATGCGGTCGCGCTGGAGAGCAATGCCATCAACGTTTCCGGGAATTGGGTCAACGATGACACGTTTGAAGCGCGAAATGGCACGGTGACGTTTGCAGCAACGGACGGGGATAACAGGATCGAGAGCGGCATATCGCCTTTTTACAATGTTGATTTTAACGGAGCGGACGGCGCATGGACCTTGTATGAGCCGCTGGACGTCAACGGCACGTTTGACCTGACGCAAGGCACGTTTGTCCAGGGAACGGATTATAATCTCAACGTTGCCGGTGATTTCACGCTTGCGAATGGCACGACGTTTACCAAAGACACTGGCACCGGTCTTGTTATTTTCGACGGCGACCTGACATTTACGGACAGCAATGGGACCAAACAGGATATCGGAAGCGTAGAAATCGGAATGTCGCCTGATACTACGGAACTCGCGTCTGATATGTCAGCGACCACGCTTAATGTCAATAATAATGATATCCTGAATACCAATGGATATGACCTGAATATCGGCACGGGCGGGGTTACTATTAAAAATGGCGGCGTTATCAACGCTCTTGATGACGTTGAGACGGATGAAACGATGATCAATACTGAGGGTGACTTTGAGATTAGTTCGGGTGGCGACTTTAATTACGACCAGTCAACGATAATTTTTGACGCAGGATCAGGCACTGATGACCTTATTACCGACGGATCGGGCGATAACTATGCGGTGTACAATCTGCAGTTAAATGATGCCGGTGGCAGCTTGACTGTTGAGGTTGAGGATGATGTTGTTATCAAGGGCAATGTTACGGTTACTGCCGGCACGCTTGATGTTAAGACGGAGAATAATGCCATTACCGTCGGCGGCAGCTGGACTAACGCAGACACCTTTACTGCGCGCGGCGGTACGGTAACATTTGATGGCGCTTCCGGCAGCGCTGGCACGTTTGACATTGATTCTACCGGTGCGACAACCGATGACTTTTACCACCTGGCTTTCAACGACGCTGGTGACGGCGATACGTTCCAGCTCGAATCAGCACTCGACGTAAACGGTAATCTCACCATCACCGGAGGCACGCTGGATACCAAGTCAGGGGAGGATAATGGCATTACGGCAGCAGGCAATTGGACCAATGATGATACGTTTACAGCAAATAGCGGGACGGTAACGCTTGACGGCACGGGGCAGCAGGCGCTCTCCGGGCAGATGACGGGCGTATCAGACCGGTTTTACGACCTCACGGTCACAAACACCGGCGTATCGAATCCCGACGTTATCTTCGCCGCTTCTGCCGAAACAGCGCATACGTTTACCGCGGGTACGGCAGGATCACAGGTGCAGTTCGACGACGCCGGGACGTATACGTTCCAGAATATCGATCTCGACGGCCAGGACCCCGCGACGCGCATTGTCCTGACGAGCGATTCCGCAGGCACCCAGTGGGATATTAACGTCGCTGGCACGAGGAGCGTGTACAGCACCGATGTGCAGGACTCGAACGCGTGCGGCCAGCCGCCTGATATCAATGCCACACACATATCGAATAAGGATTCAGGCAATACGGACTGTTGGGACTTCACGGCAATTACCTTCACGATCAGCAGCAATGCGATCGACCTTGGCACGCTTTCAACCGGCTCTGTCAGTACGACGAGCCATACCGTCAGGACGGTCACGAGCGCAGATAGCGGCTACACGACGCTCGTCTACGACGACGGCAACCTCAGGAAGGGTTCCGACGATATCAACGACGTGGCTGACGGTGCCGTGACGGCAGGTTCGGAAGAGTACGGCCTCTCGACCACGGACAGCAGCCAGGACATTGCCCAGGATGCGGCCTGCGGCAGCGCTCCGTACACCGCATCCGCACTCACCGCGACCCAGCAGTCAGTCGCAGGAGCTGCCTCCGGTCCGGTGGATGAAACGATCACGGTCTGCTATGCAGCCTCGATCGACGTGAATACGATTTCGGGATCGTACGTTCATACCGTCACGTATATAACGGTAGGCCAGTTTTAATGGTTTCCTCTTGTTTTTACCGACGAACTGTGTTATAATAGGTAATGTAAAGTAGAAAGCGGCTGTTTATATTTTTTTAAAGAGGAAAAGATTTTTCATTTTTGTGTTGGCATCTTTCGACATATAAAATTATTTATTAAAGTTACGAAAAGCCTATGAAAGTACTAAAAAACACTAGTGTGGTGGTGTTGATGGCGGCATTTATCGCTGTCATGCTCTTTCCGGTCCAGGCAGCATACGCGGGTACCCTCACCACACCGCGCGATTACCTGAACAGGGTTAAGGAGAGTTTAACCTCCGGTGTGCAGCACGAGGTGTTCTTCACTACCGAGGGGGCAGTTTCAGGAGGAGCAGGGAACAACGAGATTACGCTCGTCTTCCCGGATGCGGATGACGGCGGCTGGTGCGCCACCGCAGCAGCCGACATGACGGTCACCGGCATTACGGATCCGACAGGCGGTTCCGAGAGCGCAACGTCGCTCCCCGGCACACTCGTCGGTACGTGTACGCAGGGTGCAGGCGCTTCGAGCTACGACACCTTCACAATCACCGGGGTCAATGATCTCAGCTCGGCTACGAAGTACGGCGTCCGTATCGCGGATGGCACAACGGCAGAGCTCGGTACGCCGGCTGCGTCGACGACGGGTCTCATCACCATTACCACAAACAACGGCTCAACTGACGTTGACTCTGCATTTACGAGCGTCGATATCATCAGCGATGACCAGGTGGCTGTTTCCGCCGATGTCCCATCGAGCATTACTTTCACGCTCAGCGATACCACGATCGACCTTGGCACGCTCTCAACGGGCGCGGTCAGCACTTCGTCACATACCGTCCAGACCGTCACCAATGCGTCGAGCGGCTACACGACGCTCGTCTACGACGACGGCAACCTCAGGAAGGGTTCCGACGATATCAACGACGTGGCTGACGGTGCCGTGACGGCAGGTTCGGAAGAGTACGGCCTCTCGACCACGGACAGCAGCCAGGACATTGCCCAGGATGCGGCCTGCGGCAGCGCTCCGTACACCGCATCCGCACTCACCGCGACCCAGCAGTCAGTCGCAGGAGCTGCCTCCGGTCCGGTGGATGAAACGATCACGGTCTGCTATGCAGCCTCGATCAGCGCAAGCACGGTAGCGGGCGCATACGCGCATACGGTTACATACGTAACGGTCGGGTTATTCTAATAACAGTTACTACCTCCTTCGCGGGCAATTTCATATGGAGGGAGGGCAGGTAATAACAAATAATTTTCATACGACTATGAATTGGAGGACAACAATAACCCTATCGGCAGCCGTGCTCGTTGCGGCATTCATCGTGCCAATAGGCGCCGATGCGCTGACGCTTCAGCCGACGTTTCAGGAAATAACCCTGACGCCCGGCAAAACGACAACGACAGCCGTTGAGCTCGAGAACGAAACGCAGGAATCTATCGAGCTCACCTCAGAGGTAGCAACATTCTCTGCAAAGGATGAGACGGGCGAACCCGAGTTCAACTTTGATGCTCCCGAGACGGGGATTGTGGCGTGGACAACTGCGGAATCGGGCCCCTTCACGCTCGAGGCAGGCGCCACGGAAACGGTGATCGTCACGTTCGAGACGCCTCTCGATGCGGAACCAGGCGGCCACTACGTTGCGGTCTTCTTCAACCAACTCCTCGAGGCTGAGGAGCCCGGGCAGGTCAATATAGAGTCGAAGCTCGGCACCCTCTTCCTTGCAACGGTGACCGGTACGTACGCAGAGAAGGGCTCAATTGCAGAATTCAAAACCGCGGGTACGGCAACGAGCTATTCCGAGGGACCGGTGGACTTTACGTTCCGGTACCAAAATACAGGCGACGTTCACCTCAAGCCGACTGGCACTATTACCGTCAAGAATATGCTCGGGGGCACAGTCGCTACGATACCAGTCAATCGTGAGGGCGGCGCAACGCTTCCCGGCAGCATTCGGGAGTATGACGTTGCGAGCTGGGCAGACCTCGGGAACGGATTCGGCAAGTATACGGTCACGATTGACCTCTCCGCAGGGACAGTTTCGAACAGCATGACGCTGAGCTTCTGGGTGTTCACGACGGTCGGTACGGTTATTGCCGCCGCCATCGCCCTCGTTATCATTGTGCTCATCATTGTGCTGCTCCGGGCTACGACAAAGAAGAAGCCAGATTAGGCACGCATTAACAATGGCGGTCGGCAACCGTATGGTCGCCTGATCGCCGAGCCTATGAAAAAGAAGCTACTATACATACTAGCATTCACCCTCGCGGTACTGTTTACCGCCAGTACGTTTCCCGCGCAGCGTGCGGACGCAATCACCCTCATCCCGCCGATTCTTGAATTTGGCCTCATCCCCGGCGAGCCATCGAAGATAGCGATCAAGCTCTTCAATGAATCATCAAGTACCGTAGAGCTGTATACGGAAGCGCACAACTTCAGTGCCAAGGATGATACCGGACAGCCGCAGTTTGATTTCGAGAGCGATGCGGATGGCATAAGCTCCTGGATCGACATGGAGGAGGGCCCAATCATCATCGAGCCGAACGGCCGGTATGAGGTGCCGGTGACGATCAATCCGCCGTCAGAGGCGGATCCAGGCGGGCACTACGCAGCCGTTTTTTTCTCGACGACTCCACCCGAAGAGGGCCAGGTCAGGATTGCCTCGAAAGTCGGGACGCTCATCCTGGCAAAGGTT
Organism: Patescibacteria group bacterium; assembly: GCA_041650915.1. GTDB lineage: Bacteria > Patescibacteriota > Patescibacteriia > UBA10025 > JAHIVO01 > JBAZKE01. The sequence goes on from JBAZKE010000001.1 coordinate 96,774, forward strand.
GCCGGTGACGTAGAGGAGGACGGTTCGATCGTAGAGTTCGACGTTGTCGACGGCAAACGGTTTTTCAATCGCCTCCCCGCTGCATTTGAAGCGCGGTTTGAAAATACCGGCAATGTGCACCTCCGGCCGGCTGGGACGATCGTTATCGAAAATTTTTTCGGACAGCAGACCGATGAGGTCGATTTCAATCCGAGCGGCGGTGCAACGCTTCCGGATACGACGCGCCGGTATGAAGCAATATGGGAAAAGGGGCAGGTCGGCGATACTGCAGGCAACGTGTGGACGAGTTTTTGGAAAGAATACGTAAACGAGAAGAATAATTTTGCGATCGGCAGGTATACGGCGGCGATCTCTATTGAAGCGGGCACTGACAACGGCGTTACGGATGCCGCTTCAGTCTCGTTTTGGATCTTTCCGTGGCGTGTCGTACTCGTTTGGGCGGTAGCCGCTGCACTCGCCGTTATACTGCTCATCTACTTCCTCAGGCGCTACAACGCTTGGATCGTCAAGAAAGCCCGGGGAAAATAATACCCATACGAACGTGCGTCGTTTTTTGAAACTGCGGACAGTATTAATCTGGGGTATCCCGTTGATCGTGCTGATCGCGGGATATTCTGTTGTGTGCGCGCAAGTTTCACGCCAGGTTACGGTAACGGCGACTGTTCCGGAGCAGCCGCCCCTCGAGCCGCCCGATACGACCGTTCAGTTCAGCGGCATAGCGTACCCATCCTCTACGGTAACGATTACGCAGGATTCGGTGCCGATATCCATCATTACCGCCACAGCCCAGGCGGGTTTTCAGGTATCCATTATTGTCGATCCGGGCACCCATACGTTTACAGTGTACGGCATCGACGTGGACGGGGTTCAGGGGCGCGTATCCAGCTTTACGCTGCTCCTTTCGGAGGGCAGCACGACTACCATCAGCGGAATTTTTCTCGGCCCGACGATTACGACTGACCAGACGACCATTACTTCGGGAGAGACCGTGACGCTCTCCGGTACGACGGCACCGGACAGCGAGGTGAACGTTACCCTGACTTCGCCTGCCGTCGGTGCGGCAGCCGGAGAGGCGAAGATTGCCGTGCACATTGCGAGCGCAGACGGTAACGGCCGCTGGCTGCAGCTCTTCAATGCTGATGACCTCGTCGAGGGCAGCCACTCCGCAAAGGCGCAGGCGACCGATCCGGTTACGAGTTCGGTTTCCGAGTTTAGCAATGAGGTTGTTTTTGAGGTGGTCGCAGCTGAAGAGCCTGATGCGTGTGCCGGCATGGCCCCCGGCGATATCAACTGTGACGGTTCAGTCAACTTAGTCGACTTCAGCATCCTGCTCTTCTACTGGAACGCGGCAAATCCGGCAAATCCGAGAGCTGATATCAATAGTGACGGTACCGTCGATATAATCGACTTCAGCATTATGCTCTACTATTGGACGGGATAAAACCATGCATTTTTTACGGCATACAATTTTTCTATCAGTTTCAGTGCTGCTCGGAGCGGTTCTATTCGGGCAGTCTGCTGACGCTGCCGTGATTTCGTTCGATCCGTCGGGCGGGGAGCTTTCGCTGAATGAGGAATTTCTGGTAACCCTGCACCTCAACAGCGAACAGGAGGTTATCAATGCAGTCGACATTACGCTCACGTATCCTGCTTCCGCACTCGAGGTCATTGATGTTTCTCGGGGAGGTTCTTTCCTGACGCTGTGGGTCGAGGATCCCGTCGTCGACGATACGGCGGGTACGATAACGTTTGCGGGGGGCATTCCGAATGGCAGCCTCGTCGCGGATGGCGTTATTGCGACTGTGATTTTCAGGTCGAATGCGCCGGGAGGGGTAGAGATCGGCGTTGATACGGAAGCGACCAAGGTTTTGCTCAACGATGGGAGGGGAACCCAAGCGGCGCTGTCGGCGGAGCCAAGCGTTTTTACCATATCGTCGTTGTCGTTTGTGGCGATTACCTCACCGACGCATCCGGATGAGAATGCCTGGTACCGCGAGAATGATTTTACTGCAGAGTGGGCAACCACTGCCGGCGCTGAATACAGCTATACGGTGAGCGCCCGATCCGATACGGTGCCCGATGACAGCAGGGACATTACCGACGGCAGCGCTACCTTTTTCAGTTTGCCCGACGGCATCCACTATTTTATTCTGAAGGAGCGGCTTCCCCACAAGGATTGGCGCATCATCGGCAAGCGGCGCGTCATGGTTGATTCGACTCCGCCGCTGCCGTTCACCGCGGAAATCGTAAAGGAGCGCACGCTGTACGGCGGCAAGTCGATCGTCACCTTCACTGCCCAGGACTTCACATCCGGCATCGCACGGTATGATATTGCTGAGAATGATGCGATAACGCAGGACGTAACCTCGCCGTACATACTCAAGGACCAGTCACTCAGCCAGGCGGTTATCCTCTGGGCCGTTGACCGCGCGGGCAATACAACAGAGTTCTCATTTGGCGGGCACGGCAGCACGCCGGGGGGAAGCTCTGGCGATCCTATTGATATTCTCGTATACGTATTTGCCGGCTGCATGTTTCTGCTCCTCGTGCTGGTCGCGGTACGATGGCGAATAAAAAAGAAAGCGTAACATGGCACTATGGTACGACGGCTCCTCGCAATAAGCTTCATCTCCGCTATACTGCTGGTAGCCGTACCTGCAGCCGCCGATGCAGCATCGCTCTACCTCAGCCCATCGAGCGGAACGTACACGGTCGGCGGCAGCTTTAGCGTTACCGTCGCGGTAGATACCGGCGGCGTCGCGATCAATTCGGCGCAGGCGACTGTTTCGTTCCCGAATGATATCCTCGAGATTACCAGCGTCGGGCAAGCTGGCATCTTTACGCTGTGGCCGATCAGCCCGACGTACTCGAATGCGACCGGCACCGTATCGTTCGCAGGAGGCGTTCCGAATCCGGGCTATACGGGTTCTGGCGGCACGATTATTACGGTTACGTTTGCAACAAAGGTAGCAGGCACTGCCACCGTCACGATGGGCTCGGCGAGCATTCTCGCAAACGACGGGCTCGGGACAAATATCCTGACCGGCGCAAGCGGCGGGACCTATACGGTCAGAGCAGCAGCCGTGGAACCAGAGCCGGAACCTGAACCAGAGCCAGATTTACAGTTCCCTGAAGCGGTGACGATCACGTCATCCTCGCATCCGGAACAGTCACTGTGGTACTCAAACCGGGATCCGCAGTTCGCGTGGAACCGCCAGGATGGCGTTGTCGGATTCAGCTATGCGCTCGATGATCAGGATGGCGGTACGGTTGACCAAGTCCGAGATACGACCGATACGACGGGCAGCTTCGCAGGAATTGGCGACGGCATTTGGTACTTTCACGTACGTGCGCAAAATAATGACGGATGGGGCCCCGTTGCACAGTATAAAATTCTTGTCGACGGCACTCCGCCGCTCCCGTTTGAGATTGAATTGCTCGACGGCAAGCAGACGGAGGATAGGACGCCCCAGGTGAGTTTTGAAGCCACCGATGAGCATTCGGGCGTGCACCACTATGTTTTAGTCATCAATAACGAACCGCCGATCAGCATCGATGTCGGCGCCACGGCACCGTACACTTTGCCGGAACTCGCCGAAGGCAAGCACGGCATAACGGTGTACGCATACGATTTTGCGTCAAACAGTACCGCGGCATTTGCTACCTTCACGATCGGGGAGCCTCCCGGTCCGGTTGTTGTTGACGATGGCGAGGAGGAGGCGGAGACCCCCGCTGCAGTTCGGGCTATCGACGATGCGTTAAGGTCGATTGAAGAGGCGCTCCCGCAATCAGTGAAGGAGCTTATTGGCAATATTGGAGATGTCATCGGCAATTTACGGGACAATGCTACCGTCAGTACCATCGTCAATGACTTCGTCGAACCGGCGGTTGTCACGACGGCTATCGTTACTTCTGCCGGCCTCATCGCGACCGCGTCTGCATTCCAGATTACCAATCTCGCGTACCTCTTCCTCCGGTTCAGCTACTTCTGGGTTGCTCCGGTACACCTCGGCCGGCGCCGCAGGAGGCCGTGGGGGATCGTATTCGACAGTACGACGGGAATGCCGGTCGCCCGCGCTATCGTGCGGATATTTTCCCGGGAGTTTAATAAGCTCAAGGAGAGCCAAATTACAGACGAAGAGGGCCGCTTTGGGTTTCTTATCGAGCCGGATCAGTATTACCTTGCCGTTTCCCGCTCCGGCTATATTTTTCCTTCCCATCTCCTGCGGAGCGTGGCAATCAGCCAGTATGAGGACATATACCGGGGCGACACCATCACGGTCACCAAGCAAAATATGGGTGGTCTCTCGATCAACGTGCCGATCGATCCGAACGTACGGACTGTTTCGCAGACACGTTTGCTGTGGCTGCGGGTGATCAACTTCCTCGGCTTTATGCTGGAGAAGTTCAGCTTACCGCTGCTTATTGCCGGTACGCTGCTGAGCTGGGTCACCCTCGTGCTGGAACCGAAGACGAGCAACTATGTCATTCTCCTCCTGTACGGTATTTTTATCTTCCTCAAGTATATGGTGCAGCAGCTGCTCGAGCGCTCATGGGGTTTTGTTGAGGATGACACCACCGGCGATCCCGTCGATCTCGCCATTATCCGCATCTACAATACGGCATCCGGCCTCCTCATCGGTACCCGGGTCACGAACCAGCGGGGACAGTTTACCGCGCTCGTGCCTCCGGGGCAGTACTACATCGTAGCCGTGAAACCGGGGTACGAGGTGTTCAGGAGCAAACCGATGATGGTATCGAAGCGCAAAGGCCTCATCAGGCTCAGGGTTAAGCTCAAGCCGCAGACGAAGAAGCCGGACACGACCGTGGCGCTTGAGGAGGTCGTTACGCTCGAGGCGGCTGATACGACCGTATCCGAAGCGCCTGTATCACCGAAGAAACGGGGGAAGGGGCAGCAGCCTGTACAGGCGGAGGCAGAGGAACAGCCCGCAAAACCCTCCCGGAGCATGAAGAAAGAAACGGCTGCTCGGAGGGGAGCCCAGCCGCTGAAGAAACCGACTAAGCGCCCGCCGGCGGGCAGCCCGCCGGGCACTCCAAAAACGCCGTCGGTTGACGACCTCGGTAATTTGGATAGCCAGGGCTCTTAGCGCGTACGGTTCACTGCTTCGTTTGGGATGCCGCTGATTTTTGGTTTCACCGGCTGCCCGAGCCAGCGCTCGATGAGTTGTGTGAGGTGCGGTGGAATGTCGCTGAACAGGAACTGGTGCTGGTTGCTTCTCGTGAGTCGCGCCTCAGTGTCAGGATGCTGCCTGAGGTATTCTCGGAGGAGGAGAATGGTTTGCTCTGCCGGATCAACGAGCGTTACGCGCTTGCCGATTTTTTGCTGGATTACGTCGCGGAGGAGCGGGTAGTGCGTACAGCCGAGGATGAGCGTGTCAATCTGGTCGTTTTTCATTGGACGGAGGTACTTCTGGGCGATGAGCTTGGCAGCGGGTTTTTTCTCCCAGCCTTCCTCGGCGAGCGGCACGAAGAGCGGGCATGCTTTGCTGACGATGGTGTAGCCGTTTTTTTTGTGCTTGATCGTATCTTCGTAGATGCGGCTCTCGATTGTAGCGCGGGTTCCGATGACGCCGATCCGCTTGTTTCTCGTAACTTCGGTGCCGCGTTTAACGGCAGGAGTGATGACTTCAAAGATCGGGATGGTAGGGTACCGCTTTTTAAGCTCGGCAGCAGCGACCGCGGAAGCGGTATTGCACGCGACGACAACCACCGTCGCGCCGTGCTTGAGCAGCAGCTCCGTATCCTCGACTGCGTACCTGACGATGGTGTCCCTGCTCTTGTTGCCGTACGGGGTGCGTGCCGTATCGCCGAAGTATAGAATTTGGTATTCGGGGAGCAGCCTGAGCACCTCTCGGGCTACGGTCAATCCGCCGATTCCTGAATCAAAAATTCCGATCATAGGTTAAACGATAATTGATGTGCCGGTCATGTCGTCCGGTTTGTCGATATGAAGCAGCTTCAGCATGCTCGGGGCGATGTCACGGAGCGAACCCGCCTCGCGGAGGGTGGCGTTCTTGTCCTGCTCATCGACGTAGATGAACGGAACGAGGTTATCCGTGTGGAACGTGTGCGGTTGCTGTGATTCCTTATCCCATACGATTTCCGCATCGCCGTGGTCTGCGGAAATAATTGCCTGGCCGTTCATATTGAGCAATTCTTGGTATATGAGCCCAACCGCGGTGTCGACAACGCTGATGCCCTTCATGATTGCCTTCTTGTTTCCCGTGTGCCCCAGCATGTCGGGATTTGCGAAATTGATGAAGTACACGTCGAATGACTTTTGGTGGATGTGGTTTGCGACGGCTTTTGCGATTTCCATTGCCTTCATCTCGGGCTTGAGGTCGTACGTCGCGACCTTGTCGGAGGGGATGAGCTCCCGCACCTCGCCGGGAAACGGGTCTTCTTGGAGCCCGTTGAATATTTTCGTGAGGTAAACCCACTTCTCCGTCTCGGCGCAGCGGAATTGGGTCAGGTGATTCTTGCTGAGCATCTCACCGAGCGTGTTTTTGGGGAGCTTCCGCTTGAATGCGACCGGGCAGCTGATTCCCTCGTAATAGTCGGTCATGGCGACATAGTATACCATCGGCCGTTCACCCCGGTTGAAATCTTTGAAGCCCGGCTCGATGAGCGCCTGCGTCATCTCTATTTCACGGTCAACCCGGAAGTTGAAATTGAGCACGACATCATCGTCCTTGAAGTGGCTGTCTTTGATAATGAGCGTCGGCTTGATGAATTCATCGGTCTCATCCTGCTCGTACGCCGTATTGATCGCTTCATCAATCGTTTTTGCGGTGCGGACAGCCTTGCCATGGACGAGCATATCGTACGCCTTCTGGACGCGTTCCCAGCGGTGGTCACGGTCCATAGCCCAGTAGCGGCCTTGGATGCTCGCAATGTTGCCAACGCCGATTTTTCTGAGGCGCTCCACGTATTTCTGCACGCTCTTTGGCGGCACATCACGCCCGTCGGAGAAAATGTGCACGAAGATGCGCTCATCTGGTATACCCTGTTTTTTAGCGAGTTCGAGCAGCACGTGGCAGGACTCGTCGTAGCCGTGCACCCCTTTGTCAGACAGCAGTCCCATGATATGCAGGCGGCTGCCAGCGCGTTTGCAGTGGTCGAGTGCATCGAGGTATGCCCGGTTGTGCTTGACTTCGCCGCTCTGATTCGCCATTCTGATCTGCGTTTGGGGGAGCACGACGTTTTGGCCCGCGCCGATGATGAGGTGGCCGATTTCAGAGGAACCCTGGTGCCCCGGTGTAAGCCCGATGTGCTCACCTGCCGCGCCGATGAGCGTGTGCGCGTACGTGCCCATGAGGTGGTCGATATTCGGCGTCGGAGCCAGGTAAATCGGGTTATGCTCGTCGTTTTCACCGACTCCCCACCCGTCCATGATGATGAGTACGAACGGTCGTTCTATTTTCATACGTGTTGGATTTATTGGTGTTAGCTGCTACAGCCGCTTGATCGCGCTGAGCTTGATTGCGTTCATCGCCTTTACGGTGAGATCTGCCGTTTTTAAATCTTTTGTGGAGGTGTACGGCTGCTTGTATGCGATACATTTCATGCCGGCACGGTGTGCTGCCCGTATTCCGCCGCCCGAATCCTCGATGACGAGGGTTTCTCGCGGCAGTGAGCCGAGCAGCCGTGCAGCCTTGAGGAACAGGTCCGGCCATGGCTTTCCGCGGCGTACGTCCATGCCCGACAGGGCGTACTTGAAGTAGCGGCGCAGCGCATAGCGTTTGAGTATATAGCGTATCACGCGGTTTGGAGATGATGAGGCAAGCGCGAGCGGGTACCCTGCCCTCTTGAGCCTCCGTATGAGGTGCAGGGCCCCCGGAATCATTCTGAGCGACTGGTCGAATGCCCTGATTGCTTCGCGGGCACAGTCGTCGATGATTTTTTTCCGCGAATCCCGTACCCTGAATTCAGCTTGAATGCGTTTCGCGATCGAAGGCCAGTTGGTTCCCCGTATGGAGGCATTGAAATTTCTGACCGCCGACTGGTCGTACCGGTTTCCGCACTGCTTCCGGAAGTAGCTTTCAAAGACAGCCGTCCACCGCGGTTCGGAGTCGATGATCACCCCGTCCATATCGAATATGACTGCCCGTATCATTCCGCGATGCTCTCAATGAACCCCACAACTTCTTTCTGGCGCGCTTTTAGAATGTCCTGCGTATCCCCCTCAACCGTGATGCGGAGGAGCGGCTCGGTATTCGACGGCCGTACGTTGACCCACCAATCTTTGTACTGGATCGTGACGCCGTCGAGCTCATCTTGCTCGCCGTCCGCGAATTTTTCCTTGACCTTCCTGATGACCTCTTCGATGTTCTTGACCGTGATGTTGACTTCATCTGCCTTGCTGTAGGGCTTGAGGGGTTCGATAATTTCCGAGAGCGGCTTGCCGTGCTCTGAGATGAGCATGAGCAGGGTAACGAATGAGATGAAGCCCGAATCAGCGTTGAAATTGTCCCGGTAGCAATAGTGCGCGGATACTTCCCCGCCCATGACGGCATTTTCTTTTTTCATTCCCTCCGATACGTTCACGAAGCCAACTTTAGTACGGACCGGCTTGCCGCCCCACTCCGCTATCTTGGCGGGGACTGCTCTGCTGCAGACTGCATTGTAGGCGATCGCAGCGCCCGGCTCCCTTTCCATAAAATACTTCGCGAGCACGAGGAGTGTCGTGTCAGCCGGCACAAATTCAGCTTTTTCCGTTACGAAAAACAGGCGGTCGGTATCGCCGTCCATGATAACGCCGAAGTCGGCCTTTTCCTCCAGTATTTTTTTCTTGATCTGGGCTTGTGATTCCGGCAGCAGGGGATTCGAGGGGTGCGCGGGGAAGTTCCCGTCGAGTTCAAAGTTAAGCGGAACGAGCTTGCAGGGGAGTTTTTTGAAGAGCAGCGGCATTACCTTGCCAGCCATGCCATTGCCGGCATCCACGACGATTTTGAACGGCTTTATTTTGCCCACGTCGGCGAATGAGAGCACGTGCTCGATGAATTCAGGCATGACGTCACGCTCGGTTACCGTGCCGCGTTTTTTTGCTGTAGTAAACTTTTTATCCTTCAGAAAATCGTACAGCTGCTTGCCGCGGACCATGGCGATGCCGTTGTCGAGCACGGTCATCTTGAGGCCGTTGTATTCCTTGGGGTTGTGCGAGGCGGTGATCATGGTGCCGCCGTCGTAGCCGTACCTGCCGGTTGCGAAGTAGACTGTATCAATCGATACCATGCCAAGATCGTCGACATCTGCTCCCTGGCTTGTCACGCCAGCGATGAACTTTTCCGCGATCTCCCGGGAGCCGATGCGCATATCACGCCCGACGACAACCTTCTTCACTCCGGTCAGCTGCGCGTACGCCTGGCCGATGGTGTAGGCCGTCTCCTCATCGAGGTCGGTAGGGTAGATACCCCTGATATCGTATGATTTGAAAATGTTAGGATTTACTTTTTGCATCGCTCTTGGATTCTTTTTTTCCTGCTATGGCAGTGTGTATGAGGCGCCAGACGGTGCCGAGGAACAGCGCAATCACCGCAAGCGAGAAGACCCATCCGGCATACGGAATGCTCATGAGGACGTACAGAATAAAGGTGCCGAGCATCATGGTCCAGATGATCGCGACTTTCGCCCCGTCCTCCCGGTGTGCGTTGAGCAGCTTTTCGCCGAGCAGCACGCCGGCAAAGACCGTCGACAGGTAAATGAGGAGCGCGTAGGTGCCCATGAGGATCATGGCGAGCGGTATGCCGATGATCGTCACCGTGATGGCCACCGCGGCTATCGGCGTGCCGATGAGTATGAGCAAGCCCCACAGCACTGACGGCGCTGGACGATCCCACAGCGCTCCGGCGACCTCCATTGTCTTCCGTTTCATGAGGCTGACGATGATCGTACCGACGAGGAGCAGCGAGAAGAGCCCGATCACCTTTCCGAGGAGCCAGGAGATGTGCAGAAACTGCCGTGCGCCGAGAACGTCCTCAAACGGCATAGTGTGAATGGTATCACCTTTGACGAGGGCGCCCGCTGCGATAGCAGCGTCCGTATCACTGCGGTATGTCAGGTCTCCCCCGATTGTCACTCCCGGCTCGAGGGTGACGCGCCCGAGTTCGTCGAGGAGTACGGTAACGTTTGAGCCGACGGCGCTTCCGAGCGTCACGTTACCGCCGTAACCATAGATGCTTCCGCCGACGGCACCGTTGATTTCAATGGCGCCGGACCAGAAGGCGAGTGTCCAGCCGATCGAGGCGTCCTCGCCCAGTACGGCTGTGCCAGCGAAAATGTTGGCGTTTTTTCCGATCGAACCGTTGACTTCTACCGTCGAGCCTGCGACGCGTACGTTGCCGGCTACCGCGCCGTTGATCGTGATTTCTTCCGCGGCGGCAATGATATCGCCGTCAACGTCTCCGTTGACCGTAAGCTCGTATGCGCCGATAATGAGGTCTCCGGCGATGTCGCCGTCAATCGTAACCTCATCGGCAAACCGTACGAAATTATCGTTGATCGTTTGCCCGGCCGGCACCTTAACCGTCTGATAATTTTCGCCCTGGCGCGCAGTATTCCTGAGCGCTTCAATAAATCCGCCGTACCGGTCGTACGCGTTTGTCTGAGCGAGCACGCTTTGTGGCACAGCAAAGAGCGTCAGTACCAGCAGAACGGGTAATAAAAATAATGATTTTCTTTTCATGTGAGCTGCTTAGTGGGTAAATTGCAGTGGTGTTACCCTACCATTTTTCCGTACTTTTTTCAAGGTTTTTTCGCAATGGTTACGATATTATATCCGGTATACCACGATACCGCTGCGCCCCGTTTCGTGTACCATGACCGTACCGAATCGAAGCCGCTGCGCCGGAGCAGGCGCGTGAGCTCACCCCTCGTGAAGGGATGCAGGTAGCGTTGTCCGACTGTCTCGCCCCGCTCATTTTTCCACGGCTTCATGACGTCGCCCCAGTCGAGCCCGCTGCTGCCGGCAATTTTCTTTACGCTGTGTGCTGCCAGGAGTTTCCACCACTGCCTGCCCCACAAGTTCCACTCCGTCATAATGAGGCGCCCGCCTGGCTTCAAGACGCGATACGCTTCCGCGATAACCCGCTGCCTGAGCTCCGTTGACGGAATGTGGTGAAGCGTGGCAATGCAGAACACAGCATTGAACTGAGCGCCGGAAAAGGGTAGAGTGGTAGCATCGGCAATGGCAAACTCGCCGTCCGGATGCTCCGTGCGCGCAATCGCAATGAGCTGTTCGCTCGCATCCACTCCGGCGTACCAGACGTGCCTGCCGCCCAGGTATCCTGCGAGGCGGCCATTCCCGCAGCCGATGTCGAGGACCCGATCGCCCTTATTGATGTACCGGTCGAAGAGCGTGAAGTCGTCCCACGGGTGCTTCCGCGTATGAGAAAATTTTACCGCAATGCGGTTGTACACCCGGCGGTTTTCCTCTACAATTTTTTGTGCAACCTCTCTCCGCATATGGATTCGAAAACGCTTACACATTATACCCGCGACCTTATTGGCTCCAGTCCGCAGGATGCCGCGGCGCTGAACCGTGCCAAGCGGGTTCTCGCGAAACGGTACTGTACCGGCATTATGCCGAACTCGGTGATACTGCAGCAGTACCGCGTACTTCCTACATCATACCATAGTGCCCGGCTCGAGCGCCTCCTCCGCAAGCGGGATGTCAGGACGCTATCGGGAATCGCGCCCGTAACCGTGTTGACCAGGCCATACCCGTGCCCCGGGCGGTGCGTGTATTGCCCGGCTCCTGCGGGCATGCCGAAAAGCTACCTCGCCTCTGAACCCGCTGCCCAGCGCGCTTTTTCCCTCAAATTTGATCCGTATGAGCAAGTAGCGCAGCGGATCGCGTCACTGGAAGCAAACGGCCACCATACGGATAAGATTGAGCTGATTGTTTTGGGAGGCACATGGTCGTTTTACCAAAAGCGCTACCAGCGCTGGTTTATCAAGCGCTGTTTTGACGGCGCGAACGGCACGGCAGCGCCGGATTTGGAAACCGCCCAGCGCCGGAATGAGAAAGCCGTACATCGGATCATCGGATTGAGCCTTGAAACGAGGCCTGACCATATTACCGAACAAGAGCTCTGGCGCATGCGAGAGCTTGGGTGCACGCACGTGCAGATCGGCGTCCAGACGCTGCATCAGGATGTTCTGGATCTTGTTAAACGGGACGATACGATCGAAAATATGGCGCGAGCGACCGGATTGCTCCGTGATTTTGGGTTCAAAATAACCTACCACATTATGCCGGGGCTTCCTGGCTCCACGCCAAAAAAAGACCTGGCGGTTTTCCGGGCGCTGTTTTCCGATCCCAGATTCCAGCCTGACATGTTGAAAATTTATCCGTGCGTGGTCGTGAAGAATTCGCTCTTGTACCGGTGGTATCAACAGGGGAAGTATAAACCGTATTCAGATCGGGTGCTGCAGGAGTTACTCATACAGATCAAGGGGCTCGTTCCGCCGTACGTGCGCATCAACCGGCTTATCCGCGACATACCGGGCCCTGATATTGTTGCCGGCAACAGGATTACGAACCTGCGGCAGTTGCTGCACCAGCAAGGCATTGAATGCAAGTGCATCCGCTGCCGTGAAGTTAGGGATGACAAATTTGACATACAGAAGCTGGAGCTGGTGGACAGAAGGTATCGAGCAGGCGATGGCACGGAGCATTTCCTGAGTTTTGAGAGCAAGGACAGAAAAAAGCTGTATGCGTTTGTGCGGTTGCGCTTGCTTGATAAAAAAAAGCTTTTTCATGCGCCATTTGGCAATGATACAGGGCTGATCAGGGAGCTGCATACGTACGGTGAGCTCATGCCCGTCGGTTCGGGGCAGAAGCAAGTACAGCATGCCGGATTGGGTAAACGTTTGATGCAGGAAGCCGAGCGACGCGCCAAGAAGGCGGGCTACGAGCAGCTCGCGGTTATTGCCGGTATCGGCGTGCGCCAGTACTACCGGAAGATGGGGTATCGGTTGAAAAAGACGTATATGGTGAAGACACTATAAACTTTGTCACTTTTCTTGACGGCCAGATTGCAGTTCTTAAGGAGTGGTGTGGGTATTATCGGCATGAGGCAGGCCGTGGCGTTTTCAAACGTATATTCGGCGCCGGAAAGGCACAGAAACCGGCAGTACCTGAGCCTGCTTTGTAGGCGCTCTATTGAGTGTTAACAAAGCATGTCATGGCGGAACGTTATTTTTTTCATTCCGCCTTTTTTATGGGAAAAAATAGAAAGCGGGCGGAAAAGCACAATGCAAAACCACCTGCAGAAAGCGGCAATCGTATCGAATTATTGTATCAGTAAGCTACCGTAACCTCTGCAGCATTTTGAGAGCCTTGGTAAAGTACCAATGGTTAACTATGGTGATTTTCTAAATAACAATCCACAGTACAGCACGTGTTTTTTTGTCACATATCGGCATTCAATCTATGCTATACTAAAATTACATAATGTTCTTTACGTGGAGGCATGCCGTGGAAAACGCACTTCTCATGCTTGTGCTGCTCGCGTACTGCTCGATCGGGGGTGTAGTTCAGCGTACCATCAACAGGAAGGCGCAGCGGATCTGCCCTGGGTATGGGTACATACGGATCGTATGGCTGCTCTGGCCGATCCACCTCATCGTCTGGCACTGCTGCCAGAAGAAGCGGGTTCGAGCGCTCGCACAGCTCCGGAGAAATCATTTTATAATCCAAGAGCTTGAGCGCTTCATCGGGCCGCCGAGCAGCAACTAAAGCTGGCACCGTGTATCTGCACGTGCCGGCTTTGCTATAAAAAAAGCGCTTTGTTATTCACAAAGCGCTCAAGGTACAGTTTTTCCCGTTGGGCGGAATTAAACCGCCGACCTCGGGAGCCATAGCCCCGTGCTCTACTGAGTTGAGCTGCAGGCGGTATTGATGAACAACCCGTTCGCGTTTGCGTCTCCGATCAGATCGCACATTCTGCATGCGACGCACCCGGCCCGGTCGGTTGAGCGGATCCCCTGTTCCCGCATGCGGTTGGCGGCATACCGGAGTACGTCGAGAAATTCGATCCAATCCGCCTGGGCGCTGAAGGGGTAATCGGGGACGTCTTCAAACGTACGTCCGGCGAGCGGCGACGGGATAACGCCCCTGCGCACGACCTCGTCGAGCCCCTGTTTGAGCGATGCGGCCGGTTCGACGCCGACGACGAAGCAGGAGCTGACGCGCCCGCTTCCGAGCCGTGCAACCGCGCGGTCAAACGCCCGAAGGTAGAGTTCGCGCGGGCAGAGTCCGTCTTTGCCCGGTATGGTGGCGCGGCGGACAGCCGGATCCCAGCATTCGAGGTTCATCATGAGGCTCGCGGCGCCGGCATCCGCAAGGCGGTCGATCCAGCCGAGGTCATCGGGCGGCGTTATTTCGATCGCGATCGGCAGGCCGGGGAAGCGTTTGCTTACGGCTTCCACAACCGGAACCATCACCTCCATGCCGCGGCCCGGCGTTACGGTCATGCCGCCATTCAGCGTCAATCCGCCGTACCGTTCAGTCGGGATTTGTTCGAGTGCGGCGATGATCAGCTCGGGCGACTTTCGGATGAGCCGCGGATTTTTATTCGGCAACGACCGGTTGATCACGCAAAACTTGCATTGGTCGCCCCGCGGGAACAGCGCGCACCACTCATAGACCGAGCCGGTAAGCTGCCTGTTGTGCGCCGTCAGTATTTGGGTGATGGGGAAACCCTGGGCCGTCTTGCCGTACCACGCCGGTGCAGGCAGCACCCTCGCGCCCGACAGGAGCAGTCCACCCTGCAGTATGGCGATACGCCCACCCCCGGTGCAAACGGCACGCAGGTCGGTCGTACGCATTCGGTAAATCGGCGCATTAACGAAAATGCCTCCGTCGAGCTCCATCTTGCCGCCGGAGCTCAGGCCACCGCGCTTGATCTTGTACGGATTTTGCTTCTCAAAGAGCATATCCGATTCGGGGTCGACATTCAAACCCTCGCACAACAGCTTCGCTTTCAGCTCAACTGCGTTTTGCGGAATTCGTTTCATGTTCACACTTCCTTTCTCAAAGGGCTGTTTTTGTTTTTTTTGTGAAATGGTGTTTTGGAAAAAAGGCCAGGGAGAGGATTGGGATCCTGAACAGATACTGACATTCGTCAGGACTTCGATTCAGAATGGCAATTGAATCTCTCCCTGGGAGTTGAGATACGGGTGCGGGCCGGTTTACGTTAGGTGGTTGCGCTGTTTTTTGTTTTGTTCGGCAGGGCGAATCGTTCGATCGCCTCACCGGCTTCACATTTCGATCCGCGGCTGATTTCCTGCCACGCATTTGCGTGCGGTTCGAGCAGCGCTTCGAGCGAGTCAAAGTAGCCGTGGGGTGACACCGCGTCGGTCAGTACAGCCCGAACCTCCGGCGTTACGTTCAGGCGCTTCACGACGATGACGCCCCCTTCCGCATTGAGGCGGAAGAATTCGGTCATGCCTTCCATTGTTTTTGAAGGAAGATACAACAGTTCCGGGTACGTACACATGGTTGCCTCTCTTTCTGGCCCGCAGCCCGCATCCCAATTTGTAAACGTGCATGCAAATAGAAAAATCCCCAAGCAACGAAAAAACCTCTCGCACTGGAGAGGTCTGGTTGGGGATTGTACCGTTTTTTGTATCCACCAGGCAGGCTTCCTCAGTGCAGAGGCGCTTGCTGGTGGTGGTTTTGGATGTAGGAATTGTAGTTAATCATACTGCAAGACGTTTTAACATGAGTTCGTACCCGCCTTCACCGTGCCTGATCCAGTTGGCGACCCGCGTTATCGTCGCGGTGCTCACACCCGTTTTTTTTGCAATGTCGCGGTAGGAGATATGCCGATGGATCATCCGGGCAACTTCCCAGCGGTCTGACAGGTCTTTGAGTTCCTTGAGCGTCGCGAGGTCACGGAAGAATTTCTTGCACTCATCGCGTGTCTTGAGGCGGAGGATGGCGCCGTAGAGCTCATTGAGGGAACGATGGTCGATCTCCGTGGGTTTCATTGGGTACGATGTGGTAGTGTTTTAATGTATTAAAACACTACCACAGCACGAAAATAACGTCAACGGCAGTTATCCACAGCATTGTTCGCATGGGGTTTTTGGCTTGGCGAAGCGCAAAGTGAATCTTTTTCTGCGCTGCAGGGGCGTAAAAACGCCTATTTCCATGGCGGACGATAGGCAGCTCCGGCGTTAAAAGAATTTTTTCGCAATCTGCAGGATGCCCTGCTTCCACGGCACGCGGTGCGAAACCCCTGACGCCCCTCTGAAGCTGTCGAGATTCTCGAGGTACCAGCGGTAGTTGCGGATGAGCGCATCCTTATTCGAATAGCGCGGGCTGTAGCCGAGATCGCGCTTCGCTTTGTCGATCGATACGAACGAGTCCTTGCCGGCCGTCTCGTACACCCAGGCATAGAGCGGCGAAAGCTTGAAGAACTCAAGCACCTTGAGCGCCAGTATGACTGGCCCCGCGGGGAATGGCTTGATTTTTTTGCCGTAACCCGCCTCGTCGAGGACAGCCTGGAAATCCTCGCGCATGGTAGTGAACTGCCCTGCGCCGATATTGAATGTAGCGTTGGCTACCCCGCTGTCTTTGGTTGCGCAGAGGTAGATCGCATCGCACAGGTCTTCGACGTCGAGCAACTGGTATCGGTTGCTGCCGGAGCCGATCATCGGAAAACCGCGCTTGTCTTTTGCCCAGTCGTACAGCAGCGCAAAGACGCCGAGCCGCTCGGGACCGATGAACGTTTTTGGCCGGATCACCGGTACGCACATTCCTTTGCTGCGGTACGATTCGCACACTTTTTCCGCTTCAATTTTCGCCTCGCCGTACGGGCCGACGCCGACGAGCTCATCGGATTCAATGAGCGGGTGGTGGTCGGGAACGCCGTACACCGCGGTCGACGAGATATAGATTGCGCGGTCAACGCCGTCCGCGTACGCAGCGTCCAGGATCGTGCGTGTTCCATCAACGTCGGTTGAGAAGATATCCTTACGCGAGTAGAGCGGCAGCGCTGCTGCAGCGTGGACAACGACGTCAATTCCCTGCATTGCCTTGCTGGCCGTCTCTGCGTCACGGATATCACCGAGTACGGCATCAACCGTGCCTTTTTCGGTATAGTCAAACGGGGCAATATCGAGCGAGCGCACGCGGTGCCCCCGTTTTAGCAGGTAGCGGATGAGGTTGATTCCCAGAAAACCGGAACCGCCGGTCACGAGGTAGGATTGCTGTTTTTGTTCCACTTCGGTTATGAATTACTTGCTATTAAACATATTGAGAAGAGGCGGTGGCGCCTCTATGATGCGGAAGTGTACAGGATTAGGCCAAGACGGTCAATACTGGTTTCTGTTTGCGCTTGTTTATTTCAAGTAGGGCTGAATAATCCCGTAACCTTGCGTTTTTTGAATTGACGGTGATCAGCGTTCTGCTAGGCTGCCTACGGATCCTGTGGTATTTCAGAGCATGTGGGTCCGGCTCTTTCACTGTAAGGTGGGTGATAATCATTTTCCAACCAGAGAGGAGCCCTGCCTTCAATAATGGTGGCGGAGTTGACGGGGCCTAACATGGACCCACGGCGCAGGCGCACAGAATAAAATATGTACAGCCCGCTTTTATGAAAACGTTTGACTGATCCACTCGCCGAGGTAGTGCGTCGCAATCAGCACGCCCGCCATAACGATGATGTGCTCCCCGATGACTTTCCACGGCCGTTCTTTTTGTTCGCGCGCCATGTGGAAGCTGGCGATTCCGATGATCAGGAGGCCGAGCGCGATATTCACGTAGATTGCCGTTGTGAGCTCAAAAAAAAGTATCGGAGCCAGAAAGATTGAAGCGAAAACCGCTTTGCCGAGGAACGTGGCGAGGGTTGATGTCCAGACTTCCTTCGGGGTGTGGACGTTTTCTGATTCCTCGGAAACGTGGATGCCGAGCGCATCAGAAGCCGCATCCGCGATGGCAATGGTCAACACGCCGCCGATAACCGCCAGGCGGGAACTCGTGCCGGCCTCGAGGCCAACCATAAGCCCCAGAGTTGTGATGACTCCGGAGGTGAGCCCGAAGCTCAAACCAACTTTGAGTGAATGTTCCATACGCATTATTCTTGCACTTTCAATAAAAATTGTAAATATCATTTTTTTACAGTAGAATGGTGGTATGGATTCACTGAAAGAAGACAAAAAAATATTTCAGGCTATTCAGCACGAAATCGAGCGCCAGCGGCACGGCTTGGAAATGATACCGTCGGAAAATTTCACGAGCCCGGCGGTTCTACAGGCGCTTGGTTCTGTACTGACGAATAAGTATTCCGAAGGGTATCCGGGCAAGCGGTACTACGGCGGCAACCAGTTTATCGACGTTATTGAAAAAGAAGCGATCAGCAGGGCACAGCAGCTCTTCGGTGTGGAGCACGCAAACGTGCAGCCATACTCAGGATCGCCGGCAAACCATGCAGTGTACTACGCGCTCCTCAAGCCGGGTGACAAGGTGATGGGATTGAGCCTGACGCACGGGGGGCACCTGACGCACGGGTGGAAGGTGAGCTTTTCCGGCCGGTATTACCACTCGGTGCCGTACGGCGTGGATGAGCACACGCACCTCATCAATTATGATGACGTACTCGCTCTTGCCAAGAAAGAGCAACCGCAGATGATTATTGCCGGCGCAACTGCATACCCGCGTGAAATTGATTTCAGGGCATTCGGAAAAATCGCCGCTGAGGTCGGTGCGTACCTTTTTACGGATATTGCACATATCGCGGGGCTCATCATCGCGGGCGTGCACCAGTCGCCGGTGAAGTATGCAGATGTCGTTACGACGACGACGCACAAGACGCTCCGCGGACCGCGCGGCGCGATCATCATGTGCCCCCGAAAGGCGGATCGGCTCAGGGAAAAGTACCACCCGGAATCCAAGTGGAACCTGGCGGAACTCGTTGACCGTGGCGTTTTTCCGGGTTTGCAGGGAGGCCCGCACAACCACCAGACCGCAGCGATCGCGGTTGCGTTGCGGGAAGCTTCGACACCGGCGTTCAAGCAGTACGGAAAGCAGGTCGTCAAGAACGCACGGGCGCTCGCGCAGCGGCTCCTGGAGCATGGCTTTGAGCTCATCACCGGCGGCACGGACAACCACCTGATTCTGATTGATTTATCGAATAAGGGTATCACCGGGCAGGAAGCGGAGAGCGTCCTCGACGGGGTCGGCATCACCGTTAACAAAAATACAGTGCCGTTCGACAAGCGGAAACCCATGGACCCGTCCGGCATACGGCTCGGCACGCCGGCGCTAACGAGCAGGGGGTTTACGGAAGAAGACATGCTCACGGTCGCTGACCTAGTTGCCGATACGCTGCACAATCCGAAAAAAGAGTCCGTCAAGAAGGCGGTCAGCGCGCAGGTGCGCGAGCTCACGGATTCGCGGCCGCTGTACCCAACGCTACGCGCATGAGTACGATTGACGGAGCAGCAGCAGCGGCTCGGATTATGGAGCCGCTCAAGCAGAAGGTGAAGAGCCTCGGCGGCACGCCAGGGCTCGCCGTCATTTTAATCGGCGATGATCCTGCGTCGCACGTGTACGTCGGCCTCAAGGAGGAGGCGGCAAAAAAAGTCGGAGTCTATTTCGAGAAGCACCTGCTGCCCGCATCGGCCCGCCAGCAGGAGGTCATCGAGCTCCTCCGGACGCTCAGTACGAAAGAAGGGATACACGGCATCATCATCCAGTTTCCGCTGCCGAAAGGTTTGGATAAAGCATCGGTGATGAATGCCATCGCGCCGGAAAAGGACGTTGACGGTTTCCGGCCGGACAACATAGAAGCCCTGCTCGCCGGCAGGCCGATCATCATACCGGGGCTGCCAGCGGGCATTGTGCAGCTCATCGACAGTACGGGCGAAGAGCTTGAGGGTAAAAGAACGATGGTGATTGCCCGAAGTTCGGTGTTCAGCAAGCCGCTCGGATACCTTCTCGAGCGCAAGGGGATACTGGTCGAAGCGTACCCTCCCGAAGAACGCGTGCTCAAGTATAAGATCGCGAAAGCCGACATCCTCATCGTAGCGGTCGGCAAGCCGCGCCTCATAACCGGCGAGATGGTCAAGGAGGGGGTGATTGTCATCGATGTGGGGTACAACCGCGTCAACGGGAAGCCGGTCGGTGACGTCGATTTTGAGTCCGTGAGCGAAAAAGCGGCGTGGATCACGCCCGTTCCGGGCGGCGTCGGGCCTATGACTGTTGCGATGCTGCTGTATAACGTCGTACGTGCGTATGAACAGCAACAATAAACATCCATTCAGGTTCTGCCCGGTCTGCGGCGGGGAGCTCTGGGTGAAGGGGCTCGACCACGGCGTACGGCTCGTGTGTGCTGCGTGCGGTTTTATTTTTTACCAGAATTCCAAGCCGACAGCTTCCGCAATTATTACGAATGGGGCAGGCCAGGTACTGCTCGCCAAGCGTGCCAGAGAGCCTCGGCTCGGTTTTTGGGATCTGCCGGGCGGTTTTCTCGAAGACGGTGAAGATCCGCAGGCGGGGGTGCGGCGCGAGATACGCGAAGAGCTCGGCATTGACATTGATATTATTAAAATCATCGGAATCTATATTGATTCGTACGGGCACGGGAGCACGGTGCATACGCTCAATATTGACTACGCGTGTACGGTACGGTCGGGTTTGTTGCGCCCGATGGATGACGTTGCGGAAGTCCGGTGGTTTTCGCCGGATGCAATCCCGTGGGACAGGCTCGCTTTCCGGCACCTCGCGATTGGCTTGCGTGATTGGATAGGATAAAAAACCCGGAGCTGATGCTCCGGGTTTTTGAGGAAGGTTTGTAGGTTTACATTGTGGCAGGTTCGAGCGGATTATACCCATTGTCGACCTCTTCGCCGTCGAGGTAACCGTCGCCGTCAGTGTCCGGGTTGCCTTTGTCCGTGCTCCAGAGCTCTTCGCGGTCGTCGGTCAGGCCATCGCTATCGGTATCGAGCGGTACGTTTGCATTGACGTTTGCGTTGGTGTTCGTTGCCGCGTTGGTGTTCGTTGCCGCGTTGGTGTTCGTTGCCGCGTTGGTGTTCGTATTGGCTGCTGTGTTCGTATTCGCGGCGGCATTTACATTTACCGCTGTGTTGGCATTCTGGTTGAACAGAGAGTTGAGGTTTGGAGTCACGTTCGTGTTCGCACCGGCGTTCGTATTTGCCGCTGTATTGCCATTCAGGGCGGTGTTTGTATTCCCCGCAACGTTGGAATTCTCCGCTGTGTTCGTATTATCGTTTTTACTGAGGTATGCGAGCCCAACGATCGCGCCGGCAACGACGAGTATGATAACGGCGAAGATGATGAGCCCGATCATGATGAACTTGCGTTTGTTCGGTGGCGGCGCATCCGGTTCAGGTCCTGTCGGAATATTAAGGTTACGGGGGATTCTTCCGGGAACTTGCGGCGGGCGGATCGGCTCCTGGCCGAGCGGCGGCGGAGGCATCGGTCCGGCGGCTCTTCTGTCCGGCGGTGTCTGCAGGGGCGCAGCAGGCGCGCCGGGACCGCCAGCGGCGTTCGTTGCGCGTTTTGCCTGGGCAACGGGCTTCCAGGGGCCCCAGTTTTTTTGCTGCCCGCCGGGAATGCCTGGCTGCGGCTGGTTTGCAGGCTGCTGCCTATTCACGTTCTCAAACATACGTTTCACAATTTAATAATCGAAAAAGTACCGTATGGCTATAGTATACCAAAAAGCGGTGATTACCTCAACAGAATGAGCGCAGCCCCTGCGATGGCAGCTGTTTCTGCGCGCAGTATTCTCTTTCCAAGGCTCACGCAGCTGCAGCCGGCTGCCTGGGCCTGCGAAACTTCATTCGCGGAAAAGCCGCCCTCGGGCCCGATAAAGAGGTGGAATTCTTTTGCAGGAGGGCCGGCAGCGTCCACGAGCTGCTGGCGGTTTTCGCCCTCCCACGCGATGAGCTTGGCGCCCTGTTTCTGTTCGAGATCATGCAGCGCCCGCGTAAACGGTACCGGTTCGCCGAGGCCGGCAATTTGCCGTCCGCCGCACTGCTCGGTAGCCTCTTTTATAATCGTACGGTACCTGAGAAGCTTGTTATGCGATACAGCCCGGACAACGGAACGGTCAGTGATAATCGGCACAAATGCCCATACGCCGAGCTCAACTCCCTTCTGGAGAACAAATTCGAAGGTATCCTTTTTCAGCAGCGAGACGTAGAGCGTGAGCGCGACCGTAGGTTCGCGGTTCGCGCGATGCTCTTGCAGTACGGATGCGGTAATCGAGCGCTTGCCGATCGACTCGATGGCGAGCTCGATTTCCTTTTCTGCGGAAAAGACGGTTATGCGGTCATGCTTCCCGAGGCGGAGCACCGTAACGATCTGGTGAACGGTTTGCGCATCGTTGATGGTGACGGCGCTTCCGGTTTGCTGAATTGTTGTGAGGTAAAAACGCGGATGCATAGTTACATTATACTAGCATCTCTGGTACAATGGTAGCATATGAAATTATCGGTTGGAATCGTTGGCTTGCCCAACGTCGGCAAGTCGACGCTCTTTACGGCACTGACCAAGCAGAAGGTCGATGCTTCAAACTACCCGTTTTGTACGATCGACCCGAACGTCGGCATCGTGCCGGTGCCTGATGGCCGGCTCGACAAACTCAATTCGGTGTACCATGCCGACAAGGTAGTGCCGACTGTCGTTGAGTTCGTTGATATTGCGGGGCTCGTGCAGGGTGCCCACAAGGGCGAAGGCCTCGGCAATACGTTCCTGTCCCACATCCGTGAGGTCGATGCGATATGCCAGGTCGTCCGGGGTTTTACTGATCCTGACGTGCTGCACGTGAGCGGAGCGGTCGACCCCCAGTCTGATATTGAGACGATCAATGCTGAGCTTATCTTTGCGGACCTGAAGACCCTCGACCAGCGCATTGCCGATCTCGAGCCCAGGGCGAGGAGTGGAGACAAGGAGCCAAGGAAGCTCCTTGAGGCATACCGTACGGTTCGCATTCCCCTTGATCAGGGAGTGGTTTTGAGCGCAGCGGACATGTCAGCGGAGGAACGGGCAATTATTGCGGATTTGCACCTGCTCACTATCAAACCCATGCTGTACGTACTGAATGTAGATGAGGACGCGGCTGCCACCGAGGTGCCCGGGCGCATCGTCATCTGCGCCAAGGTAGAGTCAGAGCTCGCTGAAATGCCGGAAAAAGAAGCAGCGGAGTACCTTCAGACGCTCGGCCTGCAGTTGTCCGGGCTCGACAGGCTTATTGCGGCAGCGTACGAACGTCTCGGGCTCATCACCTTCTTTACCGCCGGTCCGACTGAGGTGCACGCGTGGGCGGTTGAGCGCGGATCTACCGCTCCCCAGGCAGGGGGGAAGATACACTCGGATTTTGAAGAAAAGTTCATACGTGCCGAGGTAATCAGCTGGGAGGACATCGTGCGGTACCGTGGGGAACAGGGTGCAAAAGAGAATGGCAAGATGCGCATTGAAGGCCGTGAGTACGTGATGCAGGACGGCGATGTCGTGTATATCCGCATTTGAGAAAGCTGCCCGGCTGTAGTATACTGGAAGAGGAGGGAGCCGCTCTTTCAAAAATATTTTTCAGCGAGCTCCCGTAACCTTTCTGTGCAGAAAGGAGGCTTATATTAGTATATATTCAGGGCGGCGCCTGGACAACCACCTGCTCAGGCGGGCCATGTGGTACGCGCGGATGAAGCTGCGCGCGGTTGCAGGATCCATTGTTTATCCGAAAGGAGGCAACCGTATGATTGCATTGTGTAACCGTCCTCAGCACGGGAGATGAGAGGAGGTGATCCATTTTTTTGATCCTTGCCGAGCTCCCGGCCTTCCAGGGCATAGGGTAGGGACCCCTAAATACAGAACCCTGGTCGAATGCGATTGGAGGTGATTATCTTCCTCACGAAAGGTATTTTTGCAAAGAATACTGGGGTGCCATTGGCGCCCCAGGTTTTTTCACGTTTTTTTGAAGATAAAGATTTCCCGCTGTACCTTTTGGTCGGGGCGTTGGTATATGATGGAGCCGCGTGCGGTCGGGCCTGCCTTTGCGAACAGGGACATTTTTTCAGGAAAGGGGTTGGCCCGGCAGAAGCCCATGGCGTGCAGCTGCTCGAGAATTTTAAGGGTGTACACTCCGTGTTCGAGCGTGAAAAGGGGGAACACGATGACGGCCGCTCCACGGGGCTTGAGAATGCTCGCAAAGGAAGTGAACGCGCTCAGGTATAGCGACTCGAGCTCAGCAATGATTCCGAGCATCTGCTGAGCATCGGCATTTTTGGCATTCGGAGGCCCGAGGTAGGGCTCGGTTACGATAAGGTCGATTGATCCAGGCGCCAGCTTGCCGGCCAGGTTTTTGACGTCGCACTCGTACAGTTCCGCGCGCGTCGATGCTGCGGCACCGTATTGGGTCGCGAGCCACGCCAGATTTTTTTTCGTATCCAGCATTGCTTTGCTGCTGATATCGCTCCCGGTAATGTGCCGTACGCCCCGGAGCAGCGCTTCCTGCAGGATAGTGCCTGAGCCGCAGAACGGGTCGAGCAGACGGCTGTCGCTCCGTACACCGCCCAGGTTGAGCATAATCTTCGCGAGCTTGGGGGGGAGCATGCCTGAGCGGGCATCTCGGTTTGGCCTGCCGTAGTCCCTGCGCGAGTACTCCTCAAAATCTTGGATCGTGAGCGTCGTCCCGAGGTAGGATGCGTGGATACCGTTAATGACGAGGATATCGGCACCGCGGTCAAGCACTTTGTTCTTTTCGATCTGAACGCTCGTCAGTGCGCCGTCTTCCGCGGCGATGAACCGGCCGGGCAAGCCGCTCCTGCGGATCTGGCGTTTCAGGTCGAGGCCGACGGACTTCAGCTTCGTGCGGTACTGTTTGGATACTTCTCCGTACAACGAGAACCCGAAAATAACCTTGCGCTCCCCCTGGGCGAGGAGCTGCTTGATGTTTGGCAGGGACAGACCCTCAATGAGCGCATCGAGGTCTTGGTACTGGGAGGTGACGGAGCCGATCTTTATGCAGCCGCCGAGGGCGTGCTGCCATGCATCGGCATCGATGCCGCCTGAACTGTCGACGATGAGGGCATTGCTTGTCAGGTCCACTATGGTGAGCCGGACGCCGCAAACAGCCTCGTAGCTGAAAATTTCAGCGAGGGATAGCTGGGGATTTTTGCCTAAGATAAAGCCGTACCGTGCCATAGTGCTCTTTACCAGTATAGCAGGAGACAGCACGGGAGCGCTATACTTGCACATTTTTTTACGCCATGGTACACTCCACAGTACTAAAAAATGGTACCCTGCTCATATGCGCTTTCGGCACATGAGGGCAGCTCAACTAACCCTGTACCAGCAGGGCAGTAGGTACTAACCGAAAGAACAATGGCACAACACTACGAGATTCTCTTTATTGTCTCTTCGAAGGTTGACGATGCGCAGCTCGAAGGGGTTGTTAAGGGTGTCAGAGAAGAAGTAACGAAGCTCGGCGGACAGATCACTAAATCTGAATCGCTCGGCAAACAGAAGCTCGCGTACGAGATCAAGCACCAGCAGTTCGGCACGTACGTTCTGATGGAGTTCGATGCGGAGGGTGGCGCCTACCGAAAGCTCAATGGCAGCTTGCGCCTGAAGCCGGAAATCATCCGGCACCTCATCGTCCGGAAGCGGGTCAAGACCGCCAGCGAGGTGGCAAAAGAGCAGCGTATCCAGGAGAAAGCGGCGGAACGGCGCGCTGCGGAAGCGAGAGAAGTTGAGGAGCAAGATCGCGCTGCGGCACTGCCTGCAGAAAAGAAAGAGCCTATCGCGCAGCGGAAAGCCGCTGACCGGGCAAAAGAAGAGAAGAAGATAAGCCTCGAAGACCTCGATAAAAAGCTCGACGATATCCTCAAAGAGGAAATTTAACCGGCTGCAGCCGCAGGGAACGAACCTATGAATCTCAATAGAGCAATGATCATCGGTAACGTCACGCGTGATCCTGAAGTGAGGTCTACTCCTTCAGGCCAAAACGTTGTATCGCTCGGCGTGGCGACGAACCGCCGGTGGACCGACCAGTCGGGCCAGAAAAAGGAGCAGGTTGAGTACCACAACGTCGTTGCGTGGCGGAAATTGGCTGACATCATCGGCCAGTATGTGAAGAAAGGCAGCAAAATATATATAGAAGGGCGGCTGCAAACCCGTTCGTGGGACGACCAGAGCGGAACGAAGCGGTACCGGACGGAGATTGTAGCGGAGAATATGATTATGCTCGACCGGGCGGGCTCAGTTCCGAGCGGGAGCAACCCGAAGCCGGCATCAAGCAGCGATGGTTCCCAGCCGGCGCCTGCGGGGGGAGAACCCGAGATTAACGTTGAAGATATTCCATTCTAATGAGAAACCGAAACAACAATATGAGATCGAATGCCCAAAAGGCCGGCATGCTGCGCCAGAAAGAGTGCCACTTCTGCACGAACGGCATGACTGAGATTGACTATAAGGACGCCAAAATGCTCCAGCGTTTCACGTCATCATACGCGAAGATACTGCCGCGCAAGAAGACCGGGGTTTGTGCAAAGCACCAGCGGAAGCTCGCCCATGCGATCAAGCGTGCCCGTGTCATGGCAATCATCCCATTCACGACACGGTAGCATGCTCGCCATCAATGATTTAAAAGCAGGAACGTACGTGGTCCTCAACGGTGACCCGTTTGTTATCATGAAGCACAGTTTCGTAAAGATGGGGCGCGGACAGGGAGTCATGCGCACGACGGTCAGAAATCTGAAGACTGGCAAGACCCTCGAGCAGACATTCAAGGGACAGGATAAGGTTGAGCAGGCTGACATCAGCAGGTCAAAGGCGAATTATCTGTACGAGGATGGCGGCCAGTTTTTTTTCATGGATGCGGGAACGTATGACCAGTTTTTCATAACGAAGGAGCAGCTCGGGGAGGGCCTGGCGCAGTTCCTCAAGGAGAACCTCGAGGTTGACGTCCTCAACTTCAACAAGGTGCCGATCACCGTTGAGCTGCCGAAAAAAATGACGTACGAGGTTACTTCATCGCCGCCCGGCATACGGGGAGATACGGCGCAGGGCTCAGTCACCAAAAAGGTGACGCTCGAGACTGGCTATGTGCTTGATGCGCCGCTCTTCATCGAGCAGGGCGATGTCGTTGAGATCAACACGGAAACAGGCAAATACGTCGGCAAGGCGAACTAACTTACCGGCACAGTCTGTACAAAAAAGAGAGAGCCCACCTCGGGAGGCGGGCTCATTGTTAGGGATGTTCGAAATGTTACTGTTCGACCCACTGCCTGATTTGGTCCGGAGGCTGCTTCAGTATCTGAGCCGCAAATTCGGGCGGGACGGGGTTAATGCTCGTCTGAATGAACTCCTCAATTTCAGACGGGAGCTCCGGGAATTGCGGCACGATCGTGATCGAGTAGTGGTACATTGATTCGATCATTGATCGTGAGAGCGGTTGGCTCAGGAACCCTGCATCGAGCGTGAAGCGCTCCGGTCCATTCCTGAGGATGAGGTAATACGGGAATCGGTCACCCAGCAGCGCCCCGAGTTTTGCGACAGAGTCCTGGATGAGCGCCCCGAGCTCCCCGAAGAGTTCAGGAGGAGTTGCCTCATACTGCGAGTAGTGATCGAGCGGTGTAATGCAGATCGTGAACGGTGACTGGCTCGCGTACGGTACCAACGCGAGAAAATGTTCGGTAGAGCCAACGGTGAGCGTTCCTTCCCGTTCAATCCGGATGATATCGCATACCGGACAGCGTTCGTGCTGCATGTAGAAGCGGTAGAGCTGGGGCATTTCGAGCCGCAGCGCGATCGAGACGTGCGATACGCCTACAATCTGTACGTGCGTGTGGCTCAAGCCGCGCTCACTGACGACACTGTTTCCTCCGATTCCAATGATGAGTTCGGGGAGCATTATGATGTCGCTCTGATCGTGAATGTGCTTGAGCGAGAGAATCCGTTCTCTGCAGATTCTGAGCGCTGCGGCAAATACTGCGGGAGGAATTTCGGGCAGCGTGCTCCCGTGATCGGGAAACAGCACGCGTTCGCGCACGCCGAATGGGCTTTTGATGTTGTAGAGCCCCCGGACCCCTTCCCTGATGAGAGTTTGCGTGACGAGGAAGCTGAGGCCTCGCAATGTGGTAACCCGTATGCCGTCGCGATTCATGATGTCGGGATTGACCGCACCGCAATTCGGAATGCAGAAGTTGCACCATTCCTCCGGCGGCTGGTGTACCGAAATGCCACCGTGGTTTGCACGGAAAGCAAGGGCGAAGGTACGTACCTTTTCGAGCTGTTCTCCGGCATCAGCGCCATCCGGTGGACGTATTGCTGTCCACGTGCCATTGAGCAGGCTCTGCCGCATATGAGATCCATGCAGGCCAACGGCACCGACCGTTGCTGCGATATGCGAAGGGCACATATGGGCCCCCTTTCTATGATAAAATGTTCCCTGTTTATTTCTGTATACAAAAAAGTTTAGCCCTCCGCCGGGACATTTCAGCGTTTGTGAAATGATCTACGGACTATGCTAAACCAACTTTTTTCTTTATCTGTACCATATTCGCCTGCGCCCGCCTCCTTGCCTTCCTGCTGCCGGCCCTGAGGATTGATTCGATGCTCTTCGGATTCTTGACGAGTTCAGCGCGTTTTTTCCTGAATTCGACGAATTCAGGAAAGTGGGCAATCTGGTCGGCGAGCAGCTTCTTGTACACGGAAAACTGGATTGACCCGCCGGTGAGGTCTTTGATGAACCGCCTGCGGTCTACCTTGCTGCCGAAGATGTATAGCAACATGTAGAAATTGAACAGAGCCATGAACGTGGCGTACTGCTTGCGGCCGAGCCGTTTTTGAATTGTTGAGAGATCCGCCTCCGAGTGAATTTCCCGGTCCGGCGGGTATTTCTTTGTGATGTCTTTGAATTCGTCCTTGATTTCTTGGGTATTTTTAAGCAGCGCGCGGATGACGGCATGCTCGCTGCCGGTTGCCGTGGGCATCGCCTTCACCTTTTTTTCAATGATGTCAGGAGTATCAGCGAGTGCAATATACGACCGGGGGCCGAGGCTCTTCGACATTTTCTTGGTCGGGTCAATGAGGCTCATGATTTTCGGCGTCGGGGTAACCTTTTCTTTTGGTTCTATGAGCACGTTGCCGTACCTCGCGTTGAAGCTCCGTGCAATTTCACGGGTGAGCTCGAGGTGCGGGAGCTGGTCGAGGCCCACCGGGACCGTATCCGCTTTATAGATGAGAATATCGGCTGCCATAAGAACGGGATACTCGAGCAATCCGACATTGAGGTTGTGTTTGAACTGGGCAGCCTTGTCCTTGTACGTCGGGACGCGCTCAAGCCACGCGAGCGGAGTCGTACAGTTGAGAATCCACGCAAGGTCGGTGTGCTCAGGCACAAGCGACTGGAGCATGATCGTGCTCCGCTTCGGATCGAGCCCGGACGCGAGGAAGTCAACGGCCGTATCGAAGACGCGCTGTTCGAGGTCTTTCGGATCCGGTCCTTCGGTCAGCGCGTGGTAGTCGACGATGGAAAAGATGCAGGCGTGATTCGTGCTCTTCTGGAGCTTGAGCCACATCTGCATCGCCCCGAAATAGTTGCCTACATGGAGCTGTCCCGAGGGTTGTATGCCTGAGAAAACGATGTGCTTCATGCCTTTATGGTAGCACAATTATATCTCGATGACCATCGGCATGACCATCGGCCGGCGCTCTGTTTTGGTGAACAAGAATTGGCCGATCTGGTCGCGGATTTTATTCTTGATGTATACGTCGTCTGCCTGGGCGCGCGGCTCCTTGTCGATGCAAATCTTCTTGACCTTTGCACGGACCTGCTTGAGAAGCTCTCTGCTCTCCTTCATGTAGATGAAACCGCGCGAGATAATGTCCGGTTCGCCGATAAGGCTGCCGGTTTTCCCGTCGATGGTTACGACGATCATGAAAATGCCGTCCGCCGCGAGCATCTGCCGGTCGCGCAGTACGACGTTCGAGACGTCGCCGACGCCGAGGCCATCCACAAACACGTAGTCCGTCGGCACCTTCTTCGGGAGCACCCGCGCTTTTTTATTCTGCAGCTCGAGCGTGCTGCCGTTGTCGAGCACGAAAATGCCATTGCGCGGAAATCTGTTTTTCCGTTCGACGAGCTTCGCAGCCTCCCGGAGCATGTAGTGGTTTGCGTATACGGGCAGGAAAAAGGATGGTCGGATTTGCCGCACGATCTCCACGATATCTTCCGCATTGCTGTGCCCGCCTGAGTGCACGTCCATGATTTCTGTATGGATGACGTTATCGCAGAGCCGGTACAGGTTGTCTTTGAGCCGTTGGATGGTTCGTTCATTGCCGGGGATGACGGAAGATGAAAATACGACCGTATCCTGGCGTTTGAGCTTGATAAAGCGGTGGTCGCCGGTTACGATACGCGAGAGCACGGCATTGCCTTCTCCCTGGGCGCCCGTGCAGAGGATGATGAGGTTCCTGTCGGGGATGGAGTTTGCTTGCCGTATATCGATGAGGGTCTTTTTTCCTACCTTAATATAGCCGAGTTCTTTTGCGATATCGACATTCATTTTCATGCTGAAGCCATCGAGCGCGACCTTCTTATTGATTTTTTTTGCGTACTCAATCACCTGGCGGATTCGCTCGAGCTGGGAAGAGAACGTGCCGATGATAATCCTGCCCGGGGCCTCCCGCATGAGCTTCTCGAGGTTGCCGTACATGATGTGTTCCGGCGTGCGGAGCGTCCGCGATGTCGCACCGAGGCTCTCGAGCATGAGTATGGTCGGCCGGGGAAGCTTGGCGAGGTGGTGGTACGTGACTGCGGCCCTTCCGACCGGCTTTTTCTCGTACGTCCAGTCGCCGGGATGGATGACCGTGCCCTGCGGCGTGAGGATTGAGACGCCGACCGCGTCCATGATCGAGTGGTCAACCTGGAAGAATTTTACCGAGAACTTGCCGAGCTTGACCGTATCCTGAATGGATTTGACCACGATTGTTTTCAGTTTTTTTGATGAACCTTTCGCGTGGTCTTCGAGCCTGCGTTTGATGAGGGCAAGCGTCAGGGGGCGGCCGATGATTACCGGGTAGCCGAGCTTCTCGAGCAGCAGTGGCGCCGCGCCGATATGGTCGAGGTGCCCGTGCGAGAAGATGATGCCACGCACTTTGCTTTCTCTGCCTTTCAGTGAGCTGATATTCGGGATGATGTAGTCGATGCCCGGCATATCTTCTTCGGGAAACTGTATGCCCATGTCCAGTATGACAATATCGCCGTCGTACTCGTACACGGTCATGTTCCGCCCGACTTCTTCCTGGCCCCCGAGGGGTGTTATGCGGAGCGGCTGCCTGGGATTGCCCCCTCCCCTGTGTTTTTTCATAGGATGATTTTGTTTTTTTTGTTTGATATCCATAGAGTGTTTATATGTTTCATTGTTACAGAATAATGGTTAATAGTGAGAAATCGTGCTGTTCTGCCTGCCTGCGCCCATGCCGAGAGGGAGACTTGAACTCCCATGGGATTGCTCCCACACGGCCCTGAACCGTGCGCGTCTACCAGTTCCGCCATCTCGGCGCATGCATCGGCAGGCAGCACTGCCTGTTCTCTTGTTTCAGTTAAAGAGAGCTAGTCCCATCCGAGCCTGGTTTTAATGTACCAGCTGGTGATGCCGTTAAATCTGTCAGATGGGATGGTAATTCTCGTCGTTGCTACCCCCTTGATCTCCCGAGCTATCGCATGGTCATACGTCGGGCTGTACAAGAAGAGTGCGGGCACCTCATCGGCGATGATTTTTTGGAAATCGATGTACTTGCTTGCGCGCTCATCCGCATTCTCGATTTTTCGCGCCTCCTCGAGGAGCTTGTCGACATCTTTGTTGTAGTAGTTTGAGAGGTTGAGACCGCCGTCGAGGCTCTGCGAGGAGTGCCAGAACGGATACGGATCCGGATCAGAGCCTAGTATTTCTCCATACAGGAACGCTTCGTAATCTCGCGGCTTGATCACTTCCTTGTCGACCCGGAGCGGATTCATTATTTTCAGCTCGATGCCGACGCCGATTGCCTCCCAATTCTCACGGAGAATATCGGCTGTTTTCAGGTATTCAGGCTGGTCGACCGTCGTGAGCGAGAACTTGAGCTCCGCACCGTCTTTGGTTCGGAGGCCCCCTCCCTCGGGGATTGTCCACTCGAGCTCATCGAGCTCGGCAGCGGCCTGTGCCGGATTGTATGCATACCCTCCGATTTCAGAGCTGAATCCGAGAAAACCCTCGAGGATCGGTGCGCTGATAACCTTGCCCTGCCCCTGCAGCGCCTCTTCGAGAATTCGGCTGCGATCAACGGCATTCGCGAGCGCTTTCTTGAGCTCTTGGTCTTTGAGCAGCTCATTTTTTTGGTTGAAGAATACCGCGGTGTACTGTGGCAGCTGGAGCGGGTATAGGGTGATGCCCTTCTTCTCGGCCAGCGTTTCGCGGTATTCCTTCGGTACGTAGCTCATGCCGTCGACGGTTCCGCTCTTGAGCGCTTCCGTCGCTGAGGCAAAATCCGGGTACAGCTTCATGATAATCGTATCGATATACGGGAGCTGGCCATAGTAGCGCTCATTGCGTTCAAGCGTATAGGATTTAATTATGCCGGAGTGGTCTTTCACGAGCTCTTTGAAGGCGTAAGGCCCCGATCCGATCGGTTTCGTGTTGTACTCTGCGAGCTTGAAGTTCGCGGGTGCGACATCGCTCCAGATGTGCCCCGGCAGAATTCCGATTGTCAGATTTGAGAGGAAGGGCGCGAACGGTTCGTTGAGCGTGAAGGTTACCGTATGGTCGTCGATGCGTTCGGTCGCAACCCCATTGAAGTTACTGTAAAAGGGGCTGTTGTAATCCGGATCCTGGACGGTTTCGATCGTGTAGAGGATATCGTCCGCCAAGAGTTCATTCCCGTTGTGCCATTTGACCCCCTTGCGCAAGTGTATGGTATAGGTTTTTTTGTCTTCCGAAAGTTCGTAGCTAGCGGCGAGGTCCGGCACGAGCTGGAGCTGCTCATCGTAGCGGAACAAGCCAGAGTAGATGAGCACGGTAATATCGCGGTCGACGTCGCCCTGCGCCAGCACTGGATTGACGTAGGACGGCTGCCCGACAATCGCCTCCGTATAGCTTCCGCCCTGCTGCGGTAGGTACTCGACGTGGCGCTGGCAAAACCGTACGAGCAAGAAGCCGAGGCAGATGATTGTTGCCCCAATGAGTAACCGAACGATGAGCTTCTCACGTTGCGTGAGGTACTCAGGCAGGTACTGCAGCTGTTTCCACGTCGGGAAGCGCTGTTTTGCGAGTGACAGCACGAGCTTCTTATCGAGGTCGAGATTGCCGTTAAATGTCGGGGGGACTTTTACAGGTTTACTTTCGTCTGATGCTTTTCCTCGATTGCTGAGCGCTCGTTGGAAGATGTTGCGTACGTTGAATTTCACAAACAGGTGTGTCGGACTAGGTAAGCTACTTGATGAGCACGTTCGCGAGTGCAACGCCGAAAAATGCGACGCTCAGAACGATAGTTGAAAAAAATAAGATTTTCTCAAAGCCGCGTTTCGTCCGGTAAACGTTGCCCTCTCCTCCGAATACGCCGCCGAGACCCGCACCGCGGTTCTGGAACAGGATTGCGGTGATGAGCGCCACGGCGAGTACGATCTGTGCGATGTTGAGTATGTTTTCCATCAATGTATTTCAGGGTATATAAAAAAAGGTGTTTGTAGAGCAACCCCTACAGTATCAAATTCAGCGCTCTCTGTCAAGCTGCTGCACCTTTCGTCCCTTCTCCACGATAATTCGCTGCAGTTCCCGCACACTCCGGCCGGAGCTCTTTATCTTCGGCGTGCGCTTTTTTTCGCGGATGCGTGCGCGCCGTTCAATTTCCGCTTGGGTTTGTTCGTGGTCATTGGTCATAGTCGTTCTCTGAGCTGCCCGGCGAGCTTCTCGCCGACAGCCGATTTGAGCTGTTCTCGAGAAGCCGCACGGACGCCCTGTACCGAGCCGAACCGCGCGAGCAGCTTTTTTCTGGTCGCTGGCCCGATGCCTGGCACCTCATCGAACCATGACTTCCGGGCGGCCTTTCGATGCGTCGAGCGGAAGAATGAGATTGCGAACCGGTGCGCCTCGTCCCGCATGAGCTGCAGTAGGCGGAGTTCCGGTGAATTGGCAGCCATGCGCACCGGGATTTTTCGGCCGGGGAGGTAGATGTCTTCATTTTGCTTGGCGAGCGCGACGATCGGTATGTTCGCCGGAATGTTTTTCAGGGCCGCGCTGAGCTGTCCTTTTCCGCCGTCGAGGATGAGGAGATCTGGCTGAGGCCAGCCCGGTTGCAGACCTGGGGATGCAGGCTCGTGGGCGGTGTGCCGAAAGCGCCGCCCAAGCACCTCGGCGAGCATAGCGGGATCGTTAATCCCGCTGACCGTCTTGATTTTAAATTTCCTATACCATTTTTTATCGGGTTTGCCGTCCGTGAAGACGATCATCGAGCCGACCGCGTCGGCTCCCTGTACGTTCGAGATATCGTATACTTCAATCCGCCGCGGGATCGCCGGCAGCTTGAGCACGCGCCGGAGCTGCCCGAGCGCTTCACCCGTCCGTTCCGCATCGCGCTGCCATGATGCTCGCTGCAGTTCGAGGTAGGACTCCGCATTTTCCGTGCCGAGGTTGAGGTATTGGCGTTTTATGCCGCGTTGCGGTACGTGGATTTTTGTTTTGAATGCCCGCTCGATTATGGATTGGGATTGCGGTTTTGCGGGGAGGATAATCATTGTCGGCACGTCCGTCGCCTGCGCGTAGTACTGTTCGATGAACGCTTGCAGCACCTCGCCGTCCGTTTGCGCCCTCGTATTCGCGAGGGTGAGGTTTTGTTTTTCTGTAAGCTTGCCGCTCCGGATTCTGAACAGGTTGATGGCGCTCATGTCGTGCGCGCGTGCAATGCTGACGATATCGAAATTTTCACGCTTGGGCGATACGACCTTCTGCTTTTCTATAATCTTTTCGATCGAGCTGAGCTTATCTCTCAGTGATGCGGCGCGTTCGTATTCCCTCCGCCGGGAAGCCCCGTTCATCTGGTTCTGCAGATCGCGGCCGATCTCGCGGTATTGTCCGCTGAGAAACTGGATGATCTTGCCGATAGTCTGGCGGTACTCTTCTTTCGTTGCGGGGCCGAGCAGCTGCGGATACCGTCTCGTCAGGTGTTCGAGCTGGCTCGTTGACGGCGCCTTTTGGAAGCTGCGGTGCGGGAACAGCTTCCGGAGCAGGTTCAGGGTCTGGCGCACCGAGCCGCCCGATACGAACGGCCCAAAGTATTTTGCCCCGTCGCTGAGCACGCGGCGCGTGGAAAAAACACGGGGGAAGTCCTCCTTGACCGTGATCTTGATGTACGAAAACGTTTTACCGTCCTTGAGGTCGATGTTGAAGGGCGGCTGGCGCTTCTTGATCAGATTTGCCTCAAGCAGCAGCGCTTCTGTTTCTGAGGAGGTAATGATGTACTCGATTTTTTTAATCTTCCCGACCATAAGCCGCTTGTGCGGCGTGAGCTGTGAGGAGCGGTGGAAGTATGACTGGACCCTGCTGCGTAAGCGGCGCGCTTTTCCGATGTACAAAACCAGCCCTTCGTTATCCAGGAACTGGTATATTCCGGGCTTTTGTGGGAGGTATTGCACGTTGATGGTTTGTGGTGCATTCATACGGGGTAAGTATAGCATGGGTGGTTTTGGCGCCACCCCAGGTTTAATTTGTTTACTCCGAGCGCACCCAGAGACGGGTGCGCTCCGCTGTTTACCATGCATTTTGTCACCATCTGCAAAGCGCAGGCAGAGACGCCCGCGCTTTAAAGCCACGGAACTGACCAGATGCGGATCCTTTTTGTTAATATTAGCGAAATATTGGTAATGATATCCACAGCACGGGGCTTGACAAACTGGAGGCATGGGTGTATGATAGCCGATTACAATCAAATACTCTTTGAGGAGAGAGTACACGATTAAAGCGGCGTTTTGTTTGAGCACTGAATCCTCATTGTTTAAACAAAAGGCCGTTTTCTTTAAAACTGAGAGTTTTAAAGGGAACACCTCGCTCATTACAATCCATTGTGCAAATTAGAGAAGTTAACTGATAGAAATGGCAGAATGGGAATTTTGCCGCAACCCTGTTGAAGGAGGGTCAAAAAATGACTCGGAATTTGTCCGTAACTCTGATGGCGGTCTTCGTGATCGCCCTGTCAACCGTCAGCTTTGCCGGCGTCGATCTTTCAAATACTCCGCAAGTACAAAAAATACTCGCTGGAGTATGCGATTTCAACCAGCCAGTCGGTTTCAAAAGCCTATACGGCAATTATATCTTTGAATGGCAGATGACCGATTCGGTGGCAACGGTTGATATGTATGGAGATTCGACGTATGAGTATACTGACTCAGCGCGAGTTCCGGTCGACTCTGCTGTCGTCGCGGTGGACACCACGTTCCACTGTGAGGATATGCTCGTCGACACCACGACGCTCTACAAACTGGCGCTTGATACCGTAGGCGATTGGGTTCCATCGACCGAGTACTTGGAGCTCTTCGCTGAAAACTTCAAGGATTTCGATCTTTCGAAGCTGGAACAAAGGGCAGCTGCCTGGCAGAAGCAGCAGATTGAGTTGCAGAAAGCCGCCGATGAACGGGCGAAGTTTGTAGCCGACAGCATGGCTATCGAGATGGAGAAATCGTTCTTCATCGGAGTGGACTCCCTTATCAAGGAAGTTCCAAACGAGATCGAGACACTGAATGAGTGGATGGATCCGTTTGACTCGGCGGAGAAGTTCGCCGCCGCGTTGCTCAAACTCGGCTTTGACAAACGGTCCGCGTACGTATACGCAAACCGGATCGAACCGGACCTGAGGCAGCAAGTGCTCTTCAACGCATTTACCAATGCGGTTCAACTGAAGGGTTACGCTGCCGGTGTAAAGCGAAACTTCGTGGAGGTCAATGGACCGGCCATGAAGAAACTGCTCGCTGCCGACAGCACGCAGCAGGCGCTCATCGTCCAGAACGGCGAGTTCATCGCCTGTCTGGATTCCACTGTCACCGATTTGCAGGAAAACTTCGACGGCTACAAGTCGAGTACCGATCAGCGGATCGGAGCAGTCGAACGGCAGGTTACTGAAGTCCAGGAGCAGCTTTCAGCGGACCAGGCGTGGAAGCGCAAAATGGAAGGCCTTGCTGCCAAGGCCAAGTACAATGGTTCTGCGAAGAACCAGAAGCTCGTTGACGAAGCGCTCGGCAAGTAGCGTTTCGACACAATGGATAAAGGCCGGCGGAGATACTCAACAGAGTATTTCCCCCGGCCTATTTTTTTTACTTTTTGCGTGAGCAGGCGGCAAGCAGCCGAAGCCTTAGCCCACATTGAAAGGCGGAATTACACGATCCTTTCTAAGGGGATTGACCGCCCTTGACATGGGGTGTATAATGGATTCCAACTATTTACCCCGTTTTTTTTATACTGTGAGCGCAACGAGAGCACAATCAAATGCCAGGAGCACCGAAGAGCCCATGATCACGATCCGCGGAGCGCGGGTGCACAACCTGAAAAATATCAACGTGGATATCCCGCGCGACAAGCTCGTCGTGATTACCGGCATTTCCGGTTCTGGCAAATCGTCGCTCGCGTTCGATACGATCTACGCGGAGGGGCAGCGCCGGTACGTCGAGTCGCTGTCTGCGTACGCACGGCAGTTTTTGGGCCTCATGGACAAGCCGGACGTTGACCAGATTGACGGGCTCTCCCCGGCAATTTCGATAGACCAGCGCGCGACGTCCCACAATCCGCGCTCGACCGTCGGCACCGTTACTGAGATATATGACTACCTTCGGCTGCTCTTTTCGCGCGTCGGCAAGCCGCACTGCCCGTCCTGCGGCAGGGAGGTTTCGCGGCAGACCATTGACCAGATTGCGGACAGGGTGCGCAAGCTGCCGGCGGACGCGGAATTCATGATCCTCGCCCCGGTCATCCGCGACCAGAAGGGCGAGCACAAGAACGTGATTATCGAAGTCCGGAAAGCCGGGTACGTGCGGGTCCGCATCGACGGGATCGTGTACCCGATTGAAGAAGCTGAGGACCTGAACGTCGACAAGAAAAAGAAGCACACGGTTGACGTCGTCGTTGACCGGCTGACTAACGGCACGCAGCTCGACCGCGGACGGCTCGTTGAATCCCTCGAAGCCGCGCTCAAGCTCGGCGACGGCCTCGTAATCGTCCAGGAGGCGGAGTCGGGCAAGGACATGCTCTTCTCGCAGCACTTTTCCTGCCCCAGCTGCGGCATTAACCTGCCGCCGATTGAGCCGCGGAATTTTTCATTCAACAGCCCCCACGGCGCATGCCCCGACTGCACGGGCCTCGGCACCCGCCTCGAGATTGATCCCGACCTCATTATCCCGAACCCGAAGCTCACCATCGCGCAGGGCGCGATCCGGCCGTGGGCGCGCACCTCTTCGAACCAGGCGTGGTACATCCGTTTCCTCGAGCAGGTCGCGGATGCGCACGGCTTTTCGCTCGACGTGCCGGTGAAAGACCTGTCAAAAGGCCACCTTGATATCATCCTGCACGGCTCAGGGAACAAGGAGTACACCATGGAGTATTCAAGCGACCGCTTTGAAGGTGAGTTCACGAGGAATTTTGAGGGTGTGATACCGAATCTGATGCGCCGGTACAAGGAGACGCAGTCCGACTACATCCGCGCAGAAATAGAGAAATACATGCGGGTGCTGCTGTGCCCGACGTGCGGAGGAAAGCGCCTCAGGCCGGAGGTGCTCGCAGTAACCGTTGCTGACGTATCAATCTCTGATGTCGCAAATATGACGGTCGAGGAGTGCCGGAAGTTTTTCAGTAACCTCAAATTTAAGACCAACAAGGAGCGGACGATCGCCAAGCAAATCCTGAAAGAGATCAGCGCGCGCCTGCAGTTCCTGCACAATGTCGGCCTTGACTACCTGACGATTGACCGTGCGGCCTCGACGCTTGCCGGCGGCGAGGCGCAGCGCATCCGGCTCGCGACGCAGATCGGTTCATCGCTCGTCGGCGTGGTGTACATTCTCGACGAGCCTTCCATCGGGCTCCACCAGCGTGATAATGAGAAGCTCATTACGACACTCGAGGTACTGCGGGATCTCGGCAATACAGTCATTGTCGTTGAGCACGATGAGGGGACTATCCTGTCGGCTGACTATGTTCTCGATATCGGCCCCGGCGCAGGGGAGCATGGCGGCAAGGTTGTTGCAGCCGGAACGCCCGCTGAGATTACTAAGAATAAAAATTCGCTCACCGGAAAGTATATTTCCGGAAAGCTCTCGATCCCTGTCCCGGAGGAGTACCGCCCGGGGAACGGCAAGGAGCTCGTGATACGGAAAGCGGCGGAGTTTAACCTGCAAAATATAGACGTGCACATACCGCTCGGAAAGTTCGTGTGCATCACGGGGGTGTCCGGCTCGGGAAAGTCGACCCTCATGACGGAGATACTCGCCAAGGCGCTTGCCCAGAAATTCTATGGGGCGAAAGATGCGCCCGGAAAGCACGAAGGCCTCGACGGCACGGAGAACCTCGACAAGGTCATCAATATCGACCAGTCGCCGATCGGGCGAACTCCGCGGTCAAACCCCGCAACGTACACCGGCGTTTTTACGTACATCCGTGACCTGTTTACGCAGGTGCCTGAGGCAAAGATACGCGGGTACGGACCGGGGCGTTTCAGCTTCAACGTCGCGGGCGGCCGGTGTGAAGCCTGCCAGGGTGACGGCCTCGTCAAGATTGAGATGCAGTTCCTCCCTGACGTGTACGTTGAGTGTGAAGAATGCAAGGGTAAGCGATATAACCAGCAGACGCTCGAAATCCAGTATAAGAATAAAACGATTTCAGACGTGCTCGAAATGACCGTGGAAGAGGCGCTCTCATTTTTCCGGAGCATCCCGCCGATCTACAGCAAGCTGAAGACCCTCAATGAGGTCGGCCTCGGGTATATCCACCTCGGCCAGTCTGCCACCACGCTCTCCGGCGGTGAAGCGCAGCGCGTCAAGCTCGCGACCGAGCTCTCGCGCCGTGCGACCGGCAAGACGCTCTACATCCTCGACGAGCCGACGACCGGCCTCCACTTTGATGACGTCAGGCGCCTATTGCTCGTGCTCAACCAGCTCGTGGATAAGGGGAATACGGTGCTCGTCATCGAGCACAATCTCGACATTATCAAGTCAGCCGATTGGGTCATCGACCTCGGGCCCGAGGGGGGGAGCAAGGGCGGTGAAATTGTTGCCGTTGGGACGCCGCGTGAAGTTGCGGAAGCAAAGAGGAGCTACACGGGCAAGTTCTTGAAGCAGATGCTGAGCAAGTAGCGCCGCCGCATGCCGGGTGAACCGCGCCGTACTGTCCGTACGGCGGCACTTTCGTATACCCTGCGTCCGCGATATAATGACGCCGTATGGATCCACTGGAAAAAGCAATCATCGCGACGCTCAGCTATTTTGACGTGTTTGACTACCCGTTGACTGCCGTCGAGATTTGGAAGTGGCTGTACGTCAGCAGCGCGGATGGCGTGCCGGTACAGGCTGCTGTCGGTGACGTAGTCGGAGCGCTCGAGGAGCGTGAAAAAATCCGCCAGCGTGTTGATTTCAAGGATGGTTTCTACTTTCTGAAGGGGAGGGGGGAAACGGTGGAGAAGAGAATGGACCGCTACCGGCTCGCCGAGCGGAAGTTTCACCGGGCGCTGCGGGTGGTCTCCTTGCTGCGGCGGATGCCGTTCGTGAAGATGATCGGCATCTGCAATACGCTTGCGTACAGCAACAGCAGGCGGGAGGGGGACATCGATCTCCTCATCGTGACAAAACGGCGGCGGGTATGGCAGGTGCGTTTTTGGGTTACGGGTTTTCTAAAGCTCTCCAATATGCGGCCGCGCCCCGGCAGGACCGAGGATACCATTTGCCCGTCCTTCTTTGTCGATGAAGATCACCTCGACCTCAGCGGGCTCGCTCTCGAGAATGACATCTATCTTCCGTACTGGGTTTCGCAGGTCGTGCCGGTGTACGATGAGGGCATCTACCGTACCTTCATTGCGTCGAATGCATGGATTCACCGGGCTATTCCGAACGTGCTTCCATACGTTCCAACAGCACGGCGTCGGCGGAAGCGCGTGAAGCTCTGGAAGTATTTTATTTCGGCTGCCTGTGCCCCCCTGCCTGAGCAGCTCTTCAAGCGGTACCAGCTGCGCGTG
Source organism: Patescibacteria group bacterium (assembly GCA_041650915.1). Lineage (GTDB taxonomy): Bacteria > Patescibacteriota > Patescibacteriia > UBA10025 > JAHIVO01 > JBAZKE01. The sequence continues at coordinate 138,007 of JBAZKE010000001.1, forward strand.
ATGCCGAAACGCCTCCGGGAGCTCGCGAACAGGGACAGCAGGGTTGTGGTGCAGGATTACATGCTTAAGTTCCACGATAATGACAGGCGCGCGTATTTCTACGATCAGTGGAAACAGCGCCTCGCACGGTCCGTATGAAACAATTTTGCCAAAAAGTCCAATCGTATGCGCTGTATCTGCTCATCTTTCTCTTGCCGTGGCAGACGCGCTGGATATGGCACCAAGGTTCCCTTAACGGCGGCGTGTGGGAGTACGGCACCTTCAGCCTGTACGCAACGGATATCCTGGCGGCAATCATCATCCTTTCCGGCATCGCACTCCACGCACGGACACGCGTCCGTTCCCTGGGCAGGATTGGCGGTACGGTCGCGGCTTTCTTCCTCATCTGCTTCGTGACCGTTTTGTGGTCGGTGAACAAGGAGGTGTCGTGGTATGCTGCACTGAAGCTCCTCGAGTACGTCGCCCTGTTCTGGGCTGTTTCCCGTATGCAATTCAGGTGGCGCGGAGTTGCAGCGGCTTTCATTTCGAGCGGGTTTGTACAGGCGATCCTGGGAATCTACCAGTTTTTTTCCCAGCAGATCATCGAGAGCACGTGGTTCGGGCTCGCAGCGCACAGCCCGGACGTACTCGGCGATTTTGTCGTGGAAACCGCCGGAGGTAGGTTCCTGCGCGCGTACGGTTCCCTGCCGCATCCGAACATGCTCGCCGGTTTTCTCGTCGTCTGCCTCATCGTGATAATCGGTTACCTGTTCAAGGCGTATCGCAACCGGTCGGAAAACTTGCCGGCTATCATTCTCGCAGTTACCTCGTTCGTGGTCATGTACTACGGTCTCATACTTACCTTCTCCCGGAGTGCGTGGCTTGCCTTCGGGCTGGCGATCCTTGCACTCTTTGCGCTCGGGCTCTGGCACCGCGACGAGTACCGGCTCCGCATCCTCGTGCCGGTAACGCTGTGGATTGTCCTCGTGACAGCGTTCAGCGTGTATCTGCTGCCCGACCTGTGGGAGACGAGGATTACCGGTGGGAGGCTTGAACAGCAGTCGAGTGCAGAGCGCGTGTACTCGTATGGAGATGCAATCGAAATGATCCGCGGCAACTGGTATCAGGGGGTTGGCATCGGCAGTTATACGCAGGCGCTGTACGATGCTGACCATTCGCTTGAGTCGTGGGCGTACCAGCCTGCCCATAATGTATACTTGCTCGTCAGCGCTGAGTCGGGCGTTTTCGGCGGTGCGGTATTCCTCCTCCTGGTCGGCGAGGTCGGCGCGGCGATGCTCTGGAGGCGGAGGCGTGAACTCCGTACGGCGAGCTGGTATACCGTATACAGCCTGTCGTTTATTGTGCTGCTCATTGTCGGGCTGCTCGACCACTACCTGTGGTCACTCGCATTCGGCGGCATGCTCATGTGGCTGGTATTCGGGTTATGGGCGAAGCGGTATAGTGATTTTTCTGTGGATAACTAAGGGAAGCAATGTATTGAATCCTGTTTCTGATTAGAAAAAAGGCGATTTTATTGGGCATTGACGAGTATTTTCTTATGCTATATTATAGATACTGCACATTAGCACTCTTAATATTTGAGTGCTAATTTCAGCCAAAAAGTATTGAATCTAAGCTAAAAAATAATTAAGTAAGGCACTATGAAACTAAAACCACTAGGCGACCGTGTGATCGTAAAACCGGTAACCGACGAAGAGGTTACGAAATCAGGGATCGTACTTCCCGACACCGTTGAGAAGGAGAAGAAAGAGGAGGGCGAAGTGATCGCAGTCGGCGACGGTGAAAAAATTTCCAAGCTCAAGCTGAAAAAAGGCGATAAGGTCATCTTTGGCAAGTACTCCGGAGAAGAGGTAACGCTGGACGACGTAGAGTACAAGGTGCTGAAGGAGGATGACGTCCTCGCCAAGATTGAGTAGTTTTTTAATTATTAACGTGCGCAACATACACTATGGCAAAGCAAATTCTATTCGATGAGAAAGCGCGCAAGCTCCTCAAGGAGGGCGTTGATGAGCTCGCGAATGCAGTGAAGGTAACGCTCGGCCCCAAGGGCAGGAACGTCGTGCTTGATAAGGGATTTGGTACGCCGACCATTACGAATGACGGCGTCACCATTGCGAAAGAGATAGAGCTCGAGGATAAGTTCAAGAATGTGGGCGCGCAGGTCGTGCAGGAAGTCGCATCAAAGACCAACGACGTGGCCGGTGACGGCACGACGACGGCGACCCTCCTCGCGCAGCGCATTGTCGCGGAGGGTTTCAAGAACGTCGCTGCGGGCGCAAACCCGATGGTGGTTAAGCGCGGGATTGAGAAGGGCGTCACCGCAGTGGTCAAGGAACTCAAGAAAATTTCAAAACCGGTACGTACGAACGACGAAATCGCGCAGGTAGGCACCATTTCATCGCAAGACCAGGAGGTCGGCCAGCTCATCGCGGAGGTCATGGAAAAGGTTGGGAAAGACGGAGTGGTGACTGTCGAAGAATCGCAGACTTTCGGCCTGTCGAAAGAGGTCGTCGAGGGCATGCAGTTCGATAAGGGCATGGTATCGGCGTACATGATCACGAATCCGGAACGGATGGAGGCGGAGTACAAGGATGTCCCCATTCTCATTACCGACAAGAAAATTTCCGCACTCAATGAGATCCTTCCGCTTCTCGAAAAGCTTGCACAGAGCGGCAAGAAGGAGCTCGTCATCATTGCAGACGAGGTTGAGGGCGAGGCGCTTGCGACTTTTGTCGTGAATAAGCTCCGCGGCACGTTCAGCGTTCTCGCGGTCAAGGCTCCCGGATTCGGTGACCGGCGCAAGGCAATGCTCGAGGATATCGCCATCCTGACCGGAGGCAAGGTTGTATCGGAAGATATCGGCCTCAAGCTCGAGAACGTCAATCCGGAAACGCTCGGTGAAGCGCGGCGCGTCGTCGCGACCAAAGAGCACACGACAATCGTCGAAGGCAAGGGAGACGAAAAGGAGATTAAAAACCGTGTCTCGCAGATTAAGAAAGAAATTGAAGAGGTTACGTCTGACTTTGACAAGGAGAAGCTGCAGGAGCGGCTTGGCAAGCTCGCCGGCGGCGTCGCCGTCGTGAAGGTCGGGGCTGCGACTGAAACCGAGCTTAAAGAGAAGAAGCACCGTATCGAGGATGCGCTCCATGCAACTCGTGCGGCGGTTGAAGAAGGCATTGTCGTCGGCGGCGGCGTTGCGCTCATTCGCGCGATGCACGTGCTTGACGGTGTTGATGCTGCGGGCGATGAAAAGATTGGCATCTCGATCCTCCGGCGTGCGCTTGAAGAGCCGGCCAGGCAGATCGCGCTCAACGCGGGAAAGGAAGGTTCTGTGATCGTTGAGGACGTGAAGAGGCGGAAGGGCAACGAAGGTTACAATGCTGCAACCGATGTTTTTGAAGACCTCGTCGCGGCGGGCATCGTTGATCCCACGAAGGTCACGAGATCAGCGCTCCAGAACGCAGCTTCTGCCGCAGCCATGCTCCTGACGACCGAGGCGGTGGTTACGGACCTGCCCGAGAAAGATAACAAGGATGGCGGTATGCCCGGTATGGGCGGTGGTATGCCCGGTATGGGCGGTATGGGAATGTAGCATTTCATTCATTGGATATGGAAAGCCCCCGAACGATCGGGGGCTTTTTGGCATGATTGCGGTAATGACGTTTGTCAACGGTGCCCAAATTTACTATACTTTAGGTAATGTAGCGAGAATATTTCTATGGTTGATTACTCAACGCATACGAGTGCAGTCGAAGCTGGAGATGAGGCAGATTCGCTGATTGCCGGTAAGAGCTTGGCGTTCTACTGGCGGGCGAGCAGGTTTTTTATCGTCGTACTCGCAGCCGCGACGGCCGCCTGTGAAATCTATGAAGTGTCACGGTACATCAGGTGGGGATCGCTCGCGGTTATCTGCGTGCTGTTCTGTTCGTGGCTCATCGTCCGGTTCAACCTCAAGCTCGCAACGGTACTCGCTGCCGCTGTTTACCTCGGCGCAATCACCGGCCTGGTGGTGGCGCTTTTTGATATTGTTTGGTACCATCAGTGGTGGTACCTGCTCAATATAATTCGTAAACCGTTTATACTCGGTGGGATCAGCGTTGTTGCCGGTTTCGTTACATACCTGGTGCTGCAGAGCATCCGCACACGGGGCAACGCCGCAACACCGAAAGGAGGTGGCACGTATGGAAGAACAAAAAAGCCAATCCGCTAGTACAGACAGCAACCTCATGGCAGCGCTGTCCTATGTCTGGGTTTTGAGCATCGTGATGCTGATCGTGAAGAAGGACGATGAGTTCGTCAAATTTCACGCCAAGCAGGGGACGGTGCTGTTTGTAGCGTCGATTATTGGCATGTCCCTTTCGACCTTTGTCCTGTTTGTCGGGCCGCTGATCGGCATCGTGGTGGTTGTGCTTGAAATTTTCGGTTTCATCAAGGCGCTGTCCGGCGAGCGGTACAAGGTGCCGGTGGTAGGTGATCTCGCAGAAAAAATTAAGCTATAAAAAATGTGCCGGGTTTATGGCCGGCGCATTCCTGCATTAAAATACTAACAGAGAAAGCAATGGAAGAAAAGAAAGAAGAAAAGAAGCCTGAGGGCGCGCAGCCCGCTTCAAAAAATTCCGACAGCAACCTCATGGCAGCGCTGTCCTATGTCTGGGTTTTGAGCGTCGTGATGCTCGTCATTAAAAAGGACGATGAGTTCGTCAAATTTCACGCCAAGCAGGGGCTCGTGCTGTTCCTCGCGTCGTGGCTTGCCTGGATCCCCGCCATCGGGTGGGCGCTCGGGCTCGTCATCGTCGTGCTGGTCATCATCGGCTTCCTCAAGGCGCAGTCCGGCGAGCGATATAAGATGCCAGTGGTCGGTGACATCGCAGAAAAATTTTAGCAGATTCCGAACATCACAACCGATACAGGAGCTTACACTTCAGCTGTTAAGCTCCTTGTGGTATAATGAGAGCCATCGAGTTAATACGTAACAAATTTTATCGTATGGCAACAGCACGGTCCAAGAAGCTCATCCTTTGGTTCAATGAGTTGGGGATCAAGGATGTTCCGCTCGTCGGCGGCAAGAACGCTTCGCTCGGCGAGATGTACCGCAACCTTACGAAAAAAGGCGTGAGCATTCCCAATGGCTATGCAGTGACCGCAGCAGCCTATTTTTATATATTGGATAAAGCAGGCATCCGTGATGATGTAAAGCGGGTATTGAAAGATCTCAATACCCATAACCTCCGCAATTTGCAGGAGCGGGGCCGCAAGGTACGCCATCTTATTTTAACAGCAAAATTCCCTGCTGATTTGGAGCAGGAAATAATCGCCAACTACCGGAAACTTGAGCGGCAGTACGGAAAAAACGTGGATGTGGCGGTCCGCTCGTCCGCCACGGCCGAAGACCTTCCGGATGCGTCATTTGCAGGCCAGCAGGAAACGTATCTGAATATCCGCGGCCCGAAAGCCTTGATTGCGGCGTGCCATCGGTGTTTTGCGTCGTTGTTTACCGATCGCGCGATTTCATACCGCGAGGATAAGCATTTTGACCATTTTTCGATCGGCTTGTCGATCGCAGTCCAGAAGATGGTGCGCTCGGATAAAGCCGCGTCGGGCGTCATGTTTTCGATCGACACCGAATCCGGGCACAAGGACATGGTGCTGATCAATGCAGCGTACGGCCTCGGTGAAAACGTGGTGCAGGGCGCGGTCAGCCCGGATGAGTTTTACGTGCACAAGCCTACGCTGAAAAAAGGGTTTCGGCCGATCGTATCCAAAACATTGGGCACCAAGCGCATCAAGATGGTGTATGCGACGGGCGCCAGACCCACGAAGAATATTCCGGTTCCGAATCGCGATCGCATGCGCTATTGCATCACTGATAATGAGATTTTGACCCTTGCGCGGTGGGCTGCAATTATTGAAGACCATTATTCAAAAGAGGCCGGCCATTTCAAGCCGATGGACATGGAATGGGCAAAGGACGGACAGACCGGCAAGCTGTTTATCGTCCAGGCGCGGCCAGAGACGGTCGTTTCACAGCGCAATGCGAACGTATTGGAGGAATACACTTTGGTTAAGCCGGGCAAGATATTGGTTTCCGGGTCTCCGGTCGGCCAGAAGATCGGAGCCGGCCGCGCGAACGTGATCAAGGACGTGGGCGGCATCCATTCGTTCCAAAAAGGCGATGTGCTCGTTACCCACATGACAGACCCTGACTGGGAGCCGATCATGAAGATCGCGTCCGCGATCGTTACCAACGAGGGCGGCCGCACGTCGCACGCGGCAATCGTTTCCCGCGAGCTCGGGATTCCCGCGATCGTCGGTTCGGAAAACGCGACCCGGAAAATTAAAACCAACCAGCACGTGACCGTCAGCTGCGCGGAAGGGGATGTCGGCCATGTGTACGCGGGCAAGCTGCCGTTCAAGGTAAAGCGCACGAACCTGTCGAAGATGGGCCGGCCGAAATATACGAAGGTTAAAATGATTTTCGGTACGCCGGAAATGGCGTTTCGGACTGCGCAGGTGCCGAATGACGGCGTCGGTTTGGCCCGGCAGGAATTCATCATCAATTCGTACATCAAGATACACCCGATGGCCCTGATCAATTTCAAGAGTTTAAAGGATGCGAAAGCAAGGAAAACCATCGAAGCGCTGACAATCGGATACGCCGACAAAAAGCAGTACTACATCGATAAACTGGGATACGGCATCGCGACCATCGCGGCAGCGTTTTATCCCAATGAGGTTATTGTCCGGCTGTCCGATTTCCGGTCCAATGAATACGCTGATTTGGTCGGCGGCCATGAATTCGAACCGGTCGAGCGCAACCCGATGATCGGCTGGCGCGGGGCGTCCCGGTACTATGATCCTGACTACCGTCCGGCGTTTGACCTGGAGTGCAAAGCCCTCAAATACGTGCGGGATGTCATGGGATTGACGAACGTCAAGGTCATGATTCCGTTTTGCCGCACTATTGAGGAAGCGGTCAAGGTAAAGAAAGCAATGGCAGACAACGGCCTCAAGCAGCACGTGAACGGGCTTGAGCTGTATGTGATGTGCGAGATTCCGTCCAATGTCGTTCTCGCGGACCAGTTTTCAAAGATTGTCGACGGCTTCTCAATCGGCTCCAATGACCTCACCCAGCTCACGCTCGGGCTTGACCGCGATGCGGGCATGCTGACCCACGTCGGCGATGAAACAAATGAGGCGGTGAAGCGCCTTATTGCCCAGGTTATCCATACTGCGCGCACGTACAAGCGGGATATCGGCATCTGCGGCCAGGCGCCGTCCGACCATCCTGGGTACGCAGAGTTTCTGGCAAAAGAAGGCATCAACAGCGTTTCGGTGACGCCGGACCGGGTGATTAAAACGACGATGAATATCCTGAAGCTCGAGAAGAAAAAGAGGAAGCGGTAGCCATGATGCGACATATTAAAAAAAAGAGGGGCAGTGGCATGAACACTGTCCCTTTTCGCATTGCTAAATTTCACAGTACTTTACCGCTTGTCAGCGCGCGAGATGCATCCCGGACGTCACGAGACGTTAATCGCACAACGCACGATTGTGAGGAAACGGATCTCTTTGCTGAGAAGCTCATGCTGGCTTTTATTAAAGTACTGTGCCGCGCATGCCAGGTCCAGCCAACGCCGAAGCATTGACCGACGATTCTCCACCGATGAAGATCGTTCGACCGGACGTTGCCCCCGTCATGGCAGGTGAATAGGCATCCACCGCCTGAATAGTGAGAGCATCATCCGGATGCCTTACAGTTTGATCACACCAAGGCAACCATACTGTAAGTATACCTGCGTCTATGCACGGAAGAGCTATCATTCCTAACACGCAGAGCGTGTCAATGAATGGGGACATACTTGCACCTCCGTACCTGTCGGCATATTAGCTAAACTGGGTAATTTGTCAATAGTTACGCGAAGATTGAATTGTTGACAGACTGTTAATACCGTTGCGTACTTGCACGCTCAGTGCTATGGTATACTGGCTTTAGGCACTTTTTTGCCTGCAGCAGGCACATTCGGGGAGGTTGTCCTTCGGCCGCTGCGGTCTCAGGATAAATTCCGTGGCTGGGTTGTTTTTTAAAAAAGTGTTGTGCGCCTGGAGGCGTGCCAGAGTGGTTGAATGGGCGTCCCTGGAAAGGACGTATACCTTCACGGGTATCAGGGGTTCGAATCCTCTCGCCTCCGAATCCACGCCCTGACGAATGTCAGGGCCCCTCTGTCATCAAATATCCAGTTTTTCAGAAGGTACAATTAATTCGCAACGCTGATACCTTTGCTCCATTCATCCTGAATCAAATCTGATTTCTCCATGCGCATCGGAGTAAAAAGCGGGCTGCAGCCAGCCCGTAGCGCTATAGCATATCCATGCCAGACAATATCGAGGAAATTAAATCAAAGGTCGACGTTGTCGACCTCATACAGGAGTACATACAGCTCAAACCGGCGGGGACAAACAGCTTCAAGGCAAATTGCCCCTTCCACAATGAGAAGACGCCGTCGTTTGTCGTATCGCGCGATAAGCAGATATGGCACTGCTTCGGGTGCGGCGAAGGCGGTGATATTTTTACTTTTGTCCAGCAGATGGAGGGCCTCGAATTTCCCGAAGCGCTCCGCATGCTCGCCAGAAAAGCGGGCGTCCAGCTCCAGTACCAGGATCCGGCGATCAGCAGCCGGAAAACGAAGCTCTACGATATCTGCAAAGCGGCTGCCGATTTTTACCACAAGTTGCTGCTCGACCACCCGAAGGCGCAGTTCGTGAGGGAGTATCTCGGGAAGCGGGGCGTGTCTGGCGAAACGGTTAGCCGGTGGCAGCTCGGGTACGCGCCCGATGCGTGGGATGTTCTCTCTGCGTACCTCAAAAAGAAGTATCCGGAGGACGACATCTTCCAGGCTGGCCTCACGCTCAAGAAGGATCGGGGAGTCGGGTTCAATGACCGGTTCCGCAACCGCCTCATGTTTCCGATCTGGGATACGAACGGCAATACCGTCGGATTCGGCGGCCGGTGGCTCGGGAAGGAGGAGAACATCGCAAAGTACATCAATACCCCGCAGACCATCATCTACAATAAGAGCAACGTACTGTACGGCATCGATAAGGCAAAGACTGACATTAAGAAGTCTAAGCTTGCGGTCGTCGTTGAAGGCTATATGGACTGCATCGCATCGCACCAGGCGGGCGTTACGAACGTTGTTGCTTCATCGGGCACGGCGCTGACGCCGGACCAGGTGCGGCTCCTCAAGCGATTCACGTCGCATATCGCGTTCGCTTTTGACCAGGATCTCGCGGGGGACACCGCAGCGAAGCGGGGAATTGAGGTCGCATGGCAGGAAGAGATGAGCACGAAGGTTATCCTGCTGCCGGGCGCATCCAAGGATCCCGATGAGCTCATCAAAGAGCAGGGCGTCGGCGTGTGGAAGCGGGCGATACAAGAGGCGCAATCGGTCATGGATTACTACTTTGAGTCGACACTCAAGAATGTCGACGCGACTGACGTTGAGGTGAAGAAGAGCGCAGCAAAAACGCTGCTGCCGGTAATTGCAAAGCTCGTCGACCAGATAGAGCAAACGCACTATCTGCAGAAGCTTGCGACGACGCTCCGTGTCGACGAGCGCGTGCTCCGCGATAAGCTCGGCCAGCTCAGGGCGAAAGCCTTGCGTCCCTCAGCGCCCGCAGCAAACCTCCATGAAAAAAAGAATATCGACCGTTTTCACACGCTCGCGGAGAGCGTGGTCGGCATAGCGCTTAATTATCCCGATCTCGTTCCGCGCATCAGCGAGACGTTGCCTCCTGACTATATCCAGGATGAACAGCTGCGCCGACTTTACAAACAGGCGATAGTTTATTATACTGAAAAGCACATTTTTGATTACCGGGCTTTTCTCAAAATGCTCGGATCGGCGGATGGTGGCGCAAGCCTCAGAACGTACGCTGAGGTACTCTCGCTCCGCGTGGAGCATGAGTATGCAAGCCTCGATGAAAGGTCTCTTGAGCAGCTCGTTACGCACGGTATACGAGAGCTCAAGGCGCAGCACGTACGCTCCGCGCTCCGCGATGTTGAGGCGCAGCTACGCGAGGCTGAGGCGAATCGCAATTCAGCAGCGGTAGATCAGCTGAGCGCCCGGTTTACCGAGCTTACCGCCGAGCTTAAGCAGTCGGAGTAGCCCCTTTTTCTTTATTGTAATGATCTGATATGCCAATTAAGGCGAAAACGAAAGCAAAAAAGACAATCAAGCATACAACGAAGGCGAATAAAAAAACTCGGGCAGCTCGCGCACCGGCACAGAAAAAAACAACCCACCGTAAGGCATCGGTAAAAAGGGGAGGGACACAGGGGACTAGCCGAACAGCCCTCAAGAAAAGAGCATCCGCGAAAAAGGTTGTGCTCGATCTTAGGAAGCTCGAAAAGCTGTATGCAAAGGGGCATTCGCGCGGTTTCGTTACCGAGACGGAGATCCTCTATACGTTTCCCGAGCTAGAAGAGTACGTTGCTCAGTACGAGGATTTTTTGGAACAGCTCGAAACAGGCGGCGTCCAGGTTGTGGAGAATACCGGCAATATTCTCGATGATCGGCAGTCGATCCTGGACGAGAAGCCGAAGAAAGAGGTCGACCGCCGCCGGCTCGATCTTTCTGATATTTCAAACGATTCTATCCAGATGTACCTGCGGGAGATCGGTAAGGTACCGTTGCTCAAACAGGAGGAGGAGCTCCAGCTCGCCAAGCGGAAGGAGAAGGGAGACGTGGAAGCGCAGCGCAAGCTCGTTGAAGCAAACCTCCGGCTCGTTGTCTCGATCGGCAAGAAGTTTACCGGCCGCTCCCTCTCGCTCCTCGATCTGATCCAGGAGGGCAACATCGGCCTCTTCCGTGCGGTGGAGAAGTTTGATTACCGCAAGGGGTATAAATTTTCTACCTACGCGACGTGGTGGATCCGCCAGGCGATCACGAGAGCGCTCGCCGACCAATCACGCACTATCCGCATCCCCGTGCATATGGTTGAAACGATCAACCGCTTCCAGCAGGTTGAGCGCCAGCTAATCCAGGATCTCGGCCGGGAGCCGCTTCCGGAGGAGATTGCGGCCGAGATGGGCGAACCGGTTGACAAGATACACCATATTATGAAAATATCCCAGGACACGGTCTCGCTCGAGACATCGGTTGGCGACAGCGACGACGAGGATTCAGTGCTCGGTGACTTTATTGAGGATGTGAAGACGATCACGCCGGACCGTGTCGCTGCGATGCAGCTGCTCAAAGACCACGTCCGCGAGATCATCAGGGAGCTCTCAGCCCGTGAACAGAAGATCCTCGAGATGCGGTTTGGGCTGCAGGACGGCGTTTCACACACGCTTGAAGAGGTTGGCCAAGAGTTCGGCGTTACCCGCGAGCGCATCCGCCAGATTGAAGCAAAGGCGCTCGAAAAGATTGAGGAGCACAAAGGCATGAAGAAACTGCGCGATTATTAAAAAAGAGTTTTTCACGATCATCCCTGCACCACTCCGCGATAGCTCCCCGTCATTCGACGGGGCAGGCAATGGTCACATGATACCCGCACCACTCCGCGATAGCTCAATGGTAGAGCAACCGGCTGTTAACCGGTAGGTTGTCGGTTCGAGCCCGACTCGCGGAGTGGTGCGGGGATTTTAATGTCTAGATAGCGAAATGGGCCGAGGCAACGAAGTAAACTGAACTGCTTCAGTTCACGAGTGCCGAGGCGGGCATGGCGATGCGGGAACCGCCGACGTGCCCAGGAAGAGCAACCCCCGCCAAAGGCGGGTCAGCCTCTGGCTGAGGCTGCCTGCCCCGCCGACTGGCGGGGTTAACCGGAAGGCATGCCCCGTAGGAGCGAAGAGACTTACGGGGTTGTCGGTTCGAATCCGACTCGCGGAGGTGATTGTTTTTTTATTGCGGAAAACGCAAAGGCTGCCTGCCTCGCACTCTAAACGGAGTGAAGAGCTGCGGGGTTAACCGGTAGAGGCTGCCCTGAGCGCTGGGCCGTTGTTTGGCAGTTGGTTCCTATCTTATTTACCCTAATCGTGATGTTGCTCGTTTGACTTATTTTCCTTGCCAAGTTTTTTCATGACGTTTTGGTTCAGCGCATTGCGCCAATTTTCCGGGTATGTTTTGGCGCTCTTGAGTAGCTCGTCGCAGAATGATGCCACATCCTTACCCGTAATGCTGAGCACCGGCCTGCCGTTTGCCTCGCTTTCTTCAAACAGTCCCAGTAAATCTTTCAGAATGACGACCAGGTCCATGCCGCCGCCGGCAGAAAACCTAAACATGTACTTCTTTATTTCATTATAGACAACCCGATAGTCGTTGGGCAGCGCTTTTGCGCGCGCTTCCATCTTTCTCCATTCTTTTTTATCCCCGGTGACTTTTTTAAAAAAGTTATTTATTTCTTTAAAAAAGGTAGCCATATTATTCATCCTTTTAGTTTATTAATGCGTGATGATACAAATTCCCATTTCGCCCAAAACATTGCGAGTTCCTTTTTCCCCGCGTTGTTGAGTGTGTAGAATTTGCGCGGCGGGCCAATGGTGGACGATTTTTTCTTGATGTTTACGAGAGCGTCTTTCTCGATGCGCAGGAGGATGGTATATACCGTACCCTCCACGACATCTGTAAATCCAAGTTCGCGCAGCGAGGACGCGATTTCATAGCCGTAGGTCTCGCCGCGGCTGATGATCTCGAGAACGCAGCCCTCGAGCACGCCTTTGAGCATCTCAGTTAAATTTTGCATGATATGCACCTCCTTTCTATTGATTTTATTGGTGATATATAGTAACACTTAGTACTGCTATATCGTATCACATAGTAGTATGTGGTGTCAAGGAATACACCGTAAGGCGAGGCAGGCGGGTTGTCGGTTCGCCGCGAACCACTAAAAAGCTCACGGCACCCATGTACCCTTTCGTAGTACATGACGAATTTCGTCTTCGGAGTTGGAGATTTTTAATGGAGCAATTCCGCAGAGCGGGGTAGGTTGCCCCGGCGCATAGTCGGGGCTCGTGGAGTTCGCCTTTTTATTCGCGTTGAAATTGATAGTGAAAATCTCGACGCACCGCGAAAGCGGCGCGGAGATCCCACGCAGAGGCAGGAGTTTGGCTTGTCCCGACAGAAACCGCAGCATCAGGAGGGGCTTGACAGTACTATTCGGTGTATTATACTCAATATATCGCATTACGATATATGGACCAACAATTACTCAAAGGCCATTCCCGACTCCTCATTCTGGCGGCTTTGAATAAGCGGCCAATGCACGGGTATGCATTATCGGAATTCCTCAAAGAGGAAATGGCCGAAACTTTTAAATTTGGTGTCGGTATGTTATACCCGCTTCTCCATAAACTCGAGAAAGATACATATATTGTCGGACGCTGGGAAGAATCTGGTGGATTGCCGAAACGGGTGTATCGGCTTACCAAACAAGGGGAAAAAGAGTTCAAGAAAAAAAAGCAAGAATGGAACAATTTGTCTCTGCTGGTGCGAAACATTATTAGCCACTCAACGATATGACCAATGGGCAATTTTTAAAGGATTTTCAACATCACCTCGAGGTTGGCGGCCCTCAGCGTAATGAGATCGTCAGTGAGGTGAGGAGCCATTTGCAGGAACAGCCAGCTGGTCAGCTTGGTAACCCGGCGGTAGTAGCGAAAAAAATGAACCGCGTGCATTTGGGATTGTTTGCTTCATTTTTTTCTTTGGCGATGGCAGCTACGCTAGTAACATTACTCTTTGATGTAGTTGTCCCTTATGTCGGACTCATTTATCACGGAAGTCCAGTGTGGAAAAATGTTTCATGGATATCCTCAATACTCTGGCAATGCATCCCGTTTATTTCCCCAATCCTGTTTATTTATGGCGCGCATGCCATCAGCCGCATGCGGAATCGGTGGGTTTACGTGGCGATACTTGTAGCAATTTTTACGGCGGGATTTTCCATGCAACAGGAGCTGATGCAGGCAACGGGTTATTTATTAATCTCGACGGTTAGCGGCAGTACGTCATTGTGGTCGATACATATTCAGCCAATTGTTACTTTTTTCTTTACCTACGCCATCATCGGGTATGCGGTGATGGCCATCACGGCGGGCCGACAACTGATCATTTCTCGTCATCCGGTTATTGACATTACGCTTGCTTTTATTCTTGGAGGCGGGGCCGCCCGCTTCTTGCTACCGATGGTTTGGAACGCCATCACGTCGTTTCATTATACGATGGCCATGTCCGAATGGTCAGCCTCCGCCTTTCAATATCTCACGGTGGCTAGTATCGGCATCGGTCTGTTATGCGCGGGCATTGAATGGCTCCGTATACGGTCTGTAAAAAAACTCGCCACCATCAAATAGCTCTTAAGCAGTATCTCAAATGTCATTTATTCCACGAATGGTGCGAGATTAGCCGGAAGGCTCCTATAGGTTCCAGACCGTAGTGGGGAGCTTTAGTTTTTTTAGTTGCGCATGGTGATGAATATTGACTGTCGGGGGCACACACATTACAATTGATATATGAAAACATTTTTTTTCCTAGGCCTCGTAAGTGCAGGTATTTTGTTTTTTTGGGTTTCGCCTGCAAGCGCTGATCTTGGCCCGCCGCCCGTCTTTACCCAGGGTGGCATGTTGCAAACCGATGCCGAGGCGACGAATGTGGCTATGGTGAACGAGGAGGTTGTATTGAAATATAGCCAACCCCATAGTGATGATTTGTTCGGTACGGTGATGCCAGTTCATGTAACTGCCACATTTACCATGCGAAATACCGGCACGGAAGCAGAAACTCTGCAGGTTTATTTTCCCTCAAACGATAGTGTTTTTATCGGCGGCTATGAGGGGGAGTATGGGACGGTGAGTAATTTTACCGTTAACGGCCGGGTAATCGGTGATGAGGGCCTCGGCCACATTGCTGCGAATATCAATAGCGAGGACCAGTCTATCCTGGTCTACCAATGGGAAGAAACTTTTTTACCGGGAGAAGATACCGATCTTGTTATTTCATATGATGCCAAGAGCGGTAAGGATTACGAAGTGTACTACCTCACGTATGTGCTCGGCACTGGCCGGGGCTGGAAAGGGCCGATCGCAAACGGCACGGTGTCCTTTGAACTGCCTGAAACTCTGACAGATTATAGCGTGGTCGATGAAGCCCCCTTGGTGGCGGAAAACGCTTTGCCGTATACGGTGGCAGGCAATACGATAACCGTGGCACTGAAGGACTACGAGCCAGAATCCGATGCAGTCATCGTTCTTGGTGTCTATAATTTTGATTTGGTGCAGCAGGTTGAAAACCTCAAACGGAATGCAACGAGCTTTGAAAATACGCTTAAGCTTGCCGGTGCCCTCCACGCTCTCTCGAGCGGTCCGCACTGCGTTTTCTGTACGGGGAAAGCTTCGGATATGGCTCTATCGTATTATTTGGAAAGTTTGGAACAGGCGGCTGCGGGAAGCGATTTAGACCGTGTGCTTGCCTCGTTTATGTTCGGGGATACAGGATTGTATGAAGACTGGACACCACCTAGCCCGTCAGAGGCAAAAGCATTGTTTTCTTTCCCGGCTTGCGGAGTTGATGATACAAACTGCCGTTATAGCGCGTATTTCGACCGCGGAGGGCTTGGCGAAACACCATTCAGCTTTGATTATACTACCCACGCCTTGAAGCATACGGATTTCTTGGAGCTGTATGTTTCAAAAATACGTTCGTATGATTCGGTAACCGCTGATGCTATTGAGCGCTATATCCAGGATGCACCAAAAGCCTACGAATGGCAGAATGGGCAGTATGCCCTCCCAGAGGCCGCGGACGAAGGGGCCAATGTGAATAGCACTGTGGTAAATACAAATGCCACGATTACGAATACATCGTCAGAAAATAAAAACTCATCAGCCGCGTCGGTTTCTGCTCGCCATGATGACACGCAACGCAACTGGCAATTGGTCGGTTTAGGCGTTTTGGTGGTTGCGCTGGCTCTCGGCTATTTGGCAGTTAAAGGAAAAATCTAAATCCGAACGCCCAGGGATGAGCAACCCTGCTATGCGGAATGGGTTGTCCTGCCGTGTGACGGGCTCACGGAGTTGGGCATGAGTGCGGGGGATAGGGGCGTCGCAAATCGTCTTTTTGGGTTGATTATTTGCTTGAATAAAGCTAGTAATTGAGGGATAATCAATATATTCTTATCCCTACAAGAATCATGGACTATGCATATCCACGAAGTATTTGGCTCAATAAAGAACAACAAGAAATTTGCAGTACCTATAATTGTTGCAGTTGTTTTGGTTATCGTGATTGCCGTTATCTATTTCTTCGCATTCAGCGCTCCGGAGAGGCAAGCCGGGTTGGGGCAATTTCTTGTTAACACAAACCGTACCGATAGCGGCGAAGTGGTAGATAATTTAGTTTTAAAAGATTTTATTAAAAGCCCGGTTGCGTTTAAGATTGTTTATTTACTGCACGGTAGTCCTGACATTCAACCGGGTGCCTATCAGATTTCTAAATCCATGTCAGTCTGGGAAATCGCTGATATTTTGAGCCAAGAGCCAAACATGAAGTGGGTGACCGTTCCCGAGGGTTTACGCAAGGAGCAAATCGCCAACATTCTGGCGGACAAGCTCCATTGGAGTGACGAACAAACCGCTAAATGGGTAACTACCTACACGGCTATGAAGTTTGATTACGTGGAAGGCGTGTATTTCCCTGATACCTATCTTATTCCCGTTGACGAGGCACCGCTGGCTGTGGCTGAACGAATGCAGAGGCGCTTTGAAGAGCAATTCACTCCATACTCAAAAGAAGCTCTTGAACAGAACATCCAGTGGACAAGCGTCATCAAGCTCGCTTCCGTAATTCAGCGAGAAGCCGCAGGTAGTGAAGATATGCCCTTGATAGCCGGGATATTATGGAACCGTCTGAACCAGAAGATGAAGCTTGAAGTTGACGCCACCATTCAATACGTTCGGGACAGTTTAGCGCATTACGGCACGGCACCCGATTTGTATCAAGATAAGAGCTACACGGCAGAGGGAACGTGGTGGAAGCCGATTTTGGTGGCGGACAAGCAGATCGATTCGTTGTTCAATACGTATCTTTATGCGGGCCTACCGCCGCGACCTATATCTAATCCTGGTTTGGATGCTATTCAAGCTGTCTTACATCCTGAAGAAACCGACTGTTTGTATTACCTGCACGATAATACCCGGACCATTCACTGCGCCAAGACTTTGGCTGAGCATGAGCAGAATATTGAGGAGTATCTTCGCTAAATATTACGCCGAACCAAGCCAAATGGGTCTCCGCCTACAATGTTAATTTTCAAGATGACTGGCGGATCCGTCTCTGGCGGAAAGAATGAGACACCCCTGTGTACTGTTTTATTTGTCTCATTCGTACCCCGAAAGACCCCCTGAGATTCCTTGAAAAAGACCCCCAAAGGCTATAGACTGTAGCGGTGAGTTCTGCAATAATTTTCCTATCTATCGCACGATGGACACGCGCCAGCTGGAAAAAATTATGGAGCATGAGAAACCGTACCGACTGCGACAGGCGCGGCGTGCGGTGTTTCACGATTTTATCGGCGATTGGAATGAGGCGACCATGCTGGCGACCGATCTGCGGCAGGAGCTGAATAGCGGATGCCCGCTCGGAATGGACAAAAAGCTGTATGCCTCGGCTGACGGACAAACAGTTAAGGCGCTCCTGAAGCTTGGTGACGGGAAAAAGGTTGAAACGGTGCTGATGCGGCACGGAGACGGCCGCAATACGGTTTGCGTCTCTTCCCAGGTTGGGTGCCCCATCGGCTGCGTATTCTGTGCCACTGGCCAGATGGGATTCCAGAGGAACCTGGCGCTCGGTGAAATCATCGACCAGGTGCTTATTTTCAGCAGGCTGCTGAAGGGGGATTCAGCCCGGATTACCAACGTTGTATTCATGGGCATGGGCGAGCCGTTCCTCAACTACGATACGGTCACGGCAGCTTTACGGCTGCTCAATTCGCCGGATTACTTCGGTTTGGGCTCGAGAAAGCTGGCCGTCTCGACTGCCGGCATTGTGCCCGGAATCGAGAAATTCAGCCGGGAGGATTGGCAGGTCAACTTGGCGGTCTCACTGCACGCGCCCGACAATGCCCTCCGTACCAGGCTGATGCCCATCAACAAAGCGTACCCGATCGAAAAGGTGCTGGCGGCGGTTGATGCCTACATCGCCAAGAAAAACAGGCGGGTCATGTTTGAGTACCTGATGATCAGGGGAGTCAATGATTCCACGGAGCATGCCCGGCGGCTCGCGAAACTCTTGAACAAACCGCTCTACATGGTGAATGTAATTAGGTACAACCAGACCGGCTCGTACCAGCCGTCCGACGGCGATACGATCTCAAAATTTATGCAGGTGCTGCTCAACGCCGGCCTGACAGCCACCCAGCGCTACAGCTACGGCAACGACATCAAGGCAGCGTGCGGCCAGCTGGCGGCCCTGCCGTGATCGGACTGGCATTCGTGCAGCTCATGGGACCGCTGATTCAGATTTCGGGAAGTGAGCATCGTCTGTTCCCCCATAGCTCGTAGTCCTTTTAATGTTTGACACGATTTTTGAGGTTTGGTAGACTTCATTATGGGTATATACCCATAATGAAGGGAGGTGAGAAATATGCCAAATTATAATGGGCAAGGGCCTTATTGGGGCGGCGGTCCGGCAGCCGGCTGGGGCATGGGTTCGTGCGGAGGCGGGCAAGGTTTTGGTCCTCGCTACGGACGTGGACGCGGGTTTGGACGCCGTTTTCCAGTGCGGTGGACTCGCAAGGATGAAGAGAAAGCGCTGGCCGACGAGGAAGCGATGCTCAAAGAAGAGCTCGAAGCGGTGCAGACAGCACGGAAAGAGCTCGGGTCTGAGCCAACAAAGTAGTTGCACTGCTATTTGAATGGTACTAAAATGTACGTTATACTGCGTACACGGGTGTATTTATTCACTAAGGATGCAGCAGGATATGCCGCGACCGCGACTGTGCAGACGGGTCCGTTTCAGGCCTGGCGTTACCTTTTTTAAACCGCAGGGCATACCGATGCGGGCACTCGAAGTAATCGAGCTCGCACGGGAAGAGGTCGAAGCGCTTCGCCTCAAAAACGTCGCCGGTCACGATCAGGCAGTATGCGCAAAGATGATGAACACTTCACCGAGTACGTTTCAGCGGATTCTGACGTCAGCCGAGGCCAAGGTAAGCCAGGCGATCGTATACGGCAAAGCGATTGCAATTGAACAGCAATGATTTTTTTTAAACGCAAACTGCGAATATCGATTGTTATAGCGGTTGTCCTGCTGCTTGTCTGCGTGACTGCCGTGCAGGCCGCTGTGCCTGTACCGGTTTACTTTTTCTATAGCGATACCTGCCCGCACTGCCACAAGGAAAGTACGTTCCTGACACAGCTCGAACAGGAGTACGGCAGCAGCATTGACGTGCGCCGGTACGAGGTAACCGGCGATAGCTCCGCCCAGCAGCTCTTTAGGGCGTTTGCGCAGACGGCGAGCCAGCCTATTACGGGCGTACCCGCGACCTTTATCGGCAACCAATTCCTGGTCGGGTTCGGATCGGCGGATACGACGGGTGCGGAGATCAGGAACCTCATCGACCGCTGCATTGCTGCGCCATGCCCTGACATCGGCGCACAACTGGCTGGCGAGGCGGCCGTGCCGGAATCAGCCGATGAGCCGGATTCGATCATTACAGAGTCGGCAGGCAGCGGATTGACCATCGACGTGCCCCTCTTTGGAACGCTCGATTTATCAGATTCGTCGCTATTAAGCCTGACGGTGATTATCGCGGCGGTTGACGGTTTCAATCCGTGCGCGATGTGGGCCCTCGCGTTCCTTATCCTCGTACTCCTCGGGATGCAGGACAGGAAGCGGATGTGGATCCTCGGCACCGTGTTCATCCTTACATCGGGAGCGGTGTACTTTCTGTTCATGACGGCATGGCTCGAGTTTTTTAATGCGGTCGGGCACGTGGTGTGGATCCGGAGCACCATCGGCATCGCCGCGATAGCAATCGGCGCCTACTACTTTCGACGGTTTTTTAAGATGAAGCCGGGTGTGTGCGAGGTCACGAATCCGGAGCAGCGGACTAAGATCATGAATCGCATTAAAGCCGTTGTCCAGCGTCACTCGCTCTGGCTCGCGGTCGCCGGTATCGTAAGCGTCGCGGCGCTCGTGAACCTCGTTGAGTTTTTCTGCTCGTTTGGGCTCCCCGCGGTGTACACTGAGGCGCTCGCGCTCTCGGGCATTGAGGGTGTCGGTAAATACCTCTACCTGCTGCTGTACGTCTTTATATTCATGCTGGACGATATGGTTATTTTTGCTATCGCGATGGCCACCATGAAAGCAGTCGGGACGACCGGCAGGTACTCACGGTATGCGACGCTGATCGGCGGCGTGGTGATTGTGCTGCTCGGGCTGTTGCTCGTGTTCAAGCCCGAGTGGATCATGTTCGGTTAATTCATAAACCGTGTCTGCTAACGGCCGATGCACGATCGGCCTTTTTTGTTTTCTTTATAAAAGTACTATAAGATGTATGCATGAACGAGGTATCACAAAAAATATCCAGTTTTCTGCACCAGCGGAAGATCAGCTGGAAAACGGACGCGCTCTGGCTTGCGGTGATTGTGCTTATTATCCTCGTCTTTACGTACTTCGATACGATCATACCGGAACCTGAGGTCATTGAATCGTGGACCAATCAGTTCGGCGCGTGGGGTCCGCTTGTCATAATCGGCATCATTATCGCTGAGACAGTATTCGCACCGGTGCCTGGTACGTTTATCCCGATCGCCATCGGCGCGCTCTATGGCGTATGGCCGGGCGTGCTGATCGGGTGGGTGGGAAATGTTATCGGCTCGGTCATCGCCTTCTGGATAGCGCGGAAGCTTGGGCGCCCGGTGGTCCGGAGGATCATTTCCGAAGAAAAGCTGCAGAAGTACGACCACTACCTGCACCGCCGCAAGATGATGATCTGGGTCGCGTACTTCATTCCGCTCTTGCCGCTTGATGTTATCAGTTTCGTGGTCGGCCTGTCGCAGATCAGGTTCAGCTTCTTTTTCAAGATTATCGCAATCGGATTCGCGGGCAACCAGCTCTTGCTGACCCTGTTCGGGGAGCGCCTCGTCGGGGCTGCTGGCTGGGAAAAGGCACTGTGGATAGCGCTGACGGTCGTGTTCCTCGCAGCGGCGATGTTGTTCGAGCGCTCGTCGGAGCGGCAAAAAAAATAATCCCACCCGAAGATGGAGAAAAAAAGCATTGCTACCGTTTTGCTCGTCGCGATCCTCGTACTCGGAGGCATACTGCGCTTTGTGACGCTGGACCGCGAACTCATTTTCGATGACGTCTTCAGCATCCACTACGCCTCCCTCCCCGCCGGTGATATCATGCACTACTCCGCGAGCGAGGTATCCGAGGTGCCGCTCTATTACCTCATGCTCCACGGCTGGATAGGAATGTTCGGATCCGGAGCGGTTGCAGCCAAGATGTTCTCACTGCTCATGAGCCTCGGCTCAATACTCGCGATGTACTTTTTGGGCAGGCTGCTGTTCAGCAAAACGGTTGGATTGGTAGCGAGCTTGCTCCTGAGCGTGAGTTCGATTGATATCCTGCTGTCCGGGGATGTCCGTGCATACACGCTGCTCATATTCTTGACGATCGCCTGTGTGTACCATTTTTGGCAGTACGTACGGAGCAGGAAGCTATCGGTACTCGTGTTGTTTTCAGCGTGCTCGGTTCTGGCGGTCTATACGCACTACCAAGCGTGGCTTGTCGTGCTGGCGCTTAATCTATTTATTTTCGTTTTTTATAAGCACCATAGCATCCCAGTCAGGCAGTGGCTGCTCGCCCAGGTAGCAGTCGTACTCTCGTTCGTGCCGTGGATCCTGTACAGCGTCATCCCAAACTTGCGGGATGGCATCTTCGGTACGAGTTGGACCAACCTCATACAGCAGCAGTATAGCAGGCTGATGGTATTCGACATGCCGCTCAACTTCATGCTCATGCCGCGCTTCACCGATAATGCCGCGTTTCAGCTCGGCATCCTGTGGTATACGCTTTTTTTCATCGCCATTGTTTTTGCCGCCGTCTCGTTCCGCCGCGGGCATTTTACGATTGACAAACAGCACGTGCCGGAGCGGATTCTGCTGCTCGTGCTCTTGCTGATCCCACTGTGCGCATTCTTCGTTTTTGTAGTTCCCGTGCCGAAATACTACGTCGTAGCAGCGATACCGCTCTATGTGATCGCTGCGTACGGCGCCTCGTCGGCGGTAAAAAAACCTGCGGTACTGTTTGGGATCGGCGCCACAGCGCTCGGGAGTACGTTGCTCTTTATGCCCCAGCTCATACAGCTCGCCGCAGCTACGGGCGCCCAGGAGCAGGCAATCGCGTACATCCAGTCGCAGGAACAGGACGAGGATGTCATCCTCGTGCACCACTACCGCGCGCGGCTCTTCTTTGACCAGCACTACACCGGCACCGCGCGGGTAGCGGGCATTTACCCGAAAGACGATTTTACCGATCTCGACTATGAGATCGCGCGCTTCAATTCGCTGCAGGAGCCGGTCATCACCCGGGATACTGTCGATGTATTGCAGAATATGATTTGCAGCAGCAACAGGATTTGGCTATACGCGAGCGAGCTGACTGCCGCTGAGAAAGAGAGCGGATTGCGGATCAGGGAGTGGCTTGATGATAACGGATGGAGAGCCGTGGAGCCGGAGAACAGCCCGTATGATTTCATTACGCTGTATGAGAGGGGCAGGCAGGTTGACGTAATCCGGTAGGTGCGCTATGCTCTATGCGCTATGGGATACGGCACAGCACAAACCAATAACAATAATAACCGCTTCGCCTCGGCGTGATTTTCATTGTGTAATTCAATTGAAGGAAATCCCGCCGATGAGCGGGTCTTTTTTTATTCCGGGGTAGTTGAGTTGGTACAACGCCGCACTGTTAATGCGGATATCGCTGGTTCGAATCCAGCCCCCGGAGCCAGATCGGCTTGGCAGCTTACGGCGCATCTTAGTATGGCATCTGGGGATTTATTGAGGATTTTGCCCTAAAACTCGGCAAGCAGGGGGTGCGGGTTAACGCCATCGCCCCGGGCGGCGTGGTCACTGAAGGTGTGGCTAAGATGGGCGAAGCGGCAGCTACTACTGGTATTGACATGAAGGAGATGACCAAGCAATTCATGGCTTAGATACTGCTCGGACGCATGGGCGAACCTGATGGGATTGGCGCGGCAGTATTATTGCTTGCAAGCGATGCTTCCGCGTACATGACCGGTTCAATGATTGTCGTTGACGGCGGAGCACTGTTGGCATAAGAGGAAAGAATAGAGGATTACTCATAGTCCATTGGACTGAAACCACAACCCTCGCATCATGCCATCCGACAGGCGCGGGTGTATTAATGGCGAGCAAAACCGCCCGTCGGAATTTCATTCAGTTTATAGACAACCTTTCATTCTGTCCGCTTGACAGTATACAATATCGTATGATATCATGATGATATCATTAACATTAACTCACAAATCCTATGATTTCCGAACGTACAGTCCTGCATCAGAAAGGTATTCCCGTGGTCGTTATTCTGCTTGTATTGCTTATCGCTTGGGTAGCGTTATCTATCTGGGCTGGCTCCGAAGAGAACGAGATCGGCGTCACCGTTGCGGTTTTCCTGTTGACCGTGACGATATTTTGCTGCCGTGGACTCATCATCGTGAACCCGAACCAGGCTACGGTCGTGCAGCTGTTTGGGAAGTACTCAGGCTCGGTCAAACAGGCCGGCTTTTGGTGGGTCAACCCGTTCACGACCAGAAAAACGGTTTCCTTGCGGATCCACAACTTCGAGACCGGCAAGCTCAAAGTCAATGACCAGGATGGCAATCCGATAGAAATTGCCGCCGTCGTGGTATGGAATGTCGTCGATACGGCTGAAGCCGCGTTCAACGTGGAAGACTACAAGGATTTTGTTCACGTGCAGAGTGAGGCCGCAGTTCGCAACTTGGCAACCTCATTCCCCTACGATGCGCACGAAGAGGGAAAGCAGTCTTTGCGCGGCAATACCAATGAGATAGCGGTCGAGCTGCAGAAAGAAATCCAGGACCGCCTCGCCAAGGCCGGAATCACGGTCATTGAGGCGCGCATCAGCCACCTGGCGTACGCGCCGGAAATTGCCAGTGCCATGCTCCGGCGGCAGCAGGCGAACGCCATTATCGCCGCGCGCCAGCGCATTGTCGAGGGTGCGGTCAGCATGGTCCAGATGGCGCTGACGCAACTGGAGGAAAGCCATACGGTGAAGCTCGATGAGGAACGGAAAGCTGCAATGGTATCAAATTTACTGGTGGTTTTAACCAGTGATCGCGATGCGCAGCCGGTTGTGAACACCGGTACGCTCTATCAATAATGGCGAACGCGAACGGGCAAAAGCGGTTTTTACTGCGCGTAGAGTCCGGTTTGTACGATGCGCTCCAGCGGCTGGCGCGGGACGAATACCGGAGCGTCAATGGGTTGATCGAGTGGATGCTTGCTGACGCGCTGCGCAAGCGGGGCCGGCTCCCGCAGAGCCGTGTGCCGAAGGGATAGTGCCTGAGGCATGAATTCTGTTTGAGGAGCGCCGCTGCGAAGTTTGCCATTGGCAGCGGCGTGCCGCTGGCATCAGCGGGCAATATTAGAAAAAACGGTTACCATCGGGCAACCGTTTTTCGTTGAAAGAGCATTGATGCGCAAGATTGGATGAGCGCCTAACAGGACGTTGTTCCGGCGCTCGGCGGCAGGGCCATCTGGTTCAGGCTCCTGATTTCCCGCAGGACCAACAGCGGGCCGCGGCCATTTTCAGCATTCATGGCAAACCTCTTCACTCAATTCCAGACCTGCCCAACGCGGGCGCGCTGATCAGGGTCCAGTTCCCGAGCTGCGAGCTCCTTGAGCGCGAATCGGTACAGTTCTGGCCGCAGGGTTGGGAAATGGTGTGGGCTGGCCAATGTGATCAGCTGGCCGAATGTCAGAGCACTCACGGCTTCCTGTACTGCGGTTCCTGATTCAAGCGCATTCATGGAGTTTTCCCAGCCTGCGTAGACTTCCATGAATTTTTCCGGCAATCCATGGGGAAAGCTGGAGCCCAGTTGCAACTGCTTGTCCATGTGAGGACCTCCTTCTGTTTTTGGTGTTGAAAAAAGAACATAAAAAAACCGGCCTCGTTGGCCGGAATTCTGGAACGGTAGCTCTATTCGTTAAAAAATATTATGCAGCACCAAGTGGCCAAGAGGATAAGGATTCCTTGTGGCGTGGCGGGATGTGGCTATAGAGAGTTGCGTGTTGCATACGAAGGCATATTATCATAATGTATTGTCATGTCAATGGGTGCGCGCCTGAGGAACAATCCACGCGGAGCATAGCACCCGTGACCTCCTTTTTCCTATACGCACAGTGGCCTGCGGTGGTATAATAACCCTATCTTATTCATCATTATCAAATCATAGTATGGCAGACCAAGAAAAAGAGAAAGGAAGTTGCCCTGAGTGCGGGTATCCTGCCGAAGCAGGGCATAGTCCGGCTTGCCCGGCAGGGGCGGGAAAAAGTGAAAATCAAGTGCCGGAAGCTGGCGAAAAAGAGGCCGATTCTCAGGAGCAGTATGCTGATTTTAGTGAAGTCGCCGACCTGTTTGCTGCAATGAGTACAGGCGATACACAGCGCGTGACTCTAGCGAATGGGCGTGAAGTGTTATTGGTTGTCGAAAAAAAACTCGTCAGTATCGTTGAGGAAGTAGGCGGTGAAAAAATAGTGAGCCGTTTTTATCCTAATGGTACGGAGTTTGACCGGAAGTCCTTTCAGACGAGTGACGAGCTCCGGTGGGCACGGTTGAAACGGCGGGAGCGCTAGGTTATTTTCACTCGCAGTTGGGATAGTCTTGCTGCCTGGGCGTTAGGCAAAGGTATCCCGTGAGCCGGCACTCTTTTTTATTAGCGGCAGATGCGGTAGAATAGGGGCATGCCTGAGACGGGTATCCGTATAATGAGCGCCCAAAATCCGAGCGTCAAAGCCCTCAAGAAGCTCCAGCATAAGAAGTACCGTGACGAGCGAGGCCTTTTTGTCATTGAGAATCCACTGACGGTGAGGGATGGCATCGCGCGCGGTGCAGTGGCCGAGGAGCTGTACCTCACCCCGGCATTCGAAGAGCGGTACGGGGAAGCGTATCGTAAAATCATATCGGCCGTTCCCGCGGAGAAGGTGTACCGGGTCACGGATGCCGTGCTGGCATCGTGCGTTTCTCTCGAGCAACCGCAGGGCATCGCGGCGGTGTATGCGAAGCCGGCTGAACGCGTTGATACGGAGCGGTCAGTCGTTTTTTTAAATGGAATTGCAGATCCGGGCAACGTCGGCGCGATCGTGCGATCGTGCGCTGCGTTTGGGATCGCTTCAGTCGTTGGCGACCAGGAGAGCGCGGATTTTTTCAATCCGAAGGCCGTCAGCGCCGCGAAGGAGTCGATTTTTTCCGTCGGGCTGTCGCGGAGCAGTGCTGGTTTTCTACGGCGAATACAGAAAAATATGCCCGTGTACGGCCTCGAAGCACACGGCGATTCTTTCCTTGCTGGCGTGCCGTTGAAGCACCCGCTCTGCCTCGTCTTCGGGAGCGAGGCGCACGGGCTGGGCGACGACGTACGTTCATACGTCGATAAAACCGTAACGATCCCGATTGATACGTCCCGGGTCGAGTCGCTCAACGTTGCAGCTGCCGCGGCAATTGTACTGCAACTCATGCGCCCATCTTAACCGTAGCAGCTATGTTCAACGAACTTCTCGACATTGTCGATGATCGCGGGCAGCTTACCGGCGAACGGAAAGCCCGGTCGGACGTGCACGCGCAGGGGCTGTGGCACCGGGTGGTCCACGCGTACCTGTACCGTGCCCGCGGCGGCACAATCGAGCTGCTCGTCCACAAGCGGTTTGCCGGGGCCGACTCTGATCCGAATGCGTGGGATACCCGTTTCGGCGGGCACTGCATCGCTGGCCAGGACTACGATGAAACGGTTTTGGAGGAACTGAAAGAGGAGGCCGGCATCGAGGTACCGCTTGCGAAGCTCACCCGGGGCCCGGTACTGAAGCGGCACAAGGGCAATAATAAAGAGTTTACCGCCACCTACTTTTTAGAATATGCTGGTGGTGCGGCTGCGCTTTCGTTTCCAGACGGGGAAGTCACAGACGCCCGGTGGATGCCGATTGAGGAGATTGAGCGCGCGCTCAAGACAGAACCAGCTGGGTGGGCGCCTCGCGCAACCGGATTCCATGAGATCAAGGATTTTTTGCGGCGCGCCGCGAGCAAATCGGCATAGTCTTGGAGGATTCGTATGCACATGCCAATAATTACTAAGCTGTAACCATAATACGTATGAAAACGATTCGGATGGGGTATCTGCTCTTTGCGTTCCTTGCCGTCGGCGGATTGCTCATCGGCGCACAGGCCGCACGAGCAGCGGAAAATATCACGTGGGCGCAAGCTAACGAGGACGGCTTTGGCGATCCCGATCGTATGGTTGTGTATGATTTTCAGGAATTCGACGGGATGCTCTATGCCTGCGTGGTTCATGGAGTGGCCGATTATAGCATCATGGCATACGATGGAACTGAATGGACATTAGCATCGATAACCGGATTCGGGGACTTCAATAACAGCGATTGCTATCATATGGCCGTATTTAATGGCAACCTGTATGTGGGTACCCGGAACGACGTAACGGGCGCTGAGGTCTGGGCGTACGATGGTACCGACTGGTCCCAGGTGAATACGGACGGTTTTGGGGACGCTGCTAATTCATCCATTTGGGGCATGTATGGGGATAACGATTATTTATATGCGACAACACTGAACCTGACAACGGGAGCGCAAATATGGGCGTATGACGGCACTGACTGGACGCAAATTGTTGCTGACGGATTCGGGACAACCTTCACCCTATACGCAGTCCCCATGGTTACGTTTCAGGATAAGCTGTTTACAGGAACGTACAATGGGAACGGCAGCCAGCTGTGGGCGTATGACGGCACTGACTGGACGCAAATCGGCACTGACGGATTTGGAACAACGAACATCGGGATTATCAGCCTCGCCGTGTACGAGGATCGGCTGTTTATCGGCACATACAATCCAATAACTGGCGCTGAAATTTGGACCTATGACGGCACGAATCTGGATTCCCTGATGACGGGAGGGTTCGGGAGCGCGGACAACTGGACCGTTCTTTCGCTTGCTGAGTACCACGACCTGTTATACGCGAGCACCACGAACGAAGCGAGTGGCACTGAAGTGTGGGTGTACGAGCTTGACGAGTGGACCCAGATAAACGATGACGGCTTCGGAAATGCATTGAATTTTCGGTGCCGCGATCTCGCGGTGTGGGAGTACGCGCTGTATGGTAGTGCAGATAATTTAGTAACCGGAGTTGAGGTATGGGTTGGCAGCGTGGATGACAGCGGCGGCCCAGTTGTATTGTCTCCATCACCGGCAGCAAATGAAATCAGCGTCGCCTCTGACGCCGATGTTTCATTTGAAATTACCGACGCTGTTTGGGACGTTGATCTCGGGACGCTGAGCGTGGTATTTGGCGATACGGATGTGATTCTCGGAGGCGTTTTCCAAGCTGGATACAGCGGCACGATCGAGCACAACGGCGAGAACGGGTATGTCGTAACGATTAATCCTGCTGATAGTTTTATACCCGGAGAGCTTATCAGCGTTGGTGTTGCCGCGGATGATGTCGTGGGAAATGCGATGGCCGGTGCATGGACGTTCACCATTGATCGCATCCGGCCCTCCCTCGGCATCGTCGTTACCCCCGCCTCAGCAGGCGGCCCCAACGTCCGGGTTGTGGATGATGCTGGCACCCAGATTTCCTCCTTTTTTGCCTATGACCAGTCTCTCCGCATGGGCCTGGAAGTGGAGCAGGCGGACATTGACGCGGACGGGGTGAACGAGATCGTGATTACGCCCGGTGCAGGCGTCGAATCCCGCATCAAGGCGTTTGAATTGGACGGCACGGAAATGGCAAACACACTCGCGTTCAACGAGGGCTTCACCGGCGGGGTGAACGTCGCGACCGGGGACTTTGACGGCGACCACGCGGAAGACATCGCGGTAACCCCGATCGGCGCCGGCGGCCCCAATATCCGCATCTATACGTACGATGCAACCGAAGAAGCATTTGAGCTTCTGGACTGGTTTTTTGGGTACGGCGAGGAATTCCGCGGTGGCGTGAATGTGGCAGCCGGCGACCTTGACAATGACGGTATTGACGAGCTCATCGTGACCCCCCGGGGCGCCATGTCGCCGGAGGTGAAGGTATTCCGGTACAATGCCGGCACTCAGGCATTTGACCTCGTCGACAGCGTGACCGCGTACCAGGATACGTTTTTCGGCGGGGTGCAGGTAGCCACGGGTGACGTGGATTCTGACGGCAGTGACGACATTATTGTCGCCCCGTTCCTGAATGGCGGCCCCAATATCCGCATTTACTCGCTCAACGGCTCGGATGAGCTCGAGCTGCTGGACTGGCTCATGGCGTACGATAACAGCTACCGCGGCACGCTTTCCATGCAGGTCGGGGACACGGACGGCGATGGTTACAACGAAGTCGTCGTCGCTCCCAAGACCTTGGGTGATTCCACGGTCAAGGTGCTGCGCTATGACGGCACTGATTTCGAAGAAGTCGATTCATTCATGGCGTATGACGAGCATTTCACGGGCGGGGTAAACCTGTTTGTGCACGACACTGACGCTGACGGTTTTGACGAGGTCATGGCGTCGCCGGCCTCCCATGGCGGCCCGAACCTGCGCGTGTACGATTACGATTCCGATGTCGAGGTGCTCAAAGACTGGTTTTGGGTATTTCCCGAGGGTTTCCGGGGCGGAGTGAATTTTGGGAAGTAAATTGGTTCAAATGAAAAAGAGGACGTCCGGAATGGGGCGCCCTCTTGATAAGATGCTTCTTCAATCTATCGCGGCCACTTCGCCGTGAAGTAGTCAATCGCGAGCCTGAGGGCAGGCAGCTGATGGGGAATGAGATTCGGCGGGAGATTATCCACGTCGTAGAATGCGCCGACCGTTGGTTCCCTGTCAGCCGTGCAGAGATAGATAATCTCCACGGTCTTGCCACGAGGGGTATCAATGAGCAGCGGCGGTTCATTGCCGTATCCCACGTAGTGGGCGTCAACGAGTTTCGCGTTAAGCTCATTATTGAAGATGCGTTGTATTGCATCCTCAAAAGTGCTGTCGGTTTCCCTGACAACGCTGCCGGTAAAGTGCAGCTGGCCCCTGAAGTCGGGATCGGTGGCGTCCCGTTCAATCAGATGGACCAGGATGTTGCCATCCACACGCTTGAGGAGGATCACCTCCACCGAAGCGTATGGGATTTTTGTTACCATGGCTCGAAACACGGAATAGGGCCACGGCTGTGGCAGGCGTTCGAGCAGTTCGACGAGCGTGCGCTCGTCATCAGGCGTCCAGGAAGTAGTGGTCATGAAGTTGACCCTCCATAGGCGCTTCCTTCCCCTGGAAAGAGGTCGCGGGTTGCGTAACTCTAGCCTCGAATAGAAGGAGGTATTAATAGAGTGTTCTTATAAAAAAGAACTAGGCATGATAGCTTATGCGGGGCGGTTTGTCAAGCCCAGGCGAAACACGGGACGTGGTATACTGAAGAAAAGATTTTTTAACCATGCTCACTATGGCAGGAAAAGAGTATCTCAAAACAATGCTGCAGCTCGCGACAACGGCGTTCGGGCTCGTCGCGGCACTCGCCTGGAACGAAGCAATTAAGGCGCTGTTCCAGGAAGTATTCGGCTCAACGTCGAATATTATCGGTTTATTCGTCTATGCGATTGCCGTCACGGTAATCGTTGTGGCTGTTACAACGAGGCTCGCAAAACTAGCGGAAAAAGCGGGCATTCAAGAGCAAAAAAACAGCAGCAAGTAATTCTTGGGGAATTTCATTATTCTCTCTTGACAGAGATGCCTTTGTAGTGTACGATGCGGAGCTCGTTCGTATTACTGTTCTTTGTGAAAACTGCGTTATACGCAATAGCACAAGAGGTGTTGAGATGGGGTTAATGCAGATTGTAGTCAAGGGAGAGCCCATCGTTCTTGACTTAGGCGAACCGATCCATGTTGGCGCGTTAGATCGCGCTCATCGTATTCTCGATGAACGCATGCCCGAGCTTTTTAATCGTTTACCTGCGGACCACATGTGGCGCAAGAAGCTGCAGCATGTGGTCGTGACGCCGGAGCTCGTCCATCCAATAATCGCCAGTTTTCGAGGCGAATTGAGCAATGAGCTGTTTCAGCTGTTGGTCTTCATCTACCGGGCCCATGATATCGGGAGAGCGATTGAAGCGCTGAAAAAACTCGGCTCGCTGCCCGGTGATTATCGGCAATTCGAGCACCACGGTGAAGAATCAGTGAATCTATTGCAGGAGTGGGGAGTGATTGATGGGACCCTTTCGGCGGGAGCATGGGAAGTCGCCCAGTACGCGATTCTCCACCACTTCGGCGCATGGACACCGACCCTTCCGGAGTCGCCTGAGTACCTCGATAACGTAAAGTACTTCGTGACGGTCTTGCTCCGCGATATCGACAAGTTGAGCACGTTCAAGGAGACTACGGCGCAGTATCTCTACCTGCGCTGGAAGAAGGAGCGGGAGATTGCGATGCACGGGATACCCGAGCGTCATGCGGTCATCCCCGCCTCGTTTCTGTCGACGTTTGAGCGACGGGAAGTTCCGGACTTCCATGGTGTGAAACGGCGCAATGAGGAGCGTTCATATGAGGGGTACATGCTGTACTTCTTAGCATGGCTCTTCGATGTGAATCTGGCGCGCGTCATGGCAGAGATTGTCGAATCGAATGCGATACGGTGGCTGCTGCAGTACTTCAGTGAGCAGCTGCCGGAAACGGACTTCGGGCGAATCAAGAGGACGGTCAGGGAGTACCTTTCCGGATATGGAATTGCGGTCGACGAGTAGTTGAACGCAGTCCAACGAGGAGTAGCGTTAGCGGCTGAGGTTTTTTGCTCCAGCCGCTTTTTTATTGTGGAGAAGTTTGTTATACTGGAATTAGCAATAATAAACTAACTAGGGGAGCAGGTTATGCGTATGAAAAAAGCATTACTCATCGCTGCGGTTTTCGTGCTCGCCGTTACGCTGAGTGCGTGCGGTGAAAAAGCTGCCGAGACGCTCATTGAAAGCTCGACGAACGAAAGCGCGGACGTTGATATTGACGATGACAGCCTTTCGATCAACACGAACGGCAGCTCGATGCAGTTCGGGGATGCGGCGAGTGTACCTGATAATTTTCCGTCAGATGTTTACGTGATAAGCGGAACGGTGCTGTCATCGCTCACGATCGATGAGACGGACGGGTTCCAGGTGGGAATTGAAACGGACGATTCAGTTGCGGACGTGAAAGCTGAGTACCAGTCGCAGCTCACCGATGACGGCTGGGAGATCACTGCTACTCTCGACGTCGGGGACGGCATGACCATGACCGGCGAGAAGGAAAACCGTTATGTGACCGTTTCGGCGAATGTCGTCGATGACAAGACGAACGTCACTATCATTACCGGTTCAAACGAGTAGGTTTTCCAAAAACAGGAAAGAATATACTCTACCCCCGAATTTTTTCGGGGGTAGTTTTCTATTGAAAGAACGTTCAATTTATGCTATAATGTAGATACAAATCAAAATAAAAAACAAAAAAATGAAAGAAAAGTTTATATCCGCCGGGATTGTAAGCTTACTGATTGGAGTAGGAGCTTTTTTGATTAGCATTTCCGGATCAGCCGCACAGGGTGAGGTACAGGCTGCCGCTGATTTTACCATTACCGTTACTGGCAGAGTGATGCTGTCGGACGGCGAAGACGAAGTGCTCGTCATGCCCCGTTCAGGTGGCGGCCCCAACGTCAGGATCATTGAGCCGGGGGATATTTAGAAATAACATAAAAATATGAGTAAACATTTTGCATCCTCTTTGATTGTTATTTTTTCTTGCACGATTGTCATACTCTTTTTTTCCACATTAGCAATTGATGTGGAAGCAGTGACTGAATCAACGCTACCTATTATTACAGTTACGGGGACATTATACGGGTATGATGATACCCCTGTAAATAGGGGCGTAACAGTGATGCTCTATGTTGGACGAGATAATAGTCCTTATAATGAACAATTTCAAATAGGGCAGGGAGATACGGTAAGTAATGAGGGTGATTTTTCGGTTACCTCGTGGGATTGGGGATCGTTGGGGGGTTACTTTGAGGGTGGCACCGATCCGTACACTCCAGAGCAGCTCGCAGCATACGATCCAGAGACATACCACGTGTACGTTACTTTCATTGGTGAGAGTAAGCAGATGATTCGTGATGTAAATGGTGATTTTAAAAAGCAGCATCGGCCTGATCGAATTGATCTTGGGATCGTAACCAGCAATAAAACATTTAAACTTGGGGATATTAGTTTTCGAGAACCAAACGTGTATGGGCGAATTCTGACGGATGATGGAATCTACACTGCTGAGACGAGAATGTTGATCACTCCAAAGGGAGAAGAAGCAACATATGATGACCAGATGATTAGTGATATCATGGGTTTTTGGATGTATCGTGAGCCAGGTGAGTACACGGTGAAGCTCTATGATGAGTATGATGAGTGGGCAGGAGGATTTCAGCCCGCAATAACGGAATCAAATTTAATGCGCACCTTTGACATAACTATAGGTCAAAATGGTATTCAGTCTGCAGATTTTTTTGAAAATGATAATCACCTTGATGAAGAAGGATACATCGCAATACCGCAAGGTGTTGTTTCGCCATCAATTGATTCTCTGCTAGCAGAAATAAATACAACTACACTTTCAAAAGACACTGTCGGCCTCAACGTTCACCTCGCCATCACGAGCGGAGCAGGCTATGACGCCTCAATGATTGAAGCGTTGACGGAGTCTGAAACGCGGTGGGTCCGGGAACGTTTTGACATCGAATCATACGCTCAGCCGTCGGTACCAGAGCGCTATGAAGAGGTGCGCAATTTGTACCGGGACAACGGGATGAATATTGTTGGAATGATCGCCGGAGGCGTTGACCAGCTTCCAAGCATTGATGGCTGGAAAGAGTTTGTAACCGAAGTAGTTACCGCCCACAAAGACTACATCAAGGTGTGGGAAATGTGGAATGAGCCGGATCTGGAAAAGTATTTTTTACCGAATACTGTTGCCGCCTACATTCCATATCTCAAGGCCGGATACGAGGCGGTTAAAGCGGTCGATCCTGATGCGCTTGTCTTGCATGCGCCGCTTTCATGGCCAAACGCCTCATTCCTCGAGGGTTTGTACCAGCAGGCAGGGGATTATTTTGACGAACCGTCTTTCCATGTGTACTACTGTGATCGATATAAAGCAGACGGTAACCTGGATTCGCTGCAGCGCGACTTCGCAAGCGCACTTGCCGTCGTGAACAAGTACCGCTCGTCGGATAAAATCTGGATTACCGAGCTTGGGTGCTCGACCTATAGTGATTACTCGGAAGATTTTCAGAATCAGTACCTACAAGCAGCGGTACCATATTTACTCTCGACAAACGAAGTTGAAAAAGTATTATTGTTTAATGTTATTGATAGAAACACTGGCGATGCATATGAGGATGATTTTGGTTTACTGAAAACAGATTTTTCTGCAAAACCTGCGTGGGAATGGTATATGACTTTTCAGGCAGGGACTTCAGTTTCAAATCAATACACCGCCCCCGTCGCCTCCGGCACATCCTTTTTCGCGTACGCCCAATCCCTCCGGGGCGGGTACCAGCTCACGTCAGGGAACGTCTTGGGTTCCGATGCTGCCGAGATCATCACCGGCACGGGCGACGGCATGGGCCCCCACGTACAGGTATTTGACGCAAACGGCAACAAGAAAGCCCAGTTTTTCGCGTACGACCAGTCCCTTCGCAATGGCGTCACGGTCTCAGCCTGCGACGTGAACGGTGACGGCTACGACGAGATCGTCACTGCCCAGGGCACGGGAGGCTGGCCTGTAGTAAGGATCTTTGATTCAGGCGGCACCCAGGTAGCCGATGAGTTCTACGTTCTGGACGGCAAATACACGGGCGGCGTCCACCTCTCGTGCGGCGATACGGACGGCGACGGTACCTCCGAGATCGTGGTTGCTGCCCGCCAGGGCGGCGGCCCCCACGTACTGGTGTACAGCATGGAAGGCAAAATCCTCACCAATTTCATGGCATACGACCCCAACTTCAGAGGGGGCATCAACATCACCACCATTGACATGGACGGGGACGGCAAGGATGAGATCGTGACCGGACCCCAGTGGGGCGCCCCCCATGTCCAGATATTCCAAATCAGGCCCAATGAGCTCAAACGGCTCTCCCCCGGGTTCTACGCGTTCAACACCGACTACCGCGGCGGGGTGCAGGTTGCCGGGCTTGATACGGACGGCGACGGCACCAAGGAGCTCATTGTCGGTGTCGGCGACAACGCCACGCCTTTAGTCCGCCGCTACAACATCCGCGAAGAACTCCAGCAGGAATTCTTCGCCTTCGGCACCAATTACCTTGGCGGCGTCATGGTCGCAGGCGGCGATATTGATGCTGACGGCAAAGACGAAGTGCTCGTCATGCCCCGTTCAGGTGGCGGGCCCAATGTCCGGATCATTGAAACATCCGAAATATGATTGAAGGCGTGCCATACGGTCCAATCCTCGCTCTCGCGTTTATATCCGGAATCACGACAATAATCGGCGTGGCGTTCGCGTACCTGTGCAGGCGGAGCTCCACTATCATCGTGGCGGGCATCGGTTTTTCAACTGGCATTATGGTGCTTATTTCAGTTTTTGAGCTCCTTCCGGAGGCGGCCAGCGAATCGGGCATTGCCGCAACGTTGTTTGCTGTAGCTCTTGGGGTTGGGCTTGCGATTCTGCTTAACCATATTATTCCGCATACCCACCTCATACGCGAGGGACGCCGTCCACACAGCGGGATGGGCCGGTGCCATGAACCGCCCGGGAGGGGCCGCCACCGGATGGTCGTCGCCGCGTATATGATTGCACTCGGGCTCGTGCTGCACGATGTGCCTGAGGGATTTGCAATGGCTAACTCGTATATCCACGCTCCCAACCTGGGAATCCTCGTCGCGATTGCGATAGCGCTCCACAATATTCCGGAAGAATTTGCCATGGCGATACCGCTCATCGCTGCGGGGAAGAGCCGGTCATCGGTTTTTAAAATCGGTTTTATATCAGGATTAGCCGAACCCGCCGGGGCGCTGCTCGGGCTCGTCGCTGTTCAATTAATGAGTGGCATCAATGCATACCTGCTCGGAGCGACAGCCGGAATCATGATCTACATATCTCTCCATGAACTGTGGCCAATGGCACATAGCTATAAAAAACCAGGGCTCCTCGCGATGGGCATGCTCGGAAGCGTGGCTGTGTTTGTTGCCCTAACCCTGCTCCTGCCGGAGTAGTGTTTATGCTGCCTTTCGGCGGTAGGTTTTCAGGAAGTTGCTGAATTCCGCCAGTGCCGGGAAAAACCGCGCGCATTTTTTTGATTTCCACGGGGCGTACGTGAATTTTTTCCCCCACGCGCCGCCTCCGAAAGCGAGGCAGATGCCGTTTTTATCAGCAAATGCAAAGAGCTTCTTGTAGTATGCGGGCGATTCCTTTGTCGCATACGTCTTTGAGCTGATGATGACCCGCGGCTTGATTTTTTTCGCGGCCTTGATGAGCTCTTGGATGCTGATGTTTACGCCGAGCGTGTGGGTATTCCATCCGTTGATTTTAAAGACGAGCTCAAGCAGCTGCAGCGGAAGTTCGTGGTACTCGCCGGGCGCGCAGGTGAGAATAGCCGAGGGTGACCGTTTGGTGACCGTTGACGGCACGTACTGTGAGAGCTTCATGAGGTGCGTACGGATCGTGAAGCTCATTCGGTGCTCTTCATACACCGAGATTGTATCATCGGACCAGTCAGCGCTCATCTGCCGCATCGTCGGCGTGATCACCTTGCTGAGGATTCCCAGGATCGGGGAGCCCGCGAGGTACTCTTTGTCAATGATTTCAGCTGCCCGGTCTCCCTCATTATTCTTGAGGAGCCGGTAGTATGCCTTCCAGCAGTGGACGTCCGGACAGTGCTCTTTCTTGAGCAGCCGGCGCAAGACGTATGAATTTTTAGCATACCGCGGGTACTTTTTGATAAAAAACTCGAGCTGCTCCCTGGATATTCTGCGGTGGCCTCCGGCGGTGAGGTCTGTTTCGAGGTAGCCGTTATCAGCCCACCGTTTGATCGTGGAGACGTTTACCCCGAAGAGCGGGGCGAGCTGCGGTGGCGTAAAATGCACGTTTTGCATACCCCTACTGTACCAGAAATCCGCCCAGAGTCAACCGGTGGCTCCTTGACGAGATTGTTCAGGCCGTGTACGATGATCCGTACAGTAACCTGTCGGGTGTCTGCCTACTATGAAAATTCAACGGAAAAAAAAGAAGGGAACGGTACCGGGTACGAGCAGGAACAAGGCCACTGTGCAAAAGGATATTCTCATCGGAGAACTTTTACATAAGTACCCCGAAGCGGCCTCCGTACTTATGCGCCACGGCTTTCACTGTATCGGATGCGCCGTATCGCCGTACGAGTCTCTCGAAGCCGGTGCAGCGGTACACGGCATACCCCTCGAACCGCTCATGAAAGAGCTTAATGCCGTGCTGGCCGAGCGTAATGGGCCGAGCGGCACGAGTTATCCTCGATAGGATCGGGCGTGGATTGATGGGGGTTTGACTGCAGTGATGCAGGTGTCTTTGTTTTTTCAAAAAAGGTACGCTATACTGTATGTACCGTATGAATGGTTACGCATTGAGGAGCATGGGTTATGCCAATTAAGTTTAACAAAATTTACAACCTCAGGTGGGTCCACATTACCGATATCACTGACGAAGATATCGAGTACCTTGAGGAGAATTTCAAATTTCACCCCCTCGATATCAAGGACTGCCGGGAAGGAGTGCAGCGGCCAAAGCTCGACATCTATTCCGGGTATCTGTTTATGATTTACCATTTTCCGATCTATGATGAGCGGACGCGCCGCGTGCACGTTTCATCGCTGAATGTTTTCCTCGGCATAGACTACCTTATCACGCTCACGACCGAGCCGGATAAATCGCTCAATGACTATTTCGCGCGCATGCAGAAGAAGGTGAAGCGCGGTTTCAAATTTGATGAGCTAAAAAATAATCCCGCATACCTCCTCTATAAGATTATCGACATGCGCTACCGCCAGAGCTTTTCGGTCATTAACGTTGTTGCCGAGCAGCTGTCTGTGGTCGAGGAGGAAGTGTACTCGAGCAGGAATAAAGCCGCCACGACGAATCTCGCGATCATCAGGAGGAATATCCTCAATCTCCGCCGGTTGCTCGAACCGCAGATTAAAATGATTGACCGCCTCGTCCATCTTAAAGGGCAGCTGATCCCCGACAGGCTCTCTGTGTACTATGATGATGTGCATGACTACATCGAGAATACCTGGGCAGCGTTCGAAGGCTACCGCGATACGGTCGATGGCTTGTACTCGACGAACGAGTCGATGATCAACCAGAAGACGAACGAGGTCATCAAGACACTGACGCTCATTTCAGTTGCACTGCTGCCGATGACGCTCGTTGCGAGCATCTACGGCATGAACGTCGAGGGGCTTCCGTTCGCAGACCATCCGATCGGTCTCTGGGTAGTCTTCGTGCTCATGGGTTGTATCGTACTCACGAGCATTTATTTTGCCCGTCGGAATAACATGATTTAATACATAAGACAGGCTGGCGGCTATGCCATTTTTTTTACGCGCACGCAAGCTCGACTTCGCATCCGGCGGACAGCCGTGGGTTGTCGTGCTTCAGCAGGAAGAGGCGAAGACCTTCGGAATTGTCATGGGTGACCTCATTGAGATCCGCTGGAAACACAACCGTGCAACGGCGGTTGCGTACTACACCCGCAGCAAGGTTCAGAAGGGCGAGATCGGTTTTTTTCGGGAAATTTGGAAGTACCGTTCAGTCAAGCTCAACGAACCCGTTTCGTTGCGTGTTTTGTCGCGCCCGCACTCTATCGAGGCAATCCGGAAGAAGCTTTTGGGCGGTGAGCTCTCGTACGATGAGATGCATTCGATCATCGACGATATCGTGCACCACAAGCTTTCAAAAGTAGAGACGACATACTTCGTCGCGTCGAGCTTCATTAAACCGTTCACCAACGAGGAGCTGTACTACATGACGAAGGCAATGGCTGAGACCGGGGAGGTGCTTAAGCTGCCGTCAAAGATTATTGCCGATAAGCACTCAATCGGCGGCGTTGCCGGCAACAGGACAACAATGGTAGTCATCCCGATTGTTGCTTCCTATGGCGTCGTCATACCGAAAACTTCGTCGAGGGCCATTACCTCTCCTGCCGGCACGGCTGATACGATGGAGGTACTCGCGCCGGTTTCAATCCCCTTCAATAAGGTGCAGCAGATTATTAAGAAAATTCAGTGTTGCTTGATATGGGGCGGCAGTTTTCGCCTGGCTCCGGCTGATGACTATATCATTCGCGTACAGCACTCGCTCCGGCTCGAGCCGCTCGATAAGATGGTCGTCAGCATCATGGCCAAGAAGGTTGCGATGGGCGTTACCCACCTCGTCGTTGACTTGCCGTACGGTCCGCATGTCAAGGTGACAACAAAGGAACAGGCAATCGGTGTCAAGAAGGACTTTGAGTACGTAGCAAAGCGTTTTGGGATCAAGATTAATGTCGTACTGACTGAAACGATGGAGCCGGTAGGCCGTGGCATCGGCCCTGCGCTCGAGGCGCGCGATGTGCTGCGGGTGCTGCAACAGAAGGACTACCGGCCGTCAGATCTGCAGAAGAAAAGCGTCCGATTGGCCGGTAAACTGCTCGAGCTGACCGGAAAGGCAAAACCAGGCCAGGGTCACATGCTCGCGGCGGAAGCGCTCTCGTCAGGCAAAGCATGGAAGAAAATGCAGCAAATCATTAAAGAACAGGGAGGAAATCCGAATGTGGATTCAGAAGATGTGACTATGGCAGCATCGCGGTGCCGCCAGCACGCCGCCTTCAGCGGTATCGTTGTCGATGTTGATGATGAGATGATTGATCAGGTTGCGAGAATCCTCGGCGCCCCGCATGAGAAACTCGCCGGCATCTATATCAATAAGCACCTCGGCCAGACAGTGCGGAAAGGAGAGCGCCTGTTTACCCTGTATGGCCAGAGCGATGACCGCATCAGCCTGGCGCTCGAGGCGCTCAAGAAACGGAGAATTTTTGAGATCGAGCGGCATAATATCACTGAGGGAGTAAGCGGTTAATGTTTTTGAAATGAAAGGTCAGGCAGCGCGCTGCCCTTCAGCGAGCGTATAAAATGGGCAGGGTGTTTTTTCTTGCCCATCGCTGCACAGGCAGAATCCAGAGTTGAGCGCTTGAGGGGGCATTACGTTTTTTTAACAACGACGCTTAGATCCCATATTCTCTCAGTTTAATGGATGAACGGATTCGTTCGAGTTGAAAAAACTGCCGGTACGTATAGAATAACAGCATGAAGCTCGAACAGTTTGAACAGTATGTCCGCGAAGCGATCGCGGAAGTGCCCGTTGCGGTTCGCGGACAAATGAGTAATGTCGCGTTCGTGGTAGAAAATTCGGTTCGCGCAGCCCGGCAAACAGAGCGGCAAATCAGGTCGCGCGGCTTGCTCCTTGGGCTGTATGAGGGAGTGCCGTTGCCTGGGCGGAGTGCGTACTATTCGGGCGTTCTGCCAGATAAAATTACGCTTTTCAAGCGCTCGATCGAGCAAATCGCCGGTTCGGATCCGTCTTCGGTCCGGCAGCTTATACGCGAGGTCGTACATCATGAGATCGGACACTACCTCGGGATGAATGAGCGGGAGGTGCGTGCGTGGGAGCGAAGGCGGAGGCGGTGAATTGACATCATAATGAACAGGGGGTATAATACTTATTGATAATTATTCTCAATAAGTTTTTTGCAATGCCCCGGCAGAAGGCCCC
This sequence comes from Patescibacteria group bacterium, assembly GCA_041650915.1. Taxonomy (GTDB): domain Bacteria; phylum Patescibacteriota; class Patescibacteriia; order UBA10025; family JAHIVO01; genus JBAZKE01. The sequence continues at coordinate 179,103 of JBAZKE010000001.1, forward strand.
AGCGACGAAGAAAAGCGATTGGCGCTTGACCAAACAGCGCCTCGTTATCTTGGATTACGTGCGGCGGGATCATTCGCACCCTACTGCAGAAGCGATTTTTTCCGGCGTCAAGAAGGTGCTCCCTCGGATCAGCATCGGCACCGTATACCGGAACTTGGGCTTTCTGCGTGAACACGGCTACCTGAAGGAGTTTGCCATCGATAAGGTTACTCGATTTGAGGGCAGGGTCGACAGTCACGTGCACTTTGTGTGCGAGCAGTGCCATGGGATTGAAGACCTCCGGGGCAGTACGGATGCCAGGCTCATGCGGGAGATGAAAAAGCTCGCCCGGAGTAACCATTTTATGGTTCGGTCGGAGAACTACGAGATTCGGGGCGTGTGCAGAAAGTGCCAGCGTACGCATTCGCCGCAAGAGCTCACCCCCGAACTTTTCTGCATGGCATGCGGCGACCTGCTCGAAGATTTAAAAAAAGACACGCCTGTATGTAAAGCGTGCAGTTTCAGTGCTAACTGCGATTACTATGCCTCTGCAAAATCGCGATAGGTATTACGGCGACCATACGCAGGACTGCCCGGTCTGCGGTGCGATGATGTGCTCGCTCAGCGGCGGCAAGTCGTCGGTATGCGAAAACTGCGGGTATAAGGAGAGCTGCTGCTACTGACGCCGTATGGAGAACCTTGCCGTTAAAAAGCTCCATGTCGTTGCAGGGGGCAGGAAGATCCTCAAAGGCCTCAGCCTCTCCGTGAAGCCCGGAGAGATCCATGCGCTTATGGGCCCGAACGGTTCGGGCAAATCAACGCTCGCATCCGCTATTATGGGCCATCCCGGATACCGTGTGACGAACGGATCAATCTGGCTGAAAGGGAAGCGCATCACGGCGAAAAAACCAGATGAGCGGGCTCGGCTCGGCCTCTTTCTGTCGTTTCAGTATCCCGTTGAAGTGCCCGGCTTGTCGATCGAACATTTCTTGAGGTCAGCGTACCGTGCGGTCCATCCGGACAGGGCAATGCCGCCTCTCGAATTCAGAAAACACTTTGAACACAAGCTCAAGCTCCTCGGTATTAGGCGGAAATTAACCGACCGTTCGCTCAACGAGGGATTTTCTGGTGGAGAAAAGAAAAAAATGGAAATACTCCAGCTCGCCGTACTGGAGCCCACCGTCGCGATACTCGATGAAACTGATTCGGGGCTCGACATCGATGCACTGCGGGCAGTCACGCAGGGCATCAACAGGGTGATGAATCCGCAGATGAGCATCCTCGTGATCACCCACTACTGCCGGATACTGAAGTACCTTAAGCCGGACCACGTGCACGTCGTACGTGACGGCAAGCTCGTGCGGTCAGGTGCCCGCTCGCTTGCAACGCAGATCGAGAGGCGGGGGTACGATTGGCTTTGGAAGAAGGGCATATGAGGAAAACGCTTCCCAGTATCGGCACTGAAGCGGCGGCCGAGCGGCCCGACGAGGTCGCGTATTCGTACTCGAGCGGAAAGGGGCTGTCAGAAAAGATCGTCGAAGAGATTTCACACGTTAAATCCGAGCCTGACTGGATGCGCCGCAAACGCCTGCACGGGTACCGCACCTTCATGAGAAAGCCGATGCAGCGGTGGGGGCCGGATGTATCACCCATTGATTTCGGCGAACTATACTACTACCTCAAGCCAACAGAACGCGTCGCAGAGAGTTGGAATGACGTGCCGCCAGCGATAAAGTCAACATACGATCGCCTCGGCATCCCCGCAGCGGAGCGGAAGCATCTCACCGGAGTAATGGCACAGTATGAGTCAGAGGCGGTATACCATTCCATACAGGAGAAGATGGAAAAAATCGGGGTGATCTTTACCGATATGGATACGGGTCTCAGGAAACACCCGGAACTCATTGAACGGTACTTCGGTACGGTCGTTCCCGCCGGCGACAATAAATTTTCGGCACTCAATACGGCGGTGTGGTCAGGCGGCAGCCTCGTGTACATTCCCGAGGGAGTGTCGGTTGATTTTCCGCTGCAGTCCTACTTCAGGATCAATGCAGAACGGGCAGGGCAATTCGAACGCACGCTCATCATTGCAGAACCCGGCAGCTTCGTGCACTATATGGAAGGCTGTACGGCTCCCGTGTACTCCTCGGCTTCCCTCCACTCAGCGGTCGTGGAAATCATCGTCAAGCCCGGTGCGCGCGTCCGGTATACGACCGTGCAGAACTGGTCCCGTAACGTGTATAACCTCGTCACCAAGCGTTCATTCGTGTATGAGGAGGGGACCGTCGAGTGGGTCGATGGGAACCTCGGCAGCCGGGTGACCATGAAGTACCCGTCCGTCTACCTGCTCGGCAGGAAGGCGCGCGGTGACCTGCTCTCGATCGCGCTCGCCGGCCGGGGCCAGCACCAGGATGCCGGCGCCAAGGCGATTCACGGCGCCCCCGAAACATCTTCAAATATCATTTCCAAGTCGATTTCAAAGGAGGGGGGGCGGACATCGTACCGAGGCCTCGTTCGGGTTGCACGGGGGATGGAGGGCGTGCGTTCGAACGTTGTCTGCGATGCGCTTTTGCTCGATGAGCATTCGCGGTCGGACACGTACCCGAGGATGGAGATACGTGAGCCGCGCTCGCGCATCGGCCATGAAGCGTCCGTCGGCCGCATCGGCGAGGACCAGCTCTTCTACCTCATGAGCCGCGGGCTTACTGAGGCGCAGGCAATGAGCATGATCGTATCGGGCTTTATTGAGCCGATCGTGAAGGAGCTTCCGCTCGAATACGCAGCGGAGCTCGACCGCCTCATTGAACTCGAGATGGAAGGATCAGTAGGATAAGGCGCACATTATGCCACTCGCTCAAATGGATATAAAGGTAAGCGGCTCGGCAGCCATTTCCAGACCTACGCGCTGTGTCATCCGGGCAGGCGTGCATGCCACCGTTGATCTGGCGGGTACGCAGACCGCTTTGTTTATCCTGGAGCGGGAGAGCTTGTTGCAGCTCGTGAATGTGGTACGGAACCACGGCACCATTGAGCAGGTTGTCGGGATTGAACTCTGCGGAACGGGCGCCCGGGCCGAGGTGCTCGCGGGATTTCACGGAAAGGGGAGAGCCCGGCACTCGTTTGATATAACCATGCACCATCGGGCGCCAAAAACAAAAGGTGGTATACTGATACATGGGGTATTCGAAGGGCGGTCGGCGGGAGCGTTCACTGGAATGATTAAGATAGATCCGGGAGCGCAGCAGGCACAGTCGCACTTCACCGACAATGTGCTCCTGCTTGATGGAGCCACGGCGACATCAGTGCCGAAACTCGAGATTTTAGCTGATGACGTGCGCGCTTCACACGCTTCGACGACGAGCGGAATTGACGAGCGGCAGCTCTTCTATCTGATGTCACGGGGAATCGCCGATGCCGAAGCGAGGAGCATGATCGTGGAAAGTTTTTTACATCCGGTCATCTGATAGAGCAGCAACTATGGGCAGAAAACTAGGAGAGAAAATCCGCAAGGAGTTCCCGATTTTTCATAACAATCCAGACCTTGTCTTCCTCGATTCCGCAGCTTCGACACAGAAACCTCGGGCAGTCATCGATGCAGTGAGCGAATGCTATGATCGTTACTACGCGAATGTGCACCGAGGAATATATTCCCTCTCAGAGCGGTCGTCGGAGGCGTATGAGGCGGTGCGGGAAAAGGTGCGTTCGTTCATCAACGCAGGTTCCGTCAGGGAAGTCATTTTTACCCGCAATGCGACCGAGAGCATCAACCTCGTCGCGTATTCGTGGGGCAGGCATACACTTCAGAAGGGGGATGAGATCCTCATAACCATCATGGAGCACCATGCGAATATGGTGCCGTGGCAGGAGCTTGCACGCGAACGTGGCGCTGTGCTGAAGTACGCGCCGATCACGCCTGAGGGAAGGATTGACCTCAGAGCATTCGCGCGGCTCCTCAGCGAGAAGACGAAGCTCGTGGCATTCACCCACATGTCGAACGTGCTCGGCACGATTAATCCGGTCACAGAGATGGTACGCATGATCCGTAAGCATACGGGCGCGGTCATTCTGGTTGACGGGGCGCAGAGCGTGCCGCATTTTCCGGTTGACGTGCAAGCCCTCGGAGTTGATTTCTACGCATTTTCGTCGCACAAGATGCTCGGCCCATCCGGGGTTGGGGTACTGTTTGGAAAGCAGGAGCTGCTCGAATCAATGCCGCCTTTCCTGACGGGCGGAGATATGATCTCCCGCGTACGAATCGGGGGCGCGGAGTGGAACGAACTCCCGTGGAAGTTTGAGGCCGGTACGCCGAGCATCGCCGACGTGATCGGTTTCGGTGCGGCAATCGACTTTCTGCAGTCGATCGGCATGGGAAATGTTTTTCAGCACGAGCTCGAGCTGACGGCCGAGGCTCTCGATGTGCTTAAAAAGATTGGCGGCATATCAATCGTAGGACCTGGCGAAGCAAAAGAGCGGGGGAGCGCTATAGCCTTTACCGTCGCGGACGTCCATCCGCACGACCTTGCTTCAATTTTTGATGAGGAGGGCGTTGCGGTGCGGGCAGGAAACCACTGTACGCAGCCGCTCCACGAGCATATTGGAATACCGGCGACGGCCCGTGCGAGCTTTTACCTCTATAATACGAGTCAAGATATCCATGCACTCGTAGATGCAATTAATAAAGTCAAAAAGACGTTTCGCGTATGACTGACGACAAGACAATGTACCGGGAAATCATCCTCGATCACCACAAGCATCCGAGAAATTTCGGGGAGCTGAAAGATCCGGATGGCGCAGCTCGGCGCGATAATCCGCTTTGCGGTGACAGCGTGCAGATAACGTATCGGCTCGACGGCAGGAAGAAGAAAGTGGCAGACGTTAAGTTTACCGGAACCGGATGCAGCGTTACGCGCGCGGGAGCCTCGATGCTGACGGAAATCGTCAAGGGGAAGGCGCTCGCCGAGCTCGGGCAGTATACGGACCAGGATTTCCTGAACGATATCGGGGTGCCGATAACTCCGGCGCGCAAGAAGTGCGTTCTGCTCGCACTCGTTACGCTCCGGAAGGCGCTCGGAATCGAGAATCCGCGGAATTAACAATGCCCGTTTTGCATGGTTGTTGTGGCGATGCTATAGTCAATACTCAAATAATAAGTAACGATTATACTATGCCAGCTCAGTTTAAAACGCCAGCATTACCGTATGCGTACGATGCCCTTGAACCGTACATCGACCGCGAAACGATGATGCTCCACCACGATAAGCACCATGTCGCCTATACGGCAAAATTCAATGCAGCCCTTGGGGACGACGGAGTGCTCTTACAGAAGCAGCCGGAGGATATTCTCCGCAAGCTTGATTCAATCCCGGCAGATATTCGTACTGCTGTCCGAAACAACGGCGGCGGCCATGTGAATCATGCCCTTTTCTGGGAAATTCTCAGCCCTGATGGGGGAAAGCCTGCCGGTAAGCTGAAGGAAGCGCTCGTGCGCGACTTTGGGTCGGTTGACACGTTCATGCAGCGATTTGAAGAAGCAGCAACGGCGCTCTTCGGCTCGGGATGGGCTTGGTTAACCATCGATAACGGCAAACTCAGCGTTGAGCAGACATCGAACCAAGATACGCCGCTTTCAGCGGGGAGAACGCCACTGCTCGCCCTCGATGTCTGGGAGCACGCCTATTATCTGAAGTATAAAAATGTACGGGCGGACTACGTGAAGGCATTCTGGAATGTCGTTAACTGGGATGCAGTCAGTGAGAGGTACCGCAACGCTAACAAATTATAAATTCATTACACCATTAAAAATATGGTCAGTAAGAAAGTAGAAGCAGCGATCAACGGACAGATTCAGGCAGAGCTCTACTCTGCCTATCTGTATCTTGCGATGTCAGCCTACTGTGCATCAGCCAACTATCAGGGATTTGCATCGTGGCTCAAGGTGCAGGCGCAAGAAGAAGTCGAGCACGCAATGAAATTCTATGCATTTTTGCTGGACCGGAGCGGGACGGTTGCGCTGCAAGCAATTCAGAAGCCGCCCACAACGTTTACATCCCCGCTCACGGCATTCGAGCAGGCGTACGGGCATGAACAGAAGGTGACCGGCATGATCAACGTGTTGTATGAGCTCGCGAGAGCAGAAAAAGATTACGCATTTGAACAGTTTCTGCATTGGTTCATCGAGGAGCAGGTAGAGGAAGAAGCCCAGACGCTGGAAATCGTGCAGGTACTCGGGAAGATTGGCGATGCTGGCAATGGGATTTGGATGTTTGACCACCAGCTTGGCAAACGCAAGGCAGCGTAGGGATCCCGAGGAGTACGGTTCCGATATGGCAGGAGTTGCATCGGTATGGTACAATAGGGTTACCGTACTATTAAGTATTCTCACTATGAAGATCAAAGTTCTGCGTGACAAGTGCATTTCGGCGGCAACGTGTGTCGCGATCGCCCCTGATATTTTCGAGCTCGATGCTGAGGGGAAGGCAACCGTGAAGAGCGAATCAGGGGCGGACGAGCAGACAATCCTCGATGCGGCGAAATCATGCCCGACACAGGCTATCGAAGTGTACGACGATAACGGTAAGCTGCTTTTTCCGTAAGAATAGATGCTCGTCCTTGCGTCGTATGCAGCAGGAAGCTACGGAACCAACATTCAAAAAAAAGCGGCATGCCAGCATGCTGGTAGTGCTCGGCATTACGGGCTTACTTGCGATCGTGCTGATCGTATACTTTGCTGCCCTCGTGAGCCGCAATAATAAGAATAGCAACAGCGATGCCGGATTGATTAATAGTGTAGCGACAGAATCTGTTGCGACCGATGATGATCCGTACGGAGGGAATAAAGATGCGCGGATAGTGATTGTTGAGTTTTCGGACTTTCAGTGCCCGTACTGCTTTCAATCTTTTCCGGTCGTACGCGAGATATTGAGCACCTACGGTGACCATATCAAGGTTATCTACCGTGATTTTCCGCTCACGGATTTGCATCCCGACGCCCAGAAGGCGGCTGAAGCTGCCCAATGTGCCCATGCGCAGCAAAAATTCTGGGAGTACCACGATAAGCTCTTCGTCAATAGGAGCGATTTGAGCGTTACGGCACTCAAGCGTTACGCAGCAGAAGTTGGGCTTGATGCCGACGTTTTCAGTGAGTGCCTTGATAGCGGGTCGTATGACGTTGAGGTGCAGGATGATTTTACTGCCGGCGTTGCTGCCGGCGTCGACGGGACGCCGACGTTTTTTATCAACGACCGCCGATACGATGGCGCAATGACCGTCGATGAGCTTACCTATATTATTGAGAATCTTATCGCGATTTATGCTGGAGAATCACCGTAGTCGGTTATTCCACGGCAGAGCCCTTGACAGAATTTAGTTTTTTGGTAAGATGGGTAAACATATGCGTGGCAACGCTACGCATGGAGGGGGTATCTATAGAATTTGATTTATAACTTACGAAAGGTTTATTCTATGTCACAAGATAATACGCGCGGAGAAAATGTCGTATACAGAACGCCGCCAAAGATGGCATTTGCCATGGGCGCAATGGTCGGCATTACGCTCGCATCCCTCACCGCTTTCGGGCTCACCTTTTCCATGCTCAACGATGAGAAGAGTTCCACAAACAACACGAATGGAACGGTTGCGGGCGCGGCCGACGAGCTGCCAACAAATACCAATACGGCTACTGTACCGGAGGTTACCCGGGTTGATATTGCCGTGAGCGCCGATGACCATATCCGTGGCAGCGAGAATGCCCCGGTAACGCTCATAGAGTACTCTGATTTTGAATGCCCATACTGCACGCGGGTGCAGCCGACCATTGAACAGCTCCTCGAAGAGTACGATGGAGAGATTCAGCACATCTTCCGGCACTATCCGCTCTCGTTCCATCCGCAAGCTCAGAAAGCAGGTGAGGCGTCCGAATGTGCCGCTGACCAGGGCAAGTTTTGGGAGATGCATGACAAACTTTTCGCATTGAACGAGCTCGGAACGCTCTCCGTTGATAACTATAAACAGGCGGCAAAAGACCTCGGGCTCAATACTTCGCAGTTTGACGCCTGCCTGGACAATGGCGATCACGCAACAACCATTACGGACGGTTTGGCAGAGGGAACCGGATACGGAGTCAAGGGCACTCCCGCGACATTCGTCAATGGCATCCTCGTTTCGGGCGCGCAGCCGATTGAGAATTTCCGGGCGGTCATCGACAGCGCACTCGTTGAGTAGGCATATCTTCGGCCTGGCACTGGTATGAATTTTTTTCAGGAAACCGTGCCTACCGACATCGCGCTGACCCTCGGCAGTATGGCTGTACACTGGTACGGCGTGATACTGGCTGCCGCGGTACTCGTAGGATTTATTATTGCATTATACGCCGCAAAGAAAAAGCAGGTACGTGCGGACCATCTGTACAACCTGTTTTTTCTTTTAACTTTTTTTTGCATTGTGGGAGGGCGGATCGGCCACGTGATTGGGGATGTTGGATACTACCTGGATCATCCCGGTAAGGTAATTGCTTTTTGGCAGGGTGGCCTCGCATTCCACGGAGTAGTCCTCGCCGGACTCCTGACCGCCATCGTATATGCGAGGGTCAAACGGATTCGGTTTTGGGTAATTACGGACTGCATCGTGCTCGGTCTCCCACTTATGCAGGCAATCGGTCGGTGGGGAAACTACTTTAACCAAGAGCTGTACGGGCCTCCGACCAACCTTCCGTGGGCGATCATGATTGATAGCGCTCACCGCGTGCCGGGTTACGGGACGAGTACGCTTTTTCATCCGTTGTTCCTGTATGAGTCGCTTCTTATGCTCATTATTTTTGGGATTCTTTTTTCCGTTTTCCGATCGCAGCGCCTCACAGCTGGCCGCCTGACGCTGCTCTACTTTATTCTATGGGCTGCTGTGCGTTTCATGCTGGATTTCTTGAGGATCGGGATGCTTGAAATCGGCCCGCTGTTGCTGACACAGTGGATTAGTATGGCGCTGCTCATTGGAGCCGCGGGGCTCTGGCTGCGATTCCGTACGGCGGCGCTACCAGACGTATACCGCGAGCACGGTAAAGATCCCGAAGAATAAAAGCTGGAAGAGCGCACCGATGAGCGCAGGAAAACGGTGCGTGTTGATGACATGATCAACGTAGTGGTGGATTTTTGTGTGGTGGTCGAGGAAAAAGCCAATTTTTTTAAAGAAGGCCCCGAGAATGCCCGCGCCAGCCAGTGCACGCGCGAATGCCCTCTTTTTTATGTAGCGGCAGTAGAGATCATACGTGATCCACAGTATATCGGGCAGCATCCCGCCGATAATCGCCGCCATGAGGATCGGCGCGGGCGGCAGCCCTATTTGCCGGTCCAGTGACAGTATCATAAAGGAGAGCAGCGCGCCGTCTATGCCGACGACTACCAGCGAGCGTTTCAGGTGTGAACCCCGCTTAATCCAGCGTTCAACCGGCCGGTCGCCGTGCGGGATAAAATCGAGCACGTAGTGTGAGAGCAGCGCAATGCTAAAAGCCCACCATGCATTCGGGGTGTGTTGGCTGATTACGATGCTCGCTAAGACGTGCGTCGTTACGTACATGTCGTGTAGTGTGGTCTGGTACCAGGGGTGGGATTCGAACCCACGACCTCGGGCTTATGAGTCCCACGCTCTAACCAACTGAGCTACCCTGGCTCGTCGCAATGGTAATGCAAATTACGTTTCCGATAACATCGAAAATTCCACTCTGCGCGCATTACTCCTTTCCTTGCCCCGCTAGTGGGCGGTGCGCGGTAGAATTTTATTGGTTTCGCCGTTGTCTGCTTTAGGCAAACGTCGGCTTGGTTGCCGGGGGGGGATTCGAACCCCCGACCTCGGGATTATGAGCCCCGCGAGCTGCCACTGCTCTACCCGGCGTCGTTCAAATGGCACTCCAGATTCCGTTTTCAGTGTCTATTGAAAACTTCACCCTCCGTGCCGTTTTTCCTTTTCCATACAAATGCCCAGAGCATTTGTATGGATGTTAAAGAGTCTATGCTATTATAAACGATTCTGGTGTTCTGCGCAAGTGCGTTGGTGCCGGAGGTGGGAGTTGAACCCACAAGAGGTTTCCCTCATGCGATTTTGAGTCGCACGCGTATGCCAGTTCCGCCACTCCGGCCGATGGGTACGTTGCGTCTGCCTGTGAAATTTATCCCGTCGCAGGGTGGGGTAACCCGGCGCGTATGGCACGATTGTAGGTAAAAATGCTGTTTTTGTCAATCAATATTTGCTATACTATAGGCACTATCGCACCGCATTATGCCGCGAGTAATCTCTATCGTTAACCAAAAAGGGGGCGTCGGAAAGACAACGACAGCCATCAACCTTGCGTCGTACCTGGCCCACCACGGTAAGTTTGTCCTGCTGGTTGATCTCGATCCGCAGGGCAACGCATCGTCGGGGATTGGAATCGACCGCCGGATGGTAAACGGCGGCGTGTATGAGTCCCTCATTTCCGGTACGTCGATCCACGAAGTCACGGTTCCGACTGACGTTGACGGGCTCAAGGCGGTTCCGTCATCGGCTGATCTCGCCGGTGCCCGGGTCGAGCTTGTCGGCGTTGAGCGCCGCGAGTACCGGCTGCACGACGCCATCCTTGAGGTGCGGAATGATTACGATTACATCATCATCGACAATCCGCCATCGCTGTGCCTTCTCACCATCAACGGGCTCGTTGCGGCAGATGAGGTGCTCGTTCCCGTGCAGACCGAGTATTACGCTCTCGAAGGCCTCGGGCAGCTGCTGAACACCATCAATCTCGTGCGGGAGAATTTGAAGCCGAATATCCGCATCGCTGGGGCAGTCATGACTATGTATGATGACCGCACGAAGCTGTCGCGCGATATTTTCGAAGAGCTATACCGGTATTTTCCCGATAATATTTACCGTACGGTCATTCCGCGCAACATCAAGCTCGCTGAGGCGCCGAGCTTTGGCAAGAGCATCCTGCACTACGACCGGCGGTCGCCGGGCGGCAAGGCGTATAAGCGCCTCGCGCGTGAGATGATTGACCAAGAGAGTACGGTCAGGCCTGTTTAGTTTTTTATTCGATGAGCTATCGAGAGGAATGAGTATGAATGCAGAAAAGAGAACGCTGGGAAGAGGCCTAAGCTCTCTTATACCGGCGGCGGGAAGAACGGATATCGGAACTGCCGGCATTACGCACGATACAGTCAGTGAGGTTCCGGTCGACCAGATTAAACCGAATCCGCACCAGCCCCGCCAGCAGTTCGACAGCGCTTCGCTCGAAGACCTAATCAACTCAATAAAGGTGCACGGCATTCTCCAGCCGCTCATCGTCCTTCCGGTCAGGGGCGGGTATGAGCTCATTGCAGGCGAACGCCGGTTACGGGCGGCAAAAGTTCTCGGCCTGAAGCGGGTACCGGTTGTCGTCAGGAGCGCAACTGACCAGCAGAAGCTCGAGTTTGCAATCGTCGAGAACGTTCAGCGCCAGAATTTGACCCCTATAGAACGTGCATACAGCTATCGGAGCCTGGTCGATGAATTCAATATGACGCAGGAGCAGGTTGCGAAAAAGGTCAGCCAGAGCCGGGCAGCGGTTGCGAATACGCTGCGGCTGCTCGCGCTGCCTGCGCACATGCAGCAATCGTTGCTCAATGGCCGCATTACGGAAGGGCACGCCAAAGCCCTCTTGAGCGTACCTGACGAGCAGAAGCGGGAGCGGCTCTTCAGGGAGATTACCCGTGAGCAGCTCACGGTGCGCGGTACCGAGAGCCGCGCACAGAGCGTTTCGGTCAGGCAGCACCGGAGGCAGGTGAAGGGCGATCCGAATTTAAAATCAAAAGAGGATCTCCTCCAGGAATCGCTCGGGACCAAGGTTGCCGTGCGGCGGTCTGGGAGAGGAGGCACGATTACCGTGTACTACTATTCCGATGAAGAGCTTACCGGGATTATGAAGAAAATAATTGGGTAGCCGCATATGACGTTTTTCAATTTTTTTAAGGACGGGCCGGCTGCAGTGCAGAGCAAATCAGCGGCTGTGCTGCACTCTATTGAGTACTGGCTCTTGCTCGCAGCTGTTTTTATCCTGCCACTTTTTTTTATACCGGTCAGCAGCAATCCGCTCGAGCTCAATAAGCTCTTTTTCTTTTACTTGGTCGTTTTTTTAGCTGCTACACTGCATATTGCGCGAGGCATGCTCTCACGTTCAGTCACGTTTTCCCGGACATTCCTTGACTGGTTTATCTGCGCATTCCTCCTGTTCAATCTGGTATCTTTTTTTATATCGCGCCACTGGTATGTCGGAGCCGTCGGGATCAGCGGATACTACAGCAGCAGCATTATTGCAGTCGTGAGCTTCATTGTGTTTTTTTACCTGATCGTGAGCATCGTCCGGTATGAACGGGATACGGTTCGGTTTCTCACCGCTCTGCTCGGTTCTGCTGCGCTCATCATTGTGTATAACTGCTTTCAGGTATACGGCATCCATCTCTTGCCCTGGGACGTGGCGGAGAACAGCGGCTTTAACCTCCTTGCGGGTTCATCGACGACGCTCGCACTCTACATCGTCTGCTGCCTCATGCTCGGCCTCGGGCTGTTGTTTTACGTCACCCAAACGTGGAAGCGGGTGCTGATCGGGGCGGGTATCGCGCTCGGAGCATTCTTGCTGCTCCTGCTCGACAAGCGCTACGCGCTTTACGTGATCGTCATCTGTTCGTTTATCTATTTGCTGTTGCTCGCGTTCAGGTCCCGTTCGCTTCCCATATGGTGGCCGCTCGTACCGACGGTTCTGCTCCTTGTCGCCGTTGCGTCCGTATACATCGATGCGCATGACTTTACATCGTTCACCGTGAGTGAAAGCATCCAGCTCGATGCGGCGACGTCAGCGTCGGTTGCATGGAGGAGCGTCCAGGATGCCCCCTTCTGGGGTTCCGGCCCACAGACGTTCGCGTATTCATTTTCTGAGTACCGCCCGGTTTCCTTCAATGATACGGTGCTGTGGAATGTGCGTTTCATTAAGCCATCAAATGAATGGTTCGGGCTCGCAGCGACCGTCGGAATCGGTGCGGTGCTAGCGCTGCTCGCCCTCGCTGCGGCATTCCTGGTGAAGTGCGCGCGAGTGATCTTGGCAGCCCTCGATGCCCGCCGCAGCTGGGTGCTCGTTGTCAGCATGACGCTCGGCTGGGTCTCACTTTTCATTGCAAGCTTTTTCACATCCTTCAATTTTTCTCTCCACTTTGCGTGGTGGTTCTTGCTCGCACTCAGTTTGCGCTCGGTGATGCCGAGGAAAGTTATCGACGAGCAATATGCCTTCCGCTGGTCTCGCAAGAAATCAACGGCCGCCGCTGCCGCGCTCACCCTTGTCGCTTCTGCAACCGTCCTCATTGCCTTTTTTGGATTGAGGGTGTGGCTTGCAGATTTTCACTACCAGCGTGCTGAAGACCGGATCTCTGCTCTGAATGATATCGATGACATACAATTCGATCTCGAACGCGCCATTGACCTCAATCCTAATGAGGTGGGGTACTATCTGACGCTCGCGCAGGGTTACGCGACCGAAGTGCAGCTAGAAGCCAGCAAAGAATCCCCCGATGCTATTAGGCTCCAGGAGCTCACGCAACTCGTCATTGATACGCTCAGGCGGGCGGAGGAAGTTGATCCGACCAACGTCGTTCTGTACGAGCAGGAAGCCCAGCTTTACGATGGGCTCAGGAATATCATCGGAAATGCAGATGAGGTCGCCGTTAAATCATACGCTGAGGTCATACGGTTCGAGCCGACGAACCCCCTCGCGCATCTCAACCTCGGCAGGGCGCGGCTGCTCTGGGCACTGTCGGTGCAGACGACGGCAGCCGATGACGCAGCACGGCAGCAGGCGACTGAGCTGCTCAACAGTGCCATCGTCGATTTTCGGCACGCGCGTGAGCTAAAGCAGGATTTCATAACGGCGGATTTTAATGAGGGTCTCGCGCACCAGGCGCTCGGCAACCTCGAACAAGCCCTGAGCTCGTACCAGCGGGTGCTCACGAGCTCCCCCTACTCAGCGGAAGCGTACTGGCAAATCGCGCTCGTATACGAGCAGCAGGGGAACCTTGCTGCTGCCATTAAGGAGCTCGAAACATACCTCAACCTTGATCCTGAAAATGAGCAGGTGCTCGTCAAGCTCGATCAGCTTCGAGCTAAGGCAGCTGCTGATTCAGAAGGAGCTCAAGAGTAGCACGGAGGGCTTTTGTAATGAGCTTAAGGCTGATTGAGGTATGCACACCAGGTGGCGTTGCTCTCATCGAGTGTCAAGCTCCCGTTTAAAAACGGGAGGTTTATGCTCGGCCAGTGGCAGCGTGTCATTATTAGCGACTGTGATTTCCATCCTGAGTGTCCACGTATGCGAGAGGCACATATTCTCATTGTCGAAGAGTTCCGGTCATGAGTGGACAGCGTACCGTGGTAATTGTTTCTAACAAAAAACGCCCCGGCTTGGTGCAAGGGGCGTTTTTTTACGTGTGTCTATTTTTTCGGCATCAATTTTTTCGTCAGGTGTATGAGCATATCTTCCGTCATTTTCGCGAGATCGTACCGCGGCTCCCAGTCCCAATCGCGCTGCGCAACGGTATCATCGATTGATCGCGGCCAGGTATCGGCGATTGCTTGCCGCCGGTCGGGAGCAAAGGTACACGTGAAATCGGGGATGTGCTTTTTGATTTCGTCCGCGATCTGCTTTGGCGAAAAGCTCATTGCGGTAAAGTTGTACGAGAACCGCACTTTAATCCGCGGTGCGGGAGATTCCATGAGCTTGATCGTTCCCTCGATCGCATCAGGCATATACATCATCGGGAGCACCGTATCTTCCCTCAGGAATGAGGTGTACTTTTTATTCTGGATGGCTTCGTAGAAGATTTCAATTGCGTAATCGGTTGTCCCGCCTCCCGGGGGGGTCAGGTAGCTGAGCAAGCCCGGGTAGCGCAGGCTCCGGACGTCGACGCGGTATTTGTTGTAGTAGTAGTTGCAAAGCAGCTCGCCGGTATACTTCGTGATGCCGTAGACGGTATTGGGGTCCATGACCGTTACCTGCGGCGTATTTTCACGCGGCGATCCTGGCCCGAATGCCGCGATAGAGCTCGGCCAGAACACTTTTTCCATACGGTACTCTTTGGCAATGTCGAGCACGTTCTTCAGGCTGTTGATGTTGACCATCCAGGCGCTATCCGGATTTTTTTCACCCGCCGCCGAGAGTATGCCGACGAGGTGGTAGATAGTGTCAATCTTGTGCTTCTCGACGAGCGAGATGAGCACCTCCTTGTCGGTTGCGTCCCCCTGCTCGTACGGGCCCGAATCCTTTAGCTCGCCGTGCGGAGGGCGGTGGTGGCCCAGTGCCACGACATTTTCCGGACCGTACTTTTTTCTGAGCGCTAGCGTGAGCTCTGATCCGATTTGGCCGGTGGCGCCGGTAATGAGTATCTTGGGCATTGATTGAAATTTAGTGCTTAGATTTGCCATCCAATTATATCCACAACGCGCATAAAATGCAAACGAAGTGAGCGGCTCACGACGCTACTGTTTAGCGCTTGTTCAAGCGATTGACCTTTGGATATTTATTTGTTACAGTGAGGGCAACGTACTCATGAGTTGATCGTGTCGTACGTTGCAGAAAACAGAACGCTGTTTGACAAAGACAAAAAAAGACAGAAAAATCAACAAGCCGAGCGGGCTACCTCACCAAGCCATGGCCACATTGGAACTTTGAAACCTGCTTTAGGTTTCGCGGGCTTTTTACTCATGAAAGGAGGCATGATTAATTGGAAACAGTTGAAGGGGGACTGTTACTAAAAACCCCCGCATTGAGTGGTGTGGCTTGTAGCAGGCAGAGCAAGGATGTTGATGTAACAGCAAGACAACCTTTAAACGAAGAAAGTGGGGTTTCATTATGAAACGCACAATCTTGACGTTGCTGATGATGATGGTTGCGACGCTGTTTATAGTATCGGTTTCGTGCGCGAAGACCGAAGTGGTCACTACGGACTCGACGTGGGCAAGCAGTCCACCGACGTTCGCCAGCACTTTCGATACTATGACGGCAGTGTACAACAAGACGGCCGACGCACATGCGGTCGCGATGACGTATCAGGTTTCGACGGCTCCGATGTCCAAGCTGGACTATGGGCAGTATGCAGTCAATTCGCAGAAGGCAAATGAGATGACCCGGCCGGCAAATACCCGAGCGCCGGCAGCGATGCAGAACTGCATGTTTTCGATCGACCAGATTACCTGTGGCCTGGATGAAAGCCGCGGCTCACCCAACTACACCGAGCTAGGGAACCGTGACGAATTCGCCGATCTGACTGGGATGACGATGAACAAAGCGCCAATTTCGACGGTGCTGAGTTTGATGACCGACGACCAGGGCCAAGCGATGTACCCGAACCCCTTTGCCTAAATCAAGCGGCGATAAGGTTCGAGTGAGTTGACATTCAAGGGGATCCCCGAACAGGGATCCCCATTTTTTTATTACTAAAAACTACAAACGCAGGGATCGCGGCGGCTGTGTTGTTTTGGCAACGGATCAGCGCACCCGCGGAGAGGCGCGCTGAATTTTATTTACTCAACCGTTTTTTGGAACTTGCACTCTTTGCTCGAGCAGCGCACTTTATTGCCGGCTGCGTACACGAGAAGCGAACCGCACTCAGGACACTTCTCGCCGGTCGGTTTGGACCACAGCGCGTACTTGCAGTCAGGATACTTGTTGCACGAGTAGAACGTACGCCCCCGTTTCGAACGTTTGACAACGATATCGCCCTTATGACATTGCGGGCAGGTAACCCCCGTTTTCTGTTCGATGTTCTTAATATTCTTGCAGTCTGGGTAGCCCGAGCAGGCGAGGAACGGGCCAAACCGGCCGTGCTTAACCACCATCGGCTTGCCGCACTTGCCGCACACCTGGTCGGTCCCCTCGGGCAGCTGCTCTTCCACGATATCGCCGTTTTTATCGAGCGGTTTGGTATTCTTACATTCCGGATAGCCGGAGCAGGCGAGGAATTTGCCGTAGCGCCCGATTTTTATGACCATCGGCTTGCCGCACTTGTCGCACACCTTGTCAGTTTCCTGCTCGGTGAGCTCCTTCTTGCTGACCTCTTCGAGCTTGTTCATAAGGTTGTCTTTAAAGGGTTTGTAGAATTCTCTGATCACGGGAACCCACTCTTTATTGCCGTTTGCGATTTCATCGAGGTCGTCCTCCATAGTGGCGGTAAAGGCGTAGTCGACGACTTTCGGAAAGTGCTCCACGAGCACGTCGTTGACGAGCGTGCCGATCTCGGTCGGGCTCAGGCGCTTCTGGTCTTTTTCCACGTATCCGCGGCTGACGATAGTCGCGATCGTAGGTGCGTACGTAGACGGCCGCCCGATGCCGCGCTCTTCGAGCGCCTTGACGAGGCCGGCTTCCGAGTACCGTGCCGGCGGTTCGGTGAAGTGCTGCAGCGGTTCGATTTTTTTCGCATCAAGTTCCTCATCTTTCTTGACTGCAGGCAGGATTGTCTCCTTGACGCTGTTATATACCTTCATGAACCCGTCGAACTTGATTGTTGATCCGGTTGCGCGGAATGTATACTGGCCGTTCGCATTATTAATATCGACCGATACGTTGCTCATAACGGCGCCGGGCATTTGGCTCGCCACGGCGCGGCGCCAGATCAGGTCGTAGAGCTTGTACTGCCGGGGTTCAAGGTGCTGTTTGACGCTTTCCGGTGTATGCGTTACTTCGGTGGGGCGGATCGCCTCGTGGGCTTCCTGCGCGAGCTTGGATTTTACCTTGAACCGCCGAGGCGATTCAAGTGCGTAGCTGCCGCCGTACTCTCGTTTGAGGAATGATTGCGCTTCGCCGAGAAACTTATCGGCGAGGTTTACCGAATCCGTGCGCATATACGTTATGAGCCCGACGGCGCCCGCTTTGCCAAGGCTCACGCCCTCGTACAGCTGCTGCGCCATGTACATTGTCTGCCGTGCGGAGAAGCCGAGCCTGCGGTTTGCCTCCTGCTGGAGCGATGATGTCGTGTACGGCGGCGGCGGCGCTTTCTGGGTCTCACGCTCGCGGACGTCGGCAACGCGGTACTGCGATGTTCCGAGCTCTGTGAGTATTTTCTGCGCCGAAGCTCCATCTGCGATAGAAAATTTTTCGAGCGCTTTGCCGCCCGCCTTGGCGAGCTTCGCGACGAACGTCTCTGAGCTGCCGCCTTTTTTTGAAAAAGTCGCTTCAATGCTCCAGTACTCCTGGGGTTTGAACGCCTGAATTTCCCTTTCCCGCTCCACGATCAGGCGGAGCGCGACTGACTGCACGCGGCCCGCTGACAAGCCTTTGGCAACTTTTTTCCAGAGGAAGGGGGAGAGCTCGTATCCGACAAGCCGGTCAAGCACGCGGCGGGCTTGCTGCGCATCCACGAGGGCACGGTTAATATCGCGGGGGTTTTCGAGCGCGCTGACGATCGCCTCTTTCGTTATTTCATGGAAAACGATCCGTTTTGACTTGCCGTCAATTTTTGGCGTGATCGTCTTGCTCCGCGCGTTCTGCTGGTTGAAAGCCTCGAGCAGGTGCCACGCGATAGCTTCTCCCTCGCGGTCTTCGTCAGTCGCGAAGTATATGGTCGGCGACGCGAGCGCGAGCTTCTTGAGCTTGGTTACGTGCTTTTGGTTTTTTCTCGGAATGACGTACTGAGGTTCAAAGTTTTTTTTTATATCGACACCCATCTTCGAGCGCGGGAGGTCGCGGATGTGGCCGAATGACGATTCAATTACAAAATTTTTCCCGAGGAAGCGGGAAATCGTTTTTGCCTTGGTGGGCGATTCAACGATGATCAAGCTCTTTTGTGCTTTTGCCATTGTATTTTGCCTGTATGTCCAGCTGCCTGCGTATACCGCATTCCGCCGAGGTGCTGGACAGCTCCCTTCACCTCGAGCATGGAGAGTGTTGCGTTAATTGTACTGGTATTCAGTTTACACATACGATTTATTTCGTCAATATGGAGCGGGCCGGAAGACAGGAGATCCCACAGTATTTTTTCTTCGTCGGTATCGAGTTTCGGCGCGCACTGCTGTCCGGTCGGCGTGTTCGCCTCAACGCCGAGTGCGTTGAGCACATCCTCTGTATCCATGATGAGTGCGGCGCCCATCTTGATGAGCGCATTCGGCCCCCGCGATCTGGCACTGGTAATATTACCGGGTACGGCGAGCACGTCACGGTTCTGGTCGAGCGCACACCGGGCCGTGATCAGCGATCCGGAATCATCCGCTCCTTCGATAACGAGCACAGCCTTCGAAAGTCCTGCGATGATTCTGTTTCGTGCGGGGAAGTGGCCCCTGAGCGGCTCCGTGCCGGGCGGATATTCTGATAGCAAACAGCCGCCCTGCTCAATGATTGAGCAGGCAAGATTGATATTGGTCCTGGGGTATACCGTATCCAGACCGCATCCGAGCACTGCCGCGGTAGTTCCGCCAGCATCAAGTGCGGCACGGTGGGCGAGCGCGTCGATGCCGAGCGCGAGCCCGGATACGATTGTGATGCCAGCCCGGGCAAGGTCGCCGACGAGCCGGGGGGTTATCGTCCGTCCATAGGGGCTCGTCCGGCGGGTTCCGACGACAGCGAGCGCAGGAACGCCGTCTGGCGGAAGCGTGCCGCGTATATAGAGCAGGGCGGGCGGCGAGTGGATTTCTTTTAATAACGCTGGATACCGTTCGTCTTGGATAGTGATGATCGTTTGTCCAGAATCCTCCACGGTGCGTTGCAGCAGCTCCGGATCAACTGAATTGCGCTGCTCTACGATCGTCCGCGCGTACTGCGGTTGTATGCCTCTTTTGACGAGCTCGGCGGCTGCAGCGTTCCAGGCAGTTTCCATGGAGGGAAAGCATTCGCTGAGGTGCCGTATGGTCCGTGGGCCTATGTTATGCATCGCCGAGAAACCGATCCAGTATTTCGTATCGCGTTGGCTCATAAATAAAGAAGACCTTTCTGTCGAGGGGAAGGTCTGCATTCAGCATAGCAGCTGCAGTGAAATTTCGCAAACGGGCGTTACGATCGTTCCTTGGTCTCGAAAATTTTTATGACCTTCTTCAGCTCTTCGAGCCAGCCATCCCCGAGCTTGTCGAGGTCAATTTTAATGCTGTCGTCATTGAACTGCCAGTCCGTATTTTTTTGCAGGAGGCGCGCAAGGTTTTCCGGTTTGAGGGGAAAAAGGAATTTGAGGATGAGCCGGCGCCTCTTGTGCCCGAATTCATCCGTCATCAGCGATGTATCAATGTGGGAGATGTCAGTCTTCTGCGCAAGGATGCGTACCTCGAGCACTTCAAAGAGATTGAGGAGCTGCTGCGGAAAGGTGCGCTGCTCTTCTCTGGTTCGCGATCGGAACATTTTTTCTTTCAGCTCATGCAGGTCCTCGAGCCTCGTGATTCCCGCCATCTTCTGGTATAGAATAAGCCGTTCCTCTTCGGGCAGGAATTCAGGAGGGATAAACGATTCGAGCGGAAGGTCGAGCAAGATGTCCCGGATCGGCTCCTGAACCTTGCCAAACTTAAGTTCTTCAATCGCCTGGGCGAGCAGCCGCGTATACAGTGAGAGGCCTATTGCCGAGACCTTGCCGTGCTGTTCTCTGCCGAGTATGTTGCCGGCTCCGCGGATTTCGAGGTCGCGCAGCGCGAGCTGGAATCCGCTCCCGAGTTTCTTCGCCTCCATGAGCGCCTCGAGGCGCTTCTTCGCGTTGCCCTTGAGTTTCTTGCGGTTGTACAGGAAGTACGCGTACGCTTGCCGTTCGCCGCGGCCGATCCTTCCGCGGAGCTGGTAGAGCTGCGCGAGCCCGAAATTGGTGGCATTATCAACGATCATGGTGTTGACGTTCGGCAGGTCGAGCCCATTCTCAATGATGGTTGAGCATACGAGGACGTTGGTTTTCTGCGTATCGAAGTCGGCCATTGCCTGTGCGAGGTCTTTTTCCGGGAGGCGCCCGTGTGCGATGCCGAACGTGCCACCAGGCACAAGCTTTTTAAGCGTCTCAGCGGCAAAGCTGATCGTTTCAACCTTATTGTGGAGGTAGTACACCTGTCCGTTGCGCTTGAGTTCGCGGCTGATGGCGTCCTTGATCAGGCCATCAGCGTGCTGTTCGATGTAGGTTTCGATCGGGAGCCTTCCTTCCGGCGGCGTTTCGATGATGCTCACATCCCGGACGCCGGAGAGCGCAATGTTGAGCGTACGCGGTATCGGAGTGGCCGTGAGCGTCAGAATGTGCGTCTGCGTCCGGAATGCCTTGAGTTTTTCCTTCGCCTTCACTCCGAAACGCTGTTCTTCGTCGATGATGATGAGGCCGAGGTTTTTGAAATTGACGTCAGCCGAGAGGAGCCGGTGCGTACCGATGACGATATCAATCAGGCCGCTCTTAAGCTTCTCAATTGTGTCTTTTTGCTCCTTCTCGGTCTCAAACCGCGAGAGGATGCCAACTTTCACGGGGAATTTTTTCAGCCGTGCCTTGAACGTGTCGAAGTGCTGCTGCGTGAGGATTGTTGTCGGGGCGAGCAGCGCAACCTGCTTCTTATTCATGACCGCCTTAAAAGCAGCGCGCACCGCCACTTCGGTTTTACCGAATCCAACGTCGCCGCAGATCAGCCGGTCCATCGGCGTTTCACGCTCCAGGTCCGTCGCGACGTCCGTAATGGCCCTTTCCTGGTCCGGCGTCTCGTCGTAGGGGAACGCTTTGCTCAGTTCCTGCTCTTCGGGAGTGCTCTTTGAGAACGGTTTCACCTTGACCATCTCACGCTTGGCGTAGATTTTCAGCAGCTCCTGCGCGAGGATCTTTGCTTCCTGCTTCACTTTTCGGGTCAGCTGGTACCAGTGGCTGCCGGACAGCCGGTGGAGTTTTGGGTGGGCCATGCCGATGTACTTTGAAATTTTATCGGCTGTTTCCACAGGAACCGAGAGCTTGTCACCCTCTGCGTACTGGATCGAGAAGTACTCTTTGGCAACCCCTTCAATCGTATGCTTTTCCATGCCGGTGAACTTGCCGATTCCATGGTCGAGGTGCACAACATAGTCACCAGGCCGCAGCCCCATGATGAATGCTTGGTCTACCCTCCGCCTCGGGACTTCCTGCTTCGATTGTTCTTCGCCGAAGATTTCTTTATCGGTGAGGAAGAGGATTTTCGCTGCGTCATTGATAAAGCCGCTAATCTCGTTGCCAAACGGCAGTAATGAAAAATCGGACAGAGGCAGTTTTTTTTCTTTAAGGAGCTGCTGAATGCTGCTCGCCTTATCGGTTGCGATGTGTATCGTCCAGTTCTTTTTCGCATACTGCTTGAGGTCAGCAGCCAGGTTGTTGAGCCGGTTTCTGTACAAGGGGGCGGCCTGAAAAGAAAAGTCATGCACTTTTTTTGAAAAATCCCTAATGGTAATCACCTCGTACGGATCGAGCTTTTGCTCGATGTGTTGCCAATCGGGGAGTATTGAGTTGATTTCTTCGGTATCGTGGTAGAGGATGATGGGGTTGCCGATACATTCGAGGTACCCGAAGAGCGTCGTGCGGGTATTCGTACGGATAAAACTTTTCGCGATGACCGTGCACGCCGCAACTTCTCCGGTACTCCGCTTGGTAACCGGATTGAACCGGTTGATTTTACTGATTGCATTGTCGCTGAATTCTATTTTTACCGGCTGCTCTTCATTGACCGGGTATACGTCGAGTACGCCGCCGCGCCGGGCAAAGTATCCCGGTTCGCTCGCATGGCTCGAAAAGTCGTAGCCAAACCGTACGAGCTTCTGCGAGAGTTCGGCAGGCGTCGACCGGTCGTTGCTCGCTATCTGTATCTCATGTTCACTGATACCGCTGAGCGAAGGGAATTTTTCACTCAAGCTGCTGAATGTTGCGATGACCGTCTGCGGTATTCGTTTTGAGAGCCTCGCTGCGTTGAGCGGCGTAACGCGGTGCAGCTTCCATACGGGCTGCTGGATTTTCATTGTACGGTACCAGTACCGGAGCGCGGCTTCGGCACTGCGGGTATCTTCGTCGCGGATAAGCCAAAAAACCACCCTTTTCTGCAGGGATTGCGTAGATGCTATGAAGTACGCCTGTATAGCGATTGTTGGGAGCCCCGTTACCGGCAGCTTAATACCTTTTTTGAGGAGTTGCGGGACAATTTTGAAAGGCTCGGGTACAGCTGCGCGCTCGTCACCTTGTGCTGGCACTGATTTTTGGTCTTTAATTAGCTGGAAAAATAGTATACGACAGCCCAATGAGCTCAAATCCTCCCTTGCACCGGGAGGGTCTTGACATGGGCCATCTACTCTGCTAGTATGTAGTATTACAATTGTTTTTTAAAAAATCAAGTGGAAAACTGACTTGAGCTCAGCTTTCTGCCTCCAATGCGGCAAACGTTAGGTAACCCCTCCTAAAACCTGATAAGTAGCCACAAGATAAGGTTGTACAGTTTTGTACTGTACGATCTTGCGCTTGGAGGCAGTAAGCTGGGTTTTTTGATACAAAAAAGAATGGCAAAGCCGTATCCGTTGCAGAGGGCTGCTACCTGCCAGTCCGCTTGAGTGCAAGACCCGCTGCGATCGACATCTTCGGCGCTATGTTCATGAGCTCTTCTTCAAGGTCGGTGGGGTAGGATATCCGCTGCCAGGGATTTGCGATTGTCGTATTGATTCCGAGCACCTGCTGGAGGTATGCAGGGAAGTTTTTCATTCGTGCGCAGCCGCCCGTGATTATTATCTCGGAGATGCTGCCCCGATTCATCTTTTTAAACGCATAGATGAGGCGCTTGAGCTCCTGGGTCAGCATGTTGTCGATGACGAATTTGATTGCCTTGCTCGCTGGATGCGAGTACTCGCCGGACTCCGGCAAGCCGATGCTCAGTTTGAATTGCTCGGCGCGTTCGGCGGTAATATTCATCGTGTTTGCGATATTCCTGTCGATCGTTTCCCCGCCAACATCGGTGTGGCGCGAGAGTATCGGGACTCCGTGCCAGAAAATGATCATGTTCGTGGTCGTAGCACCCATATCGACAACCATGAAGGCGTCGCCGTTCGACGGCTGGAGTGAGCGGCGAAATGCGGCAGCTTCTGTCTCGAGGCCGATGAGCGTGAGATCAAGCTCTTTGAAGATGCTGATGTAATTATTGATCGTTTCTTTCGGAGCGGCTGTTAAAATGATTGGCATCGTTTTTTTAACCTCCTTGCCTTTTTCCTGTTTCTCGTCAGTCTTCTTTTCGGGTGACATCCATTCGGGAATTACGTGCCAGTCAACGGACATTTTATCTACAGGGAGCGGGAGCAGCTTTTTGGCTTCCCACGTAATTGCCGACGCGATTTCTTTGTCAGGCATTGCTGGCAGATCAATGAGTGCGCTGAAGACGTTCAAGGAGGGGAGTGACGCGACAACTTCAGTGGCTCTCGTCTTTGCGCTCTGCAGGAGATCGCGCAGGTGTTGCACTGCTTCGGTCTTGTTCTGGATAGCGCCGCGTTCTGGTGCGGTTTCAGGGAGCTCGGCAATGCCGTACGTAATGAGACGCACGTGGTTATCCTCGTTGCGGAGCTCGACCGCTTTGATTGCAGCCGCTCCGAGGTCAATCCCGAGCGTGCTTACATTTTTAATGTTTTTTCCAAATGCCATATAGTGTTATTACGTTTGCAGCATGTACTGCAGCTGCTGTGGATCATTCGAGTGTTTAAGTGCGTCTTCCGGGAGTATCTGGTTTGACTTGACGAGTTCGGCGAGGGACCAGTCCAGGGAAACCATCCCCTCAGCACGTGATGTTTGGATGATGTTGTTGATCTGGTGCAGCGAACCTTCTCTGATATTTGATTGGATAGGCGGGATCATCCTCATGATTTCCGCGACCGCAACTTGTCCGCCGCCGATTTTTGGGATGAGCCGCTGGCAGATTGTTGCAGCGAGGTTCAACGAGAGTTGCTGCCTGATTTGGCCCTGCTCAACACTTGAAAAGCTGTTGAGAATGAGCTCAAGCGTCCTCATGGTAGTATCCGCTTCAACATTGGCAATGACGAGCCTCCCCGATGCGGCGATCGTGAGCGCCTGCTTGATGACGGAAGGGGAGGTCACTTCCGAGAGAAAAAGCACGTTGACATCTTCCTGCGTTATGCTGCTGAGGGCGTGTTCAAATGAGATCGCGTCCCTGCCGATTTCACGCTGCTCGACGATACTCTTCCTATTTTGAAAAATATATTCGATCGGCCTCTCAATGGTAAGGATATATGCGGATCTGTGTTCATTGATATACTCGAGTATCGAAGCGGACGTGGTCGTTTTACCGGATCCAAATACGCCGCTGATGAGGAGCAAGCCTTCTCGGAGTTGGGCAAGGTCATAAAGCGCCGTCGGCAGGCCAAGCTGTTCGAGCGGGATGATGCGGTCGCCAATCAGCCGAAGGTATGCCGCGAGCACCTTTTTTTGGTAAAAGATATTAACCCGAAATCGTGCCTGCTTCTGGTGCTGGTAGGCGAATACCAATTCTTTTTCCTTTTGTAGCTGCTCTCGCTGGCCCTCATCAAGGATTTCCTCGGTGAATTCCTCCATGAATTCCTTCGTGATAATTTCCTCACCTTTCAGCGGTATCAGCTGTCCGTTCATTCTGAGCGTCGGAGGGCTCCCTACGGAGAGATGGAGGTCAGATGCCTTCTGTTCGGCAGTCGTGCTAAGGATGTTATTGAGGACGAGTTTTGATTGCGTATCCATAGTGTGCGGCAGATTGATTATATTATCAGTATACCTCTTTTTGCTGTTTTTGATTATACGTTTGGGCGGCTGTTTCAGGACTGTGGTTCAGGAATGCATCCACGGCCTGTACGGCCCGGCCAATGATTGGTACGAGCTCGGCGCGTTCTTCCGTGGTGAACGGCGATAGGACGTACGCCTCGCCCGGCATGGTATCTTTCGTTTTTCCGGCAATGCCTATCCTCATACGCCAGAAGCTGTCTTTCGGGAGGACTTCCATCGTTGACAGCGCTCCCTTATGCCCCGCCGCGCTATGCCCCCGTTGAATTTTCAGCTGGGAAAATGGAATATCGAGGTCATCGTGGATAATAAGAAAATTATCCGGCTGAGCCCTATCAAGCTTGAAGTAGTCTATGAGCGATTCAAGAGCCGCGCCGGATTCATTCATATAGGTAGTCGGTTTGGCCAGAATGATATCTGGATTTTCAGAAAGTATGCAGTGTAAAGCTTTATTTTCTTTCAATGGCGAACGCTCTGATGATTGCACCAGCGCATCAACGACTCTGAAGCCGATATTGTGCCTCGTTTTCTCGTACTTTTTCCCTGGGTTGCCGAGTCCAATGATGAGTTTTTTCATGGGATTAACGCCTTTTTTGAAGAAGCATGGTTATAGGGGTGCCGGTGAACCCGACCTGGCTGCGAATTCTTTTCTCGAGCAGGTTGAGGTACGCCGGGTTGATTCTGTCCGGCCGTTTTACGGTGAGCGTGAACGTGGGCGGAGCAGTTTCTGCCTGTTGCAAGCTGAGGAGGGTTGCATTTTTTTTCCCCTTTGCAGGCTTGCCCACTTTAAGAGGAGTTGCTGCCAGGATCGCGTCGAGCGTTTCTTGGGGCACAATTTTATTCCGTTCCCGGACTACCTCGATTGCCTTCTGCAGCAGCTTTCCCACCCGGATTTTTTTCAGCGCCGAAACGAATTCGAGCGGCGCCCAGCCGAGGGAGGGGAAATAACGGCCGTAGGATTTCCGTATGCTCCGCATCGCCTCTTCTGTTTTTTCTTCAGCGAGGTCCCATTTGTTTGCGATGATGATGATGCTGTTTCGCTCGCGGAGCGCAATTTCGGCGATTGCCTGATCTTGGCTCGAGAGCGGTTCTGAAACGTCGGTTACGAGCAGCGAAATTGCAGACCGCTTGATTGCGTGGAGGGTACGCTCCACGCTCTCGCGTTCGAGCGGATCCGCCTTTCCTCTCTTTTTTCGCATGCCCGCAGTGTCGACGAGCTTAAAATTGCTGCCGCGGTACGTGAAGGGGATATCATTTGGTTCTCTCGTCGTATGGGGGATTGGCGTAACGAGTACACGCTCTTGTCCGAGGATTGCATTGAGGAGTGAAGACTTCCCTACATTTGTTTTTCCGATGATTGAGAGTATGATGTCGGTCGGCTTTTCCATGACCTTCCTGCGGGGGAGTTCCGCAACAACTGCGTCGAGGAGGTCGCCCGTTCCGATGCCTGAGACGGCGGAAACGTAGAACAGGGGCCCGAGGCCGAGCTTGGAAAAATCAGGGGAAGCTTGCCTGCGCAGCTCGGGACTGTCGAGCTTGTTGAGCACGACGAGTTTCTTGAGGTTGGAATTTTGTTTGAGTGTACGCGCGATCGTTCTGTCTTTGCCCGTCAGTTCTGTCCGCCCGTCAATGACGAAGAGGGCTAGGTCTGCTCTGCTGATCGCCCTGTACGCGTGATCCTGTACGTACCGTTCGATTTCGCCGAGCCGTGCGGCATCGAGCCCTCCGGTATCGATAAGCTCGAATGTGGTACCCCTCCATTCAATTGTTGCGTAATTTAAATCACGAGTCGTTCCGGGAGTACTCGATACGATCGCCCTCGTTGCATCTGAGAGCGTATTGAATAGTGTTGACTTGCCAGCGTTGATCCGCCCTACGAGGACCACCTTTGGAATGCGTTTGCCCATACGGTTTTTCTTTAGCTGGTTGCGGCAGGTTTGCTGCTGAGCTGTGGATCGGCGGTAAAATCCGTGCCGAGAATGATCAGAATATCGATTTCCTCACCCGTTGCATTGATATTTGCACTATTGATAGGGCTTGCGATGGTTTCATAGCTCACATCGCTGTTGACCATGAAGGCGGGAAGCGTTGGCGAGATCGGCGCTTGCAGGTAGTTTTTCAAGCTTACGACCGTATAAGGCTTTACGCCGCCTGAGAGATCGTAAATTGTCGTCGTTGTCACCTCTTGCTCGAGGTTCGCGTTGCCTACCTTCACAACATTATAGTGGAGGTCTAAGAGCTGCTCGGCGGTTTCGCTTGCCAGGCCAGCCTGTGCGGTACTGTTCTGGATCTCGATGCGGGCGCCTTCTCGCATGAGATAGCTTGCATTGAATATATTTTCCGCACGGTATTGGATTTCACTGTAGTCACCGGCTACTGGCTGCAGTATGTACGCTCCGTCGACGGTTGTTTCTGAGAACAGGAGCCCCCCCTCGCTCGTATCAAGCACTTCGGTGATGAGCATATCGCCCGTCGTGTCCTTGATAATGTTCGCGAGCCGGAGTATCTCCCAGACTTCAAGGTTAGTCTTATTGTGCTCGCCGAGCGATTCGAGCGCATCAATGAGGCTCGACGGATTGAGCAGCGTTTTGAGGGACAGTGACTTTTCTTTCAGCGCGAGCAGGACTTTCTGCTGGCGCTGGGAGCGGGCAAAATCAGATCCCTCACCGTTTGTGCCGTGCCGTGATCGGACGAACTGGAGCGCGGTCTCACCGTCCATCACATTCAGGCCCTCATCAAAGGAAATCGTTTGGAAACCGTAATTGTAATCAGGGTATTCGTAGTCGGTGAAGCTCTGATCGACATTTACTTTAATGCCGCCGAGATCGTCGATCGCCTTGCGGAATCCTTCGAAATCTATTCTCGCGTAGTAGTGGATCGGCTGATCCACAACGGTGTTGACGACTTGAGCGAGCAGCGCTTCCCCGCCGCCCGGATAATCCGAATTCATGCCGAACGCGAGAGCGTTATTTATTTTACGCCAGCCGAACTCGGGAATCTCGACGTAAAGGTCGCGGGGTATCGACATCATCGCCACCTCGCCTGTCGACGGTTTGATACTCGCGAAGATTATCGTATCGGCGAGGTATGCCCCGTCATGGCCTGCTCCGCCGATGCCCGCGAGGAGGATGTTGATGCGGTCGTCAGCTTCGCCGCGGAGCTCTTTATCGGGGTTGGCTACGAGGTGCCTGATCTGTTCAAAGAAGCCGACCTTCTTTCCCGATGCGTCATTTGTGCTGTTGATGGCCAAGACAACCTTGGTCAGCAAGCCAATGCTGATGATCAGTGCGATAGCAAAAATAACAATCGTCGTTCGCCATATCCACGACGTCTTTTTCTTTGGTTTTGTTTCTCCGCCTGACGGTCCGTGAGCTGGTCCTTCGGCAGGTTCAGGAATGGAAATTTTTCCTTCCTTAGTCTTGATCAAATTTGGCATACAGTGCGTTCATTATAATAGAAAAGGCGCGTTCAGTCAAAGGTTATTGCGGAAATATCGTACTTCTCAGCACAGCTGAAACCGAGCCGTCAGGTTCAACCAGTAGTACGTGCTCACTGCGCATACTTTTTCGCTTCGGTTTGTTGTGCGGCGGTACGTAGTGGTGGTACAATGCAGCTACCATATGCGTTCAACAGTTATACTTCCGACGTACAACGAGCGTGAAAACCTTCGGGAAATCGTAGAGAAAGTTTTATCGCAAGGCATCCAGGATTTAAGCATTCTGGTCGTCGATGACGATTCCCCGGACGGCACCGGGAACATTGCCGATGAGCTCGCGATGTCATATCCTGCGGTGAGCGTTCTGCACCGTCCGCATAAAGAAGGGCTCGGGAGAGCTTACATCGCAGGCTTCCGCCGCACGCTTGAGGATCCGAGCGTGGAACTAATTTTTGAAATGGATGCCGATCACTCGCACCAGCCGAAGTATCTGCCGCTGCTGATTGAAGCAGCAGCTGGAGCCGATGTCGTGTTGGGATCCCGGTACATGGAGGGCGGTGGCGTTCAGAACTGGGGCGCCTTCAGGCGGTTCATCAGCTGGTTTGCCAACACAACGATTCGGTGGATTCTCGGCGTGCCGATCAGGGACCTCACCGGAGGCTTCAAGTGTTTTCACCGGCGGGTTCTTGAGGCGCTTGATCTCGATCGCGTGGCTTCGAGAGGCTACAATTTTCAGATCGAGATGACGTACGAGGTCTACATCCGTGGCTATACGGTCCGCGAGATTCCGATCGTGTTTATTGAGCGCCGGGCGGGCAGCTCAAAGTTCAGCATCATGATCATGCTCGAGAGCTTCGTGCAGGTGCTCCTCCTCAGATTCAGGCAGCGCATCCGCCGGAACGGAGGGAAGTAGCACGGCAATGCAGGGCAGATTGCCTTTGACTTTTCCTTTTTTTAGTGCTATAATTTTGCTATTGCGTTTATTTTATATTGATTTTATTGAGCGAAATACTGTTGTACATTTTCCCCACGGAACGCGTGTGTGGGCGAGTAGCTCAGTTGGTTAGAGCGTACGATTCACATTCGTAAGGTCATAGGTTCGACTCCTATCTCGCCCATGGAAAAATTGGCAGTAATTTCATAAAAAACCGGGGGCGGTTAGCTCAGCTGGCTAGAGCGTCTGCTCGACACGCAGGAGGTCAGTGGTTCGAGTCCACTACCGCCCACCATTGTATCCGATATCTATGAGACTATCATTTGGGCGCGGTGAAACCCGCGACAGGAAGATTCAAGAAGAGAAGAGGCTGCAGCGCGCTTCAGACGTGCCTGCATTTGCCGAGTCTCCGAAGAAGTTCATCTTCGAGCTTCTCAAGATCGTACTCATCGCCCTCGCGGTGATCATCCCCGTCCGCTACTTCTTGTTCCAGCCTTTCTACGTGCGGGGGGCGTCGATGGAGCCGTCATTCCATGATAATGAATATCTGATCATCGATGAGATTACGTATCGGTTTGCAGACCCGCAGCGCGGAGAGGTGGTCGTGGTCAAGAATCCGGACCGCACCTCGGAGTTTTTTATCAAACGCATCATCGGTTTGCCCGGCGAGACAATTGAGGTAAAAAACGGCGACGTGGTAATTTTTAATTCGAGCAAGCCGCTCGGCTTCATTCTTGAAGAACCGTATCTTTCTGAGGAAGTCGTCACGAGAGGCGGGCAACGCACGACACTCGGGCCGGACCAGTACTTCGTCATGGGTGATAACCGGTCAGTGAGCCTGGACTCGAGAACCTTCGGCCCGCTTAATTCGTCCTTTATCGTCGGCCGGGCGTGGCTCAGAGTGTGGCCGTTTGAAGAATTTGAACACTTTACCCCGCCAGCCTATAACTTAAACGGAGCATAGTATGCCAAAGAAGCCAGAAGAAAGAGCAAAGAAGCAGCCCCAGCTCTTGCGGGGTATGAGGGATATATTG
The DNA here is from genome assembly GCA_041650915.1 of Patescibacteria group bacterium. Taxonomy (GTDB): domain Bacteria; phylum Patescibacteriota; class Patescibacteriia; order UBA10025; family JAHIVO01; genus JBAZKE01. The sequence continues at coordinate 210,210 of JBAZKE010000001.1, forward strand.
CCTGAGGACCAGCCGTACTGGAATTTTATCCGTACGCGCGTTGCGAGCGTTGCGTCGGCATACAGCTTTGGCCGCATTGACTGCCCGATACTCGAGGAAGCGTCTCTCTTTATCCGGTCAGTCGGAAAAGATACTGATATCGTCGAGAAAGAAATGTATACCTTTGAAGAAAAGAGCGGCACCCCGGTCACGATGCGCCCGGAGGGTACGGCAAGCATCTGCCGTGCCTATATCGAGCACGGCATGCTCAACCGGCCCCAGCCGGTGAAGCTATACTACGTTGGGCCTTTTTTTCGGTACGATCGGCCGCAAGCCGGCAGATACCGGCAGTTCTACCAGTTCGGGTTTGAGGCACTCGGTGACGACCATGCGGTACTCGATGCCCAGATTATGATGCTCGCGTACAATTTATATGCGGAGGCTGGCATACCCGTTTCGCTGCAGGTGAACAGCATTGGGCATCCTGAGTGCCGAGATGGTTATCGGAAAGCGCTCGTAGATTACTACCGGACACGGAAGAATGCGCTCTGTGAAGAGTGCAAGCGCCGGCTCCTCAAGAATCCATTGCGGCTCTTGGACTGCAAGGAGCCGGACTGCCAGGTGCTCGCGCAGGATGCGCCGCAAACCGTTGACTACCTGTGCGAGGATTGCAATAAGCATTTCGTGACCGTTCTGGAGCACCTTGATGAGCTCGATATTTCGTACGTGCTTAATACGAGGCTTGTGCGGGGGCTCGACTACTATTCGGGTACCGTTTTTGAGCTGTGGCCGGAAACGAGTGAGGCGGGTGAGAACCAGGTGAAGGCATCATCCCAGTCAGCGCTCGGCGGCGGCGGCCGGTACGATTATCTCATTGAGTCGCTCGGCGGCCAGCCGACACCGGCGATCGGATTTTCAGGAGGCATTGAGCGGATGATCGTCGAGCTCAAGCGGCGGCAGAGCGATATTGGGAAGGGGCCATTGCCCGATATCTTCGTGGCGCAGCTCGGGGATGCCGCACGCAAAAAATCACTCAAGCTCTTCGAAGACTTGCGCCGTTCCAGCTTTAAGGTCGCCGAGAGTTTTTCCAAAGACGGCCTCAAGCCGCAGATGGAGATGGCGCACAAGCTGGGCGCAAAATTTGCACTTATACTCGGGCAGAAGGAGATCATGGACGATACGATACTCATCAGAGACATGGAGAGCGGCATTCAGGAAACCGTACATTACGCGAAGGCAAGTGAAGAGATAAAACGCCGCCTCGAGAAGTATATGGTTGTTCATAGGGACAGGGTACAGGAGCAAGAGCAAACCAAGGAACATAATGGGTAGCTGTATTTTTTGCAGTATCATCAAGGGCGAGGTAGCGTCTGAGATCGTTTATGAGTCAGACGAGTTCATCGTGATCAAAGATATCGCGCCGAAGGCGCCCGTACACCTGCTGTTGATGCCGAAACGCCACATTGAGACGCTCAATGATATGCGGAGTTCAGACAGCGCGCTGCTCGGAGCCATGCACTATAAGGCTATTCAGCTTGCTGCCCGGTTTGGAATTGCAGAGAGTGGGTATAAAATCATCACGAATACCGGGGCAGATGGCGGACAGGTAGTCAAGCATGTGCACATTCACCTGCTCGGCGGTAAAAAATTATCAGGGGAAGTATAGAGGGGGGGGGGGCAACAAGCCTGCCGCGGCAAGGAACCTTATTTTCCAGGCTTTTTAAGTTTTGCATCAAGTTTGACATTCGGTATAATCGCGTGTTATATTAAATAAGCAATTTGACAGTCGGTATGAGGTTTCATTCATTCATTAATCCAATTAGGGAGGTGAATTTTTTGTGGTCGAAGTAAAGAAACGGGAAGGCGAGTCACCTGAGAGTCTGGTACGGCGGTTTACGAAGAAGGTGCAGGCGAGCGGTGTTCTGATTCGGGCAAAGCGCGGGAGGTACCGGGCACCGAAGAAGAGTAAGTTGCAGCTCAAGCAGGAGGCCACGAGGCGGAAGCAAATCAGGGATAAGAAAGAATTCCTGCGCAAGATTGGCAAGCTCGACGATTTTATTGATCCAAAGCGGCCGAACAAACGGGGGACGATGAAGAAGCTCTTGCAGGCACGGGTAAAAAAGTAAGGTGACGCATCTTTATCCGCCAGATGACTACATTTGAAAAAATTGAAGTCGATATTCAGAAGGCTCAGACAGCCCGCGATGTGTTGACGCTGTCAGTGCTGCGACTCGTGAAGAGTGCACTGCATAATTTTGCAATTGAAAAGAGGAAAAAAGATACCGGACTGAGTGAAGAAGATACGATTGCCGTCCTCGGCACTCAGGCAAAGCAGCGTAAAGATTCAATCGCAGCGTACGAGAAGGGCGGGCGCTCTGATCTCGCCGAGAAAGAAAAAAATGAGCTGGCAATCATCAGCCGGTACTTGCCCCCCCAGCTGCCGGATGAGGAGATCAAAAAAGTTGTTCATAGAGTTGTGGAGAGTGTTGGCGCTGGTGCCGATAGCTTCGGCGCGGTTATGGGCAGGTCCATGGCCGAGCTCAAGGGCAGGGCGGACGGCGCTGCCGTTTCTCGCATCGTAAAGGAAGTGCTGGGTTAGGCTCGCGCTTAGCAATGAGTGCGGTCGGCGGTTATAAAGACTGACATGATCACGAATGAGTCTTTGAGCACACGCAATGGGTATAGAGAATAAAAAAAGTTTTCTCCGTGGATTTTCGGCAAGCCTCATCGTTGGCGCGTTTCTGCTGCTGCCGCTCTTTTTTGGCATGAGTAACCCGGTCCACGCGCAGGCTGGCGTTTCCGGCGAGCTCGGCGCAACATTCGGGCTCGGCACTGCCGACCTCATGTCAACCGTGATCAGCATAGTCCAGTGGTTTCTCGGCTTCCTCGGCCTCATTGCCGTCATCATGATCCTGTACGGCGGATTCCTATGGATGACTGCCCGCGGTGATGTGGCGCGGATCGACAAGGCGAAGAAAGTCATCCAGCGGGCGATTATTGGGCTCATTATCGTCCTGCTCTCGTGGTCTATCGTAACGTTTATATATAAGGTAGTTAGCGACGCGACAAGTACCCCGCCGCTGCCCGCACACTGCTCAGATGGCATCCAGAATTTCGATGAAACCGGCGTTGACTGCGGCGGCGTTGACTGCTTGCCGTGCGGGCATATCTTGCCGACCGACGATTTTGAGTGGGATGAGAATGAGACATCCTTTGCATCAGGCGGAGACTATGCAACAGACGTAAACCGCTGCAGCCGCATCCAAGCGCTCTTCAACCACAATGTTGACCAGGCGAGCGTTGATGCGCTCTGGGCGCCTGACAATTCCGGTGAAATATTCGTTGAAGGCTTTACGCCGGTAGGCAGCGTCGAGTGGGTGACCTCCGGGAAGATGCTCACCTTCAAGCATGATGACGATCTGCTGGGATCGGATCTCGGGCCTGTCGGGTACCGCCTCTGGATGCCGAAAGCGGTTCGGGATACGGATGGATCCGGCATACTGCTCGAGACCATTTCTACTGGTGTTTCCGGCGAGGGCACCAATCCGCATGGCGGCGGCACGCCGAATGATGCGTTCTATTGGGATTTCCAGACCGGCACCGAGATTGACGATGTCATGCCGACTATTACCGATACGTATCCAATATCTGATCTGGCGAGCCCGTGGTATCCGGACCAGAGTGTTGTCCGCGCTCCCGAAATCGAGATCAGTTTCAATGAGGCGATTGATGCAACGACGATCTATGGGGCGGGTGGGCACCCGATCGCGGGAAATTTTGTGCTCGAGGAGCTCGCGAGCTTCGGCGGTGCGGTCGTCGGAACGGTACCCGATGCAAATCTCGGGGTAGAGATGATGGCGCAGGGCTTCCGTATCCGGATGGTACCGCCAAATCTCCTCGAGTCCTGGACATGGTACCGGATCACGATTGATCATATCGAAGACCTCTGCGGCAATCCGATGCCAGGCCCATACGTGTGGGAGTTCCAGACGACCGACCTCGCACCGGGCGTTTCCGGGTACTACCCGACCGGTTCGAGCGAGTGCCCCGATGTTATTCCCACGATCGTATTCAATACGCAGATGTTCAGTGACCTTGTCCACATTGAAATAAACGGCTCAGACGGATCGCAATACATCGCTGAAATGCGCCCCTCTAATATTAATCCCGCATCCAATCCGAATTTTATACTTGGGACGCTGCCTGGCTCCCCGAATATGGGGTACCTGCAGGTGGCCGACCATGCCATGCCGGTTGATAATCGGTTCCGTGTTTTTGAATTCCATCCATCTGATATCGTTTATAATCCTGTCCCCTTGAGCACAAACACAACGTATACCGTCGATGTGACGACTGATAAGCTCATCGATGTTTCCACATACCTGTCGCAGAGCTGGTCGTTTACTACGGCCGATGCAGCTTCGTGCACCTGTGCGCCGTTTATCACGAGCATAAGCCCGAATGCCGGCCCCCGGGGAGAGTGCATCACGGTACATGGGCCGTGCTTCCAGGGCACTCCCGCCAATCCCGCGTCGATTACCAGTTTTACTTTCGTTGATCCTTATGATGGTATCCCTGGCGTTACGACCGCAACGCCGGACGGTTCAGGGCCGACGTACGTCGCGACCACGCTTCCGCTCGCGTTCAACGACGGAGATTTTGCGCGGCCCCAGATCGAAATTACCTACGATCCGCCGTCTTCGTTCGGTACCGTGGCGAGCAGCAACGCGAGCGTGGATTACTACGTAGCGACGCCTGATACCGCAACCGGTCCGTGCCTGTTTGGTATTAATCCGTCATCGGGTTACCACGGAACCGGCGTTAGCCTGACGGGCACCCGCTTCAATCCGACGAGTTCGCTCAAGCGGGTGAATTTCACAGGCGATTTCCAGACCCTGACGAGCTGGTACGATGATTGGGCAACGACGACCGTACCGGGCGGCGCGGCGTACGGCATCAACCAGGTCAGTATTGAGAATGATGCCGGCCCGAGCAATAAAGTTCCTTTTGAAGTGTCTACCATCCCTCCCAACGAGCCGGTCGTCATCAACCACTACCCGATCTGCCAGGACGTGTGCCCCACTGCGCAGGTCGGCGGTACCATCAGCCTCAACGTGACCGCCAGCATGCTGTACGGCCCGGCGAGTACTGTCCGGCTGTACGAGTGCACGGATGCTACCTGTGCTTCACTGACCTTCGTTCCGGCAGCTGACGTGGTGTTTACAACTTCTCTTATCGGGGGCAATACCGATTTCAGCATAAACCACAGCACGGGATGGGCGGTGGATACGAACTACCGCGTAGTCCTTACGAACGCGATCCAGAGCAGCACGGGGGGTTACCTCTCAACCGTCAACTATACCGATCCGTTTTCCGGTGAGCTCGCGTACTCGTGGACCTTTAAGACGAAGCCCGATGCCGCAGGGTGCGTTATGGAGACCGTTGAAACAATTCCACCGACGGCCTCCGAGCCGGTTGGAGTGCATATTGATTACGTAGCGAACGCGCGGACCGCACCGGACTCGTGCGATCCGTCTGGCCAAATCCTCAATGCAAATCTTTTCACCTGGACTTGGGCTGTTGACGATCCGCTCAGCCGTGCTCCAGTTCCGGCGTCGGTTGATGCGTCGGTTGCCATTCCGCCTAATCTTAATGTTGCGATCGCTACCACGGTCGAGCCGACAGGCACCGACCCGGTATTTATCGAGCCGACGGCAACGGACGGCGCGGTGACCGAAACCGGAAGCGGCGAGCTCAACGTAACGACCGATCCGCCGCCGGTGCCTCCATCGCCTGCAGTTGTCAACCATTATCCGACGTGCGGTGATGTCTGTCCAAACGGCCAGATTGGCGGCGCAATAAGCCTCAATGTTGCCGCGAGCATGGTGTACGGAGGCGGCAGCACGGTGCGGCTGTACGCATGCGCCGACGCTTCGTGTGATCCGGGTTCGCTCACGCCGGTTGCGCCCGGCGACGTGGTATTTAACGCAACGTACGACGGCTCGTCCGTAACTAATTTTAGTATCAATTCCGCAACCACGTGGCCCGCTGACCAGAACTACCGGGTATTTTTATCCGGAGCGATCGCCGATGCGGTAAACGGAATGTTGTTATCGGGCCTCAACTGGACCGATCCGCTCGACGGTGTTTCGGGCTACACGTGGCAATTCAAGACAAAAGCTGGCGCGGGAGCATGCTCGCTGGAATCTGTTGAAACAATTCCGCACGTGTTTTCATTGCCAGAGACGATGACCCATAATTACTACGCAAATGCCCGTTCGCTTCCGGACTCGTGCGATCCGGCGGGCCAGATCCTCGATCCAAATCCGCTCATATGGTCGTGGGATATACGCGATCCGCTCTCACGGGTGCCCGCAGTCGCCTCAGTCGACGCTTCGGCTGCCGTGCCCGCTAACCTCAACCACGCGGTTGCTACTGCAATCCACAGCACGGTAGCGGATCCCGTCTATGTACGGGCACAGGCGACAGATCCAGGAGCGCCGGTTACGCATGAGGGCGAAGGTGAGTTTACCATAACGGCAGACCCTCCGCCGATACCGCCCTCGCCGATGGTTGTGAACCACTACCCCACGTGCGGAGATGTATGCCCGAACGGCTTGGTCCGCGGCACCATTACCCTCGATGTGCTCGCGAGTTTGTCATACGCACCGGCAGGAACCGTCCGCTTGTACTCGTGTTCTGATCCCGCATGTGCACCGGGTACGATGACATTCGTCCCCGCAGCAGATATCAATTTCGTACCGACCGTCAACGGTGGCAATACTGATTTTGAGATAAACCACAGCACCGGCTGGGCAGCGGATACGGGCTACCGCGTTTTTCTCGCCGCGGGGATCACTGATGGCGTTGAAACGCTCGCAAGCATCAATTATACCGATCCGGCGGACAGCACTCCCGGCTACTCCTGGACGTTCAAAACAAAGCCTGGCGCTGGCGCGGTGTGCTCCCTCCAGTCCGTTGAGACCGTGCCGAGCAGCTTGATTCTTGCTGAGACTGAATCTTACAACTATTACGCAAATGCGCGTTCGCTACCAGACTCGTGCGATCCGGCAGGCCAGATCCTCGATCCGAATCCGCTCACGTGGGTTTGGGACGTCAGGGATCCGCTCCTCCGCGCACCGGTACCTGCCATAGCTGATGCGGTGCCGGCGGTTCCGCCGAATTTGAACCATGCAGTCACGACCGCGGTCGCCGGTACAGGTGCGAATCCAGTCTATATACGGGCACAGGCTACTGATCCTGGATCGGCTGTTACGCACGAGGATGAGGGCACACTCAGCGTTTCGGCAGGGCTTCCCCCGGATCCCCAACCGCCGACCGTCATTGACCGGAACCCGCTCTGCAACGATGTCTGCCCGAACGGCTTGATCCGCGGCACGATAAGCCACGACGTTGCAGCGAGCATGGCGTACGGCTCCGGCAGTACGGTGCGGCTGTACTCCTGCTCAGACCCGAGCTGTGCCCCGGGAACTCTCACGATTGTGCCGGATGCCGACATTACCTTTACTGTGACGGTGAATGGCGGCAATACTGATTTTGAAATCAACCACGCGTCGGGGTGGACTCCTGATACGGGCTACCGCGTGTTTCTGTCGCAGGGAATCACGGATGGAGTACGGAATTTGGCGAATCCAAACTGGTCAGATCCGTTCGACGGCACCTCAGGCTACTCATGGGTATTCAAGACAAAACCGGGCGCGGATGCATGCGTGCTTGAAACGGTGGACATGGTCCCATCGATCGCGAGCGAGCCTGCATCGGTAACTATCAGCTACTACGCGAATGCCCGTTCACTCCCGGATTCGTGCGATCCCGCCGGCCAAATTATTGATCCCTATACGTTCACCTGGACATGGAATATCAATGATCCGCTCGCACGCGTGCCTATCGTTGCCTCTGTCGATGCGTCGACTGTCGTGCCGCCGAACTTGAACCACGCTCTCACAACTACGCTCGAGCCGACGGGAACCGACCCGGTCACCGTCGAAGCCAATGCGCAGGTCGGCGCACTCTCGAGGACGGGCAGCGGTGAGCTCAACATTACCACCGATCCGCCTCCTACTGACCCATATCCGACCGTTGTCCTTTGGTACCCCGAGTGCCAGGACGTGTGCCCCAATGCGCAGGTTGGCGGGCGGATAACCCTCGACGTGGGCGCCTCGATGTCGTATACCGCACAGAGCGATACGGTACGGCTCTATACTTGTTCTGATCCAACCTGCGGTCCCGGCACGATGACGTACGTCGGTCCCGGTATGGTAACGCTCACTGCGAGCTACATTGGCGGTAATACTGAGTTTGCCGTTAATGCACTTGCAAACTGGCCTGCCGATACGTACTACCGCGTGTTCCTTTCCCGCGATATCGTCGATGCAACGTATGGACATACGCTCGCCAGCCTCAACTGGTCAGACCCTTTTGACAGCACGCCGGGATACTCATGGACATTCAAGACAAAAGCAGGATCCGATCCCTGCGCACTCGAAACAGTCGAGACGCTTCCCCCGTACGCTTCAACGACGCTCGGTGTGAATGTCACATACCTAGCGAATGGCCGGACCTTGCCTGACTCCTGTGATGCAGCAGGCCAGATACTGAATCCGGCTGGCTTGTCCTGGACGTGGTCGTATAATGATCCCTTTGGCAGGCCAGGTTTGCCGCTTGCGACGGTTATCCAGGACAGCCTCAATCATGCCCACGCGATCCCGGTTGCGCGGACAAATTTCCAGCCGGTGCAGGCAGTCGCGGGCGCGACGCAGGGCGGTCCGATTGTATCTGGAGCCGGCAATCTTGATATACTCGACTGCACGGATAATACGTTCTGCCGCGACCACTGCTTTGCGCTTACCGGGGTGCCCAATAGCTCTACTTGTGATCTCGCGACAGGCAGCTGCACGCCGGTTGTCACCTCTCTGGTCCAGAACCAAGGCCCGATTGATACCTCGTTCAGCGTCAACGGCTGCTACTTCGGCGCAACGAGGGATGATGGCGCGGTTATGTATTATACGGCCGCTCAACCCGGTGGAGTTGCAGCTGCCTTGCTCTGCGGTGATGTCGGCTGGTCCGACAACCAGATCATTGCCAGCATGAGCCTCAATCCGGCTCTGTATAGCGCTGGAGATGTCGTCACGGTTTCACCGAGAACGGGAAGCATATACGGCGCCCTAAGCCCGAATCCAGGGGATACGGAAGAATTCACCTTGAGCGATGAGTGTATCCCGGGAGTGAGCGTCCCATCCGGCGGCATGCCGATACTCTGCCAGGTTGTGCCAGGCACGGCTGCATTAGGGCAGGATATATCGCTCGATGGGTTTAATTTCGTTGGGGCGATATCCAGCGCCGCACAGTTTTATACTGGTTCCGGTGTGCCGCCCTATACGCCTGGAGTTGCCGGATCATTTGTCGCGGCTGTCCCGCCGTATGAGGATCGGTATTCAAATGTGACGGTTCCCGGAGCAGCAGTGAGCAGCGCTACGCTCGGCGTGCGGATGCTTGTCGATAGCTGTCCATCCAATCCAGTTGGCTTTGGCGTGCGGTGCGACGACGATACTGACTGTACGGTGCCCGGATACCAGTGCTGTGCATTCGATCCGGGGCACGGCGAGAATGTTTGTTCCCTTGATGCACTGTGCAGCTCCGGCGGGCCTGGAGATCCGTGTACCGATGGCGCTGTCTGCCCGGTTGGCCCGTCGTGTATTGATCCCGCTAACTATTCATGCCTGACCGACGGTGGCGACTGTAACTGCTGCTGCGCTCCGGGGCAGGTGAGCACGACCGGGCTCGATTGCGTGACAAACCAGGCTCCCTGTGATGGCGGCACCCGCGGGTTGTACTGCGGGTGCACGAGTGACGCTGACTGCGGTAATCCGGCAACTATCGGCTGCTCTCCCGTGGCGCCGAACTGCTGCTACCAGCGTCCGCGCGTAGTAACCGCGCAGTCAACGCCGCTACCTGGCGCGCCAAATGTATGCCTCAACGCAGGGATGATCGTCGTATTCGATCAAGCAATGGATAACAGTACGCTTATAGCGGGTAACATTATTCTGCAGGATGTAACCGGGAGCACATCGAGAGCCATCACCGTCACTGGGATGGGGGACCGCGCCCTTGTGCATCCGGATGCGCTGCTAGAGTCAAACCACGTACATAGGATTGTCATACTCGGACAGCCCCTCGGGGGGGTTCGTTCTGCACGACAGATTGCCTTGGCCGGCGCGGGTTTAAACTATGATTATAATTCAGACGGTGTCCTCGACAGCTTCGCGTGGACGTTCACGACCCGGTTGAACACGTGCGCTATTACTGGATACTATATGCGGGCAGGCTGGGCCACTGGATCGGATTTTGATCCGCGGGTAACTCCCGTCAGCTTCAATTGCGCTCACGATACGTGCTTCAACGACCGCAATACAACACATCCAGGCAACAATATTCACGTCTATGCCTACCCGCTCGATGAGAACGGCAACTACGTTGCCGATTCAATCATTTCCTGGTCAGAATTTGATCCGTCGAATGCCCTGCTTTTGGAAGATCCGGTTTTTCCTCCTGATCCGCCGTCCCCGAATGGCATCAACCACTATCTGACTGCGCAGAACAGCACTGGCATGGTAACCGTTACTGTAACGGCAAACTCTCCGTCGTCCGGCACCTACAGTGAGAATTTTGAGGTCAACGTCGACCTCTGTACCGCGCCGTGGCCTGATGTGTGGGCAGGAGATGACTACCCATTTGTGGATGATACCGGCAATCCCACCCACGAAACACAGTTTTCCGTGTCGTACTGCCGTGAACCGGGAGGGCTGCCCCTGCTCAATTCGCCGTCCGTTGCGATCATTGATGAGAATGTTCCGAGTGAGCCGGGGAGAGATGAGCTCCTTAAAGAATTTTTCTTCCTCAGGGCTGGCATAGCTGATGCGATCGGCATCCGGGTCATGGAGAATGAGGGCGGAAAATCGCCTCGCGACTGGTACTTTCAGCAGTTTGGGCCGTCCGCTCCTGAGCCGCAGGCGCTCACTATCGACGGGTATCCGGCAGTCCGGTCCGGCAGGACGGTGTACGTGACCGCGTGGAATGTTGATCTCGGCACCGGTATCATATACCCGAACGTCTACCTCATGTCGTACAGCGACGGGGCATCTGCTGAGACGATTGAGATATACAACAGGATGCTCGCAAACTGGCGCTTTAATGCGAACCTCACCGCAACTGAAAAAGCGCAGCTTCAGCGCGATATGAAACGCGTGAGCGACCTGAGCGATATCTTCAACAAACTCCTCGACTATAAGGCGGCGCATGGCACGTTTCCACTGCTCGAGGGGGGGACTTTTATCAACGGGGTCAGCACGTCGCGGTGGCCATCATGGCAGGAAACACTCGGCGCCGCAGCGGGGATTACGCTGCCGGTGGATCCGCTCAATAACCTGTCTCCAATCACCGCATGCCCGTCGCCGCCATTTGACCAGCAGACCTGCTGGGATGATGCCGGCAAAGTGTACGTTACCCCGGCCAGTTCACACATCTATTTGTACCGCGCCAGTTCGAGCGGGGACGTCGCGAATCTGTACGCGCGCCTTGAGCGTATCTGGTACGATGGCGGTGTAGACTTGTTCATGTGGGCCGGAGCGCCGGTCTTCAACCCGTGCGTTGGCATTCCCAATGCTACGTGCAATGCCTTCAACTACGCGCACCTCCTGTCGGGGAGCGCAAGCGACCATACGCCGCCGGTTTTCTTGTGGGCGCACGCGGATGGCTTCACGTTCCTTCCCGATGTCGGGCCGCCACCGCCGACCCTCCCGGGAGTCAATCCGCTGATTACAGCTTCGTTTATTGACGATATGGAGCTTGCGTATGCTGAGTTTTACATTGACGGGATTCTCCGCCATACGTCACCGGTGGAAGCAGGCTTCTTCTACCAGTGGGATGGGTTTGTGCAGACAGATTTTTCCGAGCAGGTGCATAATTTTATGATCAGGGGCTACGATACTGCGGGCAACTATTCGGATGCGAGCGCGGACATCCAGATCACGCACAATTTCGGAGATACGACCCCGCCCTTTATACAGTTCATTAACCCTCTCGATGGCACTACGGTATCGGGCACGGTTCAGGTCCGGGTAACGGGCAGTGATAACAGGCAGATCACGTCATTCCAGCTTGATGTGACTTGCACGGGCGGCCCTTCGTTCGGGCCCATACCGCCAGTTCCGAATCCGCATACGATTTCGTACAGTTGGGATACGACATCCCAGCCAAACGGCCCCTGCTCGCTCGAGGCGACGATCTATGACGGCACAAATCCGCCTGTCGTCGCAGCGGTTACCGTGAATATCGATAACCAGGATACGGTTGAGCCGGCCGTAACCCTGACGAGCGCCCCGGGAACGTGCGCTGCCGACGGTGCAGCCTGCAATATCAGCGTGCCGTGCGCGAACACGGTATGCGACGGCGGATCGAATGACCGCGCCGCCTGTTCCGGTCCGGCTGATTGCGATACGGGCATCCCGTGCACGCCAATCTGCGAACGTTCGGGTGTCGTTCCGGTCCAGGTAACGGCGACCGATAACCAGGCGGTCACGAGGGTTGATTTCCTTGTCGATGGCATTGTGCAGGACCAGGGAACGGAGATCGGGCCAAATACCTATGAGTGGCTATGGGATACGCGGATTTACTCGAACGGCGACCATACGCTCTCGGTGAATGCCTACGATGCTTATAGTAACAGCGGCGGTTTGAGCGTCCAGTACCGCCTGTGGAATGCCGAGCAGGATTCGGTCCCGCCAACCGTGTCTTTCGTTTCACCTCCGACCCCGGTTTACGGCTCGTCGGTCGATAATACGATAACGGTTGAAGTTGATGCTCTCGACAATCCGGGCGGTTCAGGCGTGCAAAGGGTTAACTTTTACCTCGATTACGTCTGGAAAGCTGCGGATGCGACAGCCGGGCCGTATTCATGGAACCTCGACACGCTTCCCATCTCCGATGGCTGGCACAGAATCCAGGTTGATGCGGTCGATAACAATGGCAACCGCAGCGAGAGCATAGAAATACGGGTTGAGGTTCGCGGCACGGGGGGTCCGCTCATAACGTATGCGCTCGTGACGCCCTGCAGCGGCGGCCAGTTTACGCCGTTCAACTTTACGGCTGTCGTGACGGATCCGGATGGCGTGAGCAGGGTGGAAGCGATCATCCAGCAGCCGGATAATGTTCCGATTGACCGGTCTACCATGACTGATGCCGGCCTGGATACGTACATCGGATCTTGGAATTCCGGCATCCACGAGGGGACATTCTTTGTTGATATTGAAGCCGAAGACGCGGCAGGGAATATTAGCTGGCTCGATAACATTGAGTGCACGGCAGTGCCCTGTGCCGTGAACGGAGATGCGTGTAGTGCCGCTTCGGACTGTTGCAGCGGTTACTGTGGCGGCGGCGGCATCTGTGCAGAGCCACCCGCCTGCCTGCCGAATGGGAATGCATGTACGGCTAACGGGGATTGTTGCAGCAACTACTGCGATAGTGGGGGGTCGAACCAGTGTGAAGACCTGCCCTCACCCCCGACATGCCCTGACGGGAATTGTGATGTAGGCGAGGATCCGGATACATGCCCTGCTGATTGCGGGAGCAATTGGTCGGTGTACCTGTGCCATACTCAATTTGGGGAAGTACACGTGATCAGCTCGTGGTGTGATACATCCGCAGCTTGCTCTAATCCCGGACCGCCACGGTGGGAGTGCGAAGCATCCGATCCGGCAAATCATGCGTGTCTCAATCCCGCAAGCCCCGTGGTGTGCTGCATGGTTGATGTAAACTGTGCAATATAGCTATCAATATCAGGTGTTGATGATCCAGAGCGACTCGAGTATACTTTATTAAGGCGCAAAAAGAATTAATTTTTTAATAGTGATAAAGGAGCAGCATTATGAACAAAAAAAATAAGCTGATTGGGGTTGCGGCACTGGGGGCATGCCTGGTACTCTTTGGCTACGGGGCGTATGCCGCATCCGAAGTCGGGTCTGAACCGACGTTCGAAGTCGATACATCACTGCCCTACGGCCCCGAATTGACCGGAGGTTTTACCATCTCTCCGCCGCAGGTTGATCCTGGCCAGCCGGTCGAGTTTTCCGCGGGTGTCTACGATCAGTCAGGCGTAAAATCCGTGTACGTCGACATTGTTTCTCCGGCGACTGACACAACGCTCAAGTCAATAGAACTGCTCGACGACGGTTCGAATGATGACGGTACGGCCGGCAACAATGTTTTTGGCAGAGGATGGGATACGAGCGGGATGAGCGTCGGTGTCTATACGGTTCGGCTGAGAATGGCTGACAAGCTGGATAACCTCAATACGCAGGATGCGGGGTACATCGCACTCGGTGAAGGCGGGTGCCTGCACGACGATGAATGCACGTCACCCGAACGCTGCTGCTACGGAGTATGCGTAAGCAATGCATGCTCGACGGATGCCGACTGTGACGATGCAGATGATGCCACGCTCGATCGCTGCAATACGGTTGATGTCTGCCCGGCGTACTGTTCAAATAACGTATTGCCATGCGTGGGCGGAGACGGCGTCTGCCCCCCGGGATGCGGTGAAGATGCGTGGGAGTGCGTCGGCGGTGACTATAATGGTATTGCGTGCGATCCCGCTGACAGCGAGAGCTGTGGCGGTCCATCATCGGGGAGCGTCTGCACGTTGATTGAGGCTGATTCGGACTGTACGGTAGATACGACGGCACCCGTCGTGTCTGTCCAGACCCCGGGAGATTCAGAAACAATTGATGGAAATACCTACACTGAGTATGAGGTTACCGTTACGGCATCTGATCCGGAATCGAATATCGCGCAGGTTCGCTTTTTGCTCGATGGAACTGAGCAGTCAGTATGGCTCGGCGACCCAGCTCCCGGAACGGGGCTGTATACCTGGATTATGCCTGTCGGGCCGCTCACTGAGGGGGCTCACACTATCATTGCCGAAGCAGAGAATGGCATCGGGACACTCAGCGAGGACGGGGTATCCTTTATCTACACTGCTCCTACGTCGAGCGTTGCCCCGACAGTGAGCATTACTGCCCCTGCGAACGGCGCTACGGTTACGGGAAGCACGACCGTTGATGTGACGGCGACGGATGACGGCCTCGTCAATGAGGTTAGCTTTTACCACTGCGTTGTCGGCCTGCAGGATTCTGATTCGAGCTTTACGCCCGCCTCGACGGTTAATGTAACGCTCAACTCCTGGAATGCGACAAGCACCGCAACCGCCCTGCTCGAAAATTACATTATGCCGTTTGCCGCGTTGCAGCAGGACGTGAAGAAGTTCAAGCTGCCGTTCGTACCGGTTGCGCATGCGGCAGATGATTCGAACTGTACCACGACAACAACGACTCGCAACTATACGCAGTGCATCTATGCCATGGCCATTGACGACGACAGCCTTGTCGGTACCAGTGCGTACGTTTACGTGACCACTCCGATTACGACAACAACGACAAGCTGCACGACCACAAATCGCATGGACACTCCGTCTAGTGCGTCCAGCAGCTCGGCAATCTAGCTTGTGCGAGTGGTAAAGGAAAATTCACGTAATGACTGATAAAGATACAAAACAAGTCGAAGATATTTTCGCTGAAGCTGATTCTGGGGGCACTGCACGCAGTGCCCCCCAGAAAAAAGCGCCGGTAAAACCAATTGCACAGCCGGCACCGGCCGCACGGGAAGTGAGAAATATCCAGCCGACAGCCAATCGTCCGCAGTACCGGAAGACGAAGATTATGCTAATAGTGCTTTTGAGCGCTGGGGCGCTCATCGTCGTCGGCGGCGGTGCAGTGCTCGTGACAAGCGGGGTATTCTCCGGTGAAAATGCGAACAGCACTCCCGCAACGAACAGTGCGGCAACGGACGGGTCCGCACCGACGGTTAATGTACCGACGAACAGCTCCGGGACGGTACGGCTGCAGAAAGTAGATTTGAGTTTGCAGCCGGTTGATACGGATAGTGACGGACTCACCGATGCAGAGGAAGCTGAGCTCGGCACGGATATCCGCACGGTTGACACGGATGGCGACGGCCTCTATGACCGTGAGGAGGTTCGGGTATACGGTACGGATCCCCTGCAAACCGATACAGATCAGGATGGCATTGTTGACGGGACCGAGGTTGCAAACGGGTATGATCCTTCCGGACCGGGGATGCTGCTCGATTTGGATGCTGCAATTGAGAGGCTTCAATCTTAATATGCTTTATTAATACCTTTGGTATGCCAGACAATCCACAGCAAGGGCAGACGGGCAGTCCAGCGCCGAGCCAGCGTAAAGCGCGCATCCATACAATGCCGGATAAGTTTTACATTGATGATGCCGGCGGCGGTGGCAGCAAAAATACATTCTTAATCATTGGAATAATCATTCTCGTCGTTGCGATCCTTGGGGCTGCAACCTTTTTTCTGCTCCAGCGGTACGGAGGCGGTGAAGATAATGCGAACAGCGCAACGAATGCCACGACAAACGGTGTGAGCAATATAAATACAGGCAATGTAAACGCAGCGACGAATAGTACCGTCAATACGCTGGCTAACGCCAATGCTGCGCTCAATACCAATACTTCTAACGGCAATGTCAATGCCGCGTTGAATGTCAATTCCATTACCAACAATCTATTCCCGAACAGCAATACGGCAACGAATACCGCCTCCAATGTCAATGCAATCGTTTCGAGCAGGGATTCTGACTCCGATAGCCTCACCGATATTGAAGAAGCTCTTTTTGGAACCAATTTATCGCTATCAGATACTGACGGCGATGGCTACCAGGACGGCCAGGAGGTAACGAGCGGGTACGATCCGAACGGGACATCTGCGCTCGATGAGAACAGCGCCGTGTACCGGTATACGGACGGCGTCGGCAGCTATTCAATCCTGTATCCAAACGCGTGGGATGTTGCAACGGATCCGCAGAGCGCATACGGTAAAATGTTCAGCAGCACCAACGGTGAATTCATCGAGGTTTCGATTGAAGAAAACCCGGCGAAGTTGGGCGCACGTGACTGGTACCTGACGAAGTCGCCCGGCATTGATTCAACTCAGATTTTGTCCGTCTCAACGTGGGACGGCAAGCTCGTCGGGGTGAAGAGCCCAGACGGCTCCACCGTATACTATACGAAGGGAGATAACGCGTACGTGATATCGTATAACATCAATATCCTCTCGGAAGCAAACTTCCTTACGACGTTCGAAATGATGTACCAGAGTTTCGTAGTAATTGAATCAGCGCTCACCAATACGAATACGAACACGTCAAATACAAATTCAAATACCAATGTAAATGTTAATTCCAATGGAAATTCAAATACCAATACAAATACAAATAGCAACACGAACAGCACGCCTCATCTGTAAATGGAAATAGCGGTAAACAATACAGAGGGATTTCGGTTTACTACAGCGTTTATTGAAAAGCTATTCAGGGTTATTAGTACCGTACTGCCACGTTTCAAGCGTGGTATTGTTTCAGTCGCGTTTGTCGGCAACCGGACGATACGCAGACTCAACGCGCGGTACCGCCAGAAGGATGCGGTTACCGACGTGCTGTCTTTTCCTGAGATGCAGCAGATTCGCACCGTACGGCGGGGGCAGTTCCTTGGAGAAATTATTATTTCGTATCCGCGGGCACGGTCGCAAGCTCGGGAGCGGGGTGAGGCAGTGAGCCGTGAACTCGTCCGTCTGCTCGTGCATGGCTTTTTACACCTCGTCGGCTATGACCATAGAGGCGTTCGGGACGCCCGCAAGATGGAAGCACAGGAGGGCAGGGTCATCAGACTATTTGAGCGAAAAAAGTGAACTACTATGTTACTCATTAATCTCAGGAGGCTGCTAAAAAGCTTTCGGTACGCGTTTCGGGGATTCTGGTATGCGTTTAAAAGCGAACAGAATATCCGTGTACACCTTCTCGCGAGCGTAGTCGTCATTACCCTCATGATTTACTTTCAGGTTGCATTCTGGGAAGCAATTATCCTATTCCTCCTCATGATGCTCGTGCTTATTTTAGAGCTTATAAACACCATTTTTGAAAAGGTCATCGATATGCTCCGTCCGCGCATTCATTTCTATGCAGAGGTTATTAAAGATATCATGGCAGCCACGGTGCTTGTTTCGTCAATTGGAGCCCTGGTAATCGGCCTGCTCATTTTCCTGCCCTATATCGTCGGCAGGTAGCCACCGGGGGATTTTGCATAATACCGAGTTATACTTTATAATAGAGGTACATATCTGAACAAGTAATTTATGCCAAAGGAAGATATCATTACAGGGCTCGATATTGGGTCAACAGCGATTCGAGTCGTTGTCGGGCAGCTTAATCCGCACGATCGGAAGATCCACGTGCTCGGAGCGGCTGAAAATACCGCAGAGGGCGTCAACAAGGGGAGCGTGACGAGCATTGAGGACGGCGTTTCATCGATTTCCGGAGCGCTTGAGAAGGTCGAGCGTATGGTTGGCATACCGGTCGAGCACGCTTTTGTGGGTATAAACGGCAACCACATCACCTCGCAGGACAGCCATGGCGTCATTGCAGTGTCGAAGTCCGACGGCGAGATCAGGGAAGAAGACGTTGAGCGTGTCATTGAAGCCGCCCAGGCAGTCGCAACCCCCCCAAACTATGAGATTCTGCATGTGATACCCCGCAGCTTTACCGTCGACAATCAGCAAGGCATCAAGGATCCTATCGGGATGACCGGAATACGGCTCGAGGTTGATGCGCAGATCATCCAGGGGCTCTCCGCGCAGATAAAAAACCTGACAAAGTGCGTCTACCGCACCGGTATCGACATTGATGACATTGCGCTCGGCGTGCTTGCCTCGTCAGAGTCGGTATTGACGAAGAAGCAGAAGGATCTCGGGGTTGCGCTGCTCAATATCGGCGGTTCGACGACGAGCCTGCTCGTGTTTGAGGAGGGTGACGTTCTCCATACCGCTATCTTGCCGGTTGGCTCAAGTCACATTACGAATGACATCGCGATCGGCCTCCGCACTTCGATTGACCTTGCTGAAAAGATAAAAATCGAGTACGGAACCGCGCTGCCGGCGGAGATCAACAAGCGCGATGAGATCAACCTTGAGGAGGTTGACTCGCGTGAAGAGGGCGCTGTCTCGCGGAAGCACGTTGCTGAGATCATTGAAGCTCGGTGTGAAGAGATATTCAAGTTGGCCAACAAAGAGCTCGAGAAGATAGACCGCGCTGGCCTCTTGCCGGCAGGCGTTGTGTTGACCGGCGGCGGCGCAAAGCTTCCCGGCCTCATTGAAGTCGCGAAGCAGGAATTCAAGCTGCCCGCGTCACTCGGGTATCCGCTTGATCTCGGTTCGACCGCCGTTGATAAGGTCAACGATTTGAATTATTCGACAGCAGTTGGGTTGTTGAGCTGGGGAGCGAGTTTTTCCGGGCGTAGCGGTGAGGGCAAAGTTTTTTCAATGCCGAAGTTTTCTTCGGTGGCTGACGCTACATCGAAGATGAAGAAGTGGTTTAAAACTTTAGTCCCGTAAGGGCCAATACGTGAATGGTATGAGGCAAAAATCTAACGGACAGAATACTATGGAAATTAAACCCGATATTGAGACGTTTGCAAAGATTAAAGTCGTCGGTGTCGGTGGATCCGGAGGCTCAGCGATTGATCGGATGATTAACGACAAGATTCGCGGCGTCGAGTTTATTGCTGTTAATACGGATGCGCAAGCCCTGCACCACTCAAAAGCGCCCCATAAGCTGCATATCGGCAAGACGACGACAAGAGGCCTCGGAGCGGGGATGGACCCCGAACTCGGCAGAAAAGCTGCGGAGGAGGACCAAGATGAAATCCACGATATGTTCAAGGGCGCGGATATGGTTTTCGTTACGTGCGGGCTCGGTGGCGGTACTGGCACGGGAGCCGCGCCGCTCATTGCTGAGATTGCCCGAGATGCCGGCGCGCTTACCGTCGCAGTGGTTACGAAACCGTTTGCATTCGAGGGGGCACAGCGCAAGAGCATCGCAGAGAGCGGACTGGGGGATTTGATTGATAAAGTTGATACGATCATTACGATACCGAACGACCGGATTTTGCAGATTATTGATAAAAAGACATCGTTGCTCGATGCGTTCAAAACGGTCGATGAAGTGCTTCGGCAAGGCGTGCAGGGGATTTCCGACCTTATTACCGTACCCGGCCTTATCAACGTCGATTTCGCCGATGTACGTTCGATCATGGAGAATGCCGGTTCTGCACTGATGGGGATCGGCCAGGGAGCAGGGGAAAACCGGGCTGTTGACGCGGCAAAAGCGGCAATTGACAGCCCACTGCTCGAGTTATCGATTGAGGGAGCCAAGGGCATCCTCTTTACGGTGACGGGTGGCCCTGACCTGGGGATGTATGAGGTGAATGAAGCTGCCCGCATCATCACTTCATCAGCAGATCCAAATGCGAGGGTAATTTTTGGATCTGTCATTGATGAATCCATGAAAGACCAGATTAAGATAACGGTCATCGCAACCGGTTTCGGCACGAAGCAGAAAACGATTAAAAAGATAAAACCGATGGAATTCGGAGCACTTGACCGTGAAATAGCGTCCAAACCCTCTTTTTCTACCGCGCGAGTTTCAGCGGCAACCCCGCCGTTATCCCGAAAACCGGAACGGAGGCCAGTCGTTGACCGTTCTGTCCCTGAAAAAACGCAGACTGCTGCGGAAAAAGAAGAAGAGGATCTTGAAATCCCCGCGTTTATTCGGAAGAAGATGATGTAAGAGTGGGGTATCCGTTTTATTGCCCGTTTTCAGATAATAGGCCGGGAGTAAAAATAAAAAGAAAAAACAGGTATAAAAAGATGACATGGTACCAGGTGTCTCTTTTTTTGCGCCTCACGTGCGGTGAGTTATCCACATTTTTTGGAAAAAAATTGAGCGGACTATACCTTTTTTAAAACAAAAAAATTTAAAAAAACCGCCAACCATAGTAACAAAAAAGCCTTACATTATTGACAAATCTATATGTTGTAGTATACTGTATGGTAGGACTACAATATGTAGATAAATAAATTGATATGAAATGCCCTGCTTGCCACCATCCAGATTCAAAGGTCACTGATTCGCGGCTCGTGAATGATGGCATGGCAGTTCGGCGCAGGAGAGAGTGTTTGGAGTGTAAGTTTCGCTTCTCAACCTATGAAGAGGTTGAGATTTTGGACCTTGCTGTCATCAAGAGTGATGGCCGGCGCGAACCATACGCTCGAGAAAAGCTCGAGAACGGCCTGAAGAAGGCATTTGAGAAGCGCCCAATCACCAAAGATGGCTTTAAGCAGCTTATCAGCACGATCGAGCGAGACATCCAGCTCGCCGCGAAAGAAGAGATAGAAAGCAGCACGCTCGGCGAGATCGTCATGAAGCACCTGAAGCGTAAGGACCAGGTCGCGTACATCCGTTTTGCATCGGTATACCGGTCGTTTGAGGACGTTGAGACGTTTCAGGAAGAGCTCATGAAGCTCAGCAAACCGAAAAAAACAAGGACCGTTAGAAAATAATTATAAACTAACACTTCCCCAAAGAGCGTATGGTAAAAATAAAAAATATCAAGAAGCGGAGCGGCCAGATCGTGGCATTTGACCAGCAGAAGATTGCAAACGCGATCTATAAGGCTACGAAGTCGATCCAGAAGGAAGACGCGAAGCTCGCAGACAAGCTTTCAAAAAAGGTGGTCAGCATACTCCGGAAGAAATTTGATGAAACGACAGTGCCGACAGTCGAGCAAATACAGGATATTGTTGAAGAAGTTCTCATCAAAGAAGATCAGATCCAGCTGGCGAAAGCATATATTCTCTACCGGAAGGAGCACCAGAAGATTCGGGAAGCAAAGGGGTCGTACATCGGCTTGCCCGAGCTCGATACAAAGCTCTCAATCAATGCGCTCCGCGTGCTCAGCAAGCGGTACCTGCGTAAAGCTCGGAACGGCAAGGTAGTTGAAACACCGAAAGAGATGTTCCGCCGGGTTGCCCAGAATATCGCCCAGGCGGATGAACGCTACGATAGCCTGCTCAACCAGGAAGTTGATGCGGAGAAGACCGAGCGGGAGTTCTATAAGATGATGTTTAATTTGGAGTTTATCCCGAATTCTCCGACGCTCATGAACGCCGGCAAGGAATTGCAGCAGCTCGCCGCATGTTTTGTGTTGCCGGTCGGCGATTCGATGGAGGAGATTTTTGATGCGGTTAAGTGGACAGCCCTCGTCCACAAGACGGGCGGCGGGACCGGCTTCGCGTTTTCGAGGCTCCGCCCGAAGAGCGATCGCGTCATGTCTACCAAGGGCGTCGCATCCGGTCCCGTTTCATTCATGACGGTATTTGATGCAGCCACTGAGACGGTCAAGCAGGGAGGCACGCGCCGGGGCGCGAATATGGGCATCCTCCGCGTTGACCACCCTGATATACTGGAGTTTGTGACTGCGAAAGAAAATAATGACAGGCTCAATAATTTTAATATTTCTGTGGCGGTCACCGAGGATTTTATGCGTGCCGTTGAGCAGGGCACCGAGTATGATTTGCTGAATCCGAGGAATAAAGAATCGGTGGACAGGTTGAACGCACGAAAAGTGTTCGACCTGATCGTGACGCTCGCGTGGAAGAATGGCGATCCGGGCATCGTTTTCATTGACCGCATCAATAAGGACAATCCAACGCCGCACGTGGGCGAGATTGAGGCGACGAATCCGTGCGGTGAGCAGCCGCTCCTTCCCTTTGAGGCGTGCAACCTCGGCTCGATCAACCTCGCAAAGATGGTACAGGGAGACTTCTCGCTCGGCGAGCCGGTTGAAATGGACTGGGATAAGCTCCGAAAAACAGTCCGGATGT
Source organism: Patescibacteria group bacterium (assembly GCA_041650915.1). Lineage (GTDB taxonomy): Bacteria > Patescibacteriota > Patescibacteriia > UBA10025 > JAHIVO01 > JBAZKE01. The sequence continues at coordinate 233,071 of JBAZKE010000001.1, forward strand.
CCATCCACTTCCTCGATAACGTTATCGATATGAGCAACTACCCGCTGCCGCAGATTACTGAAATGGTCAATAACAACAGGAAGATCGGCCTTGGAGTTATGGGGTGGGCTGACCTGCTCATCATGCTCGGGATACCGTACGATTCCGATGAGGCGGTGGAATTCGCCGAAAAGGTGATGAAGTTCATCAAGGATGAGTCGAGGAAAATGTCGCATGAACTCGCCGAGGACCGCGGCCAGTTTCCGAATTTTGAAGGGAGCATTTTTGATACGAAGGACGCGCTCAAGTTGCGGAATGCGACTACCAATACGATCGCGCCGACTGGCACGATCAGCATTATCGCTGGATGCTCTTCCGGCATTGAGCCGCTCTTCGCGATCTCATACATCCGCAACGTGATGGACGATAATGAGCTCATCGAGGTCAATCCGATTTTCGAGCAACTCGCACGTCGTGAGGGCTTCTACTCCGAGGAGCTCATGAAAAAAATCGCTGAGGCAGGCGGTGTGCAGGGTTTGGATGAGGTACCGGCGAAGTGGCAGCGCCTGTTTGTCGTATCTCACGACATCATGCCGGAGTGGCACCTGAAAATGCAGGCCGCGTTCCAAAAGTATACGGACAATGCGGTTTCAAAAACCGTCAACTTCGCGCACGATGCGACTGCAGCCGATATCGAGCAGGTGTACATGCTCGCCTTCAAGCACGGCTGCAAAGGCGTGACGATCTACCGTGATCGATCGCGCGAATCGCAGGTACTCAACATCGGCAAGGTAAACCATAAAGAGCAGAAGAAGTCGTTCAGCTACAGCTATGATGCTATTCGAAATGGGGCAACCGAACGCGAAGCGGAGCCGGCCGAAACTGAAGCAAAAGAAAAGGTGCCGGTTACCGCCGGCCACGGCATTAAAATTTGCCCTGACTGCAAGAGTGCAATGGAGGTCAAGGAAGGATGCTCAACCTGTCCGAACTGCGGATTTTCCGCATGCAGCCTTGGTTAATGGGGTAATAACCGGGAGTTTTCCCTCATAGCCCCTTTTTCCTCCGCATACCTTACCTCGGGGCCCGCGAGATTTGTAGGCTCGGCAGAGCATCGATTTTTATGAAGTATAAAGTCATAGATCGGGGTTTGGTGCACGTTTACACTGGCGATGGCAAGGGAAAGACCACCGCGGCATTGGGATTGGCAGTGCGGGCGATCAGCTATAGGAAAAGGGTGCTTATCGTGCAGTTTATCAAGGGGCCGTGGCGTTCGGGTGAGCTGAATATTATACAGCGGCTGCGGCCGTACCTTACTATCCATGCGATGGGAGAGGGTTTCGTCAAGATACTCGGCGACCGCAAACCCCTGAGCGTGCATAGGAAAGCTGCACAGGGCGCGCTGCGTTTTGCGCAGCGGGCAATGCGGTCAGGCAGGTATGATATCGTTGTTCTCGACGAGGTCAATGTGGCGGTACGCGAGCGCCTGCTGGCGGTATCGCAGGTTGCTGAGCTGGTCAGAAAGAAGCCACGTGAACTTGAGCTCGTATTGACCGGAAGAAATGCCGCTGCTACAATTGAAAGGCTCGCTGATTACGTTTCCCATATTCGTGAGATTCGGCACCCCTACCGGCGGGGCATTCTTGCCCGGCAGTCGATCGACTATTAACAATTTATTATAGCGAAGGGAAGTGTGGTGGAAAACCAACGCGATCCCGTCACTGTAATCGGGGAATTTGCTTCCGTATCATGCCACTGGCTTGCTCGCGTGTGAGCTAGCTGGGAAGGCAGGGAGCAGGTTGAGATCCGAGAGCCAGAATACCTTCGTGCACGGAAAGTCCCTTCGGTTGAGAGGGCGAAAGATTAAACGAATCTTAGCTTTGAGACCACTGTGGGGAGGCTAAGATTTTTTAAAAAAAGGAATCCTATGAAGCACCAAACACATGTCGGCTATACCGTCGCGGTTGTTGCGCTCGGCGTTGCTTTTATGACCGCGCTCGCCCTATTCGGGTACACGGTCGAGCAGGATGTAGCGGAGATAGCGCAGCAGCGCTATGATGCGGTTCAGGCGCCAGTTCCGTCAGGGCAGGTTGCCGGCGTCGCCGTTGAGCTCGCCACGGTTAGCATTGATCGCGGTAACGGCAATTCAATCAGCTATCAGATTGAGGTGTCCGGAGAGACGACAGTCCTCGATGCGCTCGAGCTTGCGGCTGATCAGTACGGTCTGGAGATCAAGACGACGGAGTACGACTTCGGCACCATCGTCGATGGGATCGGGGGGATGCTCGGCGGATTTGAAAATCAGTATTGGATTTACTATATCGACGGCGTCATGGCGGTCAGCTCAGTCGATACCCAGATCGTGGAGCCCGGCGATATGGTCGAGTTTCGATTCGAAGAAAGCACGTTTTAGCACGTCAGTGATGAAAGAGGACAACCACATGAAAAAAAACATTTACTTTCTGCTCTTCCTGGCGCTCATCGCCGGGGCGAGCGTACTCATGCGGCTGCTGCCGCACCCCGCAAACTTCATTCCGATCGGCGCCCTCGCACTCTTCAGCGGGACGCACATCCGGTCGCGGTGGGGAATTCTCCTGCCGGTCGCGGTAATGGCAGTGAGCGATATCATCATAGGCCTGCACAGCCTCTACCTTGTTACCTGGGGCAGCTTTCTCCTGATCGGCATGATCGGCTGGTGGGTACGGAACAAGAAGAGTGCGCTGCGCATCGTCAGCGGATCCGTGACGGGCTCAGTTCTATTTTTTCTGTTGACGAATTTTGCCGTATGGCTCTTCACGCCGCTCTACGCAAAGACTACGGCAGGGCTTGTACAGTGCTACTATATGGCAATCCCGTTTTTTAGAAATACCATCCTTGGTGATCTGTTCTACGTCGCTGTTTTTTTCGGCCTGTACGCCATTATCAGAAAAACAGCGGCTGTATACCGCAAGCAATCCATGACGGCAATCCAGTAGGGCAGCCTGGCCGGATGCGAGGGGTTTCCCTGGTGCGCGTTATTTACTATAATAGAGGGTGTAATCCCTTATGGCACCGTATCAACAGTACAAGCGCTATCGGCAGCCTTCTAAAAGGCCTATGCTCCAGATAGGCAAGATTGTCGTCTTTATCGGGATTGCATTCATACTCTATCTTATTGGAAGGTCAATTTTTGGGAGCAGCCCAACTGTGGAGAGCGTGCTTCCGAATACTAACGCCACTGTCAATGCCGACGCTGGGACCGAGAGTAGCAATTCGAACGGCAATACGAATGCAGGTTCGAATACCAATGGCGAAACAAACGTCAATTCAAACGTGAATGTCGATGCCTCTGAAGCCGCATCTTTCGATCTCGGTTCGTGCACGGGCGTGATATCGAGCGGCAAGGCCGGCACGAAAGCCGTGAGCCTTACCTTCAACGTCGGGACAACCAAGGAGGGGGAGGTTCAGAAGGTGCTTGATGCGCTCAAGAACGCGAATGTCGAGGCTGACTTTTTTGCCCGCGGCGACGTAGCTGAGGAGAATCCCGATCTGATCAAAAAAATCGGCGATGCTGGTTTTCCCATCCATAATTTGAGCTACAGCCATCCGTACTTTACGGACCTTCCGACGAGCGGCATGGCGGAGCAGCTCGAGAATGCCGAGGCGGCGATTTCCCAGCGGACCGGCAAGACGACGAAACCGTTTTTCCGGCCGCCGTACGGCGATGCAGATGAGGACGTCGCTGCAGCCGCGCATGAAGCTGGCTACTGCACCGTAACGTGGAGCATTGATGCGATGGATTGGTCAACCGAATTCACCGCGGTACAGTCGAAAGAGCGGGTACTGTCGAATGTGAAGAACGGTTCGATCATACTTATGCAGGCGAGCAACTCCACGACCGCTGAAATCATTCAAGACGTCATTACGGAGCTCAAGAACGGCGGCTACGCCATCGTCAAACTTGAATCACTACTTGCACCGTAGCGTATGTCGGAAGAAGAGCTCAAACAGCTGCTGAATACAAATATCGAACTAACGCGGAGCGTGTATGAGTCGCTCGAGCGCCAGCGCAAGGTAAGGCTCTGGACGCTCATTCTCGGCATTGCGGTGATTGTGCTTCCGTTGATTGCAGCCGCATTTGCCGTTCCATGGATGATCAGCACCATCGAGTCGTACTACGGGGGTGCGCTCAATTACTAGAATGGCGGACGACTTGACAGGTCGGGAAAAGCTGATTCATAATAGTAGTACTCTAATACATTAGCTATTTTTTCATATGGCAGTAATATCGAAATCAAAATCAGGAACAAAAAAGTTGCCTCCCGCAGCGGGCAGTAAGCCCGACGGGAACAATCCTTCCGCCGGAATCGAACCGCCCCGACAGGCGCTCCGTACGGTCGCCATTTTCACCATTACACTCAGCGTGCTGTTCGGAGGGATAGCAGGGGCTGTGTTCGGAGCGTGGATAAGCACCGATGAATCCGCCGCGTCGTGGATCCAGCAGAACGTTTTTGGCACGTCATCAACGCAGTCCGTTGTTCCGCCGGTGGGCGAGTCAAAAATTATGATTGTTGAAGAGGAATCGGCAACAATCGACGTCGTAGAGACAGTCCGTCCCTCTGTCGTCAGCATAGTCGTAACACAGGATTTGAGCACTATCTACAATTTAACAGGCCCGAATTTGTCGCCGTTTGGGGACCTCTTTTCTTTTCCGGGAGAGCAGGCGCCGGAGGGGGAGCAGGAGGTTGGAGCGGGGACGGGTTTTATCATCAGGGCTGACGGCCTCATCCTTACTAATAAGCACGTCGTGGCGACGGAGGATGCGGAGTATACCGTTATCCTCAACGACGGGGAGCAGTTTGACGCGACGATTATCGATACGGACCCGTTCAACGATATCGCGCTGCTTAAGATCGACGCTACGGACTTGCCGGCGGTTGAGCTCGGTGATTCTGATGCGCTCAAGATAGGGCAGACCGTGATCGCGATCGGCAATACGCTCGGTGAGTACCAGAATACGGTCACGCAAGGCATCGTTTCCGGCCTCTCACGCACGGTCACGGCAGGGGACGGCAGGGGCCAGTCTGAGACGCTCGAGGGCATCGTCCAGACCGATGCCGCAATCAACTCGGGCAATTCCGGCGGGCCACTCCTCAATCTCGACGGGCAGGTCATCGGCGTCAATACCGCCATTAGCCTCGACGGACAGCTCGTAGGATTTGCGATACCGATCAACCAGGCGAAGCGGTCGATCGACAGCGTCGAAGAATACGGCCGGATCGTGCGCCCGTACCTCGGCGTACGGTACATGCTGCTCAATGAGGAGATTGCCAAAGAAAACAACCTTCCAGTCGATTATGGCGCGCTGGTTGTAAAGGGCAGCCAGGCGTCAGACCTTGCGATCGTACCGGGAAGCCCGGCTGACATCGCGGGGCTCGAGGAGAATGATATTATTCTTGAGGTGGATGGCGAGCGCATAACCGAAGAACGGAGCCTCGCGAAGCAGCTCCAGCAGTACAATCCCGGCGATACGGTCACGCTCAAGCTGCTGCACGACGGCGCGGAGAAGACCGTGGAAGCGGTTCTTGCGGAGGTTGAAGAGTAATTAATTCCTCATACATACCACTATGAAACGAGAAGCCGCTCAGGAAGATATGGTCGGAGATGGGATGGAGAGTAAAAAGCCCGGCATGGAACCGCAGGCAGACGAGGCGGCAGCAGTGGAGCCAGAGGCGCCCGATGATGAAGTTGCCGAACCAGTCGCTGGCGCCACAGCGGGTAGGGGTAAGCAGCGAGCAGTGCCTCCGGAAAGCGTGATAGCCCGTGAACCGGTAGGACAGAGCCGACAGCCAGATCAGGATCAGCACCCTGCAGGCGAGGTCCATAACGTTGAGCAGGCGGAGGGCATTGACAGTGGAGAGGTGAAGATGCGGGATGAGCGCGAGTTTTTCGAAAAGCTCTTTCGGGCGATGGATCGCTACCGTGATCCAGGCTGGACTCTGGGGAAAATCAGGGCAAACAGCGCTTCAATGCGCCCGCTGCTTGGGGAAATCGAAGATTTGCTTGAGGGGGGCGGCATTTCGAGCAAGGACACGAAGAAGAAACTGCTCACCGAAGTGCTGACGCAGGTCAGGGAGGCGAAGGGTTTTGATGATTTTTTCCGCTCGATATCGAAGCGCGGGGCAATGCCTGCGGGCAGCACGCTCGCAGAGTTCCACGATGCTTTCATCGCGGGACGGGAAGCGCAACGCCACGACGAGATCGGGGATGATGTCACTTCTGCGGCTTAGCAATTTTTACGCAATATTTTTTAACAGCCCCCGCTTTTCGCTGGGGGCTGTTGTAATCCTGATTGCGGGAGGGCGCTCCTAGAGGTCCTGGAGGTAATGCTTGAGTTCGTAATCGGTCACCGTTTTCCTGAAGTTATCCCACTCAATTTGCTTGTTTGCTATGAGCGAGTTGAATACGTGTTCGCCGAGCGTCTGTTTCATGAGCGGATCCTTTTTGAAGTGCTCGATTGCTTCACTCAGGTTTGACGGGAGTGAATCGATGCCGAGCTGGTTCCTCCGCTCGGGTGACATTGAAAAAATATCTTCTTCGATTGGAGGGGGGAGCGCTGCCGGATTTTGTATGCCGTCGAGCGCTGCAGCCTGCATGACCGCAAAAACGAGGTACGGGTTGCACGCGGGGTCGGGATTGCGCAGCTCAATCCGTGCGGCACTCGCGTTTTTAAATGCGGGGATGCGTATAAGGGAGGTGCGGTTTCTTGTGCCGTACGAGATATACGCCGGAGCTTCAAACCCGGGAATGAGGCGCTTGTATGAGTTAACCCATTGGTTCGTGATCAGGCACATTCCTCTGATGTGGCGCAGCATGCCCGCGATGCAGTTATGGGCTACTTCAGAGAGCGCGAACGTGCCATGCTCATCGTAGAAGATGTTGTGCGTGCCATTAGGATCATTTCCATCATTTTTGAATATGGAGAAATGTACATGCATTCCTGATCCGTTCTGGTCGGAGAGCGGCTTCGGCATGAAGGTAGCGTAAATTTCCTCCTGGATCGCCGTTTCCTTGATGACGAACCGTGCCGTCATCAGCTGGTCTGCCATTTTAAGCATCCGGTGGTAGTGGGGATCGATCTCATGCTGTGAGTGCGCGACTTCGTGGTGGAGGCTCTCAATTTTAACTCCCATTTGCTCGAGCGCCGAAACCGCCTTTTTCCGGGCGCGCGTCCCCTGGTCTACGGTTGAGGCGTCGAAGTACCCGCGCTTGTCGAGAATGTCGGTTCCGCAATTATTTTTAAAGTAGAAGTACTCTATTTCCGGACCGGCTTTTGCGATCAAGCCTTCGCGCTCGAGCCGCTGTGTGGTTTGCTTGAGGATATGCCGCGGATCGCCCTCGAAGGGGGTGCCGTCGGGCATCTGGACGTCACAGTACATAAACGCGACACGGTCGCCGTTAATCGGCCAGGGAAATACGTTAAACGATTCGATATCCGGTTTAATAATCAGATCCGATTCCTCTATTCGGGCGAATCCTTCAATAGAGGAGCCGTCGATGGTCTGCCCCTGGTCGAGGACCTTGTCGAGTTCTCTTCTCGCAATGCTGATACTCTTGAGGCGGCCGAGGACATCGGTAAACTGCAGCCGGATGTAGCTGACATTCAGCTCGTCGATTTTTTCGTTGAGCTCTTGTACGGACGCTGGTTTTTTTTGCCTCATAGCGGTTTCAGTTATTATATTAAACTGCCGGATTGTACGAGTGAAGGAGCCCCCGCGGCTCCTTTGTACTAACAGTAGCGTATTTTCCGTGCGAATATTTAATATAGACAGTATAGAAGCAACGGCGAACCGCGTCAAATTTGCAAAAGCCGCTCCATTCAGCTATGATACCGATATTGACCGAACCGGTAAGAGCGCATATGATATGAAAGAATTAATTGAGAAGGTTACCTCGCTCAGAGAGAAGATCTTCCGTACATGGGGGTATCTTTGACCTCGATACCGTAAAAAATGAGGTGAAATCGCTCGAGTTTGAGATGGCTGAACCCCACTTTTGGTCAAACCCGGAAAAAGCGAAAAGTACAGGCCAGCGCTTCGATGAGCTCCGCGGTGAGATCGAACGCTGGGAGTCGATCCGGAAGGATGTCGATGATCTGCTCAGCATTGCGAAGGAATCCGAACGAGAGAATGATCACGCCCTCAAGCTGGAGATTACAGACCGTTATGGGCAGCTCCTCAAAAAGTTCAATGCGCTGGAGTTTTACATACTGCTGTCAGGGGACTATGATAAGCGGGACGCTCTCCTCGCGATCCATGCAGGAGCGGGCGGCGTTGACGCCCAGGATTGGGCAGCGATGCTCCTCCGGATGTACACTCGATTCGCGGAGCGCAAGGGGTGGACCGTGCGGATACTTGATCAGTCAGTCGGATCGGAAGCCGGGATCAAAAGCGTAACCGTGGAGGTCAACGGGCGGTACGCGTACGGTTTTTTGAAATCGGAAGCGGGCGTCCACCGGCTCGTGCGCATTTCTCCCTTTGATGCGGAAAAGATGCGGCACACCTCATTTGCGCTCGTGGAAGTCTTGCCGGAGCTCGGTGACATCGCGGAAAGCGCGATCAACGAAAAGGATATACGGGTTGATACGTTCCTCTCATCGGGACACGGCGGGCAGTCTGTAAACACGACGTACTCAGCAGTCAGGATCGTACATATTCCTACCGGTATCCGCGTATCGTGCCAGAATGAGCGGTCCCAGCAGCAGAACAGGGAAACCGCTTTGAAGATACTGCAGAGCAAGCTGCACGCGAGGCGCCTCGCGGAACAGCAGCATGAGAAACAGCAGCTCCGGGGCGAATACCAGGAAGCAGCTTGGGGGAACCAGGTGCGTTCGTATGTCCTCCACCCGTACCAGATGGTCAAAGACCACCGTACGAAGCACGAGGTTGGCCAGACGGACGCTGTCCTCGACGGGTCACTCGATGATTTCATAGAAAGCTATTTACGAATGAAGGCAAAAAAATAATATGTGCGGCATTGTCGGATACATTGGAACAAAAGATGCGCAGACCATACTGCTCGATGGGCTGAAACGTTTGGAGTACCGGGGGTACGATTCAGCCGGCATGACGACGGTGGGCGATACGCTCCAGACCGTCAAGGTAGCGGGCAGGATCACCGGGCTTGAAGAGCGGCTCAAGGAGCACTCGCTGGCCGGATCGGTCGGCATAGCGCATACGCGCTGGGCAACGCACGGGGAGCCGTCTGAACTCAACGCGCATCCCCATACGGACTGCGACGGGACGATTGCGATCGCACACAACGGGATTATTGAAAATTACCGTTCGCTCCGGAGCCTGCTCGAACGGGAAGGCCACACCTTCCGTACGGACACCGATACCGAGGTCATTGCGCACCTCATCGAGGGGTACTATGAAGGCAAGAACCTCGAGGGTGCAGTACGGAAAGCCCTGCGGCAGCTCGAGGGCACGTACGGCCTCGTCATCGTCAGCAGCGCTGAGCCGAAGAAAATTGTGGTCGCTCGGAACGGCAGTCCGATCGTGCTCGGCATCAAGGAGGATGAGTACTTCGTTGCTTCCGATGCCTCCGCAATCCTCCCCTACACCCGCCAGGTCGTGTATCTCGAAGACGGTGAGATGGCGACGTTGACGAGTAAGGGTTATAAGATTACGACGCTCGACAATCAGTCAGTCGACAAGAATGTCGAGCAGATCACCTGGGACCTCGAACAGATTGAGAAGGGGGGGTACACCCACTTTATGCTCAAGGAGATTTTTGAGCAGCCGCAGGCGATCGAAAATATTCTCGGCGGCAAAGTGAAGCGTGACGCTCCCGACGTCCGCCTGCGGTGCCTGCGTGAGGGGTTCCCGGAGAAGGTGAGCCGGATCAATTCAATCAAGATACTCGCGTGCGGAACTTCGTGGCACGCGGGGCTTGTCGGGTCATTCCTCATGGAGAAGGTGCTTCGCGTCCCCGTTACGTGTGAGCAGGCAGCCGAATTCCGCTATCGGCACCCGGTCATCCCTCCGAATACCGTGGCGCTGAGCATTTCCCAGTCCGGGGAGACGTCCGATACCAAGGGGGCCGTTGAGCTGGTCAAGAAGCTCGGAGCGTACAGTCTCGGGATCGTGAACGTCGTCGGTTCGAGCATTGCCCGCCTCGTTGACGGCGGCGTGTACCTGCACGCCGGCCCGGAAATCGGCGTCGCCTCAACGAAAGCTTTCTCAACGCAGGTTGCCGCACTCTCGCTCCTCAATATGGGGTTGGCGAAGTTCATGGATGAGCGCCAGCCGCTCGAGGGCGGCAAACCCCGCATGATCGATGACGATTATATCAAAATCGCGAATGAACTCATCAGCCTTCCCGCAAAGGTAGAGCAAGTGTTGAGGAATGTGTATGACAAAGATACCGGCACGGGAATCGTGCAGGAGATTGCCCGTGAGTTCAAAAGGAATGACAATTTCCTGTACCTCGGCCGCGGCTACAATTTTCCGATTGCGCTCGAGGGAGCGCTCAAGCTCAAAGAAATTTCATACGTGCACGCCGAGGGTTATTCGGCAGCCGAGATGAAGCACGGTCCGATCGCCCTTATCGACGAGAATATGCCGGTCGTCATCATTGCACCGACTGACAGTGAAGAGCCGTCGAGCTACGATAAAATCGCCTCAAACGCGGAGGAAGTCCGTGCGCGGGGCGGCAGGATTATCGCGGTCGTCAACCACGGCGATTCTATCATATCAAAGATGGCGGAGTGGGTAATCGAAATTCCCAATACGCTTGGCCACCTCGTGCCCGTGCTGGCCACCATTCCGCTGCAACTGCTCGCGTATGAGATTGCCGTGCTCCGCGGGCTCGATCCGGACAAGCCCCGCAACCTCGCAAAGTCGGTGACGGTAGAGTAGGTTGACGTAGGCAGGCGGCTGCGCTAGGATAGAGATATAGACCTTCCCCACAACGTGCGGAAGGGATTTTGCATGGGTGGGATAACAAAATCGAAAATATTCTGTGCGGTCTGTCTGAGCGTTGTACTCGGCGTCGGCATTCGGTCCTTTTTTACGGTTCCGGTCGCTCTGCTGTACGCTGCAGGCATGCTTGGCTGTACAGTGATGCTCGTATGGTGGGCATCAAAACCTGCCCGGCTCATCGGCCTGTCAATCATCGCGCTAACTGTTGGTGTCGTCCGCTATGAGCTTGCCATGCCAGCCGTTGACGGCGGCTCCATCGCATCGTACAACGGCACCGCAGTCCGGTTTGCCGGCATTGTCGCGGCAGAGCCGGACCAGCGGAAAGACCACACTAAATTAACGGTCGAAGCGCAGCGTGGCATAGCAGGCGCGCCTGCTGCGCTGCATGGTAAAGTGCTCGTGAAGACAACACCCTATCCGGCGTACGGGTACGGTGACCTGCTTGATATTACCTGCAGCTTAGTCGCCCCCGAGCCGATTGAGTTTGAAACCGACGTTGGCATCCGGACGTTTCGGTACGACCAGTACCTGTCGAGGTTTTCGATCTACTCGCTCTGCTACCGTCCGAGCATTACAAAGGCGGCAGCTGGCCAGGGAAACGTTCTCCTCGGCGGTGCGCTCGCCGTGAAGGGATATTTCGTTTCCCTCGTGCAGGACGTATTTGCCGAGCCGCACGCGTCTTTCCTCAACGGGCTCCTGCTCGGAGCGAAGAAAAGCATCCCGGACGATCTCATGGAGGCGTTTAATAGGACCGGCACGACGCACATCGTAGCGCTCTCCGGGTACAATATTGCGATCATCGCGGTGCTGGTCCAGAAGCTATGCTTGCGGCTGTGGATTTCCAGGAAGAGGGCTTTCTGGGCATCACTCGGGGCAATTTGCTTTTTTGTGCTTATCACTGGAGCGCAGGCCTCCGTTTTGCGCGCCGGGATCATGGGCATGCTCGTGCTCCTCGCGCTGCAGCTCGGGCGGCTGAGCAGGATAACCAATACGCTTGTACTTGCAGCTGCCGTCATGGTGCTGATCAACCCGAAGGTACTCGTTTTCGATGCGGGCTTCCAACTCTCGTTCCTCGCGACGATCGGGCTCGTGTACGTCTCACCGCAGCTCGAAAGGCTCTTCTCGTGGGTGCCGGCTGCGTTCGAGCTGCGGGGGAGCCTGACGGCGACGCTCGCAGCGACGGCAATGACGCTCCCGCTCATTATTTTCCAGTTCGGCCGGCTCTCAGCGGTGTCGCCGGTCGTCAATGTTTTGATCCTTCCAGCGATTCCGATAGCTATGGGTTTCGGTTTTGTTACTGGCCTTGCGGCGCTCGTTTCCGTCGGCGCAGCGCGCGTGCTGGGCTGGATCGTATGGGCGATACTGAGCTACATCATGCTCGTTGTTGAATTTTTTTCGAACCTTCCGTTTTCATCATTTAACATCGGCCAAATCAGCTGGTTGTGGGTTGCGGTGAGTTACGTAACGATCGCCGTGCTGATCCTGCTCAGCAGACAGCCGGGGAGGCAACGGGCGTAGTATGCAGTTCAAGAAGACCATCGTCATTTCCTCCGGCGCGCTCTTCCTGAGCTGCATGCTCGTGTGCGTAACGTTCTGGTACGATGCGTCGTCACGGGAGCTGACCGTCACGTTTTTTGATGTCGGGCAGGGAGACAGCATTTTCATCCAGACACCCTCACGGCATACGGTTCTCATCGACGGCGGACCGGATGCGGGCGTCCTGGCAAAAGTCGGCAGGCGGATGCCGTTCTACGACCGAACTATCGATCTCGTAATCTTGACGCACGTTCACGCCGACCACATTGCCGGGCTGGTACCGATCATCGAACGGTACGATGTCGGCACCGTCCTTTTCTCGAACATCGATTACACGTCGCCGGAGTACAGAGCTTGGCTCGAAACGATCGACGAGAAAGAAATCGAAGCCGTCTCGCCGCGCGCCCGCTTACAGTATCAGTTTGGTGAGGTGGATTTGGAAATCCTCTATCCGTTCGATGAGATTTCCGGCCCGTTCGGCGGGGATATCAATGATACGTCAGTCGTTGCCCGGATGCAGTATGGCAGCACCTCGTTTTTATTTACCGGGGACGCGTCAGCGTCCGTTGAGGGGGAATTGTTGCTGCAGTACGGTTCGGCGGCGCTCGAGAGCGATGTTCTGAAGGTTGGCCACCACGGCAGCAAGTACTCATCGTCGCTCGAATTTCTCGAGGTGGTGGGCCCCCGGTACGCGGTTGTGCAGGTGGGGGAGGGCAATAGCTTCAGCCACCCGCACCGCATGGTGATGAAGCGGCTCGAGGGTCTCGGCATAAGCGTTTACCGAACCGATGAGCTCGGTGATATTACGCTCTGCAGCGACGGAAGCGCGCTCAGCATTGAGTAGTGCCGCTACTTGACGCAGGTCGATTGCTCTGGTAAGGTGCCAGAACCGTACGTAAACAACCAAACCAACCAAACAGAGATTGGAGGCCTCACATGGCAGAAAAAAACGCTGCTATCAAAGCAGCACCGCACGGCGATCCTGCGATCGAGCCTCAGCACGCGAAGAAGTGGTGGCGGTTTTCGGCCAGCACTGACCAGCGCCGGGTGCTCATCGCATCGGCAGCTACCGTCTTCGGGCCGCTCCTTGTCGGGGCGATCACGGGGAGCTCGCTGCTCGGATTGCTTGCTGGCATCGTTTCGATCGGTGTGTTCGGAATCCGTTCTGTACCGCCGGTCAGCAACGCGCTTCTGTACCTGTTTTGGAACAGGCGCACGCGAATCGGCTTCTCGGAGGGGCCGGTCTGGATTCCCTGGTTCCTTGGAGCACGGCTCCAGCACGTCGACATTAAGCAGATGACGCATGACATCTCGAAGGAGGATAACTTCACAAAGGACGGCATGCATCTCATCTACGATATCGTGGTGCACTACGGGATCACGCATATACGCGAGGAAGGCCTCTGGAAAAATTTTTCCAGGGCAGTGCGCTGGATCTCCAGCCGGGAGCAGAACGCCGCTGGACTGTACAGCTTCGTGAGCGTTGTCGACATGCCGGCGGCCATCGTGATGATGGATTCGATGGCATCCGACCTGACGCGCGCTGCACTTAACCGGCGCGGGTTCGAACAGGTGTTCAATTTCAGCCTGGAGGGAAGAGCGGTTGCCGCCACCGCGAACGGCGATGAAATCCAGAACGAGGTGCAGGGCCAGCTCAACGCAAAGCTCGAGCGGATCGGAATTACCGTCTATGAGTTTTCACTCAAGGACATTGATTTCCACCCATCGAGCGCGCAAGCGATGGAGCAGAAGGTGCTGTCCAAGATTTTGAGCGAGGCGATCGAAATTGCGTATCAGACTATTACGAGGATTGCCAAGAGCCTCGTTACCGAGGGTGCTGCCGTCAACCAGACAGCGCTGCTCGTCCAGGTGATCGAGGCAATGAAAAAGTCTGCTGAAAGCGCAGGCATGCTCGGACCGCTGCTGCAGTCCCTGACCTGGGACAAGGTGCAGTCGATGGGCAGCGGCAGTTTGGGAAGTGCCGTTTAGTACGCAGAGCGTTTGCGCTCGGGCTCATATGGGACATGGGCTCTTTTTTTATATTTATCCCCTTGACAAATCTACGGAAAAGTACTAGGATTGAAAGCCGTGTAAACTGCCCAGAGTGCATTTACACTGCCTGAGATCTGTATAGATCTTTGACAACTTGTGAACTGGAAAAAACCGTAAAAAAGAATCTGAAGTATATAGAAGAAAAGAGGTACAAGATGAAGAAACTGCATTGTTGTTTTGACACAATCGGAATTGAAGGGGGGTGGTGAGCTTGGCAAGGACGGGTTTAACCGCAGGTAGCGCCAGTCACGTGGCACGGCAGACTGTAATTAGAATGATGTTGAATGCGGGCCTGGTCAGGCTCGCGAATACACCAGCTGTACAGGATGCCATGACTCAACTGGGACACTTACTGCATGATGCACCGGGAGGTAATTTTGCAGTGAGCCTTGGACATACGATCATCGATTTCGTGCCTTCCGGCGACGCTCGGGCTGCGCTCGAGACCGTGTATAACCGGGCGGTGTTCAGTACATCGCCACAACGACAGGAGACTGAGATGCCTAATAAAGGAGGCAAAGGAAAAACTGAGGTGAGTACGGGTACTCCTGGTACGCAGGCTCGCAACGGCGAGGACTTCGTACAGAAGGGGCGTACGCTCGTGCTGAGCCTCGGCGATCCTGCCTCGGGTACTATCTCAGGCTGGATCGCTCTGCTCGCAACAACCGAACAGCAAAACTTTGTGTATGCTGTCATTGGTGAGTTCTATAACGCATCGGCGCTGCAGCAGATCCATGCGATCTGGAAGGATCGCGAGAATCCGGATCCGCTCCTCATCTTTGGACTGGAGCTAAATCCGGGTATCGCAGCCGGCATACGTATTGCCGGAGATGATGACCAGATTGCCGAGCCGCAGACTGTCGGTGAGAAGCGAGCTGCCGTTATGGGCTGGCTCGCAAGCGGCGTACCTGGAGTGTACAAGCACCTCGCTGACGTTCTCGCGAAGAGCGTAGCAAGTGACTCGCCGGCCGATCGCCAGCGCTTTGATGAGTACATGGCGACGTTCTATCCGCTCGGTCCGTCCCGGACTATTTTGCAGTTTTCGCTGCTTAATGATCTCGGGATAGAAGAGCTGGCAAAGGTGTGTGGCGTTCGCGCCAATATGTTCACCAAGGTCACTCAATTCCTGAAGAAGTTTTTCGCAAAGGTGCGCAAACGCACCCGGGGCAGCTTTGATAGCGATACGCTCAGGCGGTACGCGGCAGCGCTCAATGAAGAAAACCGGAGGCTTGGTATGCCGGAGGTTCAACCTTCGACACGCCCGCCTAAGGTTATCACTCTCGGATACGATGGACAGAAATAGAAAGAAATGAAATGAGAAAGGAGGCCTTAAGTGGCTGAAGAAAGAAACAAAGAAGCGGAGCAGGCCATCCGCGGAGCAATTGATGAGCTCAATGGCATATGGGGCGATACGCTCCAGTTCGTGAGGGATCTGATTAAAGATCTCCCCGCGTTCAAGCTGCTGCTCGTATTCCTCGCTGGCGGCATCGCTGCGGACATTTTCTTCAACCGGCTCGAAAAGCTGGTCGCTGAAGATGCTGAGGAGCGAATGATCGCCCGCCAAATGCTGTGGCAGCACCGGCGGAAGCTTGCCGAACACTACGGCAAGCTCGGCTGGGAAAAGGTCATTAAACTCGCTAAAAAGATCAAGGGGAAATACCCGGATCTTTTGGACTGGCTTGCTAAAAGGGGCTGGGAGGACACTGTTCATGCAAATGGGCTGATCGAGCAAGGCAATGCTCGTTTAGCTCAAACCGGGCTTTTCTCCTGGTTGCAGTGCCCGCCCTTTGCAGGTCCCAAGCGGATACCCAGTTCAACCGCTTGCAAACTGTTGCCTGCACCGGTAGGGACGATGGAGGTGAACGATGAAAGCAACTGAAGGAATCAAGAAAGCCGCTAAGTGGCTTCAGGACCTCGCGAAACGTCTTGACACGTGGTCGCGTACGGGAGCGCAGGGGCACATCCTCCAGATACTTGCGCTTATAGGAGCGGAAGAGGTCTGGCAAAAACGGCGGACGATCTGGGGATATTTCTGGAATTTTCTGTCCCTCGTTCTGTTTGCCGCGGATAAGGGCCTCCACCCGACGCTCATGGCGTACGGGAGAGCTGTCCGTTTGCTCCTGCCGATCGGACTCTTCCTGATAATCGAGTCTCTGGTCATGATTTTTTGCGGGATCGGGCAAACGTCGGTGTTCATGACCGTCGTGATCGGGGTCATCGTGGCGCTGTTCGTGCAATATGCGTTTAATTACATTTTCAGAACGCATACCGCAGCGGCGCCTCCCAACCAGCAGCTCGGTGTGACGAGTAGCTGGCGGGACCGTTTCGGATCGTTGTTCGACGGATTGGTACGGATGGTACGGTGGCTTGTAACGCGCGCAGCGTTTACGGTAGCGATCGCGGCATTTGTCTGGTGGGCATACGGCTATGTCGGTAATGGAAATCCTGCGGGGGTTATCGTTACCATGCCGTTTCTCATCTTCCTCGGCTTGATCTTTTGCATCGTGACGTTCCCGGCGCTCTACATCGCGTTCCTCCTAGCGAAGGCCGCAAAAATGGTCGACGCCAAGGATGCTGATGATAAACCGGTGACGTTCCTCAACACCGCTGCGAAGCCGGTATTGCAGGCGACGTTCTTCATGATCGGGACGCTCCTCTCGCTCGAGCTCTTCTGTATCATCGGATACCTGGCGCCAGCTGCTGCGTATGCGGTGATATTGGCAATGCTCGGGTTGGGGATTGCCTCGATTACCAATCCGTTTATGCGGAAGGTTCTGAAGAGCATTACGACCAGCAATATGGTGCTTTCAATCGGTGTCACGATTATCCTGGCGCTCGTAACCGCAGCTCTCCCGATGCAGCGTGAAAACATCACGCAGCTTGTGAAGAATGCAGTGCATGCGCGTATTGCCCCAGCGCTCGAGTACATCTCCGTGCGCTCGGCGGGTGACGTGAACTACGACGGAATGACGGATAAGCGTGATGTTGAGCTTGTTGAGCATTTCGTGGTAAACGGGACGCAAACCGAGCTCCTCCCCGAAGACCTTCGCTATGCGGATGTCAACGGGACGCTGACTGTTGATCGGCTCGACGTAGCTTTCTTGACCGATGCGGTTGCGACCGGCAACCACATGAGGCTCAGACAGCCGCAGAAGTACGACGGATCATTCTATATCGTCGGCGACTTCAACGGTAATGGTGTTTTCGACTGGGGTGACCATTCGCTCATGTCGCAAGCTCTTGCCGGAGACCTGACGCTTCTGCCGATGGGCAACGCTCTGTATGCCGATGCAAACGGCGACGGGCAATTTACCCAGGCTGATGCCGTGTTCTGCTCCCGTTGCCTGAACGGAACGGGACCGACTCCTCGCATCATCGCAATTCCATCGCTTTCCCATGCGGGGTCTCACGTTGCCACCGCAAGCATGTTACCGTCGCTCGGCGGGGCGCACGCGGCAACGCTTCCGGCTGCAGTATTGAGTCCGATTACCCCTCGGGTGATCGAGTTCATTAACGGCCAGCCGGTTAATCCGATGGGGCACGGTGGAGTTGAATGGCGCGTAAAAACGCTTGAAATCCACGAAGACAGCATACTATGCATCATAACGCTTCAACCTCAACGGGATAGGAAGATTATGGTACACAGTTCGACCCGCATTGTAACGGATAATGGGCAAGAAATTCCCATTGCCTTTTATAGCGGGTTAAACCAGTTCACGCACTTTCGGGCGAATACGTTGTATACGCTGACATTTCGTTTCAAGCTCCCGGCTGGCGCCGTTGACTTTCGTAGATGCCAGCTGGTGATCTACGATTCGCCAGCGTCGTCAAAGGTATATCGGATTGATGGGATCGAGTGCCCGCAGCACTCGAACTCATACCAGTCCGTGGCCGTTCTGTGATCGTACCGATGCCAACCTTGGTATTGATATGATCCGAATAAGCAAAAGGGCAGTCTCAACAGAGACCGCCCTTTTCTTTTTGTATGTACAGCCTTGCAAAAAGTGGCGGGACGTGCTATAATAGCTCTAGGAATACAAAATAAAAATTATCTAAACGGAACGGCAATATGAAGAAAGTATTCTATACTTTTTTTTGTGCACTGGCGGTTTTCGGGGCCGCTAATTTATACGTACCGGCTGCGCACGCCACCTACGGCGACGTAGCGACCTATGCGGGCAGCGTGTACGGCGGCGACGGCGGAGACAAGCTCGATGCGTATTTTGATTTTCCGGAGGACCTGGCGCTCGACACTTCGGGCAACTATTACATTGCCGATACGTACAACAACGTAATCAGGAAGATTTCTTCGGGCGGGACCGTGAGTACGCTGGCAGGGGGCGGTTCGTACGGCTCTGCGGATGGCGCTTCCACAGCTGCGCAGTTCGCGCTGCCGCGGGGCGTGGCGGCGGGCTCGGATGGCGCGGTGTACGTTGCCGATACCGGCAACAGCAGGATCAGGAAAGTCGCTGCTGACGGAACCGTATCAACACTCGTGAGCTCGGGGGTTTCTTCTCCATACGGCGTTCGGCCGTACGGCACGCGGCTGTACATCGCCGACTCCGGCAACGGTGCGATCAAGTACGTGAGCACATCCGGCGGAACGGTCACGACGCTGACGTCATCGCTTTCGGATCCGCGCCGCATGGATATTTCCGATGACGGGCAGACGCTCTACGTCGCCGATAATGGCAACCACCGCGTCGTGTCAGTTAATACGACGACGGGTGTCGTTAACGTCATCGCCGGCTCGGGCAACTCAGGGTACGTTGAGGGTATCGGCACGCTCGCCCAGTTTGAGAACGTGTGGGGCATTGCGCTCGACGGCGGCTACCTGTACGTATCAGACCACGACGGCTGGACGGTCGACCGGATCAGGAAGATTAATCTCGCGACGCGGTCGACTTCGCTCGTGTACCAGGATACGCGCCAGAATGAAATGATTTACCCCTCGGGCGTACTCGTAAACGGCGATTACGTTTATACCGTGAATGCCGGCCTCGGCACAGTACACCGTTTCAACAAGAATAACGGATCCGACAACAGCTTATTCGCGGGATCGGACCGGTTTGGCAACGAGAACGGGGATATTGATGGCGCACTCTTCGGGCGGCCGAACGATATGGCCATGACAGCAGACGGGAAGTACCTGTACGTTGCCGACAACAATAAGATACGGAAGATCGATACCAGTGCGGGAACGGTCAGCCACGTGATCGGTTCGAGCGTTGACAACTACCGGGGAGAGGGGACTGATTACGATGAGCTGCCGGTCCGTTTTTCTACGATCCAGGGCATAACGGTCAATGCAGCCGGTACGAGGCTGTACATTGCCGACCGGTGGAATAATAGGATACGGGGCGTTAACCTGACCGCTGATCCGATTAGCACGTTTCTCGTATCAGGCGCCGGGCTCATCAATACGCGCGGTGACGATAATAACGGGTACCTGGAGGGGACGCGGTGCTCGGAAGACATTCAGACCACGGGCGCATCGGGCTGCTCCTACTTCAGGGCGCCGACTGGAATCGTGATTGATCCGACGAATACGTACCTATACGTTTCAGATACCGGAAACAACAGGATCCGGAAAGTGCGCATATCCGACGGCCAGACGTGGCTCGTTGCGGGATCCGGCGAGGCGGGGTACCTGAACGGCATCGGGTCGTCAGCCCGTTTTAACCGGCCGTTCGGGCTCACGATCGACGCGACCGGGAGCAACCTGTACGTCGCGGATACCAACAACCACGTCATCAGGAAGATTGAGCTCTCGTCAGGTACGGTGAGTACAGTGGTCGGCAATGGCTCTGCGGGATACCGCGAAGCGATCGGCACCGACGCGGTGCTGTCGTACCCCGAGTACGTCAAGATGTCAGCTGACAATCAGCTGTATTTTTCCGATACCGGCTCGCAGCGCGTCCGCGTGGTCGATCCGTCAACGCGGCTGACAAAGCTCGTCGCAGGCTCCGGCACGCGCGGGTATAAGAATGGGGCAAAGGAGTCAGCCCAGTTCAATAATATTAAGGGGCTGCAACCGAGCGCGGACAGCACTCTTCTCTACGTTGCCGACATGTGGAACGACGCCATACGGCGCGTCGACGTCGAGGGTGAGGCACCGTATTCTGAGCCGGCACCGACGCTCTCCGCCATTTCCCCGAGCGAGGTCAACCCGGCATGGGATAAAGGTGCAGGCTTGCACGTGAAGGTTGAGGGCGGAAACTTCCAGCACGGGCTCATCACGCTGTTTGGGAATGCGGAGGCAGAGATCACGTACGTCCAGTCAGCAACTTCTCTGTCCGTCCGGCTGCCGCTCACCAAGATGAATCCCGGCTGGTACGACGTGACAGTGCGATCGCTCGACGGCCAGGAGGCAACGCTTGAACGGTCGCTGGGGATCACCAACAGCGCCGGCGTTACACCGGACGTGTACTACGAATACTCCGGCAAGACTGCCGGAACGATTTCTTCGCCAGGATCGTACAGTCCGCCGATCGCGGAGGGAACATCATTTTTTGCGTACTCTTCATCGCTCCGCGGCGGATACCACACCGGAGCCGGCAACCTGTTGGGGAGCAATGATGAGGAAATTATCGTCGGTTCGGGCGACGGCATGGCGCCGCACGTTCGGGTGTTTGATAGTACGGGCACCCTGAAAGCCCAGTTTTTCGCGTACGATTCATCGCTCCGCAATGGCGTTATCGTATCGGCTTGCGATGTGAATGGAGACGGCATGGAAGAGGTCGTTACCGCGCAGGGACCGGGGGGGTGGCCGCTCGTCCGCATTTTCGACGGGTACGGTACCGTGGTCAACGACGGTTTCTATGTGCTCGACGGCAAGTACACCGGGGGGGTGAACCTTTCGTGCGGTGATACGAATGGCGACGGCATATCGGAGATCGTCGTCGCGGCGCAGGCGGGCGGCGGTCCGCACGTGCTCGTGTATAACGTCGACGGGAAAATTTTAACCAATTTTATGGCGTACGATCCAAAATTCCGCGGCGGAATCAACGTGACAACCGCTGACGCAGACGGCGACGGCAAAGATGAGATCATTACGGGCCCACAGATCGGGGCGTCGCACGTCCAGTTTTTCCAGATACGCCCGAATGAGCTTAAGCGCCTGTCACCGGGCTTCTACGCATTCAATCTCGACTACCGCGGCGGCGTATCTGTCGCTGGCGTGGATACGGACGGCGACGGCACTAAAGAGGTGCTCGTCGGCGTCGGCGAAGAGGCGTCGCCGCTCGTCCGGGTTTTCAATATCCACGAGGAGCTGCAGAAGGAGTTTTACGTGTACACGACAACGTACCTCGGCGGCGTTAACATTGCAGGCGGTGACGTCGATGGTGACGGCGCAGACGAGCTCATGACGGTACCGAGGTCGGGTGGCGGGCCCAACGTCCGCGTCATTAACGTCGATGAGGTGTAGCCAGCGGGCTGGCATTATCCGATTGCATGCGCTATACTGATTGACTATTACTAAATAATTAACAACCATGCTATGCATCACAGTGAGAGTAAGGGAGCGTCGATAATTCCGGCCGTTTCGATCATTCTGGTCGCACTCCTTATCGGCGGCGGCCTTTTCTGGTACTCCCTTAATAAGGAAATCGTTTTTCCAGAGACCAACTTGGCTATGACCGGCGGCGCGCCGATCGCTGGAACCCTCGCGTACCAGCAGGGCGATGTTTTTGTTTTATTCGCCTCGGGAAGCGAGTGGGAGCAGGCTGAGACGGATACAGTCCTCCATGCTGGGGACAGCGTACGGACAGGCGATGCGTCGACAAATCCAAAAGCAATTATCGATCTGGAGATGGGCGATACGATCCGGCTCGGATATGGCACCGAGCTGTCGTTCTCTGCGCTCAAGCAGGATAAGGTCACGGTCTCTCAGGTCACGGGAGCAATTTACAGCCGCGTCGCGAAGCGGAGCAGGGGCCTGTACGAAGTGCAGGTCGGCGATGTGAGGATACGGGCGCTCGGAACCGCGTTCGACGTCGTCATCGACGGCAAGGAGGTTGGCGTCAACGTCGTTGAGAGCACGGTTGCCGTGGTTACCGATGCGGGGCAGCAGAGGGTAGAAGAGGGAAGCTCAGCTACCATTGATAGTGACACGAAGGATCTTAGCGTAACATTGATGGATCAGTCAGCATTGGATAATGAATGGTATACCTGGAATAAAGAGGAGGATTCAAAGACAAACCGCGATCTTGGCATCCTTGAGCAGTTTGCCGGGCCGGATGTCGACGTTACGAGCCCTGCAGACGGCAGCACGGTAAAAACTGCAACGGTCACGGTAAGCGGGACGGTGAGTGATTTTGAAGCAACGGTCACAGTTGGCGGAGCGGCAGTCGTGAACAGCGCCGGGCAGTTTACCCATGAGGTAGAGCTTGTTTCCGGAAAGAACGTCATTTCCGTTACAGCCCAGAATGCCGAGGGGTACCGGACAGTAAAAGAAATCAAGGTGACGTACGCCGAAGACATTCCGGCAACTGCGACGCCCATCGAGGTATCCGCAGAGACAGGAGCGGACGGCGTTTCCCTTTCCTGGAACCAGTCATCGGGCACTGTGTTCCAGTATTATAAAGTAGTCAGGTCAGAGAGCAATCCGGAGCCAACCTATCCCGACGACGGCTACATTGCGGTATTGAACAAAGGAGACGAGCGCTATACTGATACTGAGGTTTCAGCGGATAAGACGTACTACTACCGCATTTGTGAAGTCATGGCCGAGGGTGAGGTTTTTTGTTCGAACGTGGTGCATATGAAAGGCAAACAGCAGCAGGAACAAAATGAGAACCAGAATCAGGGTGAAACCCAGAATCAGGAGCAGGAGCACAATCAGGAGCAGGCGACGGAGGCAGGGCTGTCGCTCTCGGCCACCGCAGAGTCGGATGGGGTGCACCTTAGCTGGACGACCGGCGGTCTCGACGTTTCAGGAGGATTCAAGCTCGTGAGGGGCACTGCGGCTAATCCGGTGTATCCGGGAAATGACTATCAGTATCTCTCGGACAGTTCAGCGCGAAGTTATACCTGGGCGCTTACCGACGGAAAGACGTATCACTTCCGCGTATGCCAGTACAATGGTGAGGGGACGTGCCTTTCTTACAGCAACAATGTCGAGCTGACTGCGTATGAGCAGCCGACACCCGAGATAAGCCTCATCATGTCAGCGACGCCGGAAGATACCGGTGTCGGGCTCTGGTGGTCGGATGTTTCTGCCATGTCGGGGTTTAAGTACTATAAGGTTGTCAGGTCAGAGACAAACGCTGACTTGCGGTACCCGGACGACAGCTACATCGCGGTCAAGTCAGCGGGGGAGGAGAGCCACCGCGACTACAGCGCGGTCAAAGGGACGCCGTACTTTTACCGCATTTGTGCGGTCGGTGATGCGATTGTGTGCAGCAACGTACTCCAGATAACCCCGATCCATACGAATGCTGCGCCGACAGCCGGTACGCTCTCGGGGTCGTTCAGCGGCGGACAGCTCACGCTCTCCTGGACCGCATCAGGCGAAGCTGACTTTAAGTACTATAAGGTCGTATGGTCCCAGGCCGATTCGACGCCCGTCTATCCGACCGATGGGTATATCGGAGTGATTTCAGATGCGAATACGGTAACGTTTACCGATGATGGCGAACCCGCTGGATCGAGAAAAGACAGCGTGTGCCTGAACTGCACGACAAACTACTACGCCGTGTGCGTCGTCGATTCCCAGAGCCAGGTTGCTTGCAGCAATGCGGTCACGCTTTCTGGCGGGGCGGTCCAGTAACGATACTGCGTTTAAAAGAAAGGAGGCAGCCTGTCGGAAGGCAGGCTGCCTTTTTGTTGAATTTTGATTTCTATCCCTCATACGCATAGCGATTGACCGGGATCAAACCTCGGTACGCCAATATTGCCTGGCGTGCGAGAGATTGCATCTCGAGATCCTCGGCATTCACGCGATTGATGGGGATCACGTCCTCAAGGTACACGTAAACGCCTTCCGTCAGCTCGGCAGCTGCCGTCATCTTGCCGGACCAGTAGAGCACGTCTGCATGGAAACCGATGTCGACGAGCCGCTTGCCGACCTCCTCGGCAATCCGCAGGTACCATCGGTCGAGCACTTCCAGCACTTCTTCATTGCCCTGGCGGGCGAGTTTGATGATGTCCTTGAAATCGGTAACGCCGAGGTGGCCAAGGTGGCTCATGAGGCCGGAGCGCTTGAGCAAGAGTTTCGCAATTTCACCGAAGTCCTTGCCGTCATTCCTCGCGAGGTCGTGGATATACCGGGCGAAGTCGAGCGACGGCACGTCACAGCAGCGCGTGATTCCCGGAGGGCCGATCTGATTGGGATTGCTCACCGCGATGATTTTGCCCTTGCGAACAGCTGCGATGCTGAATCCGCCGCCTCCGGCATAGATGAAGATGCCGTTCGCTTCGCAGGCGTTGATTCTGTTTTCTTGTGCCCAGGAAGCGATCATTTCCCGCAGCGCAAGGTAGTGGCCGTGTGATTCGATCGGCAGCCCTTTGATTCCGCTCATCTTGCACGCCTGGTTGTAGGCAGGGTCTTCGCCCGAAACGGGATCTGCGAAGAAGACGTTGTCCTGGATGCCGAGCTCCTGTGCGACTGCAAAGCCGTCGGTCGGCGCGTTGTTGCATACGTGAATCGTGCCGAAGTGGCCACGGGCGCATGCTCTCAGCACCGGCTCATCGACCCGCGTAACACCGGGAAGCGCGTTGACTAGGATAGCGCCCCGTGTCGCGATCCCGCACACGGCCAGTGTGCCGGATGGGTCTGGCAGTTTTTCGGCAATGAATTTAATGTAGCGAAGCAGCGATGACTGGCGGTCGCCTGCCGCCGCATTGTCCGGAAATTCCAGTACGCGTTTGTCGATAAATTCACCATTGATTGGAAATTGATCGATATCCGCGGTAAAAACTTCCGCACTGGTGGAGCCGGGGTTATAGCCGATGATAACCCTGCACGTTTTACTTTCTGACATCGTATGTCCTCCCTTGGACTATGGGTTGTGGGATAGTAGGTTCTTTTTTTGTATCCGATTACTGTATCAGAGGTTGAGCCGTTCGTCAATCAAAAAACCTCTCCGCACAGAGCCGCTGGGTAAGCGGTGTGGTTACAAAAAAATTCCTGCAGGTTTAAAGGGATTTGGCGCCGACGCGCTTCTTGTGCTGCATTCGCGCGCGTAATTAACGGCGTTGCGTACGCCAAAACAGAGCGGACCCAAGGGGATTTGGTTCCGGGGTGCTCGGGCGGTTCCCGCATCCTCGCACCCGTGCTCGCGGTCGCGACTCAAGCAGGTGAGTCGCTTATTCCGCTCGCACCCCCTGATCTCTTCAGTTAGATTTTAGAGGTTAAGAGAATACTTCAAAACTAAGCGGACCCAAGGGGATTTGGACCCCTGATCTCCTCCGTGACAGGGAGGCGTGTTAACCGGGCTACACCATGGGTCCGCTTAGTTTTGAAAGTCAGATTCGTTCTATCGTGTTATTGAGGAGGCATGCCTGCCCCGCCGTATGGCGGGATTAACCGGGCTAGTTCTCCCGTCGAATGACGGGACACCATGGGTCCGTTCTGCTGGTGAAGATTCGCTATTTAACTGCTTTTTTCACGATCGCTTCGAATGCTTTCGGCTCGTGCTCCGCGAGCTCCGCGAGCATTTTTCTGTTGAGCTCAATCTTCGCGTTTTTTAGCGCCCTCATGAATGTGCCGTACGTCATGCCGCGCTCGCGAGCTGCAGCGTTGATCTTGATATTCCAGAGGTTTCTCGTTGTCCGTTTTTTCTTCCGGCGGTCGTTGTACGCGTGCACGCCTGCCTTTATTGCTGCAACCTTGGCGAGTTTTGGCTTACTCTTCCGCCCCCAGCGGTAACCTTTTGTCTTTTTGAGGAGGTTCTTCCGCCTTTTCAAATGTGATATTCCGCGTTTTACTCTCATAGTTATTAGCCGTAGGGCGTTAGCTTTTTAATCGTTTTAATCTGCGTTTCATGCGCTGGAATGTCCCTCCGCTTGCGCATGCTGATCACGCCGGACTCTCTCGCATTGAAGTGGTCCTGCCCGGATTGCCTGCGGAGTACCTTGCGTTTGGACTGCGATCCTGTGAATTGGAACCGCTTCTTAGTCGCTTTGTGTGTTTTAAGCTTTGGCATAGTATGTTTCGTATTGGTTGAATAAGTAGTAACCAGTATACTGCAATACCGCCGCGGTGTCACGGCAGCTTGCTTGAGCCGCGCGGCTTACTTTTTTCCGACGAGCAGCGAGAGCCGCCCTCCCTGCCGGCTGACCGGCTGTTCGATGGCTACGCTTGCCGACTCCGAGAGCGAACCAACAAACTGCGTCATCATCTCCTGTGCGCGGTTTGCGTGCGCGCGTTCTCTGCCGCGGAGGATGAGCTCAACCTTGACCTTGTTGCCCTTCTCAAGGAATTTAAGCGCCTGATTTTTCCTTAGTTCGAGATCGTGCGGGCCGATCTTCAGCGAGATCCGCACGCCTTTGATCTCAACTTTCTTTTGCTTCGCTTTCTGCTTGCGTTCTTTCTTCTCCTGCTGGTATTGGTATGCTCCAAAGTCCATGATTCTGCATACAGGAGGTTCCGCGAGCGGGGATACCTCAATGAGGTCGAGCTCACGTTCGTGCGCGAGCTGGAGCGCGCGGCGTGTGTCCATGGCGCCGAGCTGCGCGCCCTCGTCGTCGATCACCATTACCTGCGGAGCCTTGATCATCATGTTGGCGCGGAGCCGCTTCTTGATAACGAGCTTCGGGGGTCGTCGTCTTCGTCTGCTGCTAATGGTCGTGGTGGTTAATGATTTTTTTGGTGGAAGCGAGGGGCATCGCACCCCTGTCCATGTAACCGGTTACAAAAACCTCTACAAGCGTAGTCTGTTTAATGGTGTCGGATCGAGGGGTAAGAACAGACAAAGCCCCCGCAACCCCGAGCCTTCAATTGGAGTTTAAGCGCCTGCGAAAAGGCTAACGCAGATGCCGATTCCGGTAATGGCGCCCTGGTTCTCTACCGGACGTCGAGAGCAGGACGGCAGTTGGTTTTTAGGCAACTACTGGCGCAAAGGAAGGCACGGCAAATGCTTGCGCAAATGCGGTCTTCACCTTGCTAACAAATGATTTGGCATTTGTAATTTTCTACCGTTAGTTTAACGTCGTAGAGGTAAACTTGGACGGCTTGCTGTTTTTATAAACGTGCTACTGTCGATTTCTAAACGCTCCCCTGAGTACGTGTTGAGAGGTGAGTTTTTAGGTTTGAGTGGTATGGTTATTATACTCAAAACTCAATTCTCATTGCTCACACCTACGCTTTGTTCCGCAAGAGCTGCCGTACCTGCCGGTCTGCATCGCGTTTTTTCATAAGCTCCCGTTTATCGTGGAGCTTTTTACCCCTACAGACCGCGATTTTTACCTTGATCAGACTTTTTTTAGTATAGATAGAAAGTGGCAGTACTGTCAAGCCCTTGCTGCTCAGTTTTCCAGTCAGTGAGGCGATTTCCCGTTCATGCAGGAGCAGCTTGCGGGACCGGGTTGGCTCGTACCCGCGTTGGCTCGATGACATCGCGTACGGGGAGACGTGCGCGTTGATAAGCCATATTTCACCGTCCCGTCCCGTAACGTAACTTCCCTTGAGGTTGCAGCGCCCGCCTTTGACTGATTTGACTTCCGACCCGGTCAGCACAATGCCAGCCTCAAACTCTTCGAGGATGTGGTAGTCATGTAGTGCGCGTTTGTTCGTGGCAAGCGTAGGCATAGGGTTGCTTTCGTACTTCCATTATAGAGCAATACGTCCGTGAGGGGAACTCGCGGTGGAGCTGTTTTTTTGCTATACTACAGGAGCTATGAATCTTCTCGTAAATTTTCAGAAGAGGATTGACGCTGCGATCGTAGAACTCTGGCCTCACGTTCGGGGCCAGCTTCGTGCTGCTGAAATCACGTATCCCCCCGATGAAAAGTTCGGGCACTACGCCACGAATGTCGCCATGCAGCTTGCGCCGATCGTACATGCAAATCCGATTGAGATCGCACAGCGGATAACCGAGAAGCTCGGTGCGGTTCCGGCTGCGGCGAGAGTGGAAGTGGTGCAGCCCGGTTTTATCAATTTTTTTGTCGATGAGGCGTGGCTCGTTCGGCAGGTCCGCCTGATCATCACCGAGAAACGGCGATTCGGTGCGAGCGCCGTCGGAAAAGGCATTCGGGTTCAGGTAGAATTTATTTCGGCGAATCCAACCGGCCCGCTCCATATCGGGAACGGCCGCGGCGGGTTCGCTGGGGATACGCTCGCCAACGTCCTCAAGCTGACCGGCCACACCGTACAGCGTGAGTACTACGTCAACGATATGGGCAAGCAGGTCGGCATCCTCGCGGAATCGGTCCTGAGGCGGTACTGGCAGCATAAGGGGATCAAGAGCGAGTACCCGGAGTACTGCTACCAGGGAGCATACGTCGATGATCTCGCGAAGAAACTTTTTCTGCCGAACTATAAGCTCAACAATACCCAGAAACTTGAAGAGGTGCGGGAAAAAATCAAGGGGAGAATCCTGCAGCGGATGATCACGAGCATTAAAAAATTTTGCGAAAAAGAGCTCCGGATTAAATTCGATACGTGGTTTTCTGAGCGTGAGCTGTACGATTCGGGGCAGGTCGACATGGTGCTCGCAGCGTTGAAAGAACGGCAGCTGCTTTACCGCTCTGAGGGTGCGCTGTGGCTCAGGACAAAACGGTTCGGCGATGACAAGGATCGCGTGCTCATCAAGGCGGACGGTGAGCCAGTATACTTCTTGTCTGACGTCGCATACCACTGGAATAAGTTCGCGAAGCGAAAGTTCGACAAGGTCATCGATGTGCTCGGCGCGGACCACCACGGCTATATCGGGAGGCTGCAGGCCGTCATGAGGATTTTTGAGTTCGACGCGAAGCTCGATGTTCTCATCACCCAGCTCGTCAGGCTTATCCGCGATGGCGAGGAGCTGAAGATGTCAAAACGCGCCGGAACTTTTGTGCTGCTTGAGGAACTCGTGCGGGAGGTCGGCATTGATGCGGTCAGGTATTTTTACCTTATGCACGATTTCGGCACCCACATGGATTTCGACCTCGATCTGGCGAAAAAGCAATCAAAGGACAACCCGGTGTACTATGTACAGTATGCCCACGCGCGAATCTGTAGTATACTGAGTAAGGCGAAGGGGTTGAAGACGGCCCCGCCTCAGCGGGGCAGCGCAGTCGAACCACCGGAGGCTGCGTTAATCAGGCTCCTCATCCGCTGGCCTGAGCTGCTCGTCGAGGTATCGCGCACGTACCAGGTGAGCAAACTTCCGTCTTACGCCGCCCAGCTCGCGATGCAGTTCCACGATTTCTATACCCGGTGCAGGGTCATTGATCATAACATCGTCGACGAGCGCCGCCTCAACGTCATTAAGGCGACGAGGATCGTTCTACAGAATGCGCTGTCAGCAATGGGCATCAGCGCGCCCGATAAAATGTAGTAGATTTATTTTTTCTCACATGAGAATCGGCATCGACTGCAGGACAATTTTAAACCCGAAGCTCGGTGAACGGGCCGGTGTGGGGCACTACACGTACTACCTCGTGAAGAGCATTTTGAAGTACGACAAGAAGAACGAATACGTGCTACTCTTTGACTGGAGGTTTCGCAACATGGCGGAGTTTGAGCAGAAGAACGTCCGGGTAAAAAACTTGCCGTTTTCACAGTACAATAAGTTCCTTCCTTTCGCATATTCGCACATGCTGATTTCCGCCTACCTCCTGAAGCAGGGGCTCGACCTGTTTCATTCGCCGATTTCATCACTGCCGCTTACGTACCCGAAGAAGTCGATCATCACAGTCCACGACCTGGCAATTTATAAAAATCCGTCCTGGTTTCCGTCCCAGATTTTTTCTACTAAGCTGCTCGTGCCGCGGAGCTTGAGCGCAGCGGATAAAATCATCGCCGTCTCACAGAGCACCAAGCGGGACCTCAAGCAGATTTTTAACGTGCCGGGGAAGAAAGTGCAGGTTATCTACGAAGCGACGCGGGTAGATAAGATCCCGGTGAAGAACAAGAGCCTGGATAGCTTAAAGAAGTTTAAGCTTCCCCGCAGGTACGTATATTTCATCGGCACGCTCGAGCCGCGCAAGAACCTCATTACCCTCATCCGGGCATATAGAAGGCTGATCTCGCAGGGGCCCGAATTCAGGAACTACAGCCTCGTCATCGCGGGCGCGAAGTCATACAAGCACGAAGCGGTATTTGATGAGATCACCGCTCTCAAGCTTAAGAAGTACGTGAAGTACCTCGGGTACGTCACGCACAACCAGAAGATTGAGCTGATGAAGAAAGCTTCTTGTTTCGTATTTCCCTCGGCGTATGAGGGTTTCGGGCTGCCGGTACTTGAGGCAATGGCGCTCGGGACGCCCGTCATCACGACGAACGTTTCATCCCTCCCGGAGATCACCGGCAAGGCCGCCCGGCTCGTAGATCCGGAAGACGAGCAGCAGCTCGCCGGGGCGCTCAGAGAGGTTCTGGGCAGCACGCAGCTGCAGCAGCGGCTGGAGAAGGCCGGAATTGAACGTGCGCGGTATTTCACGTGGGAACGCAGCGCAAAAGAGACGATTAAGCTGTATGAGAGCATGAAGGGAGGCAGCTAACCCCCATGTGGTACCAGCAGGGCAAAGGCGGAATGCAAATCGGCGTGAAGGTAAAGCCTGGAGCACCCGAGAGCAGGGTCGTCGGCGTATACGGCGATTTTTTGAAAGTGGACGTGGCAGCGCAGCCCGAGAAGGGCAAAGCAAACGATGCGCTTGTAAAAGTTTTGAGCAAGCACTTCAAGGTGCCGCGCGACGGCATTACGATTGTCCACGGCAAGAACCAGGCGCGCAAGCTTGTTTTCCTCAAGGTTGGGAAAAATGCACTGATCGAATCTGCTGATTAGTGGAGCTGGCGCCGCGTACGCCTTGCTTGCCGTTCGCTTTTTGTATTTACAATCCTACGCGTTTACGGGGCATGATGAAAATCAGCATGAATGATTTTTTTACTTTCCGCATTGCCCGTGGGGCATTGATACCCTTGCTTTCATGATGATTTTCAGCTAGAATAGACCTACATTTTATTATGGCAAAAAGAGAGCAAAAGGATTCTCATGTTAGCTTTCCTGAGATGGAGCAGGAGGTGCTCGCATTCTGGGAAAAAGAAAATATTTTCAAAAAGACACTCGACAAGACAAAGGGCGGGGAATCGTTTGTTTTCTTTGAAGGCCCGCCGACGGCTAACGGAAAGCCGGGCATCCACCACGTTCTCGCCCGTGCGTACAAGGACATTATGTTGCGCTATAAAACGATGCGGGGATTTTTTGTTGAGCGGAAAGCGGGCTGGGATACGCACGGCCTTCCGGTCGAGCTGCAGGTAGAGAAAGAGCTCGGCATTTCAGGCAAGCCTGACATAGAAAAGTACGGCATTGCCGAGTTCAACGCGAAGTGCCGGGAGTCGGTGTGGAAGTACAAGAGAGAGTGGGAAGAGCTCACGAAGCGAATCGGCTTCTGGCTTGACCTCGACCGCCCGTACGTGACGTACGAGAATGACTACGTCGAGTCCCTCTGGTGGGTCATTAAGCAGGTGTGGGACAGGGGATTGCTCTATAAGGGGCATAAGGTCGTGCCGCACTGCCCGCGCTGCGGGACCGCGCTCTCATCGCACGAAGTTGCGCAGGGTTATAAATCGGTCAAAGATAATTCCGTCTACCTCAAGTTCAAAGTGCTCGGCGAGGACGATACCTACATCCTGTCCTGGACTACGACACCGTGGACATTGCCAGGCAATGTTGCGCTCGCTGTCGGTGAAAAAATTGACTACGTAAGGGCAAAGGTTGGCAAAGAGATTTTCATACTCGCGCAGGCTGCACTCGGACGGATCGCCGAGAAGTGCAAGGTTATCGAGGAACTGAAGGGTTCCGCACTCGTCGGCACACGGTACGAACCGCTCTTCGATATCGCGGCGTTGCAGTCGGAGACATCGCATCAGGTGTATGCCGCGGACTTCGTGAATACAGAGGAGGGTACGGGCGTCGTGCACACGGCGGTTATGTATGGCGAAGATGATTACCAGCTCGGCGAGAAGGTGGGGCTGCCCAAGCACCACACGGTTGATGAGAATGGGAAGTTCACCGATGACGTTCCTGAGTTCGCCGGAAAATTTGTCAAAGATAAGGATGTTGAGAGGGGCATCGTTGCACTCCTCAGAGGCCGGGGTGTGCTGTACCATGAAGAGTTGCATGAGCATGACTATCCGTTCTGCTGGCGCTGCGATACCCCGCTCCTGTACTACGCCAAAGATTCCTGGTTCATCAGGATGAGCGAGCTGAAAAAAGAGCTCATCAATAATAATAATGAGATTAACTGGGTGCCAGGGTACATCAAGCACGGGAGGTTCGGGGAGTGGCTCAACGAGGTCAAAGACTGGGCTTTCTCGCGGGAACGCTACTGGGGCACACCGCTCCCTATCTGGGAGTCCGATGACGGCGACCGGATCTGCATCGGTTCATTCGCGGAACTCAAGGAGCTCGCGAAGGATCCATCGAAGGTCGGGGATCGATTTGATCCGCACAGGCCTTTTGTCGATGAGATTGAGATCGTGAGGGACGGGAAAACATTCCGCCGGATCAAGGAAGTCGCCGATGTGTGGTTCGATTCCGGCTCTATGCCGTTTGCCCAGTGGCACTACCCGTTTGAAAACAGAGGCCGAATTGATGACAATGTAAGTTTTCCGGCAGCGTATATCGCCGAAGCGATTGACCAGACGCGCGGATGGTTCTATACGCTCCTCGCCGTCTCAACGCTCCTGCAGAAGAGTTCGCCGTACCGCAATGTCATTTGCCTCGGGCACATCATGGATTCGACAGGGCAGAAGATGTCGAAGTCCCGCGGGAACGTCGTGGACCCTTTTACGATGGTTGGCACGTACGGCGCTGACGCGCTGCGGTGGCACCTCTTCACCATGAACCAGCCGGGCGATACGAAGCTCTTTGACGAGAAGAGCCTTGAGGATGTCGTGAAAAAGTACTGGCTCATTCTGTGGAACGTGCTCTCCTTCTGGAAGATGTACGCCGGGGAATTTAAGCGGACTGACGCCTATGAGCCGCCGCGGGCGCCGCACGTACTCGATCGTTGGATAATAGCCCGTCTGCACGAGCTGGCAAGCCAGGTCTCCGGCAAGCTGGATCGGTACGCCGTTACTGAAGCCGCACGGTCAATCGGCGAATTTATCGCCGAGCTCTCTACCTGGTATCTTAGGCGGTCACGTTCCCGGTTTAAGCACGCGGGCGCCGTGCGCCAGGATGCGGTTGCGGTGCTCCACTACGTGCTCATGACGCTGTCCAAGCTCCTTGCTCCATTCGTTCCTTTCATAGCCGAGAGCCTGTACCGTGAGGTCATGCCACGCGGCAGCGGAGCAGAGAGCGTCCACCTCGCCGACTGGCCGCAGGCGGACGCTGCCCGCATTGATAAGAAGGTTTTGAAAGGGATGGCCACGGTCCGGCAGGCCGTGGAGCTGGGGCACTCTCTGCGCAAGGAGAAGAAGCTCAAGGTACGCCAGCCGCTTGCCCAATTTGTCGTCCGTACCAAAGCTCTGGACCCTGAGCTTAAGGAGCTTATCAAAGAGGAGGTCAATGTCGATGAGGTCGTGGCCGTCGATGAGCTGCCCGTGTATGACGAGTTCGTTTTCAAGGAGGCCCCGGGGCTTGCCGTTGCGCTTGATACGACGATTACCGACGAGCTGCGCCAGCGCGGCATCGTGCGCGAGATGGTGCGCCACATCAATGCGATGCGGAAAGATGCGAAGCTGACGATCGAAGATACGATAACCGTCTACTATGAAATCACTAACGAGGAGCTGCGGGGCATCTTTAAGCATTATCGGGAGCGGATCTGCCGTGAGGTTATTGCAGTGACATGTCTCGAGGAGCTTCCGGAAAACGTTGACCTCAAGACGGTACTTGAGATATCGGGGAACAAGATAACCTTCGGCATCAAGCAGCAGTAAAGCTCCTGCCTTATGGGGACATACTACGTCCGCGGGATCATACTCATGCACCAGGATTTCCGTGAAGCTGACCGCCTCATCACCGTCTATACGGAGGAGTACGGCAAGCTTAGGCTGCTCGCCCGCGGGGTGCGGAAGGTTTCGAGCAAGCTCGCCGGCAACCTCGAGCCGTATGCACTCGCGCGGCTTCATGTCGTACGGGGGAGGCGGTACGATACGGTTGCCGCTTCTGACGTTGAAAAAACTTTTAATGGCATCAGGCGAGACCTGAAGCGAACGTACCTCGCCGCCTACTTTTCGTCCGTGGTCGAGTATGCCGTGCCTGGCAGCGTGAGGGATGCAGGCATCTATGCCTTGATCCGGCAGGCGTTCAGTACGCTCGAGCACGCAACGACGAATCCGGTCCGGCGGATGAAACTCGTATGGTTTTTTGTCTGGCAGCTCCTCGCGCACGTCGGCTACGGGCCGGAGCTCCAGGCGTGCCTCGCATGCAGGAAGAAGTTGCGACCTGCGGTGCACACGTTCAGCTTCACGCGCGGCGGCATTGTCTGTACGGCATGCTCTGAGGGGCCTTCTGGTGCCGATGCAAAGATCAGGCCGAATGCCATCAAAGCCCTCCGGATCGTATGCCGCGGGCGGTGGCAAGATGCGGTACGGCTGCGGACCGGTGCCGATACGGCGCGTGAACTGACGTCACTCACGGAAGCGTACCTCAGCTTTATCCTCGAGCGGCCCCTGCCGCTCACCCAGTTTTTCGCGCCCGAATAATTTTGCTATACTGAGCGTAATAGCTATGCCGATACAAAAAGGAGAAGAAAACAAGCCGCCAGAGGGGAAGAAAGTTTCCGTGCGTGCAGCCCGCTTGGAAGATTCGCCTGAAAAATCCGTGCTACCCCCTGGTGCCAAGGATTTTGCGAGTATTTACCGTGATGCGCGCGGGAAGCTCGGGTCCATGGGTACGATTGAGCGGAGCGATCCAAACAGGAAAAAGAAAATTATCGGATGGATCGTCGTTGTCGTGCTCGTTCTCGCGGGCGTTTCGATCGGCGGTTTTTACTACTTCATGAACACAGAGGACTCTTTTAGCGACGACAATATCGAAATATCAGTGCTTCGCTCCCCGGCACTTTCCTCCGGTGATTCGACCGGCTTTACCATTACGGTCAAGAACACTGCGGCAATCGCGCTTAGGAATGTCGAGCTCACGGTGCGCTACCCGGAAGAGTTTCGGTTCAATTCTTCCTCTCCGCTCGCGGACAACGCAGCAAACAACGCATGGACCCTTGGGGAAATTCCTGCGGGCGGATCTGAGTCTGTCGAGGTGACCGGGCAGCTCTTCGGCAGCGTCGGCAGTACGATCGGTTTTTCCAGCCTGCTGAGCTATATGCCGGCGAATTTCAATTCCGAGTTTCAGAAACGCGAGGATTTCAACGTCATCATCGCGAGTTCCGTACTCAACTTTGACGTAAATGCACCGGCCCGCGTCATCAGTGAGAACCCTGAGCAGTATTCGTATACCATCACTAACAATTCGAGCGAGCCGATTGACCGGATCCGTTTTCACCTGACAATACCCGATGATTTCGCCACATCCGATTTTAATCCCGCCCCGACGGACGGAACTGCGACGTGGGAAATCGCGCGGCTCGATCCTGCAGGGTCATACACCGTCTCGTTTAACGGCACTGTAACCGCCGCCGAAGGTTCGATGCGTGAAGTGAAAGCTGCGGTGGGGTACGTCGATGCTGACGGGACGTACCATGAGCAGATGGCCGAAACTTCAATCGTGTTTGTCATCAATCCGGAGCTCACCGTTGAGCTTGACGCTGTTACGGTGAGCGAGTACGGAACGGTACCGTTCGGGGGTTCGCTTGACTACACGCTCAGCTATAATAATGCGAGCCAGTCCGTGATCAACAACCTCGTACTCGCCGTTGAGTTCAACGATACCGTACTCAACTGGGAGTCGCTCGTCGATACGAATGGCGGGGCCGTATCCGAGAACACCATACAGTGGGACAGTAGCGAGGTGAGCGGGCTTGAATCGGTCAAACCGGGCGACAGCGGCGAGCTGAAGTTTAGCATCAACCTCCTTGAAAACATTGTAGCTAAGGATACTGACGAACGGAATTATTCCGTGCAGGCAACTGCATACGCCCGCTCCGATGATGTAGTCGACCTCGAGGGGGGCGTATTCGAAGTTGTATCTGAGCCTGTTGAAGTCAAGGTCAGCAGCCGGCTCGATCTGCGCGCTGAGGGCCGGTACTATAGTGATGAATACATTGCGGTCGGAGACGGGCCGATTCCGCCGGTAGTCGGTGAGACAACGACGTACCAGATTTATTGGTACATCCAGAATGGGACGAACGAGGTGGACGAGGTAACGGTCACGGCTACGCTCCCGGATGACGTTGTATGGGAGGAAGATAGCTCGATCAGCGCTGGAGAGCTCAGCTATGACGAATCTACGCGCGCCATAACGTGGTCAATCAATCGGATTCTCGCACATGTCGGGCAGCTTAGCCCGGAGCTCAGCTGCAGGTTTGCGATATCGGTTACGCCGGACGCCTCGGACAGCGGTACGCTCATGACGCTGCTCGGAAAGAGCACTATCAGCGGGCATGATTCGTTCGCCGGGCACGGCGTGGAAGGTGTAGAAGACCTCATCACGTCCAACTTAGAATCAGATCCCCAGGCAGTGGGGCAGGGCCTCGTGACGAGCGGCAGTACAGCCAACACGAATAGCGGCACAAACGCAAATACCAACCTCAGCTCTAATACAAACAGCGCGGTCAACACAAATTCGCCCGGGGGGTATTGATGCGGCTCAGGCAGGTAGTTACCCTGCAGGTTTTTCTTTGGAAGAGAAGTGCGTAATAATGCTCAGGAGTGCAAACAGGGCTGCTACCCAGATGAGTATTTCAGCAGTGAGTACGATCGCGCCGTTTTGCTGCCAGAGGAGCAGGAGTGAAACGGCGACGCCCTCGGTGCCGAATTTCATTTTACCGAATGCATTCGCCCCGATTTTCGGGCGGTGCTTCAGGACATACGCCATGAATGGCCCGATGGCGACCGCAAAGAGCACGAGCATGGCCTCGAGAGAAAGTATGGTAGCGATTGCTGCGGTGCTGAGGTTGCCGACGCCGACCATGAGCAGGACGGTTACAAAAATGATTTTATCCGCGGCAGGGTCGAGCAGCGCACCGAACTTTGTGATTTTATTATGGCATCGGGCTACTGCCCCGTCGAGCGCATCGGAACAGAGGAATACAACGAATATGAAGGCTGTCCAGCCGTAATGTTCTTGCTCGTAGAGCAGGTAAATCGGTATAATGAGGAAGATACGAGCAGCAGTGATGAGGTTGGGGGTAATCCACCGGGGCACGAACCGTGCGATATACAGGAAGGGCACGTCGCGCCATGCGATGATCTTTCCGAGAATTCCCATTTGAATTTTTTGGTCATCCATGCCCTTCACTGTATAAAAAAAATAACCACTTGTCTATGGGTTTCCGCGTACAGTACAGAAGCAGGCGCTCAGCAGCGCGGGCGGGGATCCTGCGCACCGCGCACGGCACCGCGCACACGCCTTTTTTCATGCCGATCGCGACCCGGGGCGCAGTCAAGGGGCTCACCGCCGATGACGTTCGGGCGTCCGGGAGCCGGGTCGTGCTCGCCAATACGTACCACCTGTGGCAGCGTCCTGGGCTCGGCACCCTGAAGCGGGCAGGTGGGCTGCACCGGTTTATGGCTTGGGACGGGCCGATACTTACCGACTCCGGCGGGTACCAGGTTTTTTCCCTCAGCGCGCGCAGAAAAATTACCGAGCGGGGCGTTGAATTCCGATCTGAGATTGACGGCAAAAAACACCTGTTGACTCCAGAAAAAGCGATCGAGATACAGCATGCGTTGGGCTCGGATATTATCATGAGTTTGGATGAATGCCCGCCATACCCAAGTACGCGTGTGTACGCCGCACATTCGTTGGCGTTAACGACGCGGTGGGCGCAACGCGGTTTTGACCGCATGAAAAAATTCCGGTCGAAAAAACAGTTGCTGTTCGGCATTGTCCAGGGCTCTTCGTACCGGGAACTGCGCCGGGAGAGCACTCGGCAGCTATTGAATATCGGTTTTGACGGATATGCCATCGGCGGGCTGGCGGTAGGCGAGCCGGCGGAAAAAATGTACCAGGCAATTGGTTGGGTGGAGCCGCTATTGCCGAAGGACAAGCCGTGCTATCTCATGGGTGTCGGCAAGCCGGAGCAGATCGTCGAGGCGGTGCGCCGGGGAGTCGATATGTTCGATTGTGTCATCCCGACCCGCAACGCCCGTCACGGCACTCTGTACGTGTGGAAACGGAGAGCGCTCACGGGCGCATTCTACGGTGAGTTGCGGATTAAGCAAGCAGCTTACGCCCATGACGTGAGGCCGATCGATCCACGGTGCGACTGCGGTGCGTGCCGGCAGTATTCGCGTGCGTACATCAGGCACCTGATGAACACCGGTGATCCGCTCGCCCTGCGGCTCGCTACCGTGCACAACGTACGTTTCTTCGCTACCCTCATGGAGGCGGTGCGGCGCAGCATCCGTACGGGCACGCTCTAGGCTTGGTTGCATGGGTAGTGCTCCGGCACGAAAAAGTGCTATACTACTATCGTATGAAGGGTTTTTTTAAGCCAACAAAAGCAAAGGTATGCATTGCCTTTCTCGTCCCTCTGTTCGTGGCTATCGAGGTTGTGCCCGTTGAGGGAGGGACAACGTACGATTTTGCCCTTACGGTAAGCCCGTATATTGTCTTCATATTCAGCCTCATAACACTGTGGACAAAGAGCGATAGCGTCATCGCTGATTTTCAAAGCGCCACCTTATCCCAGAAGCTACAGGCGGTGCTGCTCGAGCTGTTCCTCCCGCTCCTGATTGGGTACTTAATTTCCTGCTGCATCGTATACCTTTTCCAGGAGATCAGGAGGCGCATGGGCGCTGCAGGAGAAGCGGCCAAACCGACCAAGGCAGCGTAGGTGCGGATTGATACGATACGGCCGTCTGTTTTCGCGGTTGTGGGATTTTTCGTATCTGCTACAATTTGAGTGCGTTACTATTAATGGGCGGAATATATATGGAACAAGAACAGCAGATGACGAAGCGCCAGCGGCGCGAGTTAAAAAAGCAGGAGAAAGCTCTAGCCCGCGAACGCCAGGTCAAGCGGACGAAAATCATCCGGTGGTCGGTATGGACAGGGGCAGTCGCCATCATTCTGGGCATCTGGTACCTTGGTTTTTTTAGGGCTTCGGACACGTACACGAACAGCAACGGTGAGGTGCGCGCAAATCCGACGCTCGGGGGAGCGGACGCAGCGGTCGTTGTCACCGAGTTTTCCGATTTCAGCTGTCCGGCATGTGCCGCTACCGCGCCCGTGGTAAAGGAGGTTGCCGAAGCGTACGGCGACCAGATCCGCGTTGAGTTCAACGGTTTCAATCTTCAGCATACCTGGTCCGAGAAGTCCCACGAAGCGGGGGAGTGTGCGCTTGATCAGGGGAAGTTTTGGGAGTTCCATGATATCATTTTTTCGCGGCAGTCAGAGTGGGTGAGTGCGGATAATGCCCTCGATACGTTCGCTGCGTACGCAGAAGAAGCAGGGCTTGACCGGGCAGCTTTCGTCACCTGCCTCGACAGCGGAGAGATGGCGGATGAGGTTGGCCGCGATACGAGCGTAGCCCGGGCGAATGGCATCGATGCGACCCCGACATTCAGCATCGGCGATGAGAAGGTGGTGGGCGGACAAACGTTCGAAGAGTTTAAACGAATCATCGATGGACAGCTTGGCATCGAACCAGCAGCAGAGTAAACTCATTGACGGCAGGACGCGATCTGCCCTTTTTTGGGCTACCGGATTTGGGAGCGGGTACCTGCCGATTGCGCCGGGGAGCTGGGGATCACTCGTTATCGCGGGCGCAGCGTGGTGGCTGCTCAAGCTGCCAATCGTCTGGTACCTGGCATTGACCGCAATAATTTTTACGATTGGAATTTTAGTTGCCGGCATCGCTGATCAGCACTTCCGTTCACGCGGGGGCAAGGATTCTGACAACGGGCAGATCGTTATTGATGAGTGGGCAGGGCAGCTTATTACCCTGCTGCCACTCTTTTACTTTGAAAAGAGCTTACTCAACATTGGAATCGGGTTTGTTTTATTCAGAATTTTTGACGTACTGAAGTTTGGATTTGCGAAGTATTTTGACAAGCGGCACGACCACTGGGGGGTGATGTTGGATGACGTTTTTGCCGGAGTGCACGCCGGGATTTTTTTCTTTATCGCGCTGTGGATGATGTACAGGATGTAGAGTGGAAGAAGGCGATAGAAGGAAGGAGAGGGTGCTAAGAAG
Organism: Patescibacteria group bacterium; assembly: GCA_041650915.1. Taxonomy (GTDB): domain Bacteria; phylum Patescibacteriota; class Patescibacteriia; order UBA10025; family JAHIVO01; genus JBAZKE01. The sequence continues at coordinate 274,011 of JBAZKE010000001.1, forward strand.
GGTGAGAGGATGAGAGGGCGAGAAGGCGCGAGAGGGGCAGGTGGGGTATGGCCGTTCTGATTTTTGATACCCAAAAACAAGGCTCGGCCGTTAATGCTGGCATATATTGGGTATGCCTATGGCGTACCGTATTTTTTATCGATTTCTTCGAATGTTGTTTTCGAAATGCTGCCGATCGCCGATGTCAGCTCGTCCATGTTTTCGCCGCGCGTCATGATGCATAGCAGGTACGGATGGCTAGGGTAATACACGATGCCGCAATCATGGAGTTGCTTGGTCCCGCTGCTTTCTGCGCCCACGACGCCAAACTTACTTGCGACTTTTATCGTATCAGGCAGCCCGGCCGCTAAACCGTAGGTGAAGCTTGACTGGCTCAAGAGTTCCAGCGCTTGTTCCGACATGCTTCTGTTCAAGTAGGAGGCGTTATACAGGATTCGGAAGAGTGATGCATACGCCTTGACGCTGACAAAGTCTTCTGGCGTTTCGGGCCCGATTGTTGTCAGCCCTAGATCCAGGTGTATCTGCTGGATCTTGTTATCTCCGATGTTGCCGGCCAGCATTTCAAACGCCAGATTGTCTGACCGGACAATCATCATGCCGATCAGTTCTTGCACGGAGTAGGATGACCCCGGTGTCAGATATTCGCTTGCATTCTGGCTTGCAGGCGGGTCTGCGTTCACCGTTAGCATTTCTTGGAGAATCGCAGGGTCGCTTTCCGCCATTTTGAAATACGCCATCATAACGGGCACTTTCAGGAGGCTTGCTGGCTTAAAATTTTCCCGTTCATTGATGCCGTACCACGGCCCGTTATTGAGATCCCGGTAATACATTGAAATGTGGCGGATTGAACTTCCCGTTTTCAAATCATCAATTACTTCCTCAATGGCGTATTTGAAGCTTTTCAGGTCAGTTGATTCCAGCCCTGAATTGATTTCACATTCGAGCAGGGGATTGATGAACTGGTATCCGCCCTGACGGACCGAGACGCCTTGATGGGTCGTTGCATCGTTGTTATCCAGAGCCGCATATCCAAACCAACCTATTACCATGCCGATACAGCACAGTAGTATTGAATAGATAATGATGCTCCGCCGTTTCATACACTACCAGTATACCGTTAGTGTCATGCTAGCACAAATTTTTTAGTGAGAAGTTCATTAGCGAGTTTGCAACGTATATAATGTGAGTTTTTTAGTGTTCGATATAGTGGAAACGTTAAGAAATTGATTTTTCCCCCAAAGTGTGTTACAATAGTAAGGTATTAAATGTAAAAAAATAATGATTTTCGGGTTGTAAATACCCATTATTTTTTAGTATACAAGTCATTGATGCAGGCAGATCAAATGCCAGCGCGCCAAAAAAAGAAAAAAATAACCGGTAACATACCAGTGCGGCAGAACCGCAAAAAAACGATCGCAACGCAAAAAAAGCGGTCGGCTTGCCGCGTGTCGGCTGTCAGCTCCCGTTCAGGAGCCGCTAAACAGAATCAAAAGAATCGAACTCGAACAGCCGTGGGGTTTTATGGGCGATTTTTTGCTTTTTTAAACTTAGTAACCGGCTTTATCCGCGCGTATCGGCCACTTATTATTGTCGCGCTTGTCGTCACGGCGACTGCTGGTTTATTTTATTTTTATTACCAGAGCACACTGGCTGCCGCGGCGCAGTACGTGATTGACACGCAGGCTGAGTGGGAAGCAGGCGAGTATTATCCGAACACGGTCGATACAAAAACAACTGCCGATGAAATTTCAATTAAACCAGGCGGCGGCGGCACATGGGACGGCGATACGACCGGATTTCTCACTGACACCGCGGGTTATGAATACTGGTCGTACGACGGCCCGTCATACGGCGCTGACCTGACCACGGACGGCACATACATTTACCAGATCCTCGGCAACCGCAGGCCGTACCTGTTCCGCTACAATCCGGAAACGAATACATGGAAGCAGCTTGCTAATGCGCCGACTTCTTTTTATTACGGCGGTTCGATTACCTATGATGCGCATACGAAGAGCATCTTTGCCATTAACGGCGGAGAGCAGAACGAGACGGAACAGGCGACTAAGCACATGTTCCAGTATGACATTGCTTCTGACACGTGGTCCAAATCAACTGACGCGCCGGATACGTTCGGCCTTGGTTCTTCAATCACGTCCAACGGCGCGGGCAAACTGTTCGCGGTCCGCGGCAGGAATACCGACGAGCTGTGGGAGTACGACATTGATGATGAAACATGGGACCAGAACTATTCCCAGCTGCCCACGCCGTATTATGTGTACCAGACCAATGGCCAGCCGCTCGAATTTGTGAATGAGCAGTACAGCGACGGGGAGGGCGACCACTGCACTCAGGGCTGCCTATTCACGCTGTATGGTGGCGGCAACCGGAATTTTTTCCGTTTTGATATTGCCGAAAAAATCTGGTACCACACGACGCCCGTTGACCTGACTATCCCGGCCGCTCTTGGCGGCGTGAACTATGGATCGTCCTTCGCCTATGACAGCGACCGCGGCAATTTATTTTTGCTCCATGGCAATACCCAGTATCCGGCCACGACAACCATGGGTGATAATTTTTCCACGTATGACGTATCTGCGCAGGACTGGGATGACGCGCCTGAAGACACGCCGGACGCGCCCGGATGGGTCACGTACGGCGGCGCCATGGTGTATCTGGACGACTACGTGTATGCCATGCAGGGATATAATGGTTCTAGGCCTGGTTTGTGGCGGTATGACGCGGCAAACGGCTACTGGGATTCCATTTCCACGCCGGACGTGGCAAACGGATCAAACCCAGCGCTTGGCCAGGGCACCCAGGGCAGCGGAGGGGAGAACGGCCACCTGGTATATGTTCCCAGCGGCACATACTGTGCTGACGCTGGCGGGTGCCTGTATTCTTTCAGGGGCGGCAATTCAACGAATTACTGGCGGTATAATGTCGACGCCAAGACCTGGACTACCGATCTTTCTGTGGAGAATTTCGGAGCGTTACAGCAGGGTTCTTCGTTCTGCTACAACGGCGCGAACAGGATATATGCGCTACATGGCGAAAGTACACTTACATTTTACCAGTATGAAATCACTGGTGAAGGCGATGATGATGAGGACACCTGGCAGGTGCTGACCAGCATGCCCGCAGACCATAGTGATGCTGATGATTATCCGGACGCCTCTGCGAATGCGTCATACGGTTCTTCGCTTGCATGCATGGGCACCACGGTGTATGCGCTTAAAGGAGGGACTTCAGCGAGCGGAGCCAACCATTTCTTCAGTTATAATGGAGCGGCATGGACGGATTTGGAGCCATTGCCCCAGCGCGCGTACCTGGGCGCAAAGCTCGTTACAGTACCGTACGACGCGGGGCATACAGAATGGTGCGCTGACGCGTCGGGTTGCGTATTCGCTTTTGCCGGAAACATGCGCGGCGACTGGTACCGGTATAATATCGGAGCGAACACCTGGACCGCGCTCACTGGCGACAATCTACCTACCGCGACTTATTATACGGCTTCATTGGCATACGACGGCCAGGGGAACATTTACGCGACTGACGGTAATTATGACACCAACATGTGGAAGTACGAGATCAACGGGGATGACGGCACCTGGTACCAGATTGCGGATCTGCAGGCGCGCGTCGGCTACAATAACGCCCTTGCATACGACAGCGACAATAACGTGATGTACTTCCAGCAGGGCTTGGGCACGACAACGATAAGCCGGTTTACGCCGACGCCTGACGATTATATCGCATCGGCAACCTGGATTTCAGAGCCGCTTGATCTCGGGTATGTCAATTCGTTTTCAACACTCGGATATTTAGTTACGGAGCCGGACGATTCAGCGGTAACATTCCAGACCAGGACCTCGACAGACAAAGTGTCATGGTCTGACTGGGAAAATCTCGGGCTTTTGGACGCGATTGAGTCGGATGCGGGGCAGTATATCCAGGTTAAGGCGGTTTTGGCGGCATCAACTGACGGCGGCGATACACCGACTATAACGAGCATTACAGTGAATTACGACAAGGACGGCACAGCACCTGATAATCCTGATGTTGACGGGTATGCTGATTCCACCGAAGCGACGGAAATTACTTCGGGCGCAGGCAACTTGTACCACTATACGAATCCGTACTTCGAGTGGGACGCTGCAACGGACGATTCCGGCATTGCCGGCTACTACGTGCGGTGGACTGACGATGAATTGGATGATCCCGATGAAAGCGAGGATTATTTCCAGACCGGCACCTCGTACGAAGTGAATACGGTGATGCAAGAAGCGGACGGCCCGTATTTCCTGCGCATCGCGGTCAAGGACGATTCGGGAAATGTTTCAACTCCGGAAACCGCGTTTACCTACAATTATACCGGGGTTAATACCGCGACAGAAGCGGTGTGGGACGATCAGGCGGATTTCGAGGACGGGGAGACTGAAACGAATATCAAAACCGATGCGAACGGGGGAACGAATATGACGCTTGATCCGATCAGCCCCGGCACGTGGATGGACTTGCCTGCGTCATTCGGCACTGCCGGCTATAACCATACCTCGTACAACGACACGTCGATCGCCTGGGACGGCGATGATACGATATATGCATTACGTTCGGTCAATTCGCAATATTTCCATAAATACACCATTTCAACAAAGACATGGGAGCAACTTGCAAATACCGGCGTGGCGGCGTACACTGGCTCGGCAATCGTGTACGTGCCTGACGGAACCACGGCTAACTGCACTGATGACGGCGGATGCGTCTTTGCCACTATGGGCAACGGCACCGGATTCCGCAGATACGATGTCAATGCCAATGCGTGGACGGCGCTCGCTTCCGTGACGCTCTCAGTCGGCAATGGCGGCGGATTGATCTGGACGGGCGGCGACTACATCTACGCTTCCCGCGGCCAGGGCACCGTCACTATGTACCGCTACGATATTGACAGCAATGAATGGGACGATAACGCGGCGCCAGACCCTGATTACGCGTTTAATTATGGCGCGGCGTACAGTTATGTGCCAAACGGAAATTACTGCCTTGATTTGCAGGGCTGTATTTTTGCCACGCGTGGCGGCACTTCAACCCACGTGTACCGTTTTGACATACAGGGAGGTTCTTGGTCATTTCTGACCGCACTGCCGTCAGCATCGCCGCCCAAGGTGAATTACGGCGCGACCATGCAGTATCACGATGGGTTCTTGTACTATATTGCCGGGTACTATTCGACTGATTTCCTGAAATACGACATTGCCAGCGATTTTTGGTCTGCGATGCCTGACCTGCCCACCACCCATTACTACGGATCCACGAATAATCTGGTGTACGATACTAGTTCGGACATCATGTATACGCTGCGCGGTTCGGCTGAATACAGTTTCCTGAGTTTTGACGTGGCGGAAGACGAGTGGCGCAACCCGGCAATCCCGCACGGCAGTACGACCAATGGTTTTTATTATGGCGGCGTGGCTTACGACGGGGATGACACGTTATATATTGCGCGCGGAAATGCCGGCAACATGGCTGATTTTTATAAATACACCATATCCACGAAAACCTGGCAGAATCTGCTGGACGTGCCGATGCGCATGAATACCGGATCCGATTTGATTTACGTTGACGGCAAGGTGTATGCGCTAACTGGCGCGCCGCCGTACGGCGAGGTATATAGCCGGATGTACGAATACGATCTTGAGACAGGTTTTTGGACTAGGAAAGGCGATCTGCCTGCTGCAGTCGGTGATGGCGCAAAACTGGTTTGGGACGGCAATAATACTATTTATACTGCGCGCGGCGGCGCAACGGCAAGCTATACGGTGTATTCATATAAAATATCAGGAGCAGCGGGTGCAGGACAGTGGACGACCCAGGCAGAAAATGTGTTTGGCAATGCCACCGTATACCAGGGCGCATGTTCGGTATGGGATGGCGGCACCAAGCTCTATTTGATCCAAGGGCAGAATTTATCGAATATCCTGTTTTGCAATCTTTCCACGGATGGCGACGGCAATGGCACGTGCGATTGGCAAGCGGATACGCTCACCAACCCCTCCGTCGGGATTCAGTACGGCAACGCCTGCGCTTTTTATGACGGTACTCCTGATGATTTAATTTTTATACCACGCGGGAATACAAATACCACAGATTTTCTTGTGTATAATGTAACGGATGATACATGGGAGACTCGCACGCTGAATAACTTTTATTATGGCGGCCGTCTCGTGACCGGACCGGACGGAATTTTATACGGCTTCCGCGGGTATAACACCTCAACCATGGACCGGTACGTGCAGCAGACTGCAACGACCAGTTTTCAGCGTACCGGCACCTGGACATCACCAATCGTAACTGCGACGGATATATTTGATTTTGGAGGGTTCGAGGTAAACGATTCCGAAGAAGAAAACACCTCATTAACGTATGAAACGCGGACGTGTTCTGACGCCGGCTGTGCCGCTGACCAGGGAGACGCGCACTGGTCGGACTGGGACGAGGTGTCCAACGCGCGAACGATAGAAACTACGGATTACTATACGGTAGATTCCACGCCGGCAACGTACATCCAGGTCCGCGCCACCTTCAATTCAGACCGCGTGTACACCCCAACAGTAAACGACTTTACCTTGAGCTACTATATTGACGGCACTGACCCGGACAATCCGGCCGCGCCGGTTGACGGGTACACATCGAGCGCAAAAACAACGACGATTGATAATAACGACTGGACAAACGATGCGACCCCATACTTTGGATGGACTGCGTCTGATGATGCGGGCGGCATTGGCATTGAAGGATTCTATGTGTATTTCGGCACGGACGAGACCAAAGATCCGGTGGATGACGCGGCTGACCCGACCAACCTCGCCTATGACAACAGCACGAACTACTATGAGGTTAATGATGATGGCACGACTGGTTCATGGAACGCGGCAACGCAGAGCAGCGATGCGATTACTGACGGCGATTACTATTTGCGCATCAGGACCAAGGACTTAAACGGCAATGTAACTGATAGCGCAGTGGCCGCATTTACATTCCTTATTGACGAGAGCGTGCCGAATAATATCACCGACCTGCAAGTTGGGGATTATATGTCTGCGGAAGATGATTTTGATTTTACTTGGACTGCGGTGAATGATGAAGGCTCGTCAGGCATTGAACAGTACTGCTACCATACTGGTTCATCGGCCGATACGTGTGTTGACGAGGGCACGATCTGCAGTGGTGGCACCTGCCTGGTTGAAAACGTCCCGCACTACCAGACGCGCGTCAATACGTTTTATGTGCGTGCGGTCGATGAAGCCCTGAATCCGGCCGCGTCATATGCTTCAACGGGGTATTTTTATACCGGCGGCCCGCCGGAACCGCCCGGAAGCGTGACGGTTGATCCGCTTGCGAGCGTGAATAACAACACGTTCACGATTTCTTGGGATTTGCCAACGACCTGCCTTGGTTCGACGCCATGTTCCGCGAGCGATATTTACCGCTATTGCTATACTATTAATGAAGAGCCGAGCTCGGAAACATGCGGTGCCAATTATAGCGGCGATGCAACTCCTTCGCCGGATGGCGGATGGACGACTGAAACTCAGACCTCAAGCCGCCTCCTGCCTGACTTTTCCGCCGCTACCCTGCAGGGCGAAAATATCGTTTATGTAGTGGCAATGGATATTGTGAGCAATATTGATTATTCCAATTATACGACTGCAACGTACGACTTCACTTCCACCGCGCCTGGCATGCCCGCGAGCATGGAGGCGACTGATACGTCTGACCGCACGACCAATAAGTATTCAGTCGTGCTGACGTGGGATGAGCCGGAAGATGTGGGTAGCGGCGTTGAGTCGTACAAGGTGTACCGCTGCGAAAGCGATTGCGAGAATCCGTCCACGGTGGATGACCCGCCCTCGAATTATACGAATATCGCCGAGGTGAATACGCTTGGTTATTTGGATACCAGTTTGGACAATACCATTACGTATTCTTACTTCGCGCGGTCGACCGGCACGGGCGGCACGATTTCCGGCAATTCCGCCGTGGCTGAAATAAAACCTGAAGGAAAATTCAAGTACGCGCCAACTATCAGCGGCGCACCGGCAGTAACCGCGTACATCCGTTCCGCTTTGGTCGAGTGGCTCACCTTGAATGACCAGGACCAGTACGGCAACGTTATCGAACACTACGCCTCGTCATACGTGCAGTACGGAACAACGACCGCTTATGGCGAGGAAGACGGTACATCTGACCTGACGGACGAGCATTCGGTCACTCTGACAAACCTGACGCCGGATACCACGTACCACTATCGGTGCAAGTGGGTTGACCAGGACGGCAATGAAGGCTATTCATCTGATTATACGTTCACGACCAAGGGAGCGCCGTCAGCGCCGATTAACCTCGCGGTCGATCCGGAATCGAACACTGTGAATAGCTTTGGTTTTTCCTGGGACGCGCCGACTGATGAAGGCGTGACGGTCGCCGGGTATTACTATTCCATCAATAATATCCCAAACGAAACGAATACTACAAATATCGAGGAAACGAGTATCGAGGCATTCGATGCAGCGACCCAGCAGGGAACGAACACATTCTACGTTGTCGCGATCGATGACGGCGGCAATATCAACTACGCAAACTACGCATCAGTTGATTTCGAGGCGTATACAGAGCCGCCCAGCGAGCCCCAAGCCGTTACCATCACTGATTCGTCTGACCGCGATGCAAAGCGGTATTCGATAACTCTGACTTGGGACCCGCCCGAGGGATACACAGCGGACGATGAAATATACTATACGATATATCGTCGGGAGGCAGAGGCAGACACTGAAGCTGCTGGCGCCGGCATTGCAAAAGCCGCGGCGGATGACCTGGAAGAGATTGCGACGATCACCTCGACCGGGTATCTTGATACCGGCCTGGACAGCTCAACGGAATATTTCTACCAGGTGACGGCTCGTGACAAGGCGCAGGCAACCTCGGATCCGACTGACATTGTTTCCGAAGTGCCGGAAGGGCGCTTTACCCAGCCGCCTGCGATCACCGAGAATCCCGTTGCAGTTTCCGATTCGTTTGCGGCCACGATTACCTGGCGGACGGAACGTGTCGCATCCTCGTTTGTCGATTTCGGCCTCACCAAGACGGACTGGACCGAGGAGCAGGGGACGGCTGACATGGTTGAGGAGCATTCGGTGCGGATTACCGGCCTGAAACCGGAAACGACCTACTTTTACCAGGTAAAGAGCATTGACGTTGATGAAAACGAGGCATACTCAAACGTATACTCGTTTGTCACGCTTGAAGCGCCGCGGGTGCTTGAGCTCGACGTGACTGATATCAAGCTGTTTGACGCTATCGTCACATGGGATACCAATAAAGAAACGACTGCGGTGATCGAATACGGTACGACCACTGACTACGGGATGACGTATACCGATGTCACTCTTTCGTATGCGCTGACGCACACAGTCAAGCTTGATCATCTGGATGACAGCCAGACGTACCACCTGCGGATCAACGGCCAGGACCGTTCCGGCAATCCGATACAGTCGGATGACTATTCGTTTACCACTTTGACATTCCCCGAAGTATCCGATATATCATACGTAAACAAATCGGAGGGCCAGACGGAAATTTTCTGGAAAACGAACGTACCGACCACTTCCGAGGTGGAGTACTATAGCGACCAGATTGCCCCCAAGACCCAAGGCAATACGGCGCTTGTTACGGAACACGTGATTCTGTTGTACGGGCTGGAAGACGCGACTACGTACCAGTTCAAAGTGCGCGGCTCGGATGAGTTCGGCTATGAGGCCGTGTCCGATGAGCGCGAGTTCACGACGCTCGAGGACACCACGCCTCCGGAAATATACGGCGTGCAGTCCGAGTCAAATACGATCGGTTCAGGCGACGCGTCAAAAATCCAGATTGTCATTTCGTGGAAGACGAATGAGCCGACCACGTCGCAAGCTGATTTCGGCGTTGGTTTGGGCGGTTCTGACTATTCGGACCAGACTGAAGAAAACGCTGAGCTGGTAATGGACCATCTGGTGGTTATTTCCGACCTTGCGCCCGCAAAGACGTACCATTTCCGGGTCGTATCAACTGACAAGGCGGGGAACCAGACGAAATCAGGATCGCATACGGTGTTGACTTCACGGAAGCGCGAGTCATTCCTGCAGCTTATCATTTCCAATCTGGAAACGACATTTTCGTGGCTCGGCAATGTCGGTTCCCTGGCAAAGTAGCGAGGCATATTGTGCAGTAGTGATGAGCCCTTTCTACATTATTGCGGTATTTTGATGATGAGCGGTGTTTTGCTATAATAACATCCATCATGGCAAGAGCATTTCGGCCTAAGACCGCCCGTGATATATCAGAAAAGACTAGCTAGTGCAGTTAACGTTTACAGCTTATTATCCACGAGTAGAGTATCGAAGACCAGATGTTTGGCAGAAAAAAGAAAAAAACTGAAGCAGTATCCGCCGCCCGGAATTCAGGGGCAGGTATGGCGGCGCCAGCAAAAAATACAGATGGAATCCAGCAGCAGAAAGCTCCTGATGCAACTTCGTCAGGCATTGGAAAACCTGGGGAGATAAAAACGGCTGAGCTGCCCGAAGAACAAAAAAAGCCGGTTATCCTGCTGGAGCGTGTCAATAAAAGTTTTGACCTGGGAAAAACGGTCGTCCAAATTCTGAAAGACATCAACGTGCAGATATTTCCGCGCGAGTTTATCGTTATCCTCGGGCCGTCCGGAAGCGGCAAATCAACGCTCTTAAACACGCTTCTTGGGCTCGAACCCCCGTCAAGCGGACGTGTTGTCATGAATAATATCGATATTACTCGGAAGAAGCAGGACAAAATAGCAAAAATCAGGTACGGATTGTTTGGCATCGTATTCCAGCGGCCAGAGTGGGTACGGTCATTAAGCGTCGTGCAAAATGTCGCATTACCGCTCTCAATTAACGGGACAGAAAAAGATAAACGGATGCGTATCGCGTGGGAAAAGTTGAAGCTGATCGGCATGGATACTCATGGCAAGTACTTCCCGACGGAATTATCTGGCGGCCAGCAACAGAAGGTGACTTTGGCGCGTGCATTGGTAAATGATCCGCAGGTTATCATTGCCGACGAGCCGACTGGCAATCTAGACAGCGCTTCAGCGGATCGCGTTATGGATCTGTTTAAAAACTTGAATGAGAGGTTCCATAAAACCATTATCATGGTTACCCACAATATCGATTACGTGCGGTATGCGTCCCGGACCATTTATATCCGTGACGGAAAAGTCATCGAGGGAAGCGAGCAGTTTTTATCGGGATAAGAAACGACCGGCAATATGAAGATAGGGTTTACCGTCTTTTTATCAGCGACGAATTTACGGCGCAGGAAGCTGAGGAGTTTTTTGACGATCGGCGGCATGGCAATCGGCATTGCCCTCGTAGTATTCCTCGTGTCGCTCGGTTTCGGGCTGCAGCGGATGATTGTCAGCCAGATCGCGAATGTCGAGGCGCTCACCATTCTTGACGTGTCAAAAGGCGAGTCAACGCTTCTTGCATTGGACAAGGATACGGTTGATTCGTTCAAAGATTTGGACAATGTGGATAACGTGAGCCCGTCACTCTCGCTCTCCGGCCAGATTACGCATGCCGAGTCAGTCACCGATGTGGCGATTTATGGCATTGAGCCCCAGTTTCTATCCATGGAGGGGATCAAAGTAAATTATGGAGCAGAATTTTCAAATGCGACAGCCCAAGAAATTATCGTAACGTCAACTGCCCTGAATCTGATCGGGCTTGGTGCGCCCGAAGAATCTGTGGGAGCTGAATTGCTCCTGAAGATGCTTGTTCCACAGAAGATTGAGGGCACTGAAGAAGAGGAATTGGTGGCAAAAGAAGTAGCGGTTACAATCAGCGGAGTAATCATAGAGGATGATGAGTTAACCCTCGCGTATGCGCCGTTGGAGTTTTTAACTTCGCTTGGCTTTACGCCCAATTACAGCGCGGCAAAGGTCAAGGTGGATGATAAAGATGCTGATTATGACGTCGCAAAGGTAAAAGTAACGGACGAGTCAAAGCTGCCTGAGGTCCGCGCACAGATTGAGGCTATGGGGTACCAGGTTGATTCCGTCGCGGATACGGTCGGACAGATTGACCAGATTTTCGTCATTTTTGAAATCGTAGTTGCCGGGTTTGGCGCGATCGCATTGCTGGTTGCCGCTATCGGTTCGTTAAATACATTGACCGTATCTCTCTTGGAACGGACGCGTGAGATCGGCCTCATGAAGACCCTTGGCGCGACCTCGGGAGACATCCTGCGCTTATTTTTAGTAGAGTCAGTTCTCATCGGCGTGACCGGAGGCATCGCCGGCATTTTATTGGGCATTGGGACTGGCAAGTTGGCCAATACCGGCATTAATTTCCTCGCTAGCAGGCTCGGCGGGGAGTCAGTTAATATTTTTAGTACGCCGGCAATTTTTATCGCGATTATTTTAGCAATTATTTTAATTGTAAGCGTCATAACCGGCCTGTATCCTGCACGCCGTGCAGGCAGGATCAATGCCCTTGACGCATTGCGATACGAATAACTAACGCATATGCCGCCAAAAAGTTCACAGACATTATTTGCCCAGAAAAAACGGCGGGTCATCGGGGAGATGATCCGAAAGGCGGAATTGAAGAACAAGAACGCCTGGGTTTCGATTCACCGCTCTTCAAAAGAAGACATGATTACGTATGAGAGCAAAGGTTTTGTCGTTTCGATCAATGGGAGCGGGACGCTTGCCATGGACCATGCCCAGTGCAAAGAAGCGGGGCTGTTGTCCGCATACGTCGTTGGTCACGGCGGCATCGTGATCAATGGCGGCAGGTCGTCCGGGATCATAGCGGCGTCGTCACATGCGGCGGGGCCGCATAAAATCGGGATCGTTTTTCCCGAGATCGAAAAGGAGGCGGATGATGCGGGATCCAAGGCGCTCGTCAATTCGCCGCAACCCAGGAATGAACTTTTAAGCACGTGCGCTCCGATCATCGTGATCTTCCGCGGCGGGCTCGGGACGCTGATGACGCTCCTGCGGTCCATCGTACATATCAAGAACAGGCCGTATCATCCTGACCAGCTGCCCCAGATGGTTTTTATCAGCAATTACTGGATCGGGCTTCTGACGACCCTAATGAACATGGGTACGCTTCCCCGCGAGTTTATCGTCGCTTTGCATTTTTTTGATAGTGCACAGGATATTATCAACAAAATTCCTTCGCAGGAAGGATAACATGCCACTAGTATGCCAATGAGCGAGAGCAAGAAAATAATCATAATAATCGTTTCTTCGGTTGTCGGTTTAGGCATTATCATCGCCGGGGTAGGATTTTTTATCCTTTCAAACAGCGAGCCGAATGACAATGGGTCCAATGAGGTGATTCCGCCAGCGAACACGGCGTCAAGCAACACCAATAGCATCGAAAATGTGAATAACGCGCCGGCCATCGCGACAAACAGCGAAATAAGCGTTGAGGGCACTGTATTTATAAAAGGGTATTCGACTCCGAGCGAATCGTATGGCGTACTGACGACTGACGGGAATGAGATCGGCCTTGGGAAATATGATTCCATGAAAGAGCAGTTTCGGCCGTATATCGGGGATAAGGTAGCGGTTACGTTCAGCAATGTATGCAGAAGCACCAATGCGGACTGCTGCAAGACAGTTTGCTTCTATTGTGGTACAGTAAAATCGTGGGAACCGCTTGATGAATAGGGGCAGGGAGGAAACTGCCTGCAGGATGCCCGGAGAAGCGGTGTTACTAAGCATTGAGAGGGGATACCAGCATACCGATGCCCGAACAGAAAAAGATACTTATCGTCGAGGATGAACAGGCGATTCGCCAGGCACTGCGCAAATCGCTGAGTGCAACGGAGGGCATCGCCATCTATGAGGCAGAAAACGGTGAAAAAGCGCTTGAGATGATTGCCACAAGCGCGCCTGATTTGATTTTACTTGACGTCATCATGCCGAAGATGCACGGGATTGACATGTTGAAGACATTGCGCACCGGCCAGCAGCATCGGGACATACCGGTCATCCTGCTGACCAATTACGCGGATGACCCCAAAGTTATCGAAGCGGTCAAGAATGGCTTGTGCGAGCTGATGGATAAAACGAAGTGCAGACTCGATGATGTTGTAGTCAGGATAAAACAAAAACTGGGGGTCGCATAACATCGACCTAAGTAAGAGTACTTACAATTGTTAATGATTCCATTATTGTATGGACAAGCAGGGACAACAGCCGACCGAGGCGCAGAAAAATCTGATTTCCACCGTTTCGCATAAGTTAAAAGGCCCATTGACCACTATTAACCTCTATACTGAAGCGTTGCTGTCGGGAAGCGTCGGTAATCTAAGCGATGAACAGAGGCAGTATGTCCAGGAGGTGCATGATGCAAGTAAAAAAATGGTTGTGTATGTGAAAGACCTGAAGAATATTTTTAATTAGATTCATTGCTGGATGATTGATTGAATAAACTCTATGGTCGGACAAAAGAAAATACTTATCGTTGAGGACGACCAGTCAGTACGGGTTGTGCTGGGAAATGAATTCCGGAGGATGGGGTACCAGATCATTGAAGCGGAAAACGGCGAAGCGGCAGTTGCGTTAGCACTTGCCGAGCATCCGAATCTGATTCTGCTGGATGTCATCATGCCGAAGATGCACGGCATGGACATGCTCCGCAAGCTGCAGGAAAACGAGTGGGGCAAGAGCGTGCCGGTCGTTTTGTTGACGAATTTTTTTGATGACCCGCGCGTTATGGAAGCGGTGAAAGAAGGCCGGTGCGAGCTCCTCAGCAAATCTGAGGCAAAGCTGGAGGATATCGTGAATAAGGTGCAGGAAAAAATTGGGGAATAACAACGGCTGGCTGTCTATAGCCATATGCTGAAGGAAAAAAAGATATTGATTGTTGAGGACGACCCGATGCTATTGCACCTTTTAGCAAATGGTTTTCGGAAGGCCGGGTATACTGTCTTTGAGGCGGTAAACGGGCACCAGGGCATTGAAACCGCATCACAAGAAAAACCATCCATCGTCGTATTGGACATAATCATGCCGAAAGTCGACGGGGTGACGGTGTACAAGGCTCTTCGGGCATCCGGAGCCGTAATTGTCATCTGGACAAACCTTAGCCAGAAGGAAGTAGAGGCAGCAATCGGCGAATCCGGCATAGATTATCATGCAAAAGCGGAATGTTCGCTCGAGCAACTTATATCGCATATCAGGGAAATATAAAAAAAGATCAATATCACTATTTATTCATGCTTAAATCATTTGGTTTAAGTATTTTTCAGCTTTACAAATTGCAAAAAAAGTGTTAAAATTAGCACACGCGCTAAGCCATTGAACATGCACGGTACATGTCTGACAATGTTTTAATCGCAACGCTCAAATATATTGCCATAGAGATCCTGTGGGATATTGTGTACTTTCCGATCTGGTGGTATTCGAAAGGCCTCGTACGGATCGGGCGGTACTGTCTCGAGAGCGCTGAGTTCCACGTCTCGAGGCGCCTTGCGCTCGGAGTGTGGCTGAGGAGCATGTTCAAGCCGATGTACGGCGATTATACGAAAGAGGGCAGAATCATCAGCTTTTTCATGCGTGTCGTCGTACTCGTCTGGAAGCTCATTGCGACGGTACTGTGGATGTGCGTGCTCGCACTCATCTTTTTTTGCTGGATTTTATTGCCATTCATCATCGTGTACTACATACTGTACCAGGTGTTTGGTGTGCCTTTTATTCCCTTCAGCAGGTAGGTTGTATGGAGACAGAAACAGGAAAATCTTTTGTACTGCTCACCTGCCCCTTGTGCGGCGGTACGAGCGTAACGAACGAGGGCACGTGCAGCCGCTGCCGGGAGCAGGGTGTTTTTGCGTGGCATGAGGGAGATATCCTGCACTGGAGCAAGAAGATAGATACACTTCACATTTTTGAGGAGGAGATTGAACGTGCGGTGAAGGCGCTCGTAAACGGCTTCCTCGTCTTCGTCGGTGTCGTCGGACTCATCGCCCTCTTCATTATGATGATCCGCACCGCAGGCTGGACTGACCACTTCTGGGAGGTATTCAGGGAACGCAACAGTCTCATGGCGATTTTTTCTATAACGCTCATTGCCGATTTGTACGCGTACTACCGGATCCAGCGGGAATCGCTCATGGAGCGTACGGTAAAGGTAAAGCGGTTTGATCCGCTCCTTACGGAGGAGGAGCCGCCCGCGCTTTTTGACCAGGTCAGCTCGAATCCGGGCAAGGGGATGATCGACGTATCAGTGACCTTCACTGAGGACGCGACGCAGTCTGTTGAACGCGCATGGCAGCTCGCCCAGAAGTTAAAGCATGCAGAAGCTACGCCGCTCCACAGCTTTGCGACCGTCCTTTCGTACCCGCAGGCGAGGATTATCCTCGCGCGGCTTGGCGTCGATGGAAAGGCGCTCGTCGAGAAGATATCGCGGAGCCTCTATAAGCTGCCGAAGAAAGACCGCGGAGACACGCGGCTCTCCGGGAGCTTCCGGTCCATGTTGCTGTCCGCGTACGTCGAGGCGTACGAGGCGCGGCAGGAGAGGGTTGAGGCGCAGCACATGCTCGTCGCCGCGGTAAAGACCGACCCGACGGTGCGCGATATCCTGTACGACATGGAGATTGAGCTTGATGAGGTCATCAACGTTGTCGAGTGGATCAATATTCAGCACCGGATCGCGGAACAGCGCCGCCGATGGCGGAGCAAGGCCGCCTACAAGTCGAAGGGCGTGATGAACAAGTCGATGACCTCCCAGGCAACGCCGCTGCTCGACAGGTTCAGCCATGATTTGACCTCGCTCGCCCGGCAAGGGGTGCTCGCGCCGTGCATCGGCAGGGACAGCGAGCTCGAACAGACGCTCCGGATCATCGAAGGCGGCAAGAACATCATACTCACCGGCCATCCCGGGGTCGGCAAGACGAGTGTCGTTGAGGGAATCGCGGCGCTTATGGCATCCGAGGAAGTCCCGGCTGTGATGCAGGATATGAGGTTTGTGAGCCTGTCGGTAGCGTCGCTCGTCGGTTCCGCGGGGCGCCAGGGCGAGCTCGAGGGAGTGCTGCTCCAGCTGATCAACGAAATCGTCCGGTCAGGTAATATTGTACTCTTCATCGACAACATACAGAATATGGTCGGCGTCTCTACGCAGGGCGCAGAGAACCTCGACATTTCGGATATACTTGCAAACGCGCTGTCAAAGCGGCTTTTCTACTGCATTGCAACGACGACGCCGCTCGATTTCCGCAGGTATATCGAGCCATCAAGTTCGCTGACTTCGGTTTTCCAGCGGGTCAATGTCAGCGAGCCGGACCGCAACGGAACGATCAGAATCCTCGAGGGGAAGGCAAACTCGGTCGAGGCGAAGAACCAGGTATTCTTTTCGTATGATTCCATCGAACGCGCCGTCATCCTGAGCGAGCGGTACATCCACGAACGCTTCCAGCCGGAGAAGGCGATCTCGATTCTCGACGAGGTCGGCGTTTACGTGCGCCGCAAGAAGGGCGCCAACTCAATCGTGACCGGAGAGGATGTCGCGGAAATCGTTTCGCATAAGACGAACGTGCCGGTGACAAAAATTACCGAGAAGGAAACAGAGAAGCTGCTTCAGCTCGAGGAGCGGATCCACCAGCGCATGGTTAACCAGGACGAAGCGGTCAAGGCCGTGTCGACCGCACTCCGGCGTGCGCGTGCGGAGCTGCGCGATATCGGGCGTCCGATCGTCAACCTGCTTTTCCTCGGGCCGACCGGCGTCGGCAAAACGGAGCTCGCCAAGACCGTCGCTGAGACGTACTTCGGATCGGAGGATACCATGGTCAGGCTCGATATGTCCGAGTACCAGGAAAAGTCCTCAATCAGCCGCATGATCGGCTCGCCGCAGGGAGTCGGGGGCAGCGGGGAAGGCGGGTACCTCACAGAGGCGATCCGCACGCAGCCGTTCTCGCTGCTGCTGCTCGATGAAATGGAGAAAGCTCATCCGGATATCCTCAACCTCTTCCTGCAGGTGATGGACGATGGCCGCCTGACGGATACGCTCGGCCGTACGATTGACTTCACGAACGTGATTTTGATCGCGACGTCGAACGCCGGTACGCCGATTATCCAAAAGCGGATCAGGGAGAATGTCCCAATCGAAAAAATAAAAGACGAGCTCATCAACGAAGAGCTCAAGCAGTACTACCGTCCCGAGTTCCTCAACCGTTTCGACAACATCGTCGTGTTCACGCCGCTCTCATTCGAGCATATCCTGAAGATCGTTGATCTTATGCTCGGTAATGTGCGGAAGCGGCTCGCCGTGAAGGGCATCCAGCTCGAGGCGACGAAGGAAGCGAAAGAAGAGCTCGCACGGGAAGGGTATGACCCGGTGTTTGGCGCACGGCCATTGCGCCGCGCGATCCAGGAGCGGGTTGATAACGCCCTCGCGAATTACCTGCTGCAGGGCAAGATCGGCAGGCGTGACGTCGCCGTGCTCGAAAAAGGCGGCAATATTTCAGTCCGTTCGGCGCCGCCGATTTAGCGCACTGCGTAAACAAAACAGCCGAGGGGCACAGCGCACCTGCCGGGTTGTTTGCTATGCTCCGGTCGCGGACCGCAGGGTGCCGGTGAGGGTTGAGAGGATTGCGAATGCTGCGAGCGCGATTACGGTGCCGAGGGCTGAGTACTTGAGTATCTGTTTTGCTTTGGTCACGCGCTCTTCGTTGCCGGCAGCCGTCATCCACATGAAGCCCCCGTAGATGACCATCACCACGCCTGCGAGCCCGAGGAAGCCGAGCAGGATTTGCCCGGCCCGGATCACCATGTGCGGCGGCTCCTGGTCAGGGAGCTTGGTCGCGTCTTTGATTTTATTTCCCGGATCAAATTCAACGCCGAGCGCCGTTTTTACCCTGCCAATGAGAAGGTATGCGCTAAAAGCAGTTGAGCCAAGCCAGCCGATTGTTTTCCAGGAAATTTTTTTCATACGCATATCCTACGTACAGTATATGAGATGCGAGGCGTTTGTGTCAAAGCTGGGTTTGACAGGCATTTTGCACCGTGATACAGTTGTTGGCCAACTGTTCATTACATTGGAGTACCGTCTGCCCGTAATAGGATTACAAACTACCATCTAATCATTTTTTGGAAAGGAGTTTGTAATGTCTGACAAGCTGTACAAAATGTACGGAAAGGACAATCCCGACGGCATACGGATCAGCGAGCCGCTTGAAAAGAGCGGATTGCATCCGATCCAGTGGCTGATGATTGTCATCATCGCCTGCCTGGCCGTCGCGATCATATTTGGAGCTGTAGATTCAGTGCGTGCCATTCCGTTGCCGTAACGGTTGGGCATGTTGAACCTATAGAGTAGCTGGCGTTCCGCGTCAAGAACGCCAGCACTTTTTTTATTTGCCGAAAAAGTCCGAAATCGCTATACTTAATTTCATCATATGGACCAGAATGACAAAATGGAAAAGATCATATCGCTGTGCAAGAGGCGCGGTTTTATTTTCCAGTCAGGCGAGCAGTACGGCGGGCTCCAGGGTTTTTGGGATTTCGGCCCGCTCGGGGTTGAGCTGAAGAACAACATCAAAAAAGCCTGGTGGAAGCGGTTTGTGCAGCAGCGCAGGGATGTTGTCGGATTAGATTCGGCCATTATTACCAATCCTACTGTTTGGGAGAAGAGCGGGCACGTCGGCGGTTTTTCGGATACGTTGGTCGAGTGCAAGCAGTGCCATCATCGTTTTAAGCTGGATGATTTGGCAGGAAGCCAAGAACAGGAAACCACAAATCAGAAATGCCCGGATTGCGGTGGCCAGCTGACGCAGGAACGGAAGTTCAATACGATGTTCAAGACATTTGTCGGGCCGGTTGAGGATTCGTCGGCTGTTGCGTATTTGCGTCCGGAAACAGCACAGAATATATTCGTTGATTTTGATACGATCCGCCAGGCAATGCGCCTGAAGCTTCCATTTGGCATCGCACAAATCGGCAAGGCGTTTCGCAATGAAATCACGCCCGGCAATTTCATTTTCCGCTCACGTGAGTTTGAACAGATGGAGATCGAGTATTTCATTGATCCTAAAGAGGATGCGAAGTATTTCAAAAAATGGGTTGATGCAAGCTTTCAGTGGTTTCTCGATCTGGGCATGAAAAAGGAGAACCTCCGTTTGTTTGAGCAGCCGAAAGGGGAGTTAGCTCATTATTCAAAAGCAACTACGGACATTGAATACAATTTTCCTTTTGATAAGGGATTTGCGGAGCTCATGGGCATAGCGAACCGTACGGATTATGATTTAAAAGCACATAGCTTTACGTATACAGATGATGTGGAGAAAAAGGAGTTTGTTCCGTACGTTATTGAGCCGTCGGCAGGCGTTGACCGCGCGGCACTCGCATTTTTATTGGATGCATACGAAGAAGTGAAGGGCGGACGGACGACCACGACGGAAAGCAATAAGGAAGCAGAGGTTGTGTTGCGTTTGCACAAAGACCTTGCGCCGTACAAGGCGGCGGTGCTGCCATTATCCAAGAAAGAACAGCTTGCGAAACCCGCGCAGGATATTTACCATGACCTGCAAAAACATTTCATGGTGGCGTATGACGATGTCGCGTCCATCGGCCGGCGGTACCGGAGGCAGGACGAGATCGGCACGCCATACTGCATTACCGTTGATTTCGACAGCTTGGAAGACAAAAAAGTTACGGTTCGCGATCGCGATACCATGAAACAGGACCGGGTGCAGATCGGGGAGTTGGTAAATTATTTGAGAGATAAGTTACATTCATAATTTTTTACACTTATGCGCGAAGGATATCGACCGCAATCGGAGGGGATAGGACAAACTGAAGAAAAAAAACAGGACAAACACCAAAAAAGCAGAGGCATCATTGACCGCATAAAATATGCCCTGAAAGTCGGGGCGATTGTCGGCGGGACCATGCTTGGTACTGGTGCCATGCGCGGCGGGGAAGCGGTAGCCGCCCCGGAAAAGGATAAAATTACGGATAAAGAACATAAATGGACCGAAGCTCAGGAAAGGCTGATCAATCAGATGTGGCATCGAACCAATGAGAAGGTAATGGAGCTGGATTCAATTTATTACCAGAAAAACAAGGATACTCTGCCGACAGACGTAGTTGATTTTTTCCAGAAAGAGGGTAGTGATTTTGCCGTGGCTGTTGTCGAGGGCAATGGCACGATGGAGGATTTCGAAAGGGACCTGCAGGCATTGTACGATATATTCCGTAAGAACCTGATCGGAGGCGATTCGACCGCAGCCGAAACGGTCCCGCCAACGCCAGCACAAACCCAGGAAGCTGATGCTTCGGCACAACAACAGGAAAGTGAGTTTGATGCTTTCGTGAATAAGGAGGAAGCTGAATTTGCTCAGAGTACAGAGGAAGCGCAGCAAACAATGGGTGAAACAATAGAAAAATCTGAAGCTGCTTTTATGGAATTAGAAAATGACCCTGCTTTTGCAGAATCAGATTCAACAGGCGTACTGGCGGAAAAGTACAATTCTACAGAGAATGCGGGACAACGGGACACGATGAGGCAAGAAATACTGAAAACGTATTTGGGTTTTGAGATTCAGAAAGGCCATACTTTCAGCGAAGGGAAGTGGTCCGGAACCATTAAAAGAATTCCTGGTTTCATCATGGAACTTAAATTTACTGTCGATAAAGATGGAAATGTTGAAGGCAGTATTACGGATATGTTTTCTGGCGAAATGTCAGGCTATCAAATAAATATATCTGAGTTGAAGTAGTTATAGGATGATTTACATGTACCTTTTTTATACATAATTGCGATACCGTGAAACAGGACCGGGTGGAGATCGGGGAGTTGGTAAATTATTTAATGGATAAGTTGAATTAGATTGTTTGTCACCTTTCTTGGCGGCGAGAAAAGCGGCGGAAAAGCATGCCTTGAGCGCAGCCGAAGGGAACCACCGCGCTGGTTCCGTAATCTTGAAAATTGGGCTCATCGTCCCTGCCGACCCACAACCGCTTCGCTTGAGTGGGATCGGCTTCCTCACTTCGTTCGCGACCGTGACACGATGGAGCAGGAGCGAGTGGCGGTTGACGAGTTAGAAGATCATTTGAAAGAGAAGCTGGGTAATGAGTAATCAAGCTGAGCAGTCGTGGCCGCTCGCCTCAACGGCGGGAGATTCTTCGCCTACGGCTCAGAATGACAATAACGTACTATATGTTCAAACAATATAGGCTGAAAAATGACTTGCGGGTTTTACTCGCACCCCTCAAGGAGACGAAAGCCGTAACCGTGCTCGTCCTCGTCAAGGTCGGCTCGCGGTACGAGCCGAAGCAGATCAACGGCGCCTCGCACTTCGTGGAGCATCTCATGTTTAAGGGGACCGAGAAGCGCCCGACATCGCTCGACATTACCAAAAAGCTCGACGGCATCGGAGCGTCATACAATGCGTTTACCTCAAAAGACCACACGGGGTACTACGTTAAGTGCAGCAGGGACAAAATTGAGCTCGCGCTCGACGTGCTGTCCGACATCGTCTTCAACTCAAAATTCGATACGGATGAGATTGAGCGGGAGCGCGGCGTCATCGTGGAGGAAATCAACATGTACGAAGATGCGCCCATGATGATGATTGATGACGTTTTTGAAGGGGCAGTCTTCGGCAGGGTGCCGCTTGGGCGTTCTATCGCGGGGCCTAAGGAGGTTATCAAGCGTATTACGAGAAAGCAGCTCTACGGCTACTACCGCGAGCACTACCAGCCGCGCAATATGCTCATTGCTGTCGCGGGCAACTATGACTATTCTGTCCGGCGGCTGATACGCGCCTATTTCGGCGGATCGCGTGTGCGCCAGCGGAAAGCGTCGTTTCGCAAGGTGGCGATTACCCAGCGGCAGCCGCGGGTTTCACTCAAGCGCAAGGAGACGGAGCAAGCCCACCTCGCCCTCGGTTTTCCCGCGTATTCGTACACGCAGCGGCAGCTCTATGCGCTCTACGCCCTCGCTGTCGTGCTCGGCGGTAACATGAGCTCGCGGCTCTTCATGTCGATCCGCGAACGGAAAGGCCTGTGTTATTATATCCGGACAGACGTCGGCATCTACGAGGATACGGGTACGTTCGCAGTATTCGCTGGGTTGGATAAGAGCCGCATCAGGGAGGCTATCAGGGAGATTGTCAAAGAGCTCAAGAATATCCGGGATGGCGGAATCACGGCACAGGAGCTCAAGAAGGCGAAAGACTTCCTCAGAGGCAAGCTCATACTGGATCTCGAAGCGTCAGACAGCGTCGCATCGTGGCTCGGAAAGCAGGCGCTGCTCAAGGGAACGGTGCTGACTGCCGCCGAACAGCTTCGGCGGGTACGCGCCGTGACGATGGCCGACGTCCGGCGTGCTGCCCGGGAGGTCATCCAGGAGCGTAGGTGCAGCCTATCCCTCATCGGCCCGTTCAAGAACGAACGTACGTTCCGCCCACTTTTAAAGATGTAGGTACTATTGTATACTGGGAGCAGGAATTAACGC
This sequence comes from Patescibacteria group bacterium, assembly GCA_041650915.1. GTDB lineage: Bacteria > Patescibacteriota > Patescibacteriia > UBA10025 > JAHIVO01 > JBAZKE01. Next base: position 297,551 of record JBAZKE010000001.1, read on the forward strand.
TATGGCAAGCGACGACAAACAGCTGACGATAAATATCTCCACATCCACGATTGTGAAGGTTCTCGTCGTGATCTTTACGCTGGCGCTCCTGTATATGCTTCGGGATGTGCTGCTCATGCTGGTAGTCTCGATCGTGCTCGCGACGGCACTTAATCCGTGGGTGAACGCCCTGCAGCGCCGGAGGGTTCCGCGCATTGTTGCTACGATTTTCATTTACCTCGCTTTTTTCGGCTCTTTCATTATCGTGCTCGTGCTGCTCATTCCGCCAATCGCGACCGAGGTCACCGACATCGCGAAAAATTTTCCGACGTACTATGAGCGCATTCTCAACGATTTCCAGCGATTTCGGGAATTTTCCCTGCAGCAGAATCTGCTGACGTCGCTCGACTCGGCACTCCAATCGCTCCAGACCAATATCGCGCAGACGACGGCGAGCGCATTCAGCGGGATCGTCGGCATTTTTGGCGGGCTGTTTTCATTCCTCGGCGTCGTTGTTATTACATTCTACATGCTGCTCGAGGAGAATGCCCTCAAGAAGTTCATCCGATCCGTTACGCCGGTTAAGTACCAGCCGTACGTCTTTCAGCTCATGAACCGTTCGCAGGAGCGGCTCCGGCTGTGGCTCCGGGGGCAGCTCATTCTCTGCCTCATTATTGGTTTCTTAGCGTGGCTCGGGATGACCATTCTCGGCGTCCGCTACTCGCTCGTCCTGGGCCTGTGGGCGGGGCTTACCGAGTTCATCCCGTACCTTGGGCCGCTCCTTGGCGCGATACCGGCCGTATTCATCGCCCTCACGACCGGCAGCTTCTGGAAGGCGGTTTTCGTCGTGGTGTGGTTCATTATTATCCAGCAGATGGAGAATAACCTGATCGTGCCGAAGGTCATGGCAAAAACCGTCGGCCTCAATCCGCTCGTCGTCATCGTCGTCATGCTCATCGGCGCCAAGCTCGCGGGCATTGTCGGGCTGCTGCTCGCGGTGCCGGTCGCGCTCATCCTGAAGGCGTTTGCCGAAGATTTTTTTGCGCTCAAAGAGGAGGAAGACACAACGCTCGCCGCATAAGGAAACCATTGAACTATGGCAACGCTCTACGTAGTCGCGACGCCGATCGGCAACCTGGAGGATATTACGTTCCGCGCACTCGATACGTTCAGGCGGGCCGATTTCATCGTGTGCGAGGATACGCGGCACACGCTGCAGCTCCTCAACCACTTCGAGGTCAAGAAGCCGCTTATCAGCTTCCACCAGCACTCGAAGCTGCAGAAAATCAATGAGCTGATCGAATTGCTCCGCCGGGGAAAGAATCTGGCGCTCGTTACCGATGCCGGCACGCCGGCGCTGTCTGATCCGGGCGGCGTTCTTGTCGAACGCGTGGTCCACGAGCTCAAGGGCGAGGTCAATATCGTACCGATTCCGGGCGCGTCAGCGCTTACCGCAATCATTTCTGCGGCGGGAATCCCCACGGACAGGTTCACGTTTCTCGGTTTTCTCCCGCACAAGAAGGGCAGGCAGGCGCTTTTCACGCGGATTGCCGAATCCGGAGAAACTGTTATTTTTTACGAATCAACGCATCGGATAGAAAAGGCGCTCACGTCACTCGCCGAAGTGCTTGATGAGAGCAGGCGCGTGGTTGTCGGACGTGAGCTCACGAAGAAGTTCGAAACGATTTACCGGGGATCCGCGAGAGAAGTGCTGAAGAAACTCCTTGCTGACAATACGAAGGGGGAGTTTGTGGTGGTCGTTTCCGGGAAGTGAGCCACAATCAAAAAACAGGCACGTTTGTGGAGAAGCCGGTTTTTTTGGTATACTGACACCACTATGGCAAAGAAATTTTACATCACAACACCAATCTATTATGTAAACGACAAGCCGCACATCGGGCACGCCTACACGACCATCGCGGCTGACGTTCTCGCGCGGCACTACCGCCAGAAAGGGTATGATGTCTTCTTTTTAACCGGTACGGACGAGCACGGCGCGAAGGTCGCGGAGAGCGCGGCCAAAGCCAGGCTCGATCCGCAGTCGTTCTGTGACCAGAACAGCGCGCTGTTCAAGGAAGCATTCAAAGAGCTTAATATCTCGAATGATTTTTTTATCCGCACCACCGACGAGCGGCATGCGGCGTCTGTTTCCAAGTTCATGCAGGTGCTGTACGACCGGGGGGATATCTACGAGGGGACGTACGAGGGCTTGTACTGCGTGGGGTGCGAGAAGTTCATGAAAGAGCGCGACCTCGACGAAGCGGGTAACTGCCCTGACCACGGCAAACCGCCGGAAAAGGTCAGCGAGAAGAATTATTTTTTCAATCTCTCAAAATACCTCAAGCAAGTCCAGGCGCTCATCGAGGCCGACACGATCACGGTGCTGCCCGCAACGAAAAAGCAGGAGGTTCTCGGCCTGTTCAAGCAGGGGCTGGAGGATTTCTCCGTATCGCGCGAAAAGGTGGCGTGGGGCATCCCGCTGCCGTTCGATCAGAAGCAGAAAACGTACGTGTGGGTGGAGGCGCTGCAGAATTACATTTCGGCGGTCGGCTACGGGGATCATGAGAAGGAATTCGCGAAGTGGTGGCCGGCAGACGTGCACCTCATGGCGAGGGACATCATAAAGTTCCACGCGATATACTGGCCGGCAATGCTGCTCGCCGCCGATATCGAGGTTCCGAGGGTTATCTACGCGCACGGCTTCTTCAGCCTCGACAAGAGGAAGATGTCAAAGACGCTCGGCAACGTGATCGATCCGCACGAGCTCGTGCAAGAATTCGGCGTCGACGCTACGCGGTACCTGCTCTTGTCGCAGTTTCCGTTCGGGCAGGACGGTGATATCAAGCGCTCGCTGTTCAAAGAGAAGTACAATGCCGACCTCGCGAACAACCTCGGCAACCTTGTAAGTCGGGTGCTCAATATGATCGAGAAGTACGCAGGCGGCGTTATCCCGGCACAGGTGCCATCTCCTATTTACCTCGAGCATAGTGACGAAAAAATTGAGCAGCTTCAGTTTGACCTCGTGCTCAATGAACTCTGGCAGGCGATCGACCAGGCAAACCAGCTCATCGATGAGAACGAGCCGTGGAAGATGGCGCAGGACGAGTCGAAAAAGGCTGGCCTCGACGTTCTCCTCGGGCAGCTCGCTGCATTCCTCATGGATTGCGCTGTCGCCATCCGCCCGTTCATGCCTTCAACCGGGGAGAAGATTATCGGCAGCCTCATGAGCCCGCGGATCGAAAAGGGGGATCCGCTCTTTCAACGTTTGAAATAACTAATCCATAGCTTATGGCAACGTTCGACATTATTTTGCTCCTCGTCTTCTTCGGATTCGTCGGCGCAGGATTTTACTTCGGCCTCATCCATACGCTTGGTGCGGTCATCGGCGCCGTGCTCGGCGTCATCGTTGCCGGCTCTCTCTACGAGCAGGTTTCACCCTTTCTGCAGTTTTTTATGCTCAAGGAGGGTGTTGCGGACGTGCTCTCATTCATCATCGTGTTTATTGTCATCAGCCGGCTTATCGGGTATATGGTCCACGTGCTCGACAAGGGATTCAAACTCGCGCGGCTCATTCCGTTCGCAACGACCGTCAACCGTTTTGGCGGGGCACTCCTCGGCTTCTTTGAGGCCGCGCTCGTGCTCGGCACCGTGCTGTACGTTGCGAGCCACTTCCAGCTCTCCCCGGAGATCAACGCGGCGATTGACCGTTCGCCGTTCGCCGGGCTCCTCATGACCATCGCGAGCGTCCTCGTACCGCTCATCCCCGATTCGCTGAAGGTCAACGTGATTACCCCTTACACAACGTAGCTCTATGGCTCTTCGGCTCATCGATACGCACGCACACCTCGATTTTGTTGAGTACGCGTCAGACCGCAACGAGGTCATCGGGCGCGCTTTCAATACCGGAATCGAAAAAATCATCAACATCGGCGCCGACTATGCGCACTTCAAGTCAACGCTCGAGCTGTCCTTTGCGTACGACAATATCTACGCGGTCGTTGGCCTCCACCCGCAGGAAGCGGTATCGCTCCTCGCGCAAAGCAGCGACATTGACCGCGAAGTGAAGCAGATTCAGCAGCGGATCGAGAGTTTCAGTGACTATAAAACAATGGTCGGCATCGGCGAAATTGGCTTGGATTTTTTCCATATCGCGCGGGAATCGAGCGCGATGCAGCCTTCAATAACGAACTTGCAACACAGGCTTTTCGAGGCGCAGGTCGAGACCGCACTCAAGGTAGACCTGCCGATCGTCATCCATGCACGGGATGCGTACGGGGAGATACTCGAGGTGCTGTCACGGTATGCGGGCAGGGGAAATCTCCGCGGCGTAGTCCATAGCTTTGAGGGCGATTTTGAAACAGCCATGAAGTTTATTCAGCTCGGGATTAAAATTTCGTTCAACGGCATCATCACGTACGAGCGGACTCACGATGAGCTCGCCGCAATCAAGGAAATCCCGCTTACCGAAATTATGCTCGAGACGGACTGCCCATACCTGACGCCGGAACCGCTCCGCGGGCAGCGGAACGAGCCGTCCAATGTTGAATATATCGCACGGAAAGTCGCCGCACTCAGGGGGATATCGGCCGAGGCCGTGGCTGGCCAGACAACGGAGAATGCGATTAAGCTCTTTAACCTCGGATAGGTTATGCTCATCGACACCCACGCACATCTAAATTTTTCGGCCTTTCGCGACGATATCGACGAGGTAGCCAAGCGTACCCTCGCTGAGGGCATGAAGGTGATTAACGTAGGCTCGCAGCGCTCAACCAGCGAACGGGCGATTGCGCTCGCCAAGCAGTATGCGGGAAGCATGTACGCGGCGGTCGGTTTGCACCCGATGCACCTCTTTGAGATGGAGGTGGACGAATCTGAAATATCTTTTGCGACCAGGCAGGAAGACTTCAATGCGGAGCGCTATGGGGAGCTCGCCGCGCACGGGGGTGTCGTTGCGATCGGCGAGATGGGCATTGACTACTTCCACGTCCCGCAGGCGATTCCGATCGACGAGTTTGAGCACAAGCAGAAGCTGACGTTCCTTCGGGGCGTTGAGCTCGCGCAAAAGCTCCGCCTGCCTATCATCCTCCACTGCCGCGGCAGCAAGAAAGATGAGGCGCGCGCGTACGAACACATGCTCGAGGTGCTTGATCAAACCGGCTGCACCAACGGCGTACTGCATTGCTATTCTTCCACGTGGGATATCGCGAAAAAGTTCCTTGATCGGGGCTTTATGATCTCATTCACCGGCATTATCACGTACCCAAAAACGCATGAGCTTGAACGGGTGGTGAAGAATGCTCCGATGGACCGTATGATGGTCGAGACGGATGCGCCATACCTTGCACCGCAGATCGTACGCGGCAAGCGGAATGAACCACGGTTTGTCCGGTATGTTGCCGAGCGGATCGCGCACATCAAGAAGCTTAAGTACGAGGAGGTTGAGGACATTACCACAGCCAACGCGGTTTCTTTTTTCAAGCTGAGCTAGAGGCCCGATTGACAAATACGTTCCGATAGCATACCGTAAGGAAAACTATAGAGGGTTTGTTTTTTCTGTAACTTTCACAAAGGAGGATTCAGTGGATGCACAGGTAGCTGTTTTCAAGGATATTCTGTGCGAAGAGGCGAGACTGCTCATTTCGCAGTGCTCTGGGAAGATAACTGACCGCATTACGTGGGGCAGGCTCCTGCAGCACTGCCGCACGTGCCACGTGTGCGCAGAGCTCTTCCTGGGACATCACAAGGGACAGATCGCGATCATCGCAGCGCAGGTAATCAACCGCGAGGTCATACCCGGGCACCGGTACTATGCCCTCGCCAACGTTGAGATGCACTTCCCGAAGCTGCTGGTCGAAGCACTCCAGGGCGGGGATCTGACCGATGACGAAAAAGCGCTCATCGCAGAGCACGTCGGTTCTTGCCACGAGTGCAAGCAGCACGTGCCCAGCGCGCAATAAGGCGATTCAAGCCACTAAGCCCACAGGCGACCGTACCTGTGGGCGTTGTATTTTACGGACGCTCGTTCCGCGTGATATACTACCGTATATGGATACATCGGCAATTATCATCAGCGCTGTCGTCATCGTAGGTTTTATCATTACCTACGTTCTCGTGTTCCGAAAAAAAGGGGAGAGCGGCGCGAACCCCGAGCTGAAAGAGCAGCTCGTGCGGCTCGAGGAGCGGATTGCGCAGCTCAATGAGAAGAGCAGTGAACTTACGCGTACTGTTGATTCCAAGCTCGCCGACTCCACCAAGGCGATCCAGCAGCAGTTCGGGGAATCGACAAAGATCGTGCGGAACGTAACAGAGCGCTTAACGAAGTTAGACGAAACCAACAAGCAGGTGCTGAATTTTTCGGACCAGCTCAAGAATTTGCAGGACATCCTCAAGAACCCGAAGCAGCGGGGCGTGCTCGGCGAATACTACCTCGAGGAGACACTCAAGAACGTGCTGCCTCCAAACTCGTACAAGATGCAGTACAAGTTTAAGGACGGCGAGATCGTCGATGCGGTTGTCTTTGTGAAAGATAAGATTATACCGGTCGATTCGAAGTTTTCATTGGAAAACTATGAGCGCATTTTAAATGAACGGGATGAGAAAGAACGGCAGGCGCTTGAGGCACAGTTTAAAATGGACCTGAAGAACAGGATTGATGAGACGTCGAAATACGTGCGGCCGTCTGAAAATACGATGGATTTCGCGTTCATGTTCATTCCGTCTGAGGCGATCTACTATGACCTCTTGGTGAACAAAGTCGGCGCTGTGAAGGTGAATACGCGCGACCTTATCGAGTACGCCTTCAAGGACAAGCACGTGATCATCGTTTCCCCGACCAGTTTTCTCGCATACCTGCAGACGGTGCTCCAGGGCTTGCGCGCGCTTCAGATCGAGGAGTCTGCAAAGGAGATCCGGAAGAACGTCGAGGCGCTCGGCAAACACATCATGAGCTTCGAGTCGTCGATGGCAAAGCTCGGCAACCACCTCGGCACGACAGTCAACACCTACAACTCGGCATCGAAAGAGTTTAAGAAGATAGATAAAGACGTTTTAAAGATTGCTGATGTTGGGGGAAACGTCGAGCCGATTGAACTTGACCGGCCGCAACAAGACTAGGTTCCTCGAACAGTATGTGGAGGTTGCGAGGTTTTTTGCTAAGGAGAGCCATTTTTGCGTTTTTTTACGATGTCTCGAGAATCGCCGGGGCTTGATTTATTATCAAATATGGGTTAGTATTATAGCCAACTTGTGGATAAAAAGGTATTATTTGCCTTGAAAAAAAGGTTAATTTGCCGTTCGCGAACAGCACTTTTAATAGAACCGTATGCCGCATGAAGAGCCGCAAAAACCATGGTGGCAGCCAGCACTGACCGTTTTTGGGGAGGTGACCGGCTGGATCGCAGCGCCAATACTGATTGCGCTCTTTTCGGGAAGGTACCTGGATGAAAAGTTTGACAGTGAGCCGTGGTTTTTTCTTGGATTAACGGCAGCCGCCTTCATTGTTTCAACGGTCGGCATCGTACAAGTCGCAGGCAAGTATATCAAGCAATTAGAAAAAGACAGCACAAACAGCAAGAAGACACATGAGCGAAGCAACGGAAAACATAACAGCTGAAGAGCCCGGCGTCGCGGAGGCGCACACGGGCGATGAGGGCGAAGCTGCGGAAACGCACGAAGAGGTTTCACACGAAATCACACTGTACGCTGAGCCGGTATTTTCGATTGGCAGCTTTGAGGTTACCAATGCGCTCATTAACTCGTGGGTCGTTGTTTTTCTCCTCGTCGTACTCGCAATGGTTATCCGCAAGAAAATTGCCCGCATCCCGCGGGGGATCCAGAATGCATTCGAGATCGTCGTTGAGGGCGCCATGAACATGGCAGACTCGGTTACCGGCGATCGCCGGAAGACGGTGAGGATCTTTCCATTCGTGTTTGCAGTTTTTATTTTTATCCTCCTCAACAACTGGCTCGGCCTCATTCCGGGCATCGGGTCAATCGGATTCATCGAAGAGGGGCATGGCGCCGCCCTGTTTATTCCGTTTTTCAGGGGCGGCACCGCTGACCTCAACACGACCCTCGCACTCGCGCTTTTCGCCGTGGTCGGATCCAATGTATTTGGCATGCTGGTCGTCGGCGTCTGGAAGCATATCAATAAATATATCGGGCTGAAACTGCTCGCCGAAATTCCGATGAAGATTAGAAAGGAGCCGACCGTCATTTTCGTCAATCCGATCAAGTTTTTCGTCGGCATCATTGAAATCATCGGTGAGGTCGCGAAGATAGCATCGCTGTCATTTCGTCTCTTCGGCAATATATTCGCCGGGGAGGTGCTGCTGTCGTCGATGGCCGTTATCTTTGCGTTCGTACTGCCGGTCCCGTTCATGTTTCTCGAGGTGATTGTCGGCCTGATCCAAGCCCTCATCTTCGCGATGCTCATGCTCGTATACTTCACGATCGCATCGACCGCGGAGGAGCACTAGCGGGCTGTCATCCTGGATTTGATACGGAGTCTCAGCCACTGAAATTCCGCATCAGGCCCGGAATGATAAGAATTAATAAGCTGTTTGTCCGGCACCGACGACTAAACCCAAATATATAACGTCGAGTAGACGGCAAACTAACGAAAGGCACAAAGAGATGGATCTAACAATGCTCGCAAAGGCGCTCGCTATCGGCATCGGCAGCATCGCCCCAGCCCTCGCGATCGGCAAGATTGGCGCGAAGGCCATGGAGTCAATCGGCCGCAATCCGGAATCAGCCGGCAAGATTCTCGTCCCGATGCTCCTCGCGGCTGCGTTCGCTGAGGCTATCGCAATTTACGCGCTCGTCATCGCGTTCGGCATCAAATAGCCGTATGACGGACAGGGGTTGAGCACGCCTCGTACCCCTGTGGCCATAAGACTATAAATGACATCATAACGTATGGATGAATTAGTAAAAACGTTCCACATCGACTGGAAGCTGCTCATCGCCCAGGTTATCAACTTCGGGATTGTGCTCGGCGTGCTCTGGTACTTCGCGTTGAAACCGCTCATGAAGGTCATGCAGAAGCGAAGCAACGATATCGACAAGAGCCTCAAGCAGGCGAAGGAGATCGAACAGAAACTCAGCGAAGCTGAGCAGTCCAAGGAAAAGATTATCATCGAAGCAAAACAGGAGGCGCAGATCATCATGGAACAGACGAACAAGCAAGCTGAAGCAGTGAAGGGTGAGAAGCTCGCACAGACGCGGGCAGAGATGGATAAGCTTGCCGCGAAAGCACGGGCTGACCTGCAAGCGGAAAAGGAGAAGATGCTCGCGGAGGCGAAGGTATCGGTTGCCGACCTCGTCGTCGCCGCGGCAGAGAAAGTAATCAAAAAGAACGTGGATACCGAGACCAACCGCAAGCTGGTCGAGGATGCCGTGAAGGAGATGAAGTAGTATGAAGAGGTTTTCACCGCAGCAGTACGCCCATGGTTTGTATGAAGCGCTCCGGAATGCGCCGGAAGAGAAAATTCCTGCAGCGTTAAAGTCTTTCGTCGCACTCGTTGCGCGCAACCGGGACCTGTCCAAATCGCCGAAAATCATTGAGGCATTCAGGGCATACGCCAATGAGCAGGAAAATATTCTGGAGATCGACATCAGCTCGGTAGAACCGCTCTCACAGGGCACCAAGCAGCTCATCATCAGGAATTTGGAAACCTCCCTCAAGAAAACGATCGTACTGAATGAATCAACGGATACCGGCTTGCTGGGGGGCATCGTCATGCGGTACGGCGACACAGTCATCAACGGCAGCGTTCAGAAAAGGTTGGAACTCCTGCACTCGACTTTGAAAAAGTAATACAAAAGCCGATCCAGGTGAATCGGCTTAATGAAGGTCAGGATCAATCGTGCTAGTGCAACCACCAGCTTTTGCAGGTTGGTTCCGGGCATTCGACCCAGCCGCGTGCCGCAGAAAATGAGCAGTTGCACGACGGGCAGGTAAAGTCCGGGATACCAGTGAGGCGATCCCATACGTTAATGAGCAGCCAGCGTTTCCAAAAGTAGAGCGTCAGTTGGTTAAGCGGACACAGACGGTACTTATACAGAGCTGTACGGAACGCGGCACGGAATGAATAGATGGTATGCAAAAGAGCAATCCTCCGTTTCTGAACAGTATATAGGCTATCAATTATTTTACATACTATATTAACAGGATAAAAGGATATGTCAAATCGTGACTTTATTATCGAGCAGCTGAAAAAGCAAATTACGGATTTTAAGGCTGACGTCGCGACCGAACGGGTTGGCACGGTGGAAGAAATCGGAGACGGCATTGCCCGCATTTCCGGCTTGTCCGACGTGATGGCATCCGAGATGCTCGAGTTTCCCGGCGGGAAGTTCGGAGTTGCCTTGAACCTCGAAGAAGACACTATCGGCGCCATCATCCTCGGCGAGGAAGCGGGCATCAGGGCGGGTGATACGGTCAAGAGCACCGGCCGCATCCTCGAAGTCCCGGTTGGCGATGCCGTTATCGGCCGCGTGGTCAATCCGCTCGGGCAGGCGATTGACGGCAAGGGCGATATCCAGTCTGACAAGCGGTATCCGATTGAAAAAATTGCACCGCGCGTCATTACCCGTGAGTCCGTGAGCCAACCCGTCCAGACCGGCATTAAGGCGATTGATTCGATGATTCCGATCGGCCGCGGCCAGCGCGAGCTCATCATCGGTGACCGCCAAGTGGGCAAAACCGCGATTACGGTCGATACGATCATCAACCAAAAAGGCCAGAACATGGCCTGCATCTACGTGGCGATCGGCCAGAAAGAGTCAAAGGTGGCGAAGATGGTCGCGGAACTCGAGAAGCATGGCGCTATGGATTACACCACGGTCGTCGTTGCCGGCGCCTCTGATCCTGCTTCGCTCACATTCATCGCTCCGTACGCAGGCTGCGCAATGGGTGAGTATATGATGGACCAGGGCAAGGACGTTCTCGTGATCTATGACGACTTGTCAAAGCACGCGTGGGCGTACCGCCAGATTTCACTGCTCCTGAGGCGGCCGCCAGGCCGCGAGGCGTACCCCGGTGACGTCTTTTATCTCCATTCTCGCTTGCTCGAGCGCGCCGCAAAACTGAATCCCGACTATGGCGGCGGCAGCTTGACTGCGCTTCCAATCATTGAGACGCAGGCCGCTGATATTTCCGCGTACATTCCGACGAACGTTATCTCTATTACCGACGGGCAAATCTACCTCGAGCCGGACCTCTTCTATCAGGGTATCCGCCCGGCACTCAACATCGGCCTGTCAGTTTCGCGTGTCGGATCTGCCGCCCAGATCAAAGCCATGAAGAAGGTGGCAGGGAAGCTCAGGATGGAGCTCGCGCAGTACCGTGAGCTCGCGGCGTTCGCGCAGTTCGGCTCTGACCTCGATGAGGCGACGCAGAAGCAGCTCGAGCGGGGCAAACGGCTCACTGAAATCCTGAAGCAGGGGCAGTACGAACCGATGCCCGTTGCGCAGCAGGTTGTCATTCTGTATGCAGCGATCAACGGTTACTGCGATGATGTCCCGGTTGAACACATCCAAAAATTCGAAACTGCGCTCCATGCCTTTTTCGAGACATCGCACAAGCAGCTCCTCGATGAGATTGCAGCAACCGGAGAACTCGGTGAGGATATCGAGAGCAAACTGAAAGCTGTGATAGAAGATTTCAAAAAAACCAAGGATTTTGGAACTAAACAAGAGCCACAGGAAAAGGCAAAATAAAATGGGGGCACTGAACGCGCTTGTCATTCCGAATTTGACCCGGAATCTTAGCTGAGTAAAAAGGAATTGATTATTACCCCTTGCAGACGATTATGTCACTCGGAACGCGAGAAATCAAAAGGAGAATAAAATCAGTCGCCAATACGAAGAAAATCACGAAGGCGATGGAGCTCGTTGCTGCCGCAAAAATGAGAAAGGCAGTCGATGCGGTGCTCGCTACGCGTTCGTATTCAGATACCGCCTGGAATATAGTTCGTGATCTGTCAGCGCGAACCGACCCTGCGTTCCATCCGCTCCTCCGGAAGCGGGAGGGGGCGATTAAAAAGATCGGGCTCATACTCGTCGCCTCTAATCGCGGTTTGTGCGGCAGCTTTAACCGTGACATTATCGATGCGGTTGCTGCATACATGCGTCACCATAAGCGCGAGCATGTCGACGTTACAGCTGAGGTGCTGCTCATGGGCACGCGCGGCAAGGATATCATGTTCCGGCACGGGCACAGCGTCGTTGCAGAATTTACGAAGGTTGACGTAGCGACGCGCGTTTCCGAGGTTACCCCGCTTTCACAGATGGTCATCGCGGACTACCTCGCGGAAAAGTACGATAAGGTAGCGATCGCGTATACTGACTACTTCTCGGCAATCTCCCAAAAACCGAGGATCAAGCAGCTGCTGCCGATCGGGCGGGAAGATACCGAGCTCGGCTACGTTGCCCGATCAGCGGAGGATGCTGCCGGCGGCAAGGATTTTGAGTTTTTATTTGAGCCATCACCCGATGCGGTGCTCGACCAGATGCTCGAGCGGCTCATTGAGCTGCAGGTTTACCAGGCACTGCTCGAGTCGAACGCGTCTGAGCACTCGGCGCGGATGCTCGCCATGCGGAATGCATCCGATGCCGCAGGCGATATGATTGATGACCTGACCCTGACATTCAACCAGGCGCGGCAGCAGGCGATCACGTCGGAGCTCGCCGATATCAGCGCCGGGAGCGCCGCAATAAAGTAATCAACAATCTAACCATAAACGGGTACAATACGAATATGAAAAAGAGCAAGGGAAAAATTTCACAGATTATCGCCGCGGTTGTCGACGTAGCGTTTGAGGGAGAGCTGCCTGAGATCTACACTGCGCTCGAGGTTACCAAGGAGGATGGCGGCAAGGAGCATACTATCGTGCTCGAGGTGCAGCAGCAGCTCGAGGGGAACGTTGTGCGAACGGTCGCCATGGATTCCACCGACGGACTGCGCCGCGGCATGGATGTTGTCAATACCGGCAAACCCATTTCAGTCCCGGTCGGCAAAGAGACGCTCGGCCGGATGTTCAACCTGCTCGGGCTGCCGCTCGATGACAAGGAGCCGGTCAAGACAGAGAAGCGGTACCCGATCCACCGGCCAGCCCCCAAGTTTTCGGACCAGTCAACGCAGACTGAGATACTTGAAACCGGCATCAAGGTCATCGACCTCATCTGCCCCATCCTGAAGGGCGGCAAGGTCGGCCTGTTCGGCGGTGCCGGCGTCGGCAAAACCGTCGTCATCCAGGAGCTCATCCGAAATATCGCTTCAGAGCACGGCGGCTATTCGGTATTCGCCGGCGTCGGTGAGCGCACCCGTGAGGGCAATGACCTGTACCACGAGATGAAGACGTCGGGCGTCATCGACAAAACCGCGATGGTATTCGGCCAGATGAATGAGCCACCCGGGGCCCGTGCCCGTGTTGCGCTCTCTGCACTCGCCATGGCGGAGTACTTCCGTGATGAGGATAAGCAGGACGTGCTTCTCTTCATTGACAACATTTTTCGGTTCACCCAGGCAGGCTCTGAGGTATCCGCACTGCTCGGACGAATTCCGTCTGCGGTAGGGTACCAGCCGACGCTCGCGACGGACATGGGCGAGCTCCAGGAGCGGATTACTTCCACCAAGGAAGGCTCGATCACTTCAATCCAGGCAGTATACGTACCGGCTGATGACCTAACCGATCCTGCGCCTGCGACCACGTTTGCGCACCTCGACTCGACGGTCGTGCTCTCGCGCGGACTCGCCGAGCTCACGATCTATCCTGCTGTTGACCCGCTCGATTCCGCATCGACAATTCTCGATCCGAAGATCGTCGGTGAAGAGCACTACGCAGTCGCCCGCGGCGTGCAGAAGATACTGCAGCGGTACAAAGACCTCCAGGATATTATTGCCATCCTCGGCATGGACGAGCTCTCGGACGATGACAAGCTGATCGTCGCCCGCGCCCGCAAGATACAGAAGTACTTGTCGCAGCCGTTTTTCGTCGCTGAGGTTTTCACTGGGACTGAGGGAAAGTACGTTTCCGTAAAAGATACGATCCGCGGATTCAAGGCGATCCTCGACGGCGAGTTTGACGGCGTACCGGAGCAGGAGTTCTACATGAAGGGTTCTATAGACGAGATTAAAAAAGCCGGTTAAGTAATGCATCCCTATGGCAGGCAAGCTCAAGTTTGAAATAACGACCCCCGAGCGTGTCGTATTCTCGGCGGAGATCGACGAGGTCGTTCTGCCGACGCCGCAGGGTGAGGTCGGCATCCTCCCGAACCACATTCCGCTCGTTTCGCTGCTCTCCCCGGGGGAGCTCCGGATCAAGCAGGGCGGGGAGACAACGTTCATGGCCGTGTCGGGGGGTTTTATCGAGGTCAGGCCTGACAAGGTCGTAGTGCTCGCGGATACGGCGGAGCGCGCGGAAGATATCGATGAGGCGCGGGCTGAAGAAGCCCGAAAGCGCGCACAGCAGCTCTCCCGCGAGAAGCGCGCAGATGCTGCGGAGTTTGCGGCGCTGTCCGCCAAGATGGAGAAGGAGCTCGCGCGCCTCAGGGTCGCACGGAAGAAACGCCGGCGCAGGCCGGAAGCGCCGCTCCAGGCTTAATGGCCTGTGTCCCATGGCCCATACCTCCAGAGCACTCGTTATTTGCTGCTTGGATTTCCGGCTCCACACCGTTGTACGGGATTTTTTGATATCGCTCGGACTCAAGGACAGTTACGATCGCATTACCTGCGCTGGTGCAATCAAGGGCACCGCTGAGCAGAACCCCGTTTCGGCTGATTTTTTACGGAACGGTATCCACATTTGACTATTTATGCAATTCTTGCGAGAATGAAGCCAGGAGAGCACCGCTTTGAAATTGATTTTGAAATGGTTCGGTAAATGATCAGTATGGAAAGAGGAGAGCGGGAACACAATCCAGCCGAGACCGCAGAAGCGCAACCGTTGAACGATGCCGAGCTCGATGAGGTATATTCATTCGTGACGGGCGAGCTTCGCGATTATCTCAATGGCATGAAAGAGGGGAATAACAGGCTGTATCGGAAAGCAAATATTCCCGTTGACAGTGACCGTGCTGTGGAAATCAGCTACGGCGCAGACCGAGATCGAATCCGGGCGATGCCACCGGAAAAGCAGCGCCACGTGTATCGGGATGTGCTGTTACTGAAGGAATTGCTTAAAATAGGCGCTCACGTGAGTACGTAATCACGACAACAAACATTTACGATAATAGTTTTTAGGAGGTAGTGCCATGACCGGCAATCAGTTTTCTGACAGTGATCCGTACGATCATCGCCGTCTGGTCGCAGTGTCCAAGGGGACGCCGCGCAGTACAGATCCGCCCATCTATCCCGGAGATAAACCGGTGAAGGTTATCACCTGGAGGGACCTTGAAGAAGGTCCAAGAGAAAATGTAGATACAAAATAGTATCTCGCAGTACCGTCTGGCGGCGGTTGGCGCAGAAGCCCCTGCTTTTCAGCTTATACAACAGTTGACTGGCAGGGGTATTTTTTTTACCCAAAGAAAAAACCCGCTTCCAGCATTCCATTGCAGAAGGGGGTTTTTGGCCCGTGAACCAGCACACAGCTTCATCCTTTCTGTTGGGCGCCCGCACCTTGGTTGCCGTGCTTCCAGATTACCTTGATAAATTCAGGCACAAGAATGATCGTTACGATCATGACGAGGCAGCCGGCTACCCAGCGGAAGCAGTGCCACCACGGCGTGCTGTCCGCGATGAAAAACCAGATTGTCGACGGTATGAGTGCGGTGAGCAGTGCCATTATAACGCCGACAAGCCAGTTCGCAAACTGCGATTTTAATTGTGTTTTCAAGTATCTTGCCTCCTATCCGTTTCGTTTGGTTCGTCGATAGTAGCAAGCTTTGCCATCCCTGTCAATACGATTCCCGAGCGGGCTTGCGGTGCACGGCTCGTGGGGCCGTTGCGGGAAGGTTTCTTGGCAGGTGGTCGGCAGGGGATTGGTACTTATCCACAGCCAGGTACCTTGCATTGCAAGGTAATGTATGTAATACTTGTTTTACGATACTTTCAATGAGTGCCTTATGGACGAAAAACAAAAGAATGAGCTCGAAAACACCCGTGCGCAGATGCGGAAAGGAATTCTGGAGTTCTGCATCCTCCTCGTCATTTCAGCGGGCAAGATTTACGCGTCTGATATATTGAAGCAGCTCGAGCGGGCAGATCTGATCGTAGTCGAGGGAACGCTCTACCCGCTGCTGAGCAGGCTTAAGAATACGGGGCTGCTCGAGTACACCTGGGAGGAATCAAAGAGCGGCCCGCCGAGGAAGTACTATATTTTAACAAAGAAGGGAAAGGAGACGGTCAAGCAGCTCTCTCACACCTGGGGTAAGTTCAATCAATCGATCAATTCTTTAATCCACAAAGTTTAATAATGATATGAACAAGACGGTCACTATCGTGCTCAACGGGATTCTCTTCCACATCGAGGAAAGGGCGTACGATTCGCTAAAATCGTACCTTGATTCTATCAAAGCGTACTACGCATCGAACGGGGATAGCGAAGAGATCCTGAAGGATATCGAATCGAGCATCGCGGAGAAGTTTTCGGCAAAGGTGAAAACCGCCAAGCAGGTAATCGCGCTCGCTGACGTTGAGGAGCTCATCAGGGTTATGGGGACGGTGGAGGATTTTGCCGAAGCGAGCGGGGAGAGGGTAACCGATGCTGCACCGTCTTCCGGCGGAAAGCAGGAGAAAGGTGAACGGTCCCGGAGGAGGCTCTACCGGAATCCCGATGATACAATCATTGCTGGGGTATGCTCGGGCATTGCCGCGTTTTTCGGAATTGATCCGGTCATTGTCCGGCTCCTGTTTGGGCTGTCAATACTCCTCGGCGGCACCGGCTTTTTTGTGTACCTCGTGCTCTGGCTCATCATGCCCGCAGCAAAAACGAATACACAGAAGCTCGAGATGCAGGGCAAGCCCGTCACGCTCGAAAAGATCGAGCAGGTTACGCGAGAGATCAAGGAGCGCAGCAAGCAGGGAGCCCATGCGGTAAAAGGTTTTTTTCCGAAGCTTTTCGCATTTTTTGGTGCCTTTTTCCGCGCGCTCGGTACGTTGATAACAAAACTCGGCCCGGTACTGAGCATATTCCTCGGGTCGGTGTTCGTCTTCTCGATGATCTGTGCGATCGCCGGACTGACGTTCGGGATCGCGGTGCTGCTTTTCAGCATTGATTCCGCGTACATCAATTTCGGTTACCCGATCAAGGAGGCGATGGGCGAGGCGCCGTACCTGCTGAGCGTGGGCGCTGGCTTCCTTACTGCCCTCATTCCGCTTCTGTTCCTGTTCCTTTTCGGCATCGTGCTGATCAGGAGAAAAAATGTTTTTACAACCATTACGACGAGTACGCTGCTGGTAGTCTGGATGATCGGCATCATCACGCTCGGGGTAATCTCAATTGATGCGGTCCCGAAGATCGACCGTGTCATCGAAGAAGTCAACAGCAAGAGCGATATCGTACGGACGTACGATATGGCACATTTCACGTCCGTGGAAGTCGACGAGCCGTTTACGGTTATCATAACCAAGGCGGAGGAGTATTCGGTCAGGGCGACAGGCCAGGAGTATGACATTGAAGAGCTGGACGTCGCAGTCACTGACGGCACGCTCGAGATTGACCGGGACCGGCGGGAGTTCTACTACTGCCTTTTCTGCTGGGAGAAGCCGGTCACCATTACCATTACCATGCCGGAACTTAGTGAGGTATCGGGCACGTACGGCACCCGTTTTTCCATAACGGATTTTGAAGGTTACGAGCTTAATACCAAAGGTCGCCGGGACTACTGGAGCATTCTCGAGCTGCGGTCGAGCTACATCAGCGATACGCTGCATGCGATCAATAGCATCGAAAATAGCGCCGAGCGGCAGAAGCTCCGCTTGGAGCTCGATCGGATCGAGGCAATCGACAACGATACGGAGTTTCTGACAGAAATGAATTTGCTGTGGGGCACGATCAACCTGATGATTACGAGCGGCAGCAGCGGTACGGATGAGCCGGCCGCGCAGAGGACTGAAGCAGAGCCGGTACAAACTGATAGCGCGGCGCCGGGATCCGCCGCTGAGCCTGCAGCCGCACAGTAAAAAACAGCCCACATCGGGGCTCTACAGCTCGCGGCGGCCTTTGATCGGGGGCGAGGCTCTGTATCCCGGGGCAACGTCTCAGCTGTGTATGGCGGTTTGGCGAGCGCGGCGGCAAGCGGCCTGTTGCATTTTCACTATAAGCATGTACAATAGAAAAAATGGATACTGTCATCATTGCATGCGTTGCAGCGATCGCACTGATTATCGTTATATCCGCGCTGCTCAATAACATTCCCAGGAAAATCGGCCTGAGGAACGTCTGGCGCCGTAAGAGCAATACGGCGCTCGTTGTCATCGGTTCAATGATCGCGACAGCGCTGATCACGTCGTCTTTGGTGTTGCAGGATTCCATGGATAAAACGTTCTATAACCAGGTACTGGAAAATGAGGGTGAAATCGACGCGAATATCAGCTTTGAGCCGAAGACTGAAACCGCAACTCCGTTTACTGCGGTGGCAGGAGCGGATCTGGACGCCCTCATGCAGCGCTTAACCGGTGACAGGGTTGACGGCGCCATGCCTGTTTTTCGGATCATGACGTCCCCGTTTTCTATCAATGAAGCAGGGGAGCCGCAGCTGCAGTCGTACAATATTCTGCTCACGGCGCTGAGACCGGAAGATGCCGCTGCGTTCGGTTCGGATCCGGTATCCATGGATTTCGGGGATTCGAATACGAATGTCATTCTCTCGACCCAGCTTGCGGACGAGCTCGAGGCGCAGGTTGGCACGAGGATAAGCTTTACCTATTATGAGCAGTCATTCCAGCTGACGGTGCACAGCATCATGGAGCCGAACGGGATCGTGGGGAACCGCGGGTACGTGGTTAACCGGTCTTTGCTGACCGGTGCATTTGGCCTGCCGGAAAATTCTGGGCAGTACATCCTGGTTTCGCACGCAGGCGGCGTCCGCCCGGAAGAATATGACGGCCCCGCGTTTACCACTGTGTTGGACGGGCTGCTGGCAAGCGCCAGCCCAGAGGGTATTACGAGCATCGTTACCGAGACAAAAGAGCAAGCCCTGGACGGCTACGGCATGGGGAATTTCGTTCTGCTGCTGCTGGCCATCAGCATTTTCGGATCGTGCGTCGGCACGCTGCTGATTATCAGCCTGTATTCCATGCTGGCAGCCGAGCGCAAGTCGGAGATGGGAATCATGCGCGCGATCGGCTTCACGCGCGGCGGCCTGGTAAAAACGTTTGTCTATGAAGGCTTCGTGTATTCGCTTCTTGCATCACTGACCGGCACCGTGGTCGGCATCGGGCTCGGGAGCTGGCTCGTGAATTCCTTCGTGGGCATGTTCGGCGGCCTTTTTGATGCGCTCCAGCAAGGCCCGATGCTCGATTTCGAGTTCGACTATACGCTCCGAAGCCTGGCCATCGGCGCTTCCTCCGGCTTTATTTTCACCATCATCACAGTCATTATTTCCAGTTATGCGTTTAGCAAGATCAATATCGTGAACGCCATCCGGCGCTTGCCCGACATCACAGTATACCGGTGGAAGCTCGGGACGGTCGTTTCGCTTGCCTGGAAATGCTTGCTGCTCGTAATCGGCGCGGCAAGCGTGGTGCTTTCCACCATGCTGCCTGACATGCTCACCACGATGCGCGGACAGGCTGGATCAGCCGTTGCTAACATGACGGAATCCAGCTACAAAATGACAACGGACGTAGCTTGCGGTTACCTGCAGTATTTCGGCGTGTTGGTCCTCATCTGGATAGCGGCGCTTGCCCTTATCCAGTTTGTTAAAATCGCCAAACAGCGCGACATTTCCCGCTGGACATTCCGGGCGGCGAGCGTACTGAGCATCGTCTTCAATGCGTTTATCCAGCGGTTTCCCGCGATCGACAAGGCGATCGAGCATGATACCGGCGCCGTGCTGTTTTTCTTTTCTGGCGGCATGCTGGTCATTTCGGCCGCGGTGCTGATAGCGTTCAGCCTCGACGCTATTGTCAAGCTGATTGACCTGTTTTTTCGGCGGTTTGGGAAGCTCAACCTGGTGTTCCGCATGGGACTGCGGTATCCGGACGCGAATGCATCCCGAACCGGCATGACGCTCATCATGTTTTCCCTGATAATCTACCTAGTTGTTTTTATCAGCAGCATTAAAACTTCGATCAATACGGCTACGGACGAAATGCGCACCAATGCGCTCGGGGGCTATAGCATTGACATTGTTTTCAGCCAGAACGCCGAACAAGCGGAACTGTCCGATTCGATACAAATACTCCAGTCTAGTGCCGGCGTACAATCAGCCGCCGGGGTGATAGAAATGCCGGTAGTACTGCCGAATAGTGCGCCGCTCAAATCAGCGTCCGCTGCTGCAGCCGCCATGCATGAGATACCGGAACATGCGTTTGGCACCCGGCTCGTGGCCGCTCCGGCTGAGTTCATGAAATCCATGGAGCCGGTGTTCGAGGCTATCCATCCTGATTACGCTGATCCTGATGCGGTGTGGGCTGCCTTGGAACAAGACAGCTCAAAAATAGTTTTAGGAGGAGGATTCGACCGGCGTGAAGGCGAGGAGCTGGCTGACGGCACTAAGCTGCAAGTTTTTGTGCCAGGGGATACTATCACCATCGCTGACCAGGCGAATGCTGTGGCGGCTGAAAAAACCATCATCGCCACGATCAAGTACGAAGGCGAGGGCTTCGGCGGCATTAATAATGAGTATACCAGCCAGCTGATCGGCGGGCCAAACAGCGTAGCTGACACGTTTGGAGCAGAGTTGGTCAATACGTACGCGTATCGCGAGCTTTTGGTCATTGAAAAAGAGGGGATCATGAAAGCAGACCTGGTGAAGCAGATAAAAAAAGACCTCCTTGGCAAGAATATCTCCTACATTATGGATATCGACCTGATGCTCGGCGCCGCATTTGAGCTTATAAATTCGATTTTGCTTTTATTGCAGGGCTTTTTATCCCTCAACCTGCTTATCGGTTCGGCTGGTCTCGCGATCATCATCGCCCGCGCGGTGCATGAGCGCCGCCAGCAGATCGGCATGCTGCGTTCGCTCGGATTCAAGCGGTCTATGGTACTCGGCGTCTTTTTCATCGAATCGACTTTCGTCGCCCTCCTCAGCATTGCCATCGGCGTCAGCATGGGGCTTGTGTCTGTCAATACGTTTTTCAAAATCATGATGGAGGGGGAAGGCATGAAGCTCGTGTATCCGTTCCAGGAAATCGGCATCATCGTTGGCGGGGTGTACCTCTTGGCGATCCTGCTGTCGATGTGGCCGGCATTCAAAGCTTCGCGCTTGTCTCCGGTTGAGGCGACCAATTACCCTGAATAATTAACTTTACTTTTCATAATCATATGGACACCTCTTCAACAAAACCGATCGTCGAGGTCAAAAAACTCTCCAAGATATTCAACCAAGGCCGTGATAATGAAGTCGCGGCTGTCCAGGACGTGAATCTGGCGGTGCACCGCGGTGAAATCATCAGCATCATGGGCCCGGCGGTTTCCGGCAAGACGACTTTATTGAACTGCATTTCCGGCATTGATACGGCGACCGCCGGTGAGGTCATTATCGACGGCAATGACCTTCAGGGCATGAAAGACAAGAAAAAAACCCGCTACCGGGCGGAAAAAATGGGTTTTATTTTCCAGACGTTTAACCTGATTCCCGTGCTCTCCGCGCTGGAAAATGTAGAGATCCCTTTGCTCATCGCGAAGGTCGGTTACCGAGAGGCCAAGGAAAAGGCGATTGCCATGCTTGAAATCGTGGGCCTAAAAGACCGCCTGCACCACAAGCCCAATGAGCTTTCCGGCGGGCAGCAGCAGCGGGTCACCATCGCCCGGGCGCTGGTGCACAATCCGGCCATCATCTGGGCGGACGAGCCGACCGGCAACCTGGATACAAAAACGGCGCATGAAATCATCGACCTGATGCTGAAGATCAACGGCGAGCGCAAGGAAACGTTCGTCATGGTGACGCACGATCAAGATACTGCCAAGCGCACCCAGCGCATTCTACACATGGACAGCGGCATGATCGTCGACCAGAGCCTGTCGTAGCCGGACCGCTGAGCAGGCGCATCGATTCCGAAAAGGCGAACTGCTGATTACGGGGATACCGCCCTTTACGCAATAGTAAAACCGCCCCAGTAAACAGGGGCGGTTTTGTGAAAAGCATTTGAGGATTACTCGCTTTTAACCGGCGCGTCTTCTGCCGTTTCCTGCAGCAGTATCGGTTCGTCCAATTGGTCGCTGAAGAATTCACTGACCAAAGGTACGATGACCTGCTTTTTGTAGAAATATTCGACGGGCGGCGTTCCGATGACGGGAAACACGAGTGCGGGCACGAAGAATTCGGAAAATTGGCTACCGGTATTTTCATACGCGGCGACGTAGGCGATGACCGGATCCCCGAGCTCAACTTCGTATGTATTTTCCGGGCTGCCGTAGCTGTATTCGTAGAATCCGCCGCGAGCGGCGATGTCCAGTATCTTTTCGGCATCGGTTTCAATCGGATACGGAGAGCTTTGCATATTGAGCGCGATAATGCTGGAGACCCCGGCTACTTTATTTTCGATGAGGTTGACATCCGCCTGGAGGCCGACCGTATCCCCAAACGTCGTGTAGACGCGCTTCCCGTCGATGAGCAGCGGGTACATTACCTGCAGGGAGTCGGGTACGTACGCCTCCTCAGTACCGTCGGCATTCTGGGTTTTCTGTTCGAGCCAGTACTTATTGATTACAGGCTCGCCGTAATTCTCAACGTTGATCTTGTGATCCTCGATGAAGCGGTCGGCCAGGCTGATAATTTCAGCATCTGCAGGGATATCGCCTTCGGCTAGGGGCTGATACTCAGGGCAGACATCGCCGTCGCATCGGCTGTACTGGTACCAGGTGTTATTGGCGGAGATATTCAGATAACCGGTGAGGAGGTTGACCTCAATAGTGTAGCCATACTCTGCATCCTGCGTGAGGCTGAAGTTCTGGAGCTGTGCCTGGCTGAACGTCGAGAGGTCAACCGCATCAAGGCCGAAATTTTTTAGGTATTCAGCGGCCTGGCTGCCGGTTGTTGCGTCTGTTACTTTTTTATACACCAGCAGCGTATCCTGCGGCAGTGCCAGATCACCGTTGTAAACGTAGTGATAGTTGATGCCCTCAAAACCGGGAATCGCTGCTGCGCCGGGTTCGGTGCCCTGCACGTCGGGTGCGGTTGCCGTACCGCCCCCGCCGTATCCGCCTCCGCTCTCGCCCGCCGTAGGCTGCAAGCTGTCGACCGGAAGATCACCGAATGCCCGGGTGGATAGCTCTTCAACACCCAGTCCATTCGAAGACAGCTGCGCTGGGGCGCCATCATTGCCCGTGCCGTTGGAAGTTATGAGGATAATGACGATAACGGCTGCGGTGCCAACGGCGGTCAGCGTGACATTGCGGAATGAGAAGAGCTTCACCCACGAAAATCCGCGCACATCTTCCTTTGGCAGCTGCTCGAACTCCCGCGCTTTCTGGAGCAGTGCAGCCCGGAGTTCCTTCTTGAAGGCTTCGTCGATTTCGGCCTTCGGCTTTTTTTGCATGAATTTCACGATTACTTTTTTCAGCTCAACTTCGTACCGGCGGAGCTTCGGTTCGATCGCATACAGCTCCTGCAGGATGCCCGTCATGTCTTTTTCGTTCATATGGTTATGCTGTTAATAATAATTACGATAAGCGAGGCGAGTGCGAACGCCATGTCTTCGCGGAGCCGCGCCATGGTGCGGGAGAATGCCACTTTGCAGCTCGCAGCTGATTTTCCCGTAATCTCTGCGATCTCGCGGTAGCTCAGCTGGTCCCACAGCTTCATGACAACGATCTCCCGGTGCTCGCGCTGAATCGTTGCGAGGTACTGCCTGACCGCATCGAGGCTGCGTTTCGCATCCAGGTCAACCGGGATTTCCCGGCCGTCATGCAGCCCGTACGCTCCGTCGATGCCCTCGACGTTTTTTGCCGTACGGTAGTGGTCGATAACGCCGTTGCGTGCGATCCGGTACAGCCACGACGAGAAGGAGCCACGCGCGCTGTCAAAACGCGGCAGCGCTTCCATCGCCTTCATGAACGCCTGGCTCGTCAGGTCCTCGGCTGTTTCCCGGTGCATCGTTTTGTAGTAGATGAACCGGTAGATTTTATCCGCATAGCGGTCGTACAGTCGGGCGAACTGGCCCATATCCCCGCGCTGGCACTTTTTTATGATGTCTTTTTCGTCCATACGCACTTATGAACTTCCTATACCTATATAACGAATGCGAAGCGAAAAGGTAACACTACCGTAATTGTACCACGCCTGCCAATGGAGCAAATGCTCAAATTGCAGCGGCAGTTGGTGGCCTGCGGGAGCTGATGTAATCTTTTAGCACGCCTGGCGCGCTTGATCGTGCTTTTGGAAGGGGCACTCTATGCATCTGCTGTTTTTTGGGCGGGTTCAAAAAACGCTTCCCAAGCCCACCATGCGTGTTCTGCCGTGACCACAGTGCGGCCATGAATCAGGGAAGATTGGTGCTGTTCAGCACCGAGCATCGCTGTTTTGCAAACACTGCCCGGGATTTTTCCGCTACAAAAAAAACCGAGGTTCCTGAACAGGGAACCTCGTTTTTAATCAATGCTTGTGGGATTGCTCTTGTATGGCAGTCGGGCCGTAGGCCGATATAAATTTACTAGGACTTACAACAAAAATGGAGTAAGCGGGCATGCTTGGCATGTGCACATCTTCCAGGTTTATAGATTGACAAAAGCCAATTTTCCCGCTATAATAACGGCATACTACAAAAACACAAACCAGCCATAGGTTGAGCCGGTAAGGCCTATTGCCTATTATGGTATTTGGCGGGGAAATTCATTATGGGTTAGGAAGCGGCGCAGTGGACTGACAGCGAGCGCTGAGGTTTTTTTAATATTTTTTATATTTAATCAACGAATAAATCCGCGTATGAGAGTTAGAAAAATTGCGAAATTAATCAACGCAGCAGTAGCAGTGCTGACAATCTTCGGCATGCTCGGGCCGTTTTCCATGGGTGGCGCCCTCGTTGCCTCTGCGGCTGGGACTGCAACGGTCATCGGCGTTGTTACCGAACCGGACGGCGTAACGCCGGTGGTAGGCGCATACGTCAATACCCACACTTCGTCGTATGGAGAATATACGTCAGTATGGACCGATTCTAACGGGGCGTTTTCGATCTCGGACGTCACATCCGGATCAAAAATTCTCGAAGTAAATGCCTACGATTCCGTATATCCGAATCCGCCGATGCTAACCATCACCGTACCGACCTCCGGCACGCTTGATGTCGGCGTCCTGCGGCTTAAGAATCCGAATGTTTCCGGGGTCGTAATGAAAGCAGATGGCGTGACGCCCGTTTCAGGCGCATGGGTAAGCGTGCACGACGGTAATTGGACTTTTTCACAAAGCGATTCCACTGGCGAGGATGGCGCATTCGGTTTTTATCTGTCCTCCACCGGCACCTATACGATCGAAGTGTCGGCAAGCGATCCCGACGAAGTTGCGCCTGCTGCGCAAAATTTCACTTTTACGGCAGGGGGCACGAAAACATTTACGGGTGCTTCTGCTTTGAAGATGACGGTACCGGGCATGCGGGGAAAAATTATCATGCCGAACGGGACGGATCCGGCGCAATACGTCAGCGTGAACGTACACGACAATTCATACAGCTACCAGAATAGCGAATGGGTGACGACCGATACGAGCGGCATTTTCAAGACAAAATCGCTCGCGACCGGCTCCTATACGCTCGATGTAAACGCCTCGTCAGCCGGCAACGGGCTTATCGCTCCCGACAGTATTACCGTCAGCCTGACAGCCGGGACGACCAACACCGAGTATTTCGATGATCCAATCCAGCTCATACAGGCCCAGAAAACGATTCAGGGAACCGTGCGGAAGCCGAATGGGGCCAAGGTCACGGATGCAACCGTATCAGCGTGGCCAATGGGCGGCGGTAATGGTTACGCATCTGCCCAGACAAACAGCCAAGGGCAGTATTCGATGCTCGTCGGAACCGGGAAATGGCAGGTGATGGTATCTCCGCAGTGGAGCGGTGACGTGCCGCCGTCATGGGGATATTATGACATGCCGGAAACAGTAACTTTCACAAAGGCGAATACGGTCGCTGAAAGCGGGACTGCCGATTTTGAAGTATCTAGTTTTGATGCAACTATCCGAGGGCGCGTGCTTATGCCAAACGGCAGCGCTGCCGGCCAATCGGATGCGAACGTTTCGGCATGGAGTCCGGGCGGCATGGGCGGAGGTAACAATGCAAACCTTGACGCTAACGGTTATTTTTCACTTCCCGTTCCTGCGGGCACGTACCAATTGGAAATTATGCCATTTAATAACGGGCTATACGGAGCGCCTGAACTTGACCTGGTGACGGTTGCAAGCGGCGGCAACTTGAATCTCGGTACGCTGCGATTGCTGGAAAAAAACGAATTCGTGACCGGCAAAATCGTTGATTCAAATGGCACGCCGCTCGAGAATCAGAACGTGAACGCCTGGAAGCCGTCCGGATGGGGATGGGGCTGGGCAACGACTGACGAGAATGGCGAGTATACGCTCGGCTTGACTTCCGGTACGTGGTTTATCGATGCGATGCCCAGTGGTGGCATGGGAGGCGGAGAAGGAGACAGCGAGATAACGTATGTAAAGAGCGGCGCTCCGCAGAAAGTGGTTTTATCTTTAGGGGAAACCGAGAGCAATATCAATTTCGAGTTCACGATCGCTGATGCAACAATCAATGGCACCGTGCAAGACAGTGAAGGCACTGTGCTCACCGACCTGTACTCCTGGATCGAGGCAACGGATGTCAACCGGACCTGGAGCAGTGAGGGCGATATGGGCGGGTGCAGCGGGCTCGGGGGCCAAGTCCAGGGCGGCAGTTTTGCGATGAAAGTGCCCCAGGGGACGTATGTCATGAACCTGTTCATGCCGTGGGGATCGGATTATACGGCGGCATCACAGGAATCGGTAACAGTCGGTGCGGGCGAAACGTATGACGGCGCCGTGGTGACCGTGCTACCGAACAACGCCACGATCACCGGTTCGCTCCTGGACCAGGACGGTAATCCCATCACTGATGTATGGGGTGAAGTATTTGCAGATAATGGCATGGGCGGCAACCAGTGGGCTCAGTTTGAGGATGGCACATATACGCTGCGCGTTGCAGCAGGCGCCTGGCATATAGGATACTGGATTGATCCGATGTCCGGATACCTTTCGAATCCCGGAAGCGATAACACGGTGACGGCAGCAGCGGATGAAACCACGACCTATGATTTGACCCTGTTGAAAGCGGATTCGACCATCGCCGGCACGGTTGTCGACCCAGACGGCAATCCGATCTCGAATGCCTGGGTATCGGCGGATACGGAGCTTGGCGGCCGCCAGAGCACGGCAGACCAATCGATGTTTTTCGGCCCCATGTTCAACCAGGGAAATATTACGGATGAAAACGGGGCATTTTCCTTTGACGTGCCGGAAGGGACATATTTCGTATCAGCATCGCTTCCTCCATCCGAGGGCTATATCAACCCCAAGGCTCAGCAGGTGGCGGTGAGCCCGGATAGTCCCGCTGACGTGGCGCTTGAATTCAGGATTGCGGACGGCACTATCTCCGGAACAGTCACGCTCGATGGCGAGCCAAATGCATCGTACGTATGGGGCTGGTCAGAAGAAGGAGGCGCATCAGAAACGACAACGGTGGATGGCGCATATTCATTGAATGTCATTAAGGACGAAACGTGGCATATCGGCGCGATCTACGAAACCACAACGACATTTTACCGCAGCGATGAGAACATTATTGACGTTCCATCAAGCGGCACCGCAACAAAAGACCTTACCCTGCTCGAAACCGACATCACTATTCCGGCTGCCGAGACGGCTACCTTCGATTCCACGGTCGCTAAAATCATCAAGCTGACGGACGGGACCGAGCTTAATATGCCGGCATACAGCATAGCGACGGAAGGGAACGTAACGGTGACGGCAACGCCAAAAGCGCAGGTCGCTTCAACCGCTGCGGCAAAGCCGATTGCGCTGGCGTATGATTTCGTTGCGAAGAATGAGCAAAACCAGACGATTTCCACGTTCAACAGCAGCGTAACGGTCAAGATCCCGTACACTCAGGCCCAGCTTGATGCGCTTGGCATCACGGAAGAGGATATCGTGCCGATGTATTACGATGAAGCGTCTGGCACCTGGAAAACGGTGGATAATGTCGTGGTTGATGCGGAGAATGACTTTATCATTTTTACCGTAGACCACTTCACCAGCTTCGCGATCGTCACGCACCAGGTAGCGATGCAGGCCGATGGCGATGAGGACCACCTATCAATCACCATTACGAAACCGGCGACGGACATGACGGTGTACGCGCCGTTAGTAACGGTCGAGGGCACCGTGTCAGATGCCGATGCATCCCTCGCCGTAAGCGTTAACGACGGGACGGCAGATGACGTCACTGTCGGCGCTGATGGCACATTCACGAGCACGGTGCAGCTCCAGCCTGGTGTCAATACCGTTGCGTTTGAAGCGACAAGCGGAGGCGGGACAGCAGGAACCTCATTCATTATCACGTACCTGACCAGCATTGATCCGAACGCTGATCCCTCCACCGTTGCAACTGGCGCAGAGCGAAGCATCGCCGCGATGCCGGTTAACGGGGGCCCGCAGGTGCGCGTCTATGATGCCGAAGGCAACCTCACCGCATCCTTCTTCGCGTACAACAGCGCTCTGCGCGGCGAATTTGGCGTAGTGACGGCTGACATCAACGGGGACGGAACATGGGAAATCATAACCTATCCGAAAGAAGGCTTTCCCGGCCACGTGCGTGGGTTTGACCTCGAAGGCAATTTACTCGGCGACTTTTTCGCATACCAAGCGGAGTACCGGGGTGGCATCAGCGTGAACGCGGCGGATGTGAATGGCGATGGCAATGCGGATCTCGTGGTTACGCCCGTTGTCGGTTCGAATGTTCGCGTGTACACGTTCAATACGGACGAGGATGCGTTTGAGCTTCTGGACTGGGAAATGGCGTATGGCGACGCCTTCCGCGGGAACATGAGTGTCGCGGTAGGGGATATTGACGCCAACGGCACGGCGGAGATCGCCGTAGCTCCCGTTTCCGCGGGCGGCCCGAACGTACGGGTGTATGCGTATAACGCATCCATTGAGCAGCTCGAACTTTCCGACTGGTTTATGGCGTACGATGAATCGTACCGCGGCGGCGTGAACGTCTCGCTCGCGAATGTTACGGGCGATGGCGCGAAAGAACTCGTGGTTGCCCCGGCTTCCGCGGGCGGCCCGAACGTACGGGTGTACGGGTATGCCGACGGTACCTATGAGCTCGTTGGCTGGTTTATGGCGTACGACGCAACGTACCGCGGCGGCGTGAATCTGCGGTGCTCTGACGTTGATGCGGACGGACTGTATGACATCATTACGACCCC
Source organism: Patescibacteria group bacterium (assembly GCA_041650915.1). Classification (GTDB taxonomy): domain Bacteria; phylum Patescibacteriota; class Patescibacteriia; order UBA10025; family JAHIVO01; genus JBAZKE01. Next base: position 327,103 of record JBAZKE010000001.1, read on the forward strand.
GACCAACGGGTCAACGAACGTCCGGATTTTCACCGAGAATGAAACCGCAGACGGTTTTGAGCTGCTCGACTGGTTTTTCGCCTACGGTGCTGATTCTCGCGGCGGAGCGGCCATTTCCATTGCAAACATGGATGGCGACCTGTATCCCGAAATCGTGACTGTCCCGTCTTTCGGCGGCCCGAACGTTCGCGCCTATGAATATGATCCGGATGCCGGCGGGATTGCGCTTCTCGATTGGGGCATGGCATATGCAGAAGACTACCGCGGCTCGCTTAATGTTTCCGTTGCGGATTTTGACGGTGACGGCACCTCCGAGCTCGTTATTGCGCCGGCTGCAAATGGCGGCCCGAATGTCAGGATATTCTCGCTTGTTGACGGTTCATTGACGCTAGACGCGTGGTTTATGGGATTTGCCGAAACCTTCCGCGGCGGCGTAGTAACCGCTTCAGTGTTGTAGACAGTTTTTTTCGGCATGCAATGACAACGTTAATCCCGCCCCGGATACAACGCCGGGGCGGGACAGTATAACAAAACATCATACCGAATTATGAAAAAAACAGTTGCCATTATCGTTGTAGTTATTATGATGTTGGCAGTTGCTGGTGGAGCGTACTGGTTCGGCACGCGGTCGGAAACTGATGATAAAAATACAAATGTGGCAGTAACAAACGCAAACCATGCGAATTTGAATACGAATACGGCAGCATTGACCAATGCCTCTGCACCCAATGTCACCTACGAAACGTATTCAAATCATGGGACTTTGTACACGTTTGACGTCGTGTCCGAGTGGACCAGCATCGCGCCGGCCGAAGTCCAGAAATCCATCACCGAGGAGCAGCGCCACGGGTATGAGATCGTGTACTTTTCTTCCAATCCAGACTCAGTTGTTCTCGCTGTATCCGAAAAGGCGTCTGCCACCTTGGCAACCATGCCGGCCATTACCGCCGACGATAAATCCGTAGCTCAGGCCAATCCGAACGTTACGATCGTGGACGAACGCGTCAACCAGGCGGACGCGCAGACCGAGATGACCGTCCGGTCCGGCGACAGCACCTATACCGTATATTCCCGCTACCTCATCATTTCCGCTGCCGGCAGCGAGACTCGCTGGGCGCTCATGGAGGTGACGGTTCCCTCGAGCCGGGCCGCGCAGTACGGTGCCGCCGCAGCCCATTTGCTCGATTCCTTGCAGATCGCCGGGTCGAACGCGAACACTGGCCAAGCCGGCGATGCCGGAGGTTTCAGCGCAGCGGGCGAGAAGATCAACGAGCTTGCCTACCGCCAGAATTTTTCTGCGATTGATCTCTGCTCACTGAAGAAAGACGCCAGCCCGGAGACGGCACGGGCCGGCATTGCCAGCTTGGATTATGAAACCGAGCAGCTTTCGTACAGGGTCGTCACGACCAACGCCATTACCGAACAGACCACCCTGACGCTTAAAACGTACGACTACGCAGCCGGCCAGGTTTTTGCCGGCGAACAGCAGCTGGACGTCATGCCCGGCACCAACAGCTTATGCTGCTTTTCCGCGCCAGGCACCGGCCGGTACCAGTACCTATTCTACTACGGCACTGACCTGGTCAAGGCGCTTGAACTCAGCTCAGAGTAGCCAGAATTTTTAACGATTAATGATCAATCATATGGGAGACGAGCAAATGCAGCAAAAAAAATCTAATACAATGGCACTGATTGTCATTATTGCCATCGTAGTGATCGGCGCGGCTGCGGCAGTCTATTTCGTTACGAAGGGCGAAAAGAATTCAAATAGCGTCGCGACGGTCAACACTGCACAGAATACGAACACGGCCGTGACGGAAGCGCCATACACTATGTCTGGCAATACGAAAGTCTTTTCCCTTGAGCTGGTTAACGGCCAATTGAATTATAAAACGATGACTGTGTATGCCGGCGATTCAGTCCAGATCAAGCTTACCAGTGACGGCCAGCCGGTTGATTTCCAGTTCCAGAATGTGCCCGAGGCCGTTTCCACAGCCGGCATTTTCAATACCACTATCCAGGAGAATGACCAGGGCGGCACCTATTACCTGATTTGCGCTGACAACACCTGCGGCAGCATTGCCGTAACCGTCGTTCCAAAAGCCAACGTCAACGCTTCGGCAAGCAACGCCAACGCCTCAACCAACGCCGCTTCCGCGGCCGAGATCACCAAGGTGGAATTGCAGCGCATCCCGGCGGGAACGACTTTCAGCCCGACCGATACGTATGAAACAACCACCAGTTTCGAGGTTGGCGACCTGTTCGGCTTGAGCGTCACCGGCAATTTTGCCGCAGGCACGACGCTCGCCCATACGTTCACCGACAGCACCGGGGCGGAAATCGAGACGCAATCCCAGCACCCGGACCTACAAGCAGGCACCAACGGCTCCTGCTGCTACAGCCTGCCCTTGACAGCCGGTTCCTACAACCTCAAGTTGTTCGTCAACGGAGCCGCGGCGCAGAGCGTCCCGATTACCCTCGAGTAAATGCCCGTGGTACAGACCGTCGAGCGGCACGGCGGGCGTGGTGCCACTTGATTTCGCGCGGAATCATTTCCGTATAATTATTTTTTTCCTATGAATCCGGACATGCCACCCATGGAAGGCCGAGAGCCTGATGAATTTTCCCATCGGGAAATCGAGACAAAAATTCTGAACATCGGCAGCCCCGATGCATTCAAGGCCAGGATACTGGCAGGCGGCGGCGAGCTGGTCCGCGACCGGCGCTTGCTCAATGACACCAGCCACGCGCTGCCGAAAGACGGAAATCCAGAAAATACCATCCGCCTTTCTACGAACGGCTTTGGTAACGTGGATGAATTGAGGGAAATCCTCGCGCTCCTCGGCGTTGAAATTATTGAAGAGCAGGAAACTGGCTTCGTCCTGCACGTTCCCCAAGGCCTGCCCCGGCGTACGGTGAGGATTCGCGACGATGGCGGCCATTCCGTCCTGACGGTAAAGGAAAAGAGAAATCGGAAGGCTGACATCGAAGACCGGGTAGAGATCGAAACTGCCATTCCAAAAATAGACAAAGCAGTGGAGCTGCTGGAAAAGGTCGGCTATCAGCCGCAGTCTATCCGTGAAAAATACCGGACGACGTACAGAATCGGGGAGGTTTTGGTGGAGCTGAATGAAGGCCCGGCTGGCGCGCCCTGGGCGGAAGTCGAGGGCCCGAGCATGGCAGCGGTTGAGGAAACGGTAAGGGCGCTGGGCTACTCCGCCGGTGATATCGCGAACATTTCCGACAGTGAGCATTATAGAAACCAAGGGGTGCCGGAGGAACAAATCAGGCATCTCACCTTCGGCGGCGGCCGTGAGCGTTCCGCTTGATTTCGCATTCATCAAAACAGCCGAGCGGCGCGGATTGCGGTAAAAAAAAGACGCACTGGGGGTTTTAATCCCAGTGCGTGTTTGCGGAACGAACGTAGTAGGCGTGTTTCAGGCTGCGCCGCTACACATGGTACAGCGGGAAGTACTTTTCCTCCATATACTGCTCCCAGTACTTCGGATTGAGTCCCTCGCCGGTGGCGCGCGTCAGGACATTATCCATGGACTCGAAGTGCCCGGTTGCGTGGACGTTTTTGCGGAGCCACTCCAAGAGTGCGGAGAAGTTGCCCTGCCTAAACTGGTCTTCCCAGTCCGGGTGGGCGATCGCGAATGCGGCAAAGAGCTGGCCCGAAGCGAGGTTTCCGAACGTGTACGTCGGAAAATAGCCGAAGTACCCCGACGGGAAGTGGACATCCTGGAGGATGCCTTCCGCGGGAGTAGCCGGCCGGTACCCAACAAACTGGAGCACCTGCTCGTTGAAGAAGTCGGGGGCGTCATCGACCGACAGATCGCCGCTCAGGAGCGCGAGCTCGGTTATGAACCGGGCGAGGATATGGCCATTGTACGTAGCCTCGTCAGCCTCGACCCGTATCGGGCTCGGCTTCACCGCATTGATCGCGAGGTAGAACTCACCGACCGTGGATCCGTAGAATCCCGGAAACGACATCTGGAGATGGCGGAACCAGTATTCCCAGAACGGCTTGGACCGGCAGACGAGGTTCTCGTACATGCGCGATTGCGACTCGTGGATGCCGAGCGACAGGAACAGGCACGCATTGTCGACGGGCCACATTTCAGCGGGCGCGCCCTGCTCGTACATCGCGTGGCCGGCCTCGTGCGGCGTGCCGAACAGCGCCGCCCGGAGGTCATTCTCGTAGTACCGGGTCGTGATGCGGTGGTCGCCGGAGCTGATCGTTGCCATAAACGGATGCGTCGTTTCCGACAGGTTACCGCGCGCAAAGTCGTAGCCGAGCGCACGGACGATCGCTTCGACGAGACGCCGTTGCCGCCCTTTCGGAAAGCATCCGGTGAGCAGCGCGGCATTCGGTTTCACCGTGGACTGCAGTATGCGCTGCATGAATCTCGCCTGCCACCCCTTGACCTGGTCGAGTATCGCGCGGGCCTGCGCCGTGGTCATGCCCGGTTCGAAACCGCCGAGCAGCTGGTCGTACAGCGAGTCGGCGTTGCCGGGTTCTCCGCCGTGCAGTTCGGCTTCTTCGCGCATCACCGCGAGCACCTCGGCGAGGTGGGGTTTGAACATGCCGTAGTCCCCGAGTTTCCGAGCTTTGACCCACGTGGCGATCGCAGCTTCGGTGGTAGCCTTCTTGCGGCCCACGAATTCAGAGGGGAGCGCTTTCGCGCGGTCGTAGCTCGCCTTAAGGCGGCTGACCTGGAGCTGCTGGTACGGCGTGAGCTCACCGATGATGCCGAGGCACGCTTCGATGGCGGCACCGACTTCGTCGGCTATGAACGCTGCGTGTGCCTTCTTCCCTGTGCGGCCGGCGAGCCCTGTGCGATACTCTTCGGCGTCCGGCGGCCGGTTTGTTCTGCCGTCCCACTCAAGGATGTGAGCGATGTTTCCGAGATCGTTCGCTTCCTGAAGTGCGGCGAGCAGTTTGTCAAATAGCGGATGGTTTGCCACAAATACCTCCTTATGGTTGCGGCGTTGATGGGTTGTGTTTCTTTTATTTTTTACATTCGAGTAACACGAGTTAACTTATAGTACCGGATTTTTGGTAGATGTCAAGGTTGATTTGCCGCTCAAACGGGCGTAGGATAGAGGTGTATGCCAGAACTTGCCATAACCCGGCGCGACCGCACACGGTACGTCCTGAAAACCAAGCGGGATGAGGAGATTTTGCTTGCCTGCAAGGGCCAGGAACAAAAGCAGTTGCCGCCGAGTATCCGCCGCCAGATCCGCTTCATCAAATCCCAGCTTCGTGACAACTGGCGCACGCCGCTTGAAAAAGAATTGAAACAAATAGCCAGATTATATTGTAAAGAAAAATAGCATGAAAAAATCAATCTACATCACCATCGCGGTTGTCATTGCGGTTATCGCCATCGCAGGCATTCTGCGTTTCGTGGTCGGCGGAGATGAAGACACGTGGATATGCGAAAACGGCGCATGGGTCAAACACGGCAATCCGGATGCAGCAAAGCCGACAACTTCGTGCTCCGGTTCAACCAGCAATGCGAATACAACTAAAAACACGAATGACAAAAGTACGGTAACGCCGGCTGAGGAATTGGAACAGGTTGCGCTTGCGAACAAGTTTGGCTGGCTCGGCGCCGGCGAGGACGGCACTGACATGGATTTTATCAGGCAGTCCGGCGCTGGGTGGATGCGGCCGCATCCGGGCCCGTTCGTCTGGGATATGCTTCAGCCATCCGCAACGGCGGAATACGATTACACGAAAATGGATGAACTGGTTGCGCTTACGCAGTCGTATGGTTTGAATTTGCTGATCACCATCTGGCCGTTTGCTGAATGGGACCAGGCACAGAGGGCTGATGCGGCAGACTGTGCGGTGTCTTCTGAGGATGAGTTTTTATTAGCAAATGACAAGAAGGGCAGGCCGTCATATCTGCCCTTGCACCGCTGCAATCCGAATGACTGGACTGCGTATGAACGGCTCGTCGTTGCGGTCGTGGAGCGGTATGACGGCGACGGTACTGACGACATGGATGGTTTGCGGTACCCGATCAAGCATTGGGAAGTGCTGAACGAGCCGGACCTCGGCACTTCAGACCAGCTGACGTTCTATAAAGAAGGGCCGGAAGCGTACGCTGAGCTTCTGCGGAAGACCATGTCCGCAATCAAGAACGCGGACGAGACGGCGAATGTCCTCATCGCGGGCGCGGCAGGCACGGATGATCGTTTCCTCAATTTTTACCGGACGATGTTCACGAACGTTCTTGAATCCCGGTTGCTATTCGAGATCGGCAACGTTCACTGCATTTCAAACGACAAGAATACCCTCGACTTTAATGTTGCTGACTACCGGGCTATGCTCGCGGAGTTTGAGATTGACGCGCCGGTGTGGGTAACGGAAGCCGAGCAAATGGGCGCGGAGGGGTTCACGCAAAACGTCGAACAAACCCAAACAAGCGTGGACAACGCGCTATCAGCCGGAGCGCAGAAAATCTTTTTTACGCGGTATGATTTAGCGGATACGCGCACTGACATGAGCGAAATCCAGGAAGGCACCGAGGATTCGGCAACACAAAGCATGGAAGCGTACCAGGAAATCATCTCGGGAGGATAACAGGCGGACGGACGGATTTTTATAAGCATTTACTATAAAAAGCTATGAAAAAATTTCTCTACTGGGCGCCGCGGGTTTTGAGCATCGTCATGGTTTGTTTCGTTTCGGTGTTCGCGCTTGACGTGTTTGAAGAGGGCAAAACCGCCGGTGAAATCGCGCTCGCGCTCCTTATCCACCTCCTGCCCTCAATCGCGGCGGTCATCCTTATCATTGTCGCGTGGAAAAAAGAGCAGATCGGCGGCTGGCTGTTCCTCGGGCTCGCCGTCGTTTTCCTGTTCATCGGCGGATTTGAACTGGTAGCAGTGCTAATAATCAGCCTTCCTTTTGCTCTTACCGGCGGGATGTTTTTGATGCACTACCAAAAGTATGTGAAACAGCCGAAGGACTCTATGGCAAAGCCAGTGGCTGGTTAGTCGCTATTTAATAATTTTGGTTTTGAACAGAAGAGTTTTGAATTTAGATATTGTTTCGGATTTTAATAAAATTTGCGCGCTGTTTCTGGCGCACTACCATAAATGTAAACTAAAAGTATGAGCGAACGTGAACATCCATTGAATGATGCTGAAGCGCCGGTGGACGGATTTGGCCTCACGAAAGAGCGCCGCATGGAAACCATCGGTACAAACGTTGACCTGATCCTGCGCCGGTGCCAGAGGACAGGAGTGCAGCCGCGGGATATGATGCTGCGCGCCTGTAAGGGCCGACAGGAGTTGAACGAGCGCTTTGGCGGCCTTGCGGACCAGCTGCATGAACGAATGACGGCGCTTCCTGATTTTGATCTGGACGATCCGGACGGGCGTAGCCAGGCGGCTGCCGCTCTGCAGGAAATGTACGAAGAAATTATCAGCCAGCAATTTAATGATCCTGATGGGCCAATAGTAGAGCAGCACCGACGGGATATTGAGTCACGGAAGCAGTGGCAACAGGCGGGTCTGTTCTCGTATGAGCTCGGGGAACAGCACGAGCTGGTACTGCACGTCCCGCCCATGACCGAAGCGCCCGGACCGCAGCAGCTGAAGGATTCCCTAGGCGAGCTTGCCGCGGTGATCGATGCTGATCCCGGGATAACGGAAGTGGTTGGCAGTTCGCTGTTGCTTGAGCATCCGATAGCAAAGCGGTTTGGGTTTACGATTGACGAGGAATCTGACGAGGGATTTAATCCTAATTTCCGCATGCCGCGCGACGAGTTCCTTACGCGGTTTGGGAAAGGCACATAATCGATAAGCTGGTGTATCCGGCATTTGGGCGGTTGTAGCGGGAATTTTTGTAATATAAAAAAACGGCTCCGTTGGTGGCTGGAGCCGTTTCTGGGCAAATCCGTCAGGGACGATTTTCAAAACGGGAGCTTCGTTTTCGGTCATTCCAGTACGCGGAAGGACCCGACTTTGAGATTGTAACATAACTTAGGATTCAACATGCGGCCGTCTTCAGCGGGTTCGACCGATTCAATCTCGGTATCGCTGATTTCGACCCAAAAGGGCTGATGCCGCTCTTCCATTTTCTGGAAAAAAGCGAGTGCTTGTTTCCACGTTTTGATGGATGAGCCGCCGGTGAACTGCGTTTTTTCGAATGAGCTATCGCTCACTGTCAATTCAATCCGCCGGGCGTTGGGCAGTATGGCTATACTGCAGTCGGGATCGACGAGCAGGTCGACCACCGTCATTTTGCCGAGTGTTTGGTTATGGATTGAGCTTACAAACACCTTGATCGGCAACTGATTGATCTTCATTCTCGCGCACCTCCTGTATAATTATGCATTCCAATGTACAAAATATAACCTTTGAGTGTACACCGCTTTGGGAATTTTGTCAATACCCGGCATTTCATATATTTTTAATCCGCTGAATTTTAAATATCCAAATCCACGTTTTGATATTTTTAAGGATTGTTAGTATAGTTAAAATTGTTTAATACATTAGCATTAATAAACAATCTATGCCAAATGCCACACTCGCCGACCGCATCAAAGGCGGCGTTGTTTTTGAGGAAAAATTCATTGAAGTCCTGGCGGCTGATATCGCCAATACGGAGGAGTTTACCGGCCTTGACCAGGCCAAGAAAGGCCAGATCCTCCCTTTGCTGCAGGTCATGCGGGATGATTCTATCCGCCACCGGAAGATATTAGAAAAAATCGCTGAAAAATACTAATATGAACAATTCCATTGATTCCCTAATCCGCCAGATCGAGGAGCTGAAATCCATGGAGGATGCGGCGTACCATCTCTACGGCACGATCCTGCCTGACATTTCCGATCCCCAGGACCGGGCCGCTGTTCAGCGGGTCCAGATCGAGGAAGAGAAGCATTCCAAAATGGCCGCGCGCATACTCACCATTTTGCGGTCATAAGCATTTATTATTCAGACAAAGCCTCGGGCGCACAGCCCGGGGTTTATTGTGATTGATTTCCCGCTTATTTCAGCGTACGATGGTAGCATATGCGTAAAGCCATTTTCTACTTCTCCAAATGGGGCGCCACCAAACAGTACGCCGACTGGATCGCCGAAGCGGTCCCCGGCACTGACGTCATTGACGCGATCAACGGTAAACCCGATCCGTCCCCGTACGGCGCGATAATTATTGCCACCCGGGCGTATATGGGCCGTATCGCCGCAGCGTCGTACCTTGCGCGTAACAGGGAAACGCTGAAAAGCAAGAAGGTATACTTGCTGGTTGTCGGCATGTCGCCGCAAGATGCGGATGACAGCAAAATGCAATACAACAGTATTCCCGTGGAGATCCGCAATGCACTCCAGGGATATGCCAAAGTTCCGGGCGCCATTGATCTGGACAAGCTCGGCTTCATCGTAAAGAAGATGTTCAAGATGTTTTCAAAAGGCGCGCCTAAGAGCGAAAATCAGGCGGCAAAGGAGCACATCGCGCCGGTGATTGAGTGGCTGAAAAAAATTATAAATTAACTCTATTACTATGAAGAGATTTGAATACAAAATTGAACCTGGCAGCAGTAGAGGTCATGATGATACTCCATTCTTAAATACTAATGGCAAGGAGGGCTGGGAGTTAGTTTCGGTATCAATAGAAAAAGGTGAGGGGTTAGGCGCAAAACGAAGAATGTATTTTTTTAAGCGGCAAATTGAAGAGTAAATATAAGGTAAAATCTGACATCCAGCCGATTGTGGATTTTATAAGGGGGAAGGGGGATTAGTGGGGTGTAAATCGGCATTGATTTTCTTAGAAAAAGGGGGTATAATTAACTTGACATTGCCTAAAAAACAGAGTAACTTCAGCTGTTAATGTACCAGGTATGTGGATAAAAGTAGGCAATTATAAAAAAGAAGACATCCAAAAGCTTAAAGAGCTTTTAGTTTTTATTGTTGAAAAATACGAAGCTGATATATTAACCGAAACAAAGCTTTGGAAATTAGCATATTTTTGTGAATCAAATTTTTATTTTAAAAATCATCGCACGATTACAGGAATTAATTATTATAAAAATAAATTTGGACCAACCCCTGATTATAAAGTGATAAGCAGTATTATGGAGGAAATTGATGGTACGTATATTCAACGAAAAGAAGCGGCAAGACTAGGGGGTGGTAGGATGATTCTTTATTCAAAACTTAGTGATTACCCGATAAAAAAATTATCAGGCGAAGAGCAAAGGGAGATTCTCGATACATGTGCAAAGTACTCGAAATTAAATACAAATGAAATCATGATACTCGCTCACAAGGATCCCCCTTATCTGGGCGCAGATGATGATGAAAAGATAAACTTTGATTTTGTTTTACATCGTGATGATTTAATTGATAACGAAGAATGCGAGATTAATACGGATTCTGAAATTTTAGTTTCCGGAGAGGCCGCAAAGAAGCTCCTTGATTATGCAAAGTCAAAAGTATAATGTTGCTGGAAACCAATATATAAAACGTGACTTAAAGCGTTTAAAAAAATTCAAATCACTTGAGAAGGACATTCAAGATAAGATAAAAATAATTATTGGAGGACTGCAGGATCATCAGGCTAGTTTTAGTAGTTTTCCATTTTCAGTTTTCATCACTAAAGCAAGCTTAAACGGAAAAGAGATCTGGTTCTATAAAGCCAGAATTGGCATTACTTCATGTCGTCTATCAGCCAGTAATGGTTGTCGTTTAATATTTGGTTATATTCCGGCGGATTATATATTTGTTCCGATATTGGTATATTCTGCTTCAGACGAAGGGACTGCTTACAATATTAACAAAAAGCAAATACCATTGAAGCATGAAGGATTAAAAAAAATCATTACTGAGAAATTACAATCGGAGTTTTGATCCCCCCACCCCCGACTGCGCATCCGTCTGATTGACAGAGGGTACATTCAGGATTAGATTATAGATACAAATCTTCCCCATAACCAATGGGGATTTTATGTATGTATTACGTCTACATTTTAGCGACTAAGTACAACAAGATGCTGTACGTCGGCGTTACCGGCAACCTAGAAGGCAGGGTGCGCCAACACAAGCGTAAGGAAGTGCCTGGCTTCACTCAAAAGTACAACATAACGAAGCTTGTTTACTATGAGGAGTACCAGTATGTACTTGACGCGATTTACCGGGAAAAGCAGATTAAGGGGTGGCTGCGGAAGAAAAAAGATATGTTGATTACGAATTTCAATCCTGGATGGAATGATCTGAGTAAGGGATGGTATAACGATTTTCCTTTGTCATCCTGAGTCTATTTGTTTCTTGTCATCCTGAGCGTAAGCGAAGGATATAATCATATCCTTCGGTCGTATGACTCCCTCAGGATGACAAGGGTAGGTAAAACCCGGGATGACAAACGAGGGGAGGACTTGGGGGGTTCAAACATAGGGCGCGGGAGGGATTGGCGTTGTTCGAGGACGAGCAAGAGCGGCATTGCCGAAACCATGCCGTAAAATGCCATACGAATTTTTCGGACTCGCTACACACCAATAGCTTGTTTTTACTGTTGAACAGGCGTAAAATATATGCATAAGCAGCACAACACGATGAAAAAACCACTCGCCATAATAGGTATCCTAGCCGTTGTTTGTATCGGCGGATATTTTATTTACGACCAGTTGAGCGGCGGTACGGATACCCAGCAAACGAGCGTTCCAAGCGATAAGAGTGATGGCAATAGTTCCGGCGAAAGCATCAATACGAATTCCAATGCGAATGTGGGCGCTGATTCAGCTGCTATATCCGGCAGCGGCCATAACATCATTTTCCTGCACCACAGCACGGGCGCGAACGTCTGGGCCGGCGGGGTATCGGAATGGTTCGACGACTATAACGCGGAACACGGCACGAGCTACCGGATAACCGACCGGGAGTTCCCGAAAGATTCCCCGTACGGCTGGGAAAACTATCCGTACGACTACTGGAACATCTGGGTCAGCCATGCCGGCGAAAGCGAATACCTAGAGGAGCCGACGCTGGAGATTTTAACGGGCGAGTACGATACGATCGTTTGGAAGCACTGTTTTCCGGTGAGCGATATCGGGCCGGATACCGGAAGCCCGAGCGCCAGCTCACCCGACAAGACGGTCGGGAACTACAAGCTGCAGTACGCCGCCCTGAAAGATAAAATGCTGGAGTTCCCTGAAAATACATTCATCGTCTGGACGGGCGCGGCGCAGGTGCAGGAAGCGACTAGTGCCGATTCTGCGGAACGGGCACGGGAATTTTTTACCTGGGTGGCCGATACTTGGGATGAGCCCGGTGACAACATTTTTATCTGGGATTTTTACAGCCTGGAAACGGAAGGCAGCCTGTATGTACAGGGCGGCTATTCCGCGGGCCCGGGCGATTCTCATCCCAGTTCCGGTTTTTCACAAACGGTAGCACCGCTGTTTGGACGGAGAATTACCAGTGTCATAGAAGGAAACGGGGATAGCAGCAGCATAACCGGAGCGTGAGCCTTGCTCAGGAGCTGCCGGTTGGAAGTTGTAACCGGGCAGCATGGTTTTTTAAAAAAAAGTAGGGTTGGGAGCTCGATACGAATAGTGTTTCAATTTTTTTTAAAGGAATCAATGTCAAACGCAATTTCAGTCAGCAAGCTTTCAAAAGATTACGGCGCGGTCCACGCGCTGGAGGGGGTGAGCCTGGATATTCCCGTTGGCCGCATTACCGGCCTGGTCGGCCCGAACGGCGCCGGGAAAACGACGTTTATCAAGGCGCTTGTCGGCGCGTTGCAACCAACCGCCGGGGCTGTTCAGGTTCTTGGCATGGACCCGATCAAGGAACGCTGGATGCTCAGGAAGAAAATCGGGTACATGCCCCAGGAGCCGGCGCTGTATACCGACCTGTCTGCCAGGGAAAACGTTGTGTTCTATGCCCACGTTCACCGTGCGAAGAACGCCCGCAGCCGGGCCGATACGCTGCTAGGTGAATTGGATCTTGGCGACCGGCTCGACAGCCCCGTCCATACGCTGTCCGGCGGCATGCAAAAGCGCGTGTCATTGGCGTGCGCGCTGGCCCACGATCCGGAGCTCTTGATACTCGATGAGCCTACTGCCGCGCTCGACCCGCTACTCAAGCGGCATTTATGGGCGCGGTTTAAGCAGCTGGCGCATGCGGGAAAAACACTCTTAGTCAGCACGCACCTCATCGACGAAGCCATGCTCTGTGATACCGTGATCCTGCTTCGGAGCGGGCGCGTCGTTGCCATTGATGCGCCACGCTCGCTCGTCGCTTCCGGCACCGCAACCGTCCGTTTTCGCGCTTCTGGGCGCGAATGGTCGGAAACCGTTTCTGCTGGCGGGGCAGCCATCGCGGCAGCGCTGCGCAAGCACGGGCTGTCGGATGAGATTACGGGCTTGGAGGTTGAGGCCGAGAATCTCGAGGACGTCATGGTCGCGAAGCTTGAACAGCAAGGGAAGGGAAAACTATGAACATACTGATTGTCGCTCTGCGCGTACTGCAGCAGCTCCGGCGCGACCGGCGGTTCCTGGCGCTCATGATTATCGTGCCCCTGCTCGTCGGCTACTTCCTGAAATTATTTTTTGACACACTGCCGCCGGCCGTGTCGCGGGAGGCGTTTGTCGTGCCGTTTACCCCTTACATCGTGTATTTTCTTACGTTCCTCCTGAGCGCGATCCTGCTGGTACAGGAGCGAACGACCGGCACCCTGAACCGCATGCTCATCAACGGGCTCCATAAGACCGACATCATCATCGGGTACGTCGTGGGGTATCTCGCGTTGGCGCTCATACAGGCAAGTTTCGTGCTTGCGGAAATCGTCTGGCTCTTCGAGCTTGACTACAGCTGGCAGGCGATCCTGGCGCTTGCGGGGCTGCTGTTCCTGCTGGCAATCGTGTCAGTGCTGTTGGGGATATTCATTTCGACGTTTGCACGCCGTGAAGCGCAGGTGTTTCCGTTTATTCCGCTGCTGGTAGTATTACCCGCCTTTTTATCCGGCTTGCTTGCCGACACATCGCTCTTGCCGTCATGGGCTGAAATCCTCGGGCATGCGTTTCCTATCCGGTACGCGATCATTGCCGCGAAAGCTGCGATTGTTACTGGATTCGATGCGGTAGCGTACTGGCAAAATATCGGGTACCTCGGGCTGTTCGGCGTCGGGCTTACGGTACTTGGATCATTTACCTTCAGGGAAAGGGAATAAAAACTTCCAACGAGCGTGCAATTCATTTCGTAACAATATCACGATGGAAAACTACAACCCCACAACCGACTGCTGTCCGCGATTTGACCCCGCACCGTGGGACGGGAAAACGTTCGAGTGGCAGGCAAAGAAATTCATCAAGGACAAGGTATTCACCATGTTCAATATTCCGATGAATTTCGGGCAGGTAGTGAAGCGGATGAACGCGAAAATTGACGCATCGGGCGCGAAGGCGCTTGACTGGATGTCGCTTTCTGACCACACCTCGAAATGGAACATGGACCTGTACATTGCCGTAGATAAGGAAATTCCGGGTGCGGAAAATGCCACCTTGAGCGGCAAGCATTTGAGCAAAGTGTACGAGGGAGATTTCAGGGACACCAGCAAGTGGTGCGATGATTTCAAAGAATACGCAAAACAGCAGGGGTATGGTGAAATCAAGAAATGGTACATGTGGTACACGACCTGCCCGAAGTGCGCCAAGAAGTACGGGAAGAATTACGTCGTGATAATTGCTAAGATAAATTAAACGTATGATGGACGTCAACGTTACAAAGCGCGGCGGAGAAGCGGTGTACGGCCTCGGGTTCATCGGCGCGGCGATATACTACATATCCGTGGCAACGGGTTTCTGGGTAGGCGTGCTCGGATTCCTGAAAGCGATTGTGTGGCCGGTATTTTTCGTGTATGGGGCGCTGAAATTCTTTGCGGGTTAATTTCATGAACTCCATCACACTCTTGGGAAGGTTATATGTAGAAAGTTGAAAGAAGGAAGTATGGTTATAAGTTAAAAAGTCTTAAGTTTTTAAAATCTATAACTTTCAACTTACTTCATGACCTATTTCTTTAAACATTAAACTTAAAACTCCCAATGAATTCAATTACCTTACAAGGAACGTGGATCATCAAAGCGCCTCGGGACAAGGTGTATGCCATCATGTCCGATTTTGAGAATATGCCGAAATACTTCCCCAAGGTGGCGAAGTCACTGAAGATCATCAAGCGCGACGGGAACCATTTGACCATCGACGGCACGGCCAAGACGTGGGGCAAAACCCTCACCGTGCGCATGGAAACCGAGCTGAAGCCGCCGTACGGGTTCATTTCGGACAACAAAAGCGCCATCGGCACCCAGGGACACGAGGAATTCATGATGGAAGAAATTCCCGAGGGGACGCGTATCAATTACCTATACCAGGTGGAGATCAAGAATGCGTTCTTGCGCGCCTTCGCGAAACCATTGATCGGCTGGTACGCCATGCGGCATTGGGAAAAAGCGGTGGTCGATGTGCTCAGGAAGATGCTGGAGAAATAATAAAAACAACGCCCCACGGTTGGTGTGCCGTAAGGCGTTTTCAGTAATCAGCATCGTGCTCATCAATTTCGGTCATGCTCCATTCAAAGCCGCACGCTTGGCAGTGGAAATCGGTTTTCGCTACCTTCACGAATCGCGCCGGAAATGCAAAGCCGAACTTCGATCCGCGCGGGTATACGAGGTAATGGCGCGATCCGCAGCTTGGGCAGCACCGCTGTGCTGGTTTTTCCACGTCCGCGATAACTCCGATGACCAGGAGAAACCAGATCGTGAAAGCGAGCGAACTCGCTGCCACGAGGAGCCAGCCGATGACCGCGAAGACGATGTTGCCAGTGCCAAGACAGACCGATGAAAGCAGACGGAGCGCGAGAGCCATGAGCAGGAGCCTTGTCTTATGTGACATGCGCCCTCCAATGCAAAAAAAGAACTTTTGCTGATTGTAGCTCACCAGCGCCGAACCGTCAATGCCTCGCAGCTCGGTTGCCGTTCGGGGGAATTTTTTACCATATCATAGCCATGCGCCATGCATACGGTGCCGGATTGACGTTGGCCGTTACCCGTGTTAGGATGTATTGAAAAACACACAACCATAAAACAACCATAGAGGAGGTTGACATGTCGAAGAAAGACTGGAAGGCAGCTTTTATTGCCGCTGCCACGAGTTTCCTGGGCAAGGAAATGGTCCAGGGCCTGGAATCAAGAGGGCTGGTGGACAAGCTGGCTGAACTCGGTTTGCTGCCCAAGCGTATTCCCGGCGGGGTGCACGGCGTCAATGCCGTTTTTGCCGCGCTGAAGGAACTCGTGGTTCAGCAAATGCCCGATAGGAACGTGCGTGCGTTTCTTGATTCCATCGCGGAAGAGATGGAGAGGCGGTACCGGCCTATCACTGCGGTATATGACCGCGTAGAACGTCGCACATTGCGCGGTGGGAGCGCGCCGCAGCAAGCTCCGGCTGCGGGCGGGGTCGGTGATGAGGGCATGAGTGCCGCGGATATGCGCGCTTTCGATGCGCTCACATCCATGCCCCTGTCGCATTGGGACTTGGCGCGGAAGTATGTCCATGCGGCACCGGACAAGCGGGGGTTTCAACAGCGGATCAATGAAGTTACCACCTCGTTGATGGCCGACTACCACAGCGGCGCAGCCATGGGCACGTCATTGGCGTCACTGGTCAATCCCGGTTTTTCTGAGCCAGTTTCCTGGGAAGAGGGGTTTGCCTGTTTCCACATCGACGAACTGGTCGAGATGGCGATCCAGGCTCGCCTGGACTCGGTGGAATGGATGCTGCAGTATTGCACCCGAACCTACTTGCTGTCACTGTTTCATTTTCTGGAGGCTGCTGAAACGGACTCTGCGGTCAAGGCTGAGTTGCATGCCGCCATTGGGCAGATCAAGCGGGAACCCCTGCCGCAAATGAATCGGAAAAAAATCGTGATCAAGGCCTGGCATCGCTCGGAGGTCAAGACGATTCTCCTGCGGGAATTGCAGGATTACATGAGCGGTGATTTTATCAACGTGTCGATTGAGGAGGGCCAAACCATCGTGGTGGATGCTTTGCTCAAAACGATACCGAGTGAGCAGGAGCTCCAGCAGGAAATTGGCATTACGTTCCTGCAGATACACGATCGGTTCATGAAGGAATTCGGCATGGAAACGGATCCGCGAAGCTACGAGGACCGGCTTCAGGAAGCCCGAGAGCAGTTTTCTGAGTTAGCTCCGGAAGTGGCAGCCGCTTTCCAAACGATCATTGAATTCGTTGCCACGGACGCAGGCGGGAACCATCCTGCCTCTTGAAGAGAAATCTTTGCCCGTGAGGTCCGCAGACGCGCCTGCGGACCTTTTTTATACCTTACGATGTGCCGCAGTGTGTCCAAAAATGGGGGTCCCGAGAAAATAAGCATGTACATAAAAAATACAGATAACGGCAACGCGAACATGGGTTCTGGCACGCAGGCTTGATCCGAAGCCAAACTCAAAAGAACTGTCCTTGCGGCGCAGTTCTTTTGAAATTTACAGTGATTTTATTTGGTTGCCGGGGGCTGCTGTGCCGGAGTGTCTGTTTTTTTCTTCTTTGCTACGATGATGATGACCACGATCAGCACCAGGACAACTGCTGCTCCGCCGATTATCAAATACAGCGTCAGCGAGTCTTCGTCCTCATCGTCATCTGCAGTTGCATTTGTATTGCGGTTGCCATTCGCCGTCACAGCTGTATTCGCATTGCTCGCCGCGTTGGTAGTGGCGTTGGTATTCTGGTTTACTGCAGTTGCGCCGCCATTGGTATTCGCATTCGCCGTTGCAATGAGGTTCGGGTCAGTATCCCCGGTGCCGCTGTTGGTGTTCGCCGTTGAAGGAGCGGCGATCACCATTTCGTACTCTGCGGGGGTACTGCCGTTGTAATAGTACGAGCCGACTTTCAGGAATACATTCGTGCCTTCGCTCGCCTGCACCGAGCTGGTAAGGATGCTGCCTTCATTGCTGCCAGTCTGCCAGTCAACCTCCGCGCGGTTGGCGTCATACACGAGCAATTCTAATTGCGCATCGGTCGGCGGTGTCACCGTGATGGTGTACGTGCCGCTTGCAGCCGGCACCAGGACAAACATGTCCGCCGTGTCATTGCCGCCTGCGCCATCGCCCGTCACATATCCCTGTGTCGTGCCAGCGTCTACACTGACTGCACCGTCAAATGTTGCCGGCGCATCTTTGCTTGATCCGGCATCATGCTTATCGGCGATGGTAAGGGTCAGGTCATACGAAGCGCTGCCGTCGCCATCCGAAGCCAGCATCAGGTAGTATGTGTACGACTGCTCGTCGCCGTTCACTAGCCAATCGGCCGTGAGGGTAACGGTGGAATAATTCGCATCGAATTCTTCCACGACCTGGTTCCGGTCCTGGTCGTATAGGGCAACGGTGCTGATCGTTCCCATGTCGGTAGCGGATGTGAACAGCACCTTGGCCGTCATCTGCTGGCCCTGGCCGAGCGTGACGTAGAAATACTGCGTCATGTCTTCGCTGATCGCTCCGCCGGTGTACGTGCCGGCCTGGAGCTCGACAGCTGCCTCCATACTGTTTCCGCCGGCGATAGTCGCTGCCTGGCAGTCCGCCTCCGGGAGGGCGATGGCGAGCACGCCGATCGCTGCCGCGAAGAGGAAGATTTTTTTGTTCATAATCCCTTTCGTTATTAGTGCTTATTAATGGGTCCATATTCATTATAAGAGCTTTATCCACAGAAATCAATTATTAGAAATCCAAAAATTAAGTTGTTTTCATATCGTTGCCGACTGCCGGTATCGGGTGTAACATAACCGTATAAATGGCATTCTGATCGTCGAACGTATGGAAACAGAACATCCACACGCGCTTCCGGAGCATATCCAGAAGATGGCGAATACGATGCAAGAGCAAGCGAACGAGCGGATTGACGGCATCATTGAGCGGCACGGCCGGAGCAGCGAACGGTACGTGGACGCAGTCAGGGCGCTCGAGCGTGCATCCGCAGGCGACAGTGAGGTGCTGACCCGGCTGCAGATCGCGCTGGACGCAGAGGCGAGCGGCGATAGGTACCAGGATGAACAGCGCATCGGCGATGCGGCACGCTTTATCGCCGACAGGTTCGGCAATCCGTACGATGGCGGAAAAACGGTTTCACGGGAGGAGCTTTCGGAGCTGTGCGCACAGGCGTTCGACGTGCTCGTCAAAGAAGAGTACGGATACTTTGAAAACCGGTAGCACGGCAGCGATCGTGGCTTGAATTTTTTTTATTCGTTTGCTACATTAAAAATGCCTGGTGAGTGTTAACTAGGCTTTTTGTTGTTTAACCATTTGGCCGGCGTTGGAGGGTAAGTATTACTCATGAAACGCTCATTGTGTCTGGTGGTCGTCTGCTGACAAATCACGAAACTAGCAACTCGCCCGGTGTGGAGGCGCGCCACCTGCGGTAGAGTACAGTGACGTAGCTCGCAGGAGCACCACCGTTCAAAGCAATCCTGCACAGCGCATGGGCGTCCCAACAGTATCTTCGTTTCCGGGACGCCTTTTTTTATCAGCGAGAGGTCCGGTGTCGGCACCTTGTTTTAGAATGCGATATTGCGTACAATTGAGGCATGAAAAAATTAAATCTTAAGGACCTCCAGTCCGACAATCCGCACGTCAAGTACTGCTGCGCCAAGCAGGCGATTGCGCTGTCTGCGGAAAATCCAGCCGCGCTGCACCGGAAGCTCGGGGTGTTCGTTCCGTTCCTCGATGGCGGGAATAACGTGCTCCGCTGGACTGCGCTTATCGTGATCGGCAACCTCGCTTCTGTGGACAGCACAGGCGCCATCATCAAGCTCGTACCGCGCCTTATCGCATTCATTAAAGACGCTTCCCTCATAACGGCTGGCAACGCGGTCAAGGCGCTCGGCAAGATCGCGCGGCACAAGCCGCGGCTGCGCAAGAAGATACTAAGGGCTCTTGTGGGCGTTGAGAAGGTGACGTACTACAATAAGGGCAAGCCGTCCCCTGAGTGTGGGAACATCATGGTCGGCAACGTGCTCGACGTGCTCGGCGGATTTGCCGGCGAGCTCCGCGGCAGCGCAGCCGTAACCGCGTTTGCCCGGCGGCATACGCACAACAAGCGCCCGGCTGTTAAGCAGCGCGCCGCTGAGCTGCTTTCCCGAATTAACAAGTAAGGTTAAAAAATATGTCATGGATTATTTTCGCGCTGCTCGCCGCGGTATTTGCCGCGCTCGTCGCGATTTTCGGCAAGATCGGCATTGCCGGCATCGACACGACGCTCGCGACGGCCGTCCGCTCGGTCATCATGGCGGGTTTTTTGGTGATTACCGCGCTCGTGCTTGGGAAGGCAACACTGCTCCCGACTATCAACGGCAGGGCACTGCTGTACATCGCGCTGTCCGGCATTGCCGGCGCGCTATCGTGGCTTTTTTACTTTTTCGCGCTCAAGAACGGCCCGGCATCCGGCGTCGCGGCGCTCGATCGGACGAGCGTTGTGTTTGTGCTCCTGCTCGCGATCCTGTTTCTCGGCGAGCGCCTCACCTGGAAGACCGGCATTGGCGCCAGCTTTGTCGGCATCGGTGCGATACTCATGGCGATGAAGTAGCAGCATGGGCACGCGGATGCAACCAAGCCTCATCGCACCGTGCGGCATGAACTGCGCCATTTGCGCGGCATTTTTGCGCGAAAAGAACAAGTGCCCGGGGTGCCTTTTTAAAAATAAGAACAAGCCCGCAAGCTGCGTGTACTGCGTGATAAAAAAATGCCCAAAGCGCCTGCGCAATGGCTGGGCATATTGTTTTGAATGTGATACGTGCCCATGCGACCGTTTGGAGCATTTGGATAAGCGGTATCGCACTCATTACCACATGAGCATGCTTGATAATTTAAAGTTCATCAAGCAAAAAGGCATGAAAGCGTTCCTTGCTCGGGAGCGCAAGAAATGGACGTGCACAAAGTGCGGGGGAACCATCTGCTGCCATAATGGCCTGTGCTATTCCTGCCAGCTAAAAGAATTGAAAGCAAAAAAACGCAAGTACCGTTGGGAGGAATACATTAGAATAGCTAAATAAAAAGCGGCAAGCTTCCAAGCATTCTGCTGTAATGGCAGCGTAGTAAAAAAAAGAGCGCAGCCCAACGTTGCGTTGGCGGGCTGCGCTATCAGCTTCGGACGGCGTGCCGGTTAGAGTGCGGCGGGAATTAATTTCGGATCAACGAACGTGCGGCGTCGCCCGTCTGAGAAGCGGGGCCTGCGCCAGAATAGGGGCTCGATTTTCCGTGCATGATCCGCTTCGTGCTCTTCGACGTACACATACAGCGCACGCGAATCGGGCAGCGGCTTTTTCGATTTGATACACAAGCCGAATTCGCTTCCCGGAACCGCTACGTTGGTGCGGTGCTTGTTCCACTCGAGTGAGCGGACCGCGAATACGTTCGCTTGACTTGGCGACGGATGGCTGCCCGGGTTCTGCTCGAAGATGTAGACAGTCGCGTTATTACTGAATCCGTTCACCGCAGCGACAAGGTTGAGATACCTGAGCGTCTTAAAGCGTGACGGAAAGGTACCCGTTACCATGCCCACTGGAACGAGTTTCCCAGTTACCTTGGCCATGTATTGCCTCTCTTTCTGTGAAAAAGGTTTTTTGTACGAACGAGCTTTTTTATTCTTGATATTGTTGTATCGTAGTACGTAGAGCTGCAGCAGTCAAGGCGCGAGAGCACGATCGCACTCCCGCCATGGTTTTTACACATGGCATCGAGCTGCTGGCTTTGATTATTATTTGCACGATTTGACCCGCTGCCTAATGGCTGTACAATGATAAGTGCTATGCAGGCAGGAATGAAGATACATCACGCTGAAAATATGAAAACGAGCGCACCGGCACTGAGGCTGTTTTTTTTCTGGTCGGGCATCATCGCGACGTTCGCGTACCGGGTCATCATCGTGCTGAATTTCTACAGCCCCGTCTGGGTACAAGCCGCGTGGTATGTCGGAACAATCGGATTCATCGTTTACTTCGCGCACCGGTACCTCGTTACGGAGCGCCGTGCGAAAATGATCGAGGAGCACGGGCTCCTGCGCAAAGTCGAGTCGCTGCCGATAGATAGCCACGACCGCGAGGTGATGCGGTACGTATTTGAGTCGCTCTCGACATCGAAGGAAAAGTGGAACTACATCGTTATCTTCGGGTTATCGGGGATCGCGCTCATCATCGGGCTGATTATGGATTTCATCGTTTAGCTGGTTTGGTGTAAGCGGCTTGCCGCAGGCGTATGCCAGATGCGTATACCACATTAACGGAAGAGGAAGAACGCGTTATCATCCGCAAGGGGACTGAGGCGCCGTTTTCTGGTGAATACGAAAAGTACGCTGGGCAGGGCGTGTACGCGTGCAAACGGTGCGGTGCGGAGCTATACCGCTCGGATGATAAGTTCGACGCGCGCTGCGGGTGGCCGAGCTTCGATGATGCGATTCCCGGCGCGGTACAGCAGGTACCCGATGCCGACGGGATGCGGACGGAGATCGTATGCAGGAACTGCGGCGGGCACCTCGGGCACGTGTTCGAGGGCGAGGGTTTCACCCCCAAGAATACGCGGCACTGCGTGAACTCGATTTCCCTGAAATTTAAGAAGAAGGAATAGGCTCTACTTTTTGTGACCCCACGTTTTTTTGTAAACATCCTGGTCGGAGATTAACGATTCCATACTATGAGTGAGAATACACAAACAGCGTACTTCGCGGGCGGATGCTTCTGGGGCGTGGAATACTATTTCCAGAAAGAACCGGGAGTGCTGAGTACTCGCGTTGGGTATATGGGAGGCAGTGCAGAACATCCGTCATATGAGCAGGTCTGCAGTTCAGCTACCGGCCATGCCGAAACAATCGAGGTCATCTTTGATCCTGCGAAGACGGATTTTGCATCGCTCGCGAAGCTCTTTTTTGAGATTCACGACCCGGGCCAGCGGAACCGGCAGGGACCTGATATCGGCAGCCAGTACCGTTCTGCCATATTTTATGCGACCGCAGAGCAAAAGAAGATATCAGAGCATTTGATCGAAATTTTGAAGGACAAAGGGTTTCCCGTAGTCACTGAAATAGTACCGGCAGATACGTTTTGGCCCGCGGAAGAGTATCACCAGGCGTACTACCAGAAGAACGGCCAACTGCCATACTGCCACCGGCGCATTAAAAAGTTTTTAAACTAAGAGGACGCCTATGAATAAGCAAATAACCGTAGCAGCGACAATCATTATAGCAATAGCCGTTTTGGGAGGCGCGTTCGCATACTATTTTCTGAAGGATAATACGTCTGTGCTGAGCGGGCCGCTTACCAACGATCAGCTTGATGAAAATAACCTCAACAATACCAATGCCGCCACGAATACGGCAACCAATGCCGCCCGGGATTCCGGCAGCGAGGGCAGCCCGGCTGACCTCGTAACGCTCGTACCGTTGGAGCTGACAGTGCCTGAGCAGTATGCGACTGGAGTTTTTGCGCAGAATCGGATGCTCAACGCGCCCGCAGGCTTCACAGTGTCCGTATTTGCGGCAGGCTTGCAGGAGCCTCGCTTTATGGCGTTCGATAATGAGGGCAACCTGATCGTAGCGGATAAAGGCGCGGGTGCACTGTATGTATTGCCTGACGAAAACGGCGACGGTGCGGCGGATGGGAAAATTCAGATCGACAGCGGCCTCCGGGTAATGCACAGCGTATTTTATTACAAAGGCAACCTGTACGCGGCTGAGGAGCACCAGGTGAGCGTATACCGTAGCTTCCGGCCCGATGGAACGTATACTACCAAGGAAATCGTCGTTCCCGGGTTGCCGTCGGATGGCGGACATTCGACCCGAACGGTGGTCGTCGGTCCCGACGAAAAAATGTACGTATCGATCGGCTCGTCGTGCAACCTGTGCGAGGAAACTGACGGGCGCCGTGCGGCGATCATGCGGTATGACCTCGACGGCAGCAATGGCGAGGTCTTTGCATCCGGTTTGCGCAATTCGGTGGGCATCGAGTTTTACGACGGAGACCTGTGGGCGGTCGACAACGGCAGGGACAGGATCGGAGACGACATCCCTCCCGAAGAGGTTAACGTTATCGCCAAGGGCGGGCACTACGGCTGGCCGTACTGCTACGGCGACCGTATTGTGAATCCCGAGTATGCGGGAGCGCGTGAAGCGTTTTGTACCGATGAAACCGTGCCGCCGGCGTACAGCATGCAGGCGCACTCGGCACCGCTCGGCATGGAGTTCATGGCTTCCGAGGCAGAAAACAGCGGGAATTTTCCGCACAACCTTGCCGGTAACCTGTTTATCGGCTTCCATGGCTCGTGGAACCGGACCGTACCGACCGGGTACAAGGTCGTGCGCATTGATACGAATTCAGCCGGCAGCGGGACGATCAATTTTGTGACCGGCTGGCTGCAGGAAGACGGCAATGCGTGGGGCAGGCCGGTCGACGTCGAGTTCAGCCCGGACGGCACGCTGTACATTTCGGACGACGAAGCTGGTGCCATTTACCGCGTTGTATACAAAAGCTAGACTTCCGTCGTGTTTGTAAAAAAAATCCCCAGTCCAGAGCCTAGCGGCGCTGAACCAGGGATTGATCGAGGAGGGAGGTACCTATAAGCAGGTATTGCAAACGGTTTTGGTTTTCTTCAGCAATCCTTGCCGATGAAAATCTTTCACGTTTTTCTTGCAGTACAGCCATGCGCCGGCCAGCATGATGACCAGTACCGAAATGAACAGAGCGAGTGCTCCGTTCATCAATGGGTGGATTATCTGCTGGTTTAGGCAGTGATCGTACGCGTCTGAGGGGATTTGCAATCCACCGCATGACGGGGCGAGCGTGCCTCCGGTGAGAAAGTAAACCGCAATGAGCGGAATCAATGCGATCAGGTATACTTTCCCGATCGCAAACACATTGAATTCCGTAGTGGGGTTGTTTTTCATTTTTAGACCTCCGTGTCCAGTTTATGTTTACGAATCAATGTACAAATCTACGAGCAACTACGCATTCTACAGTATGGGCGGTATTTTGTCAAGGCCTGGAGTGCGAAGAGCAGCTGCTTTGTGGTACAATACGGAGTATGAGCACGTTCGATGCGCTGAATGAAGCCCAGAAAAAAGCCGTCACCTTCGGCAGCGGTCCGCTGCTGATCGTCGCGGGCGCGGGTACGGGCAAGACAACCGTGATTACCCAGCGGATCGCGTGGCTTGTCATGGAAAAGAAAGTTCCGACTGACGGCATTCTCGCGCTCACGTTCACCGAGAAAGCGGCAAGCGAGATGGAAGAGCGCGTTGACGTGCTGCTGCCGTACGGGTACGTTGATTTGTGGATTTTAACGTTCCATTCGTTTTGCGAGCGGATATTAAAAGATAATGCCCTGGAAATCGGCTTGCCGCCCGATTTCAAGCTTTTGAACGAAACTGACCAGGTCATGCTGGTCCGCCAGAACCTCGACGCATTCAACCTCGACTACTACCGCCCTCTGGGCAATCCGACGAAATTCGTACAAGCCCTCGTCAAGCACTTTTCCCGGGCAAAGGATGAGAACGTGATGCCGGAAGAGTACGTCGAGTACGCGGAAAACCTCAAGCTTGACCGGGGCGACGTCGACTATGCGAAAAAGCGGGGCGCTGGGGATGAGGAGTTTACCGAAGAACAGCGCATTCGGGAGGTGGCGAACGCGTACCACGTGTACGAGCAGCTGCTACTCGATAATTCGGCGCTCGATTTCGGCGACCTCATCCTGTACGCCATCAAGCTTTTCAGGACACGGCCGCGGGTGCTCGACCGGTACCGCAAGCAGTTCCGCTATGTGCTCGTCGATGAATTCCAGGATACGAATTACGCCCAGTACGAGCTCGTGAAGCTTCTCGCGGGGGACAGGCAGAATGTCACCGTCGTCGGCGATGACGACCAATCGATCTATAAGTTCCGCGGCGCAGCGATCAGCAATATCCTCGAGTTCAAGAAGGATTTCCCGAATTCCGCTGAGGTGGTCCTGGCCGAGAACTACCGCACGGTCCAGAATATCCTCGACGTATCATATGCCTTCATCAAGCAGAACGACCCGAACCGCCTGGAGTACCAGCTGTCGCAGGGCACGGTTGACCCGAAAGGCGCACCGCTCAAGCACAAGGTGAGCAAGAAGCTCCGGTCGGCGAGGGAGGGAGACGGCCCCCTCAGCCACCTCGCATTCAGGTCGCACCTCGAGGAGGCGTCGGGCGTCGCCAAGAAGATAGTCGAGATCAAAAAAAAGAACAAGAAGCTGCAGTGGGGGGATTTCGCGATCCTTGTCAGGGCGAATGCCCACGCGAACGAGTTCATCGCCGCGCTGTCGCGGCTCGAGATCCCGTACCAGTACCTTGCGTCCCGGGGGCTCTACGCGCAGCCGGAAGTCATGGACGTCATCGCGTACCTCAAGCTGCTCGATAACTACCACGAGAGCCCGGCGCTGTGGCGCGTTTTGAGTTTCGCGCACTGGGACCTGCCGATCGAGGATCTCATGGCCGTGTCGGCGTATGCGCGCCGCAAGAGCTTGTCGCTCTACGAGGCGCTCCGCACCGCGCGCGCCATCCGGGGGATCGGCGCCACGTTCGTCTCGAAAACCGAAAAAATTTTATCGATAGTCGAGGCGCACACCCAGCTCGCCAAAACCAAGCCAGTGCTGCCGGTCGCGCTGCAGTTCATGAAGGATTCCGGGTACCTCAAGGCGATGACGTCAAAAGACTCGCCGGAAAATCTCGAGAAGATCGTGCACCTGAACCAATTTTTCCGCACGATCGAAACGTTCGAGACGGCGAATAATGACGGCAGTGTAAAAAATTTCCTGTACGAGTTTTCCCAGATCCAGGAAGCAGGCGATGAGGGCTCGATGAACAAGCCATGGGAGGAGGGGCCGGATGCGGTCAGGATCATGACCATCCACGGGGCGAAGGGGCTTGAGTTTCCGTACGTGTTTCTCGTTTCGCTCGTCGACAAGCGTTTTCCGACCGTCGAACGCAAGGAGCAGATCGAACTCCCCGATGCGCTCGTCAAGGAGATCATTCCCGAGGGGGACGTCCACCTGCAGGAGGAACGCCGCCTGTTCTACGTCGGGATGACGCGGGCGCGCGACGGACTGTTCCTCACCTCCGCGGAAGATTACGGTGGCACGCGCAGGAAGAAGCCGTCCCGGTTTTTAGTCGAGCTCGGATTCGTGGAGCGGGCCGGTGCCGCGGAGAAGGCCGATCCTACAGAGCGGCTCATGCCGCCGGAACCCGCAACGCAGCAGGAGATCAGGGACCTCTCATTCCTCCAGAAAGCAATACCGGCGCAAGCGAGCTTTACGCAGCTCAGGGCGTTCCAGACCTGCCCCAAGCAGTATAAGTACGCGCACATTCTGCGGCTGCCGGTCGAGGGGCGGCATGCGTTCAGCTTCGGCAAGTCGATCCACGGAGCCCTTTTCCGGTTTTTCACGCTGGTCAGGCAAGGCGGAGGAGCGAGCCAGTCCGATCTGTTCGGCGCCAAGAAGAAAAAGCAGTCCGTGCCGGCCGCTGACGAGCTCCTCGCATTGTATGAAGCTGAATGGGTTGATGACTGGTATCTTTCCAAAGAGCACGCTGAGGAGTACCGCGCAAAGGGCGCGAAGCTGCTCCGTGAGTTTTATAATTCGCACAAAGGCACATTTCCCGTGCCGCTGCATCTCGAGCAGCCGTTCCACCTCAAACTCGGGGAGTATACGTTCAAGGGCGTGATTGACCGTATTGATCCGGCAGGGGAAAAGAATCAAGCTGAAATAATCGACTATAAGACAGGCCAGCTCCCGAAAGGCGGCAAGCTGTCCCCGGACGACAAGCAGCAGCTGCAGATTTACGACCTCGCGGTGCGCGAAGTGCTCGGACTCGAGCCGACGCTGTTGAGCTACTACTATTTGGACGCGAATAAGAAGCTGTCGTTTGAATCCGATGAAAAGGCGTTGCGGGACATCAAAGCGCAGCTGACCAGCCAGATTCAGAGCATTCGTGCGAGCGAATTCAAGGCAACGCCGGGATTTTGGTGTAATAGTTGTGACTTTCGTGAGATTTGCGAGGACAGATGGCGGGGGTAGTTTGCGATACAAGTTATTATAGGATAGAATAGGGATAGAAATGTAATAACCTTCCCCAAATAACTTTTGGGGATTTTATGTACTGCGTCTATATCATTACGAATAAACGGAAGAATGTGCTTTACACCGGCGTGACGAGCAATATCGTTGGCCGCGTTCGCCAGCACAAGAATAAGGTGCTTCCCGGTTTTACCAGCAAATACCGCGTACAGCACCTCGTCTACTATGAGGAGTACCAATACGTGTATGATGCCATCGCACGGGAGAAACAGATCAAGGGCTGGCGTCGTTCGAAAAAGGAGACATTGATCAGGCAATTGAATCCGTCATGGAGTGATTTGAGTGTTGGCTGGCACTAATGCTTGTCATCGCAAGCCCCCCACGTTTGTCATCCCGACCCGCCAATGGGCGGGGAGGGATCTCGGTAAAGAACACTATGCCAGTAACAGAGATGCTTCGACTTCGCTCAGCATGACAAGGGTTGTTTTTGTTGCTTGCGTAATTGTTGGTGGGGGGTAGAATGAGGGTGCACATTAAATTTTATATTTACGAAATATGAAAATTCAAAAAAGTACAAGGCACTCAAAAATAACTGGAAATTTTTGTGAAAGTGTCATTTTATATTGGTTATCAAAATATGGATTTGAGTGCGCAAACGTAGATCATACGGGCATTGATATTATTGCTCGTAATCCTCATACAAAGGAGGTTATGGGAATTTCAGTAAAAGGCAGAAGTAGAAATGAAGGAAAAGAAAAGACTTATGTCAGCATCCCAAATGATAATTTTGATAAAATTAGAAGGGCGTGTAAAGCGTTTAATTGTGTTCCATATTTTGCAATAGTTGTTGATGAAAAAGATAGAATATACTCATTCATTGTATCAATGGGGCATTTATTAAAATTATTTCCAGAAGGTAATCGCGTATGTGCGTGGAAAATGACAGAAAAACATATCGCACGATACAAGCAAGACTCCGAAATAATGTTTTTTGAATTTGATTATAAGACACTGAATTGGTGGGAATAAATTATTTTTACGATTGAAGTATGCGAGAGCGTTTAACTATTATCGTTGCATTAACCTGCTGCGTGGTTTTATCTGGTTGTGCTATTCAGCAGACAAACGGTAATTCATCCACTAGCGTTAATACCAACTTCCCTGTCAACACCAACGCCACGCCAGTTGTAAATTCGAACACGAATACAGTGATCAATGCCACGCCAGTGGTAAAGGAGTTTATCTCACCGCTTGATAAGCCGGCGGAACGCATTACGAAAAAGCCGTTTGGCATTTACATCACGCCCACGGCGTCACCGGTTCAGCCGGAGAGGTTTTCTGGTTTTCACACCGGCGTGGATTTTGAAATTTTGGCAGGTGAGGAAGATAGTGACGTAGCAGTTACGGCAGGGTGCAGTGGTACGGTTCGAGATAAACAGCGGGTGAGTGGGTACGGCGGTGTGCTGGTGCAGGATTGCGTTTTAGCCGGCGAAAACGTAACTGTTTTGTACGGCCATTTGAATTTGGATAGCATAACCATTTCAGTGGGTGATACGCTGCATCAGGGGGATTTGATAGGCAATCTTGGCACGGGGTATAGTACCCAGACGGATAATGAGCGCAAGCATTTGCATGTGTCGGTACACAAAGGAACGGGCGTAAATTACAAAGGATATGTGAGTTTAGAATCAGCGCTTGAGGATTGGATCGACCCGCAGGAATATTTTTAACGAAAAAGTTTTTACTTTTCACCCGATACGGTATACAGTAGTAGTATGGTGGAACAAATCGGTGGTCTACTCCAACGGACGTTACGCCAGGTCACCATGGCAATGGTTTGTAATTGTTAGATTGTATCTTTTTACTATGCCCATAGCACTCAGAGATTTACTGCCGGAGAGCCTGCGGAAAGCGGGCATTGCCAAAGAGGTGAATGCCGCGCGTGTGTGCAGCGAGTTTAATGTGATCCTGAAGGAGGTGCTCGGCGGGAAGGCAGCTGAGAAGGCGAACGCCATATACGTGAAAAACGGGACGCTTACCATCGCCGTTATGAGCTCGGTAATCGGCCAGGAGATCAAGCTGCACGAGCACGAGCTGCTTCAAAAACTCGGGGAAAAGGTTGGTCAAAAAGCAGTTGAAAGATTGCGTTTTTTAGTGTAAAAAAATAGCTTACATTAGCCAAAAAAAATACTACTTAAAATACTTGCGGCAGGGGTAAAAATATGCTAAAATGCGGGTAGGTTGGAACCTACTTTTTTAATACTTTTCCACCGCCTGTTAGCTACTTATGTCGCTCAAGAAGTACCTCATCGTGATGACAACGGCTACGCTCGTATGCTGGGTCGCGTGGCTCGTTGTGCTCTATTATATCAATCCCATGGAAGCAGGATTTGTCGGTTTTACCCTGTTTTACCTCACGCTGCTCATCGCGCTCATCGGCACGTTTTCGCTCATCGGATTTTTTGGCAGGGTGTGGTTTTCGAAAGAGCGGGTCATTTTCCGGCACCTCGGCATTTCCACCCGCCAGTCAATGTGGTTTTCGTTTCTGCTGATTGGGACACTCATCCTGCAGGGGACTGATTTTCTGCGCTGGTGGAGCGTGCTCCTCCTCATCGTGCTGCTCACCTTGCTCGAGTTTTTCTTTTTATCCAGGAAGGTCATGCGCCGGTAGCAAATATGGAAGACGAAATAAAGAAAATCCAGAAAGAAGCCCGCGCGAAGCTCGCAGCAGTTAAAAACCAAGCTGAACTCCGTGATTTTGAGGTTCTGTACCTCGGCCGCAAGGGCGAGCTCACCACTGTCTTGCGCCAGCTCAAGGGCTTGTCCGATATCCAGAAGCGGATGATCGGTACGGTCGCGAATAAGGCCAAGGGCGAGCTGGTGGCGGCATTTGAGAAGAAGCGAAGCGAGCTCGAACAGACAGCCTCCGCATCGCTGACCACACTCGAGGCAACCTGGCCTGGAGCGGTTGAAAGCGCGGGGCGCCTCCACCCGATTACGCAGTTCTTGCAGCGCGTCGAAGATATTTTCATCTCGATGGGATTTGAGGTTATTGACGGGCCGGAAGTCGAAACACCGCGGTACAACTTTGATCTGCTCAACATTCCCAAAGACCATCCGGCTCGGGATATGTGGGATACGTACTACGTCGAGCAAGGCCTTGTCCTGAGAACCCATACGTCTCCGGTCCAGCTCCGCGCGATGGAAAAACGCAAACCGCCCGTCAGATTGATTGCGCCCGGCAGGGTATTCCGTCATGAGGCGACCGACGCAGGACACGAAACGACATTTTACCAGTGTGAGGGGCTTGTCATCGACCGGTGCATCACGGTGGCAAATCTGATACAGACCGTCGACCAGTTCCTGAAGGCGGTATTCGGCCCGCAGGTAAAGACCCGCGTCAGGCCAGAGCTGTACCCGTTCGTAGAGCCTGGCATTGATTTTGACATGCGGTGCTTGATCTGCGGCGGGGCGGGATGCTCGGTATGCAAGCAACGCGGCTGGCTCGAGACGCTCGGATCGGGCATGGTGCATCCGAAGGTGCTCAGGAACATGGGCGTTGACCCTGAGCAGTATTCCGGATTCGCGTTCGGGCTCGGCATTGACCGGCTCATGATGCTGCGCCACGGCATCAATGATATCCGACTGTCGTACAGCGGTGACTTTAGATTTTTAGAGCAGTTTTAATCTATGGCAAAGCAACTTCCGAAATTTCTAGCAAACGTTTACGTCAACATCCGCGAGAGCAACGATCAGCTTCAACGCGAGTTTCTCGAGTGCCTGAAGAATCGGGAAATCATTTCGAAGTTTTCGTACTGGGGCGAGGAGCCGACGCAGGCGTGGCTGCGGTTTTGCCGCGCTGCCGAGTACAAGACGTATCCGCAGGGAGTCTCTCTGCTGCGGAAGGTAAGCGCGGATATCGCCGATCGCGTGGGCGCTTCACGGGTTAACTACATAAGCCTCGGTGTCGGCAACGGCGAGAAGGACGCGATACTGCTGCAGTGGTTATATAAAACCTCGCGGCTGATACGGTATTACCCAATCGACATCTCGACCGACATGATCAAGGCGGGTTTGAATCACGTGTTCGCCCACTTTCGGAACTTGCCGACCACTGCGTTTGTGACCGATTTCAAGATTCTGGACGAGATCGCGCAGGCCGAGACGTTCCGTAGGGATCGCAACTTTTTCAGCCTCCTCGGGAATACGATGGGTAACTTCAACCAGGTGTCGCTGCTGAATATACTTCGGCACAGCCTGGATCGGAACGACTATTTGCTCGTCGGCGTCTCGACACGCCGGGAGCGGAGCCAGGAGACGAAGGCTGACGTTAACCGCATCATCAGAAGCTATAGCAACAAGGCGTCGAAGGAGTTTGCCTACAGCCCCCTGAAGAAGGCGGGTATCAAGAAATCCGACGGCGTGGTTGACGTCGAGTTCAACCGCGACCCGCTCTACCCGCGCCTCAACCGGGTCGATCTGTTCTTCTGCTTCCGCAAGAACAAAACGGCACACTACTGTGGCCAGGAGATCGTGTACCGGAAGGGGGAACGTATCCTGCTGTATTTTTCCGAGAAGTATTACCCGGACGACCTCACGTTTCTGTTTCAGGATAATGGGTTCCGTATCGTCAAATTTTATCAGAATACAGAGCAGAGCTACGCAAAAATACTCTGCCGATTGAAATAGTATGTATCTTTCCCTCAACTGGCTTAAAGAATTTGTCAAATTCCAGCAAACACCGGAAAAGGTTGCGGAGATTTTTACGCTCGGCGGATTTGAGGTTGAGCAGGCGGTGCATCACGGAGCCCATCTCGACGGGATCGTCGTCGGGCAGATCAAGACGATCGTCAACCACGCTGAGGCCGACAAGCTCTCGGTATGCAGGGTGGACGTCGGCCGCAAGGAGCCGCTCACGATCGTATGCGGCGCCCGCAATATCAAGCCCGCCCAGCACGTTCCCGTAGCGCTCGTCGGCGCGGTCCTGCCCGGCGGCATGAAGATCGAACGGCGCCGCATCCGCGGGATCGATTCTGAGGGCATGCTGTGCGCCGAGGATGAGCTCGGCTTGGGTGATGACCACTCCGGCATCATGATTCTGGATAAGAGCATCCGTGTCGGCGCGAAGTTTACGCAAGCGATCAAGCTCGATGATACTGTGCTTGATATTTCGGTTGCGCCGAACAGGCCGGACGGTTTCTCGGTACTCGGGCTCGCGCGCGAATTTGCGGCACTGTCGGGCCAGAAGCTCATGCGAAAAAAGGTAAACGTGCCGGAGAGTGCGAAGTTCAATATCAAGAAGCTGCTTGCGGTTTCAGTCAAGGATTATGAGCTGTGCCCGCGGTATGTCGCGCGCGTCGTTAAGAACGTGAAGGTCGGGCCGTCGCCGCTGTGGCTGCAGTCACGGCTGCGGGTGTGCGGCGTGAAGCCGATCAACAACATCGTCGATAGCACCAACTACGTCATGCTCGAGTACGGCCAGCCGCTCCATGCATTCGATCTCGCGAATGTCAGCGGCAAGAAGGTTACCGTGCGCAAAGCGGGCACGGATACCCTGTTCCAGACGCTCGATGGCGAACGGCGCACGCTTCCATCCGATGCGCTCGTGATCGCCGACGCGCAGAAGCCGATCGCCGTTGCGGGCGTTATGGGCGGCGAGAATTCTGAGATTACCAAGCAGACGAAGGACGTTGTCATCGAGTCGGCGATTTTTAAGCCTCTATCCATTCGCAAGACGCGCCAGAAGCTCGGAATCGTAACCGAGGCGTCGGCACGGTTTGAGAAAGGCATCTGGTGGGATCTGCCTGAGGAAGCGGCGGACCGGGCGGCGCAGCTTATGCACGATCTCGCCGGCGGCGAGATCGCGAGCGGCACGATCGTCGCTTCAAAAGAAAAGGGGAGAAAGCCGACGGTTATTTTACTTGAAGCTGATTACGTCAGCAAGCATATTGGGAAGACTTTTACGGAAGCGGATATTGCGAAGAAGCTGTCGCAGCTTCAGTTCCAGGTCGTAAAGAAGAAAAAGGGTGTGCTTGCGGTCACCGTACCGTCGTGGCGCCAGGACGTCTCGATCCCAGCCGACCTCATTGAAGAAGTGGGGCGGATGTCCGGATGGAATAAGCTCACGCCGTCGCCGGTATACGGGGCGCTGCAGCCCGTGCTCGTGCCTCCCGAAAAGCATTGGGAGCGGGTTATCAAAGATGCGCTCGTTTCTGCCAGCATGCAGGAAATGCTCAATTACTCGTTCTACGGCGAGCGGCTCATCAGCCAGTTTGGATTGAAGGAAAAAGACCACTATCGGGTTACGAATCCCCTTAATCCTGACCAGCAGTACCTCCGTACAACGCTGCTGCCGCAGCTCTATGAGAACGTGGTCAAAAATAGCCGGGAGCGTGATTCAGTCAGGGTATTTGAAGTTGGGAACGTGTTTATCCGTAGCGGGAGTCCAATGCCCAAGGAGGTTATGCGGATCGCTGGGATCGTGTACGCTAGAAAGTCACAGGGCGGCGGTTCGGCACTTATGGCTGCGATCAAGGCGGTTCTCGGCATGCTTTTTGCCCGGATGCATATCCAGGAGGGGGCGGTCCGGTTTGAAGCGTTAAACGGCAATGCAGGTTCGGGTAATATTATAATCAGCGGAAAAACAGTTGGCTGCTACGGCCTGCTCTCTGTGGGAGTCAAAAAGCTCGACCAAGCGCCCGCGTGGTTTGGATTAACCCTTTCGAAACTCGTACAACATGCGAAGCATGCGCCTCAGTATGAGGAGATCAGCGCATACCCCGCCATTGAACGGGACAGTACGTTCTGGACCCCGGACTGCACGCGGTACGATGATATCGTGCAGACGGTCCGGTCAGTCGATCCGCTCATCGCCGGCGTACGGGGCCTCGGCCTCTTTACGGCAGGTGACGGGAGGGTAAGCGCGACGATCAGGGTTACGTACCGGTCAGCAGAACGGACGCTGACTGCCGAGGAGGCGGGATCAATCGAGCAGAAGGTTATTGGCACCTTGCAGGAAAAACTAAACATGGAGTTCAAGAAGTAAAAAATGTTCATAGAAATTTTACTTTTTATCATTGGCATCGGGCTGCTCTACTATGGCGCGAACATGCTCGTGAAGAACAGTTCGTGGCTTGCGAAGAGCGTTGGCGTATCGCCGCTCATCATCGGGATGACGGTCGTTGCGTTTGGCACGTCTGCACCGGAGCTGCTTGTCAGTACGATCGCATCAATAGAGCACAATAGCGCAATCGCGTTCGGCAACATTATCGGCAGCAACATTGCGAATATCGGGCTCGTGCTCGGCCTCGTCGTGCTCATCTGGCCTCCCAAGTCAGAGGAGAGGGCGGTCCGCCGGGAGTTTCCATTCTTGGTGCTCATTTCACTCCTCCTCATCGTACTGTGCAGCGACGGCATGCTCGGGAGGGTTGACGGTTTTGTACTGATCGTGCTGTTCTCCCTGTTTTTATACTACAACATCATCACGGTGCGGCGGAAAATGCTCGATAAGTTTAAGCACGAGGTCGAGGAATTTGGCGATAAGCTCGAAGGGGTTATCGAGCATAGGCGGTTCGAGCGGAAACGCGTTCTGAAGAATCTCGCCTTTGCCATCGTAGGTCTCGCGATACTGCTCCTCGGTTCGAAGCTCCTCGTTGACAGTGCGATAGCGATTGCCCGCGTGGCCGGCATCAGCCAGATGGTGATCGGCCTGTCGCTCGTGGCAGTCGGCACGTCGCTCCCGGAACTCTTCACGTCGGTTATCGCCTCGATCAAGAAGGAAGAGCAGATTAACGTCGGCATGATTCTCGGGAGCAACATCTTCAATACGCTGTTTATTCTGGGAGTTGCCGCAATGATCCTGCCGATTCCGGTCACGCGCCAAGACTTCATCGTCAGTATGCCGGTTATGCTGCTCTTCATATTGTCTGTGTTTCCGATCCTCAAGGAAAATATCAGGACGTATCGGCTGTTTGGGCTTTTCCTGTTACTCGGGTATTTTACATTCATCATTTATTCATTTATTCGCTAACGCCATTAAGGAAAATAGAATAACTATATGCCAAAAAAAGTGAACAAAAAGAAAAGCGGTCCGTCTTTGCCGGCACCGGCACGAGAGTCTGTAACCAAGGGCGGCGAGTACAGCGCAAAGCAGATAACCGTGCTCGAGGGCCTTGCTCCGGTCCGCAAGCGGCCGGGCATGTATATCGGCAACACCGCGTCGGCAGGTCTGCACCACATGCTCTGGGAGGTTGTTGATAACGGCATTGATGAGGCGATGGCCGGCTACTGCAAGAATATCGAAGTCGAGCTCATGAAGGAAAACAAGGTGCGCGTGCTGGACGACGGCCGCGGCATTCCGGTTGAACGGCACAAGGTTACGAAGAAGTCCGCACTCGAAACGGTGCTCACGATGCTCCACGCGGGCGGCAAGTTCGGCGAAGGAGGCTACAAGGTTTCCGGCGGCCTGCACGGCGTCGGCGTATCGGTCGTCAATGCATTGTCGCAGTATCTCAGGGCTGAGGTGAAGCGTGACGGCAAGGTGTGGATGCAAGAGTACTCGCGGGGAAAAGCCCAGGCAAAGGTGAAACCGATCGGAACATCGCATGAGACCGGGACGACGATCATTTTTCAGCCCGATCCCACGATTTTTACCGTACTCGATTTTGACCGCGAGTTGGTGCTCGACCACCTCCGCCAGCAGGCGTACCTCACTAAGGGCGTTAAGGTGACGGTCATTGACAGCAGGCTGACGAAGCGGGGGGAGCAGCCGTATACGTACGGATTCTACTTTGAGGGGGGCATCCAGTCGTACGTAGAGCACCTCAATACGCACAAGGCGCCGAAGCACCCGACAACTTTCTACATTGAGAAAGAAGCAAACGGCGTAAATGTCGAGGTCGCGCTCAGGTACACGGACGAGTACAAAGAGACGATTTTTACCTTCGCGAATAATATCCATACGGTCGAGGGAGGCATGCATTTGACCGGATTCCGTACGGCGCTCACGAGGACGATTAACAGCTTCGGCCGCAAACAGGGGTACCTCAAGGAGAAGGACGAAAATTTTTCGAGTGACGACGTGAAAGAGGGGCTCACCTGCGTGATCTCAGTGAAGGTGAAGGAGCCGCAGTTTGAAGGCCAGACCAAGGCAAAGCTCGGGAACGTTGAGGTGAAATCGGCGGTTGATATGGTTACCTCGGATGCGCTCTATACGTTTTTCGAGGAGCACCCGCGGGATGCGGAAGCAATCATCGGCAAGTGCATGCTCGCATCGCGGGCTCGCATCGCTGCGCGCACTGCGCGTGATTCGGTCCTGCGCAAGGGCGCGCTCGAAGGCCTCATGCTGCCCGGCAAGCTCGCAGACTGTTCCACGAGAAATCCCGCTGAGAGCGAGCTGTATATTGTCGAGGGCGATTCAGCAGGCGGCTCTGCCAAGCAGGGGCGCGACCGTAATTTTCAAGCAATCTTGCCTCTCCGCGGCAAGATACTGAATGTTGAGCGCGCACGGCTCGATAAGATGCTCGCCAATAATGAAATAAAGTCGCTCATCATAGCGCTCGGTACCAATATCGGTGAGCAGTTTGATATCGCCGGCCTGCGGTACGACCGCGTCATCATCATGACGGATGCGGATGTGGACGGCGCGCACATTCGGACGCTCCTCCTGACGCTCTTCTACCGCTACTTTCCGCAGCTCATCACGGCAGGGCACCTGTACATCGCGCAGCCGCCGCTCTACCGGGTGCAGCTCGGCAGCGCATTTACGTATGTCTACAACGAAGCCGGCCTGGAGAAAGCCCAGAGAGAGCTGCTGCACAATCGCGCAGCCTCAAAAAGAGCGAAGGGCAAGAAAGATGCAGTCCCGCCCAGTGCCGAGGAGGGGGACGCAAGCGGAATGGAATCCGTCAGTACGGTCGGCATCCAGCGGTACAAGGGCCTCGGCGAGATGAACCCGTCCCAACTCTGGGAAACGACCATGGATCCGGCGACGCGCCTCATGCGCAAGGTGACGGTTGAGGACGGGGAGAAGGCTGATGAGATCTTTTCGATTCTCATGGGCGATGATGTCGTTCCGCGCAAGCATTTTATACACACCCACGCGAAAACGGTCAAAAATCTCGATATTTGACGGGCGTTACCGTACGGAATACTTCAGCTGACGCGGCGGATGCCGATACTGGCGTCCGTTGAGCGGCATCCTGTCGGTGAATTTGACATATTTTTCCAATGTTCTATACTATACACAGATTACGCAACGAGCCCCCGCAGGGGGTTTTAAAAACCTCATTTTATGGCGAGTAAAATCATTTCCTACATCAAGGAGTCGAAGGAAGAGCTTAAGAAAGTTATCTGGCCGTCACGCAAGGAGACGACAAAGTTTACGCTCCTCGTGATCGGCATCAGCATCGCCACGGCGATTTTTCTCGGCACGCTCGACTTCGGCCTCAACATAGTCCTCGAAAAAGTAATTAGGTAGTATGCCAAAGCAAACACTCCAGCAGGGAAGGAAGTGGTACGTACTGCATACGTACTCAGGGTATGAAGAGAACGTCGCGCGGAACCTGCGCCAGCGCATCGAGTCGATGGATATGCAGGATAAGATTTTTAGCGTCCTCATCCCGACTGAAAAAAAGATCAAGATCAAGAACGGCAAGCGCCGGGTCGTTACCGAAAAAATTTTTCCCGGTTACGTGCTCGTTGAAATGATGGTGACGGACGATTCGTGGTACGTGGTGAGGAATACGCCGAACGTGACCGGTTTTGTCGGTTCCGGCACGACCCCGACTCCGATCTCTGAGGAAGAGGTGAAGGCAATCCAGAAGCGCATGGGCGTCGAGGAGCCGAAGTATAAGATTGACGTCGCAGCGGGCACACCGGTGAAGATCGTCGATGGCCCGTTCAAGGAGTTCGAGGGAAAGGTATCCGAGGTTGATGAGGCGCGCGGCAAGGTGAAGGTGCTCGTCTCCATGTTCGGGCGGGAAACGCCGATCGAACTCGACTTTTTACAGATTAAGAAAATTTAATACCATGGCAAAGAAGATAAAAACAATTATCAAGATTCAGCTTCCCGCAGGCAAGGCAACGCCGGCGCCTCCGGTCGGCACCGCGCTTGGGCCGCACGGCCTCAATATCCAGGAATTCTGCACTAAGTTTAATGCCGCGACTAAGGATAAGGGCGGCGATATCATCCCTGCGGAGATCACTGTTTTTGAAGACAGAACTTTTGCGTTCAAGCTCAAGACTCCGCCGGCGGCAGAGCTGCTCAAGAAGGCGGCTGGGATTACCAAGGGGTCCGGGCAGGCGCTCAAGCAGAAGGTCGGCAAGGTGACGAAGAAACAGGTGCGGGAGATCGCTGAGACGAAAATGGAAGACCTCAACGCGAAGGATATCGAGGGTGCGATGAAAATTATCGCCGGTACTGCCCGAAATATGGGCATCGAGGTCACCGAATAGGTTATTGCCGTACTTGCCCGATCGCGGTATACTGGCATCAGCAAGAGCCCTTTTAGAACAGTAAACCCATTATTAAAAGGACCATTTTTTAATTGTGTTTTAAAACAAATCGCGGGCGTTGACCGCGATTTGGAATAAGGAGCGCAGGTATGACTTTTCTTTCATTCTTAATGCCGCTATTCACCATAGCATTAATTTTATTTTTTATCGTTACAATTATGGAAGGGAAAACGCAGGCAGATAAACGGCCGGCCATCCGCAGCGCGTATTTTTATCTGGCATCGCTGGTAACGCTCGGTATTGTGGTCGGTTCCGTTATTTTTCTGATTAATTTGGGATTCAAGGCGTGGGTGTTCACGGACGCAGAGCCGGCAGGGTACGAGCGCGGCGCCCCGGCTTCCCTGTACGCCAGTTCGAAAATCAATCCTGAGGATGCCGTAAGCGATGCGTTTTTAGAGTGTGACGGGCCGTGCGAATTGACCGCGGCGCAGGAGAGCGATATCGAGACATGGAAAGCGAATTATACGTCCTGGAAAGAGGCATATACGACTCCGAACGCCGGGCGCACGCGCGATGCCGTCAATGGATTTTCATTCCTGATTGTCGCGCTTCCATTTTTCCTCATTCACTACCGCATCGTACAGCGTGATGAGAGAAAAAACGAAAATAAGGAGCACGCAGTCATACGGCCGACGTACTACTATTTTATTTCACTCTCTGCTCTGCTCATGATCGTGATCGCCGGAGGTTTTCTGATCAACCTGGGGCTCAAAACGTGGGTATTCCCGAGCGCCGGCGAGGCGGATAAAGCATCCAGCCGCTATGAGATGCCGGCTGCGGAATTGGCATATGAGAAGGCGCCGATCGAGAGCATTGTTGAGTGCGGCGAGGAGTGCGGCGTTGATGCGGATACGGTCACCTTAGCGCAGGGGTGGCTCACTGACTACGAGAACTGGAACAATTCCGTGCACGACGTTGATTCAACGCAGCGCGAGGCAGCTGCGGCAATCCCGTTCATTCTCGTGGGGGCTCCGCTGTTTTGGTACCACTGGAGCACGGTCAGGAGAGAGTCAAAAAGGAAAAAAGAAAGTTCAGAAGCGCCAGTGCAGTAATTTGAATTACGTTTAATTTGTGGGACTGTCCGTTTGTTGGCGGATGGGTTCGTACCACGAAAGGGAAGTAACATGAGAAAGAAGTCAAAGCGGTACGCGGAAGCTAAAAAGCTCATTGATCCGGCGAAGGCGTACACGGCGAAGGAAGCTGTCGCGCTCATAAAAAAGACGTCAACGGTTAAGTTCGACGCTGGCGTTGAGCTGCACATCCGCCTCGGGGTTGACCCGAAGAAGGCCGAGCAGGTCGTCCGGAGTTCGGTCGTGCTGCCGCACGGTACTGGCAAGGAAAAGCGCATCGCTGTTTTTGCCGATGAGAAGGACCAGGAGAAAGCCAAGAAGGCAGGTGCGGCGGTCGCCGGCGGTGAAGCTCTGATCCAGGAAATCAAGAAAACCGGCAAGTGCGATTTTGACATTGCCCTCGCAACACCGGCGATGATGAAGGTCCTCGGGCAGGTCGCGAAGATTCTCGGGCCGAAGGGGCTCATGCCCACCCCGCGCAATGAGACCGTGACAAAGGATGTCGAAAAATCCATCAAGGCGCTCCTTGGCGGCAAGGTGACGTTCCGCAACGACGATTCGTCCAATATCCACCAGCTCATCGGCCGTGCGTCTTTCGAGCCGAAACAGCTTGAAGAAAACTACGCCGCCTTTATTGACGCGGTCCGCAGCGCAAAACCATCCGGCTTTAAGGGTACCTACATTAAAGGCATCAGCCTCTGCACCACAATGGGCCCCGGCGTGAAGCTGGCAGTTTAATTTACGTTTTTAATACGTACACTATGCCAAGCCACAAGCGCCCCTCGTGGGATGAGTACTTTATGGAAGTTACGCGTACAGTCGCCAAGCGCGCGACGTGTGACCGCGGCCGGAGCGGCTGTGTTATCGTGAAAGATAAGCGGATCCTGTGCACCGGCTATGTCGGCTCTCCGATCGGCATCGAGCACTGCGATGATGTCGGCCATGAGATGCAGGAAAATTATAATGAAAAGGGCGAGAAATCGGTCCACTGCATTCGTACCTCCCACGCTGAGCAAAATGCGCTCGCACAGGCTGCCCGCTTCGGCATCGCCATCGACGGCGGGACGCTCTACTGCAAGATGGAGCCGTGCTATATTTGCGCGAAGATGATCATCAACGCCGGCATCAGGCGCGTCGTCGCGGAGAAGCGCTACCATGCCGCCGAACGGTCGCGTGAGGTATTCAGGAAAGCGGGCGTAGAGCTCGAGGTGCTCTCCGATGAGACCGAGCAGTACGACAACCAGTAACGATACCCATGAAAGTTAACATTAAGCTCCTACGACCAGAAGCCAAGGTGCCTGCGTATGGGAGGATCGGTGATGCCGGTCTCGACCTGTACTGTTGCGAAGGGCATACGCTCCAGCCGGGCGAACGGCGCAGGTTCGGCCTCGGTTTCGCCATGGAGCTCCCCGAGGGTACCGTAGCGCTCGTGTGGGATCGCGGTGGCATGGCGGCGAACCACGGCATTCATTCAATTGCCGGCGTGATCGACAGCAACTACCGCGGCGAGGTTAACGTCGTTCTGTACAACACCTCTACGGAGCCATACGCGATCAGCGCAGGCGACAAGATCGCCCAGATGCTTGTGCAGCAATGTGAGTCCGTCGATTTCATCCAGTCTGACGAACTTTCCGATACGGCGCGCGGAGAGCAGGCGTGGCATTCGAGCGGCAGGTAATCGAACACCATATGCGGAATTACCTTGACCTCATGGAAGACATCCTTAGCAACGGAACCGACAAGCCGGACCGTACCGGTACTGGCATCCGGAGCGTTTTTGGTCGGCAGCTCCGTTTTGATTTGCAGGCCGGATTTCCGCTGGTTACTACCAAGCAGGTCCACCTAAAGTCTATCATCTATGAGCTTCTCTGGTTTCTCAAGGGTGATACGAATATAAAGTACCTGAACGACCACGGTGTCACGATCTGGGACGAGTGGGCGGATGAGAACGGCGAGCTCGGCCCGATCTACGGGAAGCAGTGGACAGCGTGGGAAGCGCCGGACGGCACGACGGTCAACCAGATCCAAAATGCGGTCGATATGATCAACGGCAATCCGTACTCACGGAGGATTATCGTGAGCGGGTGGAACGTCGGAGACCTCCAAGCGCTCATCCGACAGAAAAGATCGGCACCGCCGCCGTGCCATACGATATTCCAGTTCTATGTTGCTGGCGGCAAGCTCTCGTGCCAGCTGTACCAGCGCAGTGCCGACGTATTTCTCGGCGTGCCGTTCAACATCGCATCGTACTCGATTCTCACCATGATGATGGCGCAGGTGACCGGCCTGAAGCCCGGTGAATTTGTCCATACCTTCGGCGATGTGCACATCTACTCGAACCACTTTGAGCAGGTTACACTGCAGCTTAAACGGGAGCCGCGGCCGCTCCCAACGTTGAAGATCAATCCTAGCGTAAGGGATATCTTTCGCTTTACCTTTGAAGATTTTACGCTCGAAGGGTACGATCCGCACCCGCGGATAAAAGCCCCGATAGCGGTCTAAACGGTTATGCAGCGGACTTCAATCAGCATCATTGCGGCGATTTCGCAGAACAGGGTTATCGGCAAAAACGGTAAGCTGCCTTGGGCCATTCCCGAGGATATGCGGCGGTTCCGTCAGCTGACCGCAGGCCACGTGGTTATCATGGGGAGAAAGACGTTTGAATCGATCGGCAAACCACTCAAGAACAGGACGAATATCGTCATTACGCGCGATTCTTCGTACCGGGCTCCGGGCTGCACGGTCGTCAGTTCTCTGGAAGCGGCGCTTGAGCAGGCAAAGAAGGTGGAGCACACCGAGATGTTCATTATCGGGGGCGGGGAGGTCTATAGGCAAGCACTGCCAATATGTGATAAACTGTATTTGACGGTGGTTCACGAGAGTATCGAGGGTGATGCCTTTTTTCCCGATTTCTCGGCGTTCAGCATTGTCGAGGATAAGCGGGAGAGTTCAGACGAGAACCATGCGTACACATTTCTTAAGCTAACGAGGCAGTCATGAAAAAGCGCGGAAAACTCATCGTATTCGATGCCATCGATGGTGCGGGCAAGACGACCCAGGTCCAGCTGCTGACGAAGCGGTTCCGCCGACTTAGGAAGCCTTACCACCTGACAGATTTTCCGCAGTACGATAAATCCTTTTTTGGGGCCATGTGCAGGCGGTACCTCAAGGGGGATTTTGGGGAGACCGAAAAGACAAATCCGTACCTCATTTCACTCCTGTACGCCCTCGACCGGTATGAAGCGCGTGCAGAGATCGAGCAGCAGCTGCAGGCAGGCAGGATCGTGGTTTCAGACCGGTACGCACCCGCGAACAAGATCCACCAGACGCTCAAGATCAGCAATAAGTCGGAGCAGGCAAAGTTTTTGCGGTGGCTCGACGAGATGGAGTTCAAAGTGCTTGGCGTTCCGAAACCGGATGTCGTCCTCTTCCTCGACGTGCCGCCCTCGATTGCCATGCCGCTCATGAAGGCGAGAGGCAAGCGGGATATGCACGAGCGCGATTACCACCACCAGCAGCAGGCGTACCTCATGGCGTTGCAGCTCTACAAGAAGTATCCGAATTGGATACGGATACAGTGCATGCGGAGCGGGCAGCTCCTCCCGCCTGAGGTGATACATGAGCAAGTGTGGCGTGCGGTAAAAAAGTTCGTATAAGCACGCTGGCAGTTATTGCTAGCTGCGCCGTTCCTCATCGGCGCTTTTTTTATTGCCACGTATTTGCTACAATATCGCTATGAACAGGTATGAACCAGTGATCGGCCTCGAGATTCATGTCCAGCTCAAAACCGTGAGCAAGATGTTTTGTTCGTGCGATAACACCGGCGAAGACCAACCGCCCAACACAACGATCTGCCCGATTTGCCTCGGCCACCCAGGCGTCCTCCCGATGCCGAACGAACAGGCGGTCAGGTGGGCTCTCATGGCTGCACTGGCGCTCGACTGCACGATCAATACGGAGACGCACTTTGACCGCAAGAGCTACTTCTATCCCGATTTGCCGAAGGGCTACCAGATATCGCAGTACGGCGCGCCGTTCGGGCACGACGGCCACCTGCTCATCGCGTTTGGAAAGACGAAACGCCGCGTACGCATCGAGCGCGTCCACCTCGAAGAGGATACGGGCAAACTCCTGCACGAAGCTGATAGGGGC
Source organism: Patescibacteria group bacterium (assembly GCA_041650915.1). Lineage (GTDB taxonomy): Bacteria > Patescibacteriota > Patescibacteriia > UBA10025 > JAHIVO01 > JBAZKE01. The sequence continues at coordinate 371,931 of JBAZKE010000001.1, forward strand.
GCGAGCCTCGTAGACTACAACCGTGCCGGGACTCCGCTGCTGGAGATCGTAACGCGTCCGGACCTGCAGACGCCGCAGGGTGCGCGGACATTTCTCCAGGAGCTCAGGCTCATCATGCGGTACCTCGGCATTTCAGATGCGGAAATGGAGAAGGGGCACCTGCGGTGCGATGCGAACATTTCACTGCGGCCAAATCCTGAGTATTTTCAGGATCGGGCGTCCGAAGGGAGCATCGGGCTTGATCCGAACAAACTCTATCCGAAAACGGAAATCAAGAACCTCAATTCTTTCCGGTCGGTCGAGCGTTCGCTCGCATACGAGATTAAACGGCAGGAGGAGCTCTGGGACAAGGGCGAAGCTCCGCAGGTCCAGTCGACCCGCGGCTGGGACGATCAGAAGGGGGAGACGGTGCTCCAGCGCGTCAAGGAAGAACAGCATGACTACCGATACTTTCCAGAGCCGGATATACCGCCGCTCAGGATCGAGCAAGCCTGCCTGGATGGCATTCGGGAGGAACTGGTTGAGCTGCCGAGTGCGAAGCGCGAACGGTTCCGAGACGAGTTCGGGCTTGGCGAATACGATGTTACTATCCTCGTGGCTGACAAGGCGCTGTCGAGTTTTTTTGAGCAGGTGGTTTCCGAGCTGCGGGCATGGGTTTTAACGTTAGAACATGGCGGGGAAACCGAGGAGGAGATGTGGGCGCTGCATCGGAAGAAGCTGGTCAAGACAGCGGCCAACTGGATGATCAGCAGGCTGCTGGGGCTCCTCAACGCCGCGCACGTGCCCATCAAGAAGGCAAAGGTAACTCCGGAAAATTTTGCAGAACTCATCAAACTCGTGCATGAGCGCAGGCTCAACAAGCAGACCGCGGTCAGCGTGCTTGAGAAAATGTTCGGAACGGGCAAAGACCCCTCCGGTATCATGGAAGATGAAGATTTGAGCGGGCAAACCGAGGCTGGCGATCTGGGGCGGTTCGTCGATGGTGCGATTGCCCAGCATGAGAAGGCGGTCGCTGAGTACCGGGCGGGAAAGGAACCGGCGCTCCAGTACCTAATCGGCCAGGTAATGAAAAAAACCAAGGGCAGGGCAGACGTGCAAGAGATCAAAAAACTGCTGCTGCTCAAGCTGCAGTAAGCTGGCGGGCTACTCGGTCCGTACTGATTCGAGGCCCGGTTTTCTCTTTTCGGATCGTTTTGTTTTGTATTTTTCGATCTGCCTGATCAGCTTCGGTACGCATAGGTCGATCGCCTCGCGCATCGTCTGCCCCTTTTGTCCCGCCTTGATGATTTTTTTCGAGAGGACGATAGACATCTCTACGCGGAACACAAGCCCGGTCCGCTGGTTTTTATCGTGGTCGAGCTCGACTTTCATTTCCTGGACCGGCACGGGGGAAAACTTTTCAGCATGGCGCATTTGCTTGGTTACGTAGTCCGTAAGCGTCGGGGTGATTTTAAATGTCTTTGCGCTGATAATGAGTGGCGGCATAGTTTTTCTTTTAGTATTCTTCCATTGTATTCGATTTTGCGCAACCGGTCAACCGAGGAAGCGTTTTACCAATTGGGTTGCTTCTTCCTGGCTCTTGACCCAGCGGATATGCTTGTCACGCTGCAGCCAGGTCATCTGCCGCTTGGCAAAGTGCTTGATTGCAACTTTCAGCTGCCCAGCCATCTCATCTCTCAAGAGCTTGCCCTGCAGGAACAGGCTGATGTACCGGTACTCGAGCCCGAGCGCGTGGAGGCGTTTCCAGCTCACACCGTGCTCGTGCAGATTGCGTACCTCGGCGATCATGCCCTGTTTGAACCGTTTGGCGAGCCGTTCGTCAATCCGCCGGTACAGGATTGCACGCGGGTGGGTAATGCCGAGCATGAGAGTACGGTACGGCGAATGGCGGCCGAGCTTGGGAACCGGTTTTCCGGTCGCCTGTACGATCTCAATTGCGCGGATGAGCCGGTACGGATTGTGCGGGTCAATAGCCTTAGCGCGCTGCGGATCGAGCTTCCTGAGCATTGCGTGGAGCCGCGCGGGAGTTTCGCCCTTCAGGCGCGCCCGCAGCTTGGCGTCCGGTTTTACGTGCGGAATATCCAGATCGTATACAACGGCATCGACCCAGAATGCAGTTCCGCCGACGAGAAACGGAATGTGATTACGCGAATGTATTTCACCGATAGTTTTGACCGCATCCCGCTTGAAGTGCGCGATAGTGTACTGCCGTTTGGGGGATGCGACATCGAGCAGGTGGTGCGGAGCCTGGCGCTGCTCGTGCTGTGAGGCTTTCCCTGACCCGATGTCCATGCCGCTATATACCTGCCGTGAGTCTGCTGAAACAACCTCACCGTTGAACTTTTTAGCGAGGGCAATCGAGAGCGCGGTTTTTCCTGCGCCGTTCGGGCCGACGATTGCTATGAGCGGCTTTTTTTGCATTGACAATTCTCCTGGTTATTTGGTAGTTTCAATTAACATAGTACACCATATTTAACAATGCGAGGAGAGAGGAGGCCGCATGGCTTTCGTTTTCGTATTTGAGAAATACGCAGGGGATACGCCCGGACCGATTGCAGCGGCATTGACAAATAGCGGGCACTTTATCCATTGCTCTCGGGACCCCGATGATGCGTTCAGACGCTTTACGGGAGTAAACTACGCCGCGATCATCATTGACCTTACCGATTGCCGTGATTCGATGGCGCAGGATTTCATGATGAGGGTGAAGGAGCTCTATCCGACGACGCCGGTCATTGTCTATACTCAATGGAGTGGAGAGCTCCGGAGCAAGTCAAGGGTGTGGGGTTTCAAAGAAGCCGTGCTCGCGGCAAAAATGCTGCTGTTGTTGGACAAGGGCGCTGAGCTTACCAACGAAGCGCTGTTCGGGCCGAGCGTCATCATTGTTGAGAGTATCTCAACGTTCCAAGCGCTTATGCCGTTGCTGTACCGGCGCGCTGAACGGCAGATTTGCTAGTTCTGTACTTTTTTTCGGAAAGACCACGTCCAAATCCTCGCGGACGTGGTGTTTTCTTTGCGGCAGCCCTTGACAAAGTGGCGCATGTATGGTAGTCTGCTTGAAAACGTGTAACAAACAAGCCTGTAAGGAGGGAACCACATGGTGAAATTGCTCGTTGTAGATGATGAGGGTGAAATTCTTGATGTGATCGCTGAGGAACTGGATGGTTTGCACAAAGTGCATCCGGCGTCAAACAGCGACGAAGCGTTTGCAGTGCTCGGTGAGCAAACCATTGACGCTTTGCTCTGCGACGTTGACCTGGCTGACTCGGAATTGCAGGGCGATGAGCTCATGGCAGTTGTCCAGGCGGACTACCCGGGCGTCACTATTGTTGCGATGACCGGCGGCGTTTCGCAGAATCTGCCGTTCATTATGCACGCTGGCGTCCGCCATGTGCTCCGGAAGCCTTTCTCACGCAATGCGCTGATCAGCATCATCGATGAAGCGCTCGGAATACACAGGGATACCGTTAGCGTATAGCACCGTGTATGTGCGCATCTGGCCGCGTCCATCCGATTTGGAGGCGGCCTTTTTCTTGACGCGATGTGCTGTTTTTGCTAGTATTTTTTAATAAAATAAAAACCGAACCAGGGATTTTTACCAGGAGGGTAGTATGGCTGTTTCCAGGTTACCGTTGCTCACGTTCCAGATGAGCGCCAGGGAAAAGGGCACGTGCTTTGGACTTGCTGACATGCTTGATCGGGCGGGTTTTCGGATCGTGGATATCAACTGCTGTGAGCTGATTGAAACGTTTATGCGGCTGCATCCGGACGGGGCGCGCTACCTCTTCCATGGGGTCGTCCTGTACGTTGGAGCGCTTGGCAGCCAGGAGTGCGGATCCGCGATGTGGCTGCTCAATAAGCTCAAAGATCTGGGGTGTACGCTCCCGTGCCTCGTGATCACGAGTACCGTCAGGAGGACGATCGAGAGCTTCGCTGCTAAGGATTTTCCGCGGGTAGTCCAGCTGAGATCGCCGCGGCAGTTCCCGAAACGGCGCCAGGGTACGTTTGAAGTATTCGTGATAGGGTGCCCTACGGACGTGGATCGGCTCATCCAGGCAGTGCAGCTTCTGCTGGAGTGAGGCAGTTCGTCTGATCAGATTTGAACGCTTGACCGCGCTAACCCTTTTAGGAAGGCGCGGTTTTCTATTGCTTGACAGAGCAGTCGATTTTTGTTATGCTTCAACGCCATCCAAACAACATTGTCCTTAAACAAATAAACAGGAGGTGTCCCGTGGCACAGAACAGAATCGTTCGAGTGCTTCAGGTCACCGCCATGAAGCACCCAGTCACAACGATGGCCGCGCTCTTCGGTTCGTATTTCGCGCTGTACCACTTTGTTGATCAGCTGCCATTTGCGAGAGAAATACTCGATACGCTCATGATGCTGTTCTCGAGCGAGACGGCGGTCGTCATGCTGTACCGTGCGGGGCAGCCGTTCAAAACCATCGTTACACGGTTATTTCTCGCTGAGTCTTTTGTCTTCGTATTTGACCAGCTCGTCGTAACCGGCCTGCTGAGGTGGGGCTGGACCAGGGAATTGATTGATGCGCTGAGCCGCTGGGGTAAGGCATTTATCAGGGATATCAAAGCTAAATTCAGAGCGATGTTCCCTGAGTTGGCCAACTCTGACAGTGCATTCATGCGGTTCTTGATGCGCCTTTTCAGTGCGTACCATGAACCGCACAAAGCCGGCCTGAAGATCGTCTTCGCACTGGGTTTAATACCAAAACCCCCGCTCATCCCGGTCGGCGGATTCAGCATCGGCGTTCTCGTCGTACGGTACAACGGGTACGGCTGGCGCGGCTGGCTGGCGCTCCTTTCTGGCATGCTTTTACGAAACACACTCTGGCTCCTCGGCGTGTACGGAGTGGGTGCGCTCCTATGACAGGCTGCTTTGTGTACGTTCTGTACTCACGGCGGCCTGTTTTCTTTTTCCAGCCAGGCCCCACGGGCTCGCTTTGGTTACGGTTACGCGCACGAATGTACCTGTTGCGTTTTTCCCCCGAAAACGGATTGATTTGTATGTATCAGTTTTTCCGACATTTTCTTTTTTTTGGGCATCGTACGATTCTACGAGCACCGCGACTTCATTTCCGATGAGTTCACGGTTTTTTTGGAGCGCGGTTTTCTCGAGCAGGGTGTTGAGTATCTGCTTCCTCCTCTTTTTTTCCGTACGCGGGACGTCGTCTTCAAAAAAGCGCGCTGCTGCGGTTCCAGGGCGGGGGGAGTATTCCGCGATGTACGCCATATCGTACCGTACGGCTGCCATAAGATCGGCGGTGTGCTGAAACTGCTCTTCTGTTTCACCGGGAAAGCCGACGATCACGTCGGTTGTGATGGCGACGCCAGGCCATGCGCTCCTGATTTTGTCGATGAGCCCGAGGTAGTACTCGCGCGTGTGGCGCCGGTTCATTCTCCTGAGAATTTCATCATCTCCGGACTGGATCGGCAGGTGAAGGTAGGGAGTGACCTTTTTGCATTTCGGCAGCGCAGCGATGAGTTCATCGGAAATATCCTGGGGATTTGAAGTAAGGAAACGCATCCAAAAATTACCCTTGAGGCGGTTGAGTTTTATGAGGAGCTGTGCAAAGTCTTTCGGCACGTCCGTGGTCGCAGCGCGGAACTGGATCGGCTGGTCTCTGTCAAATTTCCACTGGGCGCGGGCGCGCGATTCGATGAGCTCCGGATCGTGGGGAGCTTCGGGGTCAATGTATGCATTGACATTCTGCCCGAGCAGCATGATTTCGCGGTATTCTGCCGCGATGAGCCCGCGTACCTCAGCGATGATATCGGCAGAAGGGCGCGATGCTTCCTCGCCGCGCGTGTAGGGGACCGCGCAGTACGTGCAGTAGTTGTTGCAGCCGGTCATGACCGGCACGTGCGCGATGAGCGGAGATGCGCGGTGCGGATCGAACGCGAGGTAGTCCGCGTTCGTGATCGCCTCGGCCGGTTTGTCTGCGGTCAGCCCGAGCAGGCGGGGCAGCCTGTGCATCTCGTGCGTACGGATGAGAATATCGAAGCGCTCGCGGAATTTTTTCCGGTCGTCCGGCAGTACGCAGCCCGTGAGCACGGTTCTGATTTTTTTATCCCGCTGCCACGAGCGCCACCGTTCAAGCTTGCCAAAAATTTTATCGACCGCTTTCTGCCTGACTGAACAGGCGAAGACGATAATAACGTCAGCCGACCGTTCATCGTCCGTCTCGGTGCAACCGTACGCCCTGAGGATGCCCGACAGCCGTTCCGCATCGGACTCGTTCATCTGGCATCCGACGATGTAGAGGAAGTACTTCATACGTAACCGTCATTGTAGAGGGTTAACCTTTTCTTTACAAGCCATTCGGTGCTATACTGGCAGCAGGAATGCTAAGCTTTCTGCGTATGACTGATGCCGGCGAACAATTGAAAGAGGCAGGGGATAAATTCCCGCAAAAGGAAACGGCGGTAACGACCGAACAGAAGATGGGCGTGGGCGTTAAAGTTTTGCTGACCATTATCGTTATTGGCGCCGTTGCCGCTGGCGTGTACGCCGCGCTCACGCTTTCGTCGTAATATATTTTACATTATTCGCCGCGTTTTTAGGCGGTTTTTTAGTTATCCACAGGCTGACCTTTGACCATGCTTAAAATAAGTTATAGACTATAATCCCTGACTGAGCTAATGGGGCTCTTTGTGAGGATTGAGCCCCAAAGGCTTGTTAGGTGTATTGGACAACTGGTCCACGTGGACTAGTTGTCTCAACAAAAAAGCGATCCTGCTCTTTTCTTGGCCAATTATTCTACCGTGCATGTGTGCTCTATACCTTCGGTGCCTGACTGGCAGCTTGCTGCCAACGGAACCAAGCACGGACGGCCGAATGGCGTGATGTGAAAACGGCATCTTCGGGTGCCATAGCTCCAGCTCGAGCTGGACGTATTTCCTACGAAGGATCGCTTTGACAGTCGGTGGTGTCGCTCTTATAGGGCACCACCGATATTTTTTAATTTCCAAAAAACCGGATATAACATTCATCCGGTTTTTGGTTGGTGCACTCTTAAGCTATTTCTTTTTCTCAATCTCGGATTGCACCCGCTCGATGAATTTTTTTACCGTCGTTTTCACGAGCTGCTTCTTGCCGCGAATGCGGACATTGAGTGATGCGCTCTTTACTTCCTTATCGCCGAGCACGAGCATGTACGGTATTTTTTTCTTTTCCGCAACTCTGATTTTATGGCCGACCGTCTCGTTGTCCGCATTCAATTCGGTCCGGATGCCTGATTCGGAAAGCTGCTTCTCGAGTTTTTTTGCGCATGACACGTGCGTTTTGCCGACTGTCAGAATGACTACTTGAACCGGAGCAAGCCATATTGGAAATGCGCCGGCATGTTTTTCGATCAGAAAAGCCATCGTGCGTTCAAATGCGCCGATTGAGGAGCGGTGTATGACAATCGGTTTTTGGTCATGCCCTTTTTCATCTACGTACGTTAAATCGAACCGCTGTGGCATGACAAAATCGTATTGGACCGTAAATGCCGTTTCTTCTTGGCCATTTATCTTTTTTACCTGGATGTCGATTTTCGGGCCGTAAAATGCGGCTTCACCCGCAGCCTCGTAGTACGGCGCCTTAGTTTTTTTCAGTACGGTCCGCAATACGTTTTCCGCATACTCCCAAGCCCGGTCGTCTTTGAAATACTTTTTTGAATCATTGCGGTCTCCCAGCGAGAGCCGGTACCGGTAATCAACGCCTTTTTTCAGCTGGAGCGTTTTATTCGTGAAATCAATCAGTGCGAGCACGTTTTTAATTTCCGATTCAGCCTGGTCGGGCCGGCACATGATGTGAGCGTCGGCTAAGCAGAACGTGCGGACGCGCATCAGACCGGACAATTCGCCGCTTTTTTCATACCGGAACTGGGATGCCAATTCGGCAATGCGGATCGGCAGTTCGCGGTAACTGTGCGGTTCTGACTTGTACAGCATGAAATGATGCGGGCAGGTCATAGGCCGGAGGATCAGCTCTTCCTCGTCAACTTTCATCACGGGATACATCGTGTCTTTGTAGTAGGGATAATGCCCGGACGTTTTATACAGTTCCGTTTTTGCGAGCGGGGGAGTCATGACATGCTGGTAACCGCGTTTCAATTCTTCCTGGATAATAAATTGTTCAAGAATCCGGCGGATGGTCGCGCCTTTTGATGTCAGCATAGGGAGGCCTTTTCCGATCAGATCGGAAAAGACAAAAAGACCAAGCTCCTTGCCGATTTTGCGGTGGTCGCGTTTTTCCGCTTCCTCGAGCCGTTTCAGGTGCTCCTCAAGCTCAGGCGCGCTTTCGAACGCAACGCCGTAGATGCGCTGCAGCATTTTATTTTTTTCATCTCCGCGCCAGTACGCCCCTGCAATAGTGGTGAGCTTGAAAGAATCAGGCTTAATTTCCTTTGACGTGCGGACGTGCGGGCCGCTGCACAGGTCCGTGAACTTGCCGGATCGGTAGTACGTAATCGGTTTTTTCGCGGCAGCAAGCTCGCCGATCAGTTCGAGCTTGTACGGCTGCCCGGCGGAAAGTTTTTTTGCTTCTGCCAGATCGACTTCCATTTTTTCGAACGGGATGTTCTGGCCGATCAGCTTCTTCATGCGCTTTTCAATTTTTTTCAGGTCTTCCGGCTTGAGTGGCTGCTGCAGGTCGAAGTCGTAGTAAAAGCCATTGTCGATTACGGGCCCGATCGCGAATCTTGCCTCCGGAAAAAGCTCGAGCACGGCGTGCGCCATCAGGTGCGACAGCGAGTGCCTCATTTTTTCTAAATCGTTTGATGCCATAGTATATAGTATTATCCTAATTAAAGATTCCCAAAGCAATTGCTGCTCTGGGACCCTTTATGAGGGCGGTTCCACCCGTATTCCTCCCGTGCAGGGAGGCGCCTCGTTTCATTGTCCTTTCAGCTTGGACCCACTGACTGTGGATTAGCTACGCGTGCGCTAAGGTGGCTGGTAAACACCTCAATCACTGAAAGCAATGATAAGTATATGCCATGCCCATTTGCCTGTCAAGCCGTCCAGTTATTCGCTCAGTTTGATTTCTATGTGGTCTTTGAGTTGCGGCACGGTCGAAACCCAAAAGGGCGAGAATTCGACGTTTACTGAATCAACGCTGTCAAAATTTGAAAAGTATGCTTCTACCTCGTGCAAGTCTTTGCCCGTGACGTTTTCCCGGTCAAATATGCCGTTGGACAGGCGCGGGACAACGCCAGCTTTCAGAGTTCCCTTGATATGCGCGACGCCGGTATCGAGATCGTACTGCTCGATGCTATACTCCAGGTCTTCGGTGCTATGCTGAAGGATGCGTTCGTCCTCACCGCACTCATCGCTCAGCTTGTCGAGCGCAATACTCATAAGTTCGTTTTCATCGAAGAGCACGCCGACCGCGCGGATGCTCATATCCATGGTAAATGAATCTACCTCGGTTCCGGCGTCCGCTGACGTTTCTTCGCTGATGACGAGAGCCGTCACGGCGCTGGTCGATACGGTCTGGTTCCGCGCCTGCGCTTCTTCCGTGCTGCTGAATTCAGCCGCAGCGTCCGCGATAAGTCGTTCCCGGAGAGCTTGGCGCGTTTCACCGATCAGCTCGTTCGTCAGGACCGCGGCGTTCCGTAATCCGCCGGTCATCGGTGCCGAGCTCTCGGCGTAGATTGTATCCTGCAAGCCAGCCCAGAGGCCGGGGATCGTGAACGTCGTAGGTTCGATATTGCCGCTCGCACCGGGCACGTCAGCATACACCTCGACGTTTTCCGATGTTCCGCCAGCGGGCACGTCGACACGGTTGCGAATCCTAAAGAGGATGCCGTCGGGAGTCAGCAACCGCGTTGTCGCGGCAAGCGGCTGAACCTGCGACCAGTTATTGTAGATGGTTACGGTCCCGGTTGCTTGCGCTTCAACTTGTGACCCCTCGTTCGTATTGATGGCGGTTTCACTGCCGGACACCTCGGTGGCCAAAAGCGTGCCGCGAAGGACCGGGCCGCTGCTGGTCGTTTCGCAATCGGCACAAATGATCATGACCGAAAAAGTGGCCGACTGTTCCTGCGGTTTGAGGCCTATGGTGATGGTTGTTTTTGAGAGCGAGTAGTAAATGACGATAGCGAGCAGCAGAACCGTTGCGGCGGAAAATCCGACAACGAGCTTGCGGTAAAATTTTGTCGTTTGGACTTTTGAAATTTTTTTCATTTCGATTGGCTTTACGTGAGGGTGATGCTGTCGGTGCCGATGATTGACCGTATCGTATCAAAGCTTTCTTCCCGAATCAAGTAGTTGGTCGTGATAACCTTGATTTTTGATGAAGATCGCACCCTCAGGTGGACGCGGTATTCTCCCGGATGCTGCGAAAAGGTTATTTTTAACCGGTTGAAGGTTTCCTTGTCCGTCCGGGCCGGAATGGCGATGTAAACATTGCCGGTCGCCTGCGTTGTATGCCGGGGTGCGGAGTCGCCCATGGCGTCGAGGTTGAGCTGCTGCACTTCGCTGCAGAGGAGCTTGAGGCTGCCTTCCTTGTCTGAGACGCGCCCCTTGATCAGTACCACATGCTCTTCTTGCCACGGCGTTGGATTCGCCTGGAGGGTCGTCGGGAAGACGAGCACTTCGATGCGGCCCGACATGTCTTCGACCTTCACAAAGAGCATCGGGTCGTTGTTTCTCGTCAGTACCTTCTGGATGTTGCTGATGATGCCGCCGATCGTAATTTCTTTTCGGTGCGGTGCAGCAGCGGACAGGTCGCCAATCGGCGTGGCAAGATTGCGCAGGCGCTCGCGGTATTCCTCAAGCGGGTGCTCAGAAATGTAGAGGCCGAGGAGCTGTTTCTCCCATGACAGCTTTTGCTGCTTGGTTGCGGGTGCGGCGCTCTTGAGCCGGAGCTGCGGCGCGTGTTGCGTCGGCAGCACGCCGAAGAGGTTTGTCTGCCCGTTGAGAGTTTCACGCTCAGCCGATTTCATGTACGTGAGAATCGCATCAATGCTGCCAAGGAGCTCGTTGCGCTCGCCGAACTGGTCGAGTGCGCCCGCCTTCATGAGGCTCTCGAGTGTTTTCTTATTAAGGTCTTTTGTCTGGACGCGACGGAGAAGATCTTCAAGGTTTTTGAACGGCCCATTTTCCTTGCGTTCAGCGATGATGTTCCGGACGACATTGACACCGACGTTTTTTACCGCGAGCAGGCCGAACCTGATTTTTTTCATCGGATTTTTTTTCTCCGGATTGAAAACGGCGGTGAATGTCGAGAAACTTTCGTTGATGTCCGGCGGAAGCACCTGGATGTGCATTTGTTCACATTCCTCGACTTCAATAGCAATCCTGTCGATATTGCCGTAATCGGAAGTCAGCAACGACGCCATGAATTCGTCGGGGTAGTTCGCCTTGAGGTACGCCGTCTGGTATGCGATGAGCGCGTAGCACGCAGCGTGCGCCCGGTTGAATCCGTACCGCGCGAACGGTTCGATAAATTGCCAGATTTTTTGTGCGGTTGAACGGGGTATTTTATTTTTTACCATTCCCTCGATCATTTTATCGCGCTGCTGGATGAGCAGCTTGCGGATTTTTTTTCCGACTGCTTTCCTGAGTACGTCCGCTTCGGCGAGCGAGAATCCGGCGAGGTCACGCGCGATCTGCATAACTTGCTCCTGGTATACTGCAATGCCGTACGTCCGTTCGAGGATCGGCTTGAGCCTCGGATTCAGGTACGTCGCCAGCTTGAGGCCGTGCTTTCCGGCAATGAAGTCGGGGATGAGCTCCATGGGGCCGGGGCGGTATAGAGCAACCATCGCAATGATGTCTTCGAGCTCGGTTGGCTTGAGCTGTTTGAGGTAGCGTTTCATGCCTGATGATTCGAGCTGGAATACGCCGGTTGTCTTGCCCTGTTGGAGGAGCGTGAACGTTTTTTTGTCATCGAGCGGTATGGTATCGATGTTGATCTCGATGTTTCGTGCCTTTCTGATAATATTGATTGTATTCTCGATGATCGTCAGGTTCTTCAACCCGAGGAAATCCATTTTGAGCAAGCCTAGATCTTCGATAGCGTGGAGATCGTACTGCGTGACGATGGTTTCGTCTTCGCTCTGTGCGGCATATTGGTAGGGGAGGTAGCGGTCGAGCGGTTCTTTAGTGATTACGACGCCGCATGCGTGCGTCGACGCGTGGCGGGCGACTCCCTCGAGCTTTACGGCGGCATTGAGCAGTTTTTTCCCGTCAGGGTCGCTGTCATAGAGCGCCTTCAGCTCCGGAACCGCCTTGAGCGCGTCGGCGATTGAAGAGAACATCGGGATGAGCTTGGCAACTTTGTCGCAGTACGCGTAAGCGAGGTCGAGCACGCGACCGGCATCCCGGACTGCCGCACGCGCTGCCATGGTGCCGAAGGTGATGATCTGGGCTACGTGGTCTTTACCGTACTTATGCTCGACGTAGCGTATGACTTCATCCCGCCTCGTGTCCGCAAAATCGAGGTCGATGTCAGGCATCGAAATCCGCTCGGGGTTGAGGAACCGCTCGAAGAGGAGGTCGTACTTGAGCGGATCGACATTGGTGATATTGAGGAGGTATGAGACGATGCTCCCGGCAGCGGATCCGCGGCCGGGTCCGACGACGATGCCGTTCTGCTTCGCCCAGTTGACGAAATCCTGGACAATCAGAAAATAGGACGCGAATCCCGTCTTTTCAATGACGCCGAGTTCGTACTCGAGCCGTTTCTCGATAACGGCATCCCGCTCTCGCCCGGGGAACCGTTTTGGAATTCCGCCCGTGCACAGTTCTCTGAGGTAGGCATCGGGTAGCTTGCCGTTCGGCACCTCGAAGTGCGGCAGCTGGATCGTGCCAAGCTCGATGGTAACCGTACACGCTTGCGCAATTTTTATCGTATTTGCAATCGCTTCGGGGTGGTCAGGGAAAGCTTTTGCCATTTCTTCGGGAGTCTTGAAAGAGAAGTCCTCTCCGAGGTATGTCATCCGATCCCGGTCCCGCTGCTTCCGCTTCGTTTGCAGGCAGATCAGGATATCGTGTATTTCGTCATCGTCGCTATTCAGGTAGTGCACGTCATTGGTTGCGACGACCGGCAGGTCGAACTTTTTTCCGAGCGCAAATATCGTTTCGTTCACCTCATTCTGGTGGGGGATGCTCGGGTGGTCCTGCACTTCAAGGTAGAAGTTTCCGGTCCCGAAGATGGCAGCGAGCTCCTGGATATTTTTTTCTGCCCGTGCGGTATCCTCGGCGATGATCGGCTGAGCTACCATGCCCTGGAGGCACGCGCTCAACCCGATAAGGCCACCCGCATGTTCACGGAGGAGTTCAAGATCAATGCGTGGCTTGTAGTAGTAGCCTTCGAGGTGGGCTCTCGTCGTGAGCTTAATGAGGTTTCGGTACCCCTCGTTGTTCTTAGCGAGCAGGACGATGTGGTACGGACGGTCATCGACTCTCGCTCGCTTGTTGTGCATTCCGTTCCGGGCTACGTACGCCTCGACGCCGATGATTGGCTTGACGCCTGCCTTGAGCGCCTTTTGATAAAATTCAATAGCGCCGTACATGACGCCGTGGTCAGTCAGCGCAACAGCAGGCATATGTAAATCACGGGCTCTCTTTACGAGATCATCAATCTTTGTGAGCCCGTCGAGGAGACTATAATGACTATGGACGTGTAGGTGAACAAAGTCCGGCATAGGGTAGGCTGCCTGCGGATTCAGTTACGAAGTTTCTTTCTCTTTTTCGCTAGCCTTTTTTCTTTTTGGTTTTTCTTCGCGCCTCCGCTTGAAATACTCGACGAGTTCAGTGATTCCCTTGAACAGCAGTGGCAAGTAAGACGCTGAGTTTTTAATTTTGTCCTCGACAGCATCGAACAGCCGTTCGAGCCGTTCGAGCTTTTGCTTTATGCTCATGACCAGTTCGCTCACCTCATTGACCACCGCATGCGCTCTCTTGAGCATCATGACAATGTAGTAGAGCGCCCAGCACATAAAAAAAGTCAGGGCAACCGCACACGTTGCGAGGGCAACGAAGAGAAGATCCTTGCTCGTCTCAAGCATCGTCGTACGTTAGTGGTTTAGGATAGCTGGGTACAGTATAGCACACACTCCAATATCATCAACAACGAGTTTCCAAGAGGCTTCAGATGTGGTAGGATATACTACGGTAACAGCATGACCGCTATGCCAGACGTAAGTACCGTATGGTTACGGGCAAATTACTACGCTCTCTCCCACCGGAACGAGCTTAAAAAGTGGTGGGTTATCGTACTGCTTGCAGTAGCGGTATTCTGCGTTGTTTTCGTTATCACGAATATTACCGTCTACATCATCGGCATTCCCCAACAAACCAGTACGATGGTGGCGATGGCAAGCAGCCAGGTCGCATACGGCAAGATCCGCATCGAAAACCAGCCGGTTAATCCATCAGTCGGCGCCGCGACAGCCGTGCAAATGACGACAGGCGCCTACGATCTCATCGTGCCGGTCCACAACCCGAACAGAAACTGGGCAATCAATGAGATTGCGTATAAATTTACCGTAAACGCGACGGAAACTGAGGTTGCTACCGATTTTATCATGCCGAATAGCAGGAAGATTTTGACGGTTCGGAACGTGCAAAGCCCGTTCTCCCCGAGCCAGATCGCCGTTACTGTTTCCATCGAGAGCATTTCATGGAAGCGGATCGATAATGTCGCGGCACTGCCGTCACTCGACTTCACTATTGAAAATATTAAGCAGTCCATGTCGAACGTCGGTGGCATACCGTACTACCTCGTGACTGCCGATGTAACGAACAATTCTTTTACGAGTTTTTGGAGCACCAAGTTCGTGACGCTGCTCTACAGCGGGGATGCAATCGTCGGCGTGCACTATACCTACCTCGAGCCGTTCAATACTTCAGAGAAGAAGTCAATCTATGCCCAGTTCGACAGCGTCCAGACTTCTGTGACGAGCGTATCGATCGAACCTGATATTAACCTGCTTGACACTGAGAATATCGTGAGCAGGTAAGTAACCGCATGGTAAAAAAGCTACTCCTCTACTTACGGAAATCTGACTGGCCGCTGAGTTCGGTAGTTCTTTTTTTGGTTGCGTTCGGTCTCATGGCCCTCTACAGCATCGAGTCGGCAGTGCAGGATCCGCAGTTCGCGAATTTGCAAAAGCAGCTCATCTTTCTCGCCGTTGGCATCGTGTTCCTCGCCGTGTTCAGCATGATTGATTATCGCCACCTGCAGACGTACAGCATCGTTTTACTCGTGTTCGGCGCTCTCCTCCTCGCCTCGGTACTCTTTTTCGGTACGACAGTGCGCGGTACCCGCGGCTGGTTTACGCTGTTTGGAGGCCAGGGTTTCCAGCCTGTTGAGCTCATCAAGCTCATCCTCATCATCGGCCTCAGTAAGTTTTTTGCAGACTGGCGCACTGAAGTGCAGACTATAAAGCAGCTCGTGATCCTGTTCGCTGTTGCGATCCCGCTCATCGCGCTCGTGCTCTTGCAGCCTGATTTCGGCTCGGCAGTTATCCTGGCTGCCATCTTTCTCGGGATGCTCGTTTTTTCGAAAGTAAAGCGTTCGTACGTCATCGGCATCGGCCTGCTGCTCATCGTGCTTGTTGGGTTCAGCTGGGCATTTCTGCTGCAGGATTACCAGAAAGATCGGATACTGACGTTCATGGACCCGGGCCGCGATCCGTACAAGAGCGGCTACAACATCAAGCAGTCGATTATCGCTGTCGGCTCAGGCAGTATCTTTGGCCGAGGCCTCGGATTGGGCCCTCAGAGCAGGTTGAATTTTCTGCCGGCGCAAGAAACTGATTTTATCTTCGCGGTTATTGCCGAGGAACTGGGATTCGTGGGGAGTTCTCTGCTTATACTGTCTTACGTCTGGCTGATTTACCGGCTCGTACGCATTGCTCGGCTCATTCGGGATGATTTTGGCATCTTTGTCGTAACCGGGATCCTCATCTATATTACAGCTCAGGGAATTCTCAATATCGGGATGAATATCGGGTTGCTTCCGATTGCGGGTGTGCCGCTGCCGTTCGTGAGCTATGGAGGGAGCTCTATGATATCGAGCTTTATCGCAGTTGGAATCGTCCAGAGCGTATACATTCGGCACCTCACGTCACGGGCGTAGTGCCGTTTGACGCAGTTTGTTTTTTCTGCTATAATGTATAACGCGGTGGGAACATCGCACGATATCATTTTTTTAACTATGGAAACAAAAAGGAAAAATCAAAACGAGCTGCTCGTCGATGCATCTCGGCTCGTGTCTTACTGTCCGCTCTGCGATGCCCCTTTTTATCCAGAGCAGGTTGCGGTTATCGAGGAGGACAGCAAGGTGCAGCTCCTGCATGCGACGTGTAATGCATGCGCGGCATCATTGGTGATTTTACTCCTCATGAACGACCGGGGGGTAAATTCAGTCGGTCTCGTAACCGACTTGACCGGGGCTGATGTAGCGCAGTTCAAGAACGGGGAGCCGATCACGAGCAATACAGTGCTCGACGTATCTTCCGCGGTTCGGGCAGAGGATGCGGCTGGGGCGCTCTTCTAGTGCGGTTACGGCGTACCGGCAGCAGAGGGGGAGTTTACGGTACACACGGCTTAATTAATTTTTCTTTTTTGCAGTCACGTATGGAACAAGAGAACAACACAGAATCTTCGACGCTCATCAGAGCTGAAGTGCGCGATGTAACGAGCGCTGCAAAACGCGCGCTCCGCGGGGAGGGAAAGTTACTCGGGGAGCTCTACGGCCACGGTACCGAGAGCACTCACCTGTCAGTCGGCTATAAGGAATTTGAAGCGCTTCTGAAGCAAGCGGGGAGGGGCGGTCTGATAGACCTCCAGGTCGGCATGGCGAAGCCAGTTAAAGTGCTTGTGCAGGATATTCAACGAGACCCGGTCAAAGGCCGGCTCGTGCACGTTGATTTCTACCGGATCAATATGCAAGAGAAGATTCATACCGACGTCAGTCTCACCTTCATCGGCGCATCACCAGCAGTGAAAGAGCTCGGGGGCATCCTCATTAAAAGCATGGATGCTCTGAAGATTGAGTGCCTGCCCCAGTATTTGATCAAGGAACTCGTAGTTGATATCAGCGCACTCAAGACGTTTGACGATGCGATACGCGTCCGAGACCTCAAGCTGCCGGAAGGGGTAACAGTACTCTCGAAAGCAGATGAAGTGATCACCAGCGTACAGCCTCCGCGGACGGAAGCTGAACTCAAGGCTCTTGAAGAGGCGCCAGCCGAGGGAGCTGCAGAAGTTGAAGTAGTCGGTAAAGAGGGGGTGAAGGCTGCAGGTGAGGAAGGTGTTGCTGAAGATGAGAAGGCTGCGGGGGCGAGCGGAGCTACTGCAGGGGATAAAAAGTAGGGCACTAACGATCGTACTATGGGCAACAAAAAGGACGCATCAAAGGAACTTATCTGGGGCAAGCGCAAGAACCGAACCTGGATTTATATTGTCGCTGCAGTTGTCGTCGTCATTGCGGGCATTGGGGGATATATCCTTTTTGGCCCAACGGATACCAGTGAACCAGCCTCAACAGCGACCACGACAGGCCAGGACGCTCTCGTGCGGAGAGCGATTGATGGCGTCTACGTTCCGGCAGACCAGGCGACCTATTTTCCGGTGGCGGTCATGGTAGAAAATTTATCAATCGTGCGGCCGCAGTCTGGCCTCACCGAAGCCGGAGTTGTGTATGAGGCGCTCGCCGAGGGCGGTATTACGCGTTTTTTAGCTGTGTATGGGGGCTCAACACCAGGGGAAATCGGCCCGGTCCGTTCTGCGCGGCCATACTTTATTGACTGGACACTCGAGTACGGAGCGCTGTACGCTCACGCCGGCGGCAGCCCGCAGGCGCTTGCCGATATCAGCACGTACGAAGTATTCGACCTGAACCAGTTCTACAACTCGCAGTATTTCTGGAGGAAGCAGGACCTGCCGCTCGCGAGTGAACATACGCTTTTCACCTCCGGAGAGCTCATGCAGTACGCGCTCCGGGATACGGGGGCTGAAGAAGCATCATCATTCACGCGCTGGACATTCAAAGATGATGCCGATCTCGCAGACCGCCCGGTAGAGGTCAAGGCCATCAGCATCGACTACTCGTCATTCAGCTACAAGGTTGAGTATCAGTATGATCGGGAAACGAATACCTACATCCGTTCGCAGGGCGGGGCAGTGCATGCCGACCTCAACGGTACGACTATCCAGCCGAAGAATATAATCGTCCAGAAAGTTGCTACCCACCTCGCAGATGCCGAGCGTCTGAGTATGGAGACGGTCGGGGAGGGTGAAGCGATCATTTTTCGGGATGGCGTTGCTATCGATGCGACCTGGAAAAAAGAGGACAAGGACAGCCGTACGCTCTTCTATGATCTCGACGGCAATGAGGTGGCATTCAACGCAGGCCAGACCTGGGTAGAGGTAGTGCCAACCGACCGTACCATTGAATACAATTAGCGCCTTTTGCATCCGTCCGTAAAAATGCAAAAACAAAACAAAAAACCATCCGCATGGCATCCGATTCGCGAACAGCACACGGTCCCTTGGGTCGCGGGGTTGTTTGTTGTGGCGACCGCTTTTTCGTGGTGGTACTGCGTTACGTACCTCGCGTCGAGTGCAGCTGTCGTGAATTCATACTTTTCATTGGCTGGAAATTCTCTCATCATGAAAGGCGAAGCGGCGATGGTTGAAACGGCTGCCGTGACCATGGAGCGCCTCATTGACGGATCCATCGTCGATGCTGATAAAGCGGGCTATTGGCCGTATGCGGTGATGATAGAAAATCTTCTGTCAGTCAGGCCCCAGAGCGGCCTGTCGCAGGCTTCTGTCGTATACGAGTCGCTCGTCGAGGGAGGCGCTACGCGATTCATGGCAGTATTCGACCCCTCTGAAATTATTCCCGAGATCATGCCAGTCCGCTCAGCACGGCCGTACTACCTCGAGTGGTCATCTGAGTACGGAGCGCTGTACGCCCACGCCGGCGGCAGCCCGAAGGCGCTCACCGTTATCCGTGAGAACGACGACATCAATGATCTCGAGGCACTCTCGAGCGACGCCAAGTACTTTTGGAGGGATACGTCAAAGTCCGCGCCGCACAATCTGGTGACATCATCGGAAAAAATGAATTTTGCGCTTCACGACAAGGGACTCATTGAACATGCCGCGACGTTCGATCCCTGGCGCTTCAAAGATGACGCCGAGCTTGAGTCGCGCGGGGATGGCGGTAAAACCGCGAGTTTCAACTTTTCCTATGGCCTGACGTATAAGGTTGATTTTACTTACAACCGTGAGCGGAATGAGTACCTGCGGTTCAATGCTGATGAGCCCCATCTCGATAACAATACCGGCGAGCAGATTGCAGTAAAGAACGTTATTGTACAGCTTGTTGAAGAGCCACTATTGGACGGCGGCAAGGGCAGGCTTGAGATTTACGCTGGAGGAGAGGGCAGCGCGTGGATGTTCCGTGACGGGCTCGCGATTCCGTGCACCTGGAAAAAGGGCTCCCGGACAGACCGAACGCGTTTCTACGACCAGGAGGGGAATGAGCTCGAGCTCAACCGCGGAGCGATCTGGGTGCACATCGTTCCGAAAGACCAGGCGGTAACGTACGAATAGAAAAAGACCACCTCGTTCTCAATGGTGAGTGTGTAGTGCGTTGAGAAGTCATCGGTGGTCTTGTTAGGGTTACGGCTGAATCCGCGGAGCGGGCTCTACCGTGGCGGTGTGAAGGGCGCATAAAGTTCTCCCAGCAGGTACATTAAGGTTCCTCTTTTTCGGTTGACTCGGTTGCATACCGAGCAATTCAATCATTGCTTCTCGGGTCATTTGCCGGAAGCCTCGCAGTTTTTCGAGGGGATACGATTCTAAAACGCATTCAAGTTTCCGCTGCAGGGGATTCCTGGAGATTTCTATGGAGAACCGGCTGTTCTCCACGTCGACCGTCATTGAGACGATCAATCCCAGAATCGGCTGGTCGAGGCCATCGATGCAGATGCGTGCATAGAGCGTCAGGACCGGCTGTTTAATGAACAGCGGTAAGCAGTCCAGATCCGGTGCGCGCGCACGGATCTCTTGACCCACGTGTGTACCTTGCGGGAGCTTCTCGATCCAATCGAGAAATCGAACGACTCTTGTCAAATTCGACATTCCGCTTCACCTCCTTTCAAAGGGCGAAGAGTTTTGTTTTTGTGGTTTTTGTACCGGAGTACAGCTTCAGTATACGCTTGCCGTATGGAGCGTCAAATGTTTCCTGTCGTATGGATAAATCTCAAACGAGTTGCCCATATTTTATCTGATGACCGCAACGCGGTCCCGCCCGGCTAGGTCTTTTATAAACGATACCTTTTTCAGCGGCAGGTATTGTCCTGCCATATAATCTATAGCTTTTGCCTGCGTTGGCGCAATCTCGAGCACAATCATCGTGTCAACCGGCATTGCTTCCGCTGACTGCATGAGCAGACGTTCTATGAGTTCCAATCCGAGTTTGCCGCCATAAAGCGCCTGCCGCGGTTCAAAGGGTACGCCGTGCAGTTCATCCGTCGTGAGGTAAGGGAGGTTTGCGACGATTACGCCGGGAACCGGCAGTCTTTTTACGCCTTTTTTCTTCGTACAGAGTGGTTTGAGGAGGTTGCCCTGCAAGAACGAAACGGTTTTCGCAACATGATGCAGGCGGGCATTCTTTTTTGCGACGACCAGCGCCTTTGGAGAACTGTCTATCGCATACATGTGCACATTCGGCAGGTATTTCGCGAGCGTAACCGCTATGCAGCCGGAACCGGTCCCGATGTCAGCGACGGCCACCTTTTTTTGTTCCGGGTGCTGCCGGCGCCGTTCGCGAACTGCCTGAATCGCCTGCTCGACGAGCAGTTCAGTCTCCGGCCTCGGTATCAGCGTATCCTTGGTCACGACAAAGTCGAGCTTGTAGAATTCTTTGCTGCCGGTGAGGTATGCGACCGGCATCCCGCGCCTCCGCTGGCCGATAAGCTTGCTGAAATGGCGGTAGTGGGCAGCGGATACCGTGCGGCCAGGGTGGGCGAGCAGGTAACCCCGCGGTTTCTTGAGGATGAACGACAAGAGGACCTCAGCATCGAGGTGGGCTGAGGTTGAGTGTGTGCCTGATAGTTTTTTAATGGCGCCAAGGAGCGCTCCCTGTATTGTCATGCTGGTTGGTCCGCTGCCTTGAGGTCGCGGATTACGCTCGCGAGGCCACCGTCGAGAATAGCGTTGAGGCCGTGGTAGCTCTTCTTGATGCGGTGGTCGGTGACGCGGTCCTGGGGAAAGTTATACGTCCTGATTTTTTCCGACCGGTCTCCTGAGCCGATTTGGTTCTTTCGCGCGTCGGCACGCTCCCTGCTGCGTTTTTCTTCTTCGATTGCGAGGAGGCGCGAGCGGAGCACCTGGAGCGCCTTTTCTTTATTCTGCCGCTGGGAACGTTCATCCTGGCAGGTAACCATCGTATTGGTCGGTTTGTGGATGATGCGGATTGCCGAGTACGACGTATTGACTGATTGGCCGCCGGCACCGCTTGAGGTGGTAGCCTGAATGTCGAGATCCTCAGGTTTAAGCTCAATGTCAACCTCTTCCGCAGCCGGCAAGATTGCCACGGTTGCTGCCGAGGTATGGATGCGCCCGCTCTTTTCCGTATCCGGCACGCGCTGCACGCGGTGGACGCCGCTCTCGTATTTGAGATCGCTGTATACGTTCCTGCCGTTGATCTCGAATATTACTTCTTTGAGTCCGCCGATGCCGGTCCTGCTTGAGTTCAGGAGGTTTGTTTTCCAGCTCTTGCGTTCAGCATACCTCGAGTACATGCGGAACAGGTCAGCCGCGAAGAGCGCGGCTTCATCCCCGCCAGTGCCGGCACGAATTTCTACGATGATGTCTTTTTTATCCAGCGGATTTGCAGGATTGAGCGCCTCTTTGATCAGCTCCTCGAGTTCAGTTTGTTTTTGGCGGAGTGACGAGAGTTCCTCCTCAGCGAGCTCCCTCACCTCTGAGTCCGATTCGTCCTTGAGGGTAGCCTCGACCTGCCCGATGCTTTCACGTATCGCATCGAGTTTGCCGTACTTTTCGAGCAGCTGTCCGAGTTCGTTGTACTCCTTTGAGAATTTCTGGAGCTTACTGCTGTCCCGCAGTACGTCCTGGTCCTGGAGTTCCCGCTCGAGCTGCTCATACCGTTCCTGGAGTGTTATGCGGTCCGTGCTCATAGTCATAAAATCCCCGCACACGAAAATGGGTGGGGGGACGTTTATGGTTAGCTAACCGTTCTTTTTGTCTGCTTTCTTCCCGGTTTTTTTTGTCGCGGTGGCCTTCTGTGCCGCTGTTTTTTTAAACGAAGCTTTTTTCTCGACGAGGCGCTGGAACCGTTCGACGCGGCCGCGGTCATCGAGCAGCTTTTGTTTGCCGGTATAGAAGGGGTGGCAGAGGGAGCAAATTTCGGTGTGGATCTCAGCCACGGTAGAACCAGTCGTAAACGTGTTGCCGCACGCACAGACGACTTTCGCATCAGTATGGTATTCTGGGTGGATATCTTTTTTCATACGCTATATGTAGCAGCAGTGTAGCAGGGTTCGCAGTTTTACGCAAGGCTGCGGCCTTACACTTGATTATTTTTTATGTTGTGTTACTATAGGAGCACCACTTTTCAGGCTTTACAAAGGAGTTCAAAAAGTGTCGTAATTACTCATTAACCACCCATGCTCTCTGACTGGCGGCTCATCCTTGGCCTCGGCGCCTCACGCAGGCGTCACGAGGTTTAGAGCAGCTGGATAGACGTGAGCAGCGGATAACAAAGGGAAATTTATATGCAGGAAATATCTCTACTCGAGATGCTGAAGTCCGGCGTGCACTTCGGGCACCAGCTCAAACGGTGGCACCCGAAGATGGAGCCGTACCTCTACACGGCGCGCGGTGGCGTCCATGTCATTGACCTGGAGCAGACGGCGCGGATGCTCCGTGAGGCGAGCGATTTTATTAGTGCGCAAGTTGCCAAGGGCGGAAAGGTGCTTCTCGTCGCAACGAAACGGCAGGCCCAGCCGATCGTCCGGCAGGCGGCTGAGCAGGTCGGTATGCCTTTCGTTACCGAACGCTGGATCGGCGGGACACTCACGAACTTCGAGAACATTTCGAAGCTGACCAGGCGGCTTAAAGATTTGCGCCAGAAGCGAGACCGGGGGGATCTGCAAAAGTACACGAAGCATGAACAGCTGCAGTTTTCCGAAGAGATCACGTACCTCGAGACGCTCGTCGGCGGCATTGAGGACCTCACGGCACTCCCGGAGCTGATTTTTATCGTCGATACGAAGAAAGAGAAGACAGCGCTCCGTGAAGCCCGCAAGAAGAAGATTCCGGTCGTCGCGATGGTCGACTCAAACTGCAATCCCAACCTCGTTGACTATCCGATCCCGTCTAATGATGATGCGACCAAGTCCATCAAACTCATTGTATCTGCAATTGTTGAGGTGATCGGAGAGGCACAGAAGCGGAAAGCTGCAGCCGCAGCAACTGAACAGGCGGCACCCGCGCAAGAGAACGCCGCTCATCCCACAGAACCGCTTCAGCAATAACCTAACCATCGTATACGATTATGGCAATCGAGATATCATTGATTCGACAGCTTCGCGAGCGTACGGGAGTCGGCATGATGGATGCAAAGCGTGCCCTCGAAGAGACGGGCGGCGACAGCGAGAAGGCCGTCGAATACCTCAAGAAGCAGGGCCAGAAGGTCGCGGCTAAGAAGCAGAACCGCGAGACGCGCGAAGGCATTATCGGTGCGTATGTACACGCAAACGGAAAAGTCGCGGCGGTCATCGCGATCGCCTGCGAGAGCGATTTCGTAGCGAAGACGGAAGAAATGAAGGAGCTCGCGCACGACATCGCAATGCAGATAGCGGCAACCGACCCGGCTTACCTGACGCCGGCGGACGTGCCCGTAGAGATCCTTGACAAAGAAAAAGAAATATTCAAAGCCCAGCTCGAACGGGAAGGGAAGCCGGAGCACATTCGGGAGAAAATTATTGAGGGCAAGGTCCAGAAATTTTACTCGGCAGTCTGCCTCAGCAAGCAGCCATTCATAAAGGACGATCAGCAGACGATCGAGCAGCTCATACATGAGAAGATCATGAAGCTCGGCGAAAACATCCAGCTCCGGGAGTATAAGCGGATCGCGCTATGATCAAACGTGCCGCCGGAGTACAGTTCAATCCCTGGGATCACGTCTACCACTATGATTGCAGTGACGCTAAGGTAAAACCCGGCGACCACCTCATTGTCAGGGTTGATACGGGACTCGAGATAGCGAAGGTGGTGAGCGTCGCCGAAGTTGATGACGAAACGCTTGATGAACCCCTGAGGCAGATCGTTCGGCGCGCGACCGCCGAGGACGTTAAGCGGGGCAACGCCCAGCAGGAGAAGCGCGATGAGCTCCTCTCGAAAGCACGGACGCTCGTCGAGCAGCGCGGACTGGCCATGAAGCTCGTCGACTGCTACTTCTCGTTCGATGGCGGAAGGGTGACGTTCGTATTTACCGCAGATGGGCGTGTTGATTTCCGGGAACTCGTCAAAGATCTCGCTCGGGCGTTCCAGAAGTCGATCCGGTTGCAGCAGGTCGGTATTCGCGATGAGGCCCGGCGCATGGGAGGATTCGGCCCGTGCGGGCGCGAGGTATGCTGCAAGCAGTTCCTCGGTGATCTCACGAGCGTAACGACAGAGATGGCACGAATTCAGCAGGTTCATAGCAGGGGGAGCGACAGGATATCCGGTGCGTGCGGACGGCTCATGTGTTGTCTCGCGTATGAGGCGGCTGATTATGAGGCGGCACTGAAGGACTTCCCGCCGATTGACAGTACGGTTACGACGAAGCTAGGAAAGGGAACGGTGAGTTCCTACAATGTCATCAAGAAGACAGTCATGGTAAGAATCGATAAGGGTGTCACTGAGGTGCCCCTGGAAGAAGTACGCATCGTATGATACTCGACTACATCGCAATTGCCGTTCTCGCAGCAGCAATTATCGCGATCCTCGTGATACTCTGGAGAAAATTTTCCATACTCGCTGCGATTAATACGGAAACCATCAAGGAGGAACAGCAGAGCAAGGTGAAGCGGAGCTTGATTGAGGGGAGGCTCAAGCGCAAACTCGCCTCAATGCGGGCGCGCAGCGTCCTCAAGAATGGAAATGTCGACGGTAGCAGCAGTGAAAGCAAACCGTCAGCGATACGCGGTTTCTATAACGCCCTCCGCAAACTGGAGCAGAACTACCGCAGTAAAATTCGTGAACTCGAGCCTCAGGACGAGGGAGCAAAAGAAAAGAACGTATCGATCCTCATACGCGATGCGCGGGCGCTCCGGGACAGTGAACTGTATAAGGAAGCGGAGCAGAAGTACATCGAGGCAATCAGCGTTGACAGCAGGTCGGTAGAAGCGTATGAAAATCTTGGCGGCCTGTACGTCGAACTCAGAGATTACGACCACGCAAAAGAGATATACCAGTACCTGCTTAAGCTCCGTTCGACAGACCTCTCTGAATCTCCGAACAAGCAGACTGGCAGCATCGACCGTGGCGATGTCTCGACGGTATCGCTCGCAAAGGAAGTAGCGGGGTACCACGTGGAGCTTGGAGAGGTGTACCGTGCGGAAGGTGAACCGCAGAAAGCGCTCGACTGTTTCCAAGAGGCGGTGAAGCTCGAACCAAACAATCCGCGCAATCTCGACAGGGTAGCCGAGACCGCACTCGAGCTCAAAGATAAACCGCTCGTGCAGGCCACCGTAGATAAGCTTCGTGAGGTGAATCCAGAGAATGAAAAGCTCGCTGAGTTCGAGGAAGCGTTGAAGCAGCTGTAGTCCGGAAGTAAGGTTGTTCTCCCTATCGCGTTGTAGCCCAGCTTGCCCTGTTACAGTTGTTGTAGCTCAGTTGGTCCCGTCCGAGCCGATGTAGCTCAGTTGGTAGAGCAACTCCATGGTAAGGAGTAGGTCGCCAGTTCAATTCTGGCCATCGGCTCGGACGGGATAAATGCCGCCACTCCATGCCTGCCCCGTACATTGAGCGAAGCAAAATGATGCGGGGGGTAAGGAGTAGGTCTGCGGTTCGACTCCGCGCAACGGTTGCAACGGGGAAAGCAATTTGACAGTCAAACATGGGTAGGTACCCCCGGCATTCGCCGGGACAGGCTCCGTGGTTTTTACCTCGGGCTTGGTGGACATGCCATACTCATATCTGGCGGGCGGGTAGGTACCGAAGTGGTCAAACGGGGCAGACTGTAAATCTGCTGGCTTCGGCCTTCGGGGGTTCGAATCCCTCCCTGCCCACCAGATGTGAGTATGAGTAGCTGGCATACTGTTTGTGCCGCCGAAGGGCTGTATAAATCTGCTGGCCTCGGCCTTTAGGGGGTTCGAATCCCATGGGATTCGAACGGGCACGAACGAGGCGCAGCCGAGTGACAAACAATTCGAGCTTGCGCAGAATTGTTTGGTGCCCAGGACGAGAATCCCTCCCTGCCCACCAGATGTGAGTATGAGTAGCTGGCATACTGTTTGTGCCGCCGAAGGGCTGTATAAATCTGCTGGTTCCGGTCTTTTGGGGGTTTGCATCCCATGGGATTCGAACGGGCACGAACGAGGCGCAGCCGCAGGAGTATTTTTAAAACCTCATGACTCTTTAAAAAAGCTATCCGTTCGGACGCGCCACCCTAGCTCAGTGGTAGAGCAACTGTTTTGTAAACAGTAGGTCGTCGGTTCGAATCCGACGGGTGGCTCCAGGCCCTAGCTCAGTGGGTCGAGACCACGAGCAAACACAACTGCTTGTGTTTGCGAGGAGTCGAGACGGGCATGACGATGCGGGAACCGCCGGCATGCCCCGGAAGAGCAACTGTGGAGCCTATCCCGAGCGAAGTCGAGGGATAAACAGTAGGTCGTCGGTTCGAATCCGACGGGTAACTTATCGGGTCGCCGCTCTGGCGGGTTACGTGTGGCTTGTCAAATAAGCTCCACTGCACCCCTTGTGCGCATGCCCCTCTTCCCAAAAAATGCGCACCATTTTTTGGGAGCACTGCAGAATTATTGATTAATCGCAATATTATGTCACAAGACAACATCATCAAGCTCGAATGTACGGAGTGCAAACACATCAACTACCACTCGCACAAGAATAAAAAGCTGCACAAGGACCGGATTGAGATCAAGAAGCACTGTAAGTGGTGCAAAAAGCACACGATGCATAAAGAAACGAAGTAATTTTGAAGACCTTTTTCGAAAGTAGCTTTCACTGTATTCCGAAATAAGCCGTATCGGCCATCGCAGGTAACCCGAGACCTTTGGTTCGTAGTTGATTCGGAATTTTTTATGGGGCTATAGTACAATGGCTAGTATAGCGGTCTCCAAAACCGTTGATCGAGGTTCGAATCCTCGTGGCCCCGCCAGAACTACCCGTCTCGGGGGCTTTTTGGTACGATGTTACAATAGCGTAACTAGCCAATGGATTCGAAAAGCAGCAGCGACCCTGAACTAAGTTCAGGGGAGCGCCGATGAATGCGAGTTTGCGCAGCATTCATCGCTGCTTATGGACCCGAATCCTCGTGGCCCCGCCAGAACTACCCGTCACGGGGGCTTTTTGGTATGATGTTACAAAGGATCTATACTCTACACCATGCAGATATCCAACGCATCAAAAAAAGACAGAGAACAGGCGATGGCAGCCGCAAAAAACTTGAAGGATTGGTTTACTGATGAAGGGTTGAAGAATATGAGGATTGATTTTGACCTGAATAACGTAGCCGTCGCAAAAGAGAACGGCATCGTTGTCGGTTTCTTGTGCTACACTGCGTATTCCGGAAAGATGCTGCTCCTGTGGATGGGGGTTCAGCTGCCAGCGCAACGAAAGGGTGTGGGGCAAAAATTGCTGCAGTGGCTGGAAAATGAGGGCAGAAAGCTCGGTTGCCATTCGATAGAAGTTGAAACCTTGCCGGATGAAGACGATTACGAACCCTACCGGAGAACTCGCTCTTTTTATTACACAAATGGATTTGAGCGGATTTTTTATAAGAAGGCGCGTGTTGATGGCTGGGATGACCACATTGTTCTCGAAAAAAAGATTTAGGAAAAAGTGTCAACGAATGCTTGCCACAATAATTAATGATTACGCAAGATGGAAACCAAAGAATTACAAAACAGCGCATCGAGGGTATTTCTCGGCAATCTCAAGCGGGATCGCATTGAACCGAGCGAAGATTACCTGGTTTTAAAATTGGCGGAAGAGCTCGGCGAATTCGTCCAGTCGTACCTCGTACACAAGAAAAGGTGCCGTCCCGTAAAGTACCTGCCGGCGCGAAAATCCAAAAAAAAATTAGCCACGGAACTGGCTGATGTGCTCGGTTTGGTGTTCGTCATTGCCACAGCGCATCGAATCGATATTGAAGACGCTCTGGTAAAAAAATGGATCACTAGGGAATGGATTGAAAAGTAATTACTTTTTGCCTTACTTATTAGAATAGTGTGCATGAGGTGTGGTATACTGTAGCCGTAATAATTATTTAACTAAAAAACGATGAATATGGAAATGCCAGGCCAGAGGCCATCCGCAGATAAGCCCCCGGCAGATGCAGCGGAGCAGGAGGGCGATGCCGGAGCGTCGCCGGAAAAAGTTGAAATGGATTTTGAATCAATCGCTTCCGAAAATTTTTCACGGTGGAACGAAGCACTGCTGACCGGAGATCCCGAGCAGGTCGCTGCGCTCTATACCGAGGATGCCACTTTTTTACCGACTGTTTCCGGCGATTTCAAACTGGGGCAAGACGGCGCGGAGCAGTATTTCGAGCACTTCCTTGAAAGCAATCCGTCGGGTGAAGTCATTGATGCCAAGGTGCAGCCTCTCGGGCCCGACTCGTATCTGCATTCCGGCATGTACAATTTTGAAGTTGATTCCGCCGATCCCGAATCCGCCGGCAAAAGAATCATTGTTGAGGCTCGCTTTACTTTTGCGTGGGGAAAAAATGCTGACGGCGAGTGGCGCATCATGCACCACCATTCATCGGTGAGGCCGAAATCATAAGGCAGGCCGCACAGGAGGCGGGTGAGGGAGATTTCCTGCGGCAGAGCATTTCGGCTGCGGGGATTTTTGTATTTTTATGCCGTGTGGATAAGTGGCCGGTTGACGGTGAGCGGTGAGTGGTATATATTCAATATATTGAATATGTCTATCCTCACCTACACACTGTACGCGAAGCTGCTCAAAGCCCTTGCAAACCAAAAACGCATCGAAATAATGCGCGTTTTGGGCAACCGGTGTTCTACCGTTTCTGAGCTGATCCATATGACAGGCATGACCCAGGCGAATATCAGCCAGCACCTGCAGGTGCTCCGGCGCGAAGGTGCGGTGGTCGCCAAGAGGAACAGCAAGGAAATCATGTACTGCATCTCGCATCCGCAGTACGTACGGCTCCTGGACCACATTCACGAAATTCTCGCAGACCGGAAGAGCATCAAGCCGCTCATGCGGCATTCGCATATTCCCGCTGCGCCCATGATCGTTGACCCCGTATGCGGGATGAAGGTATCCCCCAAGCATGCCGCTTTCGCGCACGCCTATAAGCGGTCAACGTACTATTTCTGCGCTTCCGGGTGCAAGAAAAAATTTGTTAAAAATCCGGAAAAGTATGCCTGAGCAAATGGATTTTTATGTTTCCGGAATGCACTGCGCGTCGTGCGCCGCGAATATCCAAAGAAAGCTGGCAAAAACCGAGGGCGTCGAAGCAGCTCGGGTGAATTACAGCAACGAACAAGCGTACGTATCGTACGATCCGAAAAAGGTTTCCGCTGATACGATAGCAAGCGCCGTCCGCTCACTCGGATACGCGGCGCATACGTCGGAGAGCGACGCCGAAGACCTCATGGAGCGCGATCATGCGGTTCACGAAGCGCGCCTGACGCAGAAGCTGCTCGTCGGCGCAGTATGCTCGGCGCTCCTGCTTATCGGGGCGATGGTTCCGTTCGCGCCGGCGTTGCTGCAGCACCCGCTCGCTATGCTGCTGCTCGCAACTCCCGTGCAGCTGTGGCTCGGGAAGGATTTTTATAAGAGCGCCTGGTCTGCGGCAAAAAATAGGACAACGAACATGGATACGCTCGTGGCGCTGGGGACTTCCGTTGCCTACGGCTACTCTGTTGCAGCCGTCGTTTTTTCGAAATATTTCGAATCTGCCGGCATTCCCATGCATGTTTATTTTGAGACTGCATCGGTGATTCTGACGCTCATCGTGCTCGGAAAGTACCTTGAAGTCCGCGCCAAAGGCCAGGCGTCCGCTGCCATCAAGGAGCTGCTCCAGCTGCAGCCGACGGTTGCGCACGTCC
Source organism: Patescibacteria group bacterium (assembly GCA_041650915.1). Lineage (GTDB taxonomy): Bacteria > Patescibacteriota > Patescibacteriia > UBA10025 > JAHIVO01 > JBAZKE01. Next base: position 402,233 of record JBAZKE010000001.1, read on the forward strand.
GGAAGGACGGATCGTGGCAGGATGTTGCGATTGAAGCTATCGAGGCCGGCGACGTGCTGCTTGTTAAACCGGGCGAGAAGATCCCCGTCGACGGAGTGATCCATTCAGGCGCGAGCGCCGTCGATGAGAGCATGCTGACGGGAGAAAACATGCCAGCCGAAAAACGGGCGGGAGATATAGTGTACGCCGCGACAGTCAATACGCTTGGATCATTCGAGATGGAAGCGCGCGCTGTCGGCGGAAGAACGAAACTTTCTCAGATTATCCGCATGGTTCGTGAGGCGCAGGGGTCTCATCCGCCAATCCAAAAGCTCGTCGATACCATTTCTGCGTATTTCGTGCCGATCGTCATCGGACTTTCTGCCGTAACCTTCGTACTTTGGTTCACCGTCGGGCCGGAGCCGAGGCTGCCACGGGCGCTCGTCAGCATGATTTCCGTGCTTATCATCGCGTGCCCGTGCGCACTCGGGCTCGCGACGCCGATGTCGCTTATGGTCGGGATCGGCAGGGGCGCGCGGAGCGGGATTTTAATCCGCAACGCTGAGGCGCTCGAGCGTGCGAACGAGACAACACTTGTCGTGCTCGATAAAACGGGGACGCTCACCGAAGGCAAACCGTCCGTGAGCGCCTATGCGTCAGCCGAAACGCTCCGTACCGCCGCCTCCCTCGAGCAGCATTCCGAACATCCGCTTGCCGGCGCAGTGCTTGCAAAAGCTCACGAGCTATCCATGGAATTGGATCCCGTGGATCATTTTACCGCAATCGCAGGGAAAGGCGTGCGCGGCACGATACATGGCGCAGAGTGGTTTTTGGGGAGCCATGAGTTTATCCGCGAGAAAGGAATCCCCGTGACCCCCGAACAAGGAGCGGAAATTACGGGCCACGAAGCGCGCGGTGAGACCGTACTGGCGCTCGCCGAAGGGAAAACGTACCGGGGATCAATCGCGATCACGGACCGCATCAAAGCCGAGTCGCCGTCCGCGGTTTCGCAGCTCGTGCGCATGGGCATTGAACCCGTCATGATGACCGGTGACAACAGTACGGCAGCGAATACCATTGCAATGCGCGTAGGGATACGAAACTGGCGTGCGCGGGTTCGCCCGGAAGATAAAGCGTCATTCATCAGGCAGTCCCAGTTTGAGGGAGACGTCGTCGCGATGGCAGGCGATGGGATTAACGATGCGCCGGCACTGGCGCTCGCCGATATCGGAATCGCAATGGGCGGGGGGACGGATATCGCGATGGAATCGGCAGGGGTGACGCTGCTCCGTGGAGATGTCTCGCTGATTCCGAAAGCCCTACGGCTCGCGAAAGTGACCATGCGCAACATCAAGCAGAATTTAGCATGGGCGTTCGGGTACAATGTGCTCCTCATCCCCGTCGCGATGGGAGCCCTGTATCCGCTGACGGGCATGCAGCTCAATCCCATGCTCGCGAGTTTTGCTATGGCGTTTTCCAGCGTCTCGGTGGTTATGAATGCGCTCCGATTGAAAACTATTACTATAGAAACGTAATATGGATCTCTGGGTGATATTTTTAACAGGGCTGACCACCGGCGGGCTCTCCTGCCTCGCCGTGCAGGGCGGCCTCCTCGCCTCGGCAATCGCCAACCAGAAGGGCAAGGAGCTCCGGGAATCCGCGGGGCAAGAGAGGCTCGCCTTCACGTCGTTCAATCTGAACGACTGGCTTCCCGTAACCCTGTTTCTGGCTGCGAAATTGGTCGCGTATACCGTTCTCGGTTTCTTCCTCGGCTGGCTCGGCTCGGTCATTACCCTCAGCCTCGGTTTGCGGATTACCTTTCAGGCACTCGCGGCGCTCTTTATGCTCGCGACCGCCCTCAACCTGCTCAACGTCCACCCGATCTTCAGGTACGTCGTCATCCAGCCGCCGCGTTTTGTCCGCCGCTTGGTAAAGTCATCGGCGAAAGCAGATTACTTTTTTTCACCGGCAGTCTTGGGGTTCCTCACCGTCCTCATCCCGTGCGGCGTTACGCAGGCGATGGAGATTCTGGCAATCAACAGCGGGAGCCCATTTACGGGTGCGCTCATTATGATGGTTTTCGTCCTCGGCACCTCGCCGATATTCGGGCTCGTCGGAATCGCGACGGCAAAGCTGTCTGAGGCTTGGCGGACAAAATTTCTCAGGACCGCAGCGATCCTCCTGATCGCCATGTCCGTGTACAGCCTGAATGGGGCGCTCCAGGCTGCCGATGCGCCAGTTTCCTGGGCGCGGCTGAAGCTGGCTTTCGATGCAGGCCAGCCCGCCGGGAGCCATGAGTTCGCCCCTGATGCCGGTAACGGCCCGATGAGCACCGATACGGTACAGCGGGTGAAGATCAATGTCGAGAACAGGGGCTACCGTCCGGACCGAATCAGCGTGCGAGCGGGCATTCCCGTCGAACTGACGGTCAGCACCGACGAAACCTACTCGTGCGCTGCGGCGTTTACCTTCCGCGAGTTTGGTATTTACGAAGTCCTTGACCCGACGGATTCTGAGGTGTTCCGGTTTACGCCCGAAGAGACGGGGATTTACATCTTCGCCTGCTCAATGGGGATGTATACCGGCGTTATGGAGGTATACTAATTAATAGGACTATGTTTTTTACGAAGAAACGGCCAACAGGCGAGACGGTTGAGCTGAAGATCAGCGGCATGCACTGCTCGAGCTGTGCGATGAGTATCGATGGCGCACTCGAGGAAATAGAGGGGATCCACGAGAGCAGCACGAGCTACGCTAAGCAGCGGACACAAGTTTTATTTGACCCCCAGCGCGTCAGCCGTTCCCAGATTGTGAAGGCAATCAGTGAGCTCGGGTACTCGGTCAGGGACGCATAGCCCGGTTTCCGGCCTGGTTCGCAGCCAGTGCCGCAGCGAATGCGGCGAACTTCCGGGTTGATTTTTTATTGCGGACGGAGGATGATGGACGTATGCCGACCACTATGCCGTCACGTGAGGACTATCAACACATCAGGGAAAAAATCATCGACTACCTTTCGAGGCAAGGTTTTTCGGAAAAGAAATTACTACGTAAAGTCACCAACCTGAAGCGCCGTTACCCGCATACGCTCCGGTACCGATTCTATACGCTTGAGCACGTCCAGAAGGTGATTAACGAATTGAAAGCCGAGGGGCTGGTCGACGACCGGCAGTACGCCGAGGCGGTCCTGCGGCAGCTGCGTGACCGTAAAGACGGCATGTACCGCATCAGGCAAAAAATGCAGCACCGGCTTATCCCGCGTCCCATTATTGAAAAAGTGCTCGGAGAGTGGAAGCAATCAGGTGCACAGCAGGATTACACGGCAATTGTCCAAGAAGCAAAACGAAAATACGGACGGCTCAAAGAAAAATATCCGTCATCACAAGAGCAGTATACGGTAAAACAGAAATTGTATGCGTTTCTGGCGCAGAAGGGATATACGGCGGATGAGGTGAAGGAGATCATGGGAAAAGTCGTCCGATGACGCTCTGTTTTCCGTTTTTTCATTAATGCGCACATGTCCCATAAGAAACTGTCCATAACGTTCATCGTCATTCTCCTGGTTTTTGCCGCTGCCATAGCGCCCATGGCAATTGTGCGCCCGGTAAAAAAAGCTGTGGACGTTCCAGACGGCACGGCACGGGAAATTTTGCACGCTGTCCGCACCCATTTCGACCACCCGGCGGAAAGAATGCTGGTGTGGCGCTATCAGATTACGGAAAAAGGGGAGTGGCAGGGGTCTGATTATTACATCGTGGTCGGCAGGACCTTTTTCGGTATACCGCTCAGGAAGTCTGCTGTGTATAGGGAAGGCGGCATCATTACAATTCCCAGCCTTGAACATGACCTTATCATCTGCGGGGAAGAGCAGTGTGATAGACTGTAGCCCCGTACGTTCGGCTCACAGCCTAGCAATAAAATTGATTTACTATATATGCATACTATTAAGGAACTATTCAGCGACCAGCGTACGCTCAGGAGCATCCTCATGCTCTGCCTGTACGTGTGTATCATGGCGGCTGCCGCTTTTATTTTTTCCCAGTACGTTGACCGCGACAGCCTCCAAGCGGCGGTAAAGGGCACTGGGCAGTTCGGGCTGGCACTGTACGTGCTGGTCGAGATCGCGTACGTGACGTTCACCCCGCTGCTCAATACGTTCATTTTGATCGTGTCCGGTTATTTGTTCGGGGGAACGGTCGGTTTTTTCGTCAACTTCGCCGCAACGGCCATCGGCCTGTTCCTCATCGTATATCTGGTAAAGCGGTACGGCAGGCCGCTCCTCCGGAAGCTCGTTTCCGAACGTTTTTACGACCGGTTCGACAGGATCGTGCAAACGGTCGGCCCAATCACGCTGCTCGTGGTGTACGTGCTGCCCTTTACGCCGGATGACGAGCTCACGTACGTCATCGCGGCCGGACCGGTAGGGTTCAAACGGTTTATCCTGCCTGTTATCCTGGGGACTATTGCAAAATCCGCATACAGCTTTATCGGGGACCAAGGAGCGCACGGCGTAACCATCGCCGCGTACTTCAGGGTTATCTTGCTAATTATCGGAGTTATCGCCGTCGCGCTGCAGGAGTACGTTATCGTAAAACGGCGTACCAAAAGTGTCGTGTAACTTTTTAATAAAAAATAGCCCGAACTAGTGGTGTGTAGTCCGGGCCCGGTTTTAGTGTGTTTCGGCAGCAGTGTTTAGCCGTCGAATCTGCGCATTTCGACCATGATCGTTCCGCTCGGGCAGTCCTGGTAGCCGATCTTCCAGCCGGCACCGCCGATGAGCGCGTAAACTCCGGCAGGTATCGTGCCGTTCAAGTCGGCGTGGATCTGCGCCCAGAAGAGCCCTTCCGCTGCTTTCATCCTGCTCCGCTGCAGGGAGAGTTCGAGGCACTTCTTGCCCAGTTCGTCCTGCTTGGACGGATCGTGCCGCACATCGATTGTGAGGTGCTCGATTTCACGGGAGAGCGTATCGGCTGCCTCGGCCTGTTCGGTCATGACGACGAAGAGCCGCTTGAGGTCTTCGGACATATCGCCGAGTTGGTGGTCCTTGTCGATTTCGTTTGTCGGACCCTGTGCTTTTTCCAGGTCGACCTGATCGAGCGCATCGTTGAGCCACTGCAGTGCTGAATTCATTAAAAACCTCCAGAAAAATGAACGTTGATTGCGCACACCTCGTGTGTGCACGGTTTCTGTTTTTGAAAAAACACCGAAAGGTGCTTTTCAGTACTGTATAGCACGGTGGCTTTTCCGTGTCAAGGTGCCGTGCCTGTGTGCTGGCACGGGTAAAGGAGAATTTTCATGTTTTCTTTTTACTTTCCTACAGCCGGAAAAATAACAAAAGGGTTCCGGGGGTATTTGATTCGCGAAAGTGCTGACATTCGTTTTTTTAACGAATACGGCGCGAAGCATGCCCTCGAAGCCCCCTTTTCTTTAGAAATGATTGCATAGATAACTTTTATATATGCTTTATTTTTGCTACAGTACCACTATAAAACTATGAGGGTTCCCATACGAAAACCAGGGCAGTACACCCATGCAAAGCCCGACCGCAACGTGACCGCGGAAAAACTGCAGGAGTTCAAGCAGGAGCTCCGCAAACTGGTGCGCGTTGTCCGGCCTCCGGCGATCGCCGAGGTGAAGCGGCTTGCGGACCTCGGGGATTTTTCCGAAAATGCGGAGTACCAGATCGCGAAAGGCCGTTTGCGGGGCATCAACGCGCGCATCCTGGAGCTGGAAGGCGCGATCAAGTCCGCGATCGTCATCAGGCTGGGAAGTGCAACCGGCCGCATCCGGATCGGCAGCCGCGTAACGGTACGGATGGACGGCGAGCAAAAAACGTACCGCCTCCTCGGCTCGGCGGAATCCGATCCGGGCAAAGGCGTTATCTCGCACGCGTCGCCGATCGGAATGGCCCTGGTCGGGAAAAAAGCGGGCGATATGTTCACCGTCACGCTCGCGAACAGGCAGGTGCAGTGCACGGTGCTGAGCGTAACATAGCGAACCGCCTTTCTTTGCATATGTTTTATTACAGAGCCGTCTGATTAAAAAAAAGAAAGGGGCAACTCGTGAGAGCTGCCCTTGTTTGTGGTTTGGTACGATTTTCGTTTCACCCGCACTGTGCAAGCGATTGGGTGATGTCCTCGATGAGGCGATCTACCGGTTCAAGGCCGATAGACAGCCGGACCAGGTCCGGGGTGACGCCCGCGGCGATCCGTACGTCTTCGGGAACACCGAGGTGGGTTGAACGTGCCGGCAGGATCGCCAGCGAGTGGTCACTGCCCAGGGACACGGTGTTGCCGTACACTACTTCGAGCGAGTTGACGAACATTTCCGCCGCAGCCGCGCCGCCTTTCAAGCGCAACGAGATGATTGATCCCGGTCCGGTGCACTGTGCGGCGTAGATTTCCGCCTGTACGCCGGTAAGGAGGGTCGAGTAATACACCTCCGCCACCTGACCGTGCTGGGCGAGCATGGACGCGATCTGTGCTGCCGACGCCGCCTCGTCCCGCATGCGGCCGAAGACATCCGCAATCGACTGCTCGAGATCGGCACACGCTGCCGGAGTATAAATCGGGCCGCTCGTGTACTGCAGGGAGCGGATGCACTTCATCAGCTCTCCCGAGTTCGTGAGGGCAACGCCGCCGAGCTGGCACGAATGCCCGCCCAGGAACTTGGTCGCGGAGTACACGACGATGTCCGCGCCGTGTTCAAACGGGTGCTGGAACAGGGGTCCCAGGAAGGTATTATCGACGACGATCAGCGCCGGCCCTTTCAGTCCCGGGTACTTCTTGGTGAGGTCGGCGATCTGCCGGATGGGAGAATGCCCGATTCGCGGGTTGTTCGGCGTCTCGAGGAAGACTGCACGCAGTTGGAACTGGTGTTCCAGCAGTGCCTGCTCGAATGCGGCGAGGTCGGTGGTATCGACCGCAACTGCGGTGATGCCGTACCGAGCGCACCATGTCCTGTAGAACTCATCGCTGCAACCGTACTCCGGCGTGGTGTACAGTATCGTATCGCCCTGTTGCGCGATCGCCATGATCGTGGTAAAAATCGCGGACATTCCCGAAGGAAATACCGCGGCTTCGGCTGCCCCGGGTTCCATTGCGACGAGCGCCCGGTACAGGCTGTCGTGGGTCGGAGTCTCAAACCGGGAGTAGATGAACCGCTGATCGCGCATTTCCTCGGGCATGGGCTGCAAACCCAGGAGCCATTGGAATCGAAGTTCGAGGTTAGCGACGCTGTCTGCCTGGTAGGTCGTCGCGGTGCATGTCGGCACAACAATCCCGCCATACGGATCTCGTGTATGCTTCATGGCATACCTCCTATAATGTAGGGTTCAGTTTTTTTTGGTTTTCAGTCTATCATACGTATTTTTGCGTGCCATGTCAAGCGTAATATTACAGGCATGGCAAGGTCCGATCCGGGCAAAGGCGTTATCTCGCACGCGTCGCCCTTGGGCAGTGCGCTTCTAGGCAAGCAGGCAGGAGGGCGGTTTACGGCCAGGATTGCCGATGCAGACAAGCAGTGTGAGGTGGTGAGGGGGAATAATTCGGATGAGGGAATATAAAACATGGCCGACGCATCAAAGCACCAGCCATGTTTGTATTCTTCACGAATGACGGAATCAAAGGTTGACGTTGAAGTACAACCTTGGGTACTCGTACCTCGTGAAGTATACGAGCCACAGGTTGACCTTAGAAAAGGCGAGGTCAATCCGCGGTCCGATGTCGAACAGCTCCGGCGTGCCGGTTCTGTCCGTGTAGTATTCGGTTTCGAATCCGGCGAAGAGCCCCTCGTCGGCGACGTCGCTCATCCCGCGAAGCCGTACTTCCGCGAGCGTCCAGGTAAGTAGTCCCTTATCCCGGAAGTAATAGTCGCACTGTGAACCTTGTTTGAGCCACAGCGCGCCGACCTTGATGAGACCGTCGGTTCGGAGCGAGACGAGACCGGATAGCGTTTGTTCCTCCTGAGAACCCTTGGCACCGGCCAGGAATCCCAGTGTCGTCCAGTCGCCGCGCTTCTTGTCGAGTACCTTGTCAATAAGGCCGGCGTAGAAGAGCCAGGGGAACGCATCCGAGTTGACGTCAGCCAGTATAAGCTGGCCGTACGTTCCGAATCCGCGGATAACCGAGGAATCGGTACAGATATTCAGCTGCAGTTGCAACTGAGGTTTCGTATCGTCAGCACCAGCGATCCCACAGCAGACGAGCACGGCCATGAGCGTAACGAATACGGAGCAATGTCTGAGTTTCATCAGAACCTCCTACTTTGTTTGAGCGTTTTTTCAATAATGCGATTTACGATTTAACCAGACATACTATCAGTTTTATAATGATTTGTCAAGGATTAGGTGACGCGTGTTATCTTGTCAATCCCGGATCCCTGTACTGTTGGGTTGATTTTTTAGGAGAGCGGTGGCATGAGGCACCGGGGCTCTTGACGCGGGGCTTGCCGTGTGGTACGGTCTGGTGAAACTTGTTTGAATGTTCTTTCATTTTACGAGGAGGTACCCGTGAAGAAAAATGTAATGAAGCGCTGGCTGGCAACAGTCGTTGTGGTATTGGCATTCTTGCTCATCTTTGTCGTTCTGGAAAGGGCGTTCGAGGATATGTACGAATTGCCCCGGCCAATCTGGTTATCCAGTAACGTGCATCCTGCAGCCATTGGGCAGTGCTACAGCTGCGATAGCGTGGCGATTTTATTCGACTCGATGGCTGTTGACCCGGTTCTGGGCCGGTACATCGTGCCGGTCCGGGAAAAGCTGGACGAGTATCGCCGTGTCATTGAGCGGTCGTATGCCAAGGCAGCGGGCAAGCGGATCACCGTAGTATTGCAAATCCACGAGGTGGGGTATGAGGAACGCGTGCCCGATGAAATCCTAAAAAGCCAGGGCAACATCAAGCGCGCCATACCGCTCGTATCGCCCGAGCTGATCGCCTGGGAGGGCGTGTGCAGCACGCCTCTGACGGAAGACAACCTGTTAAACGAGGTTATCACAGAGGGCAAGCGGCAGGGCTTGCCGAGCATCGAACGTGACAGCCTGCGCCGGGTCATGCAGAACATGGCAGACGAAGACGCGATGACCTGGTACCTTGCCAGGCCGAATCCGGTTTTTTGTCTGGGTTCCGAGATTCAGTCGCTGCACCTGCTGCACACGGCCATCTTGGATACGCCGCCATGGCAGAGAACGTCGCAACTGGATCGTTTGGTAGTAGCCGTGCGCATCCTCCGCAGCGAGATCGCATTGGCTAAGGCCATCCACCATTTGGATTCGCGAGGCTTGCAGCACGGCCTCATCGTCATCGGCGTTGCCCATGGCCCTGAGTTGGCCTGGATTCTCGATGATCTGGGTATACAGGCAGCGGTGTACGATCTGGAGTAACGAATCTTCAGCAGTATCGGTAACGAGCCCCGAAGCAATTTGGGGCTTTTCTTTTTTTTTACCGATGCAATGGGCAGCGTGAAACATAAAAAAACCGGACGGCCCGTGAAGGACGTCCGGTGGCAAAAGCTGGCTGTCGATTGCCTTATGCAATCAGCCGCGTGCCGTATTTTTGGAACCGCATGCCGCAGTCCAGGATTGCAGCCGCATCCGCCGGCCGGTGTGCGACCGTATACATGAAATCGCGGTCCGGCCCGGGCTGGTGCAGCACCACCCAGGTGGAAGCTCCGCGCTGCTCGAAAACGGTATAGTGCCCGTCCGGCAGCTCGTCCATGGTTACCGCTTCGAGAAAGTACGGCATGCCGGCATGCACGCTGCCGGTGCCGGCATTCGGGATAAGGCAGGAATCAGCCCTCATGATGAGGAATATCACGAGAAAGTAAGCGAGCAGCGCCCCGAGGATAATTTTCTCCGGCCGGGTAATGGGTCCTGCATAATCAATGTACATGCGCACCTCACTGTGTTTGGGGTTTATGTTTATTGTAAGCAATGTTAATAAAGAACCGGACATCTGTCAATGCAGACGTTCGAACCGTTCATGGGGCATTGATCAATAGGATTGATTTTTTCCGCATTGGTTTGTATGATGAAGCCATGCGGATACATACGGCGGCATATCGCACGGGGGCTATAAAAAAATTATTTTTGTTTGTTTGTGGCTGCAGCTGTACCGCATTGGTTGCGGTTGCCGGCTCTATGGCTGTCGAGGCTGCTGTTGATGATTGCCCTTCAGGGTACGAGTGGCAGCGGATGAGCGGCGTGGGGTGCGTCCAGATAGACTGCGCTGATTACGCACATGCGCACTATTCGTATACGAGTGCGTGCATTTGCGGCTCGGCCGGAAGCATCAATGAAAACCCGGCTGATCCGAACACGGGCTGCTACCATTCGAGTGATTATACGGCCTGCCCTGGATGCTTGTACGCGTGCATCCATGCCGACGAAGAATGCCCTCAGCCCCCTGGAGAAGTGCCCGTCAGTACTGCGAATAGTGCGAATGCAAACAGGAATACAAACGCCATTGCCAATGCGAATAGTGCCGTCAACACGAATACCGCGACAAGCCAGAATATAAATGTTAGCAACGCCGGCACGAATATGCCGACGCTTACCACGGGCAACGCCGTTGCGGCAGCGTCCTGCGCTGATGAGTGCAGTAAGTACCTTCGCGGGCATGCGAATGCGGCTGTTGTGTCGGCTGAGGGTGAACCCCCGAACTGCAAGTGCCAGGTCGATGTGCGCGGCACGGGCGGCGAGATCACCCAAACGATTTCAACCGACGGCCCGATTCAGACAACCTACGTATTCGATCCGGCAACCGGCGCCCTTGTTTCACGGGAGCGGGTTGACCGGCGCGAACAGGCGGAGCGCATCCGACGGCGCTTGGGGTACCGGTATACTGAGGAGCAGATTGACGCGCTCCTCGCACCGGAAAAGATCGACCAGTGGTTCCAGGGCCAAATGAATCCGATTGAAACGTCTACCAGCGGATGGCATCCGCAGTTTTGGTGGCAGCATTTCGTTGCGCTCCTCGACCACGGGACCAATGGCTCGAGCGCTGATTTCGTCGACGTGCACCATTATGGCCGGTGCGGGGATTCGATGCAGTGGCTTGAGCGGAACCTGTCGGGGGAGCTGCATTTAGGCGATGATCCGGATGAGCCCGGGCAAAAGCACGAGGCCATGCTGTCGATCACCGGCGAGAAGTGGGGAAATTTTCTGAACCATACGTCAGTGCTGATCCGGCCGGCAGGGATTACGAATGACGAGTGGGAAGATATTGTTAAAGAATTGAAAGCGAAGTCCGGCGGCCAGGAAGACAATCCCGGCATTGAGCCTGGCAATTTGCAGCAAATCGATCCGCGCCTGCTGGACGCGAAAGTGCTCGACCCGTACAAAAAGCAGATTACGACCGTACGCGAATTCATCAAGGGCTGGTCGTATATCCGCGTCAGTTAAAGCTGTATGCGCCTATGAAAAAAATCCGCACCATCGCCATGACAGTTATCATCCTCGCCGTTGCGCTCGGCGCGGGATACCTTGCACTGCGGCACGTGCCGGCCGACACGTATGCGGTCCAGGAAATCGACGGTACGGCGCACTGGGGGTCGATCTCGGGATCGGTCAGCTATCCGAGCGAGATGCTTCCGTTCATGGGGATCTGCGCGGAAACGGTTGACGGCGCTGACCAGTATTGCACGTACGAGCTGGTCCCCGACGGCAGTTCTTTGAGTGGCTACGGGTATGAACTTGCCGTTCCGCCGGATGAATATTATGTGTTCGCGCACGAGGTGGCGGCTGGAAATGAATCAGTCGGGTATGTGGATGAATACCGCGCGTACTATTCCGAATTCGTGACGTGCGGACTCGAGTATACGTGCCCATCGCACAAGCCCATACCAGTTGAGGTTGCGCGCAACCAGTATCTTCAGGGCATCGATCCTACGGATTGGTATAATCAGTAATGAGGGACGAACCGAGGGTTCTTCCCTCATCAGCTCCTTTTTCCTTCAACGTATCGCTCAGCCCGGGACCCTATAACCCGTGGCTTCGCGATGGTTTAAAAACATTCAAGGGACGAACCGAGGGTTCTTCCCTCATCAGCTCCTTTTTCCTTCAACGTATCGCTCAGCCCGGGACCCGTAGATCCTGTCATTCGACAGGACAGGCCCGTGAGCTCGCGATGGTTTAAAAACATTCAAGGGACGAACCGAGAGATTTGAAGCTCGAGATGAATTAAGATTTATTTTATGGCAGATCAAGAAGGTGCACCGGCTAAAAAAAATCTCCTGAAACAATGGTGGTTTTGGGTTATCGTTGCCGCAATTCTTGGAGCAGTGTTATTCGTTCCGTACATCTGCGAAACGGCAAACTGCATGCCCTGCCCGGAAGGCGTTGTCTGCGCTCCGTGCCCTGGGCCGGAATGCCAGGGGCTCGCGGGGTATAGTATTGACAGGCTGTAGGCACACGCGGTTGATTATCCGCCGCCTCGCGGTACCATGCCAGCGTTACAAGCATGGTGCCCTAAACCGGGCTACCCCGGTAAAACCTGCACTGACTGGACTTGTTCCAGCATCTACGTTACCCGCGATAAGAAAACGGCAGCGCTTGGAATTCGCAACTGCCGTCTTTTGTTTTTCGCGGGGGGTATGCAGGGGATGCACGACCGTTCAGCTGGCCTTCGATGATAGTACGTAGCAGCTGGTCCTGATAAACAGATAGGCATTCAGGCACCAGCAGAGGATGCAACCAGGGCAGACCAATTCTACCTTGATTGCCTTGATGACCAGCAGTACCGTACTGACCGCGGCGATCAGTATGAGAACGTGGGTTGTGATCTGGAGCGCTTGCCCGGGCCAGCCGCTGAGGCGCGACCAATGGGCTGCCGCCGCAATGCTAGCGTATCCGGCCATGCCGATAACCGCGAGCGGTATGCCCCAGAGCAGGGTGTCGCTGTATTGCTTCGCATGGGCTATAGAACATCCCCAGGCGGCCAGGGCGAGCCCGATACCTACGCCCGCACATACTGCAGTATGCTTGAAATGATCCATGAGCGATTTTCCTCCGGTTTTTGTTTTTCTGATTAATATGTCATTCTTGTACAATTTCGCTGGAGTGTCAATGCTCCCTGCCAATGGCCAGCCCCCTCGCGCGCCTAAATTCGGCTCCCGCCGTTTGTTATATAAAAAAAAGGAGTCGGACTCTACTGCAGTCGAACTCCTTTGGATTGTGCCCTGATGTGGGGCCTCCTCCCTCTGCTTGCTGCGTGCCATTCTTGATAGTGGGTATCATTCATCATCATACTCGGAGCTTTCCTGGTCGCAATAGCAATTGTCGGAGCAATACTGCGCTGGAAAGGGATTTGCCGTTACGCAGTTTGCGCAATATGGCTTTTCGCAAAACTCACAAACACGCTGCTCTTTTTTGTCGATCCATGCTCCACAGGCGGGGTTTTTGCATTGGACCTTATCGCGGCATAACAGGCAACGGCCGTTATAGTCCATGCAACGCGTACAGCACTTGTCACCGCATGAAACGCACTCGCGTATGTCATCCACAGGCACGTTCCTGGAGCATCTTTCGCAACAAAAGGTCTCTTCTTCTGCCGCTTCTTCAGCCTCCGGCTTTTTATCCAGAACGATTTCACTGCGGATTTCATCTTCGCATGCCTCGAGCTCTTCCGGCGTGACTTTCCTGCCGCGCCGAAAACCGCCGAATGCCTTTACGATGACATATACACCTCTTGCAGCCAGCGCGATCAATCCTAATCCAATCAGCGCTCCGGCCAAGTCGTCGTCTTCCTGGCTCACGTTTCATCACCACCTTTCGCTATTTGTCGAATGTTCTTTTTCTTTCTGCCTTTTCCATCCATCTAACCTCCTGTGCGCCCATTTGTCAATACTCACTACTGCTTGTTTTGCCGCTGGCAGGGGAGTAAAATGGGGGTATGAAATTATTCGTGATAGCAGACCGACCGCCCCGCAGGCCCATTCGGGCCATTCTCTCGGAAAACCAGGTCGACGCGATCTGCACGCTTGGTGACCTGACGCTCCAGGACATCCGCCAGCTCGAGGATGTTGCCGGCATTCCAAAAGTCGGCGTGTACGGCAACCATGACAGTGGCACGTACATGAGCAGCCTCGGCATTGAGAATCTCCACCTCGCCACGGCCACGGTGAAGGGGATCGTCTTCGGCGGATTCCAGGGATCGGTGCGCTACAAGCCGGGGGAACATATCATGTATACCCAGGAACAGGCAATGGAGCTGCTTGTCGGTTTCCCGCATGTCGATGTCATGCTTACGCACGCTCCGCCGTACGGCATCCACGATGAGCCGGACGATCCTGTCCACCAGGGATTCAGGGCGCTGAATGATTACATTGCCGTACAGCACCCCCGCTATCTCCTGCACGGGCATACCTATGCCCCTGAGCATGACCGCACCGCCACGGTGGGCAGTACGAAGGTAATCTTTGTGTATCAAGATGCAATCGTGGATATCGTGTAAGGAAATGGTATAATTTTTAGGATTTCGCATTTTGAGCCTGCCGCGCGAGCGGTTTGGGGTTGTTTTGTCGTTGGTGGGGGAGTAGAATGGGGGTACAGTAACATAATATTTTGATTTAAAAACATGTCTATAAAAGCTGAAAAACAATCCAACGGCACAAACGCCGGCTTTGAAGCGACTCTCTGGGCCGCGGCTGATAAGATGCGCGGCAGTGTTGCATGGTTTTTATTACTAGCGGTTTTTTGCTCTGGAATCCTGTTATCTTGGCCTGATCAGGCGCGTGCTGAATCGGGTTCGGAAACGAAAGACCGCTGGGTATTTAGAAAAACGACTGAAAGAAAGGATTTGTGCGAGGCCGGACCGTCTTGCCTTAATCCTCAAGTAAATCTTGATCAATCGGGCGCCATTATTACCTGGGGAGCGGATTTAGGCGACTGTGACGGGGCTTATCAGGCCGTCGGCACATGGACCACGCCACCGGAAACGCTTATACCCGGGCAATCCGTCTCGACCTCCCTCGAAGCGTCACTCAAACAGACAACCGCCTGCGCGGCGGCCCTTGATGCGGATAACTTTGTGTCTTTAATGGTTGGGAAAATGGTTCCTCCGGATATTTATGATGTCGGTAAATGGGAACAAATGGGGTTTGCCACGGTCCACCAACTTTTACAACAAGGCAAAGAATTTAGTGACAGCAAAACAGTTGATTGGGCCGTACCGCAGGGGAATACCGGTGAGGAATTGCGTTTGCGGCTCGGAGCCGGAACCGGTTCATTACCTGGCGGGTATATCGTCTTTATCTATGACTACCAGACTGACGCAATCACCGCCACAGACGCACCCGCCGCGGCCGAAACAGAAACCGCAGACGATGTTTGCGCTATTAATACTACCCGCACGAGCTGGCGGTTTCCCAGCTTGATTTCATCGGCCTATGCCCGCGATTCTGGCGCCCGGTTTGCGGATTTCAGCGGTGAGGTCACCGTGGCTCCAGGGAACGACCCTGCTGATTTGCGCCCGGCTGAAATGGACATGGTTTTGGAAACCGGCAGCATCATCAAAACCGAGAGCGACAGCACTGCCATTATCAGTTTCGCGGATATGACCACTTTTTGCATGAAGCCGTTTACCACCGTGATTCTAGACACGCCGCCGGAACAAGACAGCAAACTTTCTCTACTGGCCGGCAAGGTATGGATGAACGTGAAAAAAATGGTGAAGGACGGCACGATGAATGTCACAATGAATCAGGCCGTGGCCGGCATCAAAGGCACGGTCTTTATATTGGAAGATGACGGTGACACTTCGGCCATAAAAGTAGTGGAAGGCAACGTGGAATACACCAGCCTGGCAAATGACGTGATGCTCCCGGTTGCCGGCGGAGAAACGGTAGTGGCGAGCGCGGATGGCCTGACGCCGAAGGCCGATTTTGATATTGCCACCGAGCGCGCTCAATGGCAGGAATTTGCCAGCCCTCAGCCCGGAAATACAGTATCGGAAGATACAGATTCAAATTTTTCATACGCCTATTGGAGCGCCATTCTCGTTGTAGTCATTGGCGGAGGGTGGGTAGTTATGAAAAAATTAAAACATAAACAAGCGCAGTAACCAATCTTGGTTAGCAACATAATTTCTAATAGGATTGATTTTTTGTACAATAAAAAAGCGGGCTGGTGGTGTACAGCTCGCTTGGGATTTTCTGATCTACATACCGAATCGATGGACATTCGAGTATGCAATTAATGTAAAGAACCATATGATGGCCACGGCTCCTACCAGGATGCCAATGAACATCAGAATCATGCGTACATTTTTCACAAGGACTCCCTTGCCGAATGGTTTCCTCGGGTAGTATCCTGCGCATCGGATACCTTATGCTTTCGCGCACTGCTTCTTTCGCATTCAGATATCAAGCATCAGGAAAATGCTTGAACCGAACATTCTAGCACGGGTTGGCCGCCCTGTCAAGAAGCGCCACCAATGTAAATAATTAAGGTAGCTAAGTTTTGGGGAAAGTTTAGGATAGTTTTTTGTTTGACATTATGGGGGTGCGGGGGTAGGTTTGGGGTTGTTTTGTCGTTCGTGAGGGAGTAAAATGGGGATCTGTGGCTTGATAAACGAATATCATTCAATAAAGAGACCGGTCATGGTTGGCCGGTCTGGGTTTCGGGCAGATTGAATCCACCTGTTATGATTTGTTCAATTCTCGCAAAGCGTTCACACCGATCTCCTGGTGCGTTGGGTCGTTTTCCACTTCCCGGAAAAACGCCGGGGCTAAATCCCCGAGAATCTCCTGGGCAGCGCCGCCGGTGATGACGTCACCGCAGCCCGTTTCTATCTTTTCCCGGGCGGCGCTCAGTACGGCATCTCTCCGGTCGGCAAGTTCGGGGTGATCGGTAAAGTACTTTTCGAGGTTTTTAATCGCAATCATCAGACGCTCCTTGGTTCAGTGTTTGTATGTGGTTTTGTCATAGTATAGATGCAGCTCCTCATATTGTCAATCTCAGACGTTGGTGCTTTTGGGTTGACTGTGTGTACACAAACATCGCGTATCACTGCGCTTGTTTTGCTGTTCGTGGGGGAGAAGGCGACTGGCGGGAAGTGGTGGAGTTGACAATCTGGGCGAACGGGTGTACGATGCACCGAAAATTGAACCTATAAAAAACGGAGGATATCGTGAGTATTGAAATCAAGCATGACATCCAGACCAGGGTATCATTCACGCGTACCGGGGTGAAGGCACGAGTGATCGCGTTCGTCATGGGGCTTCAGTGCGAGCTGACCCCGAATGACGTGCTGAAAAAGGCCGGGGTGGAAATTCTGCCGGGCGAACACTGGTACGTGGTGTATTATGACCATGACCAGAAATGGTACAGCGCGTGCAAGGTTGGCAATCCGGACGATACCGTCGCTTATGAGGAGGACATGGCGTACCTCATTACCCGTTCGGAAATACCGGAGCATGACGGCGTAGCTGTCCAAGCTGCCATCGAAAAGGGCATCTATGCCTATCGGACGCTAGTCGGCAGTTCCAAGCCCATCTGGATTGAGAGGGAGCATTAATATCAGTACCCAACACAATGAAAGGGTGGTTTGCATGACGCAGATCACCCTTGATTTTTTTGTGCTCCCGCACCATTGAAAATGGTGTGAGAGGTTGATTTATTAGCAAAAAAGGAGGAGAATGGGGGTATGTATTTGGTTTACACCATGATTATTAATGACTATGACTATGACAGATTACAGTGAGTTTCAAAAAAGATTCAAACTATTAGCGAGTAAAAATAAACATCTCGTAATTAACACCTTATCCAATATATTTACGATGAGGTTAATTGGTAATAAAACTCACGGTGATTTAGCAGAGATAGGCATGGTTGAATTTATTAACCAGTTCATGTATGACTTTAAAAGTATTCATGTTGGGAAAGATTTATTCCGGGCAAAAGAACATGAAGAGGATATAGTTGTTATTAATGAAATTACCAAAACTAAATTTCCCGTAAGTTTAAAGGCATATGGAGATGGGCCGCTACAACTTTCAACTGATTGTGACCAAAAAATGTTTCCATTTCTTGAGAAACAAGGTAAAAATATTGTAAATTCTAACAAAATAGAAGAGGTGTTTAAATCAAAAGAATTCGCAGCATTTGATGCAATAAATGTTATGCCACTTATTTATGATGAGAAAAAACAGAGATGTAATATTATGATTTTCGATCATAATAAAGCTATAAATGAAACTAGAAGGATTGTTTTCATTAATTTCAAAGAAAAATTTGATTTTGAAACCAAAAAAGTAATTCCAGGGAATTCTCGATCACACCCAATTTTTATGTTTCTTGATACTGGAGGAAATTATATATGTGAGGTTAGATATGGAGGCGCTTCAGCAAATGCACTTCAACGTGGTTTTTGGACTCATACAAAAAATGCACTTTCATTTTTTGATTCACTCACAAACGGCTGGATTGACTATTCTCATAATCAGACACTAGTAAAGTTGTTTAGCCTCGCACTTAATAGTTCTGAGCAGGGTCATAAATTAGCTAATGAAATTCTTCAGAAAGACATCGACAGATTAAAGACTTTATGACTGACCAGCAATTGAACATTTTTGGTAATTCCACCATAACCACACCAAAAACTGAAGGTATTAAGTATGCTGGGTCAAAGTTAAAAATCTTGCCATATATAATTGAATTAGTAAGCGATTTAAAGGGTGTAAAAAAAATCTTAGATGGCTTTACTGGCACAACTCGTGTTGCACAAGCTATGGCACAACTTGGATATGACGTAACCGCCAGTGATATATCAATATGGTCGGAAGTATTTGCTAATTGTTATTTAAAGTCGAAGAAACCCGATAAATTTTATCAGGATATTCTAGACCATTTAAACAAGCTAAAGGGTTGTGATGGTTGGTATACTAGACATTATGGCGCCAAACCAAAAGAGAATAAAAAGCCATTTCAGGAAAAAAATACCCGTAAATTAGATGCGATCAGAGATGAAATTGAGAAGATTAATTTACAATGGGTTGATAAATGTGTTATTTTGACCTCATTAATTAATGCATTAGATTCGGTTGATAGCACACTGGGTCATTATGTTTCATATCTCTCAAATTGGTCTAAACGTTCGTATAATGATTTATATTTAAAATTACCAAAAAGAATTCAAAGTCCTGGCAAACATAAAGTGATTAAAGGAGATATTTTTGAAACAATTAATAATAATGAATTTGATTTAGTGTATTTTGATCCACCGTATGGCTCAAACAATGAAAAAATGCCACCCAGCAGAGTCCGTTATGCCTCTTATTATCATATTTGGACGACGGTTATCAAACATGATAAACCGGTAGTTTTTGGTAAGGTAAATCGAAGAGAAGATAGTAGGGACTTGGTAGCTGGTTCTGTATTTGAGGATTTTAGGAAAGATAATAATGGTTCATTTATTGCAATGGAAGCATTAAGAAGATTAGTCAAAGAAACAAAAGCACGATATATATTATTGTCATACAGTTCTGGCGGAAGAGCAACAAAAAAGGAACTTAATGAGATAATTGATGAATCGGGTAAACTATTAAAAGCAGTTGAAATTAATTATAAAAAGAACGTAATGGCTAATATGCGATGGACACATGAATGGATAAACAGTGATGGAAAGCATTCGGAATACCTTTTTTTAATGAAAAAATGATAGGACAATGTTATGGCAATAGAAAAGGTTAGTTTTATCGCGACAAAGTATAAAAACAAACCGACAATGGTACGTTTTTATACTAAAAAAGGTGATGTTGTAAGATTTTCAGCTCAAAAAAAAGCACCCGTAAAGCAGGTTGTTGAATTTAAAGCTAAGTCAAAATAAATTGTGAGCACTACATATTTTGATTACAGTTTTGGGTTGTCAGAAATTATTCCATCAGGCAATCGTCAAAAAAGTGATAGTGCTTGTGCGTTTTATAAAGTTGTTGGTCAAGCGTTAAAAGATATTGATAAACAAGGAATCTTCCCAACAAAAAAGTTAGTTTTTATTTTTATTTTACAGTTTTTTTCGAATCAAGAAGAATATCAAAAACGAGATATTGATAATATGTGCAAAACCATGCTGGCGGCATTAAAAAATAAGATATATGAGGACGACGTACAAGTAAAAACGTTATTAATCAGTAAACAAATAAATAGTAAGATTCCGGTAAACTTCGTTTACATCGGAATAAAGTTATCCGATTACAAGGATAATACCGGAATGGTGAAAGTAAATATTAACAATGCCATATCATTGTTTCAGGGCTCTGTTAAACAAGCAGTTGAAAAGTAATATAATACGGTAGATACTATATGAGTGCTAATCCTAGCACTTGTTTTGTTATTGGTGGGGGAGTAGGATGGAGAATATATGGTAAGCATTTTCGAACAAATTTCAATTTTATTACAAGGACAGCCTTGGATGGTTTTTGGTGGTTATAATTTAAAACTCCAGGGGATTGATAATAGCGCAAATGATATTGATATTGTTACGACTGATAAGGGGATTGGGATAATAGCCAAAACGAGAAAAGAAAAAGTTAATCGAGGAAATAATTGGAAAGGATGTAAATTTGTCGTAAATGGACTGCAAATTGACGTAATCACTGAGGAGGGTTTTACTCAACAATTTTTTCAAAAATACTTACAAGAAAACAGAATAAACATTATATATTATGATGGCGTACCAGTATTTTGTTTAAAATTATCTGAGCAACGAAAAGGATACGAAGCAATTTTAGCCGCTCATAAGGGGAGCAATGACCCAACTCTTAAGATAGAATTATTGAAAAAATATGAGGAAAGTAATAAATTCACCCCCGAGCAATGGTATGTTGTGTGGAAAAGAATTTTCGAAGAAAATTTATTAGCCGACTTATATAAACTAGTCAGTAATCAACCGCAGCAAAGTGGAGGTTTGAATTTCGTTATTGTACTGATGTGCCTCGTAACTATGGATTTAGTGGGGAAGCTTATTTGCGGATCAAATAACAAAGACGCAATAAGGGCATTTATTAAATCGGAGTTTTTTCAAATACCTAAAGCTTACAATGGAGACGACTTTGCGGATATAATTAATACTGAATTAAGAAATAACCTGGCTCATGCCTTTTTCCCTGAAAGGAACATTGCAATTGGCAGAAATACACCTTTTCAACATTTTAATATTATACCAGTAGTCGGTTCTGAAAGAAAATTATTTTGGATTGATGCTGATGAACTGCACCGGGATCTTTTGCAATCGTTAGATCAATATAAAGCGGCTTTAATTGAAGATAAAAAACAGGACGGCGATAGACTCAGGTCATTATTTGTTAAATATGTTAATGAAAATATGTTAACTGAGTCGATAAATCTTAAAGGGTTTATGGAAAAGAATTATAAGCTCGATGTACATAATTATCCAATTAGTTCAGATAAGGTTACTCATACTACAACGTTACCGCCTGAAACAAAATAATTTCCATTGTTTATATCGGCAGATCCGCCCCCCCGCTGGCGGTTTTTTGTTTGGGATGATCGTGATACAATAATAATACATAAAAAATTATATGAAAAAAGCACTATATATTTCCTTTGCTATCGTTGTACTGCTCGGTGCCGGGATATTCATTTACTTCCAATACTGGGGCACTGATGGCATCCCTACGAATTCAAACACCAACACGCCTGCTAATACGAATGCGGTCGCCTGCACCATGGAAGCTAAACTTTGCCCGGACGGATCGGCAGTGGGACGCACTGGCCCGAATTGCGAATTCGCGGCCTGCCCGGAAGTGGAGCAGGAGTAGGTTGGAAGGAAGGAGGGTGTAAGTTTTAGGAAGAAAGTAAGGAAGTATGAGATAGGAAGAAGGGTGGATGAAGGGAAGTAGGGCGAATGATGAAGGCATAGTAGTAGGAAGTAAGTTTTTAGGTTGTACGAAGAAAGTAAAGAAGAAGGAAATTAGAAGAAGGATACGCATTGACGCGAAAAGGAAATTCTGATAACATTGAAGCACATAAAACTTCCCCAAATTTGCGGGAAGTTATATTTATTATGGATAAGTATTGTGGATAAATGAATGTTGACAATATAACATATATGATATATTATGATTAAAGCGTATTATTTCGTGCGACAAAACGGAAGGGCGCCGGTTGAGGAGTATGTTCGTTCAATCAACTCAAAACGGGAAATTGCCTATATCCAGGCAGCGATTGATAAGTTAATCAAGTATGAAGGAAGGTTACCGCTGCCATACGCAAAGAAAATCCGCGATAAAGTATGGGAGTTACGTTCACCATTAGGCAATCGGGTTTTTTATTTCATTGATACAGGCCAGGAGATTATTCTCCTCGATGGGCACACAAAAAAGCGTGACCGAATAGAACCTCGAATCCTGAATCGCGTTTTGAACCACTATAGGGAGTACCAAGCTACCCGTAACCGTAAACCGTACCAATAACAAATCATATATGAATAAGAATAATATTTTTTATAAATTTCAAAAGGACAAAGAATACCAACGCTACTACAAAGAAGCAAGCGATATGCTTGAAATTGCCATTCAGATCGCTGAAGCGAGGAAGAAACAAAAGATGACCCAGGTCCAGTTAGCAAAACATATCGGTATGCCCCAGAGCCAGATTGCCAGGATTGAGAGCGGTAATAGCAATACAACTGTCAGTACACTGTATAAAGTCTTAAACGCGCTTAATTTGCGTTTGAAATTGGCGAACTAATTATTTTTTCTTTTACATTTCGCCTTAACGGGCGGTTTTTTATTTGAGATGAATATGGAAGGACGGGGCGTTTGTTTATTATGGAGAAATAATATACAATACCAAACATGACCAAGAACCCATTTCTCAATGCACTCGCAGCAGGTGCGTACATCGTACTGGTAGTTGGTATCATGACGTACATGGGCAAACTCAATGGCGGCCAGGACCAGGAGTTTATCACGCCGCTCGCGGTACTATCGCTGTTCACGTTGTCAGCCGCGGTGATGGGGTATCTGTTCCTATACCAGCCGTTTAAGCTGTACTTCAATAACGAAAAAGAGGCTGCAGTGAAGCTCTTCCTTAAGACAGTTGCGATTTTTGGTGTTATGACCGCATGCATACTGGTAGTCGTGGCCGTAGCATAGAGTACCCTTGAGATTTTGCCGAGGTTGTTTTTTTATTGGAGAAGATTCGGTTAGAAGCGGTTTTTTATTTAAAGTAATCGTGATACAATTGTGTTACTATGAATAAAATAACTCGAATAGCACTGTCCATTCTCGCGATACTGTTTGGGGCGTTTATGTTTGTGTATGGCGGATATGACGACAGCCCGGGAGGGCAATTATTGGGATTGGTGCTGGTTATTGGCGGCATTGTGCTGATAATAAAAAGCAGGAAGAAAAAGGAAAAATAAGAAGCATCCAACTACCGCGATGGGATGCTGCGCATTGCCGGAGAACTGGGCGCACGTTGTTTTTTTGCCGACTGGCTTTTGTACCAGGGTACGGCGACCAGGTGAAAGCCGAAGCCATCAACCGCTTGCCACGGGAGGTTTTCAATTTTTTCGAGCAGTTGTCTTCGCTGATTGCCAGAATCGTCGGGTAGAATTTTTAGAAACAAAAACAGGCTTCACGCATTGACAGCGCGGGGATTATTTGGTTAACTGCTTAAATCAGTTTTGTGAAACAGGCCTTTGATACTGCCAGTAAACTGGCAAAAACCCCAAAACAAAAGAAAGGAGTGTGCCCATGGCACTCAATGAACTCGATCGTTTCCTGGCGTATGCCAAAGTTGACACGCAGTCAAGAAAAGCGGCGCCGGGCGAGGAGGAACAGCACCCGAGTTCGGCCGGCCAGGCAGAACTGGCCAGCATCGTTTTCCAGGAACTCTGCGGAATCGGTGTCCCTGAACAGCAGATCACGAGGCTCGGTGACGGTTCGCTGCTCGTGTACTTGCCGCCAACGGAAGGCTGTGAGAACAAGCCGACGGCGGCGTTCGCTGCCCATTTCGATACCTATCCCGCGAGTTCCGGCAAGGTCAACCCCATCATACACGATTACGCCGGCGGCGATATCGTGCTGCCCAATGACGGCACCGTGATCCCGGCCGCGGATCTCGCAGGCTTCGAGGGCAGCCAGATCGTGACAGGTGACGGCACCTCGCTGCTCGGCGGGGACGACAAGGCAGGCGTTGCCGGGCTGATGGAGGCCATCAGCCGGATCATCGGCGAGGAACTTCCGCACGGGCCGCTCTATATCTGGTTGTGTGTGGACGAGGAAATCGGGAAGGTCGGCACCGACTTCCTGCCGGAAGGAGTGCCGGACCAGTGGGATATTTTCCTGACCGTGGACGGCAAGGGAGTCGATACGGTGGATATCGGCTGTTTCAACGGCGCGGAGGCTGTCTTCACCTTTATCGGCAACGATGCCCATCCCGGCATCGACGGTGACAAGCTGAAGCCGGCGCACTTCGTGGCCGCCCGCTTCGTTTCCACAATCGCCACCTTGCAGTGCCCGTGGGATCCCGCGGACGCCGAAGACTCGTTCTACTATGCGTTCTTTTTGGGAGAACCGACTCCGGGCAGAGCCGTGGTGCAGTGCGTCCCGCGGTCGTTCGACCTCAGGGATCTGGATGGCATGGCGAAAGATCTCCGCGGTTTAGCCCAGGAAGCGGCTGATGTGTTCGAGGTCACCCTGGAGGGCGGCGAGCTGAAGGTGCTCTATGTCAGCACCGAGGAGGCTATCGCAGCCAATCCTGGCCTGATGGAGGTCGTATTTGCCGCGGTCGGGGCGAACGGCTACCCGCTGGTCAAAGAACGGGTGCGCGCCGGCACGGATGGCGCCATGCTCAACATGAAGTACCCGGACATCCCGGCGCCGAACCTCGGCACCGGCGCTCGCAATCTTCACGGCGTGCGCGAGTTCCTGGCGGTCAGGGAGTTCGAGACGGTCGTCCCGACGCTCCTGCGGATCATCGCAGGTTTCGCTGAAATGGGGTAACCGCAAGCACCTTATCTCATTGGCATTCGACGGCGGATCGCGCACCAGCGCTTTCCGCCTTTTTTATCATTGACAAAAGCACGGTAATGGATTATACTCCCAAGCACTTTAAACAAATCCTTACGCAGGATTTTTATTTTATACATTATTGTATGCACGCAGGACGCAATACCAATTCTGAAAACCAAGCGAACATGCATTCCCGATCCCGGGGATTCCACGGCTTGGGGATTGCGCCGCGGATTCTTGAAGCGATTGACCGGCTGAAATTCACCGAGCCGACGCCTATTCAGGAGCGTTCCATCCCTCCGGCAATTGAGGGCAAAGATTTGATCGGCATTGCGCAGACCGGCACCGGCAAGACGCTCGCGTTCGGCATCCCCATGCTCCAGCGTTTGGCGCAGGTGAAAGGGTGCGGGCTTGTTTTGCTCCCGACCCGCGAGCTTGCGATCCAGGTCGATGAGGCGTTAACGCAGCTCGGGCGTTCGTTCGGGCTCCGCACCGCCGTTATCATCGGCGGCGCTTCCATGCTCGTGCAGCGGCAGCACATACAGAAAAAGCCGCACGTCATCATCGCTACGCCCGGCCGGCTCCTTGACCACCTGGAACAGCGGACAGTCCGCCTGGACGGGGTGCGCGTACTGGTGCTCGACGAGGCGGATCGGATGCTCGACATGGGGTTTGCGCCCCAGATCAATAAGATCCTGGCCGCGGTCCCGCAGGATAACCGCCAAACCATGCTTTTTTCCGCGACCATGCCGCAGGCAATCGTGGCGATCGCACGGCGGCACATGAAGCTGCCGATCAGCGTTGAGATCGCCCGGTCAGGCACCACAGTCGACCAGGTGACGCAGGAAGTTTTTTTTATTGCGAAAGAGGACAAATCCCGGCTGCTGGAGGCGCTGCTGCAGCAGACGCTCGGGCCGGTGCTGGTATTCACCAGGACGAAGTACGGCGCCAAGCGCCTGGCGAGCCAGGTCCGGGCAATGGGCCATGAAGCGGCGGAAATCCATTCGAACCGCAGCCTGGCGCAGCGCCGTGACGCGATGGACGGATTCAAGTCCGGCAAGTACCGGGTGCTCGTCGCTACGGATATTGCAGCCCGGGGCATTGACGTGACCGGCATTGAGCTCGTCGTGAATTTCGATTTGCCGATGCAGGCGGAAGACTACGTCCACCGCATCGGACGGACCGCACGTGCCGGCAAGGCCGGGCGGGCCGTGTCATTCGCCATGTTTACGGAACGGCAGGACGTCCGGGGCATTGAGCGCCTCATCCGCACCGCGCTGCCGGTCCGGCAGCTTCCGGCGCTCCCGCCGGCGCGGCACGTCCCAAAGCTGTCACGCGGCAGCAGGCCGTTTAGCGCAGGGCGGCGCCGAACTGCACCTGCAGCACGGCAGCGGCGGCCGAGCCCGCAGAACCGGGCTTACGCACGCCGCCCGCGTTCCGGTTTTTCCCGGCACCGATACCGTTAAGTTTCCGCCGTAGCAGGCAGTGTTGCTGCTGGATTTTTAGCTATATCGCTTTTGCGCTATGGAAATAAGAAACATCGCCATCATAGCCCACGTGGATCATGGGAAAACGCTTTTGACGGATGCCATTATGCGGCAGACCGGCATGGTTACCGATGACAGCGTGAGTATGGATTCAAACGCCCTTGAGCAGGAGCGCGGCATTACGATTTATTCGAAAAATACGTCCGTGTTTTATAAGGGCACGAAAATCAATATCGTGGACACGCCCGGGCACGCGGACTTCGGCTCGGAAGTGGAGCGGGTGCTCCGGTCGATCGACAGTGTGCTTTTGGTCGTGGATGCGCAGGAAGGCCCGATGCCGCAAACCAAGTTCGTGCTGAAAAAATCATTGGAACTCGGGCACCATCCGATTGTCGTCATCAACAAGATCGACAAAAAAGCGGCGCGGCCCGAATGGGCGCACGAAAAGGTGCTGGAATTGTTCATGGATCTCAATGCCACCGACGAGCAGCTTAATTTTACGACCGTGTACGCGGTTGCCAAGCACGGAATCGCGAAGCTCCAGCTCGAAGACCAATCGGATAACCTGACGCCGCTCTTGGACACGATACTCGCGAAAGTGCACCCGGCCGACGGGGATGCGGCGCGGCCGTTCCAGTTCCAGCCGTTCAATCTGGCATATGACAACTATTTGGGGCGCTTGGGCATCGGCAGGGTGTACGAGGGCACGGTGAAAACCGGCGATGCCGTTTTCGTGAAAAAATCCAGCGGTGAAACGGCAAGCCATACCGTGAGCCGTTTGTTCACGTTCAAGGGCGTGGTGCGGGAGGAGGTGCAGGAAGCGAGTGCTGGTGACATAGCCATGATCGCGGGGCTGCCTGACGTGTACATCGGCGATACGGTATGCGCGGATAAGAACCAGCCGCTCCTGCCGGCTATCAAGATCGACGAGCCGACGATTTCATTGAATTTTTTGGTGAACAATTCCCCGTTTGCAGGCAAAGACGGCAAGTACGTCACGAGCCGCCAGATCAAGGAACGCTTGCACAAGGAGCTCGAGGTCAATGTCGGGCTGAAAGTGGATTTTTCATCGAGCAAGTTTTACAAAGTGTATGGACGGGGCGAACTGCATATCGCTATCTTGCTTGAGAACATGCGGCGCGACGGTTTTGAACTGCAGGTATCCCAGCCGCACGCGATTATAAAAGAGATCAATGGGGTGAAGCACGAGCCGTTCGAAGAGGTGACGATCGACATTAAAGAGGCGTATACCGGCACGACTATCGAGAAGATGGCGCGGCGCAAAGGCCGCCTCATGGAGATGCGGCCGGAGCAGGCGCACTCCCGGCTCGTGTACGAGATTCCGACGCGCGGGCTATTGGGGTACCGCAGCGAATTCATCGTGGACACGCGCGGCGAGGGGATCCTGTGTTCACGCTTCATAGGATTCCGGCCGTATGCCGGGGACATCGACCAGCGCACCGAGGGATCCATGGTATCGGGTGAAACCGGCAAGGTATTGTCGTATTCGCTCGCGAACCTGCAGACGCGGGGGACGCTGTACGTCGAGCCGAACGTGGAAGTGTACGAGGGGCAGGTTATCGGCAGTACCGCAAAAGGCAAGGACATGACGGTCAACCCGATCAAGGGAAAGCATTTGACGAACATGCGCGCCTCGAATGCGGACCTGGCTATCCAGCTCACGCCGGCGATGCCGGTCACCCTTGAGCGCGGGCTGGAGCTTGTTGCCGAGGACGAGTATTTGGAAATTACGCCCCGGAGCGTCCGGTTGCGCAAGCAGTTTTTGACGCAGATCGACCGCGTGCGCGCGCGGCGGGAGTAGCACATTGTAAGGCAGCGGTTTGGCCGCAGCTGTGCGCATAGGAACTCGTTGACTCTGGCATACGCATGTATTATATTGTACGTGTACCACACTGGTGGTATGCGTAGTTTAATCATGAGATGATTCTGAAAGGAGACTCTTCATGAAAAAACTCCCGATTCTGGCCTGCCAGTATCCTGGCGAGGGTGGCTAGCAATGGAGAAAAAGTTGCTTGAGCCAACCGGCGGCGGTTAATGTCGGCAGGTCCCTGATGAACGGCGTGCAGCGCTCCAACAGTACGGTTTTCCCGGAGCAGCCCACGCCGTTTTTTTATGGTACATAGCACAGACGTTCTATTTTTGCTATACTATTTTTATTAAATAGCAATACACATGGCTTTCAGAACAGGACTGCGGATCGCCCTGAAATCCGCCGCCAGCTTTCCGAGCATGGCGGTACGGTGCCTGCGCCTCCGCAGGGGCAGGATCGGCAGGATGTACGATATCAAAAATGCGAGTGCGTACTCGGTGTTCCGCGAAACGGCCAATAAAAATCCGCTCGACGGGCAGCCGACAGTGCTCGTCGTCGGCTTCAGGCTGAAGCTTGCCGGGCAGATGAGCCTTCTCCACTGGCTGTTCCAGCGGGTGTGCATTGTTACGACTCCCTTCTGGAGCGGGCTGCCCGGATTCGGCGTCAAGCTGTGGATGGTGGATCCGGCGGGCAAGAAGTACCTCGGCGTCTACGAGTGGCACGGCACTGAACGTGCGCAGGCGTACGTGCGCTTCCTGCTGCCGGTTCTGAATTTTTTTTCTGTCCACGGCTCAGTGTGGCACCGCATGCACGAGAATACCCGGCTCGAGGCATACCTGCAGCAGGGCAGCCGCCAGTAACCGGCAAGGCCGCCGTACGGGACGCGGAGCCTGGCTCCATTGCACGCCGTCCGCAACGGGCGTACAATGATCGTGTACGAATAACTGAGTAATTATATAAAATTATGGAAGCTGTACGAAGGAACCATCCGCGATCCGTACGGGGTGGCGGTATTTTATTTGCAGTAGGGCTCGTGGCACTCGGCTTTTGTGCCGCCGGGATTGTCGCACCGGGCGAAGCGGACGCACAGAGCATCAGCTGGACGCCAAATAGTGCCGCTGGATTTGATGATGCGGCGAACGTTTACACCTATTCGCTCGTCGAGTATGGGGGCAGCCTGTACACCGGTGCGAGCAACTTCGTGACCGGTGCTGAAATTTGGCGCTACGACGGCACGGACTGGGCACAGGTGAACGACGACGGATTCGGAAATGCAGAAAATGTTGAGGCAACAAGCCTTGCGGTGTTCGGCGGGATGCTTTATGCCGGAACGTCAAACCTCACGACCGGTATTGAAATTTGGCGCTACGACGGCACGGACTGGGCACAGGTGAACGACGACGGATTCGGGGATGCCAACAACAACATGGCATACGATCTCTTCGAGTTCGATGGCAAACTGTACACCGGAGCCACCAACTACGCGACCGGCGTTGAAATGTGGGCGTATGACGGCACGGACTGGGCACAGGTGAACGACGACGGATTCGGGGACGCAGGCAATCTTTACGGGCTGGCCATGCTCGAATACGCAGGGAGCTTGTACATCGGTACGCTCAGGGAAATTGATAACGCGGGTGCCGAGCTCTGGGCGTACGATGGCACCATCTGGGCGCAGGTCGGTACGGGGGGCTTCGGCAATGTGAATAATATCGGCTTCATGGATCTCGCGTCGTTCGACGGTGCGCTCTTTATCAGCGCCCAGAATCCAATCGAGGGAGGAGAGGTGTGGCAGTACGACGGCACGGATTTTGAGCAGGTGAGCTCCGGTGGCTTCGATGACGCGAATAATGCCAGCGTATTTTCCTTGGAAGTATACAACCATACCCTGTATGGAGGCACGACAAATTACGCAACCGGAACAGAACTATGGTCGTATGACGGATCCCAGTGGGAGCAGGTGAACGAGGACGGTTTTGGCCAAGCAGACAATTTTAGCGCTCCGCTGCTGACCGCCATCGGCGGCGTACTGTACGCGGGCACGGCAACGGGTGACATCGGCACCGAGATCTGGCAGGGCGAGCTGCCCGATGGCAATGGGCCCTCGGTCAGCGAACAAGTGCCGGCCAGCGGTGACAGCGGCGTCGCCGTTGATTCTACGATATCTTTTTTCCTTGATGATGCGGTATACGACGTCGATAGCACGACGCTTGACGTATCCGTTGCAGGGCAGGGTGGGATCGTTGGCGGTGAGTTTGCGGATGGCTTTTCCGGCTCGATTGCTGAGAGCGGCGTCGGCAGCTTCGACGTAACGATCGATTCCGATCATGAGTTCGCATACGGCAGCACGGTCGAGGTGGCAGTGACGGTGAGTGACGCACGGGGAAATGAGAGTACAGCCGCGTGGTCGTTCCGTGCCACGGCTGACCGCCCGTCCCTCGGGATCGTCATGTCTCCTGCGTCATCAGGCGGCCCGAACATCCGGGTCGTCGACGAGCAGGGCGCCCAGATTTCATCATTTTTCGCGTATGACCAGTCTCTCCGCATGGGGCTCGAAGTGGCGCAGGCGGATATCGACGGCGACGGCACGAATGAGATTATCGTCACTCCCGGCAGCGGAGTCGAGTCGCGGATCAAGGCGTTCGAACTTGACGGCACGGAGATCGCCTCCGCGCTCGCTTTTAATGAGGGATTCACGGGCGGCGTGACCGTAGCGGTCGGCGATTTCGACGGTGACCTCCGCGAGGAAATCGCGGTCGCGCCGATATCCGGCGGAGGCCCGAACATCCGGATCTACTCGCTCAATGACGAAGGGGACGGGCTCGAGCTCGTTGACTGGTTTTTCGCGTACGATACCGCGTTCCGTGGGGGCGTCAACCTCGTAGCCGGTGACACCGATGGTGATACGGTCGATGAGATTATTACCGCACCGCGGAGCCAGGGCGGCCCCGACGTGCGCGTGTTCTCGTACAACGCGGCGTCAGGTGCATTTGAGCTCACGGCGAACGTCATGGCATACCAGTCGGCATACCACGGCGGCGTGCAGCTCGCGGCAGGCGATATCGACGGCGACGGGGCGGATGACGTCGTTGTCTCGCCGTACCTCAACGGCGGCCCGAACATCCGCGTGTACACGATAAACGTGAGTGGTGACCTCGAGCTTCTCACCTGGGCTATGGCATACGATGCAACGTACCGCGGCACGCTCTCCATGTCGGTCGGCGATATCGACGGCGACGGCACAGGCGAGGTCGTACTCGCGCCGAAAACACTCGGCGGCCCGAACATACGCATCTTCCAGTATGAAAATTCGTCGCTGGCCCTCATGGACTGGTTCATGGCGTACCAGGACAACTTCCGCGGCGGCGTGAATCTGTTCGTCGCTGACGTAGACGGGGACGGCTTCGATGAGGTGATAGCCTCGCCGGCTTCGCAGGGCGGCCCAAACGTGCGCGTGTACAGCATGGATTCCAGCACGAGGGTTTTGGATTCCTGGTTTTGGGCGTTTCCTGAGGGTTTCCGCGGCGGCGTTAATTTTGGCAAGTAAGTGCAGCGCCTGCCGGCTCCTGTTACGATAAAAATAATTTACGGCGCGCAGCCGCTCCCAGCCGGGCGGCTGCTGCTTGTAGGTTGATTTTTTGTTTCTGCGGGGGTAGGATGAAAATGCTGCAGCACGTTTATTGGTGGCCGCATGGTAACCGAGAAACGAGAATCCCGCAATATTTTTTCATATTTACTTCATGAAGTACGACCTGATCGTTATCGGCGGAGGCCCTTCCGGAATGATGGCTGCGGGACGCGCGGCAGAGAATGGCGCGAGCGTTTTATTGCTGGAGAAGCGGGAAAAGCTGGGCATCAAGCTCTCGATCACCGGCAAAGGCAGGTGCAACATTACCAATGCAGAGTTCGATCGAAGGAAGCTCGTCGGCGCCTACGGGAAAAAGGGCAGGTTTTTATTTTCCGCTCTCGCCGCCTTCGGGCCGCGGGAGGCAATTGATTTTTTTGAGGCGAGGGGGATCAAGACCAAGACAGAGAGGGGCAACAGGGTTTTTCCGGCAAGCGATGAATCCGCAGACGTTATCAGCGCGCTGCTGCGGTATCTGCATGAGCACCGGGTCGAGATCAGAACCAATGCGGCGGTGAAGTCTATCGGTTTCAAGGGCAACGGGATCGAGAAGGTAACGCTTACCGGCGGGGAGGAGTATCGCGCCGGACACTATGCCCTGTGCTCCGGTGGTCTTGCGTATCCGCAGACCGGCTCGACCGGCGATGCGTACGCGTGGCTGCGGGAGATGGGCCACACGGTTGTTGCGCCGCAACCCGCGCTCGTGCCGGTCATTACCCAGGAGCGGTTCGTGAAGGAGCTCGAGGGTTTGAGCCTCAAAAACGTCAGCGTGGGCGTTTTTCAGAACGGCAAGAAGGCGGCGTCGGAGTTCGGAGAGGCGCTCTTCACCTCCCACGGCTTGAGCGGGCCGATCGTCATTGACATGAGTAAAGCAATCGGTGAATGCCTAAAAAAGGGGGGCACGGAGCTGCGCATTGATTTCAAGCCAGCGCTCGGGTTTCCCGAACTCGATAAGCGGATACGGAAAGATTTTACGGAATTCCACAACAAGCAGTACAAGAACAGCCTGCACCGTTTGCTTCCAAAGAAGTTGATTCCCGTCATCATACGGCTCTCGGGCATTGACCCTGAAAAAAAAGTAAATGAAATTACGAAAGAGCAGAGAATGGCACTGATTCACCTGCTTAAGGAGTTTTCGCTGGCCGTTAAATCATTGGAGGGATTTGACCGGGCTATCGTGACGGCAGGCGGTGTTGACCTGCAAGAGATTGATCCGAAGACTATGCGCTCGAAAATTATCGAAAATTTATTTATCGCCGGGGAGCTCCTCGATATCGACGGCCCGACGGGCGGGTACAATCTGCAGATGGCCTGGAGCACCGGGTATTGCATTGGGCAGCATTGTGGGAAATAGAAAGAATGTACCGGGTGCATAGAGGCAACAGCGCCGGCGCAACCCAAAAAAATGGCGCGTATTTTTACGCTTGTGATGATGGCGCTCCTTGCCGTGCCTGTTAAGCCCGTCGCCCTGGCTGAAAACTTGCCCTTGGCATTCATCAACTTCTTCTCGTTACCTCGGGCATGTATACGTTGTTTGTTGGTCGGTACTTTTTTATTCGCTTTATCCGGCAACCGCAGCACAAAAAACTTTTCTGCCAACGAGTGGCAGGTTGCTGTTGTTGTTAGTTCCTATCTGAAATTGCTGCGGTTAGTATCAGTCGGGATTTTTGGGCATCTGATTTTTTATGCCGTGCTGCGTGCTATTGGCATGCAGGTCTGTTTTCGGTGCGTGGATCTCGCGGATCGCGTTGAAGAGATCGGCAAAAAGTTCCTGTTCTTTTCCTTTTGGATTCTGGATGGTGTATTCCCAGTTGCCATGCTTAATTTGGTACAGGGCGTGGCTGAGCATTTTGTACGGGGCGCTGATTTTACGGGCAACCAAGTATGTAGCGATCAGCAGGATAAGGATAGCGGCACCGACGAATTGGGCAATCGTCGTGAGCATTTCACGCTCTTCCGAATTGATAGTTGCTGCTGCGAAATCAACGCCAACTACCGCGACCGTTTTTCCGCTGCTGTCTTTGAGCGGTGCATAGCCCGAAAGCCAGCTGCCCCATTTATCGTACGTTATCTGCGGGTCGACTGAGGGCTTTGTGAGCCCCTCTTCCAGTTCTGGGACATCGGTGGTATCATATTCCTCGCCGAGCATTGCTTTTTGTTCCGTTTCGTCGATATAGCCGTCATTGTCTGCGTCCTTGGTTTCTTTTCCGCTTATCACAAATGTCATCAGGTGGGCGGTATCAGTCGGCCGTAATGTGTAGATGTCGTCAATTTTTGCATTACCCGCCATGACCGACTGGAGGTATAGTTCGAGAATCCGGTATGAATCGCTATCCTGGTCAGCGGGCTCGAGTAGTTTTTCGTGGGTTTCCGCTGGTATCAGAGCTGCTGTTTTCGTCGCGATCGCGGCCAATTCATCCTGCGCTTCGCGCATGACTTGGCGAGTAAAAATGATGTATACGACGATTCCGATCATGAGCACGGATGCGATAGTGGTAAACGCCAGCAAAAGGAACACCCGCCTTCGGAATGGGTTTAATTCGGCAAGATGGTGCATGGTTTTTTCGCTAGTATTAACGGTAATTGTACTACTGCGCAGTTTGTGCAGGATAATTATCTGTTTTCAGTATATCATAAATCAGAATTTATACATTTTATGTTGCAAAAAATTTTTTATTTTTGAATTTGAATGTCCGTTAGGTGACTGTGAATGACATAATAATCATTCCTCTGATGAAGACGAGTGACCATTGTTAGCATAGAGTACGCCATCGAGATACTCGGGTTGCTGCAGGCCAAACTGCTTGTATGCACGGAAGTGGATGAGGCATCTTTTTTATTCTGCTTTTTCTTGGTATACTGACAGGGTATACCTCTTTTAACATATCCACTATGAGTGACATCTATTCAGTGCTCGGATGGGGATCGCCGATCGGTACCGGCATATTTCTCCTCATGCTCGGCGGTTTTATCTACCTCCTCTCGAAGGCGAGCAAGGAAAAGAAAAAGGAGTAGCCGGCCGTTTCCGGCATGGCGACACCTGGTGCCGTGGCATGCATTTTTTGGCAATAGGATTATACGGGGAGATTAACTAGCAGGTAATTTTAGAACGTATGAAAAAGAATCTCATTCTGCTCGGTTTGGCGGCCATACTGCTCGTGCCGTCAGCGGTTTATGGGCAGGCTGATCCGACCGAGGTGAAAGTTTTCGATTCGACCGATAACTACCTCGGGGGATGCAGTTTGACAGATACGTCCACCTGGACGCTTACCAAAGCTCTCGAGGTGACGACCATCCAACTGTGGTACCACTGGCAGGCCGGTGAAACCGAGCTGCCGGTCACGATCACCAAGGATGGCGAGGCATTCGCATCCTTCACCGCTATCCGCGCCGCGTGCGACCCGTACCAGGCGA
Organism: Patescibacteria group bacterium; assembly: GCA_041650915.1. Classification (GTDB taxonomy): domain Bacteria; phylum Patescibacteriota; class Patescibacteriia; order UBA10025; family JAHIVO01; genus JBAZKE01. Next base: position 437,538 of record JBAZKE010000001.1, read on the forward strand.
GCTGGTGCAATGCTGATTACGCGACCAGCATGACCTTTCCGGCAGGCACCTATACCACCACTATCCCATCTGCATCTCAGTGCTTAAAACCGGGCGGCACCGGAACGGTACGCCTCTATGGCGCCGAAACGGCAGCCGCGGTGAATGCAAATACGGAGCCCAACCTGATCGCAACGGCGAATACGAATGCAAATACAAATACAGCCGTCCTCAATACGAATACAACGAACGCTGCCGTCAACTCTATAGCAACAACCGGCAGCAGTGAAGGGGATGACGAGGAGGAGAGCAACGTGCTGGTTTACGTCCTAGTTGGCATCATCGCCGTACTCGCTGGCGTTGTCATCGTGATGTTTCTGAAGTGCCCGAAAAAACCGGAAGTACAATAGCCTTTCCCGCACGAACTGAACCGCCCTCCAGCACGGAGGGCGGTTTTATCGGTTGGCGCAAGCCGGGCGTGCGGCAGGATGTGGCTAGCGCGCCGTATCGGCGGAGCTGATCCTTTCATTGACTGCGCATTTTTGCTATACTAAAAACGCTTTATTTACTGAGAAGGAATTACGATATGGCATTCGGTCCGGGCTGTCCAGGCTGCTAAGCTATAAAAACAATGCTTACCGATGGCAATGAATTAACCATTAATACTTTTTACTATGGCACAGCTCGCGGGATCAAAGACAGAACAGAATCTGCTCAAGGCGTTTTCCGGGGAGTCGCAGGCAAGGATGCGGTATGATTACTTTTCGAGCGCTGCGAAAAAGGACGGGCTCGTCCAGATTTCGAACCTCTTCGCGGAGACGGCGCTCAATGAAAAGGAGCACGCGAAACGCTTCTTCAAGTTTCTCGAAGGGAGGCCGGTCGAAATTACGGCGACGTATCCGGCAGGCAAGATCGGTACGACGCTTGAAAACCTGAAAGCGGCGGCAGACGGAGAGAAGGAAGAATGGGGCGAGCTCTACCCGCAGTTCGCGAAAGTAGCTGAGGCAGAGGGTTTCCATGAGATCGCTGCGGCATTCACCATGATCGGAACGGTCGAGAAGGCGCACGAAACGCGCTACCGGAAGCTGTACGATAACCTCGAGCAGGGCAGGGTGTTCAAGCGCGGAGACACGCTCGTGTGGAAGTGCAACAACTGCGGTTACCTGCACGAGGGCAAGGAAGCGCCGGAACTCTGCCCGGCATGCAAGCATCCCCAGGCGCACTTCGAGATTTTTGTCGAAAGCTACTAGTAAAAACCAAATGGAGAAACACAACGTTAAGGCAATCGTAAAGAACCGGTACGCTTCCATCGCGCGGACGTCGGGCAGCGGATGCGGCTGCTCGCGCACGGGCAGCACCTCCCGCAAGCTTGGGTATACCGAAGACCAGCTCGCGCAGGTCGGCGATGCGGATCTCGGGCTCGGGTGCGGCAACCCCGTTGCGTTCAGCAGCATCGAGGAAGGGGATACAGTGCTCGACCTCGGAAGCGGGGCAGGCATTGACTGCTTTCTCGCCTCCAAGAAGGCCGGATTGAGCGGGAAGGTGATCGGAATCGATTTTACGGAAGAGATGGTCGTGAAGGCGAAAACGAACGCGCTCAAGGGAGGCTTCGATAATGTGGAGTTCAGGCTTGGGGACATTGAGAAGCTGCCGATTGACAGCGGCACTGTCGATATCATTATTTCAAACTGCGTTATCAACCTGGCACCCGATAAAGATGCGGTTTTTGCCGAAGCGTTCCGCGTGCTGAAGCCCGGCGGGAGGCTGTTCGTTTCCGATATCGTCCTGCTCGCTGAGCTTACCGAGAAGCAGCGCAACGACGAAAATTTGCTCTCGGGCTGCGTCGCCGGGGCGCTGCGTCGGGACAAGTACATTGCCCGCCTCGAGCGTGCAGGATTTGACGTTGAAATCCTGTCCGAAAACAAACACATCAGCAAGGAGCAGTATGAGGGCATTCCGCTCGAGAGCCTGCTCGTCGAGGCGAGGAAACCGTAGCATATTTATTTTTACATAAGCAGAATGGCCGAAATCTCCATACTACGTGTGCTTATTAGTTTCGTACTGTTATCTGAACCCTGGCGGGAATGAACTTTGTGCGGCTGCACAGCTGCTGAGAAAAACGTAGCGTAACGTGTATGGCGTACCAACTGATGCGGTACATTTTTGATCCGCTGCTGAAAAAACGCGTCACTGCCTCAGGCACGGAGCACGTGCCGCAGAGCGGTCCCGTACTCTTCGTGGCGAACCATGTTGGGTGGCACGATCCAGCCTTGCTCTTCCGGACGCTCATCGTCGCGTCGGGGTACCGGCGGATACACTCAGTGACTGACTGGAACATTTTCCGGTATGAGCCGATCCGCTCGTGGGTCGGTGCAATCCCGCTGCACGCAGACCGTTCGCGTACTTTCAATAAGGCACGGCAGTGTTTGATCGAGGGCAAGCCTTTCGTAATCTATCCGGAGGGCGGCATCAATGAGTCGGATACGATCCATTCCGTCAAGAGCGGCGCTGCCCGGCTCGCGCTTGAAACGCACTCGCCGGTTATCCCGGCCGGCATACGGAACAGGTCTGCCGTACCGCGGACACGCTGCAGGCGCCTGCTTGGCATTCTGACGGGCAGGGTGGAGGTACGGATCGGAGAGCCGATTCCCCTCGGCCAATGGTATGGCAGTGCGATGACCGGGCAGAACATCCGCAACGTTACCGATGCCATCATGGAGCGGGTAGCCGAGCTTGCGGGCAAGCAGTATAAGCCTTTATAAAAAATAACCGGTATGAGCTCAGCACGAGACGTACGGTCAGCGCTTAAAAAATACAGCAATACGGAGAAGGCTCGCATTTTGCAGCGTTTTTTCAAAACAGGAAAAGGCGAGTACGGCGAGGGAGACGTGTTTCTCGGCGTCACGGTGCCGGTACAGCGCCAGGTCGCGCGCCGGTTCCAGGATTTGCCGCTGGCCGAAGCGGCGCGCTTGCTGAAGAGCAGCGTGCATGAAGAACGCCTGACGGCGCTTTTTATCCTCGTAGCTGCGTTCAAGAATGCCGGTGCTGCTGTGCGAAAAAAGATATTCGGGCTCTACCTGAAAAACGCACGCCGGATCAACAACTGGGATCTCGTCGACAGCTCTGCGCCGAATGTCGTCGGAGCCTACCTCATCGATAAGCCGCGTGCGGTCCTGTATCGGTTAGCGCAGTCGCCCAATCTGTGGGAGCGACGCATAGCCATGCTGGCAACGTACGCATTCATCAGGCGGAACGATTTTCAAGCCACGCTCACGATTGCGAAGATGCAGCTCCAGGACAAGCACGACCTCATGCACAAGGCGGTCGGGTGGATGCTCCGGGAGGTAGGCAACCGGGACCGGGCTGCCGAGGAAGCGTTTCTGCAGCGGCACTACCGTACAATGCCGTGCACCATGCTCCGGTACGCGGTAGAGAAGTTCGACGAGCGGACGAGGAAGGCATACCTCGCCGGGACGAGGTAGCGTAAGGAAACTATGCCCGTACAGTTGACGTTGTGCTGTTTTTTTAGTACGGTAGAGTATAAAAGTGTAAAAACCAAAAACAAAAAGAAAAAACGACTGGAGGTTGAAAACATGTGTAAACAAACGACGAAGCCGGTTCCGCTGAAACCGGTCCTTCTTGATACGGTGAGCTTCGTGCTCTTGTCCATTATTATGATTTGCCCGCTCTTTATCGGCATACATATGAAGCAGATTCCGCCGATACCGGGGGGCATCGCCATTCTGTGCTTCGGGGCAACGCTCCACGGGATCGGGCTCAAGGTGGCGTGGAAACAGAACAAAACGTTCGCAGCCGGCATCATCGGGCTGTTCTACGCCTTCTGGCTGTACTGCGGTTTCGGGCTGCTTGCGCTTGGATTCGGAACCATTGAAAAAGAGCAGTTCGATTCTGTTTTCGTGTGGTGTGAGCTGCCGCTGGCACTCTCGATCCTCATACTCGCTTTTGCGTACTGTGGGGTCAAGAGGCTGTTCCGGATTTTGCTCGGCCTGATGGGCACGGTCGTCTACCTGTGGCTGTCGAAAGTGCTGTTTCACGGGCTCCAGAGCGGCGTTCCGGTTGTCGTGGGCGCGCTGATGCTCGGCAGCACCATTGTGTTCATTTTGCAGTTGCGGGAGCACGCGCGGAAGCTCAGGGAGTATGAGGAGTACGAACGGACGCACATTAGCCAGTGCACCTGCCGTCAGGAATAAGAAGGTATAGATCGGCTTGACGGGTAACGTCCGCTGCATTCGCGTAGCGGACGTTTTTATTTAACCGCAACTGTCCCCATCCGGAGAAAGTCCGGCGCCGCGTGGATCGTGCAGATTACGCATGCTGAAGTTGATTGTTTTATTGGTATAGGAGATGTATAGTAACGATATGAAATTAACATTACTACTGTTCAGTATACTGTTTCTGTTTTCAGTGCCGTTTGTTTCAGAAGCGCAGGTAAATGCTGATTTTTTGGGGACGACGTTTGCTTTGGGCACTGCGGAAATAGGCGGTGAAATTATCCGTACCATACAATGGGTGCTCGGCGGGATTGGTTTATTGCTCGTACTCGGCATGCTCGTTGCTGCGGCGAATGTCATTGCACGGTCCTACAACCTCAGGCACTTCGCTGAGGAGCACCAGTTGCCGGTGCAGGCAGAGCCTGCCGGCATGGCACAGCGCCGGGCGATCAAAAAACGCTTGAACGATTACAACTGGATGTGGATTGCGGGTGTTTGTTTAATTCTGTTTGGGGGAGTCCTGTCGATTTTTTATTTGCTCGCATTGCCTGTCGGTCTAACGCTCATCATCATCGGCCTGGTGCACGACAGCAAGCTCCGCCGGGAGCTGCGCGCTTTTGACGCAGCGAATCCGAACGTTTTTGCACAGTGGAACCAATTTCGGTCCGGCATTCAGCCTGTGTTCCTGCCAGAGTACGAAGCGCAGCTGAAGCACCGGCGCATATGGGTTGCGATCGGCGTCGGATGCTTGGTCGGCCTCTTTGGAATCCTCATGGCATGGGCGATCGTGATTTTTGTTCCAGGTCCAGTGCCGGAGGTTACCGTATAATGTAAATGTACGTGCGCCTGCTGCGGAAGGGGGAATGGTACTGATAAAATAATTTGTCCGTAGTGAGCCTATTGCTCATTGCGATTGCAACGGTTTTTGTTGTTTGCGTTTTGACTATTGGCGGCGATGTGGATGTGTTAGTCTGTGGAAATATCTTTTTTAAAGGCGGACCGGCCTTGATATTGCTCTTGTGTCATGGTACAGTGCACCAGCCATACGAGAAAATAACGGCATAGAAGCCACAACTTCCAGTAACCAAACGCCATATGTCAGATCAGGCACTCACCGTACTCAACCTACTCTCATTTATTGCGGTTATCGGCAACGCCGCGATTGTAGCGCTTGCGATAGTTTTAATCGCCAATCAGGGCGCGAAGAAAAGATTTAGTAAGCTCTCCGGGTACCTCGGGGAGCGGGGGCTGCTCTTCGCACTGTTTATCGCGGTCCTGGGGACGATCGGCAGCCTATACTTTTCGGAAATAGCGCACCTCCCGCCGTGCAAGCTCTGCTGGTTCCAGCGGATAGCCATGTACCCGCAGGTGATCCTGCTCGGTATTGCAATCTGGAAAAAGCACACGTTCATCGCCCTGTACGGCATCGTGCTATCGGCTGTTGGAGCTGCGATTGCGGTATACCACTACTACATACAGATGGTCCCGACTGGGCTTGTCCCGTGCTCAATCTACGATCCCGTTTCTTGTACCGAGAAGGTCGCGGTCAATTACGGGTATGTTACGTTTCCCATGATTTCACTTACCGGTTTCCTTCTTATGCTCCTCTTGCTCTTGTTTTTCCGCCGTTACCATCGTACCTGATGATTCCACGGGGAACCGTAGTGCTTCGTCCTACGGATTGCTATGGTGGGCAGCACCGGACCTCCGTGGGCTGCGTGGCAGCTTTTGACAAGTTGCGGATTTTTCGGTACGGTACAATAACACACAAAACAGAATACACATGGAAACCTTTAAATCATGAGGTGCAGTAATGGCATTTAATGCGTTTTTTTCACTCTCCAACAAGGAATGAGCAGCGGAATTCGGGCGGGGAATCGCCGATCGCGGTGGTGCCCTGTATTCGACCGGCGGTACGGCAACCGCACTCAGGAAAGCCGGACTCGCGGTAACCGATATGTCCGAGTTCGTCGGTGGCGCGCTCACCAGCCAGATTGAAGCGGTCGTGCAGCGGGAGACGGGCGCTGGGCTGCCGACAGCGGTGCTCAATGCACTCCGCAAGGAATTCGGCAATCCGATCATGGATGGCCGCGTAAAAACGCTCTGGCCGCAGGTCCATGGCGGACTGCTGTTCCGGAGAAATATGCCGTCGGATGTTGAAGAGCTCGAAGCGATGTTCGGCGTGCCGTTCAGCATCGTGTGCGTCAACCTGTATCCGATGCTCGACGCTATCGCTTCCCAGGATGCTACGTACGATTCGGTGATTACAGCGACCGACGTGGGCGGCAAGACGCTGCTCGAATCGGCCGGCAAGGGAGGGCAGATCGCGGTGTACGATCCTGCCGATTATGGCCGTATTTTAGGCGCGCTGCAGCCGGACGGCACGGTGCCGTTCCAGCTGTACCTCGAGCTCTACTCCAAGGCGCTCGATATGCTCGCCTCGTATACGGCAGCGGGAGCTCATTTCCACAGTGACGGCAGGTACGCGAAACGATAGCGGTTTGTACATGCAGCACAGCAATGGTGGTCTCGTCTTGGGACCACCATTTTTTTAATGCCAGTGAAATGCACTTTTTTCAATTACTGACCAGCCGTGCTACACTGTGCACGGTCAAACAGTAACACGAATCGGTATGAATAAGCTCATCTACGTAATGGTCGGTGCTGTACTGGCAGCGGGAGCCGTGGTATTTCTTGTTTTGCAGGGCGCTACAGAAGAGCCTGCCGCTGAAGCCGTTACTACGGCAACGGCTAATACTGCTGCCGCCAGTCGCAATGCGGTTAACATTCCGGATGGCAGTGGCAGCATGGACGCCTCGCCCTATACTATGGCGGATGTGGCAACGCACGCAACAGCCGGCGATTGCTGGCTGGTCATTTCGGGTGAGGTGTATGATGTTACCCGGTTTATCAGTTCCCATCCGGGCGGCGCGGCGATACTCGAGGGGTGCGGAACAGACGCAACGGTCTTGTTTGAAACGCGCCCGTCCGGATCACAGACCCCGCACTCGCAAAATGCGCGCAGCATGATGGCTGCGTACCGCATCGGATCGCTGCAGTAGCTGCGTTTTAAAACAGCGACTGGTTGTTGCTGCCCGGCGGGAGGAGCTCCCAGCGTGAGGTATCGAGCACGACCTTTCGCATGGCGCCGTACTGTTCGAACTGAACATACCCGTTCCGCAGCGCGAAGTCGTACAGTTCTTTCGTAATACGGACGTCGTCCTGGCAATATTGGCGGACTTTTTCAATTTCACCGCGGCGCCACCAGCGGATCGCATCGAGTCCGCTGCCGCTCTTTGCCGTCCCGAGCGTTGCCGCAGCGACGCTGTTGAGCGAAATGCGCCTCCCGGAAGCTTTCTTGATCTCGCCCAAGAGATCGAGCGTTTTTTTCTTGGTCAGGTCGCCGGGGTAGTACTTATTGAGGATCGGCATATCGAAGTGGTCGAGGTTGAAGCCGATAATGCTGTCAGCGTTCTCGAGGATCGGCCACAGCTTCGGCAGGTCCTGTTCGAGGAAGCTCGCGTAGGCATCGGAAGCGTACTCGTACACCACGAGCAGCGAAAGATGAAGCGCTGCGGGATCCTGGCTCTGCGCCTCCTGGAACGTGTCTTTTGTTTCGATGTCGATCACGATTTTTTTCATATACCGTTTATTGTCGCTGAAATTGCCGCTCTTGTCAAAAGGCGCGATCCGATTTTTTAATGCGGGACGATTTGACATTACGGGTCGAGTTGGGTACATTGTAGTACTCAGGATTCATACATTTCAATCCGTAAACCCTGTACAAACGTACTCACAAGGTACGAAGAGGAGGTTCTCGTATGGAATTTTTCGATGTTCCAGGCGGTCCGCAAAAACTTGGGCCGTACTCAGCTGGTGTTGTCGGTACGCCAGGCAAGGTGCCGGTTTATATCTCCGGCCAGCTCGCCATTAAACCGGGCGAGAAGAAGGTGATCGACGGCACTGCGAGTGAGCAGGCGCTTCTCGCGTTGCAAAATCTCGAGGCTGTACTAACGGTAAAGGGGCTGCAGCGGACCGATGTGGCGTTTGTTGAAGTAGCGCTCACGTCGATGTCTGATTTTGCTGCCGTCGGTGAGGTGTATGGCACATTCTTCGCCGGCCACCAACCCGCGCGGAAGACGGTGGCGTACAATGAACTCCCTGGCGGGGGGCTCGTGGAGATCATTGCGATTGCGGAAATGACGCCCGCAGAGTGAGCGTGTCCGTGGGGTTGCACCATTCCTAAGCACCATACCATGCCCGTTGGGGCCGTTGGCCGAGGTGCCAGTAAAACACAGCTTGTCGCTGGAGAAGCTGTCACTATCCGCCAATATAATGAAATAAGAAGCCGTAGGACAACGCGTTGCAACCCCACGGCTTTTTTATGGCAATTTTCACGATCAATTGATATACTGTTGGTATGATAAAGGGGGCATTCATAGCGATACTACTGCTGCTCGCGCTGCCAGCCGGAGTCCAGGCGGTAAACGGCGCTGCAAACGTTAATGAAGTTGCTGCAATCGGATCGGGCACTGTTGGCATCTCGTCACAATCGCTTGGCATTATCAATTTTTTCACGGGGTACGGGATGCTCGTTACCCTCGTTATTTTTTTTACATCTTTTTACGGTGTGTATAGGTATGCGCACCAGCAGAAGATTTTCCTCGCACAGCACCCCGGCGTGACACCCGGTGAAGTTGGAAACACGGACCTCTTGCGCAAGAGCAGGCGGCGTGCAGGCATTTTTACCGGTGTTTTGTCCGTGCTGCTCGTATCTTTTATTCCGCTCAACCCGTTTTTGGAAAAGCTCTTTCAGAACGCTGCCGTCGGGATTGTGCTTTTTTCCGTTTTATTCGTTTCCGCGCTTATTGTACGCGTACTGTACGCCATTCGCATTCGGAATTTTACCGAACTCGAACGTACCGGCCACGCTGCTGAACATGGCATGCTCTACGTGACGATGGCTAAGCTGGCCTTGTGGAAAAGCCTGAGAGTTGCGAGCATTACACTTTTCGCGCTCCTTCTCGAAGTGTGGGTAGTCGTGTTATTTATCTCATGATCAGTGATAATAAAAACCATATGAACGCTAAGCAAAACGGCATTGCCACGGGCGGGGTAGTGGCCATCATTATCCTGATCGTCCTGTTCGCGGGGGCGGCATGGTACTGGCTGAACCGTGATTCATCAGTTGAGGTTGGTTCAAATACGAATACAAGCCCGGCGGTAAATACGGGCACGAATCCGGAACCTGAGGAGTCGAGCTTTCATGCAGACGGCTGGCAGACATTCAGGAATAATGAGTACGGTTATACGATTACATTTCCTTCGGACTGGCACTACGTTCCTAATGCGATGTCCGGCCCGCCGCCGCCAGCAACGGCTTTCTTCTCGAGTGAGCCTGCCGAGTCAAGCGTGAATTATTCGAGCGTGAATATACTCGTAACGGAGCTCTCAGGGGAGACTCTCAATACGTGGTCGGAGATCGGGCTGCTCGAAGAAGACGGGTATGGCAAGACTGATATAACTGTCGGATCCGAACCCGGCGTACGGCTCGAGCGGAGAACGCTCGAATCGGATACTGGCGGCACCATATACGTTGCCAAGAACAATTTGATGTACCGGATCGTCTGGGGTTCTATTGATCAGGGGCTGTTTGCGGACCACGAGGAGACGCTCGGGGCCATCGTACAGAGCTTTGCCTTTGCCGAACAGCTGGTTCCTGATTTTATTGCGGACGGGGTCGTCAGCGATCCCGCCGAAGCGGAAGATACGGGCAGCTGGTTTCTCGTTTATGAGGAGGCTGGCATGCCTGGCGTCAGCGCTGAGCTCTTGTTTGATTATGAGTATGTACCGAGCAGCTGTTCCATCGGCGGCGCGGAGCTCGATTGCGCCGATGCGATTGCCGCAGGTTCGTTGGCAGTTGGCGACAGCGTGAGTATCGAGGGGGTCCGGCTCGGTACCGGCGTAATCGTTTTACAACTAACTAAGTAATATGAAAACCGAAGAGGACATCAAGGACAAGCTCGATGAGCTCGAGAGTGAGCTCGAAGATTTCAAAGGCGAGATGGAGGATGAAGCGTCAGACCGCGGTATTGAAGAGTTTTCCCACGAATGGGATGAGCTTGAAGAAAAGTACGAAGAAAAAATAAAGTGCTATGAGAAGCAGGTAGAGCTTCTCGAGTGGGTACTCGAATTGTAGGGGAAATTCAGCCATCGGCAGCGCCTCGGCAGCGTGTATGCCTGGCAGCTGCATGGTACAATGGTATCATGCAGTTTGATGAGGAACGGTGTATACAGTATATTCGGCCGCATATCGAGCAGTGCAGGCCTGGCGACTGGGAGCACGCACGGCGCGCTGTTGGTTTTGTCACAGAGCATGGCTTTTTATTACGTAAAATACTCCGGGAAGCAGCAGCATGAGTATGATCCACAATTTGATATTTGACTGGTCCGGCGTTATCTCCGACAACATACGGAATGTCTACTCAGTTGCTATGGTGATTTTTAAAAAGTACGGTGCAGAGCCAATCACGCTCGAGGAATTCCGTGAAACGTGGGACCAGCCGTATATGGTTTTTTACGATAAGCACCTTCCCGCTGTTTCCCTCGCGGATGAAGCCGTGCTCTTCCGTAATGAAATCATGAAGCGGCCTCCCGCAAGCGCATTTCCTGGCGTCCCCGAAGTTCTAAGAAAGCTGCGTCAGAGCGGGAAGCACATGATCGTCATCAGCGGAGATATCAGGGAAACTATCTTTCCGGAAATTGAGCGGTTTGGTTTGGCCGGGGTTTTTTCGGAGGTCAACTATAATATCCACGATAAGGTCGCCGTGATCGAGGAAATCGTTGCACGGAATCGGTTCCAAAAATCACGCACCATGTTTATCGGTGACACGACCCATGAGGTTGAAGCCGGGAGGAAGGCCGGTATGTTGGCGGGAGTCGTCACGTGGGGGTACAAACCCGAAGCGCAGCTGAGGGCGGCGCAGCCGGACATGATTTTTCGCACCGTCGGCGATCTTGCGAATCTGATATGAAAGCAAGTGCCAGCTCGGCGCGTAGTAGTAATATAAGGTTGTTTTGCCCGTATGAATGAATCCGGTGCCTGCCAGGGGAAGACGGATGAGGAGCTCGTCTCGCTGTCACTAGAAAATGCCGATTGGTACGGTTGTTTAATGCGGCGGTACGAAAGCAAGCTCGCGCGGTATATATACCGCATATCCAATGCCAGCGTCGAGGATATCCAAGATTTACTCCAGGAGGTTTTTCTTGCCGCGTACCGCAACCTCAATGACTTTGACCAGACATTGAAGTTTTCGTCATGGATTTACCGCATCGCACACAACAAGGTCATCAGCCACTACCGCAAAACGGCTGCCCGTGCGGACGTTATCGACGGTGAGGAGGGGGAAAAATTGCTTGCGATGGTGAGCGATCAGGCTGACATCTTCGGTTCGGTGAACGACGTGATTACCGGAGAGGTTCTGGGCAAGCTGCTCAAGAAAATTGACGTGAAGTATAAGGAGGTGCTCGTACTGCGGTACCTTGAGCAGAAAGAATATGGAGAAATTTCCGATATTATAAAAAAGCCGGTCGGTACCGTCGCGACGCTCCTCAACAGGGCAAAAAAGCGCATGAGAGCGCTCATTGACGAGGAGGGAATAAAACTATGAATACCATTACCAATAAGATACTGGATACAATCAAGGAAAAGCGGATAACGCCGAAACCGCGGTGGCAGTTCCTGCTGAAGCAGGGGCTGGTAGTTGCTGTTACTGTACTCTCGGCGATTATCGGAAGCCTCTCATTCAGCGTCATGCTCTTCCGGCTCGTCAACAACGATTGGGATGTCGTTCGGTTTCTCGATAGGTCGCCGGTTCAGTACGCGTTTAGTACGCTGCCGTACGTCTGGATCATACTGCTCATTCTCTTCATCGGACTCGCGTACTACAACGCACGGCATGCCCGCGGTGCATACCGGCACCAGGCGTACTGGTTTATCGCCGGAAGCGTGCTCGTGAGCGTCGTATTCGGGAGTGTATTTTACGCATTCGGTGTGGCCCCGCGAATCCATACGTTCGCAGAGGGGGTGCCGGTATTCCGCGATTTTATCCAGGATCGGGACCGGTTGTGGCTCAAAGCTGATACCGGCTTGCTTGCCGGGGAAATCACCGAACTCTTCGGGGGCGATGAACTGTTTGAGCTTGTCGACTTTAATGGCGCTTACTGGATTGTCATTCCGTCCGATAATTACGTACCGCCACCCGCGTTTTTTAAGATCGAGGAGGGCGTGCAGGTGCGGATGGTCGGAGAACAGCTCGATGCCAATCAGTTTGAAGCTGAGCTTGTCATGCCGTACCATATCGGCCCCGGCGTTATGAAGGGGAAGATTAACGGATTCGCTCCGCCCTCAGGCGGTGGGCAGCACCGGCAATGGTTCAATGAGTAGCGCGCCAGTGAAATAAAATGCGGAATAACCGCGTACTACGGGAGTAAGGAGAGCATAATTTTTATCATTTGAGTGGAATGTCAAACATTATTGAAGCAGACAAGCTCACGAGGAAGTACCAGGACGGCGATTCCGACGTGCTGGCGCTCAACGAGGTGACACTGGCGCTGCCGGAAAACGACAGCATGGTTATTATCGGTACGTCTGGTTCCGGCAAGACGACGCTGCTGCAACTCTTGGGCGGGCTGGACTATCCGACATCGGGGACGATCAGCGTCAACGGCCAGCAGCTCAATGCCATGAGCGACAATGAGCTGTCGGAATTCAGGAACAAGACCATCGGCTTTGTGTTCCAGTTTTTCCATTTGCAGGATTACCTCACTGCCAAAGAAAATGTTGCACTGCCGCTCCTGCTGGCGGGCACGGTTCAGCAGGAGGCGTTTGCGCGCGCTGAGAAGCTCTTACGGCAGGTGCACATGGAGCATCGCATTGACCATACGCCGAAAAAAATGTCCGGCGGTGAAATGCAGCGGGTCGCGATCGCCCGGGCGCTTGCGAATAACCCGAAAATCATCATGGCTGATGAGCCCACCGGCAATCTGGACAAAGCGAATGCCGAGAACGTACTTGAGCTCTTTGATGAGATTGCGAAGCGGAAAGGTGTCAGCGTTCTCATGATTACCCACGACGAGAGCATGGCGCACCGGTATGAGCACGTTCTGCACTTGGATAAGGGTACGCTAAAATAAGCACTATGAAACTCAACTACATCAATAAAATCAATTTTAAAAAGCTCAGAACCTATAAGGGAAAGTCGATGTTTTTGATTATTCCGATCACGTTTTTAATGATGATCGGGATCGTCGTATCGAGCCAGGCGCAAAATATCTTGGACGCCTCGGAACAGACGATATTCGGCACCGCAGCTGAATCGAGCCGGCTTATTGAACTGACAACTGAACAGTTTACAGGCGGCGGCGACGGCGAACAACGGATCCGCATGATGTTCGGCGGTGATACGGAGTATACGGAAAATGATGTCAGCGTTATTTCTTCCATTGAAAATGTGGAAGCAGTGGGATTGACCGTACCGGTACCGATCAGCCGGATAACATCAGGTGACCTGCTTGAGGGATCCGAGGTGTTTTTTAATAATGTCCGTGCTTTGAATGAAGATTTATCAGCCCAATATACCGACCAGCCTTTTACCTACACGGAAGGTGAGCCGATTCCGATCATCGTCAATGCGCGGTCACTGATGCGGACGTATGAGGATTGGAACGGGCAGGAGGAAATTACGATTGATATGGCTGTACAGCGCGGCCCCGGGAGTGATCCGGAAGATCGTGAAACGATGGAAAATCAAATGCCCTTTAAAACTGAAGCTCTACAGTACGATCGGGACGATCTGCTTGGCAGGGAGATTACCATCTCGTTCGGCGGTTTGGACGATATTCAAACGTATGAAACCGAATTTACCGGCACCGGGATCCTTTTCCGCAAACTGACTGATGCAGCAATCCAGGAAGAGGAAGATGCGCGGCGGGAAGCGATTTCGGCGTACTGGGACTACGACCTGATTACTCAACCTCTCACTTACACATTCAAGGTAGTCGGCGTTCTCGAAGGTGAAACGGATTTCTCCACGTACATTCCGGAAACATTCACATACGAATTGATGGAGCAGTACGTTCAGAATCAGCTCAATGCGCGGACTAGTACCGAAATAGATGCGAGTGACCTCAATTCGACTTTTTTCGGCATGACGTATGACGGGCTCGATCTTACATCAAGCGGCTTTGGAGGAATCGGGAGCTTCCGGGTAGGCCCCGGAATGGCACAAGGCATGGTCGGTGGCCAGAGTGCCGCAAATGGCGACGAGGAAACATCCGCTGGCTATACGATTCCCGGCTTGATTATTGAGACAGAACGGGAAGAGGGCGATGCTGATGCATTCCAGCAGCGCATGTTCGGCGGTACCAGCGATGTAGTCGGTGAATATACGGATCCAGCGGTTTTTGAACAGTCATCCCACTCGTCCGATACGCTTGTCGTTCGGATTTCGGATCCGCTGTATCGTTCACAGGTCGTTGAGGATCTGAATGACGCCGGGTATGCGTATCAGGACCTTAATGACCAGGAAGTTTTTTCGGAGCTGCAGGGCACGATGAATAGCGCAACGACCATCGTGACGATTTCATTCGTTGTTCTCTCGGCGGTCATCATTATCCTTACCATGGGAAAATTCGTGTCCGAGAGTACGAAAGAGATCGGGGTATTCCGCGCTATCGGCGCGAAGAAAAAGGACATTAAGCAGCTCTTCATGTCCCAGGCAGTGCTCTATACGCTCATCGGATACGTTATTGGCGGACTCATCGGAGTTGGATTGGTTTTTCTACTTGCAAAACCCGTACAGCTCTGGTTTGACGGCTTTATTGAGAATACGGTAGAGGAAACCTTTACCGTGGTGCAGGCAACGAGCGCTGGCGTTTTTACCCATATCGACTGGGCCATGTTCGGCGTCTACTCGTTGCTGCTGCTCGTGATTGCACTCGTCGTTTCAATTATTCCGGCAACGAGGGCTTCGCGCGTATCTCCCGTTGAGGCAATTCGGAGCGAGTAAGCAGTATCCGGTTCTATGGCTTTTTTCAAAAGCACCACCGGCATTGTACTGGCAACTGTCGCTGCGGTTATCGTAATGTTTGCAGGTTGTGCGGTATTTATTTTTTTCCGCGGGGACCATACCTTTGCAGAAATCCTCGCCCGTGAAAACGTCTTTCCCGAAGAGATCGCGGACGAGATGCAGGCGCTTGCACAAGACCTCAAACAGCAGGTTGATGATGGTGTGCTCAGTGAAGAGCAGATGAAGGCAGAGGTGCGCGAAGAGTTGGTCAGCAGCTTGCAGCGGCTCGTTGAGTCAGATGCGATTTCGCAATCGGAGATGCGGGAAAGCCTCGAGGAGTTCAGCCAGGTCGCTGACGATGGAGACGGCAGGGCTGCGGGTTCTATGGGCATGCCTGATGATTTGGCCAGCTTTTGCGAACGGGCTGAAAGCCAGCAGATGCCGCGTACAGGCGATCAACCTGGGGATTTTGAAAACCGCGGGCAGCTTCCCGCAGGCAGTGAGGTCCCATCTGGCAGCGGCTTTGATTTTTCTCAGATGCAGGTGGTTATGCAGGAGATGCAGTCGCTGTGCAGCGATGACGTTTATACGGCAGCTGAAGAAGTACGTTTTGATGAACTGCAGGCAGCCATGCCGCAGCGCGGGCCAAACGGCTTCGGGAGTGAATGAAAGTTTTTTTTCTCGCCTACGTAGTACTGTGTGAAAGGTCGGCTATACGTAACCATGAAAGGAACATTACATTGTGAATAGGTACGTTCTTGGTACAATTATAGGCGTAACCGCATTTACCCTCGTGGGCGGTGCCGTTGCAGTCGCGAGTTCTGGCAACGGCGTCGGTTTGCCCGGTGGGTTCGGTCGGGAGCAGATGCTTGAGAGCAAGGCAGATATCCTCGGCATGACAACCGAGGAGCTCGAGACACAGCTCGAAGGCAGTTCGTTCGCTGAGCTCTTGGATGAGCAGGGCGTAACCCATGCCGAACTCCAGGAGCGCATGCACGCCCAGATGCAGGAGCGCATGACCCAACAGCTCCAGCAGATGGTAGATGACGGGACGATCACCGAAACGGAGAAGCAGGAGCGCCTCCAGAACATGGAGGAGCGACAAGCGGCTTGCGAAGAATCAGGCGACTGCGGCATGCACGGTAAGGGATTCGGCATGCGCGGCTCACGCACCGACTCAAACGGTGACGGCGTCTGTGATTACCAGGATGGGCAGGACAACTAAATATCAGTGACAGCGAAAAGACCAGCCCACCCCCGCTGGTCTTTTTCATTTAATGTAAACGTGTATCATATTTGCCCGGATGTACAGCGCTCACTCGAAACCAATTGATCAAAATCACACCTTGTTTTGACGCCCTATGTACCATGGTGCTGTCTTGACAAACGTACTTTTTTTGCTAGACTGAAGGTAGAACTGGGGGGATAAAACCAGCTTATTGAAACGCGTATGGAAATATTTTTAAAACTCATACTGCTCCCGGTCTGGCTGCTGTTTAAGATTTTTAATGTAGATATTTTTGAAGATTAGAGCCGTGATGGATATTTAATGCATGAACGTTTTCCGAAAGCAACCCTTTTTTTATCTTCTCCTTGCCATCGTAGCATACCTCTCTTTCTTGGTACTCAAACCTTACTTTTCCGCCATCGTACTTGCATTTCTCGCCGTGCTGTTTTTCAAGCCCGTCTATTCTTATTTTGTAAGGTGTTTTAAAGGGCGCACAAAGATCGCATCGAGCGTATCGGTCGTGATTATTGTTTTTGCCGTTCTCATCCCTATCGTTCTGATTGGCGGCCTGACCGCGAACCAGATCCTGCAGTTCAGGAGCGATATCGGATCAAGTGACATGAAAATTAATTATGGGACAATAGCAGACTATGGGAATCGGGCGGTTTCAATCATTCCGGGCATCGACTATCAGTTGAGCGGGGATGGCATACGAGGATTTGTCGAGCGGGGGGCAAAGGCGATCGGAACCTTCTTTTTAGAACGATTGCCAGACATCGGTTCGGGTGCATTTAATGCTGTCACCTGGATTATCATTTTTATCATTCTGACATACTCGCTTTTTCCTCTTCACGGTAAGCTGCTCGAGTTCGTCGCAAGGGTCAGTCCGCTCGAGGACCGCATCGATACTGTGTATGTCACCCGGGTCATTGAAATGTCGAAATCAATGGTAAGGGGCACGTTTCTCATCGCTGTTGTGCAGGGAATCGTTGCCGGCCTCCTGCTCGCCATTACCGGGGTTCCGTATGTCCTCTTTTGGACGCTGCTTATGATTTTTCTGAGCGTGATTCCGATGGTAGGTTACGGCTTCGTGATGATTCCGATTGCAATCGTGACGCTCTTGACGGGCGGCATCTGGCAGGGGATTGTGCTCATTCTCGGGAGCGTCCTCATCGTGGGGAATATCGATAATTTTCTCAGGCCGCGCCTCGTGTCAAAGAAAGCTGAACTGCACCCTGCGCTCATTATCCTCGGCGTTATCGGCGGGCTGCAGGTTTTCGGGGTACTCGGATTTATTTACGGCCCGGTCATCATGATACTGCTCGTGACAACATTCGAGATGTACCTGAAGTATTTCCGTGCATCCCATGAGGACGGCGGACCTGCAGCCGAGTAGCGCGTCAGCACCATGAAATATGGCGAGCAGGTTTGCGCGGCGAGGGAATCGAAAAAAGCCTAGCTGCATTTATTGGGCGCAAGCGGCTTTTTTGTTTTTGGTTTTTTGCCGTAAACATTTGCCTCGGTCGCAGGCACGGACTATACTGTGAGTATCACCATTAAGTCATTAAAGGTATGAAACGAGCACTGAAGGTCATTATTCCAGTAGCGTGCTGTGTGTTGCTCGGAGGATTTGCCATGCACGCCCATTCGGTTGCTGCCCAGGATGCTGACTCGCCTGTTGTCACTATCTACGATCCGTACTATCGTCTCCAAGCTGATACCGTAACGCTCGGCGTCCAGCTGCACACCAATGAGAATACGACGGCACTGCTTGAGTACGGCACCGCTGCTGGCCAGTATGCGGATAGCGTCGAGCTGACCGGGGAGTCATCTGATCACAGCTTCATCGTCGAGGGATTGGCGTATGAGCAGACGTACTATTTCAGGGGTACGGTGACTGATACGTTCGGCCATACGGCGGAATCGGGTGAGGTGAGCGTTTCTATACCAAAGCGAGGAATGCACATAGAAAATATTGAGTTACTTGATGCCGGCCATGAGTCGGCTCTCATCCGGATCGAAATGAGCAAGCGGGGGTACGTCCAGGTGCAGTATGGTTCGGATTCCGGCACCTTACCGAATGTCGTGACGTCGAACGGCGGCATCGGCGGCGATACGGAGCACATAGTTACGATACGAAATTTACATTCCAACACGGCATATTACTATACCGTTACCGCTGCCATTAAAGAATGGGATTCTATAATGTATCCGATTGAAGAGGATCAAAGCGATTTTTCCGATGAGCGTACTTTTACGACTACTGGCGAGCCGGCTATCTCAAGCATCAGTCCGCAGGGCGGCCCGGAAGGCACGGTACTTGTCCTGTCCGGTACAAACCTGGGCAGCGGTACATCGCCCGTCGATCGCGCTGTCACCGTTGGGTGCGATGCGGTAGTACGACGCGACTGTCCGGTAATGGATATAATCTCGTGGACTGACAGTGAGATCAAAGTACGGACAACGAACGGAGCGCAAGCAGGGCCAGTTTTCGTTTATCAGGGGCTTCATTTCAATGATCCGATACGGCCGTTTATCGATCTGATTGCATACGAGGGGCCAACTTTTATGCCTACAGACGAGCAGGCTGCTGTCGGTTCGGTTCTTACGGAAGCCTACGGATGCGTAGTTTCAACGGGCGCACGCGGCAACAACACGATCGAAGTGCCGAATCTATTTGCGGTCGGCAGCGAAACGGATGCGTACCTCGGGCAGGTGTACGATGCGTACTTCGGCGCATGGGGCAGGCACCCCCGCTGTACAGAGCTGCAGTTCCACCTCGACCACGCAACGCCGATAGACCGATTGCTCCGCTGGCTCCAAGAAGAGACTATCACCGAGAAGTACGGCTGTGTTTTTTCTTCAACCGAAGCGGGTGAAGCGAGCATACGCATCGGGAGCGGAGTGACGCTCGGCAGCGAAACGGATGCGTACCTCGGGCAGGTGTACGATGCGTACTTCGGCGCATGGGGCAGGCACCCCCGCTGTACAGAGCTGCAGTTCCACCTCGACCACGCAACGCCGATCGATCGGCTGACGTCCTGGCTGCAGCACAATGCTCAGATCGTACAGAGCGAAGATCCGCGGACAACGGATGATGTCATCGGTACGAGGATCGCTTTTAGACAAGACAACGAAAACGTCGCCGTGGAGCATGGCCAGAGTTCGCTTATATTCTCGGAACATGAAAAAATTACCTTGACCGGCACCGCTACTCCAAACTCAATAATTATCCTCACCATTGCGAGTAATTCGCCAATCATGGCGACGACGCGGAGCGGGGCTAATGGGTTGTGGATCTATGCCCTCGATGGACCTCTTGAGCCGGGTGCCCATACGGTGCAATTGGCAGTAACTGACGCATCGGGCACGATAATTGCAGCGAGCGATATCGTTGATTTCACCGTATTAAAAAGCATTGAAGCGGGAGATTCCGGGGCTCAGGGCGGCATTGTAGGATTTTCTGTTGCGGCGTGGGCCGCTCTTATCATAGGGGCGGTACTGTGTGCGGCGCTTATAGCAGCGCAGAGCAGAAAAAACGCGGTCCGAAAATAGTCGTTCAAAACAAAAGTCTGGGCTTCATATGAGGGCCCCGCTTACGCGCTAGTTTTTAATGTGATTCATTGTAATTGACAGTCTGAGGCAATTGTGTTATCGTGAATGCACTCTTTATTTTTAGCCGCAGTGTTGTGCAACAAAAAGAACCATACTTCAAACGGCTGCTCCGGTCGCGGGTTGTCATCGTAGCTGAAATCGTTTTACTTGCGATTCTCGGCACTGCTTTGGCAAAAGAAATCGTACGGAAGTACCAGGTTGAGGGTGAAATTAAAAAACTGGAAGAAAGGACAGCCGAACTCAAGCAGCAAAATCTTGAGCTCTCCGAACTCGTAGAGTACTTTGGCGAAGATTCGTATAAGGAAGAACAAGCCCGCTTGAAGCTCGGTTTGCAAAAACCCGGCGAATCAGTGGTTGCAGTGCTCGGTGCAGAGACTCAGGGTGGCGAGGATGAGGCAATTGCGGTTCAGACGGCTACGCTCGCGGGTACCGCCGATGAGACTAATCCTCAGCGCTGGTGGTATTATTTTTTTAAAACAGAACGTGAAAGTTAATGTTTAACTTCGCGTACTAGATACTATACGAAAAGTAACTGATACGAATTTATGGTACATGAAAAAAAAGAGGAAAAAGAAGAAAAAAAAGAAAACGGGGCGAGTAATACGGGCCATTTTGGCACGAGCGTGCAAGACGAAAAGGATCACAAAGCGCCGGCTGGATTGCCGGGCACGCTGCCTGTTGACGGGCAGAAAAAAAAGAAAAAGTCAGGGATCGGTACGAAACTCGTGTGGGGTCTATTGATTACAGTAGTCGTGATCGCCGTTGCCTTTCTCGCCGTAGTCGGCATCGGCATCTACAAGTATGGATGGACGAATAGCTTCATTGATAAGACGGTCAGCATCATCCCATTTCCGGCGGCACTCGTGGACGGCAACATGATCCGGTACGATACGTACCAGGCGGATTTGGATACGCTCGACTTTTTCTATAACTCCCAAGCAGCCCAGGGGACTACGACGGCCCAGCGTCCGAGCGATTCGTACATTGAGAAGAGCGTGCTCTCGCGGCTAATCCAGGAGCACTTTATCAGCGATGCGGCCCGGCAGTTTTCTCTGAACGTCACCGATGAGGAGATCGACCAGCAGTACAACGCGGTCGTCCAGGAAGCCGGGACGGTAGCTGAGCTCGAGTCGACGCTCAAGGAACTGTATGATTGGTCGTCTGATCAGTTCAAACAAAAAATAATTTTACCGTACATGGAGCGCGTCAAGCTTCAAACCTATATAGCATCCAATGCAGAGATCAATGCCGAGAAACGCGCTCTCGCTGATGAGGTTCTGCAGCTCGTACGAGCGGGTGAAGAAGGCGAGAACAGCGAGACTTCTTTTGCAGATTTAGCACAGCAGTACAGCGCAGATTCCACCGCGGCAAACGGCGGTGATCTTGGCTTTTTCGGACGCGGCGTGATGGTGCAGCAGTTTGAGGATGCAGCCTTCGCTCTCGAAGTTGGTGAAGTTTCCGATGTCGTGACGACACAGTACGGGTACCATATCATTAAGCTCCTCGAAGTGACCGAGAATGAGGAAGAAGGCGAGCAGCGGCGGGCAGCTCATATCCTGATACCGGTTGTGCAGGTTGATGAATGGATGGAGAGCGAACTGGCAGACAGAAAAGTCCGGATTTTTGAATCAGGGCTCGTGTGGAACAATGAGTGCGGCCTTGTTCTCGGAAGTTCCGAGACGTGCGATTCAAACGAACTCGTTGATTTCGCAGCTCAAGCCCAGCTTCCCGTTGAAGACCTGTCGGGCAGTACTGCCGGAGAATAAGCTTTTTATCTGTACGGCAGTACCTAAAAAGCATACTCTTTTATAGTATTGCTCTCTTGAGAGGATTTCCGGAGCCACCTCCCGGGATCGAACCGGGGACCTCTGCTTTACGAAAGCATTGCTCTACCAGCTGAGCTAAGGTGGCGCGAGAAGCGGGTAACGGGAGTCGAACCCGTACTTCAACCTTGGGAAGGTCGCGTACTACCGCTATACTATACCCGCACGTCTACATGGCGCTTCAGGTTCCGCTTCCCCCGCAGTGCGGGGTTAACTCCACCTTCCGCGCCATTTCTCCTTTCCTCGCCCCGCAAAGCGGGGCTCGGGGATGAAAGATGATAAATCTACTATGGTACGATATTCCAAAATACTGCTTTTGTCAATCGCCGTGTTCACCGGTGTACTCTTGGCGTATCCTGCTGACGCTGAAACGGAAGGCCGGCTCTGGCTGAATTTTACTGACGAAGCAATCCGCCGGGGGTATACGGCTGAATTTCAAAAAGCGGATGGCGCTGCCTGGGGTGATTTCCGGCTCGCCATCGTGCCGGACTTGGTTAATGAGCGGATTGATCTCGAGATGAAGGAGTTTAGCGGCAGTTATTTGCCGACTCCGGACGGGCTGGCGCTAGTCAGTGATTATTATATTTATGATATCCTGCGGGAAGACCAGGCAAACAAAGAACCGCTGGTTTTGACTAAGCCGTTCGTTCTTGCAATAAAATTTGATTCGGATACGTATTTCCGCAAGAAGATTTATTTTTGGGTAGAGCCGTTGCGCCAGTGGCGCGAGCTTCCGTCTTCGGTTGATTATGAGAATCGGTATGTCAGGGCTTATTCGCATCTCCCATTTTCCCGCATTGCCGTTTTTGAGGATCCATCCGAGCTTGAGGGCAAAGCGAGCTGGTTCCGTTCGAGCCGCGTAACGTACGGAGCTGCGAGCAATAACTACCCGATTGGGACGATGCTCAGGGTCCGTAACGTCGATAACAATAAATCCGTTGACGTTGAGGTGATTTCAACCGGACCATTCGATGCGAATCGCGTTATCGACCTTACCCTGCCGGCCTTTCAACAGATCGAAGAAAGCTGGAAGGGCCTTGCCAGGGTACAGGCGTGGCCGCTCGAGAAGGAGGTACAGGTGCTCGGCATTGATACGATTGCGGCAGAGCCGGCTGCAACCGTTTCTGAGCCGCATCCAGCTTCAACCGCCGTCATTGCAATAAGCGAGGAAACCGGCGAAATTATCTATTCGAAGAATTACGATACCGTCCTCCCGATCGCGAGCATCACCAAGCTTATGACTGCTGCGATTTTTCTGGATACCGGGACGCCGTTTGACAAGGTCATTGCGTATGAAGCGGGGGATAGCGCGATCGGTTCCAAGCTGTACGTGAGCCCCGGCGAAACCATGACGGTCAAGGACGTGTACTATACGATGCTCGTCGGCTCTGCGAATAATGCCGCGAACATGCTCGCCCGTTCAACCGGCCTCTCGAGGGAAGCATTCGTGCAGAAGATGAACGAGAAAGCGGCAGCATGGGGACTCGAACATACGCATTTTGTAGACGTAAGCGGGCTCGATCCGCAAAACGTTTCGACGGTATACGAAGTCGCTCAGATGGCGAAGCGCGTCCTGTCCGATTTCCGCGTACTGCAGGGTACGACCACATGGTCATACAGCTTTACGACGATCAATTCCGAGAAGCCCCATACGATTAATAATACTGCCGAGGAATTCCAGGGAAGCGAATTGTATATCGCCGGCATGAAGACGGGGTACCTCGATGAGGCGGGATACTGTTTCATGCTCAAGGCGCGGGCAGACCGCAGCAGCACAAACCATGCGATTACCGTTGTTCTCGGTGCTGGCAGCAAAACCCAGCGCAACAGCGAAACGAACGATCTGATGAACTTTGCACTGGAAAAAATATAAACAAATGCCACTGATTGAAATCATCGATCTGAATAAAACGTACGGCCAGGGTGAGGCAAACGAATTTCGTGCACTCCACGGCATCAATATGAAGGTGGAGAAAGGGGAATTTGTTGCGATTATGGGTGTTTCTGGATCTGGAAAATCAACCCTCATGAATATCATTGGTTGTCTGGACCGGCCGACTTCGGGTATCTACAAGCTTGAGGAAGAAGAAGTCGGGCAGAAATCCTCGAGGGAGCTCGTTAAGATACGCCGCAATAAGATCGGTTTTATTTTCCAAAATTTTAACCTGCTGCCGCGCACCCAGGCAGTAACGAATGTTGAATTACCGCTTGTGTACAAGGGGATCCGCCCCAAAGCACGGAGAGAAAAGGCAAAGAAGATGCTTAAAGAAGTCGGGCTCGAAAGCCGCGTACGGCACCGTCCGAACATGCTCTCGGGTGGAGAGCAGCAGCGGGTCGCGATAGCACGTGCACTTGTCAATGAGCCGACCGTCCTTCTCGCAGACGAGCCGACCGGAAACCTCGACACGAAGAGCGGAAAGCAGGTTATGGACATCCTCGTAGCTCTGCATAAGAGCGGTACGACGATTATTCTGGTAACGCACGATGCCTCGATTGCCGAGTATGCTGACAGGGTGGTGCGGATAAACGACGGCATGATCCAAACGTAAGCTATGTATAAATTTTTTGAAAATATTAAGCTCGCCGTCAAGGCCATTTGGAGCAAAAAGATACGCTCTTTCTTGACGATGCTCGGGGTGATCATCGGCGTTTTTTCTATCGTACTCTTGATCGGCATCGGGGAAGGAGTCAAGAGCGAGGTGACCAGCCAGGTTGAGGGTCTCGGGTCAAACATTATCATGATACTGCCCGGTTCCGGCGGGATGTCAGGCGCTTCAATGATGGCCGGCGGTTCGTTTTCAACTGAAGACGTTGAAACGATTGAGACGGTCGAAAATATTGAATACGTAATTCCGATGGCAATCGTGCCGCTCCCGGTCGCTCTCACCGCTCCCGTGGCGCCATCAGCTCAGGCAGGCTCCGCTGAAGTTCCCGATACTTCTTCCGATCTTGCCGATTTAATGGCGCAAGCCCAGCAGCAGGTCATGGCTATCGGCAGTACCCAGCAGCTGAAAGCCGCGTTCGAGGGATCTGAAATTTCTTCTGGAAAATCGTACGGAAGGATGTTTACCGAAGAGGAGTATGACAGTGCAGCCCGCGTAGTTTCATTGCAGTACGGCGCTGTCGCTCAGCTGTTTCCTCAAGAATCGGCCGAAAACGTTATCGGCAGGACTATTTACATCGGCAAAGAAGCATTTGAGGTTGTGGGTGCGCAAGAGGTGAAAGAAACGAACAGTATCATGGAAGACCCGACTATGACAAATATGATTTTTCTGCCGATAACTGCCGCGCAAGAGTTGACAGGCGAGCTGAGCATTACGCAAATCGTAGTGACCGTTACTGAACCGGATTATGTTAGTACGGTGCAGGATAATATTCGGCTGGCGCTGCTCGAGAGCCACGACGGGGTCGAGGATTTTACTATAACGAATCAGGAAGAAATTTTGAGCATGTTCGACCAAATTTTAAGCGTGCTGACGACCATGCTGGGCGGCATTGCGGCAATTTCACTGCTCGTCGGCGGCATCGGCGTGATGAACATCATGCTCGTCTCAGTCACCGAGCGGACAAAAGAGATTGGCCTCCGTAAGGCTATCGGCGCGTCTGGAGCGGATATCCTCGTCCAGTTTCTCGTGGAAGCGGTATTTCTCACCTTTTTGGGAGGAGCGATCGGAATCGGTTTGGCGTACGTTGGCGGATCGATCATGGATGCCCAGTGGGGCCTCACAGCCAAAATAACAGTTCAATCGGTGCTGCTTGCGTTTTCTTTCACGACGCTCATCGGAATTTTTTTCGGCGTAGCGCCTGCAATCCGCGCAGCTCGACTAGATCCCATAGATGCGCTAAAATACGAATAGGAGGCGCCAGAGCATGATTCGATTTAAAAACGTTTCAAAAGTATACGGGGGGGATACGTACGCCCTTAAGAACGTCAACCTGCATATCAAGCCGGGTGAGTTTGTTTCAATCGTCGGGCAGTCGGGGACCGGTAAAACGACGCTCATCCGCCTTATCATCGCAGAAGAGCGCCCGACCAAGGGTAGGGTAATTATCGGCGATTGGGACATAACCGCCATCAAGCCGCGTGAAATTCCGATACTGCGGCGGCAGATCGGCGTCGTATTCCAGGATTTCAAGCTGCTGCCGAAGAAAACTGTTTTTGAGAATGCGGCGTTTGGGCTTGAAATCGCAGGCATCAGCCAGAAGCGCATGCACGAGGTCGTACCCCAGGTGCTTAAAATTGTCGGGCTCGAGAAGAAGGTGCGCCGTTTTCCGACGCAGCTCTCCGGAGGTGAGCAGCAGCGCACGGTGATCGCGAGGGCGCTCGTGCACCGGCCGAAGATACTCGTCGCGGACGAGCCGACCGGCAACCTCGACTCGATCAATTCACAGGAAATTATTTCCCTGCTTAAGAAGATTAACGAATTTGGAACTACGGTTGTCCTCGTTACGCACAACCGCGAGATTGTAAACTCGCTGCGGAAGCGTGTCGTAACGATTGAACACGGTACGATAGTTTCCGATCAGGCGAGCGGTAAGTATATCCTCTAGGCTATGTTCGTATTTTTTTACCGTACATTCAAGTTTGCACTCCAGGGTTTCTTCCGGAACATATGGCTCTCGATCGTCACGATAATTATCCTCGTACTGACGCTTTTTTCGGTAACGCTCGTGTATGGCATCAGCATTGTCGCAGACCAGGCTATCAATTCCGTTAAGGATAAAATTGATGTTTCCGTTTACCTCGACCCCGATGCTTCTGAGGAAGATATCCTCAGTTTGCGTTATCGGCTTGAAGAACTTTCGCAGGTGAAGGCAGTAACGTATATTTCTGAGGACGAGGCGCTCGAGCTCTTTAAGCAGAACCATGCCGGTGATCCGATTATTCTCGAGTCGCTCAGTCAGCTCGAATCGAATCCGCTCGGCGTCACGCTGGTCGTGCAGGCGAACGATATCGAGGATTACCCATCAATATTGTCACTGCTCGAGAGCGATACTTACAGCGAGCTCGTGCAGGACATGAGCTACGATGATAATGAGAAGGTGATCGATAAGCTGACAACTTACGCAAACCGCATAGAACGGGTTGGCATCATTATCAGCAGCATTTTTGTCGTTATTGCGATACTCATCATCTTTAATACCATCCGGATCAATATCTACACGCACCGTGAGGAGATTGGCATTATGAAACTCGTCGGCGGCACAAACTGGTTTGTACGGGCCCCGTTTCTCGTTGAAAGCCTTTTGTATGCCGTGTTTGCCGTTATTATCACCCTCGTTATACTGTATCCGCTTTTAAACGTCGTCGCTCCCCAGGTAGATATCTTTTTTGAGGGGTATGATTTTGACCTCATCAGCTACGTCAGCACGCATCTGTGGCAAATCATTAGCTGGCAGCTTGGATGTGCAATCGTGCTGAGCATTCTGAGCTCCAGCATCGCCATAGGGCGTTACTTGAGGGTATAGTTGACACTCTTTTCGGTTACCTCTACCATAAGGGCGTCCGTATGAGTAGCTGCTGTATTCATCCGATGCCGGATCGTCTAATGGTAGGACACAGGCCTTTGAAGCCTGGCATGTAGGTTCGATTCCTACTCCGGCAGCATCAATGTCAATTTCAATGGTTCTCATAAGAAATGTTATCAGCGCAGCGTGCCGCATTGTGCCCGCGCTGTGTTTTTACATTCGCCGGGCTAATGGCGGAGGGCATAGATGATCCGCAGTACGATGAGCCAAAAAAACCACTATCGTCGGGAGCGTGCACGTGCAATGGTGCGCGTTTTAAAGAGGCTGTACCCTAAAGCGGGCATGGCGCTACATTTTGGTGATCACTGGCAACTGCTCGTATCGGTTGTCTTATCCGCACAGACGACCGATAAGAAAGTAAACGAGGTGACGCAAAAGCTTTTTAAAAAATACCGCACGCTCGAAGATTACGTCCGTGTTGATTCGCGTTCGTTCAGCCGCGACATTAAGGAGATCGGATTGTACCGGACCAAAGCAAAAAACATCCTTGCCGCGGCAACGGTGGTACAGCGGCACTATCATGGCAAGCTCCCAAAAACGATGGAGCAGATGATCGCACTGCCCGGAGTAGGAAGAAAATCAGCGAATGTCATTCTCGGAAATGCATACGGAATTGTCGAGGGGATTGCCATTGACACGCACGTACGACGGTTCGCAATCCGTTTTGATTTAACGGATAGCACGAATCCCGTTGTGATAGAGAGAGATTTAATGCGGCTGCTCCCTCGGCGCGAGTGGTTCGGATTTACGTACCGCATAATCGAGTACGGCAGAAACGTTTGTCCTGCGCGGAAACATCCGTGTGAACGGCATCCGCTCACTCTGCTGTATAAACGTGCAGCAAATCGCTGGTACTCACCCAGATAGTATGGTTTATATTGATTTTTGCGGCATTTTATGTTACAATATCAGTATTATACATTGCATGATACCCATCAATGAGGGGGGCGGCAAACAAGAATAGCATTGTAGCTGATTTACTGCTCAGCGTACTGATAAGCGCTGGAGTGATTTTTATCGGGTACTGTGCGACCGGTCCCGGCGGCGTTCAGTCCGCCAGTGCCCAGACAGAGCTTATCGTATTTCTACAGCAACCTGCAGCGGGGTCGCAACTTAACGGGCAGGTCAATTTTGACGTATACTTTTCCGGATCGAACAGCGGGATAATACAGAAGGTCGGGCTCGAAGTCGTCGGCCAGTCACCGGATGCTGATTCGCAGGGGTTCATGTACATTGTAGATTCTTCGGCTGATCCGGAGTGGCTATGGCACGTCCTTGCTGACACAATGGATTTTGTCAACGGTAATTACCGAATTTTCATTCACGCATATGATTATCGGGGATCGGAGCTCAATCTGGTGAGCTCGTCGGGCGGTGAGCCGATTTTTCCGTTCACAGAGCATGCTCCATTCGTTTTCTCCAACGACTACGTTATTCTCCATCCCCAAAATAATGCTGAGGTGTCAGGAACAGTACAGCTCCAAGGGAACACATCCGGTGAGGCGTCTGGCGTTGTATTCCAGATTTCAAATTCCAGCATGCCTTCGCAGAATTATTCCGTCAGTGCCACTCCTTCTTCTGGGCAACAGCCGGTGTATTGGACTGCCGAATTTGATACTTCTATGCTTCCGGCAGCGCAGTATGAATTGCGCATGGATGTCGTGACGCTCAGCGGCATCCAACTGTCGGGCAGAGCTCGTTCTAGTTTTACCGTTGCTGATTCTGAATATGGGACCTGCCCGCTTCCGTGGCAGTGCACTGATTGGGATCAGTGCACGAATGGCGCACAGACCCGCACCTGTACGGATCCCAATGAGCCTGACTGCCTTTCGACAACGACTATGCCCGCAACACAGCAGACCTGCTGCGTGCCACTCTGGGAATGCAGCGGATGGGGCAGCTGCGTCTATAGCGTACAGACCTGCGTTGAGTATACAGATACGAATCATTGTGGAATCCAGCGGGATGCAGCGCTTCCGCCGCTGACAGCAGCATGCTCGAATGACGTACCAGCCTTACCAGCATGCGAGCTGGATTGGGTTTGCAGGGATTCAGTCACGTGCAGTGACGGGAGTGCGATTTGCCGATCGTATGAGGATCCGAACGATCCGGACTGTTTAAGCACGGCATCAATGCCGGCGACGCAGAACGCGTGCGCGAGCAGTGATACTGAGCTGCCTGCGGCTTCATGCGCGCTTGATTGGGAATGCACGGAGTGGATTGAATGCGACGCCGGAACCCGCATATGCGCTGCGTACGCGGATCCGAACGATCCGGACTGCCTCAGCATATCATCACGCCCGGCGACGCAGAGTGCGTGCGATGCACCTGCGTTTGTCGAGCCGAAGATTGTCATGGTCGCCCCGGAAGACCAGCAACAGTATACGACGAGGTATATTCCGCTCGAAGCCCGCGTTGAAGAGGGCAGCGTTGACAGGCTTGGATTCCACTTCGAACGTGAGAATAATGTGCAACGTTTTATCGGCGAGGCGGAACCGTTCCCGACCAATCCGCTGTCCTGGGCGCTCAACTGGGATACGATAGACGTACCGAACGGGTGGTATAAGGTTTACGCGCGCGGCTATGCTACCATCGACGGCGAACGGCGATACTTCCGGAGCGAAGAGAGCGTTACAATTGCGATTATGCACCCGGAAGACGATCAGGGTGCAGCAGTACCCGCCGCCCTGCCTGAAGCTCAACTTGAACCACGTGCGGATGCATGCAATGATGCAGATGGCGACGGCGTGTGCGATACGATCGAAGTGCAGCTTGGTTACGATCCAAACATTCCCGATCTAACGCCGGAGCAAGCAGAAGAGCTGCTCGGAACGCTCGAATCCATCACCCCCGATGAAGAGGGGAATTATCGGAAGCAAATTGCATCGATAAAATTTGAACAGCCGACAACGCACGGTATTGCTGCACCCGAAAAGCTCAAGGTCAGCACGGTCGATAACTTTACCCCGATTATCGGCCGGAATCAGCTCGTTTTCCGGGGTACCGGGCCGCCGAATGCAATGGTAACTCTGTACATCTACTCGACGCCACTCGTGGTGGAAACACGGACTGATGAGTTTGGCAACTTCACATACACCCTCACCCAGAATATGCCTGACGGTGAGCACGAGGTTTATGTTACTATTACCGATGATACCGGCAAGGTGGTTGAAAAGAGCAATGCGCTGAAGTTTTTCGTGCGGAGGGCACAGGCGGTGACCGAAGAAGATTACCTCCGAGGGGATGTTAATGTGGAGACTGAGAGTGAGTCATTAATCAGCAGCTACCTTATCGTAGCGCTCGCTATCGTTGGCGCCGTGCTCATCTTCCTGCTCGGATTCTATATCATCGGTAAACGACGGCATACAGTCGCATAATGGAACATACCAAAAACAGTTTTACATTTATTAGGAATAACTTCCAATTTATATACGGAGTTGTCCTTATCGTGCTTATACCGGCAGCTCTCGTCGTCAATACAGTCGTGTTTATCAATAGTACTGGCCGCGCCATTGACATTGAACTGCAGCGCAAAGCCTCCCTCGCAAACAGCATTGTGAGCGTCGACGTACTTGAAAATTTAGACAATACGGAAGCGCTCCAGTCTATCGTGAGGAGGACTGTCGCGATGAGCGAGGAAGTCCACAGCCTTGACATTCTTGTTCCTCATGGCAGCGATTTTAAAATTATCGCGAGCATGGATACGGAGCGAATCGGTGAGATTTCGAAGTACCACTATAACCGCCTCGCATGGGCAGGCGGGCAACCCATCGCCTATGATACTGATTCGAGCGCGCTTTCGACCGAAGACCAGGGGGAGCGGAGCGAGGACCATTTTTGGGTCGTGGTGAATCCCGTGACGGATGGGTCGGGCGAGAAGGTCGCGATCGTTTCCATCAAGCTCTCGTCGGGCGTCATGGATGACCTGACCCAGCGAAATGTCAACCAATCAATTACGATACTGATCATTTCACTCGTCATCATCATCCTTTTGCTTCTGAACAATACCAAGCTCTTTCAGTATGCCGCGCTATTCCGCAAACTCAAGGAGGTTGACAAGATGAAGGATGAATTTATCTCTATGGCTTCGCATGAGCTGCGGGCGCCGATAACCGGCATTCGCGGGTATTTGCAAATGATACTCGATGGCTCATTCGGCAATTTGCCGGCAGAAGCGAATGGCAAGCTCAAGATGGTGCTTGAAGAAAGCGAACGCCTTCACGATCTCGTAGAAGATTTGCTCGAAGTGTCACGAATCCAACAGGGCAGAATTGAGTTGAAGCTCGGTTCGTACGGAATCGGTGCAATCATCGACAGTTCAAAACGATCATTTGAGCAGCAAGCAGCGGAAAAAGGGCTCGAGCTCAGGATCATGGTCGCGCCAGGCTTGCCTAACGTGAGCGTTGATGAGAGCAGAATGAAGCAGGTTCTCGTAAATTTGTTGAGTAACTCGATTAAATATACCCAGCAGGGATCGGTCACGGTTTCAGCGGAGCTCGTTAAAGGCAGGGAAGATACGGTCAAGCTGAAGGTATCTGATACCGGCATCGGAATGTCAGCCAAAGACCGCGAGCACCTCTTCGAGAAATTTTACCGGGTGCGGAATGAGCAGACGGATAAAATCGTCGGTACAGGGCTCGGATTGTGGATCACCCGTGAGATCATCCAGCTCATGCATGGTGAGATATTTGTCGATAGTATTGAAGGTACCGGTACGCAGGTAACGGTGCTTTTACCGCCATTCAATAGGCAAAAGAAAAAGTAACCATACGCCACTATGCTTAATCGCTATCCGTTTATCCTCCCCATTTTCGTCGTTTGGTTCGTGGTTTTTTTCATTCCGCTTGCCATGATTTTTTATACGAAATTCGGCCTGCAACGGCACCCGATTTTAAATCGCACATTCAGCATGCGCTGCGTCAGCATGACGCTGTTTATCTTCATACTTCTGATGCTCATGTCGGGGTTGCTACAGCTCGCCGGCGAACAGAAGGTTATCTTCAGCCGTTCCACCGGATACTGGCATGCTCTCGTAGGCTTCCTGCTCCTGCTCGCGGCTCTTGACCATATCGTGATACATATCAGGGATATCTATCGCTATATCGTAAAACCAAAACCAAAAAAGCAGTTTCCAGGCCAATCCGCTCCTACGCAATGAAAAGCAAGCTGCTGCTCCACGTTTGTTGTGCAACGTGTGCTGCGTACGTGCTTGAAACACTATCGCGGGTTTTTAAGGTTAGCGCATTTTATTACAATCCAAATATCTACCCGCCTGATGAATATCACAAACGCTTTTCTGAAACAGTTGAATACTGCCGGAAGAGCGGGATTCCTTTCATTGAGGCGCAACCTGACCACGATAGCTGGCTCTTGCTCACGCGAGGGCACGAGGAAGATCCTGAACGCGGGGAGCGCTGCACGATCTGCTACCAGATGCGGCTTGAAAAAACTGCCGTATACGCGCGAGAGAATGGTTTTGGGGTATTTGGAACGGACTTATCCATCAGTCCTCATAAGGATGCGCAGCGGCTGAACAGCATTGGCAGGGAGCTCGAGGTGCAGTACGGGATTCGTTACCTCGAGGCGGATTTTAAAAAACGAGACGGTTTTAAAAAAGCCATGGAGATCAGCCGGAGTAATAATTTTTACCGGCAGCGCTACTGCGGGTGCGAGTATAGCATGCACGATTGAGGTAACGAAAGCGCTGCGAGGATATTAGCAAGCATGCGGGGTTGTGGTATACTATAAGCATATATTCACATAACGAGCCGTGAATAAAAAAACAATCGCAATCATTGGCGCCTCGCGGAATAGAGGCAAGTTCAGTAATAAGGCAGTCCGTGCATATAAAGATGCTGGCTGGGTTGTGTACCCCGTCAATACGGGCGAGGAAGTCATTGAGGGGGAGGCTGTATACCACGATGTTACCGAGGTGCCCGGAAAGCTTGACCGTGTCAGCGTCTATGTCCCTCCAGCTATTGGAATGCAGCTGCTCGATGGCATCGCACAAAAAAATCCCGGGGAAGTTTGGTTCAATCCTGGCTCAGAAAACGATGAGCTCCTTGATTGGGCGAAGGAGCTCGGATTGAATATCATGATCGGCTGCTCAATCGTGGATATCGGGTACCAGCCGTCAGCGTACAATTAGTCCACCATACTATGAAATTTTTTATAGATACGGCCATTCTCAAAGAAATCGAGTGGGCAGAAGAGCGCGGCATTATTGACGGAGTCACCACGAATCCAACGCTCCTCAGCCAGACTGACCGTAAGCTCGGAGAGGTGATCCATGATATCCTGAGGGTTGTTAAAGACCGCCCTGTTTTTATCGAAGCGGTATCGCAAACGGCAGACGAACTTGTTGCGGAGGGGAAGGAAATCGCTAAGCTCGCCAAGAATGTTGTGGTGACGGTGCCCATGACGGATGAGGGGATGATGGCAATCCAGCAGCTGGGTGGGCGCGGCATCAAGACAAACGTATCACTCGTATTCACGGCAGTGCAGGCGCTGCTTGCAGCCAGGGCAGGGGCAACATACGTCAGCATATTTGTCGGGCGGCTTGATGATGCGCGCAAGAACGGCATGGATGTCATCAAAGATACGGTGCACATTTTTAACGCCTATAGAGCTCCGACCGAAGTTATTGCTGCATCCCTGCGCCATAGTGAGCACGTTGAAGCTGCTGCACTGGCGGAGGCAGCTTGCGCGGCTATCCCTTTTAAAGTGCTCGTGCAAATGTACCGCCATGATATGACTGATCGGGGGATAAAAAAATACCTGGAAGATTGGGAAAAGGTACCCAAGTAATTTTTCTATGAAGAAACTGTACGATGTCATTACGGTAGGTTCGGCGTTTCAGGATGTATACGTGCTCAGCAAGCGTTTCAGGATTGTACGCGACCCGCGGGTGATTACTGGCGAGTCGCAGTGCTTCGCGTTCGGCACGAAAATTGAGCTCGATGATATCCTCTTTGAGGTCGGCGGCGGTGCGACCAATTCAGCATATACGTTCCGCCGGCAAGGCCTGCGCGTCGGCTGTATTACGCGAATCGGCGCTGACGGGGCGGGCAAAGAGGTCCAGAGTTTCTTGCGGCATTCGCGTATCGGCGACCACTCCGTCATTGACAGGGAGAAGCGCACGGCGCACTCAGTCATCTTTCTCGGCACAGGAGGGGAGCGTACGATACTCGTATACCGCGGCGCTTCGCATGCATTTCGGTCGAGTGATATATTTCTTCCGGTACTTCGGCGAACTTCCTGGCTGTATGTTACTTCGCTCGCCGGCAATACGACCCTTTTTAGGAAGATCGTTACGTATGCCCGGCGCAACGGCATCCATGTGGCTATCAATCCCGGAAAACTGGAAATTCGTAAATCCAGGGGGATAGTGAATTCTATTTTTCGGACAGCCGATATTGTATTTCTTAATCGGGAGGAAGCTTCCATAGTGGCGGGCTTGCCGCCAGATGATATGATGCCGCTCCTCAAGAGTCTCGATAGAATGACTCCGGGTATCGTAGTTATTACGGACGGGAGCAGAGGATCATATGCTATTTTGAATCATACAATGTACCGTGTTATAATAACTCCAGTAAACGCTGTGGATACTACAGGTGCGGGAGATGCCTTTGGGTCAGGTTTTTTAGCAGGATATATTCGTAGCCGTGGAGATATCAAAAAAGCGCTTACCTTAGCCACAAAAAATGCAGCATCGGTCATTAAAAAGATTGGTGCAAAGCATGGTCTGCTGTCCAGGCACGGTACGGTACCGAATTTACGGATGAGCATTTCCATAGAAACGGTTAAATAGCATTTTTCTTAATAATTTGATCCTTATTTACCCAAAGGGGAGGTAATACGCTTATGTCAAAAAATGTCACCATTACCCTGGTCGTCGTTATCGTGGTTGTGGTTGTTGGATTACTCGGATGGTACTTTCTGAAGGAAGATTCGACAAATAAAAATTCCGGTACTTCGACACAGACGACCAACACGGTTGAGATTATCCATCCGCCTGAGAATACGGTATGGATTGTCAATGGCAGCTTTACCCCTGCTGTTTTGACCGTTGAGGTCGGCGAGAAGGTAACCTGGGTGAATAAAGACGAGTATGTCCGCCGCGTCGCTTCCGATCCTCACCCGACAGGAACCAACCTGCCGGAACTCGAATCGAATGATCTTAACAAAGATGAGAGCTTTTCATTCAGCTTTACCGAGGCAGGCGAGTGGGGGTACCACGACTACCTCAATCCCGTTAAGCGCGGCAAGATTATTGTCGAATAATTCAATTATCTTATTGAGAAAAGCGGTTAGGGGAGCTTAGCCGTTTTTTTCATACCGCAGCATATGGCAACGCTTTTAACAGATTACCGCAAGTACCGCCTCCTCGAAATCCTACCGGGTTTTTTCGTTTGGACGACCTTCTTATTAGCGGTGGTATTTTCATTTATACAGCCAATTTGGGCAATCTACTTTATAATTGTTTTTGACCTTTTTTGGCTCATCCGGATTGTTTACATGCTCGTTTTCATGGTTATCTCTTACGTCCGGTACCGCAGGACCGTTAAAGTTGATTGGTTCAATGAAGTGCAGCGGATTCCCAGCTGGGAAAAATATTACCACGCCGTGTTTATACCCACCTATAAGGAACCGATTGAAGTTCTACGGAGTTCATTCGAGGCGCTCGTGAATAACCGGTACCCCCTCAATAAATTTGTCGTCATTCTCGCCGGCGAGGACCGCGATGAAGCAAATTTCAGGATGATTGCATCCAGGCTGGAGAGAGAATATGGGCACCGTTTCCAAAAATTAATCGTAACGCTCCATCCGAGCGGAACGCATGGCGAGGTGCCGGGAAAGGGGGCTAATATCAACTGGGCAGGCCACCGGGCGAAAGAGTATATTGACGCGCAGGGCTGGCCGTACGAAAACGTCATTGTATCCTCGTTTGATTCCGATACCTGCGTCCATCCGCAGTACTTCACCTATTTGACATATACCTACGCACGGCATCCGAATCCGACGAGAGCAAGCTACCAACCGATGGCGCTGTTCAACAATAACGTGTGGGAGTCGCCGGCTCTGACGCGCGTCATTTCATACAGCACGACATTCTGGCTTCTGACCGAGCAGTCGAGGCCAGACCGGATGTTTACGTTTTCTTCGCACAGCATGAGCTTTAAGGCGCTCGTTGATGTGGATTTCTGGCAGAGCGATATTGTGACAGAGGATTCGAGAATCTGCCTCCAGTGCATCATGGAATATGACGGCGATTATGAAGTCGTTCCGCTGCACCTGCCGGTATCGATGGATGTTGTGGTTGGCAAGTCATTCTGGAAAACCGTCAAGGCACAGTATGTCCAGCAGCGTCGCTGGGCGTACGGCGTTGAGAATTTTCCGTACATGGCCTGGAATTTTTTCAGGAATAAGAAAATACCTTTCTTTAAAAAGTTTCGCTATACCTTTAACCAGGTTGAGGGCGTATATTCGTGGGCAACGGCGCCGATCCTTATTTTCGTGCTCGGGTACCTTCCGATGTGGGTTGCGAACTATCGTGGATTCACCTCAATCACCTCTCAGACAACGCCCGAATTGCTCCAGGGCATTATGACCGCGGCGATGGTTGGCCTTATCATTCAGGCGATACTAAGCACTACGCTCCTGCCTGAACGCCCCCGGAACTATAGGGCTTGGAAGCTTGCCATCATGGTCCTGCAATGGGCGCTTGTCCCTGTTACGCTTATACTTTTCGGCTCATTTCCCGCGGTTGAAGCGCAGACACGGCTCATGCTCGGAAAATACCTCGGATTCCACGTTACTGAGAAGGTGAGGAAAAAGTAGTACGCATATGGCGATACTACCATACGATTCATTGAAGAACACCTTGCCGCCGGGAGTAACGCTTGTTGCGGCTACCAAGGGGCGTTCAGTGGAGGAAATCATCGCAGCAGGTGTCCGGATCGCGGGCGAGAACTACGTCCAGGAAGCGGAGCAAAAAATCAGCCGCATCGGTGACCGGATCTCGTGGCATATGATTGGGCACCTGCAGAAGAACAAGGTCCGCCGGGCAGTAGAGCTTTTTGATATGGTGCAAACGGTTGATTCATGCCTACTCGCGCGCCAAATTGATTCTGCGTGTGAAAGTATTGGCAGGGTCATGCCCATTCTCATCGAGGTAAACAGCGGGCGTGAGCAGCAGAAGTCGGGTGTGCTGCCTGGTGACGTTGAGCGGCTCGTTAACGATATTATGAAGTTCCCGCACGTCCGCTTGCAGGGGCTCATGACCATGGGGCCGAAGGTAGTCAACGCCGAAGCGTTGAGGCCGTTCTATAAAGAGATGTGTACGCTTTTTAAGGCAATCGGTAATCGGTTCGGAAGCCAACTCGATTGGAAGCACCTCTCAATGGGCATGAGCGGGTCATACAGAGTAGCCATGGCAGAGGGGGCTACCATGGTGCGTATTGGAACGGCACTCTTCGGGGCGAGAGCTTAGTTGACTTTTGACAGGTCACCGCCGATCACGTCGGGCTGCATCGCTTCTATTTCTGCACGGTAAAGTTCGCTGGCAGGAACCGGCTGCAGCAGGAATATTTTTTTTCCGAGCACGTGTGCAAAACCGATTTCAAGAAATGTATTGCCGCCGATGTAATTTGCGACGCCGTTCTTGTCATAATTCAGTACGAGAATTGCGTCTGATTGACTGATGAGTCCGTAGTGATCCCTGATGACGTCATGCTTGATTTTATTCAGGGAGTCTTCACTGCCGTGTATTATTTTTCCAGCGGCATAGTCTTTGGTTTGGAGCGGCATGCGGCACGTATGGCCGGCTTGCGTGAGCTGCTTTTGTGCGGCAAGCATTTGTTTCGCAAAGCTCATGCTGCCACAAATCGTTATAATCATAATCCCGTTACGTTAGCGTAGCGCCGATGAGCGAACCGCTGCCCCGTAAGAATGCATCGATACGGTGTTTCCGTTTTCCCGACAATTGTAGCGTGTACAGTTTGATGCCACCACTGCCGCATCCTACGATGGCGCCGTTACCGTGCTGCACGACTTGGCCGGGCTTAAGCCGCGTCGGCAGTCCCACGGCTTGCGCATCCAGAATGTGCAGGCGCCTTTCTCCCCATGAGCAATACGCTCCCGGCCATGGTGTGTAGGCACGTATCTGGCGTTCTATCTGTTCGGCAGGCAGCATCCAGTCGATTTTGCCGGCCTGTTTTTTTATAGTTTTCGTCAGCGGCGTTGGGCTGTTTAGGGGCTGTTGCTGGGGTTTGAGTTTGCCTTCGAGAAAGGGGAGCAGCGATTCTTTCAGTATGCTGGTGCCGAGTGCTGCGAGCGTGTTATGGAGCTCGTCGCAGGCGATGCCACGGGGAATTGGAATCTTTTTTTCGGCAATGATGGGGCCGGTATCGAGGCCAGCGTCGATCTGCATGAGCGTGACGCCGGTTGTGGTGTCGCCCGCGAGCAGCGCAGCCTGAATCGGCGATGCGCCGCGGTATTTTGGCAGGAGCGAAGCATGCACGTTGATCCACCCGTGTGGCGGGATGCTGAGAAAGCCTGGGGGAATAATCTTGCCATACGCCACGAGAACTGCGATATCGGCTCCGAAGCCGGAAAATGCTGCCATAAACGCCGCCGTATCAAGACGCGGGGGCTGGAATACGGGGATATCGTTTTTCTTTGCGAATACCTTGACCGGAGGGGGAGTTACAACTTGTTTTTTACCC
Source organism: Patescibacteria group bacterium (assembly GCA_041650915.1). Taxonomy (GTDB): domain Bacteria; phylum Patescibacteriota; class Patescibacteriia; order UBA10025; family JAHIVO01; genus JBAZKE01. The sequence goes on from JBAZKE010000001.1 coordinate 476,739, forward strand.
ACCGGCTTGTCAGGCTGGGTAATGACGGCAGTGACACTGATATGCGGCATGGACAAGAGCGCCTCGAGCGCTGGCACGGCGAATTCGGGCGTTCCAAAAAAAACTGCTTTATAGAGTTTTCGGTTCATCGGGTACGTTACCTTTCGTAATGCTTTTTGCACGGTCCGTGAACAGTATGCCGTCGAGGTGGTCCACTTCGTGCTGGAATACCCGGGCGAGCAAACCGCGTGCTTTTATTGAAATGCGGCTTCCTTCTTTGTCGTATCCGACTACGGTTAGACTCTGGTGCCTGCGTACAATGCCATAAACGCCCGGAATCGAGAGGCAACCTTCTTCACCGTCTTCTTTCTTGAATGATTTGCGGAGAAGGCGGGGGTTAATAACGCTCATCGGGCCGTCTTTCGTGCTGATCGCGATGATTCGTATCAGCTTATTAACTTGGTTTGCGGCAAGCCCAATACCGTCCCGTTCGAGCATCGTTTTCTCAAACTGGCTGATGAAGTCGTGGAGCTTGCCAATTTCTTGTACGGGAACCTCGAGTGATCGAGTCCGCAGCGTATGATGTGGCTGTGTAATGATTGTCAGAAGCGGCATAGTCGTATCGGTAGCGGGATTGAGTATACGCCAAGGTTAGCTTTTTTTCAAGTCGTGCGTGTTGTGCTACCATGTTACTATGGATGTCGAAGGTTTACAGTACGAAGCGCAAATGACCTGGCAAGACGTATTCGAGCGGTGGAAATCGCGTGAAGGCGTGCGGAGTGACTGGCAGCAGGTCGCCCGTGACAAGGGTTGGGACTCGTGGGAAGAGTGGCGGTCTCATTGGGTTGCCAATTTCGGCGCGCAGGAACGCACCTGGGTGCGCTATGCCATACCTGATCCGGTAAAAACTGTGCCGCAATTCAGGATTGGACCAAGCCGGTCATGGCAAAAGTTTTTTCCAGAGACGGAGCGTAACCGCCATACGTTCGCTACACTCGTTGAACGCGCACCGCTCGCGCGCAACGGCAAGGTGCAAGCACTCAAGGAGCATTTTCCAGAGCCTACGGAATTCATTGGGGTGTATGTACCGGACAAGCGAATTGTTCTCATTGAAGGGCACCACCGTGCAGCTGCGCTCGGTCTGCTGGCGCAGCAGGGGAAACGGGTATTGTTCGTCCAGCTTCCTACGATTGCAGTAACAGTATTCAACCCGGGGGAAGCAGAAATACTGGACCAGATGCTCGAACGGGGATCTGAAAAAAAGAATTATTTATAGTTTGTATCAATTCAATAATTTGACACTTTTTTATAACTACCCTATACTTCCTTCCAATGAAAACGCACCGCACCACCATTCTCATTAATCTCGTTATTCTTACTGATCTTAGGAGATCAGGCGTTTTCGTGAAGTCTTAGCAAACGAGTTTAGATAAACGAAAGGCTGATCTTCTGAAAGGATCAGTTTTTTATATAGCTCTTTTTCAGCTCATAGCCATCGGGTAATGAAGAAACCGCGAATACAGAACATTTTGTTGCCAAGGGGTGAATCTATGCCAGAATCAGATGAAAAGAAGGAAACGGCAGCAGTTGAGGAAACCTCAGCAGCCGGCGCTCAGAGCTCCTATGAAGCACTCAACAAACTCTGTTGTGATGATCACCTGCGCGGTGCATCCGGAACGCCGCCGCCGCCGTTTCCCACGTGGCCAGTGTGCTAACCTGCCTATAGAGGCGGAATGGGCACCAGAGCAGGCCGGGGAGACCTTTTGTGGGTTTCTCCGGCCACCTCATTTTTGTGGATAACTATTTGACTGTTTTTTTCTATGGTATATACTTCCAATCAATACGCCATGAAAAACGTCTGCTCAATACAATTGTTTAACCTCTTTCTCCTTGCGCACGCGGGGAGTGCTGGCGTATTGGTCGAGCGTTAGAACGTACGTATAGAGTAGCGACACGCCAGTCTCCCGAGCAGGGAGATTTTTTATATAACATTTTTTTCGATACATTTGCGCTTGCGGATTTCCGGCACAAATTTTTCCTGCGATGAATACTAAAACAATGAACGTACTGTTCCTTTTTCTCGGTCTTACCGCGCCGGTTCTCTTCGCGTACCATTGAATTGCACAGCAATTGAGCGTACACGAAAGGGACTGGCGGATATAGCGCCAGTTTTTTTAAAAAATCACAAACAAACCAAAAACAGCGTACCTTAAGGAGGTTTCCATGAACACGGACGCAACAGTGACCGCACAGTGCCCGCAGTGCCATCAGCCGTTGAACGTCACCTGGGAGTCAGACCGGTATACGTTCAGGTGTTCCTGCGGCTATCGCAGTGAATTCCCGAGCCTAACCGCGAGCATGGCTCAATTGACCTTCACTCACCGTAAGTGCGGCGTTAATCTGAGCCCGATCGGCCATGATCCGATCATCTCGGAACACTGCCGGTGCAAGGCGTGGACTGAAGATGCGCTGATCGGCAGCATGACGATTCAGACGGTTTTAATAGGAGGCTGGTGACAGCCTGTTTACGGACCGAACGGTGCATCGCTTATCAGGGGCAGATCTCTGGATCTGCCCCGGTTTTTTATAATAACGTTTCAGGGTCACGGTCGATGATCCAGTCGTGAGGCACGTGATCGGCAGCCATTGCCAGGATGGGCTGATCCTCTTCGGATTTAAACTTTACGATAACATACATGCGCCACCTGTTCTGCTGGAACGGGCGCAACGGGGTCAGGAGCATGACGTCGAGTTTGGAAAACTTGAGCATCCGGTAAAGACGCTGTGCCTCCCTCAGGCACTGTTCCTTATCGCGGCTTGAGTATATGAGCTTCAGAAGGCTTCCATACGGCGGATAGTTTGCCGCTTCACGTTCCCGGAGTTCATGCTGATAAAAGGGTGTATGCTCGCCGGTTAAGAAATGTCTGAGAGCCGCATTGTCAGGGGAATATGTCTGCACGACTAGCGACGATTGATTCAAATACTGCAGTTTCCGTAAAAGCTGAAAGGTGCGTTCGCTCGATCTGAAATCCGGGAGGTGCAGGAAGGTATCGGCCGAAATGACGCCAGTCAAACCAACCGATTGCCAGTCGAGGTGATTGAGGATTCGTATGGTGCCGATAATGATATCCTTGCCATGCAATACCGTATTGAGCTCAGTATCTGCATCAAATCTGGCGGAAGAAGCGCTTGGCCACCTTTTCCTAACTTCCCGTTCGACTTTCTGAGTGCCAGTTCCGGTAAATGTAAAGCCTGCGCCGCTACACCGAGGGCAGCACGGGGGCATCATGCTTTTTTTATTGCATCGGTGGCAGTACAGTGCATTTTCTTTCTCGTGGTAAATGAGCGGAAGGCTGCAGGTACTGCACGATAGTGAAGAGCCGCAGTCATTGCACAGCACCGCAGAAGAACTGCCGCGTTTATTTAAAAAAAGGAGCACCTGCTTTTTTGCTCTGAGAGCTGCATCTACCTCGGACTGCAACAGGTCCGAAAAAAGCGAGTAGTTTCTCTTCTTGTGCTCTTCTCGCATGTCAATGAGTTGCAGTTTCGTTTTTGGCGGATTTCCCGTTGTAAGAATGTTTGCAGTTTTGCGTACACCGCGCGAGAACGAAACGACGGTCGGTGCCGGCGATATTCGCATGAGCTGTGCCCCGTGCAGTCGGGCGAGCTGTTCTGCCGCTGTCCGGGAATCGTATCGCGGATTCTGGTCTGCTTGCTTATGGTTTTGGTCGTCCTCCTGGTCAATAATGATATGTCCTAACTTTTTATACGGCATGAAAAGCGCGAGTTTTGTGCCGACCGTAATGGCAGCGTCGCTGTCTTGGATCGACTGGTATGCCCTGTAGTAATCACTTTTATTAAGTTTGCTGTGGATTATCGCTGTTTTTTTCTGAAGATTGCGCGGGAAGAGAGATTTGATGTGCCCAATATCCTGGATGCCAGGCACGATGATGAGCAAATGCTTCTTTACGCTGCGGGCAATTTCTCCGATGAACGAATCATGCTCGTCGGGGTTACATGGAAGAAAAATATGTTCCCTCGCCAGATTACGGGCAGCCTGCCTCGCAAGGGAAGCCGCTTCACGGGCTATGCCATACTTCACTCGGTGGATTGCGCCAGGGGATTTTTTCCCCGCCATCCGTTTCGGCATTGACGGCAGGATCATTTTAATGACCGTACCGAGCGATACACTGTAGTACCGTGAAATCCATTCAGCGAGCGCCACCTGCTCCGGCGTCAGCAGAGTGCTCGTCTGCGCTCTGCCTGCAAGAGGTTTGATTTTTTTCCCCTCGATGCCTTGTTGTTTTATTTTTATTACGATGCCTTCACGCATCGAATTGCGAAAGGGGATCGTGACGAGCTGGCCGACCTTTATTGTTTTTTCGAACGAAAAAGGCACCTCGTAATCAAAAATTCCGAGATTTTTTGGGAATCGTTGGGATAATACGATTTCACAGAACATAGCTACGTATGGCGCTCCACGGTAAACCGGTACAGGAGTAGCGTGGGATCGCGCTGGTCCATCCCCCCCTTATTGCAGCAAATTGCGAACTGATCCTCGGCGCTGTCGATCCCGATGTCCGGCAGCAGCAGGCCTGATTGGTTTTCACCGTTTTTGACTATAAGGCCGTGTATTGTGGGATTTTGGTCTATGAGGGAAAAAATCTGTTCAGGCTTCGAAAGCACGTCAACGTGTATGCTCAGGTCGTCAAGCTCGTCAGCGGAGATCGGATTAAAGCGCGGATCGCCAAAAGCTGCGGCGATTGCATTCGTAACTATTTCAAGCGCAACCATCGCCTTTGCGGGCTGGAAGGTGCCGATACAGCCACGCAAGGCCTGGTTGGATTTTTTATGAATCGAAACGAAAATGCCCGCTTTTCGCGTGAGCATTTCTCCCGGCAAATTGGGAGGCAGTTCGGGTTCGATGCCGGTGTGAACGAAGTCTGCAACGGCCTTAGTGGCGAGCTCAACGTACGGGTCCATAGTGTCCCTATTGTATCACGTTATGGGAGTACAAAAAAGCCATCGCAAAAGCCGGTGGCTCTGTATACAAAAATTATAAATTCTGAAGCAGCCTTCTCGAGAACGTGTAGTTTGGCTGTACGAGGCGTTTGAGCGTCCGAATCGAAAGCTTGTCAGCGACGTGGTCAGCGAGGGAATTCATCACGATGTAACTCAGGGCCGTTCCGCCGGTAAAGAGCATCCGTTCAAGAAATACGATTGGGATAAGGCCGATCCAGACCTCTGCAGGAAGGTTGAAAATATAGAGGAACGTGACGCTGCCGATCGCATGGGCGGTAAAAGTGGCGCCGAGGCTGTTAAAAACGAGGCTGCGTTTTGCGAAAGAAGCCGCGAGAGGAATCAGCCAGTAGAGCGAGTAAAACCATGCGCCGCGTCCTTCAGGATGGAGCATGAAGAGCGCAATGCATGCGAGGGGGAGCATCGCGACGAGCGTTTTATATCTGCGTGCGCCGAAGTAAAGTGCGGCGAGCGCGAGCGGGAAGAGGCGCACAACCGTTGCCGCATCGAGGCTTTGGTCGGTGATGAGCGCATTGGCGAGCTTTACGATTACGACTGATAGCGCACCCCAGAGGGATGTTAAAAAAGCACCAATAGTGGGTGCAAAAAAGTCGAACAATGAAAACTGCTGGCTCGACCCGATTATGTTCGTGAAGGGAATCTGAAGAAATAGAAATCCTACGCCAATGAATGCGCAGAGGTAAAAAATTTTTCTATTATTTTTTTTCATATTCGTGGCCATGTTACTGATTAGCGTGCCAGTTTTAAGTTGGCGACCATGTATCCGACCCCGAACGGGCCTTCATATGAGTACACATCCGTTGTGAAGGACATGCTGTTGAGTATGCCGAGGAGGAGGATAATTGAGCGGAGCCCGCACTCGCCCGCTTCATCGACAAAGTCAGCATCGAGGTTGAGGATTCCCTTGATGTCATTTTTTTTGAGCAAACCGACGAGTGTTTCATCAAATTTTTTGGCCCAGTGTGAGAACCCAGCGGGAGCATCCGGAGTCAGGCGGTGGGAGAGATCGCCGGAAGCGATAACCGCGATGCGTTTCGTGTCATTGATCATATCTTCCTGCAGCTGCTTTCCGAATTCGTAATGCTCATTGTAGTCGAGCATAGAGAATGAGACCGGTACGATTTTTATGTCTTTCCTGTCAAGGCTTTTTGTGAAGAAGTAGAGCGGAACCCCTGCACCGTGGTCCAGCTCCTCCTTGTGGATGAGTACGACGCGCATCTTTGATTCAAGAATTTCTTTGTAGTGGTGTATGAGGCCAATGTCGCCGGGAAGCTTGATTTCCGTTGACAGATCGCCGAATTCTTTAAACGTAATGCGGAATTCTGGCGACATATTGAGCGTAAAGGCGTCAGCGTGCATGGGTCCGTGCGGAGAAATGATTACGATCGTATCGGGCTTTGAAGCGTAGAGGTCCTCACTGAGCCGTTCCATGCTCGCCGTCGTTTTCTGCACAAAACGTACGTTTTCTTTGCCGATTTCCGGTATCAGTATCGGCGGGTGGGGCGTAATAGCACTGAAAACAATCATAGTGCTGAGAAGTTTAGGTTAATCAATTGAGATGGGCTCTCCCTCGGGGTGGATCAAGACCGCCTTGTCTGTCGTCCAAACGATATTTTCCCACCGAAAACCGAGTGCGTCAAATGTCTCCTGTGAAGCGATGCCGCGACGCATGCCGTTCGAAATCACGTAGACACCGCGCATGCCTGGCGACGTGACGAGTGTGCCATCCGCGAACTTGATCGGATCGCCAGCCTCGTATACGTCTATTGAAGCTTGCTCAACCAGAACGGGGATGCGGGTCGAAAAGCGATTCAGCAGTATTTCGCGGGACCAGATTGATTGCCGGACGCCATTCTCCACGTATGAGATGCCGCCGGTCTCTTTTGACTGCAGCAGGACGCCGGTAGGATAGATGCTCTGCATGGTGATGTTTGGGCCAAACGAGTAAGGCGCGAGTTCCGATTCTGTAGCAACAATTATTTCCTCCGGGTTGAAGCCAATGAGGCGGAATACCTCTGGAGATTCGATGTAGCGCCTCTGGTCTCCGTCGAGCAGGAAAACCCTGCCGGTCTCTGCGGAGCGCACCAGAGAGTAGTTTTGAAACTGGATCGGTGTGCCATTTTCGTACAGCTCTAGATCCGCTTCAGATACGAGTACAATCCTGGCGGGATCGAACCGTGATACGAGTGCTGCGCGTGAGAGGATCGGGCGCTTCCTGCCGTTCTGGATGAGGTATACCCCGTGTTCACCCTGCACCTGCAGCAGTGATCCGTCAGGGTACTGTCTCGTGAACCAGTCATTCCAGAAACGCCATACATTGTAGTTGGCATTGTATACGTGCGGGGTATATGTATAGAGGGCGGCTGTCGCATTGTTTACCGGTGTCACCTCCCGCGTTCCGTTAAAGTCGACGACTGTACGGGTAATGCCCGGGCCCCAGCCCGAGAGCGTGTAGCCGCGGGTCTCAAGGTCCGTCAAGTAGCTCTCGCGCACCCGGCGGGCACCCCAGTTTACCTGGTTGAAAAAACCTTTAAATTGTTGAATGGCCGGGTCGCTTGTCGAGCACGAATCGCATACTGCGTATCCGGTCGCCCAATCGAGCTGCCGTTGGGACGGGCTTGCAGTGCCGATCAAACTCTGCTCAACCTGCAGCCGGACGAGCAGGTACTGCGGGCTTATTTCCCAGTACTTGCCGGCATCATAGATGATTTGCGCAGCAGTTTTGAGGTTTCCCTGCGTATCGCTCGTCTTGTAGGAAGCAAGGCCGGAACCGCGGAGTTCGAGAAAACGCTGTATTCTCGTGACGGACATCGAATCCGCATTCTCGAGGTCGTTATCGGAAATGATATAGTTCCAGTTAAAATCAGCTGCGAATGCAGCCTGCGGCATAGCCAGGAGCAGCATGAGCGTAACGATGATTATTTTTTTTGCCATAGGTTATTGTGTTAAATCTATTGTGGTGCCGCATGACGGGCACGTTCCATCCCTATCGCGCCGCGCAGTGCGGAAACCCTTGCGTTCGATAACTATTGTACCACATTTTGGGCAGTACGTGTGTTCGCCGCGATGGCCCGGCACGTTGCCGATGTATACGTACTGTAATCCTGCCTGTTTTCCGATTTCGTACGCCCGTTCGAGTGTCCTCACATCGGTTGCAGGGAGGTGCTGGAGACGGAATGAAATTTCGGGCGAAAAGGCGGAAACGTGCCAGGGAGTGCTTGCCCCGAGCTGGGTGTATATAAAACGGGCGATATCACCAAAGAGCGCATCCGTATCAGAGAGCGTCGGTATGGAGAGCGTGGTAACCTCAACCCACACGGAGTTTTGTTTAAGCGTTTTGAGGTTTTGTAAAATGGGTTCGAGTTTGCCTCCGCACACTTTTTGGTACTGCGTAGCGTCAAAAAACTTCAGGTCGACGTTGATCGCGTCGAGGTAGGGAAGGATGAGCTCGAGCGTCTGGCCGGACATGTAACCATTTGAAACCCAGCAGTTTTTTATTCCGCGTTCGCGGGCGAGTTTCATGCAGTCAAGCGCGTACTCCAGGAAGATGGTCGGTTCCGTGTAGGTATATGAGATGCTGTCGCAACGGGTCTCAATAGCGTCAGCTATGATTTGTTCCGGCGTACGTTCCGTTCCGGAAATGGACAGGTCAGTGTATCCGGATTGCTTCGATGCTTGGGAGATCTGCCAGTTCTGGCAATTGGCGCACCGGAAATTGCACCCTACGGTTGCGATTGAAAGCGATTTCGTACCGGGCAGAAAGTGGAAGAACGGTTTTTTTTCAATGGGATCGACCGCCTCAGAAATGACCTTGCCGTATACGAGCAGGTAAAGGGTTCCGTTGCGGTTTTCTCGCACCCCGCAGACCCCCCGCGTAGACGGAAAAATGGTGCAGTGGTGGTTGCACACGTTACACCGGACTTTGTTATCCTCTAGCGTATCGTAGAGAATCGCTTGTTTCATCGGAATGTTATTATATCAAATTTTATTCCAAAAAAATACCCCTCGCTTCAATCAACATTCGGACTGTTAATGGAAAACGAGGGGCAGCAGAACAAGGGCTCTGCGTACAGGGAGAGATGGCGTTTCCTTAATACCTGAGGTATGCCCTGAGGCTAAGGCCGTCTTTGAGATGATCGGCCGTCATGCCGCGGTAATCCGTTTCGAGCCCTGCGCGGTAGGTGAGCGCGACCACGAGATGCTTGAAATTCAGCATGCCGCCAAATTCAAGCAGGTACCGTGAGCGTTTTGTTAACCACCCCGCGTCATTGTTAAGCCACTCGGGCTTGGAGCCTTGAGGAAGCCACCTTGTCAATTGGAGCACGTGCTCGGTGTACAGGCCGCCGAACGCAGCGATCGGTGACTGGCTGGACAGGCTTACCGCTCCGCTGAATGAGACGGTGAATGTTACGTCAGAGCGTTTGATGCCGTATGCATCAACGCGCGTATGCATTCCGTACGGCACTATTCCGAACGTCAGCATGAGGTCGGTTGTCGGCAGCCGGTAGCAGATGCCTGCTTCACCAGCGATTTGGCCCCGAGAAGTCGTGTTGACTCCCAACATCCCCTGGAGATCTTTTGCTTGCAGCGGTAATACGCAGAGCAGTCCCGCTGCGAAAGCAATGAAAAAGTACTTCACGTTTGCCTCCGTTTCTTCTATATCTATTCAGTATTAGTTTTTGCGATGAGCAGAGTATTGTACAGTAAACATTACGGTTTGTCAAGCATGAGGCCACTCTCCTGTTTCTCGCTTGTACATTAGGTTGTATGTATTCGATTCGGCAGCAGCATGCCATACTCGCTTTATGAAAACTACGCATGCGGTATACTGGCAATATGGGAAAACGAATTTTTATTGCAATTCCGCTGCCCAAGGACACCCAGCAAATCATCAGGAATGTGCAAGAAAAACTGCAGAAATTTAATTGGCCAGTACGCTGGGAGCCAGCGGAAAAGTTGCACATCACGCTGCAGTTTCTTGGCAGCATTTTTCCGGAAGAACTCCGTGCGGTTGGGCAGATCGCGAGCAGATCGGTTTCTGGCCGTGCGCCGTTTATTGTCGGGCTTCGTGGGTTTACTGTATTGCCAAGTGCCCACGCTCCGCACGTAATCTGCATTAAAGGCGTGGCTAGTTATCAGCTGGCACAGCTCCAGTCGAGCGTAGCTGCCGGGCTTGCCAAGCAGGAAATCGGCAAACCCGAACGCCGGCCCTTCAGTGGCCACGTTACGATCGGGCGCATCAGTAAGCCCGGGGCGAATTATCGCATACTGGAAAAACTTGAATTCGATGAGCACTTTAAGGTACACTCGGTACAGGTGGTTGAGAGCGTACTGCAACCGGAACGTGCGCACTATACGGTTATTCGATCCTTTCCTCTACGGGTATGAAATTAAACATTCTTGGGATAGAAATTGATAACGTCACGCGCGCAGAAGCGATTGGAATGATCGCGGGTTTTTTACACAGCAATGAACGCCGCTACATTACCACCACGAATCCAGAATTTATCATGGCGGCGCGGCATGACGTTGAGTTCCGCCACATACTTAACAACGCAGATCTTTCGGTCGCCGATGGAATGGGAATTGTTTTTGCTGCGAAGCGGCATGGGCAGTCCCTGAAGGCCCGCATACCCGGCGTAGACCTACTCTGGGATATTGTGCGCCTTGCGGAGCAAGAAGGAAAGTCAATTTTTCTTCTTGGATCAAAGCGAGGTGTGCCAGAACGTGCAGCTATGGCAATAAAAAATCGCAATCCGGAAGCCGTGATCGCCGGAGCTGAGTGCGGATACCGCCGGTGGCATCGCCAGATGAAGGCGCATAAGCTCGTTGCGATGATCAATCGTGCGAAGCCGGATATTCTCTTTGTTGCGTTTGGGCAGGTGAAGCAGGAGAAATGGATCTACCATAACCTATCGAAGCTCGAGACTGTCAAGGTTGCGATGGGTGTCGGCGGCTCGTTCGATTATATCGCCGGCGAAGTCAAGCGCGCACCACAGTGGATGCGTTCGGCCGGCATCGAGTGGCTGTACCGCCTGATCGTGCAGCCGTGGCGCTTGCCGCGCATTGCCACAGCGGTCGTGCGTTTCAGCTTCACGGTTCTATTTTCAAAAAAACGATGAGATTCCGTTACTTCGACATTATTCTTGGTCTGTTCGTGGCTGTTTTGTTGATTTCGAACATCGTATCCACGAAAATAGTAGATTTCGGGCCGTTTTCGTTCGATGGCGGCACGTTGCTGTTTCCTCTCGCGTACATATTCGGCGATATACTCACCGAGGTATACGGTTACCGTGCTGCGCGCCGGGTGATCTGGACAGGCTTTTTCAGCGCACTGCTCATGTCAGCAGCCGTTATTGTAGTCGGAAAACTTCCGGCAGCAGCTGACTGGATGAATCAGGATGCGTACGATGCAGTGCTTGGATTGGCTCCGCGTATTGTAGTTGCGTCTCTTGTCGCGTACTTCGCTGGCGAGTTTTCAAATTCCTTCACGCTAGCGAAGATGAAAATTGCCACAAGAGGAAAATGGTTATGGATACGTACGATCGGTTCGACGGTTGTCGGAGAGGGGATCGATACTGCGCTGTTCGTACTCATTGCATTTTGGGGAGTACTGCCAGTAGATTTATTGGTTTCAGTTTTAATTTCTAACTATGTTTTTAAAGTTGGCATGGAAGCACTATTTACTCCAATTACGTATGGTGTTATAAAAAAGTTAAAGGATGATGAAGGAATTGACGTATACGATCGCAAAACAAATTTTAATCCTTTTAAATAAAATATTACAATTGCATTACTTATTATTATAATTAAAGAAAAAATATGAGTGTTGCCGATATATGTATAATGATTGGAGCAGTTGTAGGAAGCGCAGGGTTAATTATCTTCTTAGTAAGTTTAAAGAATAAAAAATTGCTTTTAAAAAAAATTGGATTAGCAATGTTGATAATTGGAATTTTATTTTTACTATTACCAATTGCTGGAAGTTTTTTTTCTTCAACTGAGGAGGTGACAGGCGCATAGAAACTTATCCACATTGACAGAGGATGCTGTAGAAATTAAGATAAAGTTGATTACAATTGAATATCAGTAGTGTTACATCGAATGCTTTGCCAGCAGAACTGGGGCAAACGAAAACACACACAAAAGCCAATGCAAAAAAGTAAAAAAAGTGTATTGGTTTTTTTGACAACTTAATGGTGCAGTGTTAGGTGGGATCGCTTCCTTGGGAGATTGGTTTCAAGTTAGGCAGCAAGGAAAGTCAGAAGTTTCCCCATAACCTTCAGCTTGGGACGGATTCCTTGGTTTAGCCAAGACTCGCGAGAGAAGTATGTTTGAAAGGGTCCCACCTAGCACTGCGTTATTAAGTAACGAGCTCGTATGGCGACAAAGACAAAAAAAGAGCTCCTGCAGGACATGCAGTTTCAGCAGATGAAGCGGTTCCTCGGAATACGGAGGGTCCGCAACTACTGCTCTGGCTGTGGTGAAGAAATTCACGAGCCAGTGTACTGCGGTGAGTGCAGCGATGAGATCGAGCGGATTAAGCTGCGCAGCAAATTCCGCTAACAGTCCGGATACAGCGGGTTATTAAAAGGAGGTTCTCCGATGAGTACCTATGTGCTCATTTTTTGTTTTGTACCGGGTATCCACTTTTGAAGTCAGTTTAAAAATATGGTATTGTTGCACTATACTCTTGCTTAATAATATCAGCGTATGAAAACATTTCGGCTTTTTTCCATAGCATTCTTGTTTGTTGCCGGAACGGTTGTATTGGGATTTGACGCGCAAGCCCAAGAATTGATTGATGACTTCCATTCCCTGATTGCTATCTCTCATGATGGTACTGTAACCGTTACCGAAACAATTACGTATGATTTCGGGCCATTTGAACGCCATGGCATCTATCGGACAATACCGTACAGTTACAATCGCGATGGTACAAAGTATAAGATATCAGTAGGTATCCTCGGTGTGAGTGACGAGACCGGAACGGCAATTCCGTATACGGTTGAGCGTTCATTCGGCGCAGTGAACCTTAAAATCGGAGATCCGGACAAGCTAATCACCGGGCAGCATACGTACGCTATTACCTATACGCTCGAACGCGTGATTAATTTTTTTGAAGATTACGACGAACTGTATTTGAATATCACCGGGAACGGCTGGGAAGTACCGATGAATGCTGTGAGTGCCGCCGTAGAGGTGCCAGGCGTCTCTGCACAGAACCTTCAGTATACCTGTTTTACCGGCGCATTGGGATTGCAGCAACAATACTGTACGATGACTGCTGCTGACGGAAGCGTTAGATTCGACGTAGACGGCAGCCTGAGTGCGTATGAAGGGCTCACCGCAGTAGTCGGTTTTCCAAAAGGCGTTGTGGCGGAACCGACTGCTGACGAGTTGATAAAGCGGTTTATCCAGGACAATTGGCCGTTTGTTTTGCCGCTCCTCCTTATCGGTGTTCTCGTCTCGCTGTGGTATACGCGCGGCAGGGATCCGCATGTGGCGAGCACGATTGTTCCCCAGTACGAATCGCCTGAAGGCATTCCTGCCGGAGAACTCGGAACGGTAGTTGATGAGAAGGTTGATATGCACGACGTATCCGCATCGATCATCCAGTTGGCCGTGAAGGGTTACATCAAGCTTAAGGAAATCAGCAAGGATGAAAAGGCGCGCAAGCCGGATGATTATGAAATCATCAAGCTCAAGGAGCCCGATGCCGTGCTCAAGGAATATGAGAAAATAATTCTCGATGGAATTTTCAAGTCCGGCGAGACGAGTAAAAAGATTTCCAAGCTTAAAAACAAATTTTACGTTGAGCTTCCGAAAATTAAAAAAGCAATGTATAAACTTGTCGTTGCGGATGGCTTTTTCCCGACTGCCCCCGATAGGGTCAGGACGTGCTATGCTGTCATTTCGATATTCATTTTGCCGCTTGCGTTCGTCATTATGGCTGCGTTTCAAAACATTCTCGCCGGAATCAGTACGGGCATCGTCGGCATCGTGGCGATTATTCTTTCACAGGCAATGCCGAGGAAGACCATCCGTGGGGCGGAAATTCATAAGCAGATACTCGGATTCAAGTGGTTTTTGTCGGTTACCGAAACTGAACGCCTCAAGTTCCACAATGCCCCCGAAAAATCACCGAAGCAATTCGAAGAGCTTTTACCGTACGCTATGGTACTCGGCGTGGAAGACGAATGGGCAAAACAGTTCGCCGGCATGTATCTCACTCCGCCGGAGTGGTATGAGGGTCACCACGCGGGTGCGTTTGGCGCCGCCTACCTTGCCTCATCGCTGCACTCACTGTCAACGAGCACGAACTCTGCCATGGGGAGCAGGCCGTCGAGCGCCGGTTCTGGCAGGTCTGGCTTTTCAGGAGGTGGCTTTTCAGGAGGTGGCTTTGGCGGTGGCGGGGGAGGCAGTTGGTAGGCACAATTATTGCTGCTATCTACTATACAGCGCAGTTATTCTGGAATCATTTTAATTACGTGGCAGCGGTATTAATGTATTGCATAGTTGCCGCTGGCAGTGATTTAAAAAATTCGCTAAGCCGCGAAATACAACAGTGGCTACCCAAGGAAAGGAAACGATGATGGGTAAAAAAAAGTATCAGTTCCCCGGGATACTATCCGATGAGCGTATCATGAATAAAAAGATTCGCATAACGACCGCGAAGGGCGATATTGTATTTGAGCTTTTTCCGAAGGCAGCGCCGAACGCGGTCAGCAATTTCGTATATCTCGCCGGGCAAGGTTACTACGATGGAATTATTTTCCACCGGGTAGTTCCAGGATTTGTGATCCAAGGCGGAGATCCGACCGGTACCGGAAGCGGGGGGCCGGGCTATCAGTTCAAAGACGAGGCGGTATCCAAGGATTATGAGAAAGGGATTGTTGCGATGGCAAATGCCGGTCCGGATACAAATGGATCCCAATTTTTTATCATGCTTGAAGACAAGCCTGACCTCCCGAAGCTCTATACGATTTTTGGGCACGTCATTGAAGGAATGAATGTTGTGCACGGGATAGCGGAAGGAGATACCATGGAAATGGTAACAATAGAAAGTTTGTAGCTGAAATGCCATACAATGCAGTGTTTGCCGAGCCTAACCGGCTAAACTGCATTCTTATCGAAAAAAATAGCGAAAGGAGGTGCTTGTATGAAGGAAGATGAACCAATAATGCCCGAGGAGGAAGCGGAAGGTACCGATACTCCTGAAACTCCGGAGGAACCCGTCTAAGCATCAATTACTTGTTTGCGGGGATAGAACAATGTAAGCTGTAAGTATCAAAAACTAGACCTGAAAGAGGCGTCTAGTTTTTGATTATTCAGCTGTGTATAAAGGGCTTGACTCATTATGATACAATAGGTATTATAAAAAGTCTTGTATAGTTCTTTTTACAGTCTCATACGCGCATGTGCGCTTTTCTAATTAATCATTAATTAGAAAAGGGCCACGAGTATGACGATTGAATTCATGGTTCTCTTCGGTGGCAGTCTGCTCGTATTCTCTCTGAGAAAACGACGGCACTTCTCGAAGAGGCGACTGAAAGGAATACTAAGAATATATGTATTCCTCATAGAAACACTGATGATAACAGTTGGCGTATCGTGTTTACTGTGGGGTCTCATATCATTCTTGCCATAGATTCCGCGAAAGACTTCTTGCCACCTGGCTTGAAGTCTTTTTCTTGACATTCGTTTTGTATTAGTATATACTTATTATATGCTCAGTATAGACTAACTATATAATATCACGCTTATGTTTCCGACAAAAATCACGAGAAAGCTTTTCCAGACCGGGAAGTACAGTTACGTAATTACGCTTCCGAAAGATTTAATCCGCCATCTTGGATGGCAACGCGGTGATACGGTTGAGGTTGATTTTGACAGGTCAAAAAGCCGTATGATCATCAAGAAGTTTAAATTTTAGCTTATGCGCATCAGCATCATTGCTGTCGGCGCGATCAAGGAAGCGTATTGGACTGATGCGATTGGGGAATACTTGAAGCGCCTCAAGCCGTTCGCACGGGTTGATATTAGGGAAGTTAGCGCAGCGCATTTCCGATCAAAACGCGAGGGAAAAAATGCGCTAATGCAGGAAAGTGAAAGGCTGCTCAGTGTTGTTCCGAAGCAGTGTTTTGGCATTGCGCTCGATCTGCATGGCAAACGCTACGATTCAGAGGAATTTGCGCGGGAATTGCAAGCTTGGACGTCAGCAGGGCAGCACTTGGCGTTTTTTATCGGAGGACCACTCGGTCTAAGCGGGGAGGTGCAAAAAAGAGCGCACGCGAAGCTTTCACTGTCCTCACTAACTTTTACCCACCAAATGGCCCGCGTGATTTTGCTCGAGCAGATTTACAGGGCTATCACTATTCAAAAAGGGAAAACGTACCACTATTGATGAAGCTGAGATTGTGGCAACCAATGGGCGGCCGCGGATTTTATTGGTTTGCAGCTAGTTTTAAACGTCTCGTGAGTTCACAAATCAAAACCCCCTCGCTACCGAGTTGAGGGGATCCTGATTTGATTTGTATCCTAGGAAGTTGGTACGTTTTCGCTATTACAGTATTCTAGTGCCCAGCCAGGCAGCGGATCATTGCGCCTGTTTGTTGCAATAAAAGAATTATCAGCCGGATCGATCACCACTTCATTTACGAATTTACCTGCCTCGAAAAACTTAAATTTTTTTGTCATTGTGCCTTCGGCAGGTCCATTAGGGTCTTCGCCCTGTTTGGTAATTGTGTTGAGCTCAATTTCAACCTGGCGATCATTGCTGAGTTCCTCTCGCTGGTACGTGGTGGTTTCCCATTCCCGGCCTCTGCCCGGACCCGCGTTTAAACTGCCAGTGGCGATTGTTAAACCGCCCTCATACTTGTAGGTTATCTTCGTATCACTTTCTTTTCCTGGCATCGGTTTTTGTGTTCGAACTTCAGCCAGCCTGTCTTGCCCGTCATAGACCGCAGTCCGCTGCCAGTCGCTTCCTTCGCTTGCTTCGCGCCGGTAAGTTTCCTTGCCCGCTGCGTCTTTAATCACATGCCGGTAAACGCCGTCTGCAGGCGCCTCCGGCACTTTGTTTTGTTCAAACTCAGGCGGGTCAAATTCAACCGAACCGCCTTTCGGTGCTTCAGGCGGATTCATCAGCTCAAATGCTGTTTCAGGCTCGCTGGATGCGGTCCAATCTGCGTTCTCTTTTACTTCGTCGCCTTGTTCATTCATATTTTTTTCTTTAATAAATAATTTTTACATTATTAGTTAAAAGTACTCCCAATTTCATTGATTTGTCAATAAAAAACTGGGGCGAAACTTCAAGAAGACTTGGGGCCCCTTCCCTGAAACAAGTGCACGGCCGGGGCGAAACTTCAAGAAGACTTGGGGCCCCTTCCCTGAAACAAGTGCACGGCCGGGGCGAAAGTGCAACAGAGTTGACGGGTCCCTCGCCAGGTCTCGGGACGAAAGTGCAACAGAGTTGCACTTTCGGTTATTATTCGGTATACTGAATATCGTATGTATGTGGATAAAGTACAGGAGACAGTACGCGTTTTTGCGGACTTTTCAGGCACTCAGGTCAGGCCAGTGGCGTTTATTCGCTCCACAGGCCGGCGTTATGATATCAAGCGCGTTAATCTGGTGTACCAAAAAAGGGTGGGAGATAGGTACCACTGGTGTTTTGCGTGTTCGGACGAGGCAAATACGTATGTTTTGTTTTACGATCCGGAAAATTTGCAATGGACCTTGCGCGAGGTTCAAATGGAGGGTTGAATGAGCAGTGAGTTTTGGGAGTTGGGTAGCGATAACCGGGAAAGTATGCAAAGGGTAATGCTTCATTTTGACATGAATTCGTACTTCGCGTCCGTTGAACAACAGGCGAATCCGTTTTTGCGAGGAAAGCCGGTTGGCGTATGTTCCACGATGTCCCGCAGAGGATGCATTATTGCCTCGTCAAGAGAGGCAAAAGCGTTTGGCATTAAGACCGGCTGCCGGGTAAATGAAGCGCTGGAACTGTATCCACAAGTGAACCTCGTGGAAGTTGACCCGCCGAAGTACCGTTCAACCACCAAGCGCATTTTTTCCATTTGTGCTGATTATACCGAGGATATTGAGGCGTATTCAATTGACGAGGCGTTCTTGGATTTGACTGGCTCTGTTGAGTCGTTTGATAGAGCTCTCGGGATCGCGAAGACAATCCAGCGGCGCATCCGGGACGAGGTTGGGGAGTGGCTCACGTGTTCCATGGGCATTACGTGGACGCGCTGGCTTGCGAAATTCGCGAGCGATACCGCACCGAAAGGCGGGATCGTCGTTTTAACGAGAGAGAGCCTTTTCCAGTATTTGCAGGGCCGTGATTTGCAGGATGCGTGGGGAATCGCGGACGCGATGGAGGCGAGGCTCAATATACTCGGCATCCGTACGCTCGACCAGCTTGCCGTTTATCCGGTGCAAAATTTAATGTCTGTAATGGGTAAGGCGGGTTACTATCTGTGGGCAAACGTCAACGGCATTGAACTCGGCGGCTTGGAGGTGAAGCGTCCGCCAAAGACCATCGGCCACAGCCACGTACTCAAGAAGCGCGATTTGGACCGCACGTTTCACATGGCAGTGCTCATGCGCCTCGCTGAGCGGACCGGCAGGCGATTGCGCGGGCATGGGTATGAGGCGCACGGGTTCTACTACTACGTGCAGTTTGATGAGCGGCCGAGCTGCGGCGGCAGCCGGCGCGTGCATCATCCGATCGTGACGACAAACCAGATTTTCAGGCTCGTATGGAAAGAGATCGCTCCGGTGGTTGCAAAGGACAAGCCGGGCATGTTTGCGCTCGGGCTTTTCGGCTTGCAGCCGCGCGCCGACCAGCTCTCCCTGTTTCGGCACGAACGGCTTTCCCCCGAGCTGTCGAGAGCGATTGATGAGATCAATAGCCGTTACGGCGAGGAGACGATCGTGCAGGGGCCGCTTTTGAAGCTAGAAAAAATGCACGCCCCAGATCGGGTAGGATTCCGCAAGACCATGGAAGCTGAGTTCAGCGGAGCGGCCGAGCTGCAGTACGGGGGAGGGTAGTTGCAAGATTGAGCGCTTGGTGTATAGTATGTATATGTCATTTCAAAGAGCGCAATTTAACTGCTGGGACGCTACCCACTCCACTGGGTAGTATTGCGCTGTCACAGTGAATAAAGCGTACTGCCCGGTGAGGCAGTTTTTTAATTATGGGCTACTATCTATTTTTCAATCGATGTACCGAACGTTGGCACCGCTGGTGTCGTCGTGTTGTGAGTGGTACAGAATCAATAATAGACAATAGCTATGAAATCAATAACATCACACAAGAAATTTCCCGACGCAATGGGTTTTTTTGGGAAGTACGGAGGGCAGGACGTGCCGCCTCCGCTTGTAGAAGAGCTGGGCAGGATCGCCAGTGCGTACCGAGAAGCCATGCAGGATAAATCGTTCGTCGAAGAGTATGTTTCTTTGCTTACAAACTACGTTGGACGCCCGTCACCGCTGTATTTTGCAAGGAACTTGACTAACATGCTTGGCGGGGCAATGATCTACCTTAAACGTGAAGATCTGAATCATACCGGCGCGCATAAGATCAACCACACGCTCGGTGAAGCGCTCCTCGCAAAGCGCATGGGCAAGAAGAAACTCCTCGCCGAAACCGGCGCTGGCCAGCACGGCGTAGCGCTCGCAACTGCCGCGACAATTGTCGGCATCGATTGCGAAATTCATATCGGAGCGATCGATTACGCCAAGCAGCACCCAAATGTAGTGCGCATGAAGCTGCTCGGTGCGAACGTGGTCAAGGTGGAATCCGGAGGCCGTTGCCTGAAGGATGCCGTGGATAGCGCATTCCAAACATACATTCAGAATATGGATACTGTATTTTTTGGGATCGGCTCGGTGGTTGGGCCGCATCCGTACCCGATGATTATCCGTGATTTCCAGTCAGTCGTCGGCCGGGAGGCACGCGAACAGATTCTAAAACAGCGCGGCACGCTGCCAGACTGCCTTATTGCGTGCGTCGGCGGCGGCTCAAATGCGATCGGTTTGTTCCATGAATTCCTCGACGACCCGGTGCAGATGGTTGGAGTCGAACCGAGCGGACGGGGCCTTACGAAGCTCGGCGAGCATGCCGCGACGCTGACTCTCGGCAAGCCCGGCTACATCCACGGCATGTTTACCTACTTGCTACAAAATGACAAAGGAGAGCCGGCCCCGGTCCACTCGATCGCATCAGGGCTCGATTACCCCGGTGTCGGGCCGGCGCATGCAAACTTTAAGGATAGCAAACGTGTCGAGTACGTTACCGCAAGCGACGAGGAGGCGCTCTCGGCATTCCGTCTGCTCTCTCAGTTGGAAGGCATCATTCCCGCGCTCGAGAGCGCGCACGCCATCGCCGAGGTCGTTAAGCGTGCGCCGCGTATGCCGAAGACGCAGAGTATCATCGTCAACTTGTCAGGCAGGGGAGACAAAGACGTCGATTTCGTTGCGGAACGCATCGGTTTAACGATGTAGACAAATGGCAAAACAAGGAAGCGGTGCGCTCGAGCGCACCGCTTTCCAGCTGGTAAGATAATGTTTACAGTGGGTTGATTACCTCAGGCAATTCGTTGCGGTAGGAGTTGACGAGCGATGAAACCTCGTACATTTTCATCTGTTTTTCCGGGTACGGCTTGAGCGCCGAGAGCGCAGCTTCCGGTTCCGCAGACGAATCAATCCAAAGTTGCTCGTACCGGCGTTCGAGTATCGCCGGCATACGGTCGTGAAGTTGTGCGACCAGGCCGTTTGCTGGAACGGTTATTATGGAGAACGTAGGTATTGCAAGCCCGGCTGTCGTTAGGTACGTTTCCCAGATCCCAGCAAATGCGAATGGTTGTTCATTTGAAAGTAAAATGCGGTGGGGGATTTTGGATCCTGTTTTTCTGTTCCACTCAAAAAAGCTGTCCGCAAGCACGAGGCAGCGCCAGCTTTTGACAGTATTTCGAAAAGAAGGTTTTTCTCTTATTGTTTCTACGCGCGCATTGATAATGCCTTTTGGATTTTTTTTCATCCACTTCGGGATTAAGCCCCATTTTCCGGGTACGATGCTTTCCGGATCGGTATTCAAAATAACCGGGAGCTCTTGGGATGGGGCAGCGTTGAAGTGCCGCTTGATGGGCAGCTTGAATCGCGCTTGCCAGCGTTCTTCTACGATATCGTCTTTTGAGAAAAATGAGTATCGCCCGCACATGACTTCAGTATAGTAGATTCGTGTACGTTCGAAAAGCAAATAAAAAACCCCCTGAAGTTCCGGTTAAGAACCTCAGGGGTTGTACTGGTCGTATCCTTATATTATCCGTGCTATCGGCTGGTTTTGGCACGGCGTTTCGAAATCCAGGCATCCCAGCCATTGCCTGAGTGCATCCACTCACAGATGTCCGTGGCTACCTGGGTGAGCATGTCGAACGGGAGGTTGGTCGGCATTACGCCAGGCCTTCTGAATGTCCCGTTGACCAGGGCAAATCCGATATTGTCGTCGTTTAAGCACTGGCACCACTCTCCGCAGTGCTCGACGATTTCGGGCATTGACAGATCGGCGAAACCGGTCGGTACGGAATCCAGGTCAATCCCGTTCGAGATAAGCTGCTCAAGGCGGATAGCAGCGACAATCCACGGAAATTCTATGCAGACCGTATCGCGGTGCAGCAGGAAGATTCCGATGTTTCCGTTCGGCCGCCCGATGATCAGAACATTGATGCATTTGTTGCGGAATCGGGTGGCAGCGATGAGCCGCCTGTTGTCACTCTGGTTCTGTCCCGGCGAAATCGCCATGATCCTGAAAACATCCTGCGGACGGCAGTTGTCTCCCGGGCGCATCGCGATCACGTGTTGTTTCTCAAAGATAGCTTGGGCGGCGAGAAACTGCTCCTGCGAATGCAACGCCGCGTCGAAGAGCGGCTTGATCCACTGGTATGCAGTTTGGTTCGTGCCATCATACGGACGGTGCGCACATATAAGCGCGGTGCACTCCGCAGGATCAAACTGGCGTGACGGTTCAGCGATCCCCAGCCTGCTCATCTGCTTTGTCAGCTGCTGCACGAGCGGATTATTCACTTTAAGGTTTTTCTCCTGCAGCCACCTCGAATACAGATTCCAGATTGGCCGTTTCGCTTGATCGAATACAGGGAATGTAATGGCTATACCTTCCGGTACGGCAGAGCTAGTTGGACAGTACGTCGTTGACTCGCTGAAGTACAGGCTGAAGAAGAAATTCAGCCACTCTTCAATCTGGCACGGCGTCCATCGGTAGTCATTGAGCAGCTGGACGCACTGGCTGAGGTTGAACGGAATATTGGAGAACGGCTTGCCGTGCTCTTCGATTTTTCGGAGCACGAGGCCGACTTTCGCATTCCGGCGAATCCCGAGCTGGTCGGCGATTTCAGCAGCAGGAGAGCAGGTGAATGCCCCGCAGCCGATGCCGATGCGCAATGTGCCATACCTCTTGAGATAGGTCGCATTGTTCATGCGGTGGATTGTGCCTCCGTCATCGGTATTGATGCAGGCTTGTTCTATCCCTGTAAGCACGCCCGTACCGAAACGCCGCGCGAGTATAATCGCCATCGCCTCATTGAATGAGATTTCAACGGGCGTACTAATTCCTTGTACCGTGTTTTTCACGTGGTACCTCCTAATCCTTGAGGAGTTTTTGGTTTCCCGATGTAAATCCTTACCCAACCATAGGATAAGGACCATCGGAGTTTATTAAAGTGCTACGCGAGCTAGCCGCCTACCGTACCAGAAAAAAGTATTACTGTCAAGTAGAATGCCGGCAAGAATTCAAATTGCTTTTAATCAGGGCTGAAATACATCTGTCTGCGTTTGGATTTTTCATTGAGCTGTATTACTATGACAGAGTATATGAAGACTTCGTGGAAAATTATAATTATTACCTTGTTTACATTACTCATCACCACCACCGCAGGCGCGAGCATTCTTCTCACATACCAGGGCAGGGAGCTCCCGTACGTAGGACGGATCGTTACGGTACCGTTCATTGAGCAGAAACCGGAGAATGTAATTCACTCGATGCAGTCGACAATGGCAAATCTGCCGCTGGCTCGCTACAATATCAGCATCGATATTTCATCAGTGCCTGAAAAAGATTCATGGGCTGTCCAGTCCG
The DNA here is from genome assembly GCA_041650915.1 of Patescibacteria group bacterium. Taxonomy (GTDB): domain Bacteria; phylum Patescibacteriota; class Patescibacteriia; order UBA10025; family JAHIVO01; genus JBAZKE01. The sequence continues at coordinate 499,918 of JBAZKE010000001.1, forward strand.
ATATTGAGGCAGCGGGCAGCATGAGTGACACCGGAAATGGCATTGCTTCGATGCGGAGTGCAATTCAAATCGGCGGCATGAGTTTCGTAGCATCGCTCGAGTTTCGGATTGTTGACGGCATCCATTACTTCCGTTTCAGCGAAGTGCCGGCAATACCTTTTATTGATTTGCAATCCGTATACGGTACCTGGTATACGTGTGGTTCTGACACAAAGTTTCAGCACGACGAAAATTCGATAGATGCCTCGCTGGTAGATGCATTGGTTAACCAGCCATACCTTGACTCTGTTGAACGGCTGCCCGATGAGACGGTTGACGGAAAGCGCATGTACCGGTACAGCGTTAAACTCCATGCCGCCGCGATTGAGACCGCCAAAAGGTCTTTACGAGAGATGTTGCCCTTTAGCGGATGGAATGCAACGGCAGCTCCCAATGCCGTTGATTTTAACCCCATTGAGCTGTGGATCGGCAAAGAGGATTCGGTTTTATACCGCGCTCAGGGATCAGCGGTTTCGAAATCAACCAACATATCGTTTGAGCTGCTGACAAGCCATCTCAATGAGGCGGTATTGATCGAGATTCCTGCATCATCTGTGCCTGTATCGACATTTGGGAAGGATTTTTTCGGCGGGACGAACGTGCTCGATATTCCGCTTTTCGGGTACCTTGTCGGCATTGACACTGAGGCATTAATTGAGGATACTGACAATGATACCCTTTACAAAATTTGGGAAAATGCGTTCGGGACGGACGTTGCTGAGCCTGACACGGACGGTGATGGCTTTCTCGACGGGGAAGAGGTTCGCAGCGGTTACGATCCGCTCGGGGAAGGATCATTGTTTTAAAAAAAACCTAAGCACTATGCTGAATAGACAGTGCTTAAAGAAAATTCTTCCGCCGCGCCCGAAGGACGTGCACAAGAAAAAACTCGGACACGTGCTTTTGGTTGTGGGATCACGGCGCATGCCAGGCGCCGGACTTCTCACTATACAAGGTGCATTCCGGACGGGTATCGGCGGCATCACCGCCGCGTACCCGAAGTCGATACGGACCGAGTATGTGAAGCTCGTCGGCGAAGCATTCCACCTGAGCCTGCCAGAAACGAGGGAGGGAACGCTTGCGAGCTCCTCTTTCAGGCTGCTCCAAGATGAAGGTAAACGTGCTCACGCGATTGGCATCGGTCCGGGGCTCGGCACCCATCCGCAGTCGGACAAGGTCGTGCTTCGTGTCGTACGGAACTTTGGCGTCCCGATGGTCATTGACGCGAGCGGACTTAATGCAATCGGCATATCAGGAAAGGTACAGCCAATACTCTTAAGCAGGAAGTCAACCACGATTTTAACGCCTCATGAGGGTGAGATGGCCAAGCTCGCCGGAATGAGCAGCTCGGCAGTCCATGCGCAACGGAGGGCCGTTGCGGAGAAGTTTGCCCGCCGATGGAATGCAATCATTGTGCTAAAAGGTTATTGTACGGTCATTGCATCCCCTGACGGTCGTACCGTCATTAATACTACCGGGTGTCCGGGACTTGCAACGCCAGGGAGCGGCGACGTACTGACAGGCATCGCAACGACTTTACTCGCACAGCATCCCGAATGTGCCTTCGAATCGGCCTGCGTTGCCGCTTACGTCCACGGCCTTGCGGGCGATCTCGCCGAGAGGGAACTCGGGGAGCGCTCGGTAATTGCGTCCGATGTCCTGCGGTTTCTTCCGAAAGCCTTGACACGGGCGGCACGATAGCCTATAATGGCACACTTGCCGTTGGTGCGGTATACTATTGGTGGATCCGTGTAAGGAATATATTCTATGCCAATTCCAGTTTTTGAGCAGCAGCCAGCTGAGACGCAGGGAGCTCCGGGAAAGCCTACAAAAGAGAAGGTTTCTGGGCTCGCCATTTTTTTTGCTGTGCTGCTCGGCACCGTGCTCGTGTTCATGGGCGAGTTCCTTTTTCTGGATGTTAACCGCGTCTTCAACCCGTACTATGTAAGCTGTTTCGAAGAGGCGTCCTCTTCACTCTCGAATTTTTTTTCCCATGCGCCGTTTTTAGAATCTTGCGATGTACCGAACTACGAGCGGGCGCGGCTTATTTTGCACGCAGATGTGGCAGTGCCCCTCATACTCGTTGGCCTCTTTGCCTACGTTATTATCCGTAAACGTGAGCTCAAGAGCCACCATAGGGCATTGTTTTTCGCCTATCTCGCTTGGATTGTCTGGATGGGCGGGCGGCTTCTTGCAGAGACGGAGTATTACTTCTTGAAGCATCATGCGCTCATCGGCAAGTACATCGTATTTGTTACCGTTGCGCTCATATTCTCCTGGATCGTAATTGAAATTCAAAGGCGTTTTATCAAAGGCAAGAAGCCTGACGAGCCGGCAGCACCAAAGTTTGAGTAGCAGGTGGTCCGTACCAGGCTATTCATTCCGTTTTGTTTAAGCCGTCCGTATGCTATACTACAGTTAGTATGGCACGAATTGAAATTGTTCAAGGTGATATTTGCGAGCAGCGAACCGATGCGCTTGTCAATGCGGCAAACACCGAGCTCCTGCACGGCGGCGGCGTTGCTGCTGCGATCGTCCATGCCGGGGGCAGCGCGATACAGGAGGAATCAAATGCTATCGCCCCTATTCCGCTCGGTGAAGCTGCGGTAACGGGTGCGGGGAAGCTGAAGGTGAAGTTTATTATCCATGCCGCGACCATGGAGCTCGGCAGTTTGGCGTCGAGCCAGACCGTATCTGCAGCGCTCGAAAACAGCTTTAAGCGTGCGATTGAACTTGGCATCGCTTCGGTAGCACTGCCGGCGCTTGGAGCAGGAACGGGGGGGTTCCCGAAAGACGCCTGTGCGGAACTGAGTATAGCTGCAGCCCTTCGATTTGGCGGTACTCTCAGAAACATTGTATTTGTGTTACGCGATCCTGAAACGTTCAAGCATTTTCAGGATGTGCATCGGGCAAAGGCAGGCAAGCCACTATCTAACAATAATCAAAAGTGAGACTATGGTAGCTCGCAAGCAGTACTTTTATGCGCTGTCCATGTTCATTGGGACAATTATCGGCGTAGGTTTATTTGGAATTCCCTACGTCGGCGTGCAAGCTGGTTTTACGACACTTATCATTTTTTTCATCCTGATTGGCGGGCTTTCGATACTGATTAATTTTTACTACGGCGAAATTGCGTCAAAAACAAAGGGGCTCCACCGCCTGCCAGGCTATGCGGCGATCTACATCGGCCCGAACGCGAAGAAAATTGCGTTCATTGTAAAAACATTTGCAATTTTTGGAGCACTGCTCGCGTACCTGATCGTCGGCGGGCAGTTTTTAGCAAGCCTATTCGGCGGTTCTGTGTACTTGTACACGTTTATTTTTTTCATTCTCGGTTCAATTTTAGTTTGGCGCGACCAACGTTCGATCGGCCCGGTTGAACTGGTCATGCTCCTCGTATTCATGGTCATCATCGTGTTCCTGTTTTTTTCTGGCCTTCCGCATATCGACTTTTCGAACTTATCGGGCGTGCATATGGAAAACTTTTTTGCCCCGTACGGCGTCCTGCTTTTTTCCCTCTGGGGCACGTCAATCATCCCGGAAGTGAAGGAAACGCTTAAGGGTGATCTCAGGCAAATACGGAAGGCCATCATCTGGGGCAGCATCACCTGCTTGGTTGTCTACTTTTTATTCAGCTTGCTTATCATCGGTATTTCCGGCGATGCGACCAGCGAAAATGCACTTTCGGGTCTTGAAAATCATCTTGGTGATTGGGTTATCACTGTGGGATACATTTTCGGCATTATTACAACCTTCACCTCATTCATAACGCTTGGCCTCACGGTGAAAAAAATTTTTTGGTACGACTATTCCATGCCGAAGCGCATCGGGTGGGCGCTTGCGTGCTTCATACCGCTTATCATGTTCATTATTGGCTTGAGGGATTTTATTTCTGTTATCAGTTTAACAGGCGCTGTTATGCTCGGCATTGACGGGATTCTCGTTACGATTATTTTTTTGAAGCTGAAAAAGAAGGAAAAGTCGCACCATTACGCTGCTTGGAAGGGGCTGAATACGGTCATCGTGCCGCTTCTCGTGCTCGGAATCGTGCTTGAATTTTTATATTTCTTTAAAGTCCTGTAGCAATGAAAACCATACGCGTACGTTTTGCCCCGTCGCCGACTGGGATGCTGCACATCGGCGGCTTACGCACAGCGCTGTTCAACTGGCTCTGGGCGCGCAAGAATGGCGGCCAGTTTATTCTGCGCATCGAAGATACTGACCGCGAACGCACCGTGAAAGGTGCGGTTGAGAATATTATCGAAGCGCTTGAATGGTACGGCCTCTCGATTGATGAGGGCCCTATTTTCCAATCTGAAAGGAAAGCGTTGTACACACAGTACGTTGATCGGTTACTCGGGCAGGGGAGCGCATACCGCTGCTTTTGTACCGCCGAGCGGCTCGCTGAGGTACGGAAAATCCACGAAGTCAATAACAAGGCGACGAAGTATGATGGGTTATGCAGGTCATTGAGCGAAGAGGAGGTTCAGAAGAAGGTTAATGCAGGCGAGCCGTATGTTGTCCGCCTGAAGGTGCCGCATGATGGGGTTACGTCATTTGATGACCACATTTACGGAAAGGTGTCGGTTGAGAATTCAAATGTCGATGACCAGGTTTTGCTGAAGTCGGACGGCTTCCCTACATACCACCTTGCGAATGTGGTTGACGATCACGAGATGAAAATTTCGCATGTAATCCGCGCCGAGGAATGGCTGCCTTCCACGCCTAAACATATTTTATTGTATAAAGCGTTTGGATGGGATTTGCCCGACTTCGCGCATATACCGATGGTGCTTGGGCCTGACAAGGCGAAGCTCTCCAAACGGCATGGCGCCAAACCTGCGCTCGAGTACCGGGACGCGGGCTACCTAGCTGAAGCCGTCATTAATTTCATTGCACTCCTGGGGTGGAATCCGAAGACCGAACAAGAATTTTTTTCACTCAATGAGCTCATCCGGGAATTTGACTTGAAGAAGATCAATAAAGCGAGTGCGGTATTTAATATTGAGAAGTTGAATTGGATGAACAGCCGGTATATCAATCAGGAGAGCAGTGGCTCCGCGGAAAAGTTAGCGGATAGAATCAACACATTTTTTGCCGGTGCAGACGGTTCTGAAAAGTACAGCAAAAAGGAGATTATGAAAATTTTACCTGCTGCTGCGTCCCGAATGACAACATTGGCCGACTTTGAAGAGGAGGCGCGCTATATAACTGATATGTCCATACGGTATGATCCGTCGCTGCTTATTCCAAAAAAAGGCGATAAAGGAGAATCAATGCGTGCGCTTGAGTCCGCGCAGGCTTTGCTCGAGAGTGTAGCAGAACAGGAGTTTACGCAAAAGCATCTGGAAGGGGCATTTACCGGGCTCATCGCGCAGGAACACTTTACCAACAATACGATGCTATGGCCCGTGCGCGTAGCCCTCACAAAACGGGCTCAGAGCCCCGGGGTTTTTGAGTACCTTGAGATACTCGGGAAGGAAGAATCAATCAGGCGCGTTAAGAGCGCCCTGCAAAGCTTGCAAAAAAAGTAGGTTTGTGCTAAGATACGCTTGCTTTGCGATGTGGGCTTACTGAACACTATGCACGTATACGTAAACAAAAATAAAAAACAGGCGTTGATGATCTTCATGGGTCTGTGCCTGGGTGCCGGCCTTTTTTTGATTTACCCGATATACCTCTCTGCGCAGGAAACAAACACGAATACGGCCGCAAATACAAACACCGGCGCCACTGCTGAAAACGATACGGCTGCGACGGATCCCGCAGATAGTGCGAGTGCGACCGGAGACGATGCAAGCCTTTCGAATTTTACCTGGGAAGAAGGTTCAGATGATGAGGAAACGATCCGTGAACTGACAGCGGAACTTGACGCTAAGCGTGCGGCGATTGAGGAACTTAAAAAGAAAACGGAGGTTTATGAGGAGAATATAAAGGTAAAGCAGCAGGAGGCGATAACACTTAACGGACAGATGGCCATTCTGGATTTGCAGATTTCGCAGACTGAGGTTGATATCGAGAAGGTTCGGGAAGAGATCGATTCAGTCGGCATTGAGATTGAGCGCCTCGAGCTGGAAGTAGCACAGAAGTTCAATGAGCTCACTGAGCAGCAGGATGTACTCGCGGCCTACATCCGTCTTATCAACAAGTACGATGAAAAAACATACCTCGAGCTGTTTATTTCGAATAAGTCGTTTTCAGATTTTTTTGACCAGCTTGAGTACGCGCAGACCATCGAGAGCAGCGTTGAAGATGCGCTCATCGGTATCCGGGACATGAAGGAGAGCCTCGAGCAGCAGAAATCCGTGCAGGAAGATAAGCGCACCGAGCTTAATGATTTGACCGTCAAGCTCGCGGCAAGCATCGAAGGTTTCAACAATCAAAAAGTTTATAAGGAGGCGCTGCTCGAGGAAACGAAAGAATCGGAAGACAAGTTTGAAGCGCTGCTCGAGGAAGCACGGCGTGAGCACGAAGCGGCTGCAGCGGAGATTTCATCGCTAGAAACTAAAGCACGTGAGCGGCTCGAGGAAGAGGGGGTTGACCTGGATATTGATGCCACGCTCATGTGGCCTATCAATCCGCTTAAAGGCATATCCGCGTACTTCTACGATCCGACTTATCCTTTCCGCAAGTATTTCGAGCATCCAGCGATCGACCTGCCGACTGCGCAGGGCACCCCAGTCCGTGCAGCGGAGAACGGGTATGTCGTCAGAGCAAAGAATGCAGGGCTCGGGTACAGCTATGTCATGCTTGTCCATTCGAATGAACTGTCCACCGTATACGGCCACCTTTCGAGTATTGACGTCGCGGAAGATGAATATGTCGTTCGGGGCCAGCAAATCGGCCTATCGGGCGGCCTGCCAGGGACTCCTGGCGCTGGAAGGCTTTCTACAGGCGCACATTTGCATTTTGAGGTGCGTTCCGACGGTATTCCGGTAAATCCCCTGGATTACCTCCCTGGGCTGTAAAAAACGTAAAAATAAGCCTCAGTTTTAGCTTCAGTGGCATAATTATGCCAACCTAAGCGCTTTTTTGTTTAATGTATGTTTTTGCAATGTCAACGAGTTCACTGTGCACGTGGCCGTTACTCACGATCCATCCGTTTACCCTGCGGTCGTAGCGCTGTTCTTTCCCAAAGAGATCTGTGGCTTTTCCGCCCGCCTCCTCAACGATGATTTTTTGTGCAGCCACGTCCCAGGGGTTCTTGCCCGGCCAGATGTTTGCGGAAAGCTCACCAGCTGCAACAAGCATTCCTGGATAGGTCGTGCATGCATGGCAGAGAACAAAAGCGCCGCGTTCCGCGAGTTGGTCATTGAATGACCGTATATCGTAGGCCGCGTTCTTCCAAATAGTTGTTCCAATTGCCGTTTGCCGAAGGCTGCGCGCACTGGAAACACATACGGATTTGCCATTGCACGTTGCACCACGATTTTTTTCCGCAAAGAACAGCCTCTTGAGAAATGGATCATAGAGCACACCGAGCGTTGGACGCCCGTCTTGCACGAGTGCCAAACTAAACGTGCACGTCGGAATGCCGTGTGAAAAGGGGATAGTTCCGTCAATCGGATCGCAAATCCAGAGGTCAGAAGCCTTCTCATTGAACATATCGCCTTCTTCACCCAGGAAGCCGTGCTTCGGAAAATTCTTTTGAACCCACTCTGAGACCATCTGGTTGATTTCTTTGTCTGCGGCGGTGACGGGAGACGAATCGCGCTTCCACTCTTTTTTGATTCCCATCCCGAAAACGCGGACCATAATTTTTCCCGCATTCCGTGCAAGCTCATGTACGAGGGCTGCAGTCGTTTTGATCGTCATCGACGCGTATTTCGAATTATTGCTACTGTTGCTCCCAGGTGATAACACGGTATTGGTCCGTTGTCGGAAAATACGGCGGCGGCGCAAAGTAGAATTCGTCGTCGTAAATTAAATCACGATCGCAATATCCGGATGCAGTGGTGTGGCCGTCGGGGCACGTGTAGTTCGTGCCGACGTATGCAAATCCATACCGGTCATTTGATGCGATTGCGCCATAATTGGTAAATGCATCCCTCGTATAGTTCTGGTTGCAGTTTGCCGGGCTAAAGGTGCCGCTGCTCTGGGGGTAGTACGGCCTGCCTGCTGTGCCATTTTGTGCAATGAGCGCTGCATCTACCCGTAAATCGTCTTCACTATAGAACCCAGCGTAGATGTTTTCCTGGGCAATCAACCCGATGGCGTCGGTACCGTCGTAAGTTGTATAGAGCACATCGTCCGTTATCAAAACATTGGCACTCCCCGTGCTGTACGGCTCTTCCGCAGCGATAACGGTAACACGCTGGCCATCGACTTGGCCATCGACCCAGACGTGGTCTTCGATAAATATCAAACCGTTGCTCGGCATGTTCAAACCGACGGAATCTGCTCCTTCATAGATAAAACTCTCCTCGGTGCCGATAGACCATAAATTGGTGCTGGTGTAATTTACCCACCAAAACCATACGCGCTTGAGGCAGGTAGCTTGGCTCGTGACGCGGTAGATGTCAACGGTATCGTTCGTATTAAAATGCACGTGGTACCCTTCATCCCCCGAATCGGTAAGGTAGATGCCGCTTGTGTCCGCCTCTGATGCGATTTCGTTCAAATTGCCGGTCATGCCCGCGAAGTTCACGTTGCCGGCATCGACTTCACGGCCGACCTCAAATACGTCTGTTCTCGTCGGCCATGGCGTGGGCGGGGTTGGATCCGGCGGAGCAAGACAAGTGTGCACAGCCCATTCGTTGCCCGAAGTGCAGTCATCTGAGTCGGGGTCATCGTACGATATTTCAGTGCTGCTGACGACGTTGTGTGCAAGCCCGTCGAACCGTAAGCCGAAGTTGGAGTGGATTGGCCCAAATACTTCCGTGCCTTCGCCAAAGCGCATGTTGTCATTCGCCACAACAGCAAAGTTTGTGACTGAAGGGCGCCCGAGGACGACATTAACTGTTTTTAGTACGTTGGGTTTCAAATCCGTGCTGCCGGTTGAGGCGATTGCAACGACCGTTGATCCTGATCGCGGAGCTGTGATATCGAGGGTAAACTGCCCGAACGAATTGCCGTCAGCGTCCGTGTAGTCATGCACGTAGGGGCCCAGAGCGCCGGTCCCATCTTGAAAATCTTTTTGTGCGTGCGCAAGGTGCCAACGGTAGTATTCGACGCCTGCTTCCGCGAGTTGAAATGACATCTCCCGGAATTTTTCGTGGTTTGTCAGTTTATTCTGGCTGATGACGTATGTTAAACCCGCCGTACCGAGGCTGGTAAACAGAGTAATCGTTATGAGCAGGGGGATGTAGATATTACCGTGCAGGCTTTTAATTTTCATACTTATACTTAAGATTCCGCAAAGAGACATTTGTTTCAACTTCGAGCGGCGTCGGAGTCCTTACCGGATCATAGTCAACGATCAGCTTCACTTGTACGAGGCTGATTTCATTCAAATCGAACGGATCTGAGAGCGGGTCAGTCTCGCCATTGTATGACGCGTCAAAGTATCTGAAGAGGTAGTCGGCATTGAGAATATTTTCGGCAACCGTCGTTCTGTCATCAATCGTAAAGTCGGGGTAGAGCGGAGGAACGCTGCCATCGGACTCATTTTCCCAGCGGTACAGCGTGCCATCGGCAAGTTCATACTTTATTTTTTCCCGGTTTGGGTCGCTGTCGACGTTGGCAAAAAAGGTCAGTGCAAAATCAGATGCTGATTCGATGGGATAGGAGCCATTGTCCGAAAGTATCGCTTCACGGATTTCATCGACCATCCCGCGGAATGCTGCCCGGATATTGTCTTGTGCAGCGACATGGTCCCTGGTGACGGTCCACAGTTTCATGCCCTGGTATGAATAGGTACCAATGCCGACTCCAATAATCGCGAGCAGTGATACCACAACCATTATTTCCATGAGCGTGAAACCTTTTTTGTGGGGGATTGTCATTAGATAGTGGGGGTTAGAAGCACTTCTTCGGTCGTATAACCGCTAACGCTGACGGATACATTTGAATCTTCGTAGCCGTCCATTGTCACTTCAATGACGTGGTCTTCAGCTGCCATGCCGTCGAAGTAGGCCTGGCCAGGCGGCAAGCACTCTAACGTATAGCCGATCCGTACATTGGTCAGTACCGGCGTATAGTAGATGTCATCCGTGGACAGGTAGAGTTTGTAGCGGATGTACCGGTCGCCATCGTGACTGCTATCGATGTCACCGCTGCCATCGGTGAAGTAGGTGCCTGAAGTGCCATCCGGCCCGATAAAATTCCACGTGCTATTGTCCGTATTTGAAGCAATCTGGAATCGCACGCTTTCCGTGCCGGTCTCGGGCGGCTGTGATGCATTATCCCACAGTATCGTGGTAAATTGGCTATTTGATGCAGCTTCTCCAATGTCGAATGTCGATGAGACGAGCTCACCGACCTCGTCATAATACTCAATCGAATAACTGAGCGACATATCGAGTACCTTTGGCGTGACATCTTCATCATCGGTTTCCAGCTCTACGCGGATCCGCAAGTCGCTGCCGGCATTTGAGAAGCTATGTTCGGATCCGAGCGTCACGTTTTCAAAGTTGGTTCCGCCGTCTGCCGAGAGAAAGTAGTTTGCCGTCTTGCCGTTCAGTTCTTCTGTTGCGGATAACGTAGCAGCGGTGATGTGGCCGTGCTGCGAAGCATTGATGATGGCCGTTTGCGCATAGTGCATTTCGCCGGTAGGATACATGCCGGCACTCGTCGGAAGTTTCAGTTCTTCATCGGATGTATTCCAGTCCGCTGTAGTATTTACCTCATCTTTTTGGGATGCGGTCTGAAATGTTTCGGTGAACGGCAGCACTGAATTGTCCAGATCGAGCGTAACCTGGCCGCCCGTCGTCGTTCCGTCAATATGCGTATCGTCCGAAAAATATTTCGATGCATCGATAAAGTCAGCTTGCCCGCTGCCGCCGGACCAGTCTGTTTGCTCTATGAAACCCTGCCCGGTCAGCCTAGATTCGTCGAATGATTGGCTGCTATTGACGACTCGGACGTTTGCGTTCGAGAGGTTTGTTTCGGTGCCCGAATCTTTGACTGTCACGAGGAGGGCGTTTGCGGTTTGGGGTGAAAGCAGCACGTTAACCGTTGTATCCGTATTCGGTAAAATATTGAGTGCGAGATCGTGGTTGATGCCTGCAATGTGGTAGCCCGCCGTATTAATAATGAGATCGTAGTGGTTCCATTCGATTTCACTGCTAGCCCAGTGTGGCGTAGATCCGGAATCAGTCTCGAGATCGATGACATTCTTTAAAATTTCAGGGCTGACGCTGTATTGTTTATCAAGCCCCTGAAGCGTCAGGTCGATGGCATCGAGCGCAGCGCATTCCTGCGTGTAGCTGTTAACGGAAAGCGTACTCAACTGATCGATAAAAAACGTTTTTTCTTCAAGCTCACCTTCGTGCACTGACACGTCTTCTAGGTACGGGTCGGGCACGCCCTCGCTGTCTGAGCACGTTGTGCCAGCGGCATCTTCGCTGCAGGTGCGGTCAGTGCTGTAGCCGTCTTTTGTCACGGTAATCACGTAACTATACTGTGACGGTTCGAGATCGAGCAGGAGCAGGCGGCCGAAAGAATCGGTTGACATTGCTATGTCAACGTTTGGGACGACCGTACTATTGGTTACGTGGACGTTGGCATCGGCTACCGGAGCTCCGTCCGCATCGAGCACCTCGATTAATAGAAACCCTTTATCTGTTTCTCCCTCGAGGTCTGGCGGCGCGATGATGGTTGAAAGTTTAATCGGGTCTGGAGACGAGGGCGATTCCCAGCTCACCTCGACGTCGCACTTTTTATAATCAGCCGGATTATTGAGGTATGTGGGTATATCGCGCGCTACGTTGACTTCCGTACCGTCGGCGCAACGTGACCACTCTGCCGGATCCTTGCCGCCGCCGGCTTCGCCAGCGCACCCATCGAACGGGTCGTCGAAGTACTTGACGGTTGTCGTAACGGTAAAGTTAATATTTGAACGTGTGACTTGCTTTGTTTGAGGTATCGCACCTGCGGGAGAACCGCTGACAGTGCCGAGGTCAATGTAGTTAATGTTCCTCAGTATTTCCATTTGTGCACTTGCGATTTCGGTGGCAATGATTTTTACTTTTGAATCGTTCAGCCTCGAAATTCCGTTATTAAAAACCGAGAGCATAACGAGAAACATCATGGTAAAAATAAGCAAAACGACGACTACCTCGACGAGCGAGTAGCCTGGTGCTTTCCCCAATGCCATGGGTTTGGGAAGCTGCATTGCGTTAGTCGTTCGTTACGTAAAAGTTATAGAATACCTCAAGCCGTTTTTCTTCACCTTTCGTATATTCGCACGCGCAGTACGACTGGTTGGAGTACAGAATTTCAACGATATTCCGCTTTGCTGTGAAGAGGAGTTTGAGAGTGTCCGCGAGTGTACCGGTATCGGGAATTTCCGGCTGCAAACATACGTTGCGGATTCCCTCCGGACAGTAGCCGCCGCACATCGAGCTGTCCCAGCACATGCGTTCATTCGGGCGCTTGCCAAGGAGCTTGGCGGTTACGAGGATGCCTTCGACGACGATAAATACAATTATCAGAATCCATATCCACCGTGACAGTTTTGAGCTACATTCGCTCCACTTCCGCTTGAACGTGGGTTTATTCGATTCAATGTGGTGGTCAATATTAGTAGGATCCATAGTGCTCGTATATGGTACAGTATACCAAAATTTCATCCACACGACCATTGATACAGTATATCCGGCTAGTTTTTATTGCGCGACTGATCGAATTGAGGTGCGTCGACCGCCGGTCGTGCTTGAGATCGTGATGCTGCCATATCCTGATGCAATATCGTACCCGCCACGCCACCATGGCTCGAATTCCATATACGAACGTACGGCAGTGCCCCGGTAGAAGAACATCCGTACCTGCGGCCCGCCTCCGCTCGCCGGAACCGCGACTATTTCTGGCGTCATAGAAGATGTTTCTATATTAGCGGCGCTAATCCGGACACCCCCCCGAAATGAGGCATCAAAGGCAAAGAACTGGTCTTGCAGGTCGCCGCGCATAGTAAAAATCCTCACATGAGGACCGCCTCCGGGGCCAGCAGCAGTTACGATCATCGCGCGTGATTGTGCGGTCGCTGGAAACGCAGCCACATCAATGCCGCCACGGAAATGCTCATCATACGCAAAAAACTGTCCGATTCGAGTGCCGTCCTGTTTAAAAATCCTCACATGAGGACCGCCTCCGGGGCCCGCGCCGGTGATGATTTCATCCGCACCGTCTCCGTTCATATCAGCGGCGGCTACGCGCACGCCGCTCTTCATGTATACTGCGTAAGCGAAGAATTGGCCCTTAAGATTTCCTTCGCGGTCAAAAATCCTCACATGAGGACCGCCTCCGGGGCCTGCGCCTGTGATGATTTCGTCCACGCCGTCTCCGTCAACATCCCCGGCCGCTACGTCGACGCCTCCGCGGAAACCGGTAGGGTAGGGGAAGAAGCCCGATAAACGGAGGCCTTCACGCGAGTATACCTTGACGTGAGGCCCGCCGCCAGGGCCAGCGCCGGCGATGATTTCTTCACCAGGATACCGCGTGTCGACATTGCCCCGTGCGACGGCGGCACCGCCCTCAAATGCGGTGAAAGGCAGTATTTCCCCGGGAAGCGGCGGATGAAAGATTGGCGCTGCAATTTTGGGAGCATTGAGCAGGCTTTCGTACGGATTGATGATATTCCCATCTGGCCGGTGAATCTCAAAGTGAAGGTGTGGGGAGGTCGACTCGGCATTCCCTGAATCGCCCATATACCCGATGAGTTGCCCCTGCGTTACCGGATTACCCGTGGCGATGTCGATGCCGAATGCATTCATGCCGTCACCAAGCCCATCGTCCGTTCCGGGTGTGTCATTATTTATGTGCAGGTACCAGTAATCGTATCCGTCGTCTCCGTGCAGAAAAACTCCGTACCCGTAATACGGTTCCGGATATGCGACGTGGTGCAGGCTTCCGTTCACCGTCGCTACGAGCGGTTGCATTTTATACCCAAAAATATCAATACCTTCGTGCGTCCGCCCGCCCGAGCGGGAGGCGCCAAAGCTGTCTGAGTACGTCGAGAAGCCAGAGACCGGGAAGACCATGTCACGAATATCCGATGCAGCTGCCGCTTCTTTTGCAGAAAAAAAAGCTGCGGCAGTAATTACGCAGGGGATGAGCAGAAACGTGCTGAAACTGATTTTTATTTTCACTCCTCTATTATAGCATGAAAATGTAAAAAAATCAACTGTTGAGTATATTTAAAATTTCGAGATGGTCGGTAATAATGTAGTCTGGCATCAATTCTTTTAAATTTTTGAGCGCATAAAATTTTTCATGCTCGTCAGGATGGTAAAGCACGGAAGTCGCTCCGATCGTTTTAGCCCCACGAATGTCATTTTCTGCATCACCGACGACTAGTACATGCTCAGGATTGAGGTGATTTTTTGAAATAAGTACAGAAAAAATTTCGTCTTTTGCTTTAAAACTGTTATCGTATCCTGCGATGGCGTCGAAAGTGTCAGTTAAATTGAACCTCTTGAGTATACTGTTGATGCGGTCACTCAGTCCGAGTGAGCCAATAAATATCCGGACACGCCGTTTTTTTAGTTCATCAAGCGTTGCCTCAATGTTCATTTCAAGATTGAATGAGTGCAGGTTTTTAGAGAGCATGTCATGGTGGTTCTTCGTGAGCGCAGCTGTATCATCGATGCGTAAGCTGCTCGCAGCTTCTTCATGCGACTTGTTGAAACAATGCTTGATGATGTCACGGTCACTGATGCGGACATTGCTTTGTAGCAGCGCATATCGGTACGCCTCAAGGTGGAGCGGCAATGAATGGATAATCGTACCGTCAAAATCGTAAATGACTGCTCTGACTTTATTTTTTTTCATCTTTGTTCGCATTGCCGTCCTGTTCAATCGCTTGCATGACGCATGAGAGGATTGATTCAATGCTCTCGGAGTAATTGATATAAAGAGGTTTCTTGAAGCGCACACCGACATTGGACCCGATCCGCTTCATCAAGAATGCCTTGCGGAAGTACGCATCCTGGAAGCCGCTGATAACTACCGGTACGACTGTCGGTTTGAATCGCTTGATGATATGGGCTGTTCCCTTCCGTCCCGGTGCATTCGGTCTTGTCGTGCCTTGCGGAAAAGTGATGACCCAGCCATCGGAGAGCGCCTTACCGACATTAATCACGTCCGTGAAGCGGAGGTTCCGCTTAATATCCTTGCCTTGCGTGCGCCAGGTGCGCTGCACGAGTATGCCGCCAAGGTACGTACCGATCCGTGCGATGAAATTCATTTTCATCGTCTCCTCTGCAGCGACGAAGTAGTTGTTGAGACGCGGGAAAAAGATATATAACGGATTCGCGATGCTATTGCGCATGCGCTGCTTCGCGGCGTTGAGCACGTGGTTCATTGCGACGACGTCGAGGAAGTACGTCTGGTGGTTGGATACGAATAGGACGTTTGTTTCTGGCAAACCGTCGATATGCTCGGTACCCTGTATCTTGACGCGATTTGCGATGTTGACCATGCCGTAGGTGACCCAGCCGAGCACGACTAAGAGCGCCCATTTAATAAAGTTATGCCGTTTAAACGGGTCGCGCTGTAGGATTCTATTCATCGAGCGAATCCATCCCAGTCCACATGCACGTACAGCGTTTATCCGGGCAGCCATAGTGTGCTACGGCGGGGCAGTACGTGCTGCAGTCAGTTGCGTATGTGCAGCGCTTGGTGTCGGGATAAACAGCCGCGTCATTGCTTGCATCCCAAATGTTATATACTGCAATTCCGGTAATGAAGATAACAGCTGCGATGAGAATTACTTTTGTCGGAGTCGACAGTTTCATGTGATTACTTCAACGCTTCAACTGAAGATCAGACGTGATTATATTAAAAGTGGCGGGTGATCCAGTACGATCTGCCAGAGCAGCGCAGTTCCGAGGATAATCCAGGGCAGAATGTAATCAGCAATAAATCTGATTCTTAACCGTTTTGTTTTGATGCCGATCTTGCTGAGCAGATAGTCGTAGAAGGTGATACTTCTCCTGGGAACATTGAACTGCCTCCTCGTTAAAATGCAATCCCCGAGAATGATAATTTGCAGGTAGTACGCGAGAGCTCCGAGAAAAATAATATACCAGGAGAACAGGAACGGTGAGGTCCAGATGAGCGCAATGATAACAGCGTGCAGCCAAATAATTCCGATCACGTTATTTTTTTGTAAATCCTTGATGTTCTGCATGCGGAACCTCCCGTACTTTTTATTCTACCTTTTTTTGCCAACAAGTGCAAAAAATACGTCTCCGGGCGTAGGCACACCTCGCGCCGCGGCAGAGCGTTAGCGTATCTTGATTTTAATTTCTCTGGGCGTGATAACTAGCAGCAGTACGCCGACGAGGGAACCGATCAAACCGATCGTGCCGATGGTCGGGAGGTGTCCGAACGCTGCACCGCCGAAGCCCGCAATCGTTGGCCCGATGATGAATCCTATGTTCATGGAGAAGTCTTCTAAAGACTCGATTTCCTTGCGGTACTTTTCAGTCTCACTGATATAGTCAGCATACGCGCCGTTGATCGCCGGCCAGGACATAGCGATGCAGATCGATGCCAGGAAGGTGATGACGAGTAAGAGCAGGGGAGCGGTGAATAGGTTGAGGCTCCCCAGCAGAAGTCCGCCGATGATGAGGCAGGTATACGCAATGCGCTTTTTACTGCGGTTTTTTGTCAGTATGCCGATCAGCCAGCCAACGATGAGAAACGGAAGTTCGAATGCGAATAGGAAGTAGCTCGAGAATCCTGGCAAACCCAGGTGATCGCCGTTGAGGAGCGGCCCGAGGGTCCAGACAGCACCGCTGATGATTTCGAGATAAATAGTAAGGGCGAGAACGGGAAGCAGGTATCGCCCGATTTTTTTCCAGAGAAAAAATTCTTTTCGAATGGTAATAGGACTTTTCTCCCGCGCTCCGAGCCGGGTTTGCTGCTCTCCGGCAAACCGCGCGGGCAGCAAGGAAAGGAGCACGAGTGCGATGGCGAGGAAGACTCCTGCCATGATGAACGGCTGGATACCGAGCGTTTCACCGATCACGAAACCGACGAGCAAAGGAGCGATGAGGTACCCCAGCGCTTGGAAAAATTGCACTATGCCGAAGCTCGCCGCGTGCTGCGCAAAGGGAGTTCGTTTTCCGATGAAGTCAAAGGTGCTGATGCTGAGGAGGTCAAAGTAAAAGCCCCATATCGCCATTGCTATCAGAAACAGGAAAATGCTGTCTGCGCGCCACAGCATGTACGGAAAGAGCGCCGCGATGATGATCATCACCAGCAGGATTCTTTTATAGTTGCTGTTGCGGAAAAGCCAGCACAGGAAAAAATCGAAAATAATGCCTGCGATCGACGAGGAGCCAATAATCATGCCCATCGTACTTTCACTGATGCCCGCATCGGTGATTGTGACTGGCACGAGAAACGTCATGATTCCGTCAAAGATAACGAAAAACAAGATCATTACGGAAAAATAATAGAGCGGCTTGTGCTCGTTACCGTATCTTTTAATATTGATGATAAAGTGGTGTAGGGTTGGCATGAGGCGGGGAGAAGTTTATTTTGCAGCGGAAAACGTGCCGTGGCCCATGATTCCGCGATCAAACATTTTTTTCTGGGCCATTGAGGCGAAAATATTATCTGGTACCAATCGTGACGCGAGCCTCAGCAGCTGGAGTAATTTTACCACGGGATACGCCCAGAGGCCTAGCCGATAGATTTGGCGGGAGCCTTTTTTCGCCAGGGCCGTTCTGTCAATAAAAGTAACGTTACGAAAGCCGGCTTGTTCGAAAGATTGGATTATTTCCCCATGAGTCAAGAGGGTGTCCACGTGCCATCCTTTGCAGAAATTACGCAGCCACTGCTGTTCATGGCGGTCGCGCGGTTTGAAATGAAGAAAACCATCGCACATGACCAGCATGCCTCTCTTTTTCAGGATGCGGTGCATTTCTTTCAAGATTGTAGTGAGGCTGAAGTACGAATGGCAAAAAGCTTCAATCGCAAAAATTTTATCAAATGATTGTTCGGCAAAAGAGGTACTGAGAAAATCCATTTTTTGGAACATGACGCGTTTTGAAAGCTTGCGCCTTTCAGCGATGCGTCGTGCCATTTTCACCTGCTCACCGGAAAGAGTGATCCCGATAAACTGCGCGTTAACGTGCTTGGCAAGCCATAGTGAAGTGCCGCCAACGCCGCAGCCTGCATCAAGAACCCGATCCCCGGATTGCACACGGAGCAAATCAGCTACTTTCTGGTTTACATTCAGCAGCGCTTGTTTTCTGGATTGAATGTTTTTGTCCCAATAACCGTAGTGGTAGCCGAGGCTTTCGCGGTCAGCATACAACAGTGAGTAGTATTTCGATGAATCATCAAAGTATTTTTCAACGTTTTTCATACTCATTAAAAATTTTCGATGGAGTGCCGTACAAGAGAAGGTAAACGTATCTAGTAGCTGCCGAATCCGCGTTCGAGTTTTTCGTACCCGCCGCCCGGGAGCGTCCTGTAGTAGCCTGAACCTGCCGGGCCGGCTTCCCACTGCGAGGTAAGCGGGACTTCATAGTGTTCGCCCGTGGAAGGGGAGTAGACGTTTTCATATCCCATGATAGCTTCGGTCCATTTGTTCGACAATGAAACCTCCGGGTTGTCCGAGCTGCTCGAGGGATCAGACGAAGACGCGTTAACGCTCGATGTAGTCGGACGGAGCTGTGAAACGCACCGTATGGACAGCATGGCGGAAAAAGGCGTCGCACCGGTCGTTTCCCAGGTATCGCTGGTCGTATCGGCCATGTACACGGATACGACATATGATGTCGGATCTCCGAAGTTATACGTTTTATAAATAATTGTTCCCTGGCGGCCGGTCGTAGTCGTAAAATTACGCTGCATAAATCCATCGTATATTTCCTGCACCGCACCGAATGTAATGCTGACGGCGTCGAACGAACCGGTAAAAGCGTATCCGAGCCATGCGCTCAGGAAAGAGTCTACGTCCGGGTACATGTACGTATACACAGCTGAGATGCCCCAACCAGCGTGCTGTGACTGGTCGGGTGAAAACAGGTCGACTCCCGTGCTTTCTGAATTGCCGGTGAACGACCAGTCTACTGGAGCCAGCGCTTGGCAGTGGCCAGTCTGTTTTTCGGCAAGCTGAATTGCGGTGTCATCAATGGTGGTCGCCGTTGACACGACTACCTGCTGAGCATTAGTCACAACGGTCTGATTGGCATTGCTATTCGCAGTTACCGAAGCCTGGCTTGAATTCTCGTTATTCTGGATTACGATTTGGCCGGTATTCGTATCCGCAGTATTTGAATTGGCGGCAACGTTTGTAACAACGGCGCTGCCGTTTGTAGCATTAGAATTGCTGTCCGTTACAACAACGTGCTTATTGTCGCTGGGGTTTTCACTTTGCAGCAGCACGATGGCGGTAACTAAGCCAGCACTGAGCAGTCCGATGATCGCCCATAGCATTTTTGGGTTTTGAAAAAAATTATTTTTTCGTGCAGGCATGTCCATAATTTTACTGTTTTAAACTGTGATTAGAAATTACGCTTTCAATGATTTTTTCCTGAATAAAAAGCAATAAACGGCAAGGGTGGCAAGCCCAACGTACAATCCCAGCGGGAGATTTGATATTGCATTGAAAACATTTCCACTGATATGCGTCGGCGGGTACAAAATGGACAGGGTGAGCCCGAATACAGCCAGGCCAGCAAGCGGGATAAACGCCCATTTTTTCATCTTCACAATGCCAATGAGCGCAGGAACGGACAAGCATACGTTTATCATGTCATAAACAAACGATCTTGTTTCACTTGAAAAGGAAAAGCTCAGGTACCCGGAATGTATGTTGTTAAATAGTGATATCAATAAGATAATAATAAAAAAAGTGATTATCAGTGCACAAAAGTATTTAACGGCGAGTCGGGAGTTCATAAATAATGATTATCAATTGGTAGGTTTTTTATTGAAAGACAATAAGTTTAAAATTTGGAAATATATAGTTACCGCGGTATTTTTGAGATAAGGATTATTTATAATACTCGTATACTTCAGCTACCATCCCGTTTTTGAGGTGGATAAAGTCTTGGATAGACTTAAAACCCATTCGTTCGTGAAATGCGATTGATTCGGGATTGCGCGGCTCGACAAGGAAGTCTACGAGAATACGTTTGGGTTCGTTCTTTATGAAAAATTCGTACATTTGCTTGGCAATGCCCATTCGCCGGTAGTCAGGATGCGTTGCGACTTGGTCAATGAATACGAAATTTGAATAATGCTTCGGGTAAAACGAAAAGATTTCATTCTCAAGGTATGGCGCCGATTCATCCAGAATTGTGGTGTATCCAATAATAATGCCGTCTTTTTCCGCGGCTACTATATGTTTGCACAGCTTCATGAGTTTTTTGAATTCCTCCTTGGTGCGTTTTTGGATAAGGCCATTCAAGTTTTCGGTACGTTGGGATAAATGATTCACTTTTACAATGCTAGGAATATCCTGCTGAGTTGCATTACGTATGATTATATTGTTTTGTTTGCTCATCGTAAATAATAAAAATACTACTTATTTTTTAGCCATATCTTTTTAAACAAGGATAATGTGAACGTAGACAGCACAAACGCAAGTGCAGGCACGATGGCATTTAAAAGGGGATTTGGCAGTTCCGTGAAGATGAAGAAAACGACGATGACAAGATAGGTGAGTACAAATATAATGACTCGGCGAATCCAGTTGGTTTCCCATGCCTTATCAGCTTCAACTTTGCGGTTGCGTTCTTTGATTTCGTTAATTTGTAGCTGTAGTTCGTCGATAGTTGGCATTGATTTGTTTTCAGCTTCTTCTCATTCCGAACTTGCCTGCCCCGTCGAATGACGGGGATTCGGAATCCCGAGATGCTGAAATGAATTCAGCATGAGAATTGTGAATTAATTAAGTGGTTAATGCATTAATAATTTCAGGTTCATCGCCACTGACGCTGTGTTCCGCGCCCTGGATCCAGGTGAATTTACCTTTATTGGGCAAACGGTCATAAAAGCGCTGTGCCGTTGCCGGCGGAAGCACCTCGTCATTGGTTGAGATGACCATATGTATCTTTGGTTTCAATTCAGGGACGAAATCAATCGGATTAGCTTCATGGAACATTCGCTCCGTTTCATCACGGTAAAGGTTCTGATCGTACAATTGTAGCGCTTCATGCGCTTCAATCCACAATCGCTGCATGATTTCCGTTTTGGTAAATGATACATCCAAAAGAGGATTAAGCAGTACGATTTTATTAAATAAATCTGGGTAGTCTCTGGCAAGGCAACAGGTAAAAAACCCGCCCATTGAAAAACCAAGGATAGTAATGGGTACGACCGGGTATTGCTTTTTAATCGCATGAGTCAGCGTTTTAATATCATCAAGACTACCAAAAAAGCTGAACTTCCCTCCACATTCCGGATCGCCGCGGTAGTTTGCTTCAATCAGTGTTATCTCGTGTTCGTTTAGCGGTTTTGCCAGTGTATCCAGACGGTTCCCACCCGGAAATCCGTGGCAAAACAGCACAATGCCTTTTAGCGCTTGTTTTGTGGGGTATTCGAAGTACGCTATTTTTTCATCGTTAACTTCAATGGTGTGTTTGGTGTGCATATACCACGTTTGTCAACCCGGACTCGATCTGGGATTTCTATTAATTTGAAGGATGGTTTATTCTTTCGATTACCCTAATATTCATCAGGGCAGGCCCAGAAAGAACCAAAGAGTTTTGGGGAGCAGTTACCGTGCGAGTGATCACCTGTAGGGTGACAAATAGTCAGATAATTTTTTTCAAGCGGCTGGTACTTATGATGCATTTTTTCAGCGGAGTGATCGGATGCTACGAGTAAAATGATTGCTAAAATTGATATAGGCAACCCGGTGGGCAGCCATGCAGGGAGTGCGGTTGTGCAAAGGGAGATACATGAAATAATGGCGAGCAGAATAAAAAACGCAATCACAGTACGCCTTATTTGATAAGGCATATGCTCTAATACAGTAAGTGGGTTTTTCATAGAGTTTGACCTTTTTTAAGGGGTGGTATTTTTACTAATTACTTTTCGGTATTCGTTGAGCGCTTTTTTTTCTTGTATAAAGTAAATTTCGATCAGTGCAAGGGCAAATATCGAATACACGATATAGAAGTAATCGAGGAAATAGTCGACCCACAATAGGCCAATTGAAAGTAGAAAAACTATACCCGGCATACTGTTTTTGGAAAATTTAATATTATAGTTATTCATCCTTTCTGCAATCGGTTTTTTTAATTGATAAATATCATCCATAAAGTATACTACCAAAAATCCAAAAACAAACATTAGAAACAATATAATATTGAAGATTTCAATTCCAAAAATTTTAGTTTGATCATATTCCAGATCAGCCAGTAGCATGAACATTGGCAGGGTAAATAAGATATAGCCAATTCGAATAATATATGACAAAACCAATTCTGATTTTTTTAGTTCTTTGAAATTGTTTAACAAATTATCAGTTAGTGTCATTTACTGATATAGAAAGTTAATCTTGTTTAAGGGGATGAAATTTTCGATGCGTATCTTCAGCATATTTGTCCGACGCATTCACGTAGCGGGTTGTAGTATCCAGCGATTCGTGGCCAAGGAGGATTTGGATGGCGGCGGGGTTGGCGCCGGACTCGGCAAGATATGTTGCAAAGCCGTGGCGCAAGCTGTGTGCTGAAGTCGGGACGTTGATTTTTAAATGCTCACGGTACTCCTTAATTTTCATTTGCAAGTAATTGGATGAAATGCGTGAATTGACGGAACCGGCACGGGAGCCGCGGTAGGGGATAAAGAGTGCCGGGTGGTTATCATTCCTAGATCGCAAGTAGTTTTCAACGTGGACTTTTGCGCGGTCCGTCATATAAACAAAACGCTGTTTCCTGCCTTTTCCCTCGATAAAGATTTTACCGGTTGCATCTATCTGCGTCTTGTTTAAGCTTATCAGTTCTGAGATGCGCATGCCAGTAGCAAATAAAACCTCGAGCATAGCGCGATTGCGGAGTGCAATATGCTTTTCCTTTTCAAGTTTAGAAGGGGACTCGATCAGGCGGGTGATGTCAACGAGTTCTGCGACTTGAGGATGTGTCTTGGTAGTTTTAGTCAGCTTAACCATTTGCGCGTTAATGGAGGGATTATAATCATTATCAATGAGATATTTAAGGTATGAGCGTAGAACTGAGAGCATCCGGTTGATTGAATAGGCATTGAGCCTTTTGAGGCTTTTATCATCAGCTGCGGTTTTCCTGTCGCGTGAAACGAGCCATGCCTTGTATTTCTCAATATCACGCCGTTTCAGCCTCCCAAAGTCAAGTTTAGCCTCATTCTCAAGGTAATGCTCAAAAACACTCATATCGCGCTCGTAGTTGTATACGGTGCGTTCAGAGTAGTTGTTGGTCTGCAGGCTAAGCAAATAATCTTCTAAATGGGGGAGCATACGTTTATTGTATGGCAGGAAGGGGATTTTGTTAATTACTGACGCGTATTATCCGCCTTCGGCGGGGGACTCTTCCCCGCCCATTGGCGGGTCAAAGTGACAATGACAGGGTGGCGTGGGTTGCCTCCGCTTCGCGGAGGAGATTCTCACGCTCGCAGTTGCTCGCTCAGAATGACAAGAGCGTAGGAAGATATTCAGTGTAAGAGTGACAAGTGTACGCTTTGATTACTATAGGGGAGGTTTACCCTATATTTTACTGAGTGTAAGAGATATTATACGCAGTTATACCATTATCGTAACATAAGCTAATGTGGAGGTCAACCCTACGTAATAAAAAACGCGGAAGTGATCCCGCGTTTTGATTAAACTTTGTCAGTGCAGCGAATGACCAAACAATTCAATGCCATAGTATGTTAACTAGATATACCATCGACAATCAGCTTTATGGCATATACTATTTCATTGCTGCACAGCCGTATGCCAACCATAAGCATAATGAAACTTGCCATCGTAAGCCAGCGGTTAACGGCATACGGACTGATTTGTATCTGCTTCTGGTATTTGATTCGCAGGCACCTCGTTGAAAAGCTTCCAACGAAGAGCGCAAATACGATCGGCACATGCATTGAAAAGTGCATCAGATCCTCCAGACTATCCGATTTTGTATGAATTTTATATTTTCTAATTTTACTGTATGAGATAACGCTAACCTTGTCAATAAAAACCGGCCTAATTGTGTGTCGGGGCGTGACATAGGCCGGTCGTACGATAGATAATCGCACATGGTATTACCCCTGGCAAGAGCCAGCCACAATCTAGCCCTTCTGCAGATTGTGCATGAGTATGTCCCATCGGGATCCGATGGCCCATGCAGCAGCAGCCACTAAAAGAATGATACCGAGCCAAAAGCAGATGCGCTTGACTCGCCGTACACGACGGTACCGGGCCTCCAGTTTTTCCGCGGAGTAATGGTCTGGGTTTTTCACTTCCTGCTTGCCGTAGGCAATCAGACTGAAAAAGAACGATACCCCAGCTGCAATCAGCATGATGAGTGCGGGATTCATGAGATTCACCTCCGATCTACAGTTTATGCTTTATTGCATTTCCAGGTTTTCAACCAAGCATAGCTTAATAATCCCCTCCTGTCAATAGAGAAATCAGCCCCTGCGCATACCCAAAGGTACGTATTGAAGCTGATTTTGAGACCCTAGAGCAGGTCATCAATCGTTAAATCTGGCTTAAGGGAAACAGCTGCACCAAGCACGCACGCTGCGAGCAGGCAGATGATTCCTATGGTAGCCAACGCGACTCCCGTATTATGCTTGTCAGTAAGCACATACCGGCCTTTGGTATACCAGAGGCCTGGCACAAGCATCGCAATGCCGATGAATGCGAATATGATAGGCAGCAGCCATCCTTCTGAAAAGATCATGCATATCCCCTATTTTTTTGTTTGTTTTTCTTGTGCAGCTTATGCTACGGCATATGCGATTATCCGTCAAGCAAATTAAAACGCAGGAAATATGCTCTGTTCCTGCGTTTTTCTTTTGCGAGATTTGTTAGGAAATCTTCATGATTGTACGCGGCAGTACGAACCGATGGCATACCATACGGTCGCCGTCATCGAGCAGGATGGCATGAATTTTTATGCGATCAGACATGTCGAAGTAACTTCCGACTACCTCGTGCAGTTCTCCTTGGGGGTTACTGCGCATAAATCGCACAGTACTTCCGCGAACGATGTCCTGCGTTTTGAAGATTTCTAAAATCTCTAGGCTGAGGGCGATTGGCATCCGATGTTCCCCCTCCGGTCTATAGGTATAATACTATTTTTTAATCTTTTCGATCTCAATCCTGCAATCCGTTACGAGCGCAGCAAGTGCTCCGAGTGCTGCCAAAACTGGCAATAGAATCGCCCCAACAGATGCGACAGTGACGGGGATCTCCATAATCGTGTCACCGCGCTCATTTTTAATGTTGAGCCGGCGTACGTTCGCTTCCCTGATGAGTTTTTTTACAGTTTCCACGAGCTGCTCTCCGGAAACCTTGAGCTCTTCTTTGAATGTCTTTTCTTCTGCCATGGTATTGTTTCTTAAGGTGTAGTTATGGATCAAGTATATCATTGATGATCAACCTTGACAATTTCGCAGTTAGCTGATACTGTGAAGAATCTTTCATCGTTCTTTACTAACGAGGAGGAGTTCACATTGATCTTCATCGTATTATTTTTGCTGTGTACTTGCGCTGCACTCATTTTTGGTTTTATATACGAAACGCGAGCCTATTACGGATTTTACTGCAGTTGCAACAAGGGATTGAGCAAACTGGAGCAGATTAACGATTACCGGAAGAAATACCGGACGGTGGACAAGGCGTTTCGGGCCGAAATGAGAGATGAGCAGCCAGCATACTGGCTGAATGTTCGACAGGGAAAAGTAGCTGACCTCGTATTTTGGATATGCCTTTGCACTACTTACCTTATCGGCATTCTTGCCGGAGCATAATATTTGACGCAGGGTTTTCCGAGGGCCCTGCGTTTATTATTTTATCGATGTAAAAAAGCAGCTCCACTGGCGGGAGCTGCTGTGATGCAATTACTTGTACGGGGCGAACTAGTACTGGCATTTCTTACATGGAGGCCATCGGTTCTGCTTCCTTTTTGTACACCGCTTTGACCGTGGCGTAAGGTCACACGCTTCCGGCCGGCCCTTCATGCCATGTTCTCTGTTTTTTCTTCTTTTGTTTTTACTGCCCAACGAAACCTCCTGTTGTTTGAAGATGATAGCTACCGTGTTTGATCCAAGAACCCAAGATTTAAGCATGGTATCAAATTTTGTCCACCATGTCCAGTATGTTGAGTATTCAGGTAGTGATTATTTGGCTAAAATTAGCCAGAAAATTGTATTTTATTCCATTTCAATCCCCTACTCCACTTTTCCACAGCAAATTTTTCCCAATAAACATGGTGCTTTTTTCGGTACTCTGCTATACTACCTGCATAAAGGTTGCTTAATTAAAACCTAACTAATAAGGTCACAAAGCCATGGCAAAAATGACAAAGTCTCAGCTCATGACCTACCTCGCCGAAAAATCCGGCATGCCGAAGAAGGATGTCGTTTCGTTCGTAGAGCTCCTCATGGAGACTGCGTACAGCGAGGTAAAGTCGAACGGTGAGTTTACGCTCCCGGGCATTGGCAAGCTCGTCAAGAAGCATCGCAATGCGCGCCAGGGTCGAAACCCTGCGACCGGCGAGACGATCCAGATTCCCGCAAAGACTGTCGTGAAGTTCCGTGTTGCAAAGGCAGCAAAGGAAGCAATCCTCTAGGCAGGGTTCTTCGCTTAATGCACAATAAAAAGGTCCCCCAGAAACGGGGGATCTTTTTTTATGCGTGGATTTAACCGCAGGTGCACGGATCATTGCCGCACGTTGGGCATGGTTCCATAGGAGTAACGGTTAGTCGTTAGATGGAATTTTATTAAAAAAGAAGCGGCCTACTTCGAGTATACGTTCATGCTTTTGACCTGCTCAGTATAAAGAGTATGCCGACAAACGCCGACCAGCCGGGCAGGATCAAAAGCCCCCAGTGGAATTCATCGACAGTCGCAAAAGGGTACAGGATCCCGATAATGCCGACAATGATAAATAGTATCCCTCCGATGCGCTCACTTTTCCACGCGGTAATGAGCGAGAGCAATATGATAAACGTCGGCACGGAAGTAATGAGGAACATTGATGCCGAAAATTCATCCGCGGCCGTTTCGAGAAAAAAAGCTGCGATCAAGAGTACGAGCAGTGTACCAAGAAAACGGGGGGCGAGGTATGCGAACGAGTGTCTCGGGGGCATGTGTTTATGAGAATCAAGTTATCCAGTGGCATTGTACCACGGGATTGACGGCCGGTAAATATAACAGGTATACTAGATGCAAAATAAAATCTAAAGCATCAACGTAGGAGGTGGCCCATGACATGCCAAGATGCGAGGGAAATCGTAAACGGTGGACAGCTTCCAACCGACTGGTATGAGGAGGAACAAGCCCGCAACCACGTATGGAATTGCACCCGTAGCGGATGCACGTGAGCTGTGATTCGGCGGGTCTGGTCTAGAACCGATGATGAACCATAGCTTGTATCATGCACCCGTTCTAATCGAGCGGGTGCCTTTCTTAGCGTTTAACGTACTTTTTCATCGCACGGTGCCATTCGCAGAACGGGCACTCTTTGCTTGATGAAGGCATTTTCCCCTCGAGGATGTTGATTGCCTGGAGAAACTCAGTTAATGCGCGCTGGGGGTTAGTCTTGAGCGTCGTAATAGTAACCTGCATGGGAAAACCGTTATGCAGTTCTTTCCCCTCTTCGGGGTATAAAAACAGCAGGTGGCCGATGCCGGTCGTCGGCTTTCGGTTTTTTTCGAGCAGGAATGCGTACGTATCGAGTTGGGTTTGGTATGCTGGTATGAGCGCTTTTTGGTTTGGATCGGAGCTTGTGGTTTTATGGTCAACCGGCGTGCGCTTCCCGTCGGGTGCGACAAGGCAATCATCGAGCTTGCCCATGAGTCCGTAGTCATCGTTGTAGTGGTAGAAGTATGTTTCCTGGAACGGCTGTTCGAGCTTGCCTTCCATTTTTCCCTTGACGATGGGCGGCAATTCATTCTTTTGCCGGTACAAATCAAAGTACGTCTTCATGACCTTATCGTAACGGTTCGCAAGGCGGGATACGATCCCCTCCGGCTGGTACAGCTTTTTATGGTACCGGAGCCAGAAGCAGCGCGGACACCGCTTGGAACTCTCGATGCCAGTCGGTGAAAGCCATATTTTTTTCTTTCTCTGTTTCATTGCCGCTATCATACGTATGGTTAGTAGTAAATTACTTCGAAGTAGCTTGTCACGGGAATGCCCGTATTGCCGATCGCTCCCCCTGAATTGGTATTGTACAGAATTTCGCAGTTCTTCACGCCTGTGGCCTCGAGGTACTTGAGCAGCAGGGCGATTGACGGCGGTGAATCGAGGTAGTCGTTGAATCGCGATCCAAATGACAGTATGGTGCTGTAGTTAAGGTTTGACAGGGCGCTGCCGGTAATCGCGTCGTGCTGCTCTGCCTCCGCTGCAGTCAGGTAGTGGGAAAAATCGACAGAAGCTATGACGACCGCATCCGGCGGAAGTGCAGAAGCCAGAAAATCGGATAGATCGTTAAGCTCCATGAGTGTTGATTCCGCCTTGAGAATAATAGGGATGAGTTTTGTTCCAGGGAGGTAATGCGCTATGTACGGTACGATGCCGGCTATGGAATGTTCATGCTGCA
Source organism: Patescibacteria group bacterium (assembly GCA_041650915.1). GTDB lineage: Bacteria > Patescibacteriota > Patescibacteriia > UBA10025 > JAHIVO01 > JBAZKE01. The sequence goes on from JBAZKE010000001.1 coordinate 528,813, forward strand.
GTATGGCAGCGTCTTGCTCAACGAACTGCAATTCCGTGAGTCGGGTGATAGTTGCTGTGTCTGCCTTCAGTATTCCATCCGGTGTATCCCAGCTTTCTGCGGCGGTCAGTACATGCCCGGGACCCCGCTCAAAATGATTAGGGCCAATGAGGACGACTGTAGCAGGCTGCTGTCCGCTTAGTTCGCTAAAAAAGTGAGCAATGTATTCTCCACGGAGCAGGTCGTGCGGGATCACGCCACCCCTGACCATAGTGCCAGGAAATGATCGTGTCAGCTGTTCTGCATGGGTAAGCGTTTTGCTAAATTGTTCCGGGAAAAAATACTCGAGCGGAAGAGCGGACTGAACGCCGGTACCGCCGGCGGAATGATGCGTTGATGCGGTCGTGGGAGCCATCAGCACCACGGTGGCGCCTGCCGTTACTATGGCAGCGCTAACAACAATTGTGAAGGCGAGTCTTTTCATTCTACTCGATGGTTACTGTCTGCTGAATGCCGTAGGTTTTACTCTCAGGTACCACGAGGCCTTGGTATACTGGCGGTTCTGCGGTAAAGGTGCCGGTTCCGATTGTGGCGGCGTAGTAGTAAAACGGTTGTGAGCTTTTGCCAGTCCAGAATTTTACCGCCTGCCCGTTGACTTCGTACGGATACCTGAGCCCGTGTTCATAGTCGATATCGTACGCGTTGATATTCGTCAAAAGCTTGAGGCCTGCGGGGAGGTAGTCGATAACCGTGTAGTCCCTGTCGATTGCCAGCGCATCGGCTGCGGGGTTGATCAATACTTTTATGATGTCATTTTGTGCAAATGATTCGGTTACCGTTCCCTCGACGCTGTACTCCCGCCCGATGCTGAGGTAACTGTCTGTTGCCGCATCGGCAAGATTGACCGGTGAAACGTATTCCATGATAAGGCCGACATCGCCTACGATATTCGCGAAGCCGATATCCTGGAGTTCGGTGGGGTTGAGTGTAGTGGTGAATGTTTCATTGCCCATGAGCGATATGGCGTTCTTTTTGCCGCCGATAGTGTATTCGAAGCTCACGGGTTCACCAGAGAGCAACGGAAGCGTTTTTGTGAGGTAGGTGAGTTGTTCTATCGTATTGAGTTGGAATTGCGCCCAGTTGGCGTTTGCGTACGCAAACAGCTTTTCTGCCTGCGGTGATGAAATTTCTGTGGCGAGTATGGCAGCTTGGTATGCATACTCGGTCATGTCATCCTGGATCTCACCAAGCATCAGCCGCGTGTATAATTCCGTCTCTTCGCCGTACGTACTCAGCAGCTCATTGAGGATTGAACCTGCATACTCCCCTGCCCCGAGATTCGCCAGGCCTCGTGCAAGGTACAGCTTCAGCTCCGGATTGAGGCTTTCGGTAGCGAGGAAGCTCGTAATGTCGGTAATAACTGGCTCTCCGATATTCGCAAGTCCGAAGAGAGCGTACGCAATTTCGCTCGCGGTGCTGTTCCGCGTGTTGAGAATTCCATATAAGTAGCCGCGCGCTGCGTTTGCGTCGAATAAATCAGGTGCGAGTTCGAGGGCCTTTGCAGTAAACAGCACTTCCGGTGAAGCGTACGGAAGAATCTTAATGCCCCCCTCGTACGACTGGAAGTCAGAAAAGGTTAGCGTTTCCGGTGCGGATGATTCAGCAAAGTACGTATTGAGCAGAACCTGGCTGTAGTGGCGCGCGAGTTTCTGGTCGAGACGATCCCCATGGAACCAACGAAGGCCCCGCAGCAGGTTATAGTATTGCCCCCGTTCTTTATTGGTGAAGGTAAGCGTAGCGTCCTGGCCTGCCGTATCTTCGATCGTGAGCGCTTCATCGGCAAGATAGTGGCGTACGGTACGTTCAGTCAAGTGAGTTGAAAGAATATCAACAGTTTTTGTGACAGTATCCTCGTATTCCCCGCTTCGGGCGTGTACCCGCACGCTCCGGGTACCTTCCGTGAAATCCGGGAGTGAAAATTCGGCTGGCATGAAGGAAGTGCCGTTAATCTGGATGGAATCAAATTCCGTTTCGGGAAAGCTGACGTCGTATGCGACTTGGTCGCCTGCCTCGAGCGTGCGCCCGAAAGCCCGCAACTTGATGGTCGGTTGGTCAGCGGTCAGATATTCCTCTGCCAGCGAAATATCGACAAAGAACGGCTGCGTGACAATCAGAGACGTTTTTTCTCCGGCAGCGGAAAGGTCTTTTGCCACTGCCTGCACGGTCGTAACCCACGATGTAATGTTATCAGGCAGGTTGACCTGCACTGAGGCGCTGCCTTGCTCGTTGGTGACCGTACTGCCGAAGAACGCAACGTCCTGGAAGTCTTCTCGGCCGCCGCCCTTCTCATTATGTACGTAGACACCGTCCGCGATGAACGTATGGTACGTTTCAGTTGCTAAATTATATACGACCGCGGGCATATGGTGGTCCTCAATCGTGTCAATAACCACCTCGCGTCCGTTTTCATCGAGGAGCGTATCTCCGATTTTCGCTGTTCCTGCTGGGCGCCATTCTCGGTTGATGTTCACAATGTGTTCGGGCGTGACATCAAGGAATCCATTGATGGTTATATAGTGTGAGATAGTATGTTTCCGCACGGATGTCACCCTATCGTCGGCAAGTCCGTGGTTGTCAGCTCCATTGAGTGTCGCGATTCTCTCACCTGCTATAATATCACTGATTTGTTTACGCGAGCCGTCAGCCATGAGTATCATGGTTTCACCGGTAAAGCATCCCCCGCCTTCAGCCATTGCCTCAAGAGAGTCTTTGTGTGTCGAGTACGAGAGCTTGAGCGAAGGCCCTATGAATTGGTAGAGGGTATCGAGCGTGCTGAGTCCGTCATCCCACTGAATCGCCGCGAGCGCTTCATCGATAGCTGAAACGTTCACCTCGGCGACAACCGGCTTGCCGTTACTGTCAACGACGGTTATAGAGAGAGTCGCTGTCTCGCCTGGCAGATAATCATCTTTATCGGGCACCGCACTGATATCGAGCTGGCGCTCACTCTTGTCAAATGCAATTCTCGCGGCAGGGGTGAGGTGGTAGCTGCGCCCATCGAAATAGATCCCGTACAGATACAGGTTCGGCACGTAGGACTCGGAAAAGCTGAAAGACGTTATTGGTGAAGATGATTGTTCTACGTCGAAGATGCCGTTGTGATCTTTAAAAAATAATAGTGCGCCATTGCTTGCAGGTTCCAATATCGAGTCATTTTTATTGAAGGTAGCGGTTACTGTTTCACCGATACGGTATACGCCGCTCGAATCTTCCAGTTCGGATTTATCCGTCGTTATATGGTATGAATCATAGCCTTCCATGTAGCCGTAGTACAGGGAACGGCCATTGGAAATGTAGGTGGTAGCGGTTGCTATGCGCCCGTCGGTGTCAGTGACATTTGCGGTCACTTTATACTGCCAGTCTTCTTGCGCTTCGAAAGGGAGGTTGAAAATCCCCGACTCGTCCGATGCCACTGTCGTCTCATTCACAATATCTTCGTGGAGGTCGTAGCGGTACGTCTTGTACGTTTTTTTATTGATGAAATCATAGCGGGTGCCGGTTTCGATCTGCTCGTAGTATTTGTGGTAAATTGTGAGGTTTACCTGAGCGTTTGGAATCGGGTCCCCCTCGTATTCCCACAGAAAATCGGAGCTGCCGGCGTTCATGGAATCGAGCGTAATGCCGTGAACGTTTCCGCTGATTGAACCGGATTCTTCAGATGTCATGTCAATCTCGTAGTGGGGGCCGAACGTATAAATGTTTGCATCCGAGTACATCTCGGTAATTTCAGATTGCGTGGGATGGGCCGAAAAGTAGGAGTAATTTGGATAGTAGCCGCTGTTCGTGTACGACGTTGCGAGAGTGACCTGCGCTGTGCCGTTGGTGTCGGTTTTAATGATGCCTGTGCCAAATGTCCCCGTGTATTCGAGTTCGAGCTCGGCAACCGGGGTTCCGTCAAAAAAAGCTGTCGTGATGTTGAATACCGCGTTCTCACCTTCGAAAATCGCGAGGCGAGGAGTCGTAACTTCGATTTTGTAGGGAGGTTTCGTATACGTTTGGACATTGATATACGAAGTTGCAATTTTCGTTCCGTCCGCGATGACTGATACAGTATACGTTCCGGGGTTCAGGTTTGAGTATTCGAGAGCGCCCTCGAAAGTACCGAACTCCGAAATAGGAACCTTCTGGCTGGCGATGGTTTCATCGCCGTACGACTCAACATAGTAGTTGGTCGTTTCTAAGTTGACAGTGACGGATGCTGGCGATGATCCAGTCCGCTTCTTTGCGACTCCCCAAAATTTTACGCTGTCGGTCGGGAGGTACAAATTGCGATTGGTATACAGGTATGACCAGTATTCATTGCTGTAGTTTGAGCTGAACCACCATGAGTATTCGTAATGTTGTGCTACGGGTATGAGGAGCATCTGGGCGCCTGACTGGATGGTGAAAAAATTCGTTTGGTCCGGAACATAGTCTTCTTCAGCGTTCGTCAGTATTGCAGGAGTGCTGAATGTGCTGACGCCGTTCGTATCCGTCGTAGCGCTAAAGGATTGGTCCCCGGAAAAAGCAATCGTGCCGTTTGCGACCGGTATTGATTGTGCAACGTCGTGTGCCCATATCAGGGAGGTTGAGCCGCTGCCCTCAAAGCTAGCGACTACATTCGTTGATTGCAGAAAGGCCTGGGCTCGTAGCGCAGTACCGCCTTGTTCGTATGCGACATCCACTAAATACTGGCCTACCGGGAGGCTGTCGGGAAATTCGATGTACTCCATGTAATCGGAAGTTTGGATTTCTGCGGTAAATGATGTCTGGAGCTCAAGAGAGTCCGTCGGGTATGGATTGTTTCTCCGTGCGTAATATGCCCAATATGGTACGCTATTTGTGCTCGACACGGCATCGGTAAATTCGGTAAATGAGTTAAATGCCCACACGTTGACCTCCAGTTCGGAAAGGCCGGTATCGTACTCGTGCATGGTAAGCACCGGAGCTTCAGCAACCGGGTACTCGTAGAATTGGTTTTCAAACTGCAGTGAGCCTTCGTTCTCATTTTCTGGTGCCGTTTCAAAACGGAAAGTATGCTGTTCGCCAAGCGTCTCATCACTTCCATTAATCGGCAGGCCGGGTTTGACCGTGACTGTATAGATGGTGGAGGGCTGGAGTGTATCGGGTAAAAAGACAAGTGTTTTCCTGTATTGTTCAAATGTTCCGGTTACTGACGGGGTAATTTCAATAAATTGTTCATAGTTCACGTAGGAGTCGTATGAGAATGTAATTTCAATGCCGGTATTAAGGGGTACCCGGGTAGCCCTGTCCGCAGGGATGGTGCCGGTTATTTTAAATATGTCTTTCGTCTGGTATGCCCAGCTATACTCACGTTTTTTTGCAGTCTCGTCAGCCTGCGTCGTCAGTTCAAACGTATAAACCGTATTGCTGTTAAGCTGCTCTTGCGGTATGATGCTGAAAGTATTGCTATCGGAGGATTCCACCTTGTAGGAGATCATAGGAGAAACAGCGAGGTGGGCCATGATCGTATCGGCATCAATTGCTTCTTTGCTCTTCAGCGTGAACGTTGAGTCCAGTTCGACGCCGATAGCATCCCGCTTTTCGGCAGTAAGCGAAAAGAGGTCATCTGTGGTAGTTATAATCGGCGTCGCCGACCGGTTTGTGATAGTGGGTGTCGCCTCCTCCGTATCGCTAAAAATATTCGTGTAAAGGTACAAAGCGCCGGTTACGACTGCGACCAGCAGCACGCCGAGGGCTATGTACAGGGACGTGATTTTTTTCATGTGTACCATACGTTCACTATTATAAAATAAATTATTTATTTGATATAAACGCGATCGCCGATTCTGAGGTCAATGTATTCTGTCGGCTGCTGTTCCTGGACTTTAGTATCAAGAATGCGTTCAAGTTTGGTAACCTGCTGTTCGAGGTCACGGCTCATGTCAAAGTATATTGCGTAACCTGCTTCTGTATGCACGTTGAGTTGTACGCTCATGCGGTTTGCGACTGAAAGGCCGATAATAGCTACCGTATCCCAAGCATTGCTCTGCGCGATGAGTGACGTAATAAAAGTCAGCTTTTCCGGGCTCAGGGCTGCATCTCCCACATTGATCGGCTCGCCCGATTCATCGGTCAGGGATGGAATGTTTCCGGCCGCCTCAACTGCATCAACACTCGAAGTGGCAATCCCCTGCTCGCTCAGGTAATAACGCTGATCGCCTGTCTGCCATACGAGCTGTGGTTTTTTTTCCACGATGTCGACGATAAGCGTGTGTGGCAGTTTTTTATCGATTGAAAGCGACTCAGTGCTGTACGTGTTTGAAATATTTTCGGCAAGCCAGGATTTGCTGAAGAGCAGAATGTTGCGCTGGGAAAAGACAGCGAAACGGCGCTGTTCAAGCTGCCAGCGGATAAACTTTTCGTCGAGTATTTCAGCGGGTATGGAAACAGTTCCGCGAACTTCAATGCGGCTGATCTGGAGGAGCGGAGAGTAGAAAAGGGCGTATATGATGGACAAAAACGCCAGGCAGAAAAGCCAGATAAAGAGATTGAGCCGTTCAATAATAAAATGCTGCCAAGGCTGCTTTGTAAAGAGCGGATTTTTGAATGACGGCTGCGAATGACCTCGCCGTTCGAGTTTTTGTTGGTGTACATTCCAGCGCATGCTACTGGTACCACTTGGACTTTGGTTTGTAGGACGTTTGCAATTTTGCTTTTTGCCGGTAGCGTTCGAGGGCAAGAGAAATGAGTTTATCGAGCAGCTTTTGGTAAGGCATGCCGCTGGCTTTCCACAGCGCTGGGTACATGGAGATGGACGTAAATCCCGGTATGGTATTTACCTCCGATACGTATAGTTTTGAGTTTCGAGAAAGTAGAAAATCAACCCGGGCCATTCCTGAACAGTCGATGATTGTAAACGCACGGATGGCGAGTGTGCGAATTTTATCGGCGAGTTTTTTAGAAAGCAGAGCGGGAATGACAGTCCGCGACTGCCCGTCGACGTATTTGGCGTTGTAGTCGTAAAATTCATTTGAGGCGATAATTTCTCCTGGGACCGATGCTCTTGGATCGTCATTGCCGAGAACCGCGACTTCGATTTCACGCGGGCTCAGTACCGCTTTTTCAACGATAATCTTACGGTCATATTGCATTGCGTACATGATTGCTTGCTTGAGCGAGCGTTCGTTGCGGGCTTTCGAGATGCCCACTGATGATCCGAGGTTCGCGGGTTTCACAAAAACAGGAAAGCGGAGTTTTTTAATTTTTGCCGTAATTAAGTTTGGGTTTCTTGCGTACTCGCCGCTCAGGAAGTGCAGGTAGTCGACAACCGGAAGCCCCGCCTGACGAAATAGCTCTTTTTGGATAACTTTATCCATGCCAACCGCTGAGGCGAGCACGTTGGCCCCGACATACGGTATGTTTGCGAGCTCAAGCAAGCCCTGTACGGTGCCGTCTTCGCCGTAGGTCCCGTGCAGGACCGGGATAACGACATCGAGGAGCTTGGTTTCAGCATGGGACCGGAAGTATTTTCCCTCGAGCGAAACCAGCCTCTTCTTCGTCGCATCGGGGGAAATAATGTTCTCGTTTGACAATTCAGCATGCCTGCCTGACTTTAGTGTTGCAAGCGGGTTGCCGCTTGTCACCCAGCGTCCGCGCTTGGTGATGCCGATCGGGATCACTTCATATTTTGCTTTGTCGAGTGCGCCGATGATTGACTCTGCGGATGCGAGAGAAACTTCGTGTTCGCCTGAACGGCCGCCGAAAATGACACCGACTCGGAGCTTACGTTTCATAATATTGGCTTGTTACTCTTCAACGTGAGCGGCTTTTTCCCAGAGAGAAGTCCCTTCCATGTACTCCCTATCGCCCTGGTCTGTGCCCGCGAGACAAGACGTGCATTCACTGAATGTCTCACCGGTTTTATACGTTTTTCGGTATCCGCACGGTACGCACACGTACACGGCATTTACAGGAGCTTTGTCGCCCTTATTGAATAAGCTTTCACTATCGAGCATAGTATTGGCTGCTTAATCCGTTATAATCCTCGGGATGAGAGGATTGATTCTGGTTACTATTTCGTAGTTTATTGTACCAACTTTTTCAGCCAGCTCATCGGCGGTTATTGTTTGCGGTCCGTCCTTACCGATAAGAGTCGCGCTATCGCCGGTGCGTACGGATTTCAGGTGAGAGACATCGACCATGGTCAAGTTCATGCAAATCCTGCCTCGAATCGGGCACCGCATTCCGCGTATGAGCACTGCTCCGGTGTTCGAGAGTTTTCTGTCATATCCTTCCCAGTAGCCGACCGGAAGCACTGCGATTGTCAGCTTTTTTTTGGCAGTGTAGGTACAACCGTATCCGATTGCGGACCCCCTCTCGATTTCCTTGATCTGTATAATTCTCGTTTTCCATGAGAGCACAGGCTTGAGTGAAAAATTTTTATGCAGTATTTGCACGGGTAATCCATCTTTTTCAACTGACCAGAGCCCATAGAGCGAGATTCCAATACGCACGAGATCAAAGTGGCTGGCTTTGTTTAAAATCGTCGCTGCCGAGCACGCAATATGCCTGAGCGGTATGTCTATGCCGCTCGCTGACAGTGACTCAAGCAGTGAAGAAAATTTTTTAATCTGCCTCATGGTTACCCGCTGGGTTGGATTTTCCGCATCAGCGAAGTGTGAAAAGACGCCTTCGAGGCGAACGTTTTTGAGCGTGGAGATCTTTTGAATTTGCTTGAGACTTTGTTCTGGCCGCAGCCCAAGTCGGGATGTGCCCGTATCAACCTTGAAGTGGACGATTGCATTCTTTTTGATCCTGCGCCCGATTGTATCCAGTTGCTGTGCCGCGTGCAGTGAGTATACTGTCAGGGTAATGTTATGTTTCAGCGCATCAGCGAGCTTGTCGGGGTGGAAGTAGCTCAGTACCAGGATTCGTCCCGCGATCCCGTTCTTGCGGAGCAGCAGGGCCTCGTCGAGATTTACCGTTGCTAGCCAGTTGACTCCGGCGCGTTTAATGATTCGTGCCGCCTCAACAATTCCGTGGCCATACGCGTTGGATTTTACGACTGCGAGGAGCTCTGTCGGCGGTTTGATAATTCGCGTGAACTGCCTGATATTATGTTTGAGTGCACTTTGTGAGATTTCAACCCACGTTATCCGTTTATTTTCCATCTGATTTATTATTTGACGGCAGTGGCACCGCGCATGTACGCCCGCAGGGCTTTTGGGATTGAAACTGAACCGTCAGCCTGCTGGTGGTTTTCAAGCAGCGCGATAAGCGTTCTTGGCGTTATTCCGGTGGCGTTGAGTATGTGAACGAACTGTGCTGCCCCGTTGTTGCCCTTGTAGCGGATAGCGTTCCTCCGTGCTTGGTAATCGGTGCAATTTGATGCGGAGTGGGTTTCCCGGTATGCGCCATCAGATGGAAGCCAGCATTCAAGATCGATTACCTTGGCGGATGGTTTGGGAAGGTCACCTGTGCATACGGCAAGCAGGTGGTACGGAAGCTCGAGTCCTGATATGATTTGTTCCTGTATGCCGACGAGCCAATCAAAAGTATCCCATGACTTTTCGGGGGTCGTCAATACAACCATTTCCTGCTTGTCAAACTGGTGGACGCGGAGAATCCCTTTTGTATCTTTACCATAGCTTCCGGCTTCACGTCGGTAGCAGCTTGAGTAGGTCGTATAGCGGAGTGGGAGGTCCGATTCCGGAAGAACTTCGCCGCTATGGTACGGCAGCAGTGCGTGTTCTCCTGTTCCTACAAGGAAAAGGTCGTCTTTTTCAATGTAGTACGCATCCTGTCCGTCGGTATATGAGTCGTATCCTGAATTTTCCATTGCATCACGTTTGATGAGGGATGGCGAGTAGAAGGGTATAAATTTTTCTTTGAGGAGAATATCCATGGCGTACTGTACGAGGGCGGACCATAAAAGTGCGCCGTCGCCCTTCAGGTACCCGAACCGTGAACCGCTCACCTTAGCTGCACGTCTCGTATCAATGAGATCGTGCAGGAGGGCGATTTCCATATAATCTTTGGGCGAAAATGTGAAAGACGTTTTTTCACCGATGGTTTTTATGATTTCATTTTCAGTTTCATCTTTCCCTACTTTTACGTCGTTTGCAGGAAGATTCGGCAAGTCTGACAGTACTGACTGCATTGTGGATGCAGTTGCTTCGAGCTGATCCTGGAATTTTTTTTGCTGCCTCGTCAAAGCCGCCATTTCTTCGATTTTTTCATTTTTTTGAGCAGCACTGAGTTGGCCGATTGACTTGTTGAATTCGTTTTTTTTTGCTTTTAACTTTTCTATGCTGGCGATGGTCTCCCTACGGACTTCATCGAGGCTGAGCAGTTTTTTTACCACAGCCGGTGCAACACCTCGTTTGGCCAACTCCGTGGTACATTGTTGCTGGTGGTCACGGATGTATTTAATATCAAGCATGGAATCGGATAGGTTAAATTTAGAGTTGGGTATTATCTTTTTCGATATCGTTGGTAATCTTTTTTTCAAAATGGTGCTCGAACCTTCCCATGAAGACGAGTACGACTAAAGATGCGGTCGTTGCCGCGATTGCGGTAAAATAGTAGCCGAGGCCGATTGTCATGCCGATGGCGGCGACGACCCAAATGCTCGCGGCCGTGGTCAAGCCGTGTACTGATCCTCTTCCTTGAATAATTGCGCCTGCACCGAGGAAACCTATGCCCGTTACTACTTGTCCGGCAAGCCGCGTGATATCGACAACATTTCCTTCATTGAAATCTGCAAGAATGTGCAATCCGAGTATCATGAGGATCGTAGAACCGAGCCCGACCATGATATTAGTCCTGAAGCCTGCCGGTTTGTGGTAGAATTTTCTTTCGAGCCCGATGAGCCCGCACAGCAGGATTGAGAGGAGTATGCGGGTAATGATAGTAATCTCATCAATCATAGAAAAAATATTAGTGGTTTCGAATGGGTTTATTACAGCCCGAGCTCTCGGGATATCGACTGGAGGGCTTTTAGAACGGTGGCGATATGGTCATCGAGAGGAATTCCGAGCTCACGGGCACCCTGTAGGATTTCCTCACGGTTGACCTGACGCGCGAAGGCCTTATCTTTCATTTTCTTTTTTATGGAACGAGCTTCGACTTCAGCCAGAGTTTTGTTCGGCTTCACGAGCGCGACGGCAATGATAAAACCACACAGCTCATCGACCGCGTAAATCGTTTTTTTCGCTGTCGTATCGCGAGGTTCGTTGGTGTGGGATGCATGTGCAAGTATAGTTTTAATAAAATCGCCACTGTATCCCTTTGTTTTTAAAATTTCAGCGCCTTTGAATGGATGGTCCGCTCGGTCAGGGTAGCGCTCGTAGTCAAAATCGTGCAACAGCCCAACTGCACCCCACCAGTCTTCATTCTCACCGAAATGCTTCGCATATGCGCGCATGGCAGCCTCAACGGCAAGCATATGTTTGACCAGGTTTGGACTTTTTGTGTATGTCTGCAGCAGCGCTAGGGCTTTTTTACGGTCGCCGTCAATCATCATTTTTTTTGGGTTTCAACGTTGGGAAAAGTATGACTTCTTTTAAATTTGCGGAATTCGTGAAGAGTGTGACGAGCCGGTCAATGCCTATTCCGATTCCCGCCGTAGGCGGCATTCCGTACGAAAGGGCTTCAATGAAATCCCGGTCGATTCGTTGGGCTTCTTCGTCGCCTGCCGCCCTCATTTTTTCTTGTGCAGCAAAACGCTCTTCTTGATCGATAGGGTCGTTGAGCTCTGAAAACGCGTTGCACAGTTCGATCCCCCCGATGAGCAGCTGAAAGCGCTCAACATAGCGCGGGTTGTCGTAAATTTTTTTTGCGAGCGGCGAAAGTTCAATCGGGTAATCAGTTACGAAAGTCGGTTCAATGCAGCGGGGTCGTACGAACCCCTTAAAGAGTTCATCGAGCAACCTAGGCCTCGTGACCGGCTTGCTCACGGAAATTTTATGACCCGTGAGCACGGTAAGGAGCGCCTCATCATCGGCAGTATCAATATCAATGGATGCATTCTGCTGTATCGCATCACGAAATGAGAGTCGCTTAAACGGCAAAGCAAGATTGATCGCAGAGCCTTTTAACTGCAGTTCGGAAGCGTTCAGTACGTCATTGGCTACTGCGGCGATGATTTTTTCCGTAAAATCCATCATCTGCCTGTAATCCCAGTATGCGGCGTAGAATTCTACCTGGGTAAATTCTGGATTATGGTCGCGGTCGATGCCCTCATTCCTAAAACAGCGGGCAACTTCGAAAACCTTGGTAAAGCCTCCGATAATAAGACGTTTAAGGTAGAGCTCAGGCGCTATGCGCAGGTAGAGGTCTAAATCGAGCGCATGGTGGTGTGTCTTGAACGGACGTGCGTTGGCTCCGCCAGGTAGCGGCTGTAGGATGGGTGTTTCAACCTCGATAAATCCGTTATCCCGCAATAATGCCCTGATTACATTGATGATCCGAGAACGTTTTTCAAACAGTATGCGAACTTCCTTGTTTGCGATAAGGTCGAGGTAGCGTTTTCGATAGCGGATTTCGACATCTTGCAGCCCGTGCCATTTCTCTGGAAGCGGCAAGAGGGATTTTGCGCCCATTGCTATTTTTTGGGCGAGGATTGTTTTTTCACCCTTTTTCGTAGAGAAGAGAGTGCCGCTCACTTGCAAAAAGTCGCCGATGTCGTAATAATTTTTAAAATCCATGTACGTTGCATCCCCTACCGCATCTCGCTTGATATACGATTGGATGCCGCCAGAACCGTCATCAATATGAATAAAACAAGAGCCCCCGTGCATGCGGATCGTTTTGAGCCTTCCAACGACGGAAATGTTGGTTTGTTGATCAGCGAAATCGCCGAAGTTTTTAAGCACCGTTTCGATTGAGTGTGTAGGCGTTACATGCGAAGGGTACGGTTGCTTCCCGGATTGTTGGATTGCCTGCCTTTTTTTTAAGCGGTATGCATGCTCTTCGTCAAGCCTTGACATAGTGTAAAAAGCTGAATTTTATGGATGTATCATACCAAATTATCCAATTATGGGCAATCTAAAAAAAGCCGTAACCAATTTTTATCAGTATAGCCGTTTTAGCTACGCGATAGCGATAATTTTAAATTTTTTTGAACCTTTTGGCACGTTAATTTCAATGACATCACCAACCTTTTTCCCGAGAAAAGCTTGGCCGATCGGAGACTCATTGGATATTTTTCCTTCAGCTGGATCTGCCTCGTTCGAGCCGACAATGTGGTATTCGCGCGTTTCGGAGTCTTCGTTGTCCTTAATTTTTATTTTTGAGCCAACATTTACAGTCCCGCGAGATTTCGTGTGTTCTTTGATGATCGTCGCATGCTTGATGATCGCCTCGATTTCTTGTACGCGCCCTTCTACAAAGGCTTGCTCATTTTTTGCGTCGACGTACTCTGCATTTTCGGAAAGGTCACCGAGTTCCTTTGCTTCCTGAATCCGTTCTGCAATTTCTTTGCGTTTTTCAATTTTAAGGTTGTGGAGCTCTTTTTTAAGCTTCTCAAGTCCTTCGGCAGTAATGAATGTATCTTGCTGTGGCATAGTCCTCTAGCCTTGTGTAGTCTGGAAGTTAATAAAAAATCCGTTATCGCGTTACGATACCCCTGTTTTCTAATGTTTAAATACCTCCTAAATTGAGTTTAACTATTATTCAGCGCTTATTGAGCGACTGTGTCATTATAGTTTTAATACGTATCAAGTCCGGTGTCAAGCGACTTATCCACACTATTTTTTATTCAGCCGGTTCGTGCGGGTATAGGTATTCGTATCCAGCACGCGCTATCGGGAGTGCCGTATTGTGCCCCTCTCCGCCCGCTTCGACGAGTACGGTTATCGCAATTTCAGGGTTTTCGAAAGGTGCAAAAGAGGTAAACCAGGCGTGTGTTTTTCCTTCTGCGCCGAATTGGGCAGTGCCCGTTTTCGCGGCAATCTCAACAGCTTGTGTCGAGAGCGCCACGGCACTGCCGGAGACGACCGCCTGCCGCAATCCTTCACGCACGATTCTATAGCTTTCGCCTCCAATAAATCCGTCATTGATGATTTCTGCAGCTGGGATGTCGGTTACATTTCCGTACGGGTCAGAAAAGTTTTTAAGGAGGTGCGGCCGGTAAAAAGTTCCGCCGTTTGCGATCGTAGCCGTATACGAAGCAACCTGAAGCGGCGTGACAAGCAGGTCTCCTTGTCCGATAGCAAGGTGGTACGTATCACCGATGTACCAAGGTTCTCCCTTCGTCTCTTCTTTCCACTCTCGTGTGGGAAGAAAACCGGAGGTTTCCCCAGGCAAGTCAATCCCTAAAGGAGCATTTAATCCAAAAAGCTCTAAATAGGTTTTTATCTTATCAAGGCCCAAACCTTCCTGTGCCTCGTACCCGCCTCCGATTGCGTAAAAGAAGGTGTTAATTGATTCGGCAATCGCCCTCTTGACGTCAGTCTGTCCGTGTCCGCCTTGCTTCCAGTCAGGAAAAAACCATTTATCAACCTGGATGCCGCCCGTACTAAGGATGGTAGAGTGCTCGTCAATGAGGCGCTCTTCGAGGCCAGCGAGCGCAATAAGCGGTTTAATAGTGGAGCCGGATGGGTACTCTCCGGAAACGGTACGGTTAACAAAAGGGTTTGCAGGATCCTCGCGTAGTTTGGTATATGCTTCATCAGTGAGTCCAAGGGTAAGCGCATTGCTATCATACGCTGGAATGGAGACAAGGGCTAAAATTTCTCCGTTTCTCGGATTAATTGCAACAACCGCAACGCCGGTTATTTGTCTTGAATTGTCGACCGCAGCCTGTGCGGCTTCGCCGAGAACGCGCTGCAACCCGAGATCGACGGTCAGTGTCAAATTTTTTCCGGCTATAGGTTGCGATTCGGTGACAACGACGCTCTCCTTCCCGAGCGAATCAACTTCAATTTCCTTTTTTCCGTGGACTCCATGCAAGGCTTGATCGTAGTAAAATTCAACGCCGGTTTTTCCAATGTAATCGTCATATGAATAATCCGGGTGCGTTTCAAGGTCCTCGTCTGTAACTTTTCCCATATAACCGAGTAAGTGAGACAAGGCGAAATCGTTTACGTACTCCCTGAAATAGTTAGCCTCAAGTGAAATGCCAGGCTGGTTAGCACTCGCAATCCTCAGGATGACGGCCTTATCGTAAGGTATATGGTCAGCCAGTACGATCGGTTCATATAGCTTCTTGGGATCACTTCCAATGCTTTTAGAAAGGGCAGAAGAGTCTATGGTAAGGATGTCAGCGATACTCTGAATAATTTCTGAGCGTTGCATCGGATCTTCAGGAAGGTCACCCGGCGTTACAGTTAAAATAAAGTTGGGTACGTTATATGCTAGTGATTCGCCATTTCTATCGTAGATAATACCGCGTGGCGCCTTGAGTTCTTTAATGCGGATTCGGTTTTCTTCTGCTGCGAGCCGATACAGATTGCCTTGGACGATCTGAAGGTAACCTGTCTTCACGAAAGTAATCGCAAAGAGGACGATAATGAATAAAAAGAGAATTCTGAGCCGCTTTATATCAAAGTTAGAAGAAACGTAGGAATTACCGCCGGGGCCGGCAATATATGAATCTTCTACCCATTCACTCTTGCGCTGTCCAATCGAAATTTTGTGATTTTTTGGTACGTCTAAAGAAAATGGATCCTTTTTTCGCATGATTTTTATACTCGGTCACTGATCAGAAATACTGAGCGGAACTTATTTCCTAGCAAGCGAATAAAATAAAAGAATCCAATGGTAACGAGTGAATGCACGACAATCTGGGTACCGACAAAAGAAACATATTGCCAATTAAGTGAAAAGGAGAGTCCGTTTTCATCCACGAGCGTAATGATTTTTGTCGTGGTGAACAGAATTGCATGATATGCAAGCGTACTGACGACGATTACCCCCAGTAATGAGTAAGCAGATTTACGGGCAAGCAATTTTCTGAAAAGGATAAATATCAGGAGTACCGGAACAACGAGTGCAAAAGTGATGACTCCGTATTCGAAGGATGAAAAAAAATCAAGTACTAATCCTGCAGAGAATGCAAAAATAAATCCAGTTTTGTAGTTAATCAGTGTCGTTACAAGCACGACACAGATTAAAATAAAATTGAGTGAGTAGCGTAGCGGCTCGAATTCGTGTAAAAAACTCACTTGAAAGAGTACGAGCAATGTCGCTGCCAGGACGAATAGTGCCGGTTTAATCATAGATCGGGAGGATAATGCTGACAATTCTTACCTTGTTGAAATCAACGAGGGGTTGAATTGATGCTTCCTGGAAGAGCTCACCAGCACGCTTGGTCACCTCATTGATCTGTCCGATAATCAGTCCTTCGGGCACAAGTTCTTCGTCTCCGGAGGTTTGCACGAGCTGGCCATTGGCGATCGAATGGTCATGAGGTATAAGCTCCATAGTCAGGGAAATACCGTACTGTCCAACGATAACACCTTGGCTCGATTCATTATTTTGGATTACCGCGCTAATTTCACTGTGGTTATTGGTCAGAAGCAGTATTTTCGATATATTTTTTGTCGATTCCCAAATCTTGCCGATCAGCAGGCCATCGTTTACAAATACAGGGTAGCCTGGTTTGATCCCATCAGATGTGCCACGATTAATTATTAACATCTGGAAATATTGGTCAGAACTTTTACCGATCACTTTAGCCGTAACTGCCGAATATGCCCGTTCGGCAATAAAGTCCTGCTCTTCAGAGAGTATTTCACCGTCATTAAGAAGTTGCTGTAGGCGAAGATTTTCCGCGATGAGTTTAATGTTATCTTGGGATAACCTTTCATTCTCAGTCCGCAGATCATCAACATCGCCGAAGTGCAGCAGCCCGCTTTTGACTGTATTTGCCGCGCTTATGAACATTATCTGAACAGGTTTAAAAGCCGACGATAGCATTCCACCAACGGTGGGTAAAAGGTTTGTCAACTGTAAAAAAACGAGCAGTATAACTGCTCCAGCCAGCAGCAGCCATTGGAATCTCCGAATGCGGAGAAATCGTTTCATATTAGTCGCTCAGAGTACTCTCGTCAGACGATGCAGCGAGTACTTCCTTAAGGTTTTCCAAATCATCCAGTACGATGCCGGCACCACGCGCAACGGCGGTGAGCGGGTCGTCGGTCACGTGGATTGGAATTTTCGTTTCTTGCTTGATGAGCTTGTCAAATCCCTTCAGGAGGGCTCCACCGCCGGAAAGCATGATGCCGCGCTCAAAGATGTCCGCTACAAGTTCCGGAGGAGTAATTTCTATCGTTGATTTAATGTTTTCGACTATAATGCGGAGTGAGCGTCCGATAGCTTCCCTGATGTGGTTGCTATTGACCGTAACTTCTTTCGGCAAGCCAGAAATTAGGTCTCTTCCGCGCATAGTCGTCTCGTGCGGTTCTTCCATCGGGAGCGCGGATCCGATCCGCAGTTTTATCTGTTCGGCTGTCCGTTCTCCGAGTAGCAAATTAAAGTGATCGCGTGCGTACTGGATTATATTTTGGTCAAGCTCATCGCCTGCGATGCGGAGAGATTTCCAGGTTACGACGCCGCCGAGCGATATAACTGCCATTTCGGTCGTGCCGCCTCCAATATCAACGATCATGTTTCCAGAAGCGTCCTGAATCGGAAGGCGAGCACCGATGGCAGCAGCCATCGGCTCCTCAATCAAATAAGCTACACGGGCTCCAGCGCTCATGCACGCATCTTCGACAGCTTTGCGCTCCACCTCGGTAACTCCGAGGGGGATGCCGATGACTATTTGTGGTCTTGGTGAGATCGAAAAACTTTCACGGTGTACCTTATCGATAAAATACTTAAGCATTTTTTCCGTGACTTCAAAGTCTGAGATGACTCCGTCGACGAGTGGCCGCGATGCAACGATATGAGAAGGAGTCTTTCCAATCATTTTTTGCGCGTCTTCTCCCACGGCAAGAATTTGGTCATTGCGTGTATTGATAGCAACGACTGAAGGTTCGTTGATGACGATCCCCTTATCTTTAACGTATACGAGGGTATTGGCAGTACCGAGATCAATGCCGATATCTTTTGAAAATTTTCCGAAAAAGTTATCTAATAGTTTCACAATAAAACTGCTTTACTTCATTAATTAATGCCGAAAGTGGCAGCGTTGCCTGCTTTTTATCTTCCCGGTACGTGATTTCGATATTTTTGCCTGTACGTTCGCTGACGATGAGACGAACCGGTATCCCGATAAGATCAGAATCCTTCATTTTTACACCAGCTGATTCTTTGCGGTCATCGCATAGTACCTCAATCCCCTCTTGCTGTAAAGCCATATATACTGTATCAGCATAGCTTGGAACATTTACGGTTTTGGTCAGATCAAGGAGGTGTACGTTGAAAGGACTGACTGTTTTTGGCCAGCATAAACCGCTGCTGTCGCTGTGAAGTTCTGCGATTGCACCCATCGTTCTGCCAAGGCCGATACCATAGCATCCCATGAGAACCGGTTTCTGAATCCCATCTTCGTCAGTAAATGTTAGATTGAATGAATCTGAAAATTTGGATTTGAGCGGGAAAATATTCCCAACTTCAATTGATTTTTTTTCTATCAAATCACTGTTGCCGCACTGTGGACATTTTTTTTGTTCGTTGATAATCTCATCGTTTACCGCTGTACCGCATAATTGGCACAGATGGATTGTATCTTCTCCGGCCTCTGTAATCGTTTGGAATTCATGTGAGTATTTTGAGAATGAGCCGCCGGATGCAAAAGTGAGATGGGTTTGCCCATCGAGGCCGACTCGTGAAAAGATTGTTCGGTACGCTACTTTCACTTTTTCATAGTACGCCTCAAAATCTTTTTCGTCAGTATGGAAGGAGTAAAGATCCTTCATTAAAAATTCTCTCCCCCTGAGAATGCCGGATTTTGCCCTCAATTCATTACGGAATTTTGTCTGTATCTGGTATAAGTACAGCGGCAGATCCCGGTAGGAATTGATATATTGTTTAGCAAGTGGGACGATGACTTCTTCATGGCTTTGCCCAAGAACTAGCTCTTTGCCGGATGCGGAAAGGAGGTGGAAAAGGATATCTATGCCATCTCGTTTTGTGCGTTTGTAATTTTCAAGAGGGTGTAATGCAGGCATGAAAAGCTCCTGCCCGCCGATGCCGTTGATTTCTTCCCTGATAATGTTTTCAATTTTTTTCAGTACTCTCCAGCCGAGCGGTAAAAACGAGTAGACACCTGCAAAAAGTTTGCTGATGTACCCTGCTTGTTCGAGCAGCTGGGCATTGCGGGATACCTCTCCAGAAGGAGGTTTTCTCAGGGGCTTAAGGAAGTATTTTGATTGCTTCATAATAGCATATAGAGTCAATGGGAACGGTCAAAATAACCGCAGAATATCTTTGAAAGTTACCAGTAGAACGATAAAAATTAGAATTAAAAAACCGATATTATGGATTGCCGCTTCAGTTTTTTGGTTCATGGCTTTACCGCGCAATTTTTCAATGGCAAGGAATAGCACCCTGCCACCGTCGAGTGCCGGAAATGGAAGAAAATTGATAATGCCTAAGTTTATAGAAAGCAACGCGATAAACTGGAGGATATATATAAACCCGAGCTTCGCCACTTGTCCGGTCATTACCGCAATGCCGACCGGGCCGGCGATATCAACACCCGCTTGCTGCGTGATAACTAGATTTTTAATAATCTCGTAAAAAGCAATAATGATCTGAACAGTAATCGAAACAGTCGTTTTTGCGCCCATCCAAATTGCTGCATACCAAGGATAGCTGACGTTTCCGACCTCTATCGATCCGATCCCGATTTGGCCGATGCCTTTGCCCTCTAAATCGGCCGGCGCAATTGAGTACGTAATTTCTTCGCCGCTCCGGCTGACAATGACGGTGATTTCCTCTCCAAGATGTTCGGCAGTATAGGCAGAAAGCTGGTCAGTGGTAGAAAATGATTTTCCGTCAAGGGAAACGATGGTATCGCCCATTTCTATGCCAGCTGCTTCAGCGGGGCTGTTTGCGCTTACCTCCAGAACTTGCAGCCGTTCATTGCTGACCGTTGCCGAACCTGAAAGTGAGCTGTCGAGAATGCTGGGAATTCCAATCCAAAAACCGATAGAAATTATCACGTAGGCGAGTATAAAGTTCATTCCGACACCCGCCGAAAGAACTACCGCTCGCTTCCAGATTTTTTTGCTCGAGAAGCTGTCTTGCGCATTTGGCTGATCGCCCTGCTCACCCTTAATTTTCACGAATCCACCGATGGGAATCCAGTTAAGAGAATAGATTGTCGAACGGTGTTCATCTTCAGGCGTTTTTCTGCCTTTGATTATTCTCCAAGCGCTGCGCTTACTCGTGCTGTTTCCCGATAACGGCTGGTTCAAGCGCTGTATTCCGACAATGCGGGGCGGAAAACCGAAACCGAATTCCTCTACTCCCATCTTCATTTTTTTTGCAGCACTAAAGTGCCCAAATTCATGGACAAAGATGGTTAAACCGAGTATAACGAGAAAGAGTGCGATGGTGAGCAGCATAGTGTGTGGGCTACAAGGTCATGATCTCCTTCTCTTTTTCTTCGCCAAGTTCTTTTGCTGATGTATTGTATTTATCAACGATTTTTTGCAGTTCCTTCTGTTGTAAATACATGTCGTCTTCAGAAATTTCACCTTTCGTTTTCTGATCTTTAATCGTACGCCAAATATCTTCACGAATGTTTCTGATGGTAATGCGCGATTCCTCAGTTTTTTGATTGGCAACTTTTGAGAGCTCTTTCCTGCGGTCTTCCGTCAGTGGCGGTATTGGGAGCCTTAGGAATGTGCCTTCGTTGACGGGATTAAGGCCAAGCTGCGAATTTTGGATCGCTTTTTCGATTTCTTTCAGCGCGTTTTTATCCCACGGCTGGATCAATATAGACTTGGCATCGGGAATACTAATAGTTGCCAATTGCTGCATTGGAGTTTTAGTGCCGTAATACTCGACCGGAATTTTTTCGACGAGTGAAGGATTCGCCCGTCCGGTGCGTATGGTATCGAGCTCATTTTTGAGATGATCAATGGCTTTTTCGAATTGAAGCTTTTTATCCTCGATAATGCTCATAAGATTTTTTAATAATATTTTTATTGGGGTAGCGGAACAGTCCCTAAAAATACGACATTTTCACGGTAGGGATCATTAGCAAGATAATTGATCGTACGAAGGGTTTGCACGGTTTTTAATACTTCCCATGTTTTCCCACGATCATCACTTTTCTGGAGAAGATTATTTACGCTAAAAATAATCTCATTATAGTTGTTTGGATTTTGAATTACCGTAGTGATTGGAATTTTTTGAAAATCGAATAAGGTTGGCACTACTTCCCAAGTATTCGCACCGTCAAAGCTTCTGACAATCCCCCCTTCGGTTCCTAAGATAATATTTTCAGTCTGTGGGTCGAAATCGAGCCACCGAATCTTCTGCCCCCTGTCAAAACTTTCAAGGTTTTTCTCTAGGGCAGTCCAGGTTGATCCGCCGTCCGAAGATTTTGAAATTCCCTTCGTAGGACCAAGATTCGTAAATGCATAGAGAACATTCCTGTTTTTTGTACTGATGTGGAGTTGCAGTATTTGCGTTGTAGACCAGTCGAGCAATTCCCAGGTATTTCCATAGTCAAAGCTTTTGATTAACCCGGAGGTGGTTGCAGCGTATACGATATTTGGGCTGAATGGATCGACGAGAATTGCGACGATGGACTGGCTTGGCCTGGTTTCTTGGTAAATATCTTTCCACGTGATTCCACCGTCAACGCTTTTTCTGATGAAAATTCCTTCAGTAACGTAGAGCACGTCATTGTTGCGCGAATCAATTGACATGCTGTTGTAGGTACCGCCTGCAAGGCCTGTAGGCGTCCATTGGTTTCCGGCATTCGTTGATTTATAGATACCAGCCCCATAGGTAATAAGATAAACTATATTTTCATCTGCCGGATCAAATCGAATGAAGTTAGTTCCTACGCTGGCGATGGATGCACCTTCGTTATTGACGAAAGCTTTTTGTTCCCACGTATCTCCGAAATTATACGATATGAAGACGCCACCATCGGGCGACGACTGCGTGCCTGCGATAGAACATCCGTTCAGTACCGTTGCGGCGAGTAAAAGGAAGATGATGAGGCTGATGTTCTGAAAGGTTTTCATACGATTAGATTGTGAGAACAAGGTGCTCAAGAATAATTGTTGGATTAACTGACTTTGCGAGCAGGCTTCTTGATTTCGATATTATATCAATTGAACGTACGAGTCGGCTATTAGTAAACATCGCAGCCAATTTCTTGATGGTGTTATTTTGTGAGCTATTGACCACCTGGGAAATGCCTGATCGGACCAGGTAAACATCTCGCAGGAGTGAAAGCCAGTCTTTCAGCGTTTCATCAATTTGGTTAATGCCTGTTTCTTCTTTTTGCCCGACCAATTTTGAAACGGCCTCAAAACGTCCAATAATGCTGGATTTTAAAACAGTGAGCAAAATATTGATCCTCTCTGTGCGCTGTTGAACAAAAGAGGTATCAGATAAAGCATTTATTGCTATACCCGGTTTTCCATTCGCGAGCTTTGCGAGAACGCGGGCATCCGTCGTTGGTGTTCCGCGGGTGATAAGCCAATTTTCTATCTGGTGTGTCGGGAGTACGCTACATTGAAGCTGAAGGCAGCGCGATACGATTGTAGGCGGGATTAAGTTTTTGTTTTCCGCAATGAGAAAGAAAACAGTTTTCCCTAAAGGTTCCTCCAGCGTCTTGAGCAAGGCATTCGCGGCCTCTTCAGAAAGGTTTTCTGCTCCATTGATGATCGCGATTTTATAACTTGCGAGAAAAGAGCGTAAAGAAAGTTTGTGCTGCAAATGGCGGATTTGCTGGATGCTGATGTTTTTTTTGTCAAAATTGCATGAAATAATATCTACGTCGGCATGAATATTTTTTTCGATTTGTTCGCAGTTAGGGCATATGCCACAGGGCTTTTTTTGGGACTGTGTGCATAGGATTGATTTTGCGGCTGTGAGCGCAATCCGGTACTTGCCGATGTGCTGAGGGCCGAGTAAAAGGTATGCTTGGCCAAGTGTATCCGTTGCGATACACGACTGGAGATATGTTTTAATCGGGCTATGTCCGAGGATTGGCCAGTTAAACAAAGCTTGTGATCGGGTTACCATTGGTCTGATTCGAGTGCTTATACTGCAAGTATAGTACACATCAGAGTACCATAAAAGTCTCTATTTTGCAAGAAGGATTTGTATCCGCGGATAGGGATACAAGTATTTTTCAAATCCTAACGCTTGAGCAAGTGTATCATTTGGACCGCACTTTCGTGCCAGGAAAACTCTTTAGAACGTTTGCGCCCCCGTTCTATGAGCGCAGTACGATAGCCATCGTCCGTCAATACACGATTGATACCGTTGGCGATTGATTGCGGATCGTCCGGATCTACGAGCATCGCCGCATCCCCGGCGACTTCTTTCATTGCTCCCCGGTTCGATGTAATGACAGGGGTGCCGCACGACATTGATTCAATGATTGGGATACCAAAACCCTCATACCGTGAAGGGAAGATAAACATTTTCGCTCCACACATTAGGAACGGCAGGTCGATTTCGTCCACCCAACCGGGTAGAATAACATCGTCGTCGAGCCGTTCCGATAGAATACTTTTTTTAATTGCATCAAACCCATAGCCCGGTTTTCCGGCCAAAACAAGTTTTACGCTGTCAGAGTTTTGCTGGCGTTTATACAAAGAAAAACCTTTTATGATAGTATCTACGTTTTTTTTGTATTCGATCCGACCGATATATAAAATATAAGAGCTGAAAATAGAGTATTTACGTACAATGCAATTTATTCGTGTTTGATCCTCTCGACGATAGTACTGTTTTCCAGGGGCGGGATAAACTACATGAATACGGTCGCCTGCGATCGTAAGTTTTTTCTGGATTTCCCTTTTTGAAAATTCAGAAACTGTAGTAATAGCTGACGCTTTTTTTTTGGCAAGGCGGGCAGACCAGCGATGGTAGTCAAGCTCGGTCGTGCTGTAGCTACCGCACGAAATAATTTTTACCAGTAGCTTGATGAGGGATTTGAGGATTTTATTGTTCGGTCCGATGGTCTTTGTGGAGTATAAGTGTGCGTATTCTTCAAACCCGACATCGTGCAGCGTGGTCACTGTCTTTTTTGGGCATATGACCGGGATCGTATGCGCAGGCACAAAGAGTGCGTCAGGCTTCCTCACGAGCATCTCGAGAGCAAGCCGAAGCTGTGTCCATAGAATTTTCGGTGGCCACGTAAGTACCCTACTGGAAAAATTTGGGGGTAATTTTGAGAGCTCGCCCTTGAGCTCTTCCTTCGAATATAAAATAAACTGATCACGCGGATCAGCTACTTTTTTTATTTCCTCAATAAGATAGAAAGCGTACCACTCCGTACCCGTTTTGCAGTCTACGTTGGCACGTGAAGCGTCAATCCCAATAATCATTATCGTGTGGACAAAATGCTCTTTTTATACGATTCAAGGTTTTCAAGCGCGATGCCGGTCCCTTTGGCTACACAAAGATGGGCTTCATCAGTAACGTACGCAGGAATCCCAGTTGCCTGTGAGAGCAGTTTATCCATGTTCCGCAGCAGTGCTGTTCCGCCAGAGAGCACCATTCCTTTATCCATGATATCCGCTGAAAGTTCCGGTGGCGTTTCCTGCAGCACAGATTTCACTGCCTGTATGATCCCTGCAAGCTCATCCTGAATCGCTTCGGTGACGTCATCGCTTTCGACGGTTACAGTCCTCGGGAGCCCCTGCACGGAATCCCTTCCCCTCACCTCCATGTACAGTTTCTCCTCGAGCGGGAGCGCAGAGCCGACCTGGATTTTTAAATCCTCAGCCGTCCGTTCTCCGATGGCGAGGTTGTACTTTTTTCTGGTAAATTCTTGGATAGCCGCATCAAATTTGTTTCCTCCTACTCTGACGGAGGCGTTCGCAACAATGCCGCCGAGTGATATTACCGCGACTTCAGAAGTGCCGCCGCCCATATCGACGATCATATGCCCCGATGCAGACCCGATGGGTATGTTTGCCCCGATCGCCGCTGCGACTGGCTCTTTGATAATATAGGCCGCTTTTGCGCCTGCTTGCAGAGTCGCTTCGATGACGGCGCGGCGTTCCGTGGAGGTAATGCCTGCCGGAACCGCAATCATAACCTCCGGCCGGAAAAAACGCACCCCGCCGAGCGCCTTATTGATAAAATATTTGAGCATTGCCTCGGTGGTTTTGTAATCAGCGATCACGCCATCTTTGAGCGGGCGCGACGCAACGATTGTATCGGGCGTCCGGCCGAGCATTTCCTTCGCTTCGTTGCCAACGGCCATGACTTTTTTATCAAGCAAGGATATCGCAACGACTGACGGTTCATTAATAACAATGCCACGACCGGGTATATAAACAAGCGAGTAGGTTGTGCCCAGATCGACACCCAGCTTTTTTGAAAACATATGATGTAGTTACAGTTCAACGGTTACTTCTCTATCCTCGGAAAGCTCTGTTGTGATCAGTATACCATTATCAACGGATATAGTTCCGTTGTCAAGGCCGGTAACCGACTGCGGTTGTTCATCAAGCTCGAGGTTGATGGTGAGAGGATAGTTAGCTGCGCCGGCTTGTTTTTGGAAGAGAAGGCCGTAGGAGCCATCTGCAATCGCGGCACTGACTGTATTTGGCAGTTTATATTTAAACGTGAGGGTCCTCTGCTCATCCGGCTCAACGCAAATAAACGTACCAAAAACGGTCTTGCCGACCTCTTCCCCCTTGTCGATGCTCCCTTCTTCGTTAATTTTACAATCAACCATTGAACCGTCCGAAGTCAGCAGTTCAGAGCCAAGTGGAACGTATACCCGCACGTACGATCTGTAGCGGGTCGTTTTCCACGTGATAGATCCGACATTGTGATACGTTATAGCAATATCAGCGATGGTATTATTTCCGTCTCTGCGGACGCGGTAGTCAATTGAACGTTCAACCGCAGGATCGGTTTTAAGGCTGGCGAGATTTGCATCGATAATTGCGACGGAATCAATCATCGCTTCCCGTATTGCCCCTCCCCAGTTTTCTTTTAAAATAAATTCTTGCACATATTGGTCCTTGGAGAAAATAAGAATTTGTTTTTCAGTGACATCTTTTGTAAATACTTTCCAAAGATCCGGCCATTTGCTCTTCGGCAGGTCGAGTATGCTATCGAGGATTTTTGACGAGAGAACACCGATTATTTCTTTTCTCTCGCTTTCCTCGAGCCCCTGGCGAAGAAAACCCTGCTCAACCTGGTACTGTAGCGTATCAATGAGGTTTTCTTGCGTAAATGTTAACCCGTTTACGCTGATTTCTCCGGTAAGGGTAAGCAATGATTGGATAAATGTGGGCGTGACCGCAATAATACCGTCAATATTTTCCTCTGGGCCGCGTTCCTCATGGTAGAACCACTCCGCCTTTTCCGCAGTTGTGGGAAAATCCGGTGACCAGTTAGAATCCCGGAAAAACCATTCAAATACCGCATTGTAGCGCGTCAGCGGCCAGGGAGGTTCAACGCTGAGCCATGCTTCCGCCGGTTTGTCTATATTATATGAATTATCGGTTGTAAATTCCGTGATCTCACCATTTTTAATTTTTAATATGCCGTACGTACCGATGAAGCCGCCGGTCGGACGAAGTTCCGTGTTGTTTTGGAGGAGGAAGAGGTAGGTTTTTTCATCGGGATAACCCGCGATTGAAGGAATTATCTGGCTCGCTGAGATTGCCTGGTCGATTGCAGACTGAATGGATGGTACATTCTCCTTGAGAGGTTCGGCAGCGTCCTGCAGCTTGCCAATAAGTCCGCTGTCAGGGATTTGATTGATTAAAACAACCGCATCATCGATCAGTGCTTTTGACGCTTCCAATTCCGGTTTTGCATCATGAATTGATTTCAGGAGCTGTTCAGTCTGCTCCTCGGTCAGCGTACTGAGGCTGATCTCTTCCTCCTGCTGGAGCGGAATGACGATGCCGATAACGAGATCATTGATTTTTTTAATAGACTCTCCAGTCACGATGCCTGCTTGCAATAGATTATCGAGCGCTGATATCTGGGAGCCGATAAGCGGGATAAAGCGGAGCCATTTAAATTTATTAAATTCAGCATCAGCCTGCTGGAAATGACCAACTGCGCTCACGAGGGAATAGTGTGCCAGCGTGAATTCCTGTGCGAGAAGCTCATCCTGTGCTCTTAAAAAATCATCACGTCCCTGAATGCCATGCTCATATACGAGCGTTGCGGGTTTTTTATACACAAAAAATAAACTGCTAAAAATGGCAAGTACGGCACCGATAACAACGAGAGCGATTGTTATGTATCGTTTCCTTTTTGATGCTGTTTTTTTCTGTTTGGTCTTAATCGAAAAAATATTTTTATCGATTTTTTTGATTTTCATGCGGAAGTTCTTTACCGGAATATTTAAAGCAGTACTTGATCCAAGAAAATATATGTACCCTGGTCAGCCTGTTAAATAGTATGCTCCTGATGCCGCCTTTTGAAGCCGATCCGCGGCTATGATAGTGCACGATTTCAATGTCATGAATATAAAATATTGACCACCCATTTTCCCAAAATCGTCTGCACCAGTCGACATCTTCAAAGTACATAAAAAAACGTTCATCCATGAGCCCGACTTGCTTGATCGCTTCATTGCGAACGAGCAGACCGGTTCCAATAACCCAATCAACAGGTTTTGTTTCATTGTGGTCCCAGTCGAGCATGAGGTACTCTCTGATTGCTTTTTTTGCCGTCGGTAATTTGCCGAGAAAACTGCGCCGGTACAGCGGGTACAGCAGTTTTGGAAAAGTGCACGTGGATGCTTGCGTAGTTCCGTTCGGATTGATGAGTTTGGGGCCAGCCAGTCCTACGTCTTTGTGCATCTCCATGAACCTAAACATGCGTTCGCACGCTTGCCCCTGAACGATCGTCGTGTCCATGTTGAGTATCAGATAGTATCGGCACTCAATTGATTTTATCCCGATGTTTACGGCCCGAGCATATCCGCGATTCTGTTCGAGCGGTATCAGCCGGATCGACGGGAATGTTTCCCGTACCATGTCAGAACTCCCGTCGTTTGAGGCATTGTCAACGACAATAACCTTGTAGGTAAGTTTAGTATTTTCGAGGTTCTTAAAAAGCGATTTCAGGCACTGCCTGAGCAGGCCGCGGGCATTGAAATTTACTACTACGATTGACAGATCGAGCATATGCCATGGACTATAAAAACGGTACCGAATGGTATCAATTGTATCAGCAATGCCAGTTTCAATCAAGTGCTGCGGGCCTTCTTAATTTGGGATTCATGTAAAAGAGTCGGATTCGCGATAGCGGCGAGCAATACGATTAAAAGTATGCCGAGCGGGTGGTTAAGGTACGGCGTCGTAGCGTGCGTCACGACAAGAGCAATGAGACAGAAAATAAAACCGGTTACTACAACCGAGTACGCCGGATGGCCATTTAAAGTGAGGGCAATTATGCTTTTTTTCAAGATACGGATCAGAAGCCACAAATACGCAAACAAACCCACAACGCCAATTTTTACGAGTATATCGAGGTAACCCCATTCGAACGAGTAAGTTGTATACCATCCGCTATTGAGATCCTTTGTTCTTGGGTCGAGCGTTTGGTAACTGACAGTTTGGGCAAATCCTGATCCGAAAATCGGATTTTCTAAATACTGATTAATGAGCGGGCGGAGCAGCTGAAATCTGCTCTTGGCAGCCGGTTCATCGGTCGTGATCCGTTTTTGGACGAGTGATACCGCGGATACTCCTCCCCTGCCTTCTCCTGGAAGGTGAACATTGACAATAGCGGTAATAATAAGGAAATCGAGCATAGTAACAAGGAGCATGAAGCCAGATATTTTTAACAGTTTTTTCAATCGAAGATTTCCTTTCCAAACCAGAAATGTAAAAAGTGTTGCTATCGTAACCGCGAGTGCAAGCCAAATACTGCGTGAAAAACTGATAATTATCGTAGTACTCGTGGCGATTGCTAGGAGCCATAGTGAAATATTTTCCAATGTATCGCGTTGTTGTCGAGGTATTTTAATAAGAATGATTATGGCAATTATGAGTGCAAAGAGCACCCATAAGTGACCCTGAAAAAAGATTCGATAATAAGCCGAAACGATGGGCGCAATTTCTCCAACACGGGTATCGCGCACCCATGTGTATACAAGCCGTATGAGGTTTTCATCAGTTTGGTGCGAGAAGTAAAAAAGCAGAAAAAAAGTTTTCAGGCAGACGGCGGATACTGATGCGAACAGAATTTGCATGAGCTGTTTAATCTTGCTCCATGATGTAAGGACTGTTGGCCCAACGAGCATAAGCCCAAAGTATAGGTATCCATTGATATCAAAAAAAACATTTTCTGCGCCGTTTCCCCTCAAAAAGCCAATAAAAGCGCCAAGCAGGAGTGTACCAAGAAATAAACAAAATGGAATAGTAATCCTGAGTGAAAAAAATTCAATCTTTTTATTTCTAATACTGTAAACTATCCAACCGATAAATACCGATACAAATATTGC
The DNA here is from genome assembly GCA_041650915.1 of Patescibacteria group bacterium. Classification (GTDB taxonomy): domain Bacteria; phylum Patescibacteriota; class Patescibacteriia; order UBA10025; family JAHIVO01; genus JBAZKE01. The sequence goes on from JBAZKE010000001.1 coordinate 558,379, forward strand.
AAGACGGATTGAAAATCGAAAATCGTACACGTCGTAAAAAAATAAATATCCAAAGGAGCCTATAAACAATTCAGTGCACGCGATCCAAAATCCGTACTCGATTTTCCAGATGCTGAGAAGGAGCACGACAATTGAAAAACAAATAAAAATAACAGTATTCAGCCATCCGTATATATGCCCGATAAACGAGAGGATTTCAGCAATAATGATGAGCCAAAATGTTATCCGGTAGTATTTTGCAAAAAAGCTTTCCATACGCTATTTTCTTACTCGGCCGATTACGTTCCAGTGCCAGTTGAAAAAATTTATGACCGGGATTTTTTCAATCACATTATCGATACCGGTGAATCGATCCTGGAGTTTGCGGGACGGGAGTATTTTTTTACCGGTTAGCCTGCTCCGAAACCTCAGGTATGAATCATACCATTCGAGACTGTATTTGACAGGCTTAATTTCTACGATCTCAATATTATATTTTGTAAAGAGGGTTATAAAATCCTTTTTACTGAAACCTTTTGTTTTATCATCAGCTACTGAGTCGACCCCTCTATTCCTTTTTTTTCTGACGTACTTTTTTATTGGTGAAAGTGCCCGATAAATTGTTTTATACGGCCAGCTGTTCGGTTCGACGCCGAGTACGATGTAACCGCCGTTTTTCACAATCCTGTTCATTTCTTTAATACCTGCATCGGGACTTTCGATATGGTGAAACGCTGCTGCCATGAGTACGCCATCGACAGTGCTGTCTCCGAAGGGAAGCATGTGGGCGGCAGCACGAATAAATTCAACATTTGAACTCACATTCATTTTTTGTGCGAGTGTACGTGCAAACTGTAAAGCTCTGAGCGAAATATCAGTCGCGATTATCTGCCTGTCGCTATCCGCCATTTCGAGAATGTCAGCGCGTGTGCCGCATCCGAGTTCCACAATAGTAGCTCCACTCGGAAGATCGCGGAGAGGTTTGCGGAAATGTTCGTGAAAATAACTCGAACGATCGTTGAGGGGGCGCTCGCCTTCTTGTTCATACGTATAGTCCCAAAATTTTTCCTCAGTGCCTACAAAGCTATCTTTTGTCTTTGGGAGTGCATTCAGTATCCCATCTTCAAAACGGTACTGAGTGCCGCACTGTTGGCATAGCAAATAATCAAGGTGATCGATCAATGATACCTTACATGTCGGACAAATTAAAATTTTTCGGTATGACATTATAAGTCCTTTCTTGATTTTTTAACTCTCAATAGCTGTACCACAATCGCAAGCAGCAGACTCAGCGGATATACTAACAGCAGTAGCAAGTATTCTTGAACTGAATGATGTTTAAAAAAATAATAGAGCATGCTTCGATTAAAAATCAGTTGTTTGGCAATTACGGTTTTTTTTGAAAAGCTCTTGCCTTTGTGGTGGATGACCGCTGTTGATGCCGTATAGTAGGTTTTCCAGCCTTTTTTTATCGCACGTTTGCAAAAGTCAACTTCTTCATACCATATATAGAAGTGCTGATCGAGCAAGCCTACATCGTTAAGTGTTTTTCTGCGGATCATGAAGAAAGCGCCCATTACCTGATCGACATATCCCGATATATTATAATCCCAGTCATTATGGTAGTACCAGTGGATTGGTTTAAGGCGGGGAAAAAAATTGTGGAGCTTGAGCAGCATGATCATGTGTGACATAAATGTGGGAAACCGTCTGACTGAAGGTTGTAAACTTCCATCCGGATTCACGAGCTTGCATCCGGCTATGCCGATGTCAGGCATGCGTTCCATTACCCGGAATGCCTTTTCGATGGAATTTTCGCGCAGTTCGGTATCGGGATTCATGAGAAGAACATACGTACCTTTGGATTGTTTAATGGCCTGGTTGCAGGCTTGCGCAAATCCAATATTTTTTTGATTTTGAAGCAGAATCACTGTCGGAAAGTACTTCTTGACGGCTTCGGCAGAACCGTCGTCAGAAGCATTATCAACTACAAAAACCTCATACGTGAGGTTCTGTGTGTAATCAAGTATTGCCTGAAGGCAACGAGAGAGCTGGTCTTTTACCTTCCATGAAACAACGACGATAGATACATCCATATGGATGGATTCTACCCGATTTTCTGGTAGCATGCAATACGATCCTCTACTCAACTGAAGAGCTTCCTAAAGCCGAGTTTGAGGATTTTAGCGACGCTGAATTTAGATATTCCTGTTCCAGTAAGTGGCGCTTCAAAAAGACGCCCTGGATACCAAATGCCGTGCATGCCTCGGTCAAGCATACGTTTCCAAAGATCCCAATCTTGAAAACGGCTTATCTCTTCATCAAAACCCAGGAAAGCTTCACGGCGTATCATGGACATCGTGCTAATGTAGTTTTCTTTTCGGAGTCGTTCCGGATCGAAAGGAAATAAATCAAAGGTATGCGGTCCAAATTTAAAGCTCGAATAGCAATAAGAGGCATCCGGATTGGATTCGAGTGTTTCCACCATACGTTCAACCATATCCGTATGCAAGTGGACATCCGAATCACAAAATAAAATGTAAATGCCTTTTGAAATTTTAAACCCAGCATTTCGTGCTGCTGGCGCACCTTTATTTTCTTGGTTGAGGATCGTCAGTTTTTTACTATGCCGCTCTAGAATTGTATGAGTCGCATCAGTAGACCCATCATTGACTGCGATAATTTCAATATTGTTGTACGTTTGATAAAAAATATCGTTTAGCGTCGACTCGAGAGTACGGTGGGCGTTGTAGCATGGTACGATGACACTGACGAGAGGCCAATTGCTCATGCGAGTACCTTATTGAGTTTTTTCACTTCTCTTTCCCACACGTAGGTGTTTTGGGCATGTTCCTTGCCTTGGCGTCCGAGTTTATGGGCATACTCCTTATCAGAAAGGATTTTCAAAATTGCTTCCGACAGTTCATGCGGGTCCTCCGGATTAATAAGGAGACCGGTTTGACCATCCTTGATCGCATCTGACACGCCACCAGTTTTTCCTCCAATGACTGGCTTGCCGAATAAATTTGCTTCGAGGTAAACCATTCCAAACCCTTCGACATCGATGACTTCTCCGCTCGAGTTTTTTAAAGCGCGTGAGGGCATGACAAAAACGCTCGAGCATCGATAAAAATACGGAAGTTCTTCATCCGATACTCGGTCAAATATTTTTACATATTCGTTGAGATGATTCTTTTTTATGAGCTCTTCGAGTATAGTCCGGTATGGCCCGTCTCCGACGATGACGTACAGGAGGTTTGGAATTTTTTTAATAATCGACGGAAGTATCTTGAGGACAATATCGTGGCCTTTACGTTGTACGAGGTTACCGACGGTCAAGATTATTTTCTTGCCGTAAAAATTATGTTTATGGACTATGTAATCTAAGTATTGCTGATCGACATACGTGTCAACGAGGCCTTCTGGGGAAGGAAATACCGTTATAGTACGCCGAGGGTCCGATCCGAGCGTAATCGCTCTTGCCTGGGTATGGCTGCTGTTTGTGATGACGGCACTTGCATTTGATAGAATTTTTTTTATAAGATACATTTTTCTGAATGATCTCCTCATGATGACAAGATCTTGCCCGTAAACATACACAAGGTATGGGATTTTATATCTTTTTTTTAATATGAGTGCAACGGTACCGATTGGTAAAATTTGGCCGACGTGAATCATCTGGATGCCCTCTCGTTCGATAATTGCTTTCAATTTTCTAAACAAAAAAATCCAACGCGGCCATACAAAAACTGATTCGCTTAGAACGCGCCGCCTGTAAATTTTCCAATCTGCAAGAGGTTCAAATTTTGATGGTTCAGTCAATACAACGATTTTATCAGGCGGCAGTTGGCTGCATACGTTCCAAAGAAATTTGCTGACCCCTCCACGGAGTGGCGGAAAGTAAAGGGTCACGAGCAGTGATTTTTTCATATAAATTTCTTTAGTAGTGCATTGTAGAGCATAATGAAATCCGACCGTGTGACTCCCTTGAAAGCATAAAGTGCCGCAAAATAAACAATAGCTCCGCATGGAATAGAGATGAATATTGATGTGCTATCTTTTAGCAGGAGAAGCACGATAGCCATGATTGACCCAGCAAGAAGTGCTTTCAAGAAAGCTTTAATGATTTTTTTACCATTGTACGGATTAATTTTACCGACCCACCGAAGCCCAAGGAAGAAAAGGACAAGGCCGCTTATGAGTGCGGCAGTTGCAGCACCATTGAATGAAAAACCGCGAACCGCAACAAAATAAATATTAAGCGTTACGTTAATAAAAACGGTAATGCCCATGTTAATTGTGTTGACAACTTGCTTGTTGCATGCATTTAAAAACGCTCCGACGGGAAAGTTTAAAAAAATTACGACAAGTCCGACGATGAGTATCCGTAGCGGAATAATGGATGTTACGTAAGCCTCACCGGATATTTTAATAATGAGTTGGTCGGCCAATATAAAAATTCCAATAGAAATCGGGACCGCAATGACGGACAGATAGTGCATCGAGCGTTCGAATGTTTTCGCAAGCTTTTCTTTGGAGGAAATAAAGAATGCGCTCATTGCAGGGAAAATACTGATTGCAAATGCAGATGGGATAAATTCAAGAGCGTAAGTCAACTTATGGGAAACTGCATACCAGCCGACCGCACCTTGGCCTTCGACTATAAGCAGCATAAACCTATCAGTATAAGTATATATTTTTACAAAAATTGCCGTAATTGCAAATGGGAGCGCGGTTTTTATAAATGTTTTTATTATTGACATGTCCCAGCCAAAAGCGACCCGAATTTTTAATTTTTTTCTCAGCATTACATAAGAAAAAATAAAATTAAAGATGCTCCCAATGACAACTGCTACAAATAGTGCCTGTAATCCCCAATCAAATTTTAAGGATGCAACACCGAATAGGATTGTTAAAACTTGAGTCCCGATCATGCCGAGAGCTTCAAATTTCATATTCTGATGGCCGCGGAAGACTGCAAAAAAAGTTAAAGTGAAGGTGTCAAGAGCGACGATGAGCGCATCGAGGTATAATATTGTTTTGATCAGCTGCTGATTTTCCTCAAAACTGGAGAAGTTAGTGAAGAGGCCCATCCCGAGAATGATGATAAATGCGAAAATTGCTTTAACTGAAAGTACATTAGAAAGATAATCTTCTGTTTTTTCCGGTTTGCGGGCAATTTCTCTGACAAGCACGACACTCAGGCTAAAATCAATGAGTATAAGTAAAATTGGGATCAGTGATTTTGCCGGGTCATACAGTCCAAAATCAACTGGTCCAATGACTCGGGCGATGTAAATGAAGTACACAAAAGACATGACCTTCTGTAGTACATATGCTACGGTCAGGTAACTTGTGTTCTTTAAAATCCTCTCTTGAGAATGGTGGCTGTCATTTTGTTGAGAGGGAGAGCCCATCGGTTTATCGTTTTTGCCACTGCGGTGCACGCCTTGCCTTCTTTAATCCGTATTTTTTCCTTTCAACGACTCGAGGGTCACGGGTTAAAAGTTTTTGCGCTTTGAGGATCGGGCGACTATTTTTATCAATCTGCAATAGTATCCTGCTGATTCCAAGCCGAATACTCTCTGCCTGACCTCTCGTTCCGCCACCAGAAACTTTTATCGTATAGCGACCTTCCGTAAGTTTTCCGGTGAGTTTAAGCGGCTCTTTAATAATATTTTGAAATTGAAAGTACGGAAAATACTCACCGATCGGTTTACCGTTTATGATAATATCTCCTTGGCCATCCTTAAAAAAACGAACACGTGCGACCGCCGATTTACGCCTTCCAACAGAAAATTTGTATCCAAATTTTTTTTGTTTTGGCTTCGGCTGGATTTCCGCTTCAATATTTTCAATCGGTTGGGCGGCCCTTTTTTGCGGAATCAGAATATTCTTTTTGACAGCCTTCTTTTTCTGCGTCTTCGGCTTAGTAGATGTTCTAGGTAATTTTTTTACCTTCGTACCTGGCTTTTTGGAAATTTTGACTGTAGCTGATTTTATAGGCATACATTATTGAAATTTTATCTGCTTGAGCAATTGCCTTTTATGCCTGTTAGTAGGCAGCATATTGTCAAGAACCTTCAAAAAAAGTTGTCGGGGATTTTTTTGGTAAAGTTCTCTCCAAGAAGTTTTTTTAAGCCCTCCCGGATAACCACTCGAATGGAAAAATACAGTAGAATCAAGTTTTTTATCAGAAATTCTTGCCTTTTCGAGATTTATAATTGTAACTTGGATATTCTGTAATTGGTTGGGTTCATATGATGCTAAGTGTTTGCCTCGGATAAGGGTAACGACAGAAGTAGCCAGCCTTCCGTAAGGTTTGCCAGTCGCATCAATTTCGTATTTTGCCAGTTTTCCACCAGCAGGATTTTTTTTGTTATTTGATTTCATGGTGATTAAACAAACGTTAGTTTTACTGTCGGAGCGCCGTCTCCTTTTCGATTCCCGAGTTTAATTAGCTTCACATAGCCGCCTTTGCGTTCCTTATATGCTGGTGCAATATCTTTAATAATTTTTGTTGCGAGCGTATTACTTCCTAATGCTGTAATAAGTTGGCGGCGGGTTGCCAGCGTATCGGTTTTTCCGAGCGTAATAAGTTTTTCAATTTTTGATTTGATTACTTTTGCTTTTGTCTCGGTCGTGATGATGCTTCGGTGTTCAAAAAAAGAATAACACAAATTTTTAATAAGAGCCTTTCTATGTGAAGTGCCTCGATCTAAAGTTTTAGTTGTTTTTCGATGTCTCATGTAAAAACACTAAGTTATTCTTTTTTGGCTTTTACTTTTCTCTTTTTCTTTTTTTCTGGTTCTTCATTGATGGTTTCTTGTTCGCCAGATTCAGTTTTGTCTTTCTTTGCTTTTTGCGTCGCAGGCGTTTGTTCTGCCGGCTGAATGCCAAAATTTGTAATTGCTTGGAAATGGTCTACCAGTATTGTACTGGCTTCTTTCAATGCTTCCTCGGGAGTTATTGTGCCGTCAGTCGTAATGCTCATGATGACGCGATCGTAGTTTGTCATTTGTCCGACGCGTACGTTTTCAATGTTGTAATTAACATTTTTAATCGGCGTAAAAATCGAATCGATCGCAATGGTACCCAGAGGAAGTTTGTCCGTATCCATGTTTTCAACCTGGACGTATCCTCTGCCAGCTTTTATGGTAAGTTCCATTTCAATTTCAGAATCTTTATCAGTAAGCGTAGCGATTTCCGCATCAGGGTTCGAAACTTCCGCTTCACTAGTGAGCTTGATATCTTTTGCAATAACCTTTTTTTGACCTTTTACCTTAAGTGTGGCTGTCGTTTCATCAGTACCGTGCAATTTGAATCCAATTTTTTTCAAATTGAGGATTATTTCTACGATGTCTTCTTTAACTCCTGGAACTGTTGAAAATTCATGTGTGATACCTTTTATGCGAAAAGCGGTAATTGCAGCACCCGACAACGAAGAAAGCAGTACGCGCCTGAGCGCATTACCAAGCGTATTGCCGTATCCAGGATAGCACGGTTCTATAATAAGATCTGCTTGGTGCTTGTCGGTGCTGTTCACCTGGTATTTATCTGGTAGTGGAAACGTTTCCATATCGATTAAAAACAGTTAGTTATTGTTATCGTGAATAAAATTCAATTATCATGGCAGTCTCAAACCCCTGGTTGAGCTCTTCTTTTGAAGGTGTACCGGTTATTTTGGCTTGAAGCTTGGAAATATCCTCAAACGTTAGCCACGATGGTAATTCCTTTACTTTGATTGATTTTGAAATATCTCTAAAAAGAGGCTTAGTGATGCTCTTAGTTTTAATTTGCACAGAATCACCGGCACTAACGTGCAAAGAAGGAATTGTATTTTTTCTTTGATTAACGAGTACGTGCCCATGGTTGACCATCTGCCGTGCGGCACTTCTTGTTTTAGCAATTTTTAATCTATACATTACATTATCGAGCCTCGTTTCAAGCAGCGTTACCAAATTCGCACCCGTATCTCCTTTCATCTGTTTTGCTTTATGGTAGTAGTTTCTGAATTGGCGCTCGAGTATCCCATAAATTTTTCTCGCTTTTTGCTTTTCTCGGAGCTGCAGTCCGTATTCAGAGATTCTCTGCCTGCCTTTTGGCCCATGCATGCCAGGCCGATATGGCCGCTTGATAGCGGGACATTTAGGCGAGTCGCATAATCGCATGCCATATTGCCTGCAGAGTTTATGTTTTGGTTCTAAGTTTCTTCCCATAAAAGTATTTACTTCATTAAACCCGACGAACTTTCGGGGCGCGGCAGCCATTATGCGGGATCGGCGTCACGTCTTTTATTCCAACAACGGTGATATTATTCGCATTGAACGCACGAATAGCAGACTCTCTGCCGGATCCTACCCCTTTTACAAAAACATCCACGGTTTTAATACCGACAGCTTTTCCCTTTTCAGCAACATCAGCTACGATTGTACTTGCTGCATAGGGAGTTGCTTTTTTAGGACCTTTAAATCCTTTATGTCCCGCCGAAGACCAGGCGATAATATTTCCTTGCTGGTCTGCTATCGAAACGATAGTGTTGTTATAGGTTGCCTGAATATATGCCCTTCCGTGGCTGATGAAGGTCCGTTTTTTTTGCTTTGATTTCCGTTTAGGTTTAGTTTGCTTCGATGCTTTTTGCATATAATAAATTGGATAATCGCACTATGTTTTATCAGCCGACTTGCGCCTGCCTGATCCCATTGTACGGCGTACATTTCCCCGAACAGAACGCGAATTAGTTTTGGTTCTTTGGCCGTGAACAGGGAGTCCTTTCAAATGGCGGATACCTCGATATGAGTTGGTCTCTTTGAGGCGTTTAATATTCAGCAGAATATCTCTTCGGAGCCCACCTTCAACTTTATATTTATTTTCAATAATGTCACGAAGCGCATTTACCTCTGACTGATCGAGTTTTTCAGCTCTCTTATCGGGATCAACCTTTGCTTCGGTAAGAATAGTTCTGGCTCGGGTAGGGCCAACGCCAAAAATATACGTGAGTGCCACTTCAATGCGCTTATTTTGGGGGAGTGTGACTCCTGCGATACGTGCTGCCATAAAGATTAATTATCCTTGTCGTTGTTTATGCTTGGGGTTGCTACAAATTACATGCACTCTTTTTTTTCTCCTGATTACGCGGCATTTGGAGCACATCTTTTTTACTGATGATCGTACTTTCATACTATTCTCGATAGGTAATTCTTCCCTTTGTTAAATCGTACGGCGTCATTTCTACCGTTACTTTGTCTCCGGGCAATATGCGTATTTTAAACATTCTCATTTTACCGGACAAGTGCGCAAGAATAATATGGTCATTTTCAAGGCGTACTTTAAAAGTTGCTGAAGGTAGCAGTTCTTCCACGATACCGGTAACTTCAATAAAACCTTTCTTATTTTGTTTTGATGTTATGGATTTTTTTGTCTCCTTGCTATTATCCATAACTAAGTTCAAAAAATTATTAAAAAAACTTGACTCGTAGTACTACAAAGGCAAGAAGTAAGTTTGATGCTCATTGGAAGTATTGATAAACTGAGTTTCTTGCCGAATGCTTGCTTGCTGATAAGTACGCCACTTATTGGAATGCTATAAGTGTTTGAAAAATGTGAATGTATTATATCCTCCGATTTTTTTTATGTCAAGCGCAAAGGCTGCTTGCGACGGTTGTAAAGATTTTTTTGCGCTAATATTAGCTATTTTAAGAAAGAATAGCTTTTATCCGGCGAATTCCGCTTGAAGACGATTTTTCGGATTGAATGTGAAAATTACCGAGTTCTGACGTATTCTTCACATGTGGACCTCCGCACAATTCTTTAGAAAAATCACCTATAGAATAAACAGTAACTTTCTCAGGGTATTTTTCCTTAAAGAAAGAAAGTGCCCCGGATTTTACTGCATCGTCATAAGGCACTTCTTCGGAAGTTACCATGTAATTTTTTTTGATGATCTCATTAACGAGGCGTTCTATTTTATTTTTTTCGTCTTCAGTCAATTTCGAATGGTGCTCAAAGTCAAAACGAAGCCGTTCGGGATTGATATCCGATCCTTGCTGGCGAACATGAGGGCCAAGTACCGTACGGAGAGCCTGATGCAGTAGATGTGTGGCTGTGTGGTACCGTGTCATCAACGTTCTATCACTATCGGATAATTCTTTACTGTTTAGACCATGGCCGCCAAATTTATTTTCCGCCCCTGCACGTGAAAGTTTTTGGTGCTTCATAATTTCTCGGTGAAATCCTTCACTATCGAATGTAAACCCTTCCCGCTTCAGCCGTTCTTCAGAAATTCCATACGTAGAATATAGGATAAAAGCTTCTTCCGCAGTTAATTTTCGCGTTGATGGCCCAGTAGAAACATCATGCTTAGTTTGAGTCTTGAGATGAATGATTTTATCAGCAATTTCGTGCACATTGAGGTTGAGTATTTTTTGATATCCAGACAATTCTTTATTCATTTTTTCCGCTAAAGAATTTCGCTCTCGTTTGATCATCGGGTACTGCTTCTCATAAATTGACGCAACAGTATCGACAATTAAGGTTAGATTAAAACGGGGATGCAAGTACTGATCGAGTGCACGCCGAAAAACTCTTCGTAGTATATATCCCTGCTCTTTATTACTGAAATTAATTCCATCAGATAATAAAAAAACCGATGCTTTAAAGTGATCGGCAGCAATACGGCAGCGGATAGCATCCTCAATCAAATTTGTAGAACCAAAATTGGGATCGTCTAAAATTAATTTTATGAGCGGTGAAAAAAGATCAGTTTCAAAAATGCTTTTTTTCCCCTGAAGAATCAGCGCAAGCCGTTCTAGTCCCATGCCAGTATCAATATTTTTACCAGGCAGTTCTTTAATTTTACCTCTGGCATCCATATGGAATTCCATGAAAACTAAATTCCATAATTCCATAAATCTGCCACACTCGCAATTTGGAAGGCACTGTTTTCCTCGTAAACAAGGTTTTCCGGTAAAATCATAGTGGAGTTCTGAACACGGGCCACATGGGCCTGATTTACCGGGAGGGCCCCACCAATTGTCATCCTTGCCAAAACCAATAATACGCTCAGTGGGCAAATATTTTTGCCAAAATTTAAAGGCCTCAGTATCTTTTGCAATTTCACTGCTTCCGCTATAATATGTTGCCCATAACTGATGTGGATTAATTTTTATAATTTTAGTCAGAAAAGTCCAAGAAAGATAAATGGCTTCTTCTTTGAAGTAATTTCCGATAGAAAAATTCCCAAGCATTTCAAAAAAAGTATTGTGGTACGGATCTCCTACTTCTTCAATATCCGAAGTTCTAAAAGACCGTTGTATGGAAACAAGCTTGGTGTTGCCAAATTGTTTTTGAGCATCCTTAATTCCCATCAGATATGGCTTAAATTGCTGCATCCCTGCTGTTGTTAAAAGCACTGATGGATCATCTTGAGGCCACAGTGAAGAAGAATCAACTAAGGTATGCGAAAACTTCTTATTTTTTATAAAAAAACTTATAAATTTCTGCCGTATTTTATTGGAATTCATATTTTTATTATAGATTATTTTCAGTTTATCATATAAGTTTATTTATATAAAATTTCATATGCGTCGTAAAATATATTATGTTATAACTCCCCCACCCAGAAGAACATTTCTCAAATAAAAAACTGCGAACTGTCCCGGAGTAATTGCACGTTGACTATGCTTAAAATTTACACATAAAAAATTACCTATTTTGTGTACAATGCACGCTTGAGCAGGCTGGCGATAGCGGATTTTTACGGAACACTTTAACGGAAATATCGGTTCGTTTCCAGCAATCCAATTAGCATGGCTTACTTGGGTAGTTTTCGAGTATAAACTTTTATGCCGTAAGCCGTGAGCGACTATCAATTCGTTTTTTCGATGATTTTTTTGCACAATATAATATGGGATCCCCCCGCCAATTCCAATGCCATGACGTTGGCCGCACGTATATTGCATCAATCCCTGATGTACGCCAATAATTTTTCCGGAAGTGGAAATAATTTTTCCCGGTTTAGATTTAATGTGCTCATTAATAAATTGTTTAAACTTAATGTTCCCAATAAAACAAATTCCCTGACTATCTTTTTTATTGTGCACATGAAGTCCGGCGCGTCGAGCAATACTTCTGATGTATTCTTTTTTATACATGCCAACAGGAAACAATGAATAACGCAATTGCTGCTGATTTAACAAAGCCAGAAAATATGACTGATCCTTGTTTAAGTCTTTTGCCTTTTTTAGGATATTTCGTTCGTCTTTTCCATGTAATTCAGTTATTTTTTGAACATAGTGTCCCGTCGCAATATAATTTGCACCGAGTTTGCGCATTTTATCGAGAAATACTCCAAATTTAATTTCACGATTGCAGAGCATATCAGGATTTGGGGTAATCCCGTTCTTATATCCATTAAGTAGGTAGGATACAATTTTTTTTCTATATTCATCCTCGAATATTTCAACCCGTGAAGGTATGCGTATTGTTTTGCAGATGATATGAAAATCTTTTAAATCCTTTTTCCAAGGGCATATACCCGAGAATGGATCGCTCCAATTCTTCATATACACACCAATTACTTTATATCCTTGCCTTTTCAACAGCAGAGCGGCAACAGAAGAATCCACGCCTCCGGACATTGCTACAAACACGTTTTTATTAATTTTTGGCATAGCTTAAACCATCTTTACAGGTCAATCTGCAGATATTCATTTAAAATTCAACAAAATTATAAATTATCTATAACTTCTTTAAGAAATTTCATTCTTGGAGAAACAAATTCATCCTGGGTAATTCTAGAAGCCGCATACATTGCATTTTGTGTTTTATGTTTTTGCCGGTGCTGGTATTTTCTTGGATAGTTATTTTCGATGCTTCCATTAGGAAGTATAAATACGCTGTATTTTTTTAGCATTTCAATTAAGCTCACTTCCGGTTCTGTAAATCTCATCTGAATTTTTTTCTGAATAATATTAAGGCCGGTATCATAAAGAGCATCGCGATCAAGTAAAACACAGTATGGCAAATCAAAAAGATCAAGAACATCCGTATATACGTCAATATTACTCTTACCGTAAACTTGGATTACCTTAATATCTTTTGTACCAGTATAAAATTTATTAATTAATTCCCGCATTAAAATGTGATCAGACGGTCCTTCCACGAGCAGGACTTTATCCGCAAAAAACATTTCAGTATTATCGGCATTAAGCTCCTGTCTCAGTCTCTCGTAATTTATCCTTTTTCCGGTGAGTCTTGGAGAGTGAACTTTAGTAGTGTCACCTTCTTTTGTTACGCGAAAAATTCGGTGTAAATTTTCTGGACGAACGAAATTTGTCGAGTGGGTCGTTAAAAAAATTTGATTATCCAGGTTTCTTTCCTCCAAAATACTTATAAGTTTCTTAATAAGTGCTGGATGGAGGTGCACTTCAGGTTCTTCGAGTAATAAAACGGAGTATACTGGGTGGAAGAGGTACAAGAGTATTTTAAAAACCTGCCGAAATCCCGCACCGAGGCGCTCGTAGGGGCGCGTGGCGCCTTCATGCTCAATCGTGCTTGAAGTGAACAGTTTTCTATCGATCATAATTTGGGGAATGTACTGCTGCAATGTACGATGAAACAGCTCAAATTGATCGGGATATTGTACTACTAAACTCTCAAAATCATGCTGCACTTTTTGAATTGAAAGATGATCAGTGGCGCATATTCTTACCATACGGCTAGATAGAATTTCCTTGCCTTTGTCAGGTGAAATTTCTTTGTCATCAAGCAAAAATTTTGTAAGATCCGCGAGTTGTACCACGTCGAGTATGCTTTTTTTTCGATCGAGCGTCAGACTAAAACTAGCATGAATATCACACTCTGGATCATGAAGCCGGATGCTGTTTCCGTTGTAAAGCCTGTAGATTGAATCTAAAATGTTTGTTTTGCCTGCATTATTTGCCCCAATAAAAATATGCAGAATACCCAGGTCATGCAGAACCAGTTTTTTTATGCTCTTATACCTGTTGATGGTGATTTTTTCAAGACGCATTTCTAAAAAATTTACGCATACAGTTTATAAAAAAAATCTTCCAATGCGCTACGTTGTGCTTGGTTTGGACTGATTTTAGTTCTCTTTTTTTTAATTCTTTTTATCGCATCTTGAGGCGTAAGACCGTAGTGAAGAATATAGTATGCTGCAACTAAAGTTGGCGCGCGTCAGCGTCCTTCGTTACAATGAACATAGCAGCGCATTTTTTGTGCAATGAGGTCTTCAATAAAATGTGATCCGATCATGAGCTGCACAGGAGACGGAGCAGTAAAATCAACTGTCGGAAGCCACAAAAATGATTCAACGCCTGATGGTGAATCTTCTTTTTCCTGCTGAAGGTCAATATCAGCTTTAATCCCCTTTTTTAAAAGCAACTCAAAATGTTTTTTACAGCAAATGCTGGTGCCGATATACAAGTACGGTTCGATGCGCGTATAGTTCAAATGGCGTTCGTTGGTTGTCATGAATATCGTATCTTAATGGAATAAATTGACTATAGCATGTATATGCATCATTAAAAAGGCTGTGGAGACAAGCTTGCGTCCCCCTCCAGATAACTAATCTAGCTGGATTTTTTGTCCTGGTTGGATTGGTTTACCTGGTTGTGCATGTGTTTCTGGAATGGATTTTCGGGCTTTATGCTGAAAAGGTTTATTCGTCCGAAGCATCGTCGGTGAAGACTTCATTGTATGATCAGTTATCTTACCCCTGCTCTTAAACGGTTTGGGTTGCATTGAAAACGCTTCGCTTAGTGAAATTTCTTTTTCCGGGCCTTGGACACTAACAGTTTCAAGATCACGAATAGGTATATATTCCTTTTTTTTCTTTTCCGGTGGAAGTTTAGAAATTTTACTTATTTCAGGAGCAGAAAATGAGCGAATTGGAGGCGGATTTTGGCCATTCTTTTTTTGTGAAGCGTGGATTTTTTCAACAAATTGGTTATCCGCTTCTGCCATTGCCTTATGCATTTCGTGAACTCCGCTCCAGCGCATGATTTTATCTTCAACAAGCTCTCGTGATTTACTATACCGTTCGCGTGAAACACTTAAAATTTTATTCTTGTTATTAGTTTTGCCTGTAAGCGGAGGCAGTGTTTTTGCGGAAAAAGGTTCTGAAGCTACCCCGTCTATCATCAGCTTCATGTAAACATTATACTTCGTTAAATTAAGAAGATCCTCCTCCATAAAAATCGGATAAAATTCTTTCGCAAGAAATTCAGCATCGGCGGCTCCGACGCGAAAACAGACAATAGTACCGATATTACCGAATACCGCGGCACGGACAGTCTCATCAAGCTGCTCGACGTATTGATGGGCGATTATTAAATTAAGCCTGTATTTTCGCGCTTCCGATAAAATGCTCGCGAAGCTTTCAGTGGCAAAATTTTGGAATTCATCTACATACAGGTAGAAATCCTCTCGCTCATTTTCTGGTATATCGACTCTGCTCATCGCTGCGAGTTGGAGCCTGGTAATCATCATGGCACCGAGCAGAGATGAACTGTCTTCTCCGATTCTACCTTTCGAAAAATTAAGCAAAAGAATCTTTTTGTTATCCATTATTTCACGCAAATCAATGGTGCTTTTTGGCTGACCGACGATATTACGGATAACAGAACTCGATAAGAATTGCCCAACCTTATTCTGGATTGGGGCAATTGCCTCATTTCGAAATCGGTCATTATATCCGGCATATTCATCAACCCAAAAACTTTTTACAATCGGATCCGTGACTTTATCGATGACCTTCTTTCTATACTTTTTATCGACGAGAATGCGGGAAATACCGAGCATTGTCGAGCCTGGATACTCGAGCAGTGCAAGTATGCAATTATTGAGGATATATTCCATTCGGGCGCTCCATACCCCTTCCCATATTTTTGTAAAGACGCCCATGAGCCCAGATGCAACAAGGTGGCGCTGGTCGGGATCGACATTTTCCAGAACATTAAATCCGATGGGATACTCCAGGTCTGCCGGATTGAAATAGACCACATCATTAACCCGGTATGATGGTATGTAGTCGATAACCTTTTCAACGAGATCGCCATGCGGATCAACGAGCGCCAAACCCCGGCCTGCGCGAATATCCGAAATGACCATGTTTTCAATCACGGTTGTTTTTCCCATGCCTGTCTTGCCAATCAGATACATATGCCGACGCCTATCATCAACTCTAATGCCGAATTTTCGTGCTAAATTTCGAAAATTCGTTTCGGCGAAGGGTGTTATTTCTCTTTCGAGGTCGGCTGTCATGGTTGTATTAAGCTGTCGGTAAATTTGGCGGCGGTACTCCTTTTTGTTCTGCAGGTGGCATGGCAATCCGCCCAAGCCTCTCCGGTGCTTGCTCAAGTGGCAGGTCTATCGGTGCTTGTGCTTTCTTCGAATCAACTTTTTGCACGGACGGTACTTTAACGTCGATAATCGGAAAGTGCCATATCGTCGCGAGTTCTTCGATATTGAGAACATAATTTTTCCGTCCCCTCCATAAACTCCGATAGCGGTAAGACCAGAGTAGCCGCCGTTTTCTAGCTAATAACCTTGATTTTGCAAATAAAAATTTTGCCCTTGAAAATGTTTTCATATCTGGTCTGAATCCATTTGTATTCTGCGCGGCAAACTGATGAACAGTTCCGATAACGCCATCGAGTCCTTTTGAAAGCTGGGCGTTCTTTTTTTTTGCTCCGTAAATCATCCGCAGTTTTGATTCATATCCAATTTTTGAAATTTTCATTCCTATCGCCTCGACAATATCCCGCTCTGCCGGTGATAAGTGCTGCATTTGGCTTGGCCAGTCCTGTATATTACGCTGGCGTTGTGGCCCTTCCATTTCAGTAGGAGGTATTATTGAAGCGGTGAATGATTCTGACAATCCTTTCCCAATTTCTCTCGGAAAATAAAGCCAATCGGCGACCGATTTTGCGCCATCTTTTTTACCAATAAGTTTATTGATAAGCGATATACCTTTTTGCTTCCAATCTTCTGTGACCGGAGAAATGACTAGCTGATACCAAAGATGCTCACCCGGACCCATTCTGCTCAGTATCTCCATGAGAGAAGCCATCGGATCTAAAAACTTTTGTGATAGGCTGTGTTCAAAATTCGGGTACGTCTTAATCGGATAAAGATAATTATGGGCAAGCTTGAATTCCGTTCCCCAGACGTCGTATTCGGGATGGGGCAACTCAAGCGGTTTCGGAAGCATATCGATGTAATCTTCGACTTCCGTGATTTCTGCTTCAGGGTATTGGGCATAAATCGCGGCTTCAACTAGATCTCTGAATTTTACCGGGGTTCGTATTAGAAATTGAATATATCCTTCAATGCTGACGATTTCCAGGCTGACCCCGAGCTGAGTTTTCCCTTCGACAAATCTTTCATACAAATCGTACGTTCGAATAAATCCAAAAATATGCGAAAATATATGTTCGACAGCTTTCGGGCTCTGCTCGTTGCCCCGGGGGATATCAATAGCAAGCAGGACAAAAGGTATTTTTGACTGATACTTATTCTGTATATAAAGTACCCAACCTTCCCAACCGCCCCATAGGGAAACGATAATAACTATAATCCAGCCCCCGTGCAAAAATAAAAAAAACATAGCACCAAAGGGGCTGCCAACATCGGGAAATAAAGTAAGTGCTTGATCTGGTCCTACGACAAATGGATTCATGTTGATCGTAGTTTGCTAGGATGGGACAGCAAGACTGTACGTACCATCCTCATTTTTTTTGAATTTTGTTTTATCCGTAAGAGCAAGATGAATCGTATTTTTTTTAACGATTCTTTGTTCGAGCACTTTCTCAACAAGCTGCGATCGAGTTAACGATTCGCTAGATCTATTGAGAATGTCAATCAGTACATTGGAAACAACGCCAGGTTTATAACCCCACTCTTTCAGTGCATAGATTCCTCGTCCGACGAGAACATATCTGCTGTTGAGAATAAGTTCATTGTGCACCGTGGGCGGATAGGCTTTACGGGTATCAAATTTGACTTCGTTTATTTTTTGAGCAATCTCTGTAAAGTGCATTGGTTTCCCATGCCGCTTTAAAACCAGATAAATTTTATCATTCATTCTTTTTGGAACAATGCTGCCCCATTCCTTCAACCCAAATTCATCAAATGGATTTCTTGATATACTATTGCTCATATTCAAGTATGACGTAACAGCTTCCTCGGTAAGCAACTGCGGATTATGTTTAAATAAATCTGTTTCCTTAAATTGCGAAAGAATCGAACTTATTGTTGCCGGCTTGCCATTTTTTGCGATAGTATCGAAGAGCGTCTTAATAGAATCTCTTATTAAATGTATCGGGGCATGAGAAAGCTGCCAGGATTGCTTAAAAACTTCATCGGGTCTTATAGTTTTAAATTTCTTTTTTAAAAGTTCTGAAATAACAAATAAAATATTTTGCCGGTTCATTTGGCTGTCGCCTACGACCTGTAAAAGTTCAGCGAGCAGATCGTTTTCTTCCATGGCCGCACCGTGTTGTTCGAGAACCGAATAAACAGTATTTTCGATCGAAGCGATAAGTTCATTGAAGTTTTTAAGCTGGCTAATTTTTTGTATAGCGGTTTTTTCAATTTGACGAATTCTTTCCCTGGTAACTTTATAGGTCGCACCGATTTCTTCGAGAGTCTCTTTTTCTTTCCCGAGTAATCCGAATCTGCGACGAAGAACATCTTCTTCGCGTGTAGTAAGGGCCTTTAAGAGCTGAGAGACGGTATCGCTTGGATTGAACTGCTCGATTTGATTTGTTTTTTTACTGGAGATAACCTTATCCAGTATTGAATTTCCCTCTTCCATATAGGTCGTAATAATGCGTGTTCAAACTTAACTACGTGTTTAGTATAGCATACTTTTATTATTGTGTCAAGATAATTCATCGTTGTAACATATTTTTTAATTTTAAGCAAGTGAACTATGGAAAAAAAAATCGCCCCATTTACGAAACGAATCTAGCAACGTTTTTAAATTGTTTTTTTTCGGTTTATAAAATTATGCCACACAATAAGAAATGGGCTTGCTACAAATATAGAAGAGTACGTTCCGACAATAATACCTACAATGAGGGCTAATGTGAAATTCGCTATAGATTGACCGCCAAATAAGTAGAGAGCAAGTAAAACAAGCAGAGTTGTTAATGATGTGTTAATTGATCGGATAAGTGTTTGATTAACGCTTTCATTGACTACTTCTTCAAAAGTTCTTTGGTAGCTAATTTTTAGACGTTCACGTATGCGATCGTAAACAACGATTGTATCATGAACGGAAAATCCTAATATAGTGAGAATTGCGGTAATAAAAAGCATATCGATTTCCGTGTTGAAAAATTTTCCCATGATTGCAAAAAAACCAATAACGATGGTGATATCATGAAGAAGTGCGAGGGTCGCGCCAAATCCGTAAACCCAGGATTTCACTGCTCCACTTGCTACTTTTCGAAACGCGAATGAGATATACAGTATGATAAAAATGAGTACTAATACAATTGCAATGATAGCCCGATTACGGAGCCCTCGTCCGATAGTCGGACCGATTGATTCAAAGCTCTGTTCTGTTACGGATCCGTATTCCTGGTTCAGGTTTTCCAAAATAATTTCTCGTGCAGAATTATCGATTTCCCTGAGACGCAGCGTCATATCTGTTTCACCGATGGGTTGAACGCGAACAGCTCCATATTGAAGCTTATCGACAGCTTCCTCGACCGATTGAGCTGCAGGCCGGTCTTGATTGAATTTAACCTGCATGAGAGTACCGCCAGTAAAATCAATGCCAAGTTTCAACCCTCCAGACAAAATCGCAACTATACTTGTAGCAATCATGATACCGGAGATGGTAAACCAAATTTTTCTATTTTGAATGATTTTAAACATTTGTACTATTCAGCTTTGATTTTAGTGCAGGATTTGACCAGCTAAACCAGTGTGGATGTTTTTCGAGCCATTGTGATACTGAAAGTCGCAAAAAAGTTCTGGTAATTGTAATTGCTGAAAACATACTCACGACGACACCAATGCCAAGTGTAATTGCAAATCCTTTCATGATACTTGTACCGAACCACGCGAGAATAATGCAGGTGATAATACTTGAAATATTTGAGTCTCGTATGGATGGCCAGGCGCGATTGAAACCTTCTTCTACTGCTACTTTAAGGGGCTTCCCCGTACGTAGCTCTTCACGGGAACGCTCAAAAATCAATACATTAGCGTCTACTGCCATTCCAATTGATAGGATAAATCCCGCAATACCCGCGAGCGTAAGAGTTATCGGAATCAGCTTAAAAAGGGCAAGAATCAAAAGTGCGTAAACGATGAGCGCCAATACCGATAATAATCCAGGCAGGCGATAGTATATAATCATGAACAGTGCGACGAGTATAAGCCCTACCAACCCCGCGAAAAAACTTTTTTGGATTGACTGCTCTCCGAGCGTAGCTCCAATATTTTGTTGTGATACGAGCGTAATCGGTACTGGCAGTGCTCCAGCATTGAGCCGCTGTGCGAGTAGCTTAGCTTCTTCAAGAGAAAAACTACCGGAAATGACTGCATTTCCATCACGAATAGGTTCATTGACTCGAGGCAGTGAAATTGGAGAGCCATCAAGGTATATGCCAACAATTTTATTGACATTGCGTTCCGTGATTTGTGAAAATAATTCCTTGCCTTCCGTATCGAATTCGAGTGATACCTGTGGTTCGTTTGTATTCGGATCAAATGCAACGGCAGACCGGCTAAGATTTTTTCCCGAGAGTTCGGTATTAGCAAAATCTGTATACCCTTCGGTTGATTGCTTGGAAAAAAGTATATGGCTCGCTTGCGCCTGGTCACCATCAATTGCTGTTTTTTTTATGATGTGGTAGCCAAACTCTGTTTCAACAATCTGCGGATAGACTTCACCAATTATAGCTTGGTCAAAAACAGTATTTGCAAATTCTGGCACCATCATATCGCGTGTGAAAAAACCGAGATCTCCGCCTCGTTGTTCGCCAGTATCAGCATCTTTGTTTCCTGGATCTTGGCTATATTCATTAGCGAGTGCACCAAAATCCGCACCGGGAGCTGTTGCGAGTGCGAGTACACTCTCAGCTTGCTTTTTTGATTCTTCATTAAGGGTGATTATCGCAGTTTTTTCTTCTTCTGTTGGCTCAACAGTCACTTCTTCTTTAAATTCGAGCAGCGGGGTCTCTCCTATCATTTGAATAGCTTCAGAAATATTGGTGATGCCTGCAAGTTCAACAATGATGCGCCATTGGCTTCCCGCTTGATTTGTCTGAACAAAAGGTTCCGATACGCCGAAAGCATTTACCCGATTTTCTATGACATCACGCACGCCCTCAAGCGCGGCCGCCTTGTCGCTTTCTTCAATTTGTGAGGTGTCCGCATCATATACGAGGTTGGTACCACCGAGTAAGTCAAGCCCGAGGTGCACTTTTACCTCACGAAAAAAAGTGCCAATCTTGATATCGGGTCCACTCGGATAGTCAATAAATCCAGCTACAACTGTTAATACAACGATACCTGCAAATGTAAGCCAAACTTTCTTACGCAAAGTCATACATAAAAAAATACACAGTCAAACGCTACCGTTAGTACTGTCCAGTATACCAAAAGAAAGCCACAAAAGCTATCTGTGGATAATCATACTACTCCTGCACGAAAACTCTTGCGCCAATTGGCGTAGCATTATAAAGCCATTCAGCGTTGGGATACGAAATATTTACACAGCCATGGCTCATTCGGTGCCCAAAATTATTATGCCAATAAGCACCATGGAGCAGTCTTGAGCCGTCGAATCTCATGTTCCAGAGGGTATTCGGAAGGTAGTAATCCGGTCCGGAATACAGTTTACTGAAAATCTTTTGAGAAATCGTGAAATCACCCGGGAGAGTTGGCGTGCCGGGAAGCCCGGTGGAAACAAGGAATGTATTGACCAATTCATCGTTATCAAACGCCCACAATCGTTGCTCGGAAAGGTCAACCAGAATTTTATCGACAATGCCATCGCCATTTTTACGTCCAGGGACGGCAAGAATTTCGCCATAACCATCTTTATCAATATCGCCTGCAGCGGGAAATATACCGCCTCGAAATTCTGATTCGTACGGAAATAAATCATTCTTTAATCTGCCATTTGCTTCAAAAACTTTTATATGAGGGCCGCCGCCGCTGTTAGCTGCCACAATAATTTCATCGTATCCATCTGCATCCAAGTCTCCGGCGGCAACGTTAACTCCCCTGGTAAATGAATCAGGGAACGCTTTAAATTCAGCGATGATATAATCTTGTTGAACATTTACGATTTTTATCCAAGCGACATCGCCGGTTTGAACGGCAAACACCAATTCATCACTTCCTCCGTTTACTTCAGCCGAGGCGATGCTTACTCCTCCGGTAAATTCAGGATGGAATGGAAAAATATTGGTAGGAAGTTTCTCGCCAAATCTATTAAAAGCGTACACACGAGGTTCTACGCCCGCCGATGGTGCAATTATGATCTCAGGTAATCCGGCTGCGTCTATATCAGCGACGGCAATGTTGATGCCGGATTTAATCGCAGGATCGAGTGCAAAGAAACCCGGAGTAAAGATTGGCTTGCCATATCGGTTAAATATCCTTATGTGTGATGCACCATCCGACTTTGGAGCTGTGATAATTTCAGAAAAACCGTCGCCATCCAGATCAGCACATGCTATATTTACCCCTCCTTTAAAATTTTGTTCATAAGCAAAAAAGCCGGGAGTAAATTTTGGATTTCCAAATGCATCAAAAACTCGAACTTGTGGTCCTCCGCCCAGACCTGCACCGAGTACTATTTCTTCATACCCATTACTGTCAAGATTACAAACTGCAATTGAAGCTCCTCCCTGAAAATTGTGCGCGAATCCTAAAAAAGCCCTTTCAAATGATAGTGGGTGTGTACTAAAAATTTTAACTTCGGGGCTCCTGAAATCCGTAGCGTACGTGCTCAACGGTAATATAAGAAGAAGGGCTGTGATAAATATCGCACACCCTAAGTATATCGTATTTAAGCTAATTTTACCCATATTTTTCTTTTTATTTAATTAGAGTATAGCATAATTATTATTATTTGTAAAGAAATTGGTATTCTGAAATAAAAATATTTCTGCTCATGCAGTACTATGCCGTCAGCAAAAAGTATAATTTGTATATGGCTAAATTACCGACTGAATTTTTTTCTGCAATGATCCTATTGTTTTCTCGATTTTCGGCAAGATTGTTTTATCAGCAAATGATCCGCCATTAGTAAAAGCATTTTTAGCATTCGGAAAGTATAATATTGGCATAATAATTTTCATTTCCAAATACGTTAAAACGGGGATAAAATTCTCTACTGCTCTTGAACCGCCAAAAGAACCCGAAGATACGCCACAAATTAAAATTGGTTTATTCTTAAACTCATTTTTTGATCGGTCAAATAAAAGTTTTAATTCACCTGGATATCCGCGGTTATATTCCGGCATTATTAGGAAATAGGCATCAGCGGCCCGCAATATCAAACGGAGTTTTTTTCCTTCACGATTTTCTTGCCACGGAGGGACTGTAAACGTAACTGGAAATTTTTTTACGTCGAGAATTGATGCGGATATTCCTTTCCTATTTTTTAGAATATCATATACCGCATGAGCAACTTTTTCTGATTGGCTGCCTTTTCTTCCCGTTCCAAGGATTACTAAGATAGAAATTTTCATTGTGTGATAGAAATAATTTTATTTTTTTAATTGCTCTAGTATATTGCCGAGCTCATTTATTTCACTTCCATACGTACCCCAATCCCCCATTCGCTGTGCTTCAATTGCATTTTGGTAGTGTTCAAGCGCCTTCGATACCAATTCTTCTGAAGTTGAACTATCTTCAGCAGGCTGTTCTGGCATTATTGCGATTGCTGCGGAAGAACCACTTCCAAAAATTTGATTTAACGCCTTTTCTAATGTTTCATCCATGGCAATTCGACTTTCATAAGCAACGATTACGCGCTTAAGCTCAGGAATTTTTCCGCCTTCAGCCCTGAGGTAAAGAGGTCTGACATACAGGAGAGATTCTTCTATCGGTATCACGAGCAAATTACCTTGGATAACTTCAGAGCCGTGCTGATCCCAGAGTGATATCTGCTTTGATATATCCGCATCCTGGCTAATGCGATTTACGATCTGTTTTGGCCCGAATACAAGGGTTTGTTTCGGAAAACGGTAAAC
Source organism: Patescibacteria group bacterium (assembly GCA_041650915.1). GTDB lineage: Bacteria > Patescibacteriota > Patescibacteriia > UBA10025 > JAHIVO01 > JBAZKE01. The sequence continues at coordinate 582,609 of JBAZKE010000001.1, forward strand.
AACAAGTTCACCGTAATGATCACCGTCAGCACGGGCAACTATCCAAGCTGACAAGTTATCCTTGCTCCTCGGCGTATACGGCAGCATGAGAATAAACTCCTCCGTTTCTTCCTGCGGAAGCTTCATAATCATATGCCGCATCATCGGATCTGTTTGTTCATCACTGACTTGCGGAACTTCCCATTTATCTTCCTTGTTATAGAATACTTGCGGTTGCTCCATATGGTAGGTCTCATAGAGCATTGTTTGGTACCTAAAAATATCTTCAGGATATCGAATATGCTTTTTTAAGTCTTCTGGCATTTCTTGGATCGGCTGAAATACTCCCGGAAATATTTTTGCATAGACTTGAATAATTGGATCACCAGGATCAGATATATAGAAATCCATGCTGCCATCGTACGCATCAATTACTGCTTTCACCGAATTTCTGATGTAGTTGATAGTACCATAGCTTGGAGTTGCTGTGTTGTATGCGGTAGCGATTTCCGGGGCGATATTCGTTACATATTCAGCATAGGGATATGCATCGCCAGTCGTATATGCGTCATATATCCACTTAAGCTTGCCGCCTTCTGTTATAACGAGATATGGATCGCTATCGAGATTAAGAAATGGCACGACAGTTTTCATTCTCTCAGTAATATTCCTGCGCATGAGTACCTTACTTTCTGATGAAATGTCATTTGAAAGAAAAATTTTCAAGGAACTGAATCGGGCTGCAAAGAGCGCCTTTTTTAGTATTGAATCAATCGCAATGCCGCTATCACCGATGTATTCACTGTAGACATTCTCTTCTCCGGATGGGTAATTAAATTCATCAGCTTTAGTATTTACAAAAACATAATCCGACGATAATTCTCCAAAATATATTTCAGGCCTGGTTACCTGGATTGTATCTACGTTCGATACCGGCGGCAAATCTTTTACAAATAAGAGCGGTAAGCCTTCCGCCGTCACTTCATTGACGGGGCCGAGTGCAACGCCGAATCCATGGGTAAAGGTAAGCCGCTCATTGATAAACGTTGCAGATGGTAAGCTCGCCGTATTGAGCTCCCGCGGAGACAGCATTGTTTGCCGGTATTCATCATCAATTACATACCGGTCATTGTCAACTGAAACGAAATCGTAGTATGTTCGTATTTCCTGTAATTGTCCGAAAGTATCGAGTAAAGGCCCCCTGTCCCATAGTCGGATATTCTTGATTGTCAACTCATTATTTTTAATATCGTCAGATGTGAGTTGTATGGAATCGGACGTTAATTCCCTTTTTATTACAGTATCGATTTTATACGCTTTTCGGGTTGCGGCAATGTTTTTTTCGATGTACTCTGTTTCTTTAACGAGCTCATTCGGCAGTACTATAAGTTTTTGTATGATCATTGGGTAGATAGGAATTCCGATAATTGCAACTGCAAAATATATAGCAATCGAAGTAATAAGTACCTTCCTAATACTGGTAAAAATATTGATAAAAAAAAGTACAGCGGTAATGGCAGCAATACCGCATAAAATCCACAGGAGCGGAAGACGAGCTACGACGTCTGTATAGCTGGCCCCGGTAAATGGACCAGTGGTAGAGTAGAGCAAATCAGTCATGCCGACGAAATACGTTTTCGATGCGAGCAAGCTAAACACAAAAAAGAGCAAAAATGAAAAGTGGGCTGAGACGTGGCGTTCAATTTTTAAAGAAACCCGCTTAAGAGAAAACATGCCACGAGAAAGGTACAGAATTCCCGCGCCTATAAGTGACAATATGAGTGCGCTCATGAGGTAAGAATAGATAAGCTTAACGAAAGGTAAAACAAAAAAGTAAAAAGAAATATCCCGTCCAAAAAGCGAATCTTCAGTTCCAAATGGCACGCGGTTAAAAAATTGGAGTACTGATTGCCACGATGTTGACGCGGCAATGCCAGTTAAAAGCGCAATAACCAGAGCAATGGGGATAAGAATGCGAAAGGTAAGCTTACCAATTTCAATGCCTCTAAACCTGAACAAGCTACTGTTAACCGCGTTTGAATATTTTGCAGCAATTTTTTTTGCGATATATACATTAACGAGCAACAGCCCAAAAAAAAGTACGGAAACCGTAATACCAAGAAGGAGTTTTGTTAAAACTATTGTTGTAAACAAGGACGAATACCCCTCTGAAGAAAACCATATCCAATCAGTACTAAATGAAATAGTTGCTGGAAGAACACCCAGTAAAAATAATAAAATGATCACTAATGTGGCAAAACGTTTCCCTTTTCTCATATATGTTTAATAAATATATTAAATAAACCAATAAATTTGATATACGCAGGCTAAAATGAGATTGAATGATAAATATCTCATAATTTTTAATTTGTGCCTTTTTTGCGTTTACATAGTGAACGTTTTTCCACGTATACTATTTTCCACCAGACGAGACCCAATAAGTAGCCGGCAATGCCGCCAACAACTACTAAAGAGTATACGACAATTGGCGGAAGCGAGCATGCGGCATAACCAAAATATTGGTACCACGTTACTTGCGATGCATGCCGGAGATACAGCAATTCAGCAATAGTATGAATAATAGTGCTGCATACGATGCCAAGGAAAATTGTTAAACATACATAGGTGATCTTTTTATAATTCATGCATTAATTGTATCATATTGTGATGTAATTCCAAGCAATAAAAAACGGCTGGAATATCATATGTATCATGCCGTATATGAAACATTCTACGTACAAAAAATTAACGATCCGTAGTCTTCATTGAAATAAACAAGATTTACACTTGGATCCTATCCAAAATTATTTTTATTAAATCTTCCAGCGTTACAATTCCACCGATCAGTTCCGCAGAAAGAATGCAGATCAATGAGCTGCCTGTTGTGAGGAAAATTGCGGGAAAATCAACCGAAACAGACGGGTACTTTTTTTGAAACATATCCTTGTAAAAATATCGCACATCAATCGGTAGCGTTTCTGTAAATCGTTTCCATTCATTATTTTCACTGAGATTGTGCAAAATTAATTTTGAAAGGTTACAAGGAAACGTTTCAGGAATGATGTGACGATGAAAAAAATCAAATGCCTGATTAAAGGGCAGGCTTTTAGTATTGTAGACTACAATGAGTTGTTTTTGTCTTTCCATCGTTCTTACACACGTGGACCCCAAATAGTTTCTCCTCGTGGAAAATTTAAGTCAAGTAATTCAGCATCTTGTGCACTCAGCTGCCAACCCAGAGCTCCTACATTTTCTTCAATGTGATTTACATGAGAAGATCTGAATAAGGTTACCACATTTTTTTTACTGATTATCCAATTCAGGGCGGTTTGCGCCGGTGTTTTACTGTACCGCTCTGCAATTTTTCTCAGCAGAGGATTTTGTAAAATTAACGTCGGCGATTCTGAACTGTATTTGAGTGGTCGGTACGCGGTAATAATAATGTCATTTTTCGTACAGTATTCAAGCGTGCCAACCTCCTCATGTTCTCGGGCAGACAGGCTGTAATTTATTTGATTGACGACGATTTTATGATGTGAATATGCTTGTGCTTCTTGCAGTTTCATTGAACTAAAATTGCTGACTCCGATTGCCCGTATGGCTTTTGTTTCCAGTAAAAAATTCATTGCTTTCATCGTGTTCTCGAGTGGAATATCAGGATTTGGCGCATGGATAAGGTATAAATCCAGATAATCCGTTTTAAGGCGTTCGAGGCTTCTTTGGCAAGAGTTAATGAGGGTGTCGTATTCAAGATGGGCGGGCAGTACCTTACTCGTAATTTTTAAATCGGCTCTACGGTACGGAGTTATGGCTGTCCCGATAATCTGTTCAGAATAACCTTGTGCGTAAACCTCGGCCGTATCAATGTGGGTGATGCCGAGATCAATTGCATATCGAATCGCTTCAATTTCAGCTTTTTCGTTCGATCGTAGATCGCGTTCATATTTTCCTCCGACTCCCCACGTTCCTAATCCTAGTACAGGAAGCGTGAACTGGCCTGATTTTTTTTCAGGAATATAAATTTTATCCATATTGTTGGGCTAAGAAAGTTCTGACTTTTTTAAAAACTATGCCGCGATGGCTGATTGAATCCTTTTCACGGTCCGATAATTCGCTGAATGTTTTTTTGCAATTTTTTGGTATAAAAACTTGATCATACGGAAGATGAAAACGAATTTTGCCAGCTGGTTTCAATGCAATAGTTCCGGCAATGTTCCCACTGAATATAAATTCTTCTTTGTTTGGGGATATTAGCGCAACGATGCTTGTAAAACTGGCGGTGCGCTCTTTTTCAGCATACTGCTTCATTTTTTGCAATAAAAAATCACGAATCTGTTCGTCAGCAGCGTTATCCCCTGCCCAACGTGCGGAGTTGATGCCGGGATTTCCACCAAGACAATCAACAAAAAGGCCCGTATCTTCTGCAAGCACCCACTCGTTTATTTCCGCGGCAACTGTTCTTGCCTTAATAAGCGCATTTTGTACCAATGTCGACCCATTTTCGTTTGGTGCTATATGATAACCGACCTCATCTGCACTTAATACGTTGAATCTGCCGCTAGAAAGCAAAGAACGTATTTCTGAAAATTTTCCTGGATTGTGAGTTGCAATGATCAGGTTCATTCCTATATTTTATCAAGTGTTCTTTGATCATGGTTTTTCATTTTTTCCATCAATGTTGCGTCAAATTTTGTTGCTGTAATAATAGAAGCAAGATGCTCGCCACCAAGTAAGTGCGGCAGGACTACGTAATCAGCCCCTTCGCGATACAAGCGTTTAGCCTCCCAGATTGAATATGCGGTTACGATCATAATCGGAACTTTTTTACTATGCCGCTTGATTTCAGCGATGCGTGCTAACAGTTGTGCGTTGTCCGCGTAACTCGGTATCGTTGATATTACGACATGGGCATTTTCGATATCAACCTCATCCTGTATTTCAGTGTCAGTGATATCACCAAAGTACACTCGATACCCTTCATTACGGAGTGCTCTCGCAATCACCGGATCAAATTCAACAATACTAAAACGCTTACTGTCGAGAGACCTCAGGAGGTGTCCACCAAGCCGGTGTGCACCGGCGAGGATTATGCCGTTCACTACCTTTTTGGGGTTAGGAAAGTTTTCCAGAGAATTTTTTCGTTCAAAAAACGACAGAAACCCACGAATGTGTTTATAAATTAATTCGTTATGCTGTATACAATATGTTGAGGTGATAAAAGTTACGATCCCGACTAGTGTAACCAATGATACATCTTGCGAAGTTACTTGACCGAGCGCGAAACCCATGGCCATCAAAATCAAACTGAATTCTGAAATTTGTGCAACTGTTACACTCGAATAAAAGCTCGTTTTCTTTTTAAACCCGAGTATCCCCATAACAGTTAATACGATGATGGGATTGCCAATGATTACAAAAACTGAAAGGATTATTGCTGGAACGAGGATTGACCCTATTTGTTCTATAACGAGAGTTGTTCCGAGCACAATAAAAAAAATGAGTATGAAAAAATCGCGCAACGGCCGCATCTGGGACGCAATTTGGTACTGTTCCAATGATTTTGCAAGGGCAACACCGGCGAGAAAACCGCCAATTTCAGTCGAGAGTCCAATAAAATCACTTGAGACAAAAGCGCTGATACCGAATGCCCATGCAACACTCGTTACAAAGAGGAGTTCATGCGATGTAGCCAATTTATCGAAAAGCCATGGAAAAACCGTTTTTGAAAGCCAGTACGTAATTCCGAATAGTATGGCGCTTTTCGCAATTGTCATTAAAAAAGTAAGTAACTGCAGTGCGTGGTCCCCGGTTTGAAGTCCTGCGAGAAAGATGAGCATGAAAATTGCCACGATGTCTTGTACGATTAAAAAACCGACGACGATTCTCCCATACAACGTTTGAAGTTCCCTTTTTTCAGAAAGCAGCTTGACGACTAAAATGGTACTTGAAAAAGTAAGTGCCACCGAAATGTAGAGTGCCGGAATAGTATCAAATCCGAGTATTTTTACAATTATAAAACCGACAAAAGCAGTGAATATGATCTGTGCAAATCCGGTAATGAGTGACGCTTTTCCGATCAGCTTGAAGTTATTAAATCGCATTTCAAGGCCAATCAGAAACAGCAGCAACGTCGTACCAAAGGTTGCCATAACCTCGAGTGTATGAACACTACTCGAGCTTAGTGCGCCGAATGTTGATATTAAAATTCCTGCTACGAGATACGCTACCAAAGTGGGCTGGCGTACTACTCTTGCCAGTATTCCGAGACCGGCTGCAATTGCTACGATAACAGTTATATCTGTAAATATTGGATTCATGGCGTGATTTTTAGTTTTTTTTATTCTCCAATTATTTTTATAAGAACTCGTTTTTCCCGCTGTCCGTCAAACTCACCGTAAAATACTTGTTCCCATGGCCCAAAATCGAGCAAACCGCGTGTTACTGCAATAGTAACCTCGCGACCCATGATCGTTCTTTTAAGGTGGGCGTGTGCGTTGTCTTCACCGGTCAAATTGTGCTTATACCGACCCACGTCTGATGGAACAACCTTTTCAAGCCAGGTTATATAGTCTTCTTTTAATCCTGGTTCTTCATCATTGATAAATACCGAAGCAGTAATGTGCATGGCATTTACTAGGCAGATTCCTTCTCGGATGCCTGCTCGATTAACAGCTTTTTTAACACTGTCAGTAATATTAATAATTTCAATTTTATTATTTGTATTGAAATTAAGGTATTCCGTGTAAGACTTCATCACAGTACACTCCCTATGCAGAAGACTTTAAAAGTATGGCAACGACTGCAAAAATACCCCAGTGGATTATAAATGCGGCTAAAACTAAACTATTGAGTCTCACGAATGATCTGTACTGCACATGCTGCATCGTTTTTCGGCATAAATTAACGATGAGCATGACTGTAATTCCGATGGTGTAGAGAGCCATAACGATACAGAGTGCAAATGCTATGATTTCAATTATACGCCCCTGAACTAAAAAAAACGCTGAAACCCGTGTTGGATCTGCCCACCACAGTAACATTGCGTGAATCAACCAAATTTCAAATATCAACATACCCCACAATACTCCCATTATTGTCCAATGGATTGCCGCCTGTTTTTTAATTGCACTGTCACGCGAATTGGTAGCCTGATCTGAATGAGAATTGGGCATAGGCGATTATTCAAATACGATTGAAATGGAAATAAAAGTTGCTGCGATAAAAAAAACTAAAACTAAAATATTTAAAAAAATTAAGATCGGTAATTTGGCACGGTAGCCCTTCGTGCCGAGATAAAAACTGATAATAACTGTATAGAGTACGATTAAAACATAAGAGTAGGACCACGTACTCGCATTTACAAGTGCACGCATATAGGATTGCGTCGATCCGAAAATAAGTATGACGGGCGTGAATAGCAATCCAAATACAGTCACCGACCATAGCAATCCGAGGGTAAAGTATGTAAAGAACTTTTTCCAAAAGCTAAAATCAGTCGCGACGTCTTTTTGGGATTTTGCATGAAACGTGTCGACTGAATTTTCCTTCTTTCTCATGCACTGACAAGTTATCCCTTTCTTAACACAATGATTATAGCATATTTCCTACAATAAAACAAGCGAAACGATGGCAGGTATGCTTTACCCAGGAACGTTTAAATCGATATATCACGCGTATTCAACCAATATGTGACTATGATTGTACAGACGACTATAGTGCACAGAAAGATAAAAACCGAAATTGCGTCTATACTATTCTAAATGAGTCCGCCAACTGTATCAAGACAAATTAACAAGATACATACTTATCACAAGTAATATCTTTTTATCATTGCGATTGTATTGGCAATAACATACTAAATCAACTTGAAAATTACCCACATAATCAATTTGATTATGTTGAAACGTCGCGCCTATTAAACCAGTAGAAGCCAAAGGCAGTGCAGCTGACTGCTACCGCAGCAAAAACCAACACATCCGTTAAATCAAGTGAATTATTGAGTAGGGCGTTTTCATAATCATAGTAATAAAAAAATGAAAAGAACTGTGCGTTTTCCCACTTTTCGCTTACGGATGACACAATTTGCATTACATACATGATAACCATCATTCCGCCTATGATCATGAAAACTTTACTCCGCTCAGAGAAAATGACTGAGAGGAGCATGGCAATGCTGAACACAGCCCAGCCGAAAATGAAACAGAGCAGTGAAATTGATAAAAAATTTTCGATAGAATAATCCACATTATGCATGGTAGCGAGAGGGATGATCATAAACGTCGAAGCGACAATGAATAACGCCAATGCGCTCAATCCTACCAGGTATTTTCCGAAAAAAATTGAGATCCGCGATACGGGACGTGATAAAAGTATTTCAATAGTGCCTTTTTCGATTTCTGATGAAAAAGCAGCTGCTGCAATGCCTGCCACCATAAAAATGATCAGCACTGGAATCATGAGACTATATTGTTCCATCGCAAGAAAATTTTCTATTTTTGTAAAGCTTGCCTCAGAGATCGGGAACATATCCTTCAATGCAGGCGGGTAACTTTCCATGAGTGACAATATATTTTCTCCCATATCTTGCATTGTTGGAAACATAAGAATGTAGAGCCAAAGAAGCAGCACTCCCGAAATGCAAAAAATGAGTATAGAATATTTTCTGTCTTGTAACGTTCTGAGAAATATCGTTTTCATAAATCTATTCGTAATACTCTAGAAAGATGTCTTCAAGGGTTGCATGTTGAATTTCCACGTCATGTACGTTTAATGTACTGAGTTTTTTTAGAAGTGAATTCACGTCGCCCTTGACGGTGAGCATGATGCTTTTTGGTAGAATTTTTTTAATTTGGATTCCTTCGAATTGGAAAATTCTTTTATCAAATCCACTTTTAAAATCAATTGCTACCGAGTAGAGTCGCATTTCCTTGAGATTATGTATGCTTTCAGTTGCAACTATCTTCCCTTTTTTAATAATTCCGACACGGTGACAAATTCTGTCCACTTCAGCGAGGTTGTGGGAGGAAAAGAATACAGTCGTTCCTTGTTTGGTGACTTCTTCGATCAATTCGTAAGTTGTATTTTGCAGAAGCGGATCAAGGGCGTTTGTCGGTTCGTCCATAATAAGAATTTCTGGACGAGTCATAAATGCCATGACAATTCCGAGCTTTTGCTTATTGCCCGATGAGAGTGTTTTTACCTTTAAGCTAGGATCGAAATCAAAGCGTTTGCAAATTGATTGCGCGATATCATTATCGCCATTCAAGTTTTTTACGAAATCAATATGATCTTGGCCTGTCCACTTGTCGTAAAGCCGCAGCTGCCCGGATAGATAACCGATTTTTTTCTTGAGCTCAACGGAATTTTTCTGTGAGTCCATGCCAAGAATTCTAATTTCACCGCTGGTGGGTCGAATAAAATCCATCATGCAGCGGATGGTTGTCGTTTTGCCAGCACCATTGGGACCCAGAAAACCAAAAATTTCTCCTTTTTCTACACTAAAGCAGATGGCATCAACAGCCCTAACGTCCTTAAAGTGCTTTGATAAATTCTTTACTTCTATTACTCCCATAGTACTGAATCAATAAATTATTGATGTATTTGCCAAATCGTTTTGTATAATTTTAGCATTTATTTTGGAAAAGATCCATTGTATTTAAAAAACAGACGAATGTGAGAAAGCAGTTGATCGTGAAGTTTTGAGTTTGAAGCAATAATCGTATCATTCCAAAGGGCATTTTTACTTCGATAATTAAGAGTTTCTCCATGCAGGTTTGTAACCTTACCACCTGCCTCTTCCAATATAACCTGTCCACCGCACGTATCCCACTTGCCCATTTTATAGTGAGTTACCATAAAAAAGTCCGCATCACCAGATGCGACTTTTGCGAGCTTGAGCCCTGTGCTCCCTTCTGTGCTCTTTCTGAGCACTTTAAAACTTTTTTCAAGTCCGATAAGGGGGCGCGGTTCTCCAGCATGGTCAGCTACGGTCATGTGCGATGTGCTGATCATCCCCGTCATACTGACTGAAAGCTTGCTCACGGAACTATCTCGCTGCATAAAAGCACCTTTACCTTTCTGAGCATAGTATAGCAGATTTCTAACTGGAGAAAATACCAGGCCAAATTCGGGATTTCCATCAATGCAAAGCCCAATTACAACGCAAAAACCGTCATTATCGCGAATAAAATTTTTTGTGCCATCGAGAGGATCAACGAGCCACCACCGACCCCGCCCATCATATGATGTGCTCCCTTCTTCTGAGAGCACTCTATCTGCAGGAAACGCTTCAATAATTTTTTGTACAATGTAGTTATTTGTTTCCGTATCAGCGTCGGTCAGATAATCATAGCGCCCGTTTTTCGTAGCGTATTTTTTCGGTTTTTTAAAGTGCCTCAGCAAAATTTCGCCCGCCCCTATAGCGATGCTTTTTAATTTATTTACCATACAGGTGCGCAATCTGAAGGAACTCCGTTACTTTCAGCACCGTTCCACGTGCAATCGATAACTCCGTCAGAATATGGTTGCAATTGGTAATCGACAACATCAATAGTGATGCATTCTGACTGCATAGACACATCATGGCAATCGAAACCATCACATATTTCCGAACAAAGATTGCCGAGGCAATATAATTCTGCAGTACCGATAACAGCATTGGTAACATCTACCTCATTGCATTTTTTTTGCGATTGATCAGGCTCGCGAAAAAAAATCCAGACAACAATACCAGTAAAAACTATTAATAAACAACCAAAAACGACGAGAATGACTAATGTGCGTGACGATTTTAATTTGGCTTTTTTTATTTCAGAAATTATTCGAGTGATGCCGATTTGTGAGAGTCGTTCTTTAACGACGTCCAAATTTGCCAGATTTTCGCAAGTACATTCCAATTCGACGTTATGGCTGCTGTTATCAAACCATAAAAAGTTTACCTGGACACCGGTACCTTGCCAGCCGTATGCTTGTTTAATAATCGATCTCGGTTTACCGGCCATTCTCGATCTCAGATTATGTTGCGCAGCATGGTCCGAACTTATGTCATTGATTACACGCTGGAAAACATTGCTGTTTTGTTTGAATATTTCTTGCTGGTATTGAGTGGTTCCACCGGATTCAATAAGGGTATCGTGCTGTTTTTCAATATCATTTTTTATTTCTGTCGACTGGACACTAGTCTCGTATAAAAATTCGAGATCATATGCATTGATTATATGCTGTTTATCATCGGACTTTATTTCAAATTTGAGTGCGTACATTTCCATACGATGCTACTGAGCAGTCGATGAGCACGAAGCACGCGAGGTGGTTTCATCAACATACTCGAGACAAGAACAAAATGAAGGCTCCCCTGTTATTTTGGTGCAGCTCGGTATTAAATTTTTTTCAGTATCACAGAGGCCTATACAATCCGTATTTGTCTCACATGGTATGCTGGTTTTTCCAGGATTACCTAAAATACTTGGAGACGGCTCGATGATAATATTACTTGAAAACAAATCAGTGGTAAAAAAAAGTATACACATTATTCCAAAAGAAATAATGCACGCTGATAAAATGACGATGGCATTAGAATTCATTGATATGATTTTATTTAAAAATTATGACAGGCTATCATCTAAAAACTGGCTACTCCGGGGAATAAAAATTGAGCCAAAAAGATTATTCATTGTTTAATTATAACGCAATATCTAATTATATGCCAATAAATACCAAAAATGTTTACGTTAAATATTGCTCATAGTGTTAACTGGATGTATATAATATTGCCGTAACTGAAAAATATTGGCCAAGAAGAGTATTATAAGCGAATAGAGCTGCATATCGAATTGATAAGTCCACTCGTGGTTTATGTTCTGTATCAGGGGATTTATTAACCATGGGGGCAAGGCTAAAAGTATAAACAGAATTATGATAAGTATTATCTGTATCTTTTCCCTATGTACCAGCGCAGAACGAAAAAGTACCACGAGCGGAAAGAGTGCCCAGATAAGGTGATGATGAAAAATGTAGTTAGAAAAAAGCAGAGCCGCAAGGATAAGAAGTGATATTTCCAAATTGATTCCGTCTTGCGTCTTCTTTGAATTTTTTACAATATAAATAAAAAGTATGGCATAGAGAGCAATCACCAGCCATGGCATTGCATATGCAACGGATGGTAGATTAAAATTATTTGCAATGTGGATGGGTAAAGAAGGCCCGATCTCACCATGAATCCAGTAACTGCCATTCAGAAGCGAGGGTAATATATTGAATGCAAATTTTATATAATAGTGCACCGCATGAAAACCGCCGATCATCATGGTAAATATTATTGATGTCAGGCCTATAACTATGGATCCAACGACTGCCCTAAATCTTTTTGTAACAAGCAAATATACAATTATAATCACTGGAAATATTTTTATCAATGCCGCAACTGCAATTAACGCTCCAGCGGTAAAATCATACTTTTTAGCAAGTAAGGCAATTCCTCCGAGCATGAGCATTAATACAATCGTGTTGATCTGGCCGAGGATCAATGAAAACCAATTTGGATAAAAAAATACAAAAGAAATCAGTACAACTAAAAAAATGAGAGAACGTTTTTCGGCTGGAAAAAAGAATGTGAGCAGGTATGCGCTTGCAACAAGCGTAACGATACATATCAAAGTCCATACTACTACCGCAGTTTTAATTTCAGCCAACGAAAGTAGGTATATTGCCGCAGCTGGAAATGGCGGATAAAGGTATCGGTTTGCGCTTTTTGTATAGCCAAATAATTCGAGTTTCTCATTAATCGCGTTTGTGCTGTAGATATCACGTTTTTCGTTCATCAGTTCGGCGGCTGCATGGAGCGGCACGTAATCAATCGCGGTGATATCCATTGATAACGCCAGGGATATATACAGAAAGCCGCATGCTACTAGTGCGAGCAATACTGGTACGATTACAGTGTAATTACGCTTAATGAAATTAATCATGGCTATACGTCAGTCCAATGTAGGCAATCATCGCTTTCACTTTTTTCTTATCTTCTGAAATACGGTACGAAAAGTAATCATCAGAAGCGCACGCCGTGCAGTGCATACAGTCTTCAATGTTTTCTTTTTGGACACCGCCTGTAATCATTTGCGATCGAATGATATTTGCTAAGTCAATATATATCGCTAGCCTATCTCTTTTTATGCATGACGGATATTTTATAAAAAATTGTTCGACATCGGATTGCACTTTAAAATGGCACTGGCGTATCCCTGGCCCAATTCCGACGAGTAAGTTTCTAAGATCAATGCCCCTGAAATGAAGGAGTTCCAGCGCGTTATGAACGATCCCGCCATGTATACTTCGCCATCCAGCATGAAGTATGCCGACGACGGAAGCAGAAGGTTGAAAAAGATAAACAGGAAAACAATCGGCAACCGTTACCGATAAATATGCTCCAGGTGTGCTGGTCGCGAGCCCGTCAAAACCAGGAGCTGCCTGCAGAGTTTTATTGCGATCAATGAACGCAATCTTCGAACCATGTTCAAGACGGGCTGAAATTACGGATTGATAATCAATGTTTTTATTTTTAAAAAACGTTTTAACGTTACGTGATTCCGATGAACTTTTTAGCGCTTGAATCACCTTCATATTCCCATCACTTCTATTAGAAATTCCGTACCGAACTTCTCGGTACTGATTGAAATGGGTAAAAGTTAGGACCATGTCCGTTTGGATTATCGTGCTAACCGGCATGTAATAATCGATGAAAACAAAAACCAGCTAGGATAAATCTTTTCCGTGGCACTTCTTGTACTTTTTGCCGGATCCGCATGGACAGGGATCATTCCTTCCTACTTTCTTTCCGTCTTTATTCATCAAATTACCGCCCGCTGTCTGTGTAGTTCCACCGACAATCTGAGTGCTCGATGACAAGGCCTGTTCCGATGAACTGAGCGTATCATTCTGATATGGAGTATCCTGCGCGTCGTGGGCAGTCTTTGCAGGAGCAGAAAGGCGGTGCTGCGCTGAGGCCATTGGAGTCTGCTTAACTTGGTTTGCAACGGAAACTTTAAAAATTGTGTAAACTACATTTTTCTGGATATTATTGATGAGTTCGTTGAAGAGACGGTACCCCTCTTTTTTGTACTCGATAAGCGGGTCCCGCTGGCCATAACCGCGTAAGCCAATACCCTTCCGCATATGGTCCATCATATCGAGGTGTTCAATCCAAAGAGTGTCAATTGCCCGCAAGTAGACTGCTAATTCGACACGGCTGACGATTGATTTTTCTCCAATTTTTTTGGAAAAAATACTATAAGCATTTTCTGCTAACTTTATAAAGTACTGGATCAATGAGGTACGCGCTGCTGCGTCTTGAAGTTTATCGCCTGCCTTTTCTCGGATATCTTCGAGTCTAATGCGATCTTTGAGGTCTACAGGAAAAATCGTATCAATCACTTCATATATTTCATCAATATTCCAGGTTTTTTCATCCTCTGTTGAAGTATGGAAAGAAACAATTTGCTCAATTTCATTTTCAACAAGCTTCATGATTACTTCACGGAGTGAGGATTTCGGGGAATCAGCGGATATCGCAGTTCCTTCGACTGCTTCGAGAATACCATGACGCTGCCGATAAATTACCTCACGGTGTTTATTGATGACATCATCGTATTCGACCAAGTGTTTCCTAATATCAAAATTATGGCCTTCAACTTTTTTTTGGGCCGACTCGATGGATTTGCTGATCATTTTATTTTCGATTGGCATATCATCGGGTACGCCGAGACGGTCCATCAAGCCTTTCATCCTATCTGAACCGAAAATTCTCATGAGATCATCTTCCATCGAAATGAAAAATTGGGATGAGCCAGGGTCTCCCTGCCGTCCGGCACGGCCTCTCAGTTGGTTGTCAATGCGCCTCGATTCATGGCGTTCTGTACCGATCACGTGCAACCCGCCAACCTGCTTGACGCGCTCTTGCACATCAAGACCAGCGTTCGTGCCTCCGAGGATAATATCAACGCCACGTCCGGCCATATTTGTCGCGAGAGTTACTTTGCCTGGTTCACCGGCGCTGCTGATGATCGCGGCTTCACGTTCGTGATTTTTTGCGTTCAGTATGCTGTGTTCGATACCTTCACGTTCGAGAAGAGTACTAAGTAATTCGTTTTTCTCGATCGAAATTGTACCTATTAAGACAGGTTGTCCTGCCTCGACTCGTACTTTCACTTCTCTGACGATAGCCTGATATTTTCCTGCCGCGGTTTTATAGATTGAATCGGGTTTATCTTTCCGGATGAGGGGCTTATTCGTCGGCACCTCGACGACATCAAGATTATAAATTTTATGAAATTCTTCTGCTTCCGTCGCGGCAGTGCCGGTCATGCCTGACAGCTTTTTGTACATCCTAAAATAATTCTGAAAAGTGATTGTTGCCATTGTGCGGCTCTCACGTTTGATATCAACGTTCTCCTTCGCCTCAATAGCTTGGTGGAGCCCTTCCGAATATCTCCTGCCAAACATGAGCCGGCCAGTGAACTCATCGACGATCACTACCTCTCCCTCTTTGACAACGTAATCCTTATCTTTCTTAAAAAGTGCCCGAGCACGGAGCGCCTGTTCGATATGGTGTACCGTTTCGATCCCTTCCGCTTCATAAATATTCCCGATGCCGAGCAGTTTTTCCATTTTATTGATACCAGATTCAGTCAGCGTCGCAGCACGCATTTTTTCATCAATATTGTAGTCATTTACTTCATCAAGCTGAGCGACCATCTTTGCAAACGTGTAATATCGATCAGTTGATTCTTCCGCCGGTGCGGAGATGATGAGCGGAGTCCGCGCTTCATCAATGAGTATGCTGTCGACTTCATCGACAATAGCGTAGTGCAATTCACGCTGTACCCTGTGCGTGAGAGAAGGAACCATATTATCACGCAGATAGTCGAATCCAAATTCATTATTCGTGCCGTACGTAACATCAGCTGCGTATGCTTCTTTACGTGTGACCGGCTTCAAGTGCTGCAGGCGTTCATCGAGTACGTCGTGCTCTGAATATTCAGGATCGAGAAGGAAGGCTTTTTCGTGCGTAATACAACCCACAGAAACGCCGAGTTTCTGTAACGCAATGCCGTACCATCCCGCATCTCTACGTGACAAGTAATCATTGACGGTTACGACGTGTACGCCTTTGCCAACAAGCGAATTGACATAGGCCGACATTGCAGCTGAAAGCGTTTTGCCTTCGCCAGTTTTTTGTTCTGCGATATGGCCTTGATGTAGTACCACCGCCGCTACGAGTTGGACGTCAAACGCGCGCTGCTGAACGGTGCGTCTAATTGATTCACGTATCGTTGCGAGTGCTTCCGGTAAAATTTGCTCTACAGTCTCTCCTTTTTTAAGCCTATTCCGAAATTGCTCGGTCCGTAAGGCCAGGTCATCGTCTGAAAGCTTAGAGAAGGTAGGCTCGATTTCATTGACCTTCTGAACTGTGGATGTGTATGTTTTTAAAACCCGCTTATTGGAATCCCCGAAAATTTTTTCTATCAACCCCATTGGGCTTTTTTTCGTTAATTGGTTGTTTGAGGCAGCTGAGTAATGTAATTCTATATGTTTTTGAGCTTTTTTACAAGGATGCTGCTCTCGTTGCTAAACGTGATTGAGCGACCAAAATAAAAACTTTTTAACAATCGTTTAAAAACCAACATACTCAAACTCTTCTTGAAGCTGAATGCCAAATTGGTCACGTACCTGCTGTTTAATGTAGCTGACAAGTATGACAATATCCTCGGCAGTAGCATTTCCTGTGTTGATGATGTAGTTTGCGTGGTCACGCGACACTTGAGCTCCGCCAATTTTTTTTCCACGGAGTCCAGCGCGATCTATTACCTCCCACGCTTTCTCTGTAGGAGTATTTTTAAAAATTGAGCCAATGCTGCCTTGCACTTTCGGCTGGTATTTTCTTTTTTCCAAATGCACACTTATTCGACGCTGTATCGCGGCAGGATCATCACGGTGAAGCGTTAGGCGGACCGTGAGCACTGTACTGACATTAGACCCCTTAAAACGGCTCAATCGATAGGAAAAATCACACTGACTTTTTTGGTATAAAATCAATGTTCCATCTTGTTGCATGATATCAACTGAATTCACTATTGAACTGATCCATTGTTCTGACGTTCCTGCATTTCCGACGATAGCACCTCCGAGCGATCCCGGAATGCTGATGAGAAATTCCATGCCTGATAAATTATATTCAAGAGCCTTACGGACAACTTTTTGAAGCAGTGCGCCCGATTCTGCTATGATGGTATATCCATCGATTGCTATGCCAGAGTTTTCTGCTTTTATGACAAGCCCTTCAAAACCTTTATCGGATACGAGTATATTGCTTCCGCCGCCGATGATAAAGAAAGCTACACCATTCTGACGTGCGGACGTAACGGCCTTCATCAATTCATAATTCGTTTTCGCGATGTAGAATAGGCTTGCAGGGCCCCCAACGTGGAATGTTGTGTAATCCGAAAGTAAAATATCGTCTCGGATTCCGGGAAGCGACTTTTTTAATTTTTTTACACTGTTAACATCCATAGTCACCTTTTAATTGCAGTGTATATCAAATTACAGCAAGCAATCTGCCGCTGACGTCTGTAATCGTGCCTGCGCCCATCGTGATCACGACGTCTCCTCTTTTCTTCCGCGCCGTAAAGTGCTTGATCGCATCGTTAAAATTTTTCGCATAGTGCACTGGCTGGTTCCGTTTGCCTATTTCTGCTGCAAGATCCTTTGCAGTCCGTTTGGCTTTCAATTCCCTTCCTGCAACTTTATAGGTATCCGTAATAATAAGCTGGTCGCAATCGGTAAATGCGCCTCTGAAGGATGTAAAAAGCGATTCAGTACGGTGTGCGCTATGGGGCTGAAAAATGCACCAAATCCTCCTGTTCGCAAAAAAATCTTTTGCCGTCCGGAGGGTTTCTTTAATTGCAGTCGGATGATGAGCGTAATCATCCACGACGGTAATCCCGTTTTTGGTTCCTTTAATTTCAAAACGCCTGGCGGCTCCGCCATAGGATCGCAAACCGGCTGCAATGTGTTCAGTGCGTATTCCGAACATATAGGCAAGTGACGCTGCAGCGAGGGCATTTAAAACATTATGCCTGCCGTGCTGCAGTATGGAAAGATCAAATTTATCAATACCAGACACTGAGAACAACGTAAATTTATCTTTCCGTAAAATATTCGTTACGTGCAAATCGCCAAACCCAATGCCGTATGTGATAATCTTGCACGGAGCGCCTTCGACAGCGCGGATCGAGTTACTGTCCATGATATTTACCGCGATGCAGCCTCCGCGTGGCATCCGCTTGATGAGCGCCTTGAATGCGCGTACGATAGCTTCTTCATCTTTATAGACATCGAGGTGGTCTGCTTCAATGTTATTTACGATCAAGCCGTATGGCCGGTAGCTGTGAAAAGCCTTTTTATATTCATCGCCTTCGATGATAAAGTGCCGTCCGAGGCCGACGCGAGCATTGCCTTGAAACGCATCAATGTGTGCACCGACTATGACAGTAGGATCCAGCCCGGCAGCGATTAAAATATGAGCCAGCATCGAAGTAGTCGTGCTTTTGCCATGAGTACCCGTTACGACAAGCTGAATATAGGATTTCATCAGCTGCCCCATAAACTCAGGGTAGGTCAACGATGGGATCCCGAGCTTTTGTCCCTTTTTTAGTTCGGGATTATCCGATGCTAGAGCGTTTGAAAATACGATTAAGTCCGCATCTTTGGGCACGTTCGAAGCGCTATGTTTTCCAATAATACAAGTAATCCCCTCTTTATTGAGCTGCCTGGTCAGTCCTGTTTGCGTGATGTCTGAACCGGTAACCCGCATTCCAAATGCATGAGAAATACGTGCAGCCGCAGAAATTCCTATCCCGCCAATTCCAATAAAATGAATGGCATGGCATTTTTCAAGTTGTACTATTTTTTGCATAGACCGATTATCGCCTGAGCAATCTTTTGTGCTGCATCCGTTTTTCCGAGCGTTCGTATCGTTTTAGAAAGTGTTTGCAACTCAACCTTATTTGCCTGCAAGTTCCTGATAGTTTCTACAAAATGTTTCGCCGTAGCAGTATCCTGTTCTATGACTAAAACCGCGCTTCTATCTAAAAAGTACTGTGCGTTGTCCTCTTGGTGGGAGTTCGGCAGAGGAATGAGTATGGAAGGCTTGCCAAGATGCATTAACTCGGTACAGGTAGAAATACCCGCTCTCGCGACAACGATGGAAGCAAGCGCATATGCATCCGGCATGCGTTCGGCCATAAATTCCCTTTGGATATAACGGCTATTATCCTGGAGTTGTATGGATTTGCCTGCTCCGGTGATATGAATAATTTGAAAATTTTTCGTTAATTCACCAATTGATTGGCATACTAATTGGTTTATAAAACGCGCACCCGTACCGCCACCCATTATTAAAATTGTCGGAATTTTTTCATCAAATTTATATTGCGAAATTGCACGCATCGGATTGCCATTAAGAATATCCGGGCGGAACGGATTGCCGGTAAGGCTTGTTTTGCGTGCATTAAAGAATCGAGTCGAAATGTCAAATGAAACGGTTATGTGCCCGGCAATCCATGCCGTAAGCCTATTGGAAAGTGAAGGACGAATATCTTGCTGGTGGATTAACACAGGGATATTGAGCAGTTTTGCGGCATAGATAACAGGTACTCCAACGTAGCTCCCCGCACTCACTACGGCAGAAGGCTTATAGCTTACCAAAATTTTTAAAGATTGGAAAAAACCGATTGCAATGAGCACGATGTCCAAAATATTACGAAAATCAAAGTAACGCCGAAGCTTACCGCAAAAAATCGATGTGAACCGAATTCCATGCTGTTCAACGATGCTCTTTTCCGGATTTCCGGAGATCGTGCCGATAAAAAGCAAGTCTGAATCAGGAAGATTTTTTTTCAGTTCATGGTAAACGGAAATTAACGGGATAACTGAGCCGGCCGTACCTCCGCCAGCGAATACAAATTTCATGAGTTTTTTATTTGCTTAGAAATATTGATAAGAATGCCGATTGCAATTAAAGAAGTGGCGAGCGCAGAACTGCCATAACTAATGAATGGAAGTGGTATACCCGTAAGTGGCAGGAGTGTAACCATGGCAGCAATATTGATAAAGGCTTGGAGCACGATCCACGATACGATGCCAACCGAAACGAGTTTTCCAAACGTGTCGGGAGCTTTTTTTGCTATCTGCAGTCCGCGGTATAAAAAAGAAATAAATAGTATAATCAGCGCAATCGAAAAAAAGAGTCCCAACTCTTCAGCAATGACTGCAAAAATTGAGTCTCCGGTAACTTCCGGCAGGTACAAATATTTTTGCCGTGAATGTCCGAGGCCGAGGCCGAAAAGGCCGCCGCTGCCGATAGCGAGTAATGCCTGATTAATATGGTAGCCAACGCCTTGCGGATCCAGTGCTGGATTAAGGAATACCGTCAAGCGTGCCGCGCGGTATGGAGCAATTTTAATGAGTACTAAAAATAAACCTGTTGCCCCGAGCATTATCCATGCCAAGTGCTTGATTGGGGCGCCAGCAATAAAAAAGATGGCTACTCCAGTGATTGCGATAACAGTCATTGTTCCCATATCGGGCTGAAGCATGATAAGGAATATTATCGATCCGAGTATGATCAAGAAGGGAACCAGCCCATACGCAGCCTCTTTTATCCCCTCTTTATTCTTAGCAAATAGTACGGACAAATACAAAATAAAGGTCAGCTTCAGTACTTCAGTGGGCTGCAGGAGTGTAAATCCCAAATTGATCCAGCGCCGTGCCCCACCGTACTCGAATCCAATTCCTGGAATAAATACAGCGAGTAGCAATAAAATATTTATAACGAGGATCGGCAGTGCGAGTTTACTCCATAAGTGGTAATCGATCTTTGATGCGATCAAGAACCCAATAATTCCAAGTAAAACGCCAAATAGAAGCTGATGTTTTAAAAAATAGTTACTATCACCGTACTTATCAAAGGCAAGCACAGAACTTGCTGAAGACAGCATAATTAATCCATACACAACGATAATGCCTATGATAATAAGAATTGCATAATCCGGTTTATGTAGTCTGGTTTGTGCCATTTAATGGAGGTTATGAACTGCTTTCTTAAACCGGTTACCCCGATCAAATTCGTTCAAGAAAAGGCCAAAACTTGCCGCACCGGGAGATAAAACAATACTATCCTCGAATGCTGATTCTGATCTTGCCAGCATAAGAGCTTCCGCAAGTGACGCTACGACCACATACTTGGTGTAACGGACAGAATTAAAAGCCGATTTTATTTTTTCTGATGCGGTACCGGGTAGTAGGACCGTAAATTTTACTTTCGATTTAATTTCCTTCGCCATCGCTAAGTAATGTAGCTTTTTATCTGCGCCACCCGCAATAAGCACTATTCCATTTTTTATTGTCCTGAGAGCAGCGCAGGTTGCGTCGGGTATTGTTGCAGCGGAATCATTGTAGTAGCGCCTTCCGTGGAGCACCCGTACGAGTTCTAGTCGATGAGGGATGCCGTTAAACCCTTTGACGGCAGATTGGATAATTAATTGCGGCACGTGCAGTATTTTTGCTACTGCGATACCGGCCATTACATTTTCAGCATTATGCATGCCAGGCATTCCGATATCTTTCAGGGAAATAACCGGATTCGATTTACCGTGAGAGGAAAAATAAATCCAGCCATGACGGATAAAACATGCCATTCCTCTCGAAATCGCCCTTGTAGACACCCACGCTACACGGGCTGATGAACTGACTGCGATTTGCTTCGACAGTTTGTTAGTATCGTTTGCTATGATGAATTGTTTATTCGTTTGATGTTGAGTAATCAGTTTTTTTGATTTCACATACGATGTTAGCGTACGGTACCGGTTCATATGGTCCCTCATGATATTCGTGATAACTGCAATATCAGGCCCCCACTTCAGATGGCTGATATCTTCGAGTTGCCATGATGAAAGTTCGAGCACGACCGGTGTGCTGCGATTCGCTTTGCTTAGAATTGTAAGCGGTGAAATTTGGATATTGCCGGCTAAAAATGCATTAATGCCAGCTTTTTTGAGAATGTAAAAAATTAAAGAACTTGTCGTAGACTTGCCTTTTGTGCCGGTTACTGCAATTATCGGTGAAGAACAGTATTGTAAAAAAATGCTAATATCAGTTTCAATAGGCACCCCCGCACCGCGCGCGGTCGCGAGAAATTCAGAATTTTTCGGCACACCTGGATTTTTTATGATTAAATCTGCTTTTTTAAAATCCGATTTACGATGCTTGCCAAGCACATAACGGATAGGATATTTTTCCAGCCGCTTAATTGAAGGTAACAGTACGTTTCTATTCCGCAGGTCAGTTACAGTAACACGAGCGCCCTGGCATGCAAACCAGCGCGCTGATTCAAGGCCCCCGCCATGCAAACCTAAACCCATTACTAATACCTTTTTCCCCTTAAATGCGAACATTTGCTTAGCCATATGCAAAACAAAGTAGTCTATACTATACCATAAATTGCTCCTTTTTCAAGAAGTGGAGAGTCTAGCAGTTAAGCTTGTACAGCAGCTACTTGTCTACCAAAAAGAGGATGACCCCAACGACTGCACTTACGCCAGAAATAATCCAAAAGCGCATCACGATTTTCGGCTCAGTCCAACCTCTCGCCTCAAGATGGTGGTGAAGCGGTGCGGACAAAAAAACTTTCTTTTTAAATATTTTTTTTCCAATAAGCTGGATAATAACCGACCCTGATACAATAACGAACGGCAATCCGATGATCGGCAAAAAAAGTGCGGAGTTTGTCATCATTGCCACAATACCGAGCGTGACACCAAGGGACATGGCCCCCGTATCACCCATAAAAAAACGCGCTGGGTTGATATTGAACCAAAGAAATGCGAGCAGGGCGCCGATTATGACACCACAAAAAGCGGCGAGATTATATCTTCCCTGCGCAAAAGCAATCGCACTGAATGCTGCAAATGATGCGAGTAGCGTACCTCCCGACAGACCATCGAGGCCGTCAATTTCATTGACTGAAAAAGCAGTAGCGACAATTATAAAGATAAATATTGGAATATACCAAAGGCCGATGTCATAGTTGCCGAGAAAAGGCACGTGAAGGGTAGTCCAATCGAGCTTAAAATAAAACCAATATGCGCCAAAAATCGCGATGAGGATATAGATGATAAGCTTATGGCGGACGCGCAATCCTCCTCCTGAAGCACCAATCCCGCGGATGTTGAGCATATCGTCAAAAAGGCCGACAATCGCTGATGCAACCAGCGCGCCGAGTGGGAGCAGCGTCTCGGCCCGTGTTAAAAAATTGAGGCGGCGGATCCAGTCAATCTCTATGGTATTGCTCGTGACGAAAAACAATAGTGCAATAAAAAAAGTGCTGAGCCATATTAAAATGCCTCCCATAGTCGGGGTGCCAGATTTTGCCTCATGCAATTTAGAATAAATCGGAGTCTGTTCTGCTGAGCGTATCTTCTTTCCAAGCTTGAATTTATACAGGTAATGCGTCAGGAGCGGCGTCCAGCTGAACGTAACGACGAAAGTCAATGTTGTGAGTAAAAATATTTTTATGATATCAAAATTTTTTTCGAATCCCATAACGCTTAACTATTTATTTCTATGATCAGGTAAGCTGCGGCCAAGAGGATCACTTGCAGCAGTACGCTCGTCCAGATTATCAACCTTCCCGCGATTTTATTGTATTTTCCAGCTGAACACGAAAGATATGCATTGAATGCTATAAAGACAAAGCCGGAAAGTGGCATGATATACATACGGTACCACGATCCGATTAGGTCGACACCAAAGTAAATGTTATAATGGAGATAAAATGGATCATGATCCGGCTGCACCTTCAGATAGAGGAATGCCCAGATCAGGAGATTAATGAAAAGTGCAGAAATGACGGCAACGAGCGAATTAGCATCGCGGAAACAAAAAGTTCCGGTTCCCCTCTTTATTTGAAACATTTGCTTATTAAATTGCATACTCAGCGTCTTACAAAAAAACAAATTTTTATCGTCGGGGCATTGCTCGGGATGATGTTTGTGTTTGAATTAACATCATCATTAACAGAATCTCAAACCGTTGATGAGGGCACTCACCTTGCAGCGGGATATAGTTATTTAATAAAACGTGATTTCCGCATGAATGTGGAACATCCACCGCTTCTCAAAGAACTTTCGGCCATACCGCTTGTAGTTGCCGATGGTTTGATTGATTCTCCATTCGATAAAAAAGGCTGGGCTGCAGATGATCAGTGGCAATTTGCGAGAGATCTTCTTTACGATGGAGGAATGCATGCCGATACCATTTTACTGCTTGCGAGGCTCCCTATGATGCTCGTGAGCATTATTCTCGGCCTGTTTATTTTTCTGTGGTCTCGTGAACTTTTTGGCACTACAGCGGGTTTCTTTTCTCTTTTTCTGTATTCGCTATCACCGAATTTTATTGCACACTCAAGGTATGTTACCACTGATGTTGGCTTATCGCTATTCTTCTTTTTAACCTTATACTATTTTCATAAATATCTCAAGCGTGGCAATCGGAAAAACATGGTTCTCACAGCTGTTTTTCTTGGCTGTGCGCTTGTTAGCAAATTTTCAGCGGTCATCCTTGTGCCTATCCTGATGCTGCTGCAAATCTTCTATCTTCTGAAGTCAAAAAACCGCATTACTGCAGTAAGTATAAAAAAATTTATCACAAATGGACTGATAGTCTTCGCGATTATTGGACTTGTCATCATGAGTGCCTACCTTTTTGAATTTAAAATTCCGATCGATGATCCGGATGTCCAGTACCAATTCGCACGCAGAGATTCGCTGCTCGCCACTAGCGATTTAAGCAATGAAAATATACTTTCTCAAAAAATTATACCACTCGCCGATCCAACCAAACCATTCGGTTCGTTTATCGAATGGTTTGCTCATAACGTTCCCGTTCCGGCATATTCTTATTTTAAAGGTTTGTGGAGCGTTTATACGCACAACCTTTACGGGCATACGTCCTACTTGCTTGGACAACACTCAGAATTTGGATGGTGGTACTATTTCCCAGTGGCTTTTTTAATCAAAACCCCAATTTCTACACAAATTTTTTTACTTTTACTGCTTGTGTTCGGCATATCATACTTTTTCCGGAAAAATAGTGCTGGCACGCCTTTTTATCAAAAATTACGCTCAATTTCAATGCAATGGTATATATTGATACTCCCGCCAGTCATTTATTTTCTCTTCAGCATGAACTCACATCTTAATCTTGGAGTACGGCATATTTTTCCAATCTATCCGTTTGTTTTTGTCCTTTGCGGATTTTTACTTACTGTTAAAATGAAAAAGCTGCACAAGCCCTATCGCATGAGTATCGTGCTGCTTACGCTCTTTTACGCATTTTCATCCGTGGCAACCTACCCAAACTACTTGGCATATTTTAATGAAGCGATCGGGGGTCCAAAAAATGGATCGGATTTTCTAGTTGATTCTAACATTGATTGGGGCCAAAGTGCAAAACAACTCAAGCAATACATGCTTGACCGAAATATCGAATACGTTTGCATAAGCTATTTTGGGCAGGCAAATCTTAGCTACTACGGCATTGACTACCGCTATTTGCCTGATACTGAAAATTATCAGGGTACCAGCAAATTAAATTGTGTTGTTGCTATTAGCGTGACCAGTCTCCTGTCAAAAGACCATAAATACTCATGGCTTCAATCATTCAAGCCGGATGATATGGTCGGCTACTCAATTTTTATTTACGATTTCTCAGAAAAACTTTCATTATAATTTTGACTAGAGCGCTAGAATGTGATATAATATATCCACCTTAACGGAAAAAAATGCTGCCAAATAAAGAAATTCAATTGATTCTATCTCAGAGCGATATTATTGAAAAAGATCAGCTTAATGATGCTATTAAAAAAGTGAGCGAGGAAAATTCGGATTTTACCCAATATATCATAGAAAAAAATCTCGTATCCGAAAATGTGCTCTTTGAAACGATAGCAAATTACTACAAACTGCCTTTCATCGACCTCAGGCGGAGTACGATCAGAAAAGATATTCTCATGACTATTCCTGAGACGATCGTTCAAACGTACCAAATTGCCGCCTATGATAAAAATGAAACCGACCTCCAAGTCGCAACCGTAGATCCCAAAAATCTCCAAATAATTGATTTTCTCAGAAAAAAAACAGGGTTAAAAATAAAAGTCGCCGTAACGACTTTTTCAAGCATAAAAGAAGTAATTTCCCAGTACCATAAAGGCCTTTCGTCAGAATTTAAAAAAATTTCAAAAGGCGAAGTCGATACAGCGGACGGCTCTCAGCAAGCAGACCTAAAACAACTTGCACAGGACCTCCCGATTGTACGCATAGTTGATACGCTGCTCGAATACGCCATTTTCGAGGGAGCCTCAGATATTCATATTGAACCGACTGAAAAAGATTTAGCGATACGATACCGCATCGACGGCATTCTGCGCGAAGTCATGCGGCTGCCCAAAAAACTGCAACCCGGTGTTACTGCGAGAATTAAAATTTTATCGAATTTAAAAATCGATGAGCATCGTCTTCCCCAGGATGGGCGTTTTAAAATTTCCACTTCAGAATATAAAATTTCATTTCGCGTATCAATAATTCCCGTGTTCGATGGCGAAAAAATCGTTTTGCGCCTGCTCAATGAATCCAGCAAAATTTTGACGCTTGAACAAATAGGTTTTCAGCTGAAAGCCCTTGAAATAGTAAACGCGAATACGAAAAAACCACAGGGAATGATATTGGTAACAGGCCCGACCGGCAGCGGAAAAACGACCACACTCTATACACTGATGAATATGGTCAATGACCCTGGCGTTAACATCGCAACGATCGAGGATCCGATTGAGTACCGTATGCCGCGCGTTAACCAAAGCCAGGTCAACCCTCGGATCGGTTTTACGTTTGCCGGCGGACTTCGGGCACTCTTACGCCAGGATCCAAATATTATTATGGTTGGAGAGATACGCGATGGGGAAACTGCTGAAATTGCGACTCATGCTGCGATGACCGGCCACCTCGTGCTCTCAACACTCCATACGAATGATGCAGTTACGACTCTCCCCCGTCTTGAGGAGATGGGCGTCCCCCCGTTTTTAATTGGGTCAACGACCAATGTCGTTATTGCGCAGCGACTTGTCAGAAAAATATGCATGAACTGCATTCATAGTTTCACTCTTTCAAAGAAGGCGATTGATGAACTGAAAAAAAAGGTTAATATTGATTCTATTATTAAAGTTCTCGAACAGCAGGGCATTATCCTTTCGTCGGAAACTCCTGTCGAATCGCTCCTTTTTTACGAAGGAAAGGGCTGCAAGCAGTGCAACGGCTCAGGATATAAAGGAAGAATGGGCATTTTTGAGGTGCTTGAGATTACAGATACTATTGCAAGGCTCATCACTGAAAAAGCGCCAGAGCAGACAATATTAGCGGAAGCAAGAAAAAATGGAATGCTCACCATGATAGAAGACGGCTTTATTAAAGCAAAAAATGGTGCGACCTCCATTGCAGAAGTGCTTCGCGTAACCAAAGATTAATATGCCTGAATTCAATTATACCGCCCGGACAATGGACGGGAAGCTCGAGAAGGGTAAGATGAACATGAAGGATGAAAAAACCCTCTCAGGATACCTGAAAGGGAAGAATTTAATTTTGACTTCAGCTTCACCCGTTAAGAAGGTTAGTAGATTTTCCTTGCAAGCAATTCTTAGTTCGATGTCTAGAATCCCAGTCGTGCAGAAAATTTTCTTTACGCAGAACCTTTCTATTATGGTAAAAACGGGTTTCCCGCTCGCGCACGCGATGAAAACACTGGCCAATCAAACAACAAACAAGCAATTTAAGGTGATCATCACTGAAATTCAGCACGACGTAGAGAGTGGCATTTCATTTTCAAATGCCCTCGCAAAGCACCCAAAAGTCTTTTCAGAGTTATTTATCAATATGATCGCCGCCGGAGAGGTCAGCGGTAAACTCGATGAAATACTTATATACCTCACCACACAGATGAAAAAGGATCATGCACTGATCGCTAAAGTCCGTTCGGCCATGATGTATCCGTCTGTTGTCATCGTAGCCATGTTTGGCATCGGTATTATCATGATGGTCACCGTGATCCCACAGTTGACTGGCATCTATGCTGAATCCGGAGCAGAGCTTCCTCTTCCCACAAAGCTGATTATCTGGCTGAGTGACTTTTTGATTCATTTTGGAATTTATGCCCTTGGGGGAGGTATTTTGGCATTTTACGGATTTATCCGGCTAAAAAAGACCCAGAAAGGAAAATACTACTTGCATTTCATTTTGCTCAAGCTGCCACTCATATCAACGATTATTAAAAAAATCAATATAACACGTTTTACACGAACACTAAGTTCGCTTTTAAAGACTGACATCCCAATTGTTCAAACCCTGCAAATAATCGGGAAAACGCTCGGCAATGTGCATTACCAGAATACGATGAATGAAGCCGCTGATAAGGTAAAAAAAGGCATCAGTATCGTAAAAACCCTTGAGGCACAGCCAAAATTATTTCCACCTGTTGTCTCCCAAATGGTGCATATCGGCGAAGAGAGCGGAACGCTCGATACCATTTCCGAAGAAATCGCAAATTTTTATGAAGAAGATGTGGACCAGACGATGCAGGGTCTTTCAACTATCATTGAACCAATCCTTATGCTCGTCATCGGCGGAGTAGTAGCTGTTATCGCACTCGCGGTACTGATGCCAATGTACGGACTTGTTGAAACAATTTAATACTTAACCGCCTCGACAAATACATTTTATAGTACGCGGTAGTGTATGCTAAATTTTCTACCATTTAAAAATCATATTGGTCTCGATATTAGTGATTATAAAATCCGCTTTTTTCAGCTCCACCCAAGCCGGAGGCGTGCGTATAGGGTCCATTCATTCGGTGAAATCAATACGCAGCCAAATACGATCCAGGGGGGAATTATTCGCGATGAGGAGGCCATTACCTCACTGATAGGTGAACTGATTAAAAAACCCCATTATGGAAAACTTGACACTACTTTTACCAACGCTTCGCTCCCTGAGCGTCAAATTTTTATCAAGACAGTCCTCATTCCTACAGTGCCTGCAAATGAATTGAAGGGGGCAGTCACCTGGGCTATTGAACAAAATATTCCGATTCAACTTGAAACTGCAAATTTCGATTGGCAGGTCCTGGGCCCTGCATCTGAAGAACAGGAGGAAAAACTACGCGTGCTCGTTTCAGTTGCGCCTAAAAATCTTGTTGATTCCTATGCACGTGTTATTTCAGCAGCGGGACTTGAACTTATCAACCTTGAGAATGAATCAATCGCTATTGCCCGATGTTTAATTGACCAAAAATCGAGTAGTCAGAAACCACTCTTGGTTATTGATGTCGGTAAGAGCAGGACGAATCTTATGATTTCATCAAGTTCCAAGATAGAATTCACTTTTACGGTTGACGTAAGCGGCCAGGAAATGACCGACGCAATCGCAAATGGCATTAAAGTTAATATTGATGATGCTGAAAAAGCAAAAATAATTTTTGGCCTCGATCAGCGCAAAGCCCACGGAAAAGTACGTCAAATAATTAAACCCATAATTGATAGGCTCGTGTTCCAAATCAAAGATTGCATTGAATACTATAATACTTACTCGGGGACGGATTCCGGCATTAATACGCTCTTGCTTACTGGCAGTGTCAGTAGGATGCTCGGGTTACCGGAATATCTCCGGGAGGCCACCGGCCGTACAGTAATTATCGGCGACCCTTGGTGTAACGTTTCGAAGGCAAGGGATAAAAACGTTTCGGCCAACATTGATTATCTTTCTTATACGACCGCGATTGGCCTCAGTTTAAAAAAGTTTTATTGAACTGTTCTTCAGGCATGATCACGCTTAACTTACTCAGTCCCGAAAGAAAAAAAACCGTCAAACGGTTGATGATATTTTTTCAATTAAAAAATACGTCATTTTTTATTATTAGCATCGCTCTAATCACGACCACGGTATTTGGTTTTTCTTACTTACTACTAAATAATTTTTCCGAATCGCTCATTGATCAAATCAATAAAGAAATTGCTCAGCAAAAAGAGGAAAAACTTATTTCAATCGAGGAAGCAACGAAAGAACTCAATACCCAACTGAAGAGCGCTCAACAGATTCAAAACGATTATATACAATGGACTACGTTTTTATCAGATTTCAGCGGTAAAGTTATTGATGGCATTACGCTGACAAACGTTGAATTTATCACGTCAACTAAATCTTTTAAATTAATGGGAATGGCTGATACGCGGGCAACGCTGCTGGAATTTCAAGATGAACTTGAAAAATTACCTACATTCAATGAGATTACTTCCCCTGTTTCAAATCTTTCGCAGCCGGAGAATATTCAATTTGAAATAACAGGATTGCTTACCGATGAAGTATACAAAAAAAATTAGCATTTCCTATAAAATTTATATACTGAGTATTATTACTGCAGCAGTAACCGTATGCTTACTATTTTTCATAACTATCCCGTTCTATACAAAAGTCAGTGAACTGACGGAAAGCATCAACGGAAAGCGCATTCAACTTGCAAGCTTTCAGCAGCAGCGTGAGAATATTGAACAAACACGCACTGAATATAATACAATTAAAACAGATATTGAAAGTGTTTCAAAAATTTTTATTAAAGAAGACAATGTTCTCGAGATTATTTCAACGCTTGAAGAAATTGCATTAACAAATAATATTATCCAATCCATTTCGATGGGCACGTTTTCAACTGAAGGCATTACACGGCGGCTTGATGTTACATTATCTTTACAAGGTACGTGGAATCACATTATCCAATACTTATCATCGATCGAGCGGCTTGATTATTATATTTCCATGTCTGACTTGGCAATTAATACGAACACTGAAGGCACAACAGTCTCTATTAATGCAAGTTTTTACAGTATACCGTGATGAAAATAAAATTTACTATTAGGTCACTTCCCCGCTTACTCAGTCGGCATATAAATTACGTTATGGTTGTCATTGTTGTTTTCATCGGGCTCTGGCTGGTTATCTTCAGCTACCGTAACGTTTACCAAACTGTCATTAATCCGCCGCCTATTGATGAGAATACTATTATTGCGACACGTCAGAAAGTAGATCTGGTTCTTTTTGAAACTACTATTGATAATATCAATAAGAAAAAACAATCTGCGGAAAACGTCCTTAATTTTGAGGTGGATCTCTTCAAATAGCTTGACAGACCGGCCGGGATGGTATAATGTTTTCTTACATATCATTAATCCAATGCACATTCATGGCACACGTTAAAGGTACAGGCACAACTTCACTCGGCCGTGACAGTAGAGGCCAGCGGCTCGGAGTAAAAATTTATTCAGGAGAAGCTGTAAAATCCGGCAATATCATTGTACGCCAGCGAGGAACAGGTTTTAGACCAGGGAAAAACGTCAAACTCGCCAATGATGATTCCATCTTTTCGACTGCAAACGGAACGGTTCATTTCGCGAAGCGCAAAGTTACGGGATTTGATGGCAAAATGAAGAAGACAACATACGTTAACGTTGTACGATAAACAGTCGGTTTTTTAAAAAAACGCCATACGCAAATCGTGGCGTTTTTTATTGTGATGACTTTAATGACGCTCGAATAAATTCAATAAATAACGGGTGTGGGTGGAGTGGCTTTGATTTGTATTCAGGGTGACCTTGCGTTGCAATAAAAAAAGGATGCATCGACCGGGGCAATTCAATCGCCTCAACGAAAAAATTGTCACCAGAGGTTCCTGAAATGACCAAGCCTTTTTCTTCAAGAATCTCCCGATATTTATTATTGAATTCAAAACGATGCCGATGGCGTTCAGAAACCTTGACAGTACCGGTGGCAGTAATTTTTTCCCTCATTTTACGGTTCTCACTCAACTGCTCGCCAACACCGTACTTCATGTATATCATTGCCGCATTGGTCTTTTCCTTAAGGTAACAATCATATGCCCCAAGGCGCATTGACGTGCCTTTTCCCTTGATCGTCTGATATTTGCTCGACATTGGAATGCTATGGATGATAGGATCTTTTGTGTCAGGATCGATTTCTGCTGAGTTTGCACCTTTAATTCCCACAACATTTCGTGCAAACTCAACACACGCGAGCTGCATCCCATAACAAAGCCCGAGGTATGGGATCTTTTTTTCGCGTGCATACCGTATCGTCTGGATTTTACCCTCTGCCCCCCTGCGCCCCCAGCCGATTGGGACAATGATGCCATCAGGTTTTCCAATTATTTTTGCCCCGTTTTTTTCTATATCTTCAGTATTTTTAACCTGTAAATCCAATTCAAGGCTGTGGTACCAGCAAGCGTGTTTAATTGCTTCTATGAGCGCTGCATATGTATCTGTAAGGCCATAATCCCCTGTACTGTAGTATTTGCCGGCGATCACAATACGAACTTTTTTCTTTTTCGTGGACTTAATTTTTTTTACCAGACGCATCCACTCCCCAAGGTGTGGACGTCGATAGTTGAGTTTGAAAAATTTTAGAATATTCTTATCAAAATTTTGCTTTGCAAAAAGGAGCGGCAGCTCATAGATTGTCTCCAGGTCACGGGCCATGATGACATTATCCCCGGTGACGTTACACTTGAGGCCGAGCAGATACCGCCTGCGTTTATCCAGTTCTGCCTCACTCCTTAATACTAAAAATTCAGGCATGATGCCCATGCTCATCACCGTTTTAATTGAGAGCTGAGTCGGCATTGTTTTGGGTTCGCCGATATGCTTCGGCAATGGGACATAGCTAACGTGGATGTTAAGCACTTGCCCGGCTAATTGTGCTTTCATGATTCTACATGCCTCGTAGTAGAGCATATTTTGGTACTCCCCCGCCGTACCTCCAAGTTCGATGATTATAATATCGTTCCCTTCTCCTGCCTGTTTTATTCTCGTAATAATTTCATCTGATACATGGGGAATCGCTTCAACATCTTCACCGTTATAGCCGAAAGATCTCTCGCGGTCGATAACGGTCTTATAAATCTGCCCCATGGTAGTAAAGTTTTTATTTCCCATTTCCTGGTTGAGAAAACGTTCGTATGTTCCCAGATCCATATCAGCTTCCAGTCCATCTTCACATAAAAATGGGTCACCGTGCTCAATCGGATTGATGGTGCCTGAATCTATGTTCAAGTAATTTTCACACTTGATAACGCCAACTTTATACCCCCGATTCTGCAGCAACTGCCCGATTGAAGCAGCGACAACCCCTTTACCGAGGCCCGATAGAACCCCTCCAGAGACAAATATGTACTTACATTGTTTTGGACTCATAGTGCTTTAACGTCTAGAGTAACCAATTTTTTATTTTCTCCAACCATCACCTGAATCTCGTGCAATCCGACCTTTTTTATCGGATTTTTTATTATAATTGCATCATAGCTCAGCCCTACGCCACTCTGCTCTTTGATTTTTTTAATAATTTGATCATTGGAGAGGCCTGCGAAGAGTGTACCGCCGGTGCTGCATTTCACTTTAATAACAACTGTAAGGTCGTCGAGTTTAGCTACTTGCTTTTCTTGTTTCGATTTCTGGGATTTTTTTGCTTCATTATCATGGTGGTGGACCCGTTCTGCCCGTGCCTTGAGGGCCGGGGTTGCTACGATGGCAAGTTTTCGCGGAAAAAGTAAATTTCGAGCATACCCGTCGGATACCTTCTTTACCTCCCCTCGTTTTCCAACATTATTAACGTCGGCAAGCAGTATTACTTCCATACATACATCTTAATGGATAACCTCAAAAGAATCAAACCTTCTGCAGTGAACCAGTATTTTATTTTCAACCAATTGTACTTTACTGGCTCCCGGACTTGATAAAATCCACCCGACGAACGTTTCGAGCTGCTTTTTTCCGCCAGATGCGATGATTTCAACGCTGCCATTGCTACAGTTTTGTACCGAGCCGGTCAATCCTAGGCTTTTTGCTTTTTTCTGCACTGTTGCCCTAAAAAAAACACCCTGAACCCTCCCGTAAACGTGTATAAGACTGTTCATTATTGCGCGATTGCCGATTCTAATATAATCTCTTGAGCGGCAAGATACTGAGGATCATAGTCTGCATTATAATCTTCCGGCGTTAGTGCTACCTCAATATCAGGTAATATACCTGAATCATTAATTGATCTGCCGTTGGGTGTCAGCCAGTACGCTACCGTCAATTTGAGCGAGGAGCCATCAGAATACTGCTCGTAATCCTGTACAGTGCCTTTTCCGTACGTTTGTTCACCAACGATGGTGGCCGCATCATAATCTTGCAGTGCCCCTGCAACAATTTCAGACGCAGATGCGCTCCCTTGATTTACGAGCACGACGGTTGGTATTCCGGCGAGCCGCCCATTAGAACTCGAAACATATTCATCCTTGTTTTCACCAAATTGTTCGATCACTATCGTTTTGCCATCTACAAACTCACCCGCGACATCAACCGCACTCATGAGGTATCCTCCGGGATTGTTGCGTAAATCCAAGATAATGCCTTGAGGGCTCTCGAGCAAAATATCGGTGACCATTGACGAAAAAGTCGAATAAGTGTCTTCATTGAAATGAATAATCTCAATGTATGCGATATCATTTTCTTTCATCGACCATTGCACGCTTTCAACAGTGATGATATTTCTAATAACTGCAACTTCCCGAACATCAGAATCGCTTGGGCCTTGTATGGTCAGCACCACTTCAGTCCCTTTCTCGCCCCGGATGAGCGAAATTGCACGGTCAAGACTTAAATCAGCTGTAGAAGTTTCGTCAATTTTAAATATTTTATCTCCAGCACGCAAACCCGCCTCGAAAGCCGGAGAGCCAGGAAGCGGCGCAATAATGGTCAGCTGATCCTCTTTGATCCCGATCTCAGCGCCGATGCCTTCAAAACTGCCAGTGAGTTCTTTATTAAATTCTGTTGTTTGGCTCGGATCTAGAAATACCGAATACGGGTCTCCGAGACTTTCTACCATACCTTGAATGGCACCGTAGTAGAGCTGTTGTTCTGTTGCCGGTCCCCCGGCATATTGATCTTGAATCGCATTCCAAACATTCGTAAATAAATCAGTGTTGATGGCATCATCGGTAATTAAAGAATTTGCATCTGAAATGATATCCGATACGTTCGAGCTGGTCTCGCTATGAATCGACTGCAAGATGCCGAGATAAAAACCGCTTACTAAACTAATAATGATAAAGAGAACGAAGGTGGCTGCAATCAAAAATTTTGTTGCTGAATTTGAAGATTTTATTTTATCGTTATGCATAAGGGCTCTATTACTTTCGTGCTATAATAGCACCGAGTTTTTTAAGCTGGGTTTCAATATGCTCATAACCTCGATCAACAATTTCCACTTTTTTAATTATACTCTCGCCTTCAGCCACAAGTGCAGCGATGATCAGAGTTGCGCCGGCTCTGATATCGATTGAAGTAATTCTTTTCCCATAGAGCGGCGTTGGACCGTTTATAATTATCGTGTGAGGGTCGACAGGAGTGATATCTGCCCCCATTTTTTTTAATTCATCAACATACCCGAGGCGGCCTTCATACATTGTTTCAAAAATTTTACTCGTGCCGCTTGCCTGCGTAAGCAGTACAGAAAGAGGCGCTTGAAGATCGGTAGGATATCCAGGAAATGGCCTCGTATCTACACTAATAGGCGTAAACATGGTCGTTGGCTTGATATGGAGCGTAGACGTGCCTTCTACTATGAACGAAACATTGGAGGCTTTCAATTTTTGTAGTATAGCGTCCAGGTGAGACGGTTCTACGCCTTTG
Organism: Patescibacteria group bacterium; assembly: GCA_041650915.1. GTDB lineage: Bacteria > Patescibacteriota > Patescibacteriia > UBA10025 > JAHIVO01 > JBAZKE01. The sequence goes on from JBAZKE010000001.1 coordinate 618,478, forward strand.
ATTCGGACGTCTCCGCGACTTACTGCCGCTGCAATCGCAAATGTTCCAGCCTCAATTCTATCGGGAATAACCCGGTGTTCAGCCCCATGAAGTGAAGAAACTCCCTTGATTGTAAGAACGGAGGTGCCCTCTCCCGAAATTTTTGCACCCATCTTCTTTAGTAAACAAGCTAAGTCGACCACCTCGGGTTCAGAAGCAGCCATATGTATCTCAGATGTTCCACTTGCGCAGACTGACGCCATAAGTATATTTTCCGTTGCCGTTACGCTCATTTCATCCAGAACGATTTTTGCACCATCCAGTTTTTCGGATTTGAAATGATAGTAATCCTTCTCTTGATCGACTGTAACTCCAAGCTGACGAAATGCATTGATGTGCGTATCAATAGGACGTGCGCCAATGAGGCAGCCGCCAGGTTGAGGTATTTTCGCGTGGCCCAGTCGGGCAAGAAGCGGGCCGATGATGACAACTGAACCTCTGAGGTGTTTTACAAGCTGGTAGTCTGGATCGCCAAGAAGTACACGAGGGGCTTGAAGCGTTAAACAATGGTTGGAAAATTCAGCCTGTACACCCAAGTGTTCAACAATTTTAATCATGTGCCGGATATCCAGTATGTCAGGTACATTGGTCAATGTTACACGTTCAGTAGTGAGAAGAGCCGCTGCAATCATCTTCAACGCGGCATTCTTAGCGCCACCGATCGTTATTTCACCTTCCAATGATTTTCCTCCTTGAACAATAAGCTGGGACATAAGGTAGTTCAAAAAATACCGGGCTTTGGGAAATCGAATTTAATTATACCAGACTCCCAATTATGAGCAAACTCAGTAGACAAATTCTTTGCAAATGCCTATAATACTTCGTATATGACTATTAGGCTGAGAAGAATTTTTTTTTCGTTACTGGGCATTTTCTTTGTTATAACGGCTACTGTATTGGTCTTGTATGCGGCGGGGTGGCGTTATAATTTTACTGAAAGGACAGTTGAACACGTTGGAGGTATCATTATCGATTCAAATCCGCGCAAAGCTACTGTATTGATGGATGGCTTGCTGACCGATAATGAAACCCCAGCCACAATCCAAAATCTGCCTCCGGGAGATGTCATGATCAGCCTGCAAAAAGACGGTTTTTTCTCTTGGAATTTGCCGGTCACGGTCATTTCTTCCCATACTGTGCGTATTCCAACAGTTGAGCTCGTCCAGAACGATTTTCAGTCAGAGCCGATCATCCGGGAACGGTTTTCTGATGTCGCCCTTTCGGCTGATCGAGGGTTTTTTTCTGCATACAGAGACCGCTTGCTTACCGTGTACTCGCTCACTTCAAATGAAGAGGCATATAATACGACCGTTGATCAGCCGATTGTTGGTCTGAGTTGGTCGGCGTACAATCCTGAACTTTTACTCGTACTCGAGAATGGCTTTACGTATTGGCTCGACCCTACCTCTCCTGACAATGCATTACAGCCGGTCAATGAACTGTTTGATGAAAATTTTTGGTGGATGTCGTGGAGTGTCGATGAGAATAGCATCTTGTATGCAACATCAGAAAATGGTCTTTTTCGTCTCAATACATTTCAGCGCACAAAAACTTTAATCAGTGAAATTGATAATGTGATTGGCGTATCGAGTGAATATATTTTTACGTCAAATGAAAATTCACTTTCGGTTTATTCACTATCGGGAAAATTAATTGATACGCTCGGCATTAAATTAAGCCCCCAAATTAAACTTTTTTCAAAATACTCCTCATTTATACCGTTACTAGATGAGGCTGACGAAGTGCTCTTCCTTTTTGACACAGAGAATAATACAATGGAACGAATGTCAGATAGCATGCGTGGAATACTGTGGGATGATGCATTGGAACACAATCTTTATTTCAATTCAAACGAAATAGTTGATTGGAATGCAAAAAACTCCACGAGAGAAATTATCGTACGCTCATCCGAAAATCTTCAGCAGGCTTATTGGATAAAAAATCGGTATTACGTCGCCTATATTCAAGGTAATACTGCATACCTTACAGAAGTTCGTGGCCCAGAACGTAATACCTACAAACTGCCTTATACTAATGTTTCATCAGTAGATTTCGTTGATGACACGCACTTACTCTTACTTTCTGATGGCCAACCTTTCTTAATCCAGTTGTAGCGTAAAATCAGCCAACTATTCTTGGCACATTGGCAATAATCAATGTAACTGTTGTTTTTTCTTTTGCTGTGCGACTAAATTTGATGCCGCGAGCAGTGAATCAAACGATTCCCCTCCATCACCCCACCATCCCTTGAGGATAGAAAATGTCATCGTTCCATCTTTAACGTACTTGTTGTTTACGTCCGTAATTTCGAGCTCTCCGCGTTTCGATGGTTTGAGTGTTTTGATATACTTAAAAACTTGGTTGTCATACATGTAAATCCCAACAACAGCAAGGTTGCTTTCTGGTTTTTTGGGTTTTTCTACAATTTTTTCAATTGTTCGCTTTTTAATGTAAGCGACGCCGAATGAAGATGGATTGTGCACCTCTTTTAAAAATATTTTTGCCCCGCGTAGCTGTACATCGAAATCCTTGACTGCCTGGACGATATTATCCTGGATGATATTATCTCCCAGAATAACGATAACCTTTTCGTTATCCGCAAAATCTTCAGCCAAACCCAGCGCCTGCGCGATACCGCCCGGTTCTTCTTGAACGGCATAGGACAATTTAACGCCCAGACTCTTTCCATTTCCTAGCATTTCTAAAAAATGGCCTGCATGCCCCCTTCCGGAAATGAGCAAAATATTATCCACTCCGGCCCGTTTCATCGTTTCGAGCGGATAGTAAATCATCGGTTTATCATAAACCGGAAGCAAATGCTTGTTGGTAACTTTAGTAAGCGGGAAGAGCCTTGATCCTGTTCCGCCTGCGAGCACGATGCCTTTCATAGAGTGTGATGATTATGAGAAGGTTAAAATGGGGATGAAATATCTGAAAACGGTCCGAGCTGACTGTCTTTGACGGACAGAATTGGCTTATGGATGGGCCAGTCAATCGAAAGGGTGGGATCATCCCACATAATGCCAGAATCGTGATCCGGAGCATACACATTATCCACCTTATATTGAAATTCAGTATGTGGTTTAAGCGTACAAAAACCGTGTGCGAAACCGCGCGGGGCATAAATCATTTTAAAATTTTCTGCAGTCAATTCGAATGCTTGCCACTGCCCATAGGTTGGAGAAGTTTTTCTGAGGTCAACAATGACGTCAAATACTGCACCGCGTGTGACTCGGACTAGTTTCGCTTGTTCAAATGGCGGCAGCTGAAAGTGAATGCCGCGAAGTACTCCAATTTGCTCAGATCTCGAGTGGTTGTCTTGCACGAACTCTGACGTGATACCTTTATTAAAAAAAACATCTTTCGAGTATGATTCCAGAAAAAAACCACGTTCATCCTTAAATACTTCAGGTTGGATGAGCCAAGCAGTATCGAATTTGGTTGTGATAAATTTCATATTATGGTCGCAGTAAATACGACTTGAGCGCTTCTTCCCATCTCCTCATATGTGGCAGCTTCGTATTGAGTAAAACTGAATAGGGAGGCCTTTTTGCAGCGCGTGGATAGAATGACCCAGCCACAGGATTGAGCTTAACACTGATGCCCGATTGAGTAAATATTTCTTGTGCGAAACCAAACCAGGTACATGCACCCTGATTCGTAATATGGTACGTTCCGAATGGCAGTTGATTATCAATTAAGTATTTTGTCCTATCGGCCAAATCTTTTGCGTACGTAGGAGAAGAGAGCTCCTCATCCACGATATCGAGTTCTTTTTTTGATTGTGCCAATGTGAGCATAAGCTCAACAAAACTTTTTTTGCCGGATCTGCCTCGTGAGTTCTTTCCAAAGAGCCGGGAGAGGCGGATAATATAGTGGCAGTGGCACTTTCGGCGTACTTCATTTTCTCCCAGTAGTTTTGATTTGCCATAAATTGAAATTGGATCAGGGATATCATCTTCACGGTATCCCTTAACGATATTGCCGTTGAATACATAATCAGTGCTGAAGTGGACTAAAATGCCTCCAGCTGCTTCAACGGCAGATGCAAGGTATCCGGGGCCGTACCCATTAATATTCATGGCAATAGCTTCCTCCCCTTCTGCTTTATCTACATCATTGAAAGCTGATGCATTTATAACGAGACCCGGTTTTTGGTTTGAAACCAGCTGAACCGACTGTTTCCTGTCGGTTATATCAAAATCTGAGTGATTCCACTGGATTGGCTTATACTCATGAAACGTATTCATCAGTTCCTGGCCGAGCATGCCTTGTGCACCTATAATGGCTACTTTCATAGTGAACTATTGCCAGTCATTTTTTTAATTGAATTCTGGACTGTGAGTAAACGTTTTCCTGCTCCGGGGTATTTTCGAAAACGGCCATAGGCTTTCTTGAATGTGCCAATATATGGACCTGTTTTTTTTGCATAGCTACAGCGCGCATCACTGTATGCAAGAATTTTTTCTTCAGCGGATTGAGGAAAAAAATTTTTAGGAAGAAAGCCATTTTTCTTGTTTGTCGCCCTATCGAGCCCGCTTCCGCCTGCATGAGATACGCACATTCGTGCCAGTTCCGGATATCCCTTTTTCAACATTATCTCATAACCCGCGTAGCAGTGGATGATTGCAGGCTTTAAAAGTTTCGATCCTTGGCTTCCCGTAACCATCCTGCCGATATCATGAATGTAGCATCCCGTCTTCAGCATAGTACTGTTTATTTTCTGCCCGTTATCACGGGCTTGTTTCATGATGCTCCGTGCGAATTTCCATACAGTTTTAGAATGATCGTTAGTATTGCTTGCCTGCTTAGGAATGCCATTCTCAATTGCGATTTTTCTCATCCATCTCTGTATGGTTGAAATGGTTGGATACCGGCTATGTCCCATATTGCTTTTTTAGGTATTCTCGGTGTTCTTTTTTTTGAAGTATCTTTTTCCACCACCACTCATTATTTTGGTACCATGCGATTGTTTTTTTCAGGTACGTATCGAGGTCATGGAGCGGCCGGTAACCGATTTCTTTTTTTGCCTTTGACCAGTCTACCGCGTACCGTCTGTCATGGCCAGGCCGGTCTTTGATAAACTCCACCATTTCATTTCCTTTGCCCATGATTGACAGAACTTTATTGATGAGCGCGAGATTGTCCACGTCCTCAGTCAAGCCGCCAATACAGTACGTTTGACCAATTTTGCCTTTTGAAAGAATCAGATCAATTGCCCTCGCATGATCGTCTACGTAGAGCCAGTCTCGTATGTATTTTCCGTCGCCGTAGATTGGCACCTTCTTCCCCTGCATGACATTAAGGATCGCTACGGGAAGCAGCTTTTCCGGATACTGATATGGTCCGAAGTTATTGGACGTATTTGAAATAGTAATCGGCAACCCAAATGTCGCGTAGTACGAACGTACAAGATGGTCGGCGCCAGCTTTTGAAGCTGAATACGGGCTCCGTGGGTCGTAGAGCGTTTTTTCATTGAACTTACGCGTATCTTCTAATTTGAGCGCACCAAAAACTTCATCAGTTGAAACGTGGTGAAACCGTTTTCCTTCAAAACTACCTTGCTCATTTTTCCATACCTGTACGGCAGACTCTAGCAAAATATGGGTTCCCCACACGTTATTTAAAATAAAATCATAATTTAAAGAATCGGTAAATAATTCTCCCAGTTCCAGATTGAGAGTTCCCTTTTCGCGCAGCATAACCGACCTGTCTACGTGGGTACTAGCCGCAAAATGAATTATAGTGTCAATGTTATGCAATTGCAGCGTCTTGATGACTTGCTTGATTTCACAAATATCCGCACGAACAAACGTATAGTGCGGATTGTCTTTCAGATCTACCAAATTATCGAGGTTGCCTGCGTATGTCAACTTGTCGAAATTAACAATCGTATCGCCCGGATGTTCACGCAACCAATAGCGAATGAAGTTTGAGCCGATGAACCCAGCTCCGCCGGTAACGAGTAATTTCATATTTTTAATAGTTTTTTTACACGGACGATGCCTGCGATGGCAGTCGCATCGTTAATAGTACCGTCCGATGCCCACCGGTATGCTATTTGAATCGGTACCGTCAGTATTTTTTCGTGCTGTTCTTCCATATCGAGCTTAAATGCATGGTGACGCAGTCCCGTTGCTAAGAATAATCGGGTATCTTCCTGCACCACTCCTGGGCATCCGTTAACGTATCCGATCGATTTCCAGCTTCGTGCGCTTAAGCCTGTTTCTTCTCGCAATTCACGTTTTGCCGCACTGAGGTGCGATTCCCGTTTTTGCTTCCCGCCCCAGGGAAGTTCGATTGTCTCATGTCGAAGCGGATAACGCCATTGCCGAATGAGTGCAATTTCCATATTATCATTCAAAGCTACTATTGCAGAAGATCCGATTGTTTTTACGACTCCGTACGTGCCATGTACTCCCGATTTACGGACGATTACATCTTCACGAACTGTAATCCAGTCATTGTTATATACGATTCTGGATTTTTTTGTTGTCCATTGATTTTTCATTCCCACTTTTTTTAGGTGCCCATTTCCCAGCTCGACAGGTACTCACGCTGCTGCGGGGTTAAGGTATCGATCGAGATGCCCATTGTCTTGAGCTTCAGTGCAGCGATGTTTTTATCGATATTTTCCGGAACCTGGTATACCCTTTTTTTCATGCTTTGAAAGTGTTTTGAAATATATTCCGCCGAGAGCGCCTGATTCGCGAAGCTCATGTCCATGACCGAGGGCGGATGGCCTTCTGCAGCCGCAAGGTTAATGAGGCGCCCCTCAGCGAGTAAATTTATTGCACGCTTATTCCGTAAGGTGTATTGCGTCACGAATTCACGTACTTGCTGCTTTGATTTCGCAATCGAATTCAGCCCCTTAAGGTCAATTTCAACATCGAAGTGCCCCGAATTGCAAACGATTGCACCATCTTTCATCTTTACGAAGTGCTCCTTTCTAATGACGTGGATATCGCCTGTTAGTGTGATAAAAATATCACCTATCAACGCAGCCTTATCCATCGGCATTACCATAAATCCGTCCATGACCGCCTCGATAGATTTTGTCGGATCAACTTCAGTTACGATTACATTGGCGCCTAATCCCTTTGCGCGCATTGCCGCTCCCCTTCCGCACCACCCGTATCCGGCAATAACGATATTCTTGCCGGCAATCAGCACATTGGTTGCGCGAATAATGCCATCCATGGTTGATTGACCCGTTCCGTACCGGTTATCAAAAAAATGCTTCGTCTTTGCATCATTAACGGCAATGATCGGATACCGCAGCACTCCGCGTTCTGCCATGCTTTTGAGTCGGATCACTCCTGTCGTGGTCTCCTCGGTACCGCCGCGGATTTGGTCTGCCTGGCTTTTTCTGTTCTTGTGCAGTTCGGAAACGAGATCAGCCCCGTCATCCATCGTGAGGTGCGGCTTTGTATCGAGAACGGTGCGAATGTGGTTAAAATACGTTGTTCTATCCTCACCGTTAATGGCAAAAACAGAAATTCCATACTTTTTTGTGAGCGCAGCGGCAACGTAATCCTGGGTTGAGAGCGGATTTGATGCGCAGAGCGTAACTTGCGCGCCTCCCGCTTTCAGGGTGCGCATGAGATTTGCCGTTTCCGTCGTTACGTGCAAGCATGCCGCCAGCCGCAATCCTCGAAGCGGCTTCTGTCGCGCAAACCTAGTCCGAATCGATCTCAAAACATCCATTTGGCCTTCTGCCCACTCAATGCGCTTGATGCCGTCGTTTGCCAGCTTTAAATCTTTAATGTGATTTTTCATAGTTTCCGTTATGCTGCTTAGTGAATATAATCATTTTTTTCTGAATTAATCGATAACACAAGCAGAAATATAATTATACCTGCGAGAGGGGCAACAATGTATGCGAGCAATCCAACTGGCTTGACGATAAAGTACACAACAACGGCACTTATGATCGCTATGGCAACGAATAAAACTTTACTCATACTGCTCGATTGGGATATCTGCGGAGCATACTCCGGTTTGCCGGCAAATAAGAATGTGAAAGTCCCCAATGCGATAGTAACGTACGATAGGACATTCATGCTGAAAAAGTATGTTACGAAACCTTCCCGGAGCTGTTCTATCAGGTAGAGCGCCAAATAAGTCACCAGTGATACTTTAAAAAGCTCCCCAGCGAGAAGCACTACTCGTGCCATGAATGTCGGAGTTTTTGATTTCTCTGGGTCTGCCATCAATTGAAAAGCTTATTTTTTATCTTAGTAAAAAAATTCTGGAAAGTAATAGGCTCTTTTTCAAGCGATACTGACACTTCCTGAACATGAAGCAGTCTGCCATTTTCGGGCAGTCCCGGAAGCGTAATGATGAATTGGACAGAATTATCGGAGTAGTAGAGCTCGGGCACTTCAACTGTCGCAGTGGCCGTATGCCATTGTCCGTTTATTTCCGGCCGCTTATACTCTGCAATAATGTAATCATATCCGTCCAATGATTCTACGTCATTGATGTCTGGTATCAACCCAAAAGTCGTATCAAAAAATTGATCTTGGGAAAAAATAAAATAACCGGAGCCCTGGAGGTAAACGTCATTTTTAGGACTAACGATTTTTGTCATGCCAGTTAAATCGGTTGCTTCATATTCCGAATGTAAGCCTGTCAGTGCTAATTCCTGGGCTCCCACGGCCAGCGTTTGTAGCCCGTCATTATGAGAAGTACGTGCGGAAATTGAAGGTGCATCTGAAAACAATGTAGTTGGCGTGATTATTTTATCTCCGAGAATATCCTGGTACTCTGCGTTATCCGTCAGATAAATCGAATCATGGAACATGAGTAAATGCTGGTAGCTGGAAATACCCTTTATAAAAACGTCATCATTGGTTTCAATCGCAATCCGGCAGGTCCCGTGATTCTCCATGGCAAGGGCTACCCTCAGTACTTGTTCATTATGCACACGCCCTGATGCGAATGTTTCGCCGTCATCAGCGACGATATATGACGCGATTTCATTACCGCGAAAATCAAAAACATGCACCTGGATTGAATCTTCACCTTCGTGCCTGTTAATATCCTGGAATGAAAAGGTTATATCGAGCTGCTCATCAATGCCAACATACGTGAAAATTTCATGGCTACCGCGCAAACTTTTTGTAATAGTCAATGGAACACTTTGAGCACGGTACCCGGGCATGACTTCCGATTTCAGGACAGGATAGTTGTACTGCAAGATTTCATTATCAGCAGGCCGGTCGTTTAAAAATTCATCAATTGTCAGGTAATTCCGCTTGCCCCGCTGCAGTAGGATCAAATCACCTTCTTGAATGCTTTTCCAATCGCTCGTTCCGACAGAATTAATGACGTCTTCGATCGTTGGACTATAGTGTGCCATGGTTTCAAAAGCGTATTGGCCGTCTGATTGCAGCACACCGAGGTTAAGAACTGGTTGTGCGTCCGGATTTTGATACGTGATGGAAATCGTCGCCTTAGGAAAAGGCCGGGGAACATTGAGTGTAAAATACAGTGGTGACGTTGTAATCAACTGAGTTACTGCTTGGCCCCCTGACTCATCTTCCGAGCTGAAGTATCGCACTGGCTCTTTGGATGCGAAATTGCTTATAGATTTTGATCCATGCTCCGCGGTATATTGGAGTTCAAGCATTCCACCCGGTGCATAGTTTTGTACGATGATCCAGCCAATGAGAACCATCGGGAGCAGCCAGATAGCGGTGCGCCAGTTCCAAATATTTTTAAAAACTTTCTTAATTCTTTCCAGCTCCATAGTTATAGTTGTGGTATATAGTATACTATATTTTTAATTCGTTCTCAACGAGTTTTTATTGAATACAGAATCTCGTTGGATGGTTGAAAAGAAACAGTCGATCGCAGCAAATAATCGTTAGCACTGAAAAATTCCATGACTGATCCACTCATACTGTCCAGAGGATTGAACAGGTAGTAGAGCGGGGCTTGATCGAGAATCGTCTGTACCGCATGCTGGGTATTTTTATCCGGTAGCTGAACAATCACCCTTCGTTCGGGGAAAAAAACTTTATCAGCATATCCTGCAATTAAGACGGCATTAGGTTCTGTTGCTCCGAGTACTGCATGCAGCTTTGAAACCGATTCGCTGATGTTTTTTCTTACTGCGAATAAGCCTTGCAGCGGATCATTTAAAACGGTATTGACTGAAAAAATGACGAGTGCCATAAAACTACCGACCATGACGGTACGTTTGATGCAATTGCTTCTAAATATGCTACCCGCCAACTGTATGCCCTGAGCGCAAAAAGGCAATCCAAATACGAAAATCGGGAGCCAGTATCGCAAGTATGACGATCCTAATAAAATTTCTGTACGGTCAATATACTCATAAAAAACGTAAGAGCCATAGTATAGGATAAGCCACAGCACGACTGCCGCGTATACGTACGTATACGCATACTGCCAGTTAATCGCCTTCCTGGGACTCTGAGCGCTTGAATTTTTTTTCTTCACTAATGCCAGTATGCTGCTTCTGATGGAAGCGGCGAGCCCGATCACGATAAAAAATGCATACAACGGAAAAAATAAAAGCAAATACTGTATTGTTGCTGCTTGGATTCTTTCAAAATTTAGCCCGAAGGGAAATAAAAGTTTTTCAAATTTCAATAGAATTGATTGGGATGCCGTTTTTATACTGGAAAGGTCTGTGGATTCTGCTGAGTAACCGAAAGCTAACGGAGATCCATACAGGCTGTTGTTGAGAACCAGCAGAACAACGCATGCAATAAGCAGCGCCCCAACAAATCCGATTAACGGAAATTTTTGTACATGTCTTCGATTAATTATTAATATGAAGGCTACCACAGGAATAACCCAGGTGATTTCGGATGTCCTAGTAATGAGCGCTAACCCAATCGCGATGCCTGACCCAATATTGTAAAACCATGCTGCATGTAATGAAGTTTGCCTCGTAAGAGAATATATTAAAAGTAGCAAGCCAATGATCAGAAAAACCAAAAATAGGACATTGTGAAATAAGCCTCGTGAACTAAAGTACCAGAATGGCGGCAGTGCGAACATGAGCAGTGAAGCAATGAATGAAATGTTTTTTGGAAAAAACTCTTTGCATAACAGATAAAAGCATATTACTCCGACAACGGCGAAGAAAGGAGTAAATAAAAAAATATATCCACTCCCGGCTACTTTTGCTAAGAAACCATATAACAACGGAAGGCCCAAAAAACTGGCAGGTACCGTGCCTGAAGGTGTCACAATCATACTTCGGGGCACTACAATTCCGCCTGCTGCGTCATTCAGCGGCTCGTCATAGCGGAGGGAATTGTTTTCTGAAAAAAGGGAGCTAAAAAAATAATTTGCAGTCTCATCTGGCGAGGTAAACGTATTCTCGGTTTGAAAGTGCAGCCATGAGTATACAAAAAAGAAAAAACAGGCTAGAATGGTTAAAATACAAACGTGCCAATTTCGCTTTACGTATGCAGAAAATTCCATATTGCTTTCACCAGTATACCACCCTGAGCCGCCTTTTCAAAATGCTTTTTTGTTGATAGTATGATAGCTGGCATATGAAAAAAAATGAACTCATTATTAGCCTTGTTTCCTTCGGATTCCTCGTTCTGATCGCTTTCATTCTCAGCTTTTTTTTAACACTGTCGGAAGCCTTTCGCCTTGTGTTTGGGACGATGTTTATCCTTTTTATCCCCGGATTCGCGTGGAGCTGGATTTTTTGGAAGCGCGGCAGTATCGATGCAATCGAACGCGGGACACTGTCGATAGCGCTCTCTATTGCTTTTGTACCGCTCACAACGTACTTGCTCTTCAAAGCCGGAATCGCCATTTCTTTATTCAATGTTTTGATCGAAGTCGCTGGTCTTATTATCGCGGCAATCGTGATAAAGTATTATGCCGATAAAAAAGAGAAGCGCCTGGGTTTTAAAAAACCATAAATTACTAAGTTTCGACCGTGCAGCTCCTGTATTTTATAAAATCAATGCGCCCGCATCAGTGGATTAAAAACCTGTTGCTATTTGCAGCGGTAATTTTTTCTAATAATCTATTCCACGCCGATCTCTTACTTACGTCGGTTTTTGCATTTGTTCTTTTCTGCGGCCTATCCGGAAGTTCGTATATTATCAACGATTTTATTGATAGGGATAAAGACAAAGGCCACCCGGAAAAAATAAAGCGTCCCCTTGCCTCCGGAAAGCTTAATTTCACTCTCGCGCTCTTTGGATCAGCTGCCATACTCATCGCTTCCATTGGCATTTCATTTTTCATTAATTACCGGTTTGCAATTATTACTATCATATACCTTGCGCTCAATCTCCTGTACTCGGTTTTTTTAAAAAATTTCGCGATCATAGATGTCCTTGTAATTGCGCTTCTCTACGTCCTGAGGGCGGTGGCTGGAGCCGAAGCGATCGGTGTCGCAATTTCTCCGTGGCTGCTGATTTGTACGCTCCTACTCTCCCTCTTTCTCGCCTTTGGGAAACGGCGCCATGAGCTGACATCACTTGCGGCCAATGCGTCTGACCACCGTATTATACTCCGTGATTATTCAGAAAAGCTTCTTGATCAAATGATCGCAATCGTCACTGCATCAACGGTCATTGTTTACATTCTTTACACTGTTTCAGATGATGTGATAGCCCACTTTGGCACTACGAATCTCGTGTATACGGTACCATTCGTACTCTATGGAATTTTCAGGTACCTCTTTCTTATTCATAAGAGAGACCTCGGAGGCAGCCCCTCTAAAATTTTTTTAAATGATAGGCCGCTCTTGATTACTATTATGCTGTGGTTTTTAACTGTTATAGCAATTATTTACCTCCGATAGACTCGATCCGTACAAAAAAATATTCCCACATGAACTTATTTTCACTACTCAACTAACTTTTTACGACCTACTACATGGAACGCTCACATGGCAAAAAAATTCGTTTCGCGGTGATCGGATGCTCTCGCATCTCGAGCCAGCATTTTGGATCAATGCTGCTCTATAAAGAAGCGGTCGACATTGTCGCTCTCTGTGACATAGTGAAAGACCGAGCTGAAGAATTCGGAAAAAAATATAATGCAGAACCGTATACCGACTATAAAAAAATGCTCAATCGTGACGATATTGATGTCGTTTCCATTTGCACACCAAATGGATTGCACGCAGAAATGGCAATCGCTACTGCAGAGGCAGGGAAAAATGCCCTCGTTGAAAAACCGATCGCACTCAATATCGCAGAAGCAGATACAATGATTAAGGCTTTTGAAAAAAACAAGAAAAAACTTTTTGTGGTGAAGCAAGTACGCTACAATCCCGCAGTTATCATCGCGAAAACAACAATCGATGACGGTAAGCTCGGAAAACTCTACTCAGGAAGCTTGACGGTCCGCTGGACGCGTCCGCAAGCATACTTCGATGAAGTAAATTGGCGTGGCACAAAAAAGCTCGACGGCGGGGCGCTCTTGAACCAAGGCGACCACTACGTTGATGTCCTCCAATGGCTCTTCGGGCCAGTCAGGAGCGTTTTTGCCAAAACGGATACCGTTGCGCATACGATTGAAACTGAAGATGAGGCGTTTGCCCTCCTTCAATTCCAGAACGGAGCGTATGTCACGCTGGAGTTCACCATTAATACGTACCCAAAAAACCTTGAATGCTCGCTCACGGTCCTCGGCAGTAAAGGAAGCATAAAAATCGGCGGAAAAGCTATTGATTCTTTTGATTTTTGGGAAGTTGAGGATTACCCGGAACCGTCCATCCAAGATAATATTCCAACTAAGGTCTATGAACTGGGATTGTTCCAGGGCGCATCGCCTCGGCATATTTTTGTGTACCAAAACATCATTGACCATTTTAATAATTTCAAAGATGTTGCCATGGACGGCAAGGAAGCCAGGAAATCAGTAGAAATCGTTGAAGCGATCTACCGTTCTGCCCGAACGAATAAGCAAGTAAATTTACCGCTGTAAATAGTAGCGTATGCCCCTACTCATTTTTGAAAATAAAAATTACAAGCAGCTGTACCCGATCGCGTATACTCGGCCGACATTCGATACGATCCTCGGAATGTCATCACTGCTCGATAAAATACTTGGACGCTTCTCAACGCAAAACGTTTCACTCTTTTGCAGAGATTTCCTGCGGCCGATGGTTAAACGCAATTATAAAAAGTATGGCGTTAATGTTTTTCCAAAAGGCGATGAAGTTATTCTCATTGATGGAACGGTAGTCATGGATGGAGTCCTGTCAAAAATGCTCCATCAGTTTACAAAAGATACTGTGGTAACAAATGGCAAACAGCTAGTAGCTGCCCGCATTTCCGGCAGCAATTTAAAAAAGCTCAAGGGTTCAAAACAAATTGATTTGTCACTCGTCAGAGCCCCGAAGAAAAAAGTACCCGTAAAAGTAGTCCAATATATCTGGGAAACTATATTGATCAATAGTGCACAGTTGAAAAAAGACTTTGCTCAAACGGGAAAGCTTGGGATTCAACAGTCAAAACCCTTAGGTGGAGAAAATTCCATATTTCTAGTCCAAAAAGAAAATATATACATTGCACCGCGCGTAGAACTTTTTCCGCTTGTTACCATAGATGCAAAAAGCGGCCCTGTTTACATCGAACGCGGAACAACCATTGCGCCGAATGTCATTATTCGCGGTCCTGTTTACATCGGGAAAAACTGCACTATTAACAGCGGTGCCAAGATACTCCCCGGCACCACCATCGGTGAGAGCTCAAAAGTCGGCGGTGAGATCGCAGAGACTATCATCCACGGTTTTTCTAACAAGCAACACGACGGTTTTCTCGGGCATTCGTATATCGGTACATGGTGCAATTTGGGCGCGAATACCAACAACAGCGACCTTAAAAATAACTATAGTCCCGTTTCCATCCAGATTGGGTCCGATACGTACGACACGCAACAACTCTTTGCCGGAATTTTTATGGGGGACCACTCGAAAACCGGAATTAATACCATGCTCAACACTGGCACGGTAATTGGAGCCGGCTGCAATATTATCGGTACCGGTTATCCGAGGAAATTCGTTCCGTCGTTTACCTGGGATAACCAGCAGCACAAGCCGGTCACACACGCTTTTGATAAGTTTATTGCGACTGCAAAAGTTGTATGCAAGCGCAGAAACGTAATGCTGACAGCTGCAGATAAAAAACTCTATGCTGCTGCTTTTACCAACACGAGCATCGATCGAACCCACTTTAATTCAAAACGGTAACTATGAAAATAGGCATCTACGGGATAGGAAGCTTCGGTTTCGCGATCCTGCAGCACATCAGTACAAACCAATTAATCAAATCCTCCGTTGAAGTTATCGCGTACGACCGGGACAAGGAACTTATAAACCATTTGCAGAAAAAAAGGAGGCATCTTCACCACCACAAAAAAATCCTTATCCAAGAAAACGTATTGTTCACGAACAACGAGAAGGATGTTTTTTCAGGCAATGACGTAGTTATTATTTCCATTACTTCATCGGCAATAGCACACGTACTTAAAAAAAACACCAAGTTCATTAATAAAAAAATGATTCTGCTGAATACCACGAAGGCGCTCGATAAAAAAACTGCTCGATGCTTTTCAGAAATTGTCGGTGGTATGCCGGTCATTCGCCGGCACGCTTGCCCCCTGGCAGTCATAGCAGGCGGCACGATCGCATCCGACCTTTTTCACCATGAGCCCCTTGGCGTAGACATCGGTTGTGGCGATCCTGGCGCCCTTAAGGTGTTAAAAAAATTATTTCTCTCTGACAACCTTAACGTGTACACTACTTCAGACGTACGCGGTATCGAGTATGCGGGTGCTTTTAAAAACGTAATTTCGATCCTCGCTGGAATCGTTAACGGCTGCGGATTTTCTTACGGATCGGAGACGCACCTTATAACCCGTGCGGCTTTTGAGACTACGAGGTTATTGAAGAAAAAAATCTCCATTGATCCATACACTTTCTCAATGTACAGCCAGTGCTGGGGAAATGATCTTTGGCTCAGTTGCACTGGAAATACGAGAAACCGTGAATTTGGCATGCTCATCGGAAAAGGGTTTTCTCCAAAAAATGCTTTACATACAATGAGTTCTCAGCGTAAAACTGTCGAAGGCGTCAATACGGTCCAGGCTCTGAAAAAATTCAATCTCTCGCCTGCATTTCCGATTTTTAATGGAATATATCGTATCGTAGTAAAAAATCAAAAACCTAAAAAAGTCATTCTTGAACTCATGGCATCAAACCAAATATAGTGCTTTACAGTACCGGCGTATTATTGCATAAAATAAAGCTTGTTGGTATACTCTCATTCATTCATTTCTAAACTATTTTTTTAACAAAATGACGATGCAAAAAGAATCCAAAAAACCATATTTTGCACATGAGACCAGCCTGGTGGACGAGCCAGCCACTATCGGCAGCGGAACAAAAATTTGGCATTTTGCGCATATCATGAAAGGCGCAAAAATTGGAAAAAATTGTTCATTTGGGCAAAATGTATACGTTGGAAGCGGCGCTATTGTTGGCGATAACGTTAAGGTGCAAAACAATGTCTCTATTTACGATGGCGTAACTCTCGAGGATTATGTTTTTTGCGGGCCTTCGATGGTTTTTACCAATGACCTGAATCCGCGCTGCAAGTACCCCAAGCATGGGCACTACGTTAATACAACAATTCGCTACGGTGCGAGCATTGGGGCGAACGTAACCGTCGTCTGCGGCCATACGATCGGCAGGCACGCATTCATCGGTTCCGGATCGGTTGTAACAAAAGATATTCCGGATTATGCGCTTGCGTTTGGCAATCCTGCTAAAATTCAAGGTTGGATGTGCGAATGTGGCACAAAACTGAGCTTTGCGGGCGGTGATGCGCAATGCGCTACGTGCAAGCGAAAATTTACCAAAAAAGATACTATTATTAAAGAAATACTAAAATGAAATTGCTCGATTTAAACGCCCAGTACGAACCTATTAAGGAAGAGATAAACGCTGCCATTCAGGATGTCCTCAACCGGACCGCATTTATGCTCGGTGAGGATTTAAAAAATCTCGAATCAGAAATCGCTGCATATTGCGGATCGAAGTATGCGGTCGGCCTCAATTCTGGCACCGACGCCCTCCTATTCGCCATCCGTGCGTATGATATCGGGCCGGGTGATGAAGTTATTACAACGCCATTCACTTTCATTTCAACCGCCGAAGTAGTGGCGGTTCGCGGAGCGAAGCCTGTTTTTGTTGATATTATTCCTGATACTTTTAATATCGATCCTGAGCTCATCGAAGAAAAAATTACACCACGGACAAAAGCGATTATCCCTGTGCATTTATACGGCCAGACTGCTGATATGGAACCCATCATGGAGCTCGCAAAAAAACATAACCTCAAAGTCATCGAAGATGCAGCCCAGTCGATAGGCGCTGAATACAATGGCAAAAAGGCATGCTCCATCGGGGATATCGGATGTATTTCTTTTTTCCCGGCGAAAAATCTCGGCGCATACGGCGACGCCGGAATGATTACGACTGATGATGAGGCGATCGCCGAACATATTCGCATGGCACGTAATCATGGTTCGAGAAAAAAATACTACCATGAATTTTTAGGTGATTCTTCACGCCTCGATAACCTTCAAGCCGCAATTCTTCGCGTTAAATTGAAATATATTGACCAATGGAATAATAAGCGCATAGAAAACGCTGAATACTATAATGCATTATTTTCAAAAGTGAAAGGGGTCGTCACACCAAAAACACTTGCCAATACAAAAACGGTATACCAGCAGTATACGATACGAATTCAGAATAGGGATAAAGTTCAGGCTTACCTAAAGGAAAATGGAATACCGACCGCCGTCCACTACCCCACGCCCCTGCACCTCCAGCCGGTATTTCTGAACATGAATTTAGGTTTTTCAGAAGGTGATTTTCCTGAATCTGAAAAAGCGGCTCGTGAGGTATTGTCACTGCCAATGTACCCGGAGATAAGCCGATCAGACGAAGAAGAAATCGTCGCCCAGATCGAGCACGCGTTAAAAATCTAGAGTACAAATGAATAAAAAAATTATTTGCTCAGTTGTTGGCGCAAGGCCGCAATTCATTAAACTTGCTCCCTTATCGAAACAACTCCAGCAATCCTACAATGAAGTCATCATTCACACTGGACAGCATTACGATAAAGAATTATCGAAGATTTTTTTTGATACGCTCAATATCCCGAAACCGGACTATAATTTAAATGTCCGGTCAGGAACTCACGGAGCCCAAACCGGCATCATGCTTGCCGGCCTCGAAAAACTCTTTACGAAACTGAAGCCAAAACTCGTGCTTGTTTTTGGCGATACGAATTCCACTCTCGCCGGTGCACTCGCAGCGGCAAAAATGCATATTCCTGTCGCACATGTCGAATCGGGCATGAGAAGTTTCAATAAAAAAATGCCAGAGGAACGAAACCGAATCATTACGGATCATATCTCCGACATCCTTTTTTGTTCTACACAACAATCAAAACGGTGGCTCGAGCAAGAAAATATTACTCGAAATGTGCACGTCGTCGGCGATCTTATGATTGATGCGCTGATGGACCATGCAAAAATTGCAATGGCTGACTCCCACGTTATCCACGATCTGAATATTAAACCAAAGAGTTATTACCTCTCGACAATACATAGGGCTGAAAACACAGACAGTAAATTTCGGCTGGAGAACATCTTAGCGGCCTTAGCAAAATCAAATAAAAGAGTTATTTTGCCGCTCCACCCTCGGACAAAAAAAATGATAAAAAAGCATGGCTTATCCAGTTACCTCCATTCAAAACAGCTACTCGTCATACCTCCTGTAAGCTACCTCGATATGCTCCAGCTTGAAATGAATGCATTAAAAATTGCAACCGATTCCGGCGGCATACAGAAGGAGGCATACTTTTTTAAAGTCCCCTGCGTTACGCTCAGAGATGAAACTGAGTGGCTCGAGACCGTCAAAGGCGGGTGGAATGTCGTTACCGGCGTCGAGAAAAAAAAGATCCTCAATGCTCTACGAAAATCTTCTACTCCTCGCAAACATACTGCGAGTTACGGCAGCGGGAATGCAGCAAAAAAAATCGTAGTATGGCTCAATGCATTCTTGTCCAAGTAATTGAGCTTATCTAAAATTCATGGCACGATTGGGTCAATCACACTCGAAACCTAACAGGACGTATCGACATTCATGAATGCCCCCAAGGATCCTTTGAAAGTGCTCTGCATTGCAGGCTGGTATCCGAATCGTAAAAATCCTTACGAGGGTATTTTTATTCGTGAACACGTTTATGCCATCGCTAAACAGCATGATGTCGTTGTTTTGTATAGAGATTTTAATTCTTCCGATTCTCCACTATCTGATTCGGTAGAAAATGGAATTCGAACAATTCGATTTTTTGCTCCTGCCTGGATGCCAAAAAAACTTTCCTACTTTCTCTTTACATTCAAAATCGCATCAATTGTTCAGAATAAATTGATAAGCCAAGGCTGGCACCCAGATCTTATACATGCTCATGAGTATATCGCGATGCTGCCAGCACTCCGATTGCAGAAAAAACTACGTATCCCGGCCGTTTCAACCGAACATTCATCTACGTTTCCGCGGCACGAACTTAGTTTTTTCGAGCAGCTTATAGCGCGTTATGGGCTCCGCCGCGCTGCAATGATTCTTCCAGTGAGTTCGGTGGTTGAGCAAGGATTGCGTGATTATGGGATTAAAACTGGGTGTACAATAATCCCAAACGTAGTTGATACGGCAATTTTTAATCCATCGCGACAACCGCAAAAAAATATTAAAAAAAAAATTTTAGTAGTCGCATCCTTGATTCCAGTCAAAGGAATCGATTATCTGATCAATGCAGTTGCCCAGCTTGTTAAAAAACGCCAAGATTTTGTATTAGAAATTGTCGGTGATGGTACTTGCGCCAAGGCATATAAGCAATTAACAGAACAGCTGAAACTTAATAATTTTATACGGTTCCATGGGCGCCAAAATAAAACTATAGTTTCGGGTTTCATGAAAGGGTGCGATTTTTTTGTTCAGCCAAGTCTTTTCGAAACCTTTGGCGTAACGCTTATCGAAGCAATGGCATGCGGCAAACCGATTGTCGCATCAAACGCTGGCGGTATATCTTGCCTCATTACTGAAGATATCGGATTACTGGTCACTCCTAAAAACAGCATTGCATTACAGCACGCGATCAATACCATGCTTGATTCTTTTCACCATTACTCAGCACTAGATATTGCACGGCATGCTCGAGAAAACTTCAGCTATGAAGTAGTCGGGAAAAAAATAAGTGAGCTTTATAAAAAAGTTTTAGCAATACACACTTAACATGAAAATAGTCCACATTATTGGTTTTTACCAGCCTGAATTCGGCTATCAAGAATACTACCTCTCGAAACGCCAAAAAGAAAATGGGCACGATGTCTACCTACTTACGTCTGACTATCTATACCCTTTTAAAGACATTGGCAGGATGCTCAAAGACATTGGCAGTACAGAAACCGGACGTAAACGAAAACCCGGATCTTACGACATTGATGGGGTAAAAGTATTCCGATTTAAAAGTTTTTTTCGGTATGGCGACTTTATTTTGGCAAGAGGGATAAAGAAAAAACTTGGAGAGATTAGGCCTGATATCGTCTATGCCCATGAAGCAAAACAAGGATTGCCCCTTTTCGCAGCAAAGTATAAAAAAACTTTCGGATATAAGCTCATTTACAACCACCATGATTTTTACCATACAATCAGGAATCACGCGCTGTGGAAAAAATTATTACGATATGTTGACTATTTCTGGTTTCGAATTTTTCTCGTCCGCTGGGCTCTGTCTAAAGCTGATGCTATAATCTCACCGGTTGATGAAATTACTTCTTTTTTAATCAACAGGCACCATATTGAGCCGAGTAAAATAAAATCATTCCCCCTCGGAGTAGAAACTCAGCTCTTTATGCGATCTGGTAAGGATCGAAATGCACTCAGAAAAAAATATAGCATTGCCGAAGATGAAACAGTATTGCTGTTTTCGGGTAGAATCGAGAGTCGTAAAAACATCGAGCTTCTTATCGAAACTTTCAGTCAATTGCGAAAGCAATTTCCATTAAAGCTTTTTATAATCGGTAGCGGCGATAAGGCCTACTTTGAAAAACTTAACCAGATGGTTTTGCAAAAAGGACTGAAAAAAGATATTTTCTTTACAGGGTTTACAAAAAAAGCAGACCTAACCAAGTTTTTCTCTGCCGCGGATATTGCCGTATGGCCGGGTAATAATTCGATTTCTATCATGGAAGCAATGTCGTGTAGCCTGCCAATCGTTATTGTCGATCTTCAACTCGGCTACCTCGCTTCCCACAATAATGGATTCACATTTAAAGATGGTGATGCTGAGGGATTTGCCGAAATCATCAAAAAAATTATCATTGATAAAAATCTGCGAAAAAGAATGTCAGAAAATTCCAGGAAGGCGGCTATTGAAAACTATAGTGAGCAAAAACGTTCACATGATATAACACAGTTTTGCTGTGACCTAGTGCAAAACAACGTCTTACATTAATACATGGTAAAAAATTTTATAAATAAAAATATACTTTGGCTGATAGTACTATTGTTAGCTATCATCTATTCGAGTTGCTTGATAAAAACTCCACTTTTATCGGCCGGCGATGTGCTGCACCAATCGTGGATTGCAGGAGAAATCGCCGATACCGGGACCATACCGATTCAGAATCCCATGACCGGTAATTTTGACATCTTATCACTTTCACCGCTCTTCCAAATTCTCGGGGCACAATTAAGCTTGCTGACCGGCATTCATGAAATATATATATACGTTGCCCTTAACTTTTTATTAATTCCCATGCTCTGCCTCGGATTTTACCTCGTTACCAGAAAACTGTTTTTAAACGAAACTATTGCCTTGCTGGCAGTGCTGATATTCTTTTCACTGAACAGTGCAACGTATATCAGCCGCCATATCTCATTCTTTGTTATTAAAGAGGCTACGATTGCGATTTTTTTAGTCTTTTGCATTCTCTACCTGACAATTACACTGCTGAAACATCAAGGCCGGTATCAAGTACGCTTACTTGCATTGTATGGGACGCTTGTTGCAGTCACCGCCCTCACGCACCAATTTACCACCTTTTCAATTGTAAGCATTCTGGTTTCCCTTTACGTGCTCCTCTTTGTACTTTATCCGCAGCTTCGAAAAAAAATTCTATTGCTGGGATCTATCGTTTTCGTTGCAATCATAATAGTGTTTTTATTAAACGCGAACTTACTTTTTTATCCTGAAACAGGGTATCTCACGACACAACAGCACACCTTTACGAAAGATTTTACCGAGTCTTCTGCGGTTTCTTCAAATGACCTCCGTTCATCATATCTTTCTAGCGTGTTCGACGATGCGTACCATCCGCTTCTCCTGCTATGTGCAGTATTTGGAGGAATCTTTTTTATCATAGTACAAAAAAAATCAGCGCGTGAAATGCCTGCTCACCTGTTTATACCTGCAGTATGGATCATCACTTTCTTTATACTGGCGCTGCAGCCGATTGGCAACTTCCAGCTCCTTCCTACCCGTTTTTTGCACTGGACAATTATTCCGCTAGCTATTATCGCCGGGTATGGGTTGTACTTTTTGCTGCTTTCATTCAAGCGTTCATCCATCCAGCTTTCTCTTCTCGCTGCGCTTGTTATAATTCCCTTAACGATGTCGATAACGCTGAATGCTGATTCTTTCGATAGTACAGAAAATATCAGCTTTAAGGAACTTGAGAGTTATGTGCGCATCCATACGATACTTGCTGACTCAGATAATAAAACGGTTGTCAGCGACCCATTTTTCGGCTATAAGCTTATCACGATTTCAGGGGCTCAGTTGACCTACCGCTACGAGCGTACAGGAATGTACCGTGACGACAGCCTGGAGTTTGATGCTGTCAAAAAATTCATCTATAGTGACCCTGAATCCGCCTATGACTATGCATCATCGAGCGGAGCAAAGTATATTGCCATAAACTACGACGATAAACACCGATACTACGAAGAAGCCGACTATGCAAAATTAGATGATGCTGACCGCTACAGGCGCATCGTGCATGAATACCCGGGTTCTATGGATGAAATCTCTATTTACGAGATCGTACCGCGTAATAAAGACAGCCTCCGATAGCGATATTGGCACATACAACGATAACGAGCAGCCCGACAAAACCGCTGACGGAATTCAATATGCTGATCCGGCTGTTTTGAAGCAAAACGTCAATGCCAGAAGCAATGGCATACAATCCTTTAAGTATATAAAAAATTGTCTCGGTGATCATATTTATTCGCGATAGAGCTTGAGTAACTCACTGACATGATTTACAAATGAATACTGGCGTAATGATGCAGAAGCGTTTGCACTGAGCTTAATACGCAATACCGGATCGTCGTGCAGCTTGCGGAGTGCACGCTCTAAATCATCCGTATCGCCCGGATTCACCGTCAGTCCGTTGACGTTGTCAACAATGAGCTCAGGTATCCCGCCAATATCACTCCCTACGACAGGCACCCCATACCCAAAGCTCTCATAGATGGCAACGGGAGAATTATCATACCATACCGATGGTACTACCGCCACGGATGCTGCCTTAAACAGCTCTGCTTTTTGCACCCCTGATATGAAACCGGTTAAGGAAATCCTGCTGTCCCCCAGCGCGAGCCGCCTTAGGTATGATTCCGTCGGCCCGGTTCCAGCGATAACGAGACGGCAATCATCCCCTTTAATATTTTTGAATGCGCGCACGAGAACATCAACCCCCTTATGTTCAACGAGCTGACCGATATAAAGTACTGTGAATTCAGATCTACGTTCTCGCTTTTCAGGAGCACCCGCAAACCCGACGCCGAGCCGAACGGTTAGCAGTTTGCTCCCATGAAAATATCCGAGTTGGGAGTGGCATTTAAGAACGAACTCTGATGGAGCCGTCACTACATCAATACGCCGTGATGTTGAGCGCTTGATGGATTGGAATATTTTTTCAAAAAAATTAAAATGTTTGATTATCTTGCCGCCCCTGAATAGTATTGCCCACGGGCTGATGAGCTGGTAGTCATGCAGGGTATGGACACTTTTCATGCTGCAGCTGCGGGCAGCTTTAAAAATTGACGTAGAAAAACCCGCAATGTTATGTGAGTGTACCACGTCTGGTTTTTCTTTTTTTAAAATTGATTTCACCATGCAGTACGCGTGAATATTCCAGAGATCAATGATGTGCCAAACCGGCTTTAAAAATGCGGGGAGCTTACGCAGCGTATGAGGGGAGCAAATATTGATAGGATAAAAACGATATACGCGAACGTTGTCCGTAGTCTCTACGGTAGGCCTCAAGACATTGCGAAAACGGAACTTCGTAGTAGTTATGATAAAAGGATCGACCTCAGCACGAATTTGCCCGATGAGCTTCCGGACATACATCTCTGCTCCTCCAATTTCGTATGGCCAGTATAGATTCGTAATGTATGCTACTTTCAGCTTTGCCATGGTTGTTATTTTTTCCCTAATTTTTCTATCAGAGCATTAGCAAACTCATTGATACTGCCCGGTTCAACGAGCACGTCACCCGGCTGGCTTACCTCAGGATGAGCGCACAGGTTAAAAACTACCGCCGATTTTCCGCATGCGTGGGCTTCCGCCAATGGCAAATTATATCCCTCCCATTGACTGGCGGAAACGTATACATCACTTGCCGCATAATACTCCGGCAGCTCATTATCAGGCACAAACCCTGCAAAGATGACCGCATTGGTCGCGAGGCTCAATAATTGGCGTTTGTACGCCTCGAATGTGGGCTCCCCTACGATGAGTAGTTTGGCCTGTGGAACCGCCTTAGAAACGCGTTTAAATGCGTGTAGGAGGGTATGTAATCCTTTGTGGGGTGAAATACGCCCAATATACAACGCCAGGGGTACGTTGCCAATACCTAGGTTTTTTCGGATTCGTTCTCCTGAAATGCCTGGGTGAAAACGTACCGTATCAATGGTATTGTATTTGACCTCACTTATAACGCCCGTTTCTTCACGTAAAACATCCGCCAAATACTTGCTGATCGAAATAACGCGATCCGCTCTTTTTATCGTTAGGTTTGTCAGCATCCGAAAAATCCGGATATACAGCTGTTCGAAAAAATTTTGAAATGTTTCCGGCGGGGCGATGCCGTGATTATAATACACATATTCGGTATTAAAAGATTTCTTTGCTTTGAGTGCAATGATATTCATCGGATATTGGTGGCTGTATATGGCGTCAAATCCATTTAATTGCAGGCTCGTATCCATTACTTTTTTAAAATCCAAAAAAAACAAGAGGCGGTAAATTCGCTGCCATCTCAGCGAATAAGGCATGCCAATCGTTTCTACCTTATAGCCGTGCGGTTCAATATCGGATGAGAGCGTAAAAACAGTTACTTCGTTTCCCTTCCGTACAAGTGATGCTGCCTGCTGTTCTGCAACGCGATCAATGCCGCTGAACTTGGAAAATGTGGCTGCTAGAATTGCAACTTTCATAGGTACCTCTTTTTCTGAACTATATAATTCTCAAACCGTATGTATTTGCCAATTGGTATAGTTTAAAAATTTTAACTAAAAATATACCAAGTATAAAACAATTAAATTGGTTAGCATCCTCGAGGGATTTTTCTAATTGTATCGATAATCTTAGTGGTGGATTGCAAGTTTCTTTTTCGATGAATCAGAACGAGCTTTCCTCCATGTCGTTTTACAGCAGGCGCCTCAACACACTTTTTGCCGTACTCCGAGCTGTTAACGTGCACATCTGGACGTACAATATTGATAAATGCAATCGGATTTAGCTCGCCGAAAACATACAGGTAATCGACGTATTGAATCGCTTCCAATACCGCAAGCCTGTTGTTCAGCGTCATCACTGGACGGTACTTGCCCTTATATCTTTTAACCGATGCGTCGCTATTGACGCCGACGATGAGCACATCACCGTACGTTTTCGCTTTGCGCAGCAAAAAGACATGCCCGGCGTGAAAAATATCAAACGAACCGTTTGTTGTTACGATTTTTTTTCGGTGTGTCCGCAGTTTTGTAACAAGAGTAACGAGCTCCTGTTTACTGAGCCTTTTATTCATGATGCTGTATCCATTTACCGGCAGCGAGCAAATTATCCGCCGTATAAGTTGGTTGCCCATCTGCTCGGTTATATGACATTCCGCTGCCTGTTCGAACAAGGATTGTCTTCGTATTCAATGCAATCCCCGCTTGAATATCATTAACGCTGTCACCGATTACATAAGATTGTGAAAAGTCAATGTCATATCTTTCAGCGGCCGCTCTATAATTACCGAGCTGGGGCTTGCGGCAATTACATGATTCTTCTGGTGTATGCGGGCATAGATATATTGCACAAATGGTAATGCCTTGCTCATCAAGCTGCTTCAGCATGTTTTTCATAAATGCATGGCATTCTTCTTGGGTGAAATATTTACGTCCGATACCGGATTGGTTTGTAATAATGATGAGGATAAATCCCAGTTGTTGCAGGAGACGAAGCCCTTCAATGACCCCTGGAAAAAATTCCAAATCTTCGATCTTGTAAGTATACCCATGATCTACGGTGATTGTTCCGTCCCGATCTAAAAAAACTGCTTTGTGCATACTTCAGACCGTAAGCTGCCGCATCAATTCTTGTTTCGTAACAGTTGACGTGCCGCGTTTGCCAATGCTAATTTTTGCGGCGTATGCGGCAAGCGTCGTAGCTTCTATCGGTTGCAGGGTGCCTGCGGTGAGTGCAATAACGGCGGCGACAGTATCGCCGGCGCCAGAAACATCAAGTACCGTATCTGCAAATGATGGGATTGTCTTGCACAATCCGTTTCCGGTGACCAGATACATACCTTTACTTCCCCGGGTGAGAAGTACGTTCTTGATTTTTAAATCTCTTTGCAACTGCCGCGCCAATTCGGTAAGTTTTGCCTCCGATTCATCATAGGTACTGTACATTTTTAAAAGCTCAATTTCATTCGGCGTAATGTAATCAGCGCCGCTATAATATGATTTATTCTTTGGCTTTGGATCGATGATGACGTACTTCCTGGCAGCTTGAGCGCGTTTAATGATAGTTGACGTTAATCGCTTGGTGAGTACTCCTTTCTGATAATCTGAAAAAAGGACGCAATCGACCTGTTTTAAAGCCGAAGTGGCATAGCGAATAATTTTATTTTCCAGCTGCAAACTTATTTTTTTCACATGTTCTTCGTCAACCCGGAGCAACTGTTGTCCATGCGATACGATCCTCATCTTGACAATTGTCGGCCGATGATGATCCACAAATATCCCCGCTTCATCCATCTTGCTTTTCTTGAGCGTATGGAGAAAACTGCCTGCAAGATCCTGATGATTCCCCTGATCGCCGATAACTCCGGCCAAGAGAACCTTTCCCCCTAATGCACGAATATTTTCCGCTGCATTGGCCGCACCGCCGAGCTTGTAATATTTTTTTTCTGTAGTCACAACCAGCACAGGGGCTTCTTGTGAAATAGAGCGCGGCGACCCCTCAATATACAAATCGAGCATGAGATCTCCAATGACTAGGATTCTTTTTTTTGAAAAAGTTTTTACGGCTGAAATATACTTGGAATTAGATTTCATTTTCATATACAAATAACTTTACCTGTTACGTGAAGAGTCCTTGCTCGACGAGGTCGCAGATAACGTGCAGGACAGTTATGTGCCCTTCCTGAATCCGCGGGGTGTCAGTATGCGGTATGACGATGGGGATATCAAGATGTTTGAGAATTTCCTTGCCGTTCAATGATGCCAGTCCAATGATCCGCATTCCTGCGGTTTTTGCCGCAAGAATCGCCTGCCCAATATTTGCCGAGTGGCCGTGTTTTTGGAATGAAACATCACTCGTTGTCATCACAATTAAAATATCCTCTTCTTTCCCGAGTGCCTGGACTTGCTTTTTAAAAATTTCTTCAAACCCAGAATCATTGCCAATAGACGTTAACGCTGAGCTATCAGTTGTTAGTGCTATGGCAGGAAGCGGCTTCCGGTCTATGTTAAACCGATTTATGAATTCTGCCGCAAAGTGCTGTGCATCAGCGGCCGACCCTCCATTGCCGCACACTAAAACCTTGCCGCCACCTTTAAGGCAGCTGAGAATGGCTTCCGTTGCCTGTAGTACGCTCTGTGGCAATGTTTTAGCCATTTCATATTTCAGTGCAGCGCTCTGCTCAAATTGCTGTTGTACCTGCATTGTGGAAATTTTTGCCATACAATTTAATATTTTTTACGTCACGGTATGACCTGAAAATGCCACTTTAGTATACACGTTTGCTGTTAGTTGTGCCATTCTATCCCATGTGTAATTTTGCACTATATCCGTTGCTGCCTTTACGTAACGGCCATACTGCTGATCGTTTTTTAAAAAAGCAGTAAGAGCGCGCGCTAAAGCTTCTCGATCACCTGCCTCGACCAGTTGAGCGCCCAAACCACGACGAGTGACCTCGGCAATCGGCTCAATATTTGTTGCTACTACCGGTATCCCGCACGCCATTGCTTCCGCGATTACGATGCCAAATCCTTCTACGGCGGATGGCAAGCAAAAAACGTGGGACTGTTTCAGAACACGGATGACTTCGAGATATGCATTGATGAAACCCAGCAACCGTATATTGTTCTGCAACCCGAGGCGGATAACCTCGGCTTCCAGTTTTTTCCGTTCGGGGCCAGTTCCAATAATGAGACACTGCACTGACGGGATATCCCTCTTGACCTGCGCAATGGCAGCTACCAAATCACCAACGCGCTTGTACGGCACGAGACGCGTGATGGAGCATACAGTCGGTTTAGAAAACTTTTCGACATGGAGTTGCCGCAGTGTATCCAAATCAACGCCGTTGTATACGACTGAAATATCACTATTAACAATTCCGGCTTTTATCAAATTGTTCTTGGTATAATTGCTGTTTGCGATAAAGTGGGTCCAGCGGCGATGCAGGTAAAACCGTTCGTAGAGTTCGCCAATATACCCCATGATGCCGAATATCTGTATCCATCGGCCTTTCCAAACGTCATGGCACGTCGCGATACGCGGCACTTTCAGTTTTCGGGCGGCGAACACTGCTGGAATGTAAGCAATAAAGCTCTGCGCGTCGATAATATCAGGCTTGAGATGGATTGCCTCACGGTACAGCTGGAGCATGAGCAGAAAGCGTTTCCAGAGCGAACCTCGGAACGTATAGCGAAACGCCGGCCCGCAATGAATAACCCGAACGCCAGAAAAATGCTGCTCATGAGGAAGCGAGTCCTCATGGGCGGTCAGCACGGTTACTTCAAATGTTTTTTGGAGCCGTTTCGCTATCTGCCACGAACGCATTTCAACACCGCCTCGCGTTTCGCCGTGTTCACTTCTTGGAAAAAATTCGCTAACGATTAATACTTTTTTTCTTGCGTTCATCAGTCGCTTCGCTAATTTCAACATCCCCCCGCAGCGCCACCCGACGGACAATCTGGGTAATCTCCCGCTCGATATGTTCCATTTTCACATACAATCGGAACATTCCATAAAACAAGACAAGCAGTGCGAGGTAAATCACTGCGTCGACGCCACGTCCAACGCCGAGCATGTCAGCAATGATTGTGGTGGTTTGCGGAAGAACTGCCGCTACGGCGATCCCAATCCACAGTACGCTCCAGAGTAAAAATTCAATAAGCGTTACGTGCTTTTCACGGAATCTTAAAAAAACGCGTGACAGTGCAAAAACGGTAAAAAGTATTATCAGGATTTTAATTGCCATACTACTTGGTAATCCTTAAAACGATAAGTTTGATGAACGTCTTGACTCCGACGAAAAAACTCTGCCCTTTTGACAGCGAGTAATCGGAATAAATAGCCTTGATGGGAATTTCTTCATATTTAAAATTGTGAACTTTGATTTCTCGAATGATTTCCGACGAAACTTCCATTCTGTTTGCTTTCAAGTCAAGGGAACGTGCGGCTTCATTGCTCAGTGCGCGCAATCCCGATTGGCTGTCTGTAACCATCATGCCGAACAAAAGGTACGTAATGATATTGCCGATTCTGTTATATGCTCGGCGTATCAGCGGCATGCCACCCTTGGTCAATAACCGTGATCCGATGACAACATCAGCTTTACCGGATTTGATGGGTTCAACAACGCGCTCAATGTCTTCTACGAGATGTTGGCCGTCCGAATCAAACGTAACGACAATATCGGCGCCCATGTGAATTGCTTTTGCTATGCCCGTACCCAGTGCACCGCCCAATCCCCTATTGAGCACATGAGAAACGACCACAACGCTTTCGGCATGTGCAATCGTTCCAGTCTGGTCTGTAGAACAATCGTTCACAACAATTATATTATCCGGGCTATACGTATGCTTCAGATTCCTCAGTACTGAACCGATCATCTGTTCCTCATTGTACGCCGGTACTACGATGCAAACTTTCATATCGTGTCGTCGATATTACGTGGAAGATCATCATCGGGCTGTGACAAAACGAATCCGATTACGAGGGTGATAATACCTGCGACTGAAGATAATAACCACGATTGGGGCCCGACGCTGCGTGTAGAATACCATGTTACGATAAAGCCAATAATGGCTAAAGAAAAAATGTAAATGTAATCAATTGCTCCAGGTTTTTTTTGTTCTGCGTGACTGTCATCGTCTGTTTTCAAAAAAAAGTTCAAAAATCCTGAACCCACTATCAAAACAAGAATATAGTGAGGATTAAACGTTCCGGTTACGAAACTAGTAAACAAATTTTCAATTATCAATAATACTAAATAAAAAATTAAAGAGCCAACAAAGACTATTACATTAATCTCAGCAGCTACTTGTTTTTTAACCGTATTGGTGTCACTTTTTTTCATTGATGCGGATTTTAACGTTTTAAAACCAATACTTGCGGTAATAAAACGCATTTGATATGATGCTACTATAACAGAAAAGTTACTCTATTTCAAGTGTTCAATTTCATCAAAAAACGGAGAGAAAAAATCACCATCAATCACACAAAACGGATCGTCATCGAGGTATTTGTAATTGCGTGTTTTTTTGTCATACTCGGCCTAATCAATAAAAATTTCCTCCTCTTTTCTAGCAGCGTTCATTTTACTTATTCGTATCCGGAAAATCAGCTGATCATTACACCTCTCACCCCAGTGAATAATGAAGGTTTGATTGGCCAATCGGATGCACTGCAATACCAAGTTAACAAACAAATGCTTGCGAGTGAGACTACAAATTTCAGTGTGCAATTGCCGGAACCAATGGGCAATAATTTTTCAGAAGCGGTCATTACTGTGCAGTATAATCCACAGAATGAATCCGAAGCGCTCCTTGGAATTAAAAATGCGTCGACTGGAGATTTTGATTATAAGCCGATTTATAATCGGATACTCGAAGAACTCTCGTGGAATTCAGTCACAAACGGCACGACCACACTTTTCCAAAAAAACCAATCTATTGCCACTTATGAAAACTTTATTGATAACCCGCCGCAAGTTTTGAAGAATGAAATCAATAATGGCGACCAGACAACAACATCATTTCAGGCATCAGGAGCACAGTACTACTCTATTTTTGATCAATCACAGATTGTTGACAAACAATTGCAGAATTATTACTCACGAGCGACAACTACTTCCACTCCTTTCATCGAAGGCGGCATGCGTGCCTACACTTATGTCCAATCTGAATCAACGCTGGAAATCACTGTAGATAAAATCGATAATAATTATTATGACGGCGCTGACCCATTAGAAATCATTGTTTATGACGCCACAGGGAATGAAAAACTGCACGTGAGTTTGAAAGATGATGGTAATATCACAAATAATACCCAGAATGGCTTGTTGCAATCGCGCTTGATTCCAATCAACGGCGCGCACGGATTGTATACTATCGTGCTGATCGGAATGGACACCTACAGCAGGCTCGCGACGAATCAGCCATTGTTGGTAGTCGAAGATAGCCTGATGATTGATGAATCTTTTTTAGAAATACAAAATGATCCGTTTACGCTTTTTACCGAAGCATACAACGTCATATTTCCTACCTGGCATTTCCCCGCAACTAACCAAACAGTAATCATTAATGGTTCGCGGGAGTTTATCCTCGATGACACACGTTCAGAAGTCAAATCGGTTTCACTGCATCTTGGGCAGCCGGAACATACGTTAAACTCTATTACGCTCAATAAAAACCATGTGAGCATAAAAACCGCGGATACTCCCGTAAAACGATTTTTCTCTTTTTCAAAAGATTCATACTTTAATCCCTCCCCGGTTACACTGACGGCTTTTAATGCTGAGAGTGACCTTGCTGACGACTCACCGATTGAATATATTCTCACTGACTATCAGCTGACCCAGATGAAAAACGGCTCCATGGTCACTACGCTTACGTTCGATTTGGATAGCAATTCCTACTTTGATGATCGCACAATTCAATTTGCGCTCAAAATTCCAGATTTTCATAAAACAAAAAATAATTTTGAGATTCACTCAATTGATATTGAACTGCAGCGGTAATCTTACTGCGTGCTGAGCAGAATAAATCGATTATCCTGGTTCAGCTTCCGAAAATGTGAAATCAAATACTCGGTCAAATCCCCATCCCCCTCTTCCGGGGGATTTTTCAGTAAAAAATGCGTAATGCCATATTGCTCAATAGTACTGTAAATGGTTTCCGGGTTTGTATAAGCTAATTTAATATCGTAATAACCTTGGGCCTGAACAGCAGTTTGTGTAAAACTTGCATGTTGTGGCCTGACGCCGACGACATTGAGGCCGGTAAGGCCGGAAAAAATGTGGGACTCAATTGCATCGGTAAACACCACACTTCGTGCTGGCAAGTTTTTTACTATCCCAAAATCAATAGCGGAACCCCCGTAGTAAGACTGATCATATGTATACGGCTCCCAATCATGGAACACCATCATTTTTTCCGAAGTATAAGCCGAGCCGATCGTTAATAAACTTACAATGATTACCGAAACGGTGCGCCAGTGCAGCCGCTGTAAAAAGACAGCCCACCCCACTGCACCTGAGAAAACAAGCAACGGGAAAAACCTCCAATAAAACCGGACGCTATTGGGATTGAGGCCTGATAAAATAATTACAGTTGCGACAATAAAGAGGATGAAAAAAAATAAATACCTTTTTTTACGGATCAGCATAAAGAACCCGAGTAAACTAAAGCCCGCTAATGATATCCACGCTCTTAGCAATGTTCCGCGATCAATATCGGAAATATTTTCTATAGTCGGATTTGTTTGTGTAATAGCCGCGCCCTGTTTTTCAAAAAAACTTACTTGGCTATAGAGCGGCCAAATAAAATTAATGACGACAACAATGATTGGAACAAGGGCAAGCGTAATTGCCTTCCTTCGTGGATACCGCTTCTGAAAAAAAGAAACTAGCACGTATGTAGCTATAGCAACGAAAAGGAAAACACCCGATAAAATGTGAGAGTTCCAAACGATATAGCTCAAGAACAGAACGGAAATGTAATTGCTGCGGGTATATTTTTCTATTCTTAAATATCGGTTCATAAACGCCAGTACAAGTAAAGTGCATCCTAATGCAAAAAAATGAACAAACGGGCCCATCCATAGTATCTCGTTCAAGGAAAACATGCCTGCCGCTACATTTTTACTCGCACCCCACAAAAAAATTAATAGTATAGGGAAAATAAAAGCGGTACGGCGCGAATAAAAAAATTCACGTGCAAAAATGGTCGCAGCAAATAAAAAAAATACGACATTAACAATTCCAAAAAAAAGATACGTATTAATGGTCGAGATGTTTAAAATTTTTGATACAATCGCGACTGCTGCAAGATATGACCCACCTCTTGGATCCCTGATTCCATCGGGGTAAAAAGGCGCATTGATATCGGAAAAAGTATCTGCCTTTAATTCATTCACGATCGCTAAATGGGTCCACAGATCGGTATTGCTCTTCTGGGGGTACAGATCGATATAAAATGAATAAACACATACAACAATGGCAAGTAGGATTAAAGCCACGTATCCAATTTGCCTCGGTTTTAGCACAATGCTAATCACATTCAAACATCCGGTAATCTTTAATAATACGATAATTATACACTAATTTTATTGGCATATCTATGCTTGAAAATAATCGAGGAAATAGGTACAATTGCAACCACCTATTGCATCTGCTGGAACAGACCTATACGACAAAAAATAATCGGCTTCTAAGTATTTAAAACTTCTGGAATGCCTTTCATTCGTAAATCGACTAAATTTTCGATTTTGTAAAAAATACTATTCACAATGGACCCAGAAAATAATCAAAATATTCAAGCATCTTTTTTACAGGATTTTAGTTTTCAAAATTTGAAAAATACTTTTTTCTCGAAAACAGGAAAAGATGCCAGCAAACTGTTCATATCAAATATTGTCGCAACGGGCATTGGACTCGCTGCAAGCTTGATAACCCTGAAAATTTTCAATGTCAATGAAATCGGCATCCTTGCATCAACCAATAATTTAGTCGGCATCGTAGCCGGAATAATACTATCCGGCATTAATATAAGTTTTGTGAGGTATTTGAGCGATTATCTGAAAAAGGATAAGGCTATCGCCAGCGCGCTTACAAAACAAATTCTCAAAATCGAATTTATTTTTGCCATCTCGGCTTTCATTGTTATTTTTTTCTCTTCATCATTTTTAGCCAACGAAGTTTTTCATAAGAGTGACTTAGATTTTTTCATCAAATTAGCTGCGATCAATATCTTTCTGAGCATTGCTATTTCTTTTTATAAAACATATTTCCAGGCCTTAGAAAAATTTTCATTTATTTCATTATCAATCATCATTCCGGCAATACTCAACATATCGTGTATTGGATTTTTGGCGTATTTGAATGCACTGACGCCAGAAAGTGTCCTCTACATTTCCATAGGGATCACCGGTCTTTTTCTGTTCATATCACTATGGTATTACCAAAAAAATAAAATCCAAACTGAAACCGAAAAAAAATTGCCAAATGAATTTTTAAAAAAGTTTTTGCACTATAGCAAATGGGTAGTTTTAATGGCAGTAACCTCATTGATTTTTTCAAGAATTGATATATTTATGCTCACCTCCATGGTGGATTTAGGGCAAGTCGCGCTCTACTCTTTTGCATTCACCATATACAGCACGTATCTCATCGTATTAAATACTATTAATACGGTATTGTTGCCAAAAATTTCTTCTTTCCAAACTTACCTGGAATTGCGAATAGCAGCCAAAAAAATATTCAAATTTTCAATATTGATCGCAATCATCATTCTCCCCACAATATTTTTTATCAGGCCATTAACCCAGTTTATTTTCCAAAATAAATTTGACGGGTCCATGCCGGTTATATACGTTTTTTTCTTAAGCCTGCTTATAAGTATCATAGTAAACCCAATTGTCAACATTCTGTTAGTCATTAAGCGGCAAAAATTTTTAAGCCTATTGACGTTCGCCATACTCATCTTGAATGTCATTGGCAACCTAATCTTTATACCCCGGTATGGAATCATAGGAGCCGTCTGGGTAACGGCTTGTACCCATATTTTTTCAAATGTCATTGCAGGAATTAAGGTAATGCTAGAACTAAAAAATAAATATAAAACGTCAGATACCATTTAATCATAAATCGATGATGCCGGACGTTAGCATAGTAATTCCCACATTCAACAGGCCTGGTGCATTGCAATCAGCCGTCAAGAGCGTTTTGGATCAAACGTACCAGGATTTCGAAATAATCGTCATTGATGATGGGTCTTCATGTGATACCTCGTTTATCGCAAAGTTAGACCACAGAATTGCATTATTGAAACAACGCCATCAAGGTGCCGGCAGTGCAAAAAATGCCGGGATTAAACTTTCACAAGGAAAATACATTGCTTTTCTTGACGATGATGATACTTTTTTAAAAAATAAACTTGAATTTCAAATCAGTATCATGGAAAGCAATCCTGGCATGATGATGTCTCATACCTCGTATATAAAAAATGATGAGCGGCAACATAAAACGATTGTCAATTCTGGATATTTTTCGGGAAAAGTATACCCAAAAATTTTACTCAATTGTCCGATTGCGACTCCCACGGTTATGGTGAATAGCAAAATTTTTCAAAATTTCACTTTAAAATTTCCAGAACAATCCATTGCTGAAGACCTGCTTTTGTGGACTAAAATTTCCAGATACCATGATATATTCGGCATTGATAAAGCGTTATCGGTTGTCAACGTATCGAGCCAGAGCGCATCAGAAAACCTAAAGAAAAAAATCATTGCGTGCGATTTGAAACTGGATTACATTAAGAATGAAGATCCTTCATTATTGAAAATGAACCGAAAAATCAATTCAAGTAAAAAATCGCTCATGGGTTTGTTGCATTCGCAAAAACATTTAACCATGAAAGGATTGAAGGAATTCTCCATCGCGTTTCTTCTGGATCCGGCAAATATCGGCAATTACTACGCAATTAATTCAGTATTAAAAAAGCGTCCACCGCGATGATTGAAACAAAAAACAAAGCTCTCATACTATCTACCTACGCCCCACCGATGATGGGCGGCCCTATGATTTTATATAACCTCTTTTCCCAATTTTCTGGGAATTCGTATTCCATTTTGACCGGATATTCAGCAATCAAATCCCAGCCTCACGACAATAAGTATTGGCTCAATTGTGATTACTATTTTTATGATGCTCCAGATAAAACAAAATTGGACATGATTAATGGTGATAACGCACACAAAAAAGCAGGAGTGAACACACAAAAAGTAAATGCCCAGTGGTGGAAGCGCATTACATATTTTATTACGAAAATACTATATTTCAAGCGAATTGATATGCTCGTCAACATGCTGATGCAGTTGGTGATAATCGTACGGCGAGGAATTACCATTGTCAAAAAAAATGGTATTGAAGTGCTGATCGGGATTTCCGGTGATGGGCTTGCACTCATAGCGGCTTACGTGATCCATAAAATTACCAAAAAAAAATATATTTTATACTTGTTTGATCTCTATAGGGGAAATAACTTCTCCCCTTCAATAAAATGGTTGGCAAGAATAGTTGAACCGACGCTGGTACGAAGCGCTTCAAAAATAATTGTGACAAACTCCGGCACAAAAGATCTGTACAATAAAAGGTACGGCAACGTGCCCATTGAAATAATATACAACGCAATTTTTTCAGAGAAGTATGCAAATCTGAATAATGATTACTCCCCGAGCGAACCGTATACTATTATATTCACTGGAAATATTTATTGGGCGCAGGAACAAAGCATCGTTAATCTCATCAAGGCGATTGGGCAAATTAATCAGATAAAGGTGAACCTACAGTTATATTTGCCAAAGTGCCCCGATAGCATAAAAAACTTGGTAGAAAATAACGAGCGCGTATCCATATCGAAAGCATCACCGGAAGAAATACCTGCCATACAAAACAAGGCTGACCTACTTTTCCTTCCCTTAGCATGGGACACGAAGGCGCCTGAGATAATTCAAACGGCGACACCTGGTAAATTCACCGATTACTTAATCGCAGGTCGGCCGATGCTGGTTCATGCGCCTGAGTACGCATATGTTTCGCAATATGCAAAGAAATTTAAATTAGGGCTTGTTGTTGACCACAATGACATCTCCATCCTGGCGCAAGCAATTACAGATTTTTTCATGCATCCCCATGGCGGCACCGAGTATATAACTAATGCAAAAAAAATATTTTTCAAAAATCATGATGTTTATAAAAATGCCCAAAACCTGGCTAGTATTATAAATAAATCATGAAAAAATACACCACCGAGTCCATGCCTACAGGCTATTGATTGCAGGCATCAATATGCTATAATGCAGCACATACTGATACTAATTGCATAAGTCTTTTTTATGAAAATTGTAACAATTTTAGGCACTCGACCGGAAATCATCAGGCTCAGTTTGATCATCAAAAAGCTTGATTCAATATGCGACCATACGGTCATCCATACCGGGCAAAACTATTCGGTGGACCTGAAGGACATTTTTTTTGAAGAACTAGCACTTCGCCAGCCCGACTACTACCTGTCGGCCGATAGCTCTTCAATCGGGCTCCAGCTCGCGACGATATTTGAAAAAACATACGAAATTTTAAAAAAAATCAGACCTGATAAAGTTCTCATACTCGGGGATACCAACAGCGGCTTGGCCGCAGTCATCGCAGAAAAAATGCTCATACCTGTGTACCATATGGAGGCGGGAAACAGGTGCTACGACCCGCTCGTGCCTGAAGAAAAAAACAGGAGGGTCATTGATGCGGTTTCAACATTCAATCTCCCCTACACCCCGCGGAGCCGAGAAAATTTGCTGCGCGAAGGTTTTCCTGCCCAGCGCATCATGGCGTCTGGAAACCCGATTAATGAAGTGTTGCTCCACTATAAAAATCCGATTGAAAAAAGCAGTATTTTGAAAAAGCTTCATCTCGCAAAGAATAAATACTTCATCGTAACGGCGCACCGCGCAGAAAATGTCGACAATAAGACGAGGCTCACTCATATTTTTTCAGGATTGGATTTAGTCGCAAAAAACTTCAAACTACCGGTCATCTGCAGCATCCATCCGCGCACGAACGAAAAAATGAAGAAATTTAAAATCAGGCCAAAGTCAAAGCTCGTCAGCATACATAAACCGTTTGGCTTTTTCGATTTCGTTAAACTGGAAAAAAACGCCCTGTGCGCAATATCCGATAGCGGTACGGTACAGGAAGAATGCTGCATTTTTAAAGTACCAACGGTTACCATACGCAGGACGACTGAACGCCCAGAGACGGTTGAGTGCGGCAGTAATATTCTCGCGGGATTGGATAAAACACAGATTCTTGCAAAGGCAAAATATATTCTCGGGAAGCGCAATGATTGGGCCTGCCCCATCGGATATCTCGATACTGACGTTTCCGGCAGAGTCATTAACTTTTTACTGACACACAAAGAAAATTTACTGTAGTTATTTTATGTTTAAAAACAGAAAAATATTCATCAGTGGCGGAACGGGCTCGTGGGGAAATGAATTGGTAGCGCAGTTGCTGCAAAAAGGGCCACAACAGATTATCATCTACTCCCGGAGCGAATTGCACCAGGTGAACATGCAGAGGAAATTCAGCAATCCCAAGCTCCGTTTTATCATCGGTGATGTCCGTGATCGGGACCGGCTCATTGAGGCGACGAAAGGCGTCGATTATATCTTTCACCTTGCTGCCCTCAAGCACGTTCCTGTTTGCGAAGAACAGCCCTACGAAGCCATCAAGACAAACATTGTGGGCACAAAAAACATCATCGAAGCAGCAAAAATAAATAACGTCAAAAAGGTAATCGACGTATCGTCTGATAAAGCCGTTGACCCTCTGAACCTTTACGGCATGACCAAGGCAATCGGAGAACGCCTGATGATACAGGCGAACCTCGAGCCAAGCAATACCGTTTTTGTTTGTATCCGCGGCGGAAATGTCCTCGGTACGAATGGAAGCGTCGTGCCATATTTCATCAGCCAGATCAAAAATAACGGTGTTATCAACCTGACCGACAAGCGCATGACCCGGTATTTTTTGACACTGCAGCAAGCAATCGGCTTACTGTTCAAAGTAAGCGAGGCCAGTTTTGGCGGTGAAACGTTCGTTATGAAAATGCCAGGTTGTAAAATCGAAGAGCTCGCCATGGTCATCGCTGATGCTATTTCAGACAAGGAGATAC
The DNA here is from genome assembly GCA_041650915.1 of Patescibacteria group bacterium. Lineage (GTDB taxonomy): Bacteria > Patescibacteriota > Patescibacteriia > UBA10025 > JAHIVO01 > JBAZKE01. The sequence goes on from JBAZKE010000001.1 coordinate 658,301, forward strand.
CGATCAAAGAAATCGGGGCACGCCCAGGAGAAAAAATCGATGAAGTTCTCGTTTCTCGTTATGAAGCTCCGCGGACCCACCAGTTCGATGATAATTATTTCGTTATTCTGCCGGAATTGAAATTGGACAATTTGGACGAAAAATACCACCATTTGCCAAAAGTTGAATTTTCCGAGTACTCCTCGAAGGATAGCCTCATGGACAAAAAACAAATCAAAAAAATGCTTGAGGACGGTAAATTTATCTAATGTATGAAAACAGTCGCAATCCTCGGGCCGACAGGAATGCTTGGAAACGGTGTTTTTTGCCAATTGAGGAATAAATATAAACTCATCTTAGCGCTTCGAGACCAAAAAAAAATTACGCTTCTCGAAAATCGATACGGCCCATGCGAAAACTGTAAACTGATTCCGTTCGACTCGCAAGCTCTCTATAGTGACTATGCACAAGGATTTCATGACCACCATGCTTCGCCGAGCCTATCAAAATTCATCAACGATATAGGTGACGTAAATGCGGTCATAAACTGCATAGGAATCACCAACCGATACAGCAACGACCATCCACTGGACGCTTTTTTTATCAATAGCGCATTTCCGCATATACTGAGCAATGTCTATGGCAGAAAATTAATACACATCACTACCGATTGCGTCTTTAGCGGCAAACAGGGAGCTCCCTATGACGAAAATGCCGTTCCCTCGCCAAATGACCTCTATGGCCTGTCTAAGAGCCTCGGTGAGCCTTCCCAGCGCTCACTCGTGCTCAGAACTTCGATTATCGGCCATGAAGTAAGCGGATTCGTTTCTCTCATCGAATGGTTCAAAAAACAGGAAGGAAAAACTGTCCAAGGATATACAACGCATTTATGGAACGGGATCACGACGATAGAATTCGGAAATATTTGCGATAAAATTATCAGCAACAGAGACGAATATCCGAGCAATGGGTTATTCCATATTTTTTCCACCGACGTAACGAAGTATGAAATGCTGCAAGCTTTCAAGAAAAAATATAGTGTTAACGTTACCATCCAGCCTGAGGAACCAGACGTTGTCGACAGAAGGCTGAGTACCGTTTTTGAACTATGCGGCAAACTTAAAATCCCTTCATTCCAAAAAATGCTGGATGCACTTTAATTCTATTATAAAAGTAAAGAAGCCTTGCTGATCCAAGATTGATGGTGGAGTAACAACTTATTAACAGTATCCAGATAAATTTCAGTGCCGGATTAATAACTTAGATTGTCTCAATATATCACCTAACAACTTGCTAGCTTAAAACTATACTTATAGTTACAGGCAAACTCTTGCTTGTTTTTTAATCATTAAAATACTAGCCGTACCCCTTGCAAAATTACTCATATTTGGAATTTTGAAATAATTGCTTAATTCTTTTTTTCATAGTAGTCGCTGAATCACGCAAAGCCACCTGTTCATCGTCAGATAACTGCATTTCTACAATTTTTTCAATACCAGTACTCCCGAGCTGCACGGGAACACCAAGAAATAAATTGGTAAATCCATACTCACCATCGAGGAATGCGCTACATGGCAAAATTACCTTACTATCAGTTAAAATCGCGTCAACCATTTCCGTAATTGAATAAGCTGCTGCAAAGTACGCGCTTCCGGTGCGCAACAGATTTACCAACTCCTGTCCACTCCCTTTTACCCTATCAATCAGTTTCTTTATTCGATCTGCAGCCATTAATTCTGCCAGAGGCTCTCCGTCAACTTTTGTCTGGCTGATCAATGGGACCATCGTGTCACCATGACTTCCTAAAATGATTGTTTCAACATGATCTGCCGGAATCTGAAGTAATTCAGCAATATGAGCTTTCAGGCGAATCGTATCAAGAATACCCGACATCCCAATTACTTTTTGCTTGGATAACTTACTCAGACGGTAGGCAAGATATGACATAAGATCGACGGGATTGGAAACTACAACTAAAATTGCTTTTGGTGAATAGCGCAAAATGCGTGGAAGAACCGTACGCATAATCCGTTGATTGCATTCAAATAGGTCATCTCTGGTCATGCCAGGTGTCCGTGGTTTACCAGCCGTAATGATCACAATATCAGAATTGGAGGTCATCGCGTAATTAGATGTGCCCACTATAGAAATCTGCGAATGCATCAATGAAAGTGCATGTCGAATATCAAGCGCTTGCCCTTTGGCGTGATCCTCTTTAATATCTAATAACACGATTTCAGCAAGCTTTTTCTCTGCAAGTATAAGAGCAACATGACTTCCCACTCTACCGGCGCCAATAATTGATATTTTAGGCATAGTGGAATAGACCAAATCTTGTAATCGGATAAAACTCCTCTCTATAGTATACACTAGGTTGGCATACTGCGTCATTAGACGATCAATTAAATATAGACAAATCTCAATCTTTATATTATAATATATGCAAACTTTAAGAATTTCTTTTTATCGTAAATGATCCCAGTTAGATATTTTTGATTGAATAAAAAATGGCAGAAACAGCTAACACAAAAAAATTTACTGCAGATGTTGGAATTCGCTTCATTGCGCAGATTTTGTTAAAACTGCGAGCACTGGTATTTCTACCAATCATTTCAAAAAAATTAGGAGCGGAAGAATATGGCATTTGGACACAAATTACTCTGACCATATCACTTTTGGTCCCGATTTTTATGCTTCGTCTAGAAACTGCATGCATCCGGTTTTTAAATTCACAAAAGGATAAAGCGAACATTAAGAATATTTTCTTTTCGTCTTTGTTTTTGATTTGGCTCCTCTCTGCAGTTATTTCAATTATTGTAATTCTTTTTAAAAACACAGTATCCTTTGTTCTATTTGGTGAGGATAAAAGTTCCAATTTAATATTACTATTCGTTATACTAGTTTTGGCTCAAGTTACTTTTCAATTTGTTTTAAATTATTACAGAGCATTTAATAAAATTAAACAATATTCCTCAATTGAAGTAATTACTTCTTTTTTTGAATTGTTTGGTATTATTATTCTTATTGTATTTTTTAATACGGGAATTCGGAGCGCTTTAATTGTTATGATTACAGTTGAACTTATAACATCATTCTTTATAATCGTAAATATATTTAAAGAACTGGGCTTCACTTTTGAAATTAACGTTCGTAAATACGTAATACCACTTTTTAAATTCAGTTACCCTCTTATTCTCACCGGTTTAACGTTTTGGATAATTAATATGAGCGATAGATTCATGATTGTGCATCTTATTGATGTTCAAAATGCTGGATTCTATACTGCTTCTTATAATCTTGCCGGACTAATTATGTTTTTCCTCACGCCAATTTCATTTACTTTATTCCCGGTCATTTCTCAATTATGGGAAGAAAAACGCATTGCATCGGTTACATTGTATATGGAAAAATCTTTAAAATTTTTTTTACTAATAAGCATTCCACTCGTTGTTATTATTTCCTATTACTCTCAAAAATTATTGGTGGTTCTCGCAACTGAGGAATTTATTACGTCAAGATTACTCATTTTTCTTATAGCAGCGGGTTATCTTTCAATCGGTGTATATCAAATTTTTGCATATATTTTTCATCTTAAAAATAAAACAAATAAAGCCATCCCTCTCTTTATCTTTGTTTCAATACTGAATATTGTATTAAACTTTATATTAATCCCAAAACTTGAGATACTAGGAGCAGCATTGTCGACTTTTATCTCATATCTTATTTTAATGCTATTGGTTATTATTATTACCAAAAAATGGCTTATCATTAGAATTCCGTATATTGAAATTTTAAAATATATAGTTTCCGCATTAGTATTGCTTGGTCTATTAATGTTTTTTAAATCTACACATCTTGGTACGATCATTCTGGCTTCCACTATCGGCCTTATTGTATATAGTTTACTAGTTTATATTTTAAAGGGAGTCGACAAAAAAGAAATCGAATTCCTTAAAACCTTTTTTAATAAATCCAATACAAGCAATATTTAACATTAAACGATTTAAACCATGATAACAAAAATCAGCGATAAGTATTTTGAAACGCTGGGCGAACCAAAACCAATTGCAGGTTTTCCAAGTGCAATTGATAAATATCGATTTTACTTCATTGCAAAACTTGTCATTGGTAACAGCGTACTTGATATAGGTGCCTATTTTGGTGATTTTCTCAAAGTATATGCATTAATTAACCCACATGCTGAGTTATTAGCAACCGATATCAATGAAAAACGGGTTGCTATCATCGACAGATCACTTAATAGGAACGTCGCGCGAGTTGATTTTAAAAATGGAGAATTAAAAACATTCCAGAACAAATGCGTCGATACGATTGTATGCACCGAAGTTCTAGAACATGTGTACGATAATGAATTTGCGATGACGGAATTGATGAGAGTCGCACGAAAAAGAATAATAATTACTGTCCCGTTTAATGAAAAAATTCAGCAACATCTGTGTCTGCACTGTAATCAATACACCCCACCATCAGGACATCTTCATGAATATCAACTGAATTCTTTTGACAAATACCAAAACGATAGATGGAAAATATCTTGCGTAAACACTTTTGGCAATCGGGTTTTTAATAATATGATAAATAAAACTGGTCATCGTTATATCGCATTGAGCGTCGATGCCGTATTAAAACGAATATTACCATCAAAAAATAGATGGCTATTAATCATACTAGACAATGCTGAATCAATACGATAAAGAACAGAAGGTATGTTGTTTGGTTATTGGTGGCCATGTTAATGGCTATTCAATTATCCAAGATTTGTACGATAGGGGGGTTCATCGCATTTTATTACTTGATTTTATAAAACCGATTGCCTCCTACAGTAATAAAATTAAGCAATTTATTCAAATTCCTGAAACTTCTATTGCTTTGCATGAAAAGCTAGTTCAATTAAATAAAAAATTTGCGTATATTATTCTTTTTCCTACAGCAGACAATCATATTGAACTTTTACACACATTGCATGAAAAAATTAAGCAATTTTGCTTTATACCATTTAATAATGATACGATAGAATCGTATTTGAATAAATCGGTCCAATATGACTATTGTAAAAAACTTGGGATCCCCTACCCAAAGACATTAGTCATTAACTACGCATCGGATTTTAATGCTATTGCAACATTGATGTTTCCAGTTTTAATAAAACCTGACAAACGTGATGATATTACAACGAATATCTTTCGTAACCGACTGATTAAAAATGCTGATGAATTCAAAAAAGTTACCCCGGAACTAAATACCTTTTTAAGAAAAGGCCATCATTTCATCGCTTCGGAGATGGTGCCCGGTAGCGGTGATATGGTTTTCGCCTATGTCGGCTATCGTAATAAAAACGGAGAGATTATCAACGAATGGACTGGGAAAAAACTTTCACAGTATCCGAATGATTTTGGTGTTTTTGCAAGTGCCTCAAACCAATCCCCCGCGATAATCAAAGAACAAGGTCGCCGATTATTGCACGGCATGAATATTTTCGGCATTGCCGAACCTGAGTTTAAATATGATTACCGCGACCAACACTATAAATTAATGGAAATCAACTTTCGATCAATGATGTGGCACAGAGTGGGTAATCTTTCAGGAATCAATCTTCAATATACTCAATACTGTGATGCGCTTGGGCGTAAGGTAGAAAAACAAACTCAAAATCAAAACCAACGTATTCATTATATTTTTCTGAATCACGAAATCGAAAATCTATTTCGACGAAAAGGATATTGCAAAATTTTCAAGACTAACTTATTCGGAGGAGAAAAGACATTTTTAGCGATACATGATTGGCATGATCCAAAACCACTCTTGATAAACTATATAAAAATAATTAAATTTATTTTTTTTAATTTTATAAGCTTTTTTTTCCATGCCAAAAACAATTAAAAACCGAATCCAAATGATTGTGAAAAAAAGTTTACTAAAGAAAAAAGGAGTGATTATTCACCATAATTGTTTTTTCACGAAGATTAAATTTCAAGGTTCTGCCATGATTGAACCATATTGTCGATTTATTGGTGATCCAATAATTATTATTGGCAAGCATTTTTACTGCAATGCATTCTGCCATTTTTTGGGAAATATTACTATTGGAAATGACGTAAATATTGGTCCACAAACAGTAATATGGGGAAGAGACCACGGCATCGCAAAAAACCAATTAATGCGTACACAACCCCATAGTAAACAAAAAATTACAATTGGCGATGATGTTTGGATTGGAGCCCACGTCACGATACTAAAAGGCGTTACAATTAGCACTGGCGCTGTGATAGGAGCCGGAAGCGTCGTTACTAAAGATATCCCTCCTTTTGGGATTGCCATCGGTAATCCTGCGCATGTCATTAAATTTCGGTCATAACTGACAAGTCATGCCCCTTCTTCTAACTTATCAAAATTCCAATTTTCGACACCACATTGAGTATTCATTGACTGCTTTATTCCGCTTGATATTCCAGGATTTTTTAGTGATTCCTTATGAACAACTCAAATCAACAGCATTGTCGACCGATACGCTGATCATTTCCTATGGTAAAAATAAACCAACATGCATAAGTAAATTCAATATTCATATTTATGAATCGATTTTATTTTCAGAGCAATACCTCCACCTGACTTCACTGCCACAAAAACCACTAACACTTAATACTGGTATTCCAATCCTCTACCATGCTTCCCAACAAATCACTGGCAATATTAAAAAAGATAAGCATTCATTAGAGACATCATTCGACCTTGTCGCGTCAGTTTTTTTCATGCTATCACAGTACGAAGAAGTTATTAGTCCCCATTTCGATCAACACGGAAGAATTTCTGCACATAGCAGCCTTGCCTATCGAGAACATTTCTTAGCTCGTCCGATTGTAAATGAATATGCACTGCTTATAAAACAGTGGATAATTGACATTGGATTCCCCATTTCTAGTCTGCTCCAACCAAATAATCGTTTTAACGTATGTCTGACGCATGATATAGACCAGTTGAGTAAATATCCTCTTATCCGTTCTGTCACGAAGGCTGCATCATTGCTCGTTCGTGGACAGAAAAACCAATTTACTGAATACAGCACACAACTTTGGAATGTGCTTGCTAAAAAGAAATTGGACCCATATAAAAATATTAAAACAATTCTATCGCTGGAAAAAGAGTACGGCGTGAGATCGACGTTTCTTTTCTTAGTTAACAATGAATACAATAACAAGTTCAACTACGATATTTCTTCACCGTACGTGCGGCAACAAATAAGCTCCCTACTTTCCACAAATAATGAAATTGCCCTGCATGGAAGCCCGAAAGCATCAAGGGAATCAAGCGTGCTTCTTCATCAAAAAATAAAGCTTGAACAAATTGTTGGCCGGAAAACTACTTCGAACAGATACCATTTTTTACAATTTAATCCAACAATCACGCCTGGCATACTTGAAAAAGCAAAAATAGAGATTGATTCAACCGTTGGCTATTTTGACCACGAGGGTTTTCGTGCAGGAATTTGTACTCCGTACTACCTATTCGACCTCGGCCGAGGACAAGCCACAAGCGTGCTCGAGGTCCCACTCATCATCATGGATTGCACCCTTGAACGGCCTCAATACCGCGGCTTGTCTTTACAAGATAGCAAAACAATCAGCCAGCAATATATAAAAACGGTCAGTTCGTATAATGGTTGCTGTTCTATACTCTGGCACAATACATATTTTGTAGAAGGCGATTTTACTGGGTATACCGACCTCTATCGTGATATCATTTGTATGATTAAAAATCAGCGAGGCAGCACCATAACGTTACGTGAAGCGCACCAGCAATATTCATAAACGACATTACAATGCATCGTAAAAAAATCCTCATTATAACTCATTCGTACCCCCCTGCAGATGGCGGCGCCGTAATGCGAATGGCAAAACTTGCCAAGTATTTATCACGGGCTCATTGGCAGCCGATCGTCGTTACGCGAACACCAGGAGCGCCAATACGCGACCATGAAGCGTTCAAGGAAGCAACTGCAGGAATAAAAGTTTATCGAATCCCTACCGGCATCACGGGTAAAATCAGCTCAGCGATCCAAAAGTCAGCGCACAAACATGACACAGCGCTTAGTCAAGTCGCCAAATATATTGTGCATCAAATTCGTAAACTGCTCATATCAACGCTCTTATTTCCGGATGAATTTACTGTTTGGAATAAAAGGGTATTTAATGAAATACTAGCCATTGCACAAACCGAAAAGCCGGATATCGTTCTTTCGAGCGGACCGCCATTTAGCATCCATCTGCTCGGCTTACAATTGCAAATGAAAACAGGCATACCGCTCATCGCCGATTTTCGAGATGGCTGGCTTGACAATCCGATATTTGATACTAATTTTTTATTACATATTCGAACGAAATATGCCCAACGCAGCATTATCAAGAACGCGCGACTTGTCATATGTGCGACGCAGCACATCCAGCAACAATTACTGCAAAGGAATCCTGGTGAAAAACAAAAAATTTTTTTAGCGACGAATGGCTTTGACCCAGAAGATTTTCCTGACGCGGAGAAATCGTATCAAAAAGGTACAGTTCTCCATATCGTATATGCAGGGCATATTGGCACGGCGCGGTATCCGGCACCTTTTTTCCGGGCTTTCGCTCATTTTCTCCGCGAGACACCAGAAGCCCACAATACAGTATTCATCGATATTTACGGAACGGTATGCAGCCAGCGGAACACCATAAAAAAAATCTTGCCCCGAAACGTTGTTGAACATGGATATTTGCCGCACAGGGAAATGATTCAAACAGCATGCAAGAGCGACGTGCTTTTGGTGCTCTTTTATAAGAATGAGGATCCTCGAGCCGCATTTACCGGGAAGCTAACTGAATGTTTCGCGGCGGTGAGGCCCATTCTTGCACTGATCGATTCCGGCCCGGTAGCTGATATTATCAACCAATACCAGATTGGCTACGTAGTCGATCAAAACGACGAAAATGCACTCCGAGACGTTCTCCATAAATTATACGGCAGATGGCGTTCAGATGATTTGCATATACAAAAACATCCCGATCTTATTGACCGTTTCAACAGAAAAAAAATATTCGAACAATTAGAAAAAAAACTTCAAGCAATAGTATAGAAAGAGAGCATATGCGCTTTGATACCGCACCAGCGAGAGTTTCAATCATAATACTCAATTGGAATGGCCTTGATGATACCATAGAATGCTTGGAGTCCCTGAAAAAAATTGATTACCCGAACTACAGCATCAGTGTAGCAGACAACGGTTCAGAACACGGAGATGCCGATCTGCTTAAAAAAAAATATGGCAATTTCATTCGAGTTATTGAGTATAAAACAAACCTCGGTTTTGCTGAAGGTAATAATAGAGCTATAACAATACTGCTCGGCGAGGGCCAAAGTGATTTTATACTTCTCCTGAACAACGATACAGTCGTCAGAGGTGATTTTCTTTCGAAACTGGTTGACGTAGCTCTTCGTAATGAAACGATAGGAATTATCGGCTCAAAAAATTACTTCTACACACCCGAAAGGAAAACTAACCGAATTTGGTGTAACGGGGCAAAAATCGCTTGGTGGCAAGGAAGCATTAAGCATTTTCAAAAAGAAAGGCACGTGCCTGCTGATATGCCTTACTTTGACTCAGAATTTGTTGTCGGCAGTGCTATGCTCATTAGGACTTCAGTTTTTAAAACAGTTGGGTTGCTTGATCCTTCGTATTTTTGCTACGGTGAAGATGGCGACTTTTGTTTACGTGCTAAAAAACACGGATACCAATCAGTGTATGCGCCAGCGTCCGTTATTTGGCACAAAATTAACCAATCATTAACATCTTTTTCCCCAAACTATACGTACCTTGTCACGCGCAATAAATTTTGGCTTATAAAAAGAAACTTTATTTGGTTTAAATATGGCGTCTTTGTCATTGTTTTTCTTGCGGTCAAGCAGCCTCTCTGGGTGGCACGCTTTCTCTGGCGGGGAAATTTCCTTCAAATCTTTTATTTTTACCGCGGTATTATCGATGGCCTCATGAAAAACTAGCTAGTGCCAAATATTTTTTGTTTTGCTATCCACCGTCAAGTTTTCATCATAGTATTGCGAAATAAACTCCTGAACGAACTGACCTTCAACTCTATACAAATTAAGGCTGATTTGGGCTGTTGATGACGGAAGAGGAGGGTTGTTCTTGGTGCAGTCTCCCTCAAACTGAGCGTAGCTGCGAAAAAGGCTTGGGGTAGTGAGATACTTGCGGAGATCGCATGTCGATCCGGCAATTTTCATTATTGACGACGTCATCTTCTCAACAAACTCGAGATGACCGTCAAAGTACGGATGTATCGAGTCGCCGGTTAACTCCTTGGTCGATGCCAAATAGACATTGTCGTATTCTTTCATGATGGAAGCGTATATTTCTTTTCCAAAAGCAGGAATCCTGTCGAATGCAACGTTCGTATCGTAGAGAAAAAAGAGCGGCGGCCCAAAATTTTCATACCGGTACCGGTCCCAAAAAAATACAACATCATTCTCAGTGAAATGTGATGCAATTTTTTCTTCATACTCGAGCATCCCACCACCGTTGGCGGACAGCAGCATTGTTATGCCCGGCAACGAAATGATGATAAAGAGAAGCACCGTAATCGTGATAAAGATTTTCCTGGATGCACGGTGCAAGAGGCCGCTTTTGTTCACCAAAAAACATGCGAATAAGATAAATGCAAACGTGAAAAATACTGCCCAGTAGCGGCGTACAAACCAGGGAAGATAAAAAGCGATACCCGGGCGCAGTAAAAATGCGAACTGCGGAAGTATGAGAAAAAAGACGAGCATGAGTTTCTGCTTCACCACCCTCTCTTCTTGGAAAAAATTGACCACCCCAAGAAAAAATATCATCACAAAAACAGGAGTAAACATGTAAAACATGCTGGCAAAAATAAAGACCTGCTGATTGTACGGGACATACTCAGCAGGGCCCCATGCGAGCGACGCTTCGACTTGGTTATCTTTGATGAAACTGAGCGCAGGATCAAGAAAAGACGGATCAAACTCAAGCAGGCTCAGTAATACCGCCACGCCGAAGAGGACTGGCAAAAGATACTTCCACCAATGCCGGAAGTTTATTTTTACCGTTTTTCTGAACAAAAAAACAATAACGATCAAACAGTACACGATAATGTATAAAAACGCTTCGAGCCGGACTGTCATGAGCAGAACAAGCGGTACGAGAGAAAAAACTATCCACCCAAATTGCTTTTTTTGGAAGCCCCGGACAAACGAATAAACGTAAAACCATGTGAATAAAAGCTGGAGGTTTTCAACAAACGTCGATCGCGAAAAATATAATGTATAGTAATTTAGCAGAAAAAAGATGACCCACAGCACGCCAATTTTCCAGTTCTTGACACGCTTGAGCAAAAAGTAAATCAGCGAAGTAGAAAAGAAAAGAATAAAGCAATTGGCGACTTTTATGCCACTGATGCCAAAGAGCGAATAGAAGATTGATAAAAATACGGCATTCCCGGGAACAAAGTGGTGCCGCAATAAGCCGTTTTCATACGGGAAAAAACCGGGAACCGCATACGCAAAAGGCGTTTCCGCTGGATCAAGCCACAGCGAACCGGTCTTGGCAAGCAGTATCCCAGATTCAAGGTACCCCCCTTGATCATGGCCGCCTTCGATGAGATACTCCGAAAAGTAGAATGAGCTGATGGTACATATCAATAATATAAAACAAATCGTCAAATAGTCTATTCGGTAATTTTTAAATTGGATGGCTTTACGGTTGACTACGATTACAGCGATACTATAGACGGCAGCGAGCAGGCAGAGGGCAGGCAGAGCTGCTTGAAAAAACGTGTACGCATCCAAAACGGCGCAGCAGAGTGCAATACTAAAAATTCCGAGGATTATGACAATGGACCGGATGAATAAATTTTCTAAAAAATTTTTATTGATATGGAATAACGCACCCATGATAACTACTTTTTAACTCTTGCTACAGCAATGAGTTCTGGTCCACGTTTAAATATATTCAGAAGGTATTCTATAGGAATCAGCAACATGCCTGCCGCATTAACGAACCTGTAGAGCACGTAGTTTCTCTTTCGGATCGATTGTTCCTGGCCATGTGCCGCGGAACTGCGTTTCCCTTTAATAATACCTGCCCTGCAGAGAACTGCAAAGAGCAGTGTGAGCAATAGCGAATGCGCATCTCCCCTTCTCGTCTTGATACTGACTACGCCAAAACCGTTTTTTTCAAGTAATAAGCGCAATGTTGCTGGAGAAAAGAAAAAAAGGTGCGCCGGAGGCGACATCCACTCCCATACGCCGCGAGAAAATCGTGCCGCGAAACTCGCGATATTTGGCGTCTTAATATACAGTACGCCATTTGCTTCCAACAGCTGCGCAGCGCGCTGAATGTAACTCGCTGGGTCAACCGTGTGTTCTATGATATGGCGCATCGCCATCACGTCGAATTTCCTTTCAGGCAAGTAGGTGAGCAAATCTGCGCATTCGATTTCAACGCCCAGCTTTTGCTGCCCATGGCGGACCGCTTTTTTCGAAAAATCAATTCCTCGAACATGCCACCCTTCTTTTTTTGCAGCAAGGACGAAAAGCCCGGAGCCGCAGCCTACGTCCAACATCGCACCTTTTCGAGATGCTGCTTTATCAACTATCCTAATATCACGCCGTTCACTTCTTCCTGTGCGCATGCGGTACATGTACGAATAGTCATATGCCGTAGCGTAGTACTCGCCGATTGAATGCTGGTCGGGTTGTGGATTTATTAATACCATTCCACAAGAGCCGCACTGAACGACATTATAAACATTTCCAGACCTTGCTGCAAGGTACAGGAAAGCATATTGGTTACTGCCGCATACGGTACACGTAATGTGCTTCATATAGGTTGTGCCATAAGCGTATCGATTGCAGCTATAACATCTGATACACTGATTGATTCCATGCAAAGCCGGTCAGCGTAAGCGCATTTTTTTGCATCGCAAGGGGGATTGCATTTTTTTCGATTTATAATATTTCTGACAATTTTTGCATTGCTATTGTACGGATCCCACTGGAATGAAGAAGGGCCGCAAATTGCGATTTGGCGCTTTTTTAACGCAGCGCCAATCCACATTGGCCCTGAATTGTGGGTAATCAATAAAAATGCCTGATTGATAAACGCTGCTAATTCTTTAATGTTAAACTGATCTATGAGATTGATTACCGCAGTGCTCTTTCGAATGCGTGAGAATACTTCATTTGCAATAATGCCATCGCTGCCTGCACCAATAAAAAAAATTTTATTGCTGGCATGGCGAGTGAGGTGATCAATGACTTGCGCCCATTTTACGCTTCCCCAGGAACGATTCAGATAACCCTGTTTATACCCGCAGTGGATAATAATTATTCTATCTCCCGAGTTAATCTGGTGTCTGTATAAAATTGTATTGACTGTTTCATCCACGTTGCGCAGATCGAACGGCCATATCGGTTTCGCAGGGTCAATACTATCGGCAATTCCGTCTTGACGGAGCGTTGAAAAGCCCTTTTCAATAATATTTTTATTACTGAAAATTTTTTCTTTAGAAACGAACTTTTTTTTAGCTTTGATGAAGCGTAGCAGCATTCTTGACTTATATGCCTGCGGAAACGGAGAAAAGAGGATGTCAAATCTCATCCTGCGTAACTGAATCATGCTTTTCCACAATAATAAATTTTTTTTTCGTTTAATTTCAAAGAATGTATCAATTGACGGGTGAGACAAAAACAACTCCTGATGCGGAGTATCGGCCGCAATGTACTTTATTTCAGAATTGGGATACCGTTTTTTGATTGATTGTAATATCGGCGAAGCGACAATAAAATCACCTAAGCTATGAGACCAAACAAATGCGATTTTAATTTTTTGCATATTCAAATTAAGAACCCTGCTTTTTCAAAATGAAAATAAATCCAGGAGACAATGGCTTCAAGCATGCGTATACTCTTCGAGGAATTTTTGTCAGCAAGGAATTTGATTTAACAACATCCGTATTAAAAAATCTTTCCGGTTCAGAAAGCACCCGATAAGTGTAATCAATAACCGTGAACGGTGCAATAATTTTTTTTAAATTAAAGTATGATAAATGATTTTCATAATATTTTTCTCCTTTTTTTACACTTTTCATATAAAAATTCGCCAATGATTTTGGGAGCCATGACAAAAAAGGAAGGTGATAGTGGGGCTCCATTACTTTGAATCGGTTACCGGCTCCAAAATAGCAGATTCCATTCTCTTTTAATATCCGATAAATCTCACGCATTAATATTTCAGATGACGGCACGTGCTCGTAAACTTGATTGCAGATGACAACTGAAATGGAATCATTTCGAAAGGGCAATCGCATCGCATCGCCGACTTGGTAATGAATATTTTTAGCACAGTTATGTTTCTTGCCATACTCCAGTGCTTGTTCATCAATGTCCACAACATAGACTTCTTTTGCCCGTTTGCTCAGCTCAACCGCTGTGAATCCCGCTGATCCACCGATGTCAACGCAGATTGAATTGGCCAGGCTGCCGCCCGTGCTATTAAAAAAATGTTCAATAATCGTAACAATTTTTTTTGCCTTATTGATGCGTACGTCTGGGTCAAGGACAGAGGAATTTACCGATGAAAATCGCTGCTGATATTTCATACCTGCGCCAACCTAAACATTAAATCGCACTGTAATAAGCCTATTTATATGTATTTTTGAAAAACTTCAATAAAACGACTTGTCACTGAATCCCAGCTAAACTGGCGATACACGCGCTCTAAGCCATTTTGTTTTAGCGTATGCCTGAGCGGTGCATTATTCAAGAGCTCTATTACCGCATCGGCGATTGCCCGTGGCTGCTTTTCTGGAACGAGCATGCCTGTCATGCCGTTGGTAATGATATCCGAGATGCCGCCAACATCAGAAGCTACAACATTGACCCCTGAGGCGAGTGCTTCTAAGAAGACGACGCCGAGCCCTTCTAAGCCATCTGATGTCGAAGGGCCGATAAATACGTCTGCCGTGGCAAAGTACGGCGGTAACTGACTATTGGGTAAGCTGCCAATAAACTTTACACTTTTTTTTATATGGAGTGCATTAACAGCATCGTACAGCTGATCCTTGAGCACCCCATCTCCAATAACAACGAGTACCGCATCCGAATATTTTTCTAATATGCGCGGCATGGCTTCGATGAGGTATCTTACTCCTTTTTTTTCAGCAAGCCGCCCAACAAAGAGAAGCCAGGGTCCGGTAATATGAAGAGAAGCCCTCAAGCTCATCGACCGTTTCAAAGGGTTGAACGTCTCTACTGAAACGCCCATTGGTATGGTGGAAATCAATGCCCGCGTACTGGCATGCCCAGTCAGCTGACCGGTGGCCGTACTGTTGACCGTACATTCGCTGCAACGCGAAAGACAATATTGTATGAGGGAACGGCCGATAATTGAACGTGCTTGCAAAATATCATCACCATGGATAGTAACTACAAAAGGAATGTCGGTGATTTTACTAGCCAACGCCGCTAAAAATCCTTGGGGGACGATCCAGTGGGCGTGGATGAGGTGTATACGCTCTCTGCGCACCAGCCGAACCGTGGCAAGGAGCTGAAATAAAAAAAGAAGCGGAACTTGGATATACAGCAGCTTATTTCTTTTTAAATTCGGCTGAATGCCTCCCCTATAGCACAGCTTCTGCAGCGATGCCGGCCAAAAATACTGGTACCGCACAACGGTTACCTCGCCCATCCGTTCTCTTTTCTTAGCCCCGTCATAGTGAGGTGCCATAACCGTCACATCGTAGGTACTGGCCAGCCGGCGTGCGAGTTCAAAAACAAAGAGAGGCGTGCTATCTGATTCCCAGCGAGGAAATGTCGTTGTTGTAACTAAAATCTTCCGTTTGTCCATCATGATAGTACTTGTACGTCAACGAAGCGATCTATGATTGTAGTGCTGTTTCTTATTAAAGTACAGATTTTCTTCCTCAATCCTCCGTATTCTCCCCATCATATCCGCTATGAGAGCGAGAATAATGAGTAGAAAACCAAGTATCACAAAAACACCGCCAACGATGATTAATGATTGGAACGGTGCTGTATTGCCGGTTGCAGCCCAGTGAATAAATACAAATAACTCCACAACAAAACCGATGCCGATTAAGGCCAGCCCGATAATCCCAAAAAATTTCAGCGGTTTAAAATCTCTCATGGCGCGCAGCATGATGATCAGCGACCGAATACCGTACCGAATTACATTTTTTGCTACACGGGAATCACCATGTTCCCGCTGGCCGCGAATTTTCAGCGGTATTTCAATGACCGGGACTTTTTTCTGCACTAAATCGATAAACGTCTCTTGGGTATAGGTAAAATCACCAAAAAGATTTATTCGGAGTGCGGTATCATGGTTCATCGCACGAAAACCGCACGAAACGTCGGTAAAATGCTGCTTTGTGATGAAATTAATAATCCCGGCAACAAAATGATTACCAAATTTCTTGAAAAACGGCATTTTCGGCGTTAAACTTTTATCTTTAAACCGAGAAGCGGTAACAAAGCCGGCGATGCCATTGAGGATTGGCTGGATCAAGGCAGGTATGTCGAATGGATCAAACTGCAAGTCGGCATCCATATTGACGATAACGTCACCGCCATGCTTGAGCGCAGTCAAAACACCGGTTGAAAAAGCCGCGCCGACTCCCATATTAGTCGCATGGCTTACTACCGTAGCCCCCTTCTCACGCGCTAAAAACGCTGTTTTGTCCGTTGATCCGTCATCAATAACGATGACTTCGACGGTATCAATACCCGCAATCTGGTGAGGTATTAATTCAATAACTCTGCCGATCGTATGTTCCTCGTTGAAAGCCGGTATGAGTACGACGAGTTTCATCTCCCTATCCCCTTATAGATAATTCCAAGTTTTGAAATCTTTTCCTTGTGCAAGCAATTTTTTCCGTCAACGATAACTTTCACCTTGTTTTTTTTAAACGCTTGAATAGGAATGTCAATAAACTGGCGGTGATTCGTAGCGAGGACGACCGCGTCAACGCGCTTGAGGATTGCACTGATATCTTTTGCCGTAGAGCGCTCCGGGAAGAACGGGTCAAAAACTTCAACCTGGGCCCCTTCTTCCTTCAACAATTCAAGTATCTTGAGCGCCGGGCTTTCACGCAGGTCATCAATGTTTGCTTTGTAGGACAAACCGAGCAAACCTACCTTCGTGCCCCTGACCGGCAGTTTTATTTCATTGAGGGCGCGGGCGAGCAAATCAACCGTATACCGCGGCATGCTATTGTTTATCTCCCGTGCGAGCTTGAGGAAACGGTGGTCAAAACCCGCCTTCCGCGCGCGCTCGATGAGATAGTACGGATCGACAGGGATGCAATGCCCTCCGACGCCGCACGAAGGGTAGTGTGCCATAAAAGCGAATGGTTTCGTCTTTGAACCCTCGATAACGTCAAGCAAATCAATGCCGAGCACGTCAAAAGACTTTGCGAGCTCATTGACAAATGCGATATTAATGTCCCGAAACGAGTTTTCAATGATTTTTGTCGCCTCAGCCTCCTTGAGGGATTTCATGGGCCGCACTTCCCCCACCAGAATTTTTTTATAGAATGCAAGCGCTTTTTGCAAACCTGCTTTACTGCCTGCGCCGACGCACCGGGGGATATTGCGGACATTCCACGTGGGATCTCCGGGATTGATGCGCTCCGGACAATGCGCAAGGTGGATATCTTTGCCGACTTTCAATCCTGATCCTTTTTCAAGAATTGGGATAATTACCTCTTCACATACTCCCGGGTTGACCGTTGATTCCATGATCACGAGCTGGCCCTTCTTGAGGTGCTTTGCAATATTTTTTGACGCGGATCTGACCGGTGATAAATCGGGATTGTAGTGTTTATCGATTGGGGTCGGTACGCAAATGATGATGATGTCAGAACGGCGTACGGTGTCAAATTTCGTCGTTGCAGTGAGAAATTTCTTTGATACCCACTGCTGCAGGACCGGGTCTCCCTTAATCGGCGACTGGCCGTTATTGATCTGGCTTACCTTCTTTTTATCGGTCGATATTCCATACGTTAGAAATCCCTTTTCGCCGCAAAGGCACGCAAGCGGCAAACCAACGTATCCTACGCCGACAACCGTCACGATCGTGCGTTTTTTCTTCGCAGGCATCTGCAGTGCATGCTGCCGTAATCCCCTCTTCTTACGAATATTTTTTTTCATAGTGTTCCTTAAACCATTCATAAGTTAATGCAAGGCCTTGTTCGAGCGGTACGCGGGGCTTCCACCCAGCGGCATGCTGTATCTTGCGGTAGCTCAGGCAGCTCCGCTGCTGCTCGCCCTTCATCGGACGCGCGTGCTTTTCCGGCATCGCGGTGCCTGATATTTTCTTTAATTTACGAAATAAATTATTAACGCTCGTCTGCCGCGAGGTTCCAATATTGTAAATGCCGAGGAGCTTTGGTCTCAGCGCAACTCGATTCGCAGCTATGACATCATCGACGTATACGTAATCCCGGGTCTGCCTGCCATGTCCGTTGATCAATGCTTGCCGGTGCTTCAGTATTCGATCTAAAAATATCGCCACCACGCCCGCCTCTCCTTCTGGATCCTGCCGCGGGCCGTATACGTTTGCGTACCGCAATGAAACGTACCTGAGGCCGTATACGGAATGGTAGTAGTGGAGATACTTGTCAATCGCGAGTTTCGCGACGCCGTACGGCGAGACCGGCTGTTCGATGTGCTTCTCGTCAGTCGGCATATGCGGCGTATCGCCATAAATAGCGCCGCCGGTTGAAGAAAAAATGAATTTCTTCACTCCAGCTTTCACACACTGCTGCAAAACATTCAGAGAACCAATAATATTCTGCTCTGCGTCAAATGCCGGGTTCGCAACCGATCTGCTGATACTTTTCTGGGCAGCGAGGTGAAAGACGCAGTCAGGTTTGGCTTGGCTAAAAATCCCGCGTAACCGAGGGCTGCAAACGTTAGCTTTAAAAAATCTCGCACGTTTTTGGACTTGGCTGCGCCTTCCGGTTGATAAATCATCAACTACCGAAACCGAGTGCCCGTGCCGCAAGAGCATATCAACGAGATGAGAACCGATAAAACCGGCTCCTCCAGTTACCAGCATTCTGCTCATACGTTACTGGAATTCCGATTACTATTCTTTTTCGTCATACTTCCAAAGGAGCGGCTGAAGTATATTGAGGTTTGCTTTAATGTACTCAATGGTCTGCTGAAGTCCGTCCTCGAGAGATACGAGCGGATACCAGCCGAGCTTCTGTTTAGCCTGTGTCACGTCAGGCAACCCGAGCGGCGACATAAAAAGAAGTGGGTCCTTGTAGGATACCGTCGAGCGGGAACCCGTGACTTCAATTATTTTTTTTGCAATGTCGTCCATCGCGTACTCTTCATATTGACCGAAATTGATCGGCCCCGACTCCTTTGAGCCCATGAGCTTTATCAACCCTTCGATAATGTCCGATACATAGCATAATGAAGTCGTAAAGCTCTGATCGCCGTAAATAATGAGCGGTTTATTATTGAGCGCTTGGAGGACAAAATCAGGAATCATATGGCCGTCAAAGAGCGACAGCCGAGGGCCGTACGTACGGAAGATGCGCGCAATCTTAATATTGACGTTGTAGACGTCGCGGTACGTCGTAACGGCCGATTCGGCGAATCGCTTGCCCTCGTCATAACAGCTGCGGGGGCTGTTCGCATTGACGTATCCGAGATAGTCTTCGGGAAACCTCGGCGCATCTTGGTAGCGAGGCCCGTAAACGACGGCAGATGAAGCAAGCAGCACCTTAGCGCCATACTCCCGCGCCACGTCAAGCACATTGAGCATCCCGACGCTGTTTGCCCGCAGAGTCTGGATCCGAAGCGCATTAAAATTCTTCGGTGAGGTAGGGCATGCTAAGTGGTAAATTTCCTGGACCCCCTGAAACTTAACCTTGAATTTGTCCAGCTCGTGCAGCTCTGCCAAATTCATGGGATCGCTGACATCGTGCTTGATAAATTCAAAGCGTGGATTCTCGAGCAGGTGTTTAATATTTTCAACGCTGCTCGAAGCAAAGTTATCAATACAGATGATGTTGTGTTTCTTAATGAGCTCATCACAAAGGTGCGAACCAATGAATCCCGCGCCGCCAGTCACGATAATATTCTTCCGTGAAATAATTGGTTTTGTTGGTGACATAGAAAATTATCTCGTTAATCGTATCCGTATCAGCGATAAGAGCATGCCGATACCGCTTCCTGCTACCTGCGAAGGCGATCCGAGCACGGTTGAACTGCTTTTATCTATCCAATGTGAAGGGATCTCTTTAATGCTGAAGCCGTGCTTTCGGGCCCGGTACAAGAGTTCAACGTCAAATGCCATGTTTGTAATCACCAGCTCTGGCAGTACCGTATCGATGAGCTTCCGCTTAAAAACTTTAGCGCCGCATTGCGTGTCATTGAACGGCAACCAAAATAAAATCCGAACGACAATGACGAAACCGAGGCTGACAATTTTCCTAAAATGCTTCCTGCCCTCAACGATTGATCCCTGCTTCCAGCGGGACGCGATTGCCCCGTCTGCGCCGTCAATCGCACGCGTAAGCTTTTGGAATTCTTCGGGAGCGGTTGATCCATCCGCATCGAGAAATCCAACGAACTCACCTTTAGCGATCTTAAACCCTTCATGAACGGCTCCGCCCTTTCCGAGTGCTTCCTCAAAATCCTTAAACCGCACTACATTCGGATACCGGCCGCGAAAACTCTTTACAATATCGAGAGTAGCATCCCTGCATCCGTTTAAAATAACAATAATTTCAGCATCCCGGCCCTGGTAAAATGAGCAGTATGATTCGAGTGTTGTAGTGATTCGCCCTCCCTCGTTGTATGCCGGAATTACTATGGATAGCTGCATATTCAGGTTATAGTATACCTATTTATGGCTGCTTTGGCAAGTTGAACCTACTTTTCGTGTCTTTACTGCCTGAATCTTTAAATGTCCAGTATTTATTGCCGAAATAGTTGCTAAAAAGCACTATGGCTATGGCCGCCGCTATTGCAAAAAAATCTTCATACGCGCCAAATATTTTCTCTGCCGGCGTAAATTCGATGATGGCATACATAATCCCAAGATTAAGGAAAATATTCGCGACGCTGACGATAAAAAACTTTATCGACTCGGCGGCTCCACGCCCGCTTTTTCCTTTTTTGAAAGTCCAGTACTTGTTGAGTAAAAAATTATTAAGAATCGCTATAAGCACACTGAAGACGCGTGCGACGATATAGTAAACAAGAAATACCCTCGTGAAGAGGGCATAAATGCCAAAATCAACAATCGTCCCGATGCCCCCGACAACAGCAAACTTAAAAAACTCAGGGAGCGATGGGTGCCGTTGGATATATTGAGAAGCTAATAATCGGTCAACTATTTTCATGCGTGCTACTCCGGTAATGTCGCCACGTTCACGCCGCCGCGGAACGACTCGGCGTACGCGAAGAACTGGTCCTGCAGCTCACCGGCATTGTTAAAAATGCGGATGTGCGGCCCCCCGCCCGTGCCCGCTCCGGCAATGATTTCCTCGATGACCTGAACGTCCAC
>JBAZKE010000002.1:0-229512 GCA_041650915.1 Patescibacteria group bacterium
GTAGCTCGCGTTCTCGTAGATCGGCTTGCCCTCGAAGGTGCTGTTCGGGTACCCGACGTCGAGCACCTGGAGCGCATTGATCGTGGTCTCGGCTTCGTCCTGCCAGAGCAGACGGTCACCGCCCATTGCAAACCGAAGGCCCACACCTACGGTGAGTATGGCACAAAAAATGATAATGACGTGTGCCCTCTTCATATCAAATCACCTGAACTTATCATTCGAAATAATGCCGATCCGGTGCAGCAGATATTCCGCCATAACGCGCATGATACCCAAGCCGTACACGATCCCCGCAATCACACCGACGCTCGAAGCATCCTTGAAATAACGCGTTGGAATGGGAATTTCTTTAATACGGAAACCGCGCACCTTGAGCTGGGCGATGATCTCAGTGTCGAATACGAAGTTGTCAGAGTTTTTTTCAAACCGGACTGACTCTAGAACCGCACGGCTGTACGCGCGGAAGCCTGAGTGGTACTCACTGAGGTTGAGCTGCAGCACGGCATTCTCGAACATGGTCAGCGCTTTATTTGCCGCATACTTCCAGCGCGGCATGCCGCCTGCTACCGCACCGCCCCTGGTGAGCATGCGGGAACCGAATACGGCATCACACGAGCCATTGGCGATAGGCCTGACCATCGCGGGCACGAGCGTCGGATCGTACTGGTGGTCGGGATGGACCATGATGACGATATCCGCCCCTTGCTCGAGCGCAGCCGCGTAGCACGTCTTCTGGTTGCCGCCGTACCCGCGGTTATGGTCGTGCACGATCGTGCGGAGCCCGAGCGTGCGCGAAAGCGCTGCCGTCCCGTCGGTGCTCGCATCATCGACGAGAATAATTTCATCAACACAATCGCGGGGAATATCGTTGAGCGTAAGACGCAGCGTCTTTTCAGCGTTGTAGGCGGGGAGAACGGCAATAACTTTTTTCTCATTGACCATGACTAATTTTTATAGACCCATAATTTATACAAGAAAAAATTCCACATTACCTGGATGACGATAATGGCGAGCTTGGAAAAAAGGTACGGAAGCGATGCGTGCTCGGTTAAGAGGTAGATGAGGAGCATGGACAGAAGGTAGTTGGCAACCATCAGGAGAAGGAACCGCCGGAACTGCTGGCCGGTGAACGAGTACTTTTGGAACGACCAGTACTTATTGAGGATAAAAACCAAAAAAAAGCCGATGCCGTACGAGATGCCCGCTGACAGGACATACCAGAAGCCGATATATTCGGTAAAAAAGTATAAAAAAACGATATCAGCTGCCGAGGCGATCGCACCGATGCATACGTACTTCAAGAGCTGATCAAATGTCTTCCACGATAGTAATTGCATGGATCAACGCTATTCCGAAAAAAACCAGTAAAGTACCTCCGCGCCCGCCATACTTACTGTCAGTATATTGATTCGCCGCCAATAAATCAATTTTTCCGAATGAGGTCATCTCTCGAAATAAGCCGGAACTTACCGGGCGAGAGGATGCCCAGGCTGAGATTCCCCTCCCGAATGCGCTTGAGCGCTACTACTGAACGGCGAACGCCATTGAACATCCTGCGGACCTGCCGGTTCCACCCCTGGTGCAGCACGATACGGTATGTTACCCCCAAAACAGGCACAATCATATCGGCCTTCGCGAGCCCCTCAGTGAGCCTGACGCCACGGCGGAGCGCCGCTAACTCCCCTTTGCCGAGCGGCTGATCAAGCGTAACTGCATACTCTTTCTCATGCTGAAATTTTGGATGCGTCATCGTATTAATAAGCTCCCCGTCATCAGTCAGTACAACGAGCCCCGCGGAATCTTTATCCAATCTGCCTGCAATTTTGAGATGCTGGTATACGCGTGGCAGGAGCTGAAAAATAGATTTTTCACTGCGGAAGCGCCGGTTGGTGCACACGTACCCGAGCGGCTTATGCAGCACAAGGTAGGTGAAGTTTTCACGTGGAACACAGGCGTGGCCGCGGACGGTGACTGTATCGCGATCAGGGTCAACGCTCACTCCAACCGTCCGGATGATCTCGCCGTTAACTCTTACCATGCCGGAGGCGATCAAATCGTCGGCTCTCCGCCGGGACGAAAGTCCGCACGATGATATAAATTTATTGAGGCGCATGGTAGACACACAATTTTTATGAAAAACGGCCAATGTGCTTGCCTTTGACTATGATAAAATATGCCCGTAAAAACCAAGCGATAAAGGTGCCAATTTTTGGAAGACATATGAGCAGCAAAATTAACCAAAAAAAATAAAAATGTCGCAAATCATCCGGAATCACGAGCATTGTAAAACAGATTGTTATCAATGCGGTCAGTAATGTCGCGCGTGTGAGCGGTTTTTTTTTATGAAACCGGGATCCGAGGCTCTCAACTTTTGCACGCAACCACGAGGAGGTAAGATGCGCAGCTAAGGTTCCAGCGATAAGCACAACAAACTCCGTCGCATAGCGTGGATGGACGTACGCTATTAAACCGAGTAATAAAAAAATATCACTGAGCCTATCGGAAGCAGGATCGAGAAATTGGCCAAAATTTTGCATGTGTTGCGACCGCAGTGCCATTCGACGGGCAACTTCACCGTCGATAATATCAAGCAAACCGCCCAGGGCAATACATACAAGCGCGCCGAGCCACCGGCCGTCACTGAGGAATACTCCAGCTGCAAGCGCACACAGAACGCCAAAACTGGTAATATAATTTGGCTCTACTTTCAGCCGAACAAGCAATGAAACAAGCCCCCGAACCACTACCTTCGCAGCACAGTGTATCCGGGTCGGTGAAAATTCATTCTGCTCCATAGTACTCATCAGTATAATACGCCCCCGGGAATAAAAAAAGCAGGCCCTTGTGAAAGCGACCTGCTCTACTCATGCTCCGTGACTAGCTTGTCTACTGCTTCATTCCAAATGACGATTTTCGGCTTTTTCTTGTCTATGCGCTGTTTCCAGCTAATGATCTGTTCACGGTAGTACGGACGTTCCGCGTACTGCAGAGCAGCCAGCAGATGGTATTGCGCAAACAAGAGAAATCGCTGCTGCATGCGCTCGTCTTCCGTTTCTGCCTGCCAAGTATAATACTTAGCCCAATCAAGCTCCAGGAAAAAGCATGCCCCTCGGTCCGAACGATCAAGCTCGAGATCGAGGTACTCCAGATCCTCAAGAATCCTGATGAGGAGATCAGACAGATTGGCCGCAGCCTCCAGACCGACGTTGATCCTGAGAAACCGGATGTTCTCGTTTTTTGGCTCCAGATTACGGAGCGCCGTGAGGCTATCAAAAGCCTCCCTGACGAGCCCGCCGGCACCGGCAAAAGCCTTACGCAGTTTGCTCCACTCGCGGATTTCCATCACCTGGAGCGCAGAACGGTACGCACGCACAACCGGCTCGCTATGACCGCGCACATACGCTTCGACGAGCTGCTGCGCCTCCTTTCGCGCATCAGAGTAGTCGTCATTCGCACGGGTAAAACTGATATTCGTCAGCAACCTGATGCGCGTCAGCGTATCGGCTACCGGCGTAACCTCGAGCCTCCTGCGGGCTTCCTCGGTAAACAAAAAATGATCGGCTGTCGCAGCGACAGCGCCCTGAATGAGCACGGCAACGCAGAGGGTTGCCGCGCAACATAACATACACCGCACGGCAACCTCCTTTCATGGTTGGCAACGAACGATTAGATTATCGTATCAACGATTTGCCGTCCCGTCAATACTTACCCCGAGAACGTTATCGCAATTGCAGTAGCATCATCGTGCATTTTCGCCCGCGGGTACCGCACGCAAGAGGGATCTCCGCGCTCCGCGCTGCGCGTATACTCATAAATATTCCGCAGTCCGCCCCTGCGAAAAAGCTGCATAAACAGACCACTATCATCCTCCGCCCGGGGGTCTTCTTTGGGAACCATGAGCCCGTCGGTAAAGAGAATGATGCTGCGGACCGCATCGAGGCTCCCCGTACCGCTCTGGACGAACCGAAGCGCGGCCTGGCTGCCATCGAGCATCCCGTAGCTCACGTTTGCCTGCTGCCGCAGCGATATGAGCTCTCCGTGCATCTCATCCCAAAAATTTTTACCCTGCTTATCGGGAATTGCTTTCCACTTTAAAAAGAGCTCGCGATCATGGTTAACGTCACCGGCGAGGAGGGAATGCGCCCCGTCCGCGTACACAATGAGGATATTGCCGTCACCCACGTGGACCCAATCGAAACTCTTTTCCTGAATACGGACTGCGACCGCGGTTGTCATCCAACGATTCTCAACAGCCGGCGCATCTATACCGTGGCACCGCATCGCTTCGCCAACAGCCCTATTCGCATCGCGAACGAGTTCGGTGAGCGGTCTCCCGTTTTCACTGAATACCCGTGCTGCCGCGTATGATGCGAGCAGCGCGCCAGTCTTGCCCTGTCCATCCGTGAAGCTGTCAAACCCAGTCGCGCCATCAAATACCGCAAAAAGCGGGTCGGCTACGACAAGCTTGTCCTCATTTACTTTCCGCGATCCTCTCTCGTGAATGTACTCAATAGCCATGTGTTTTCTTCTGCCTCACAATGAGAATGCCGAGCCAGACAGCACCAGCGGCGATCATCGCATCGGCAATATTGAAAACCGGCCATGACGTAAGCACAAGCCAATCAACAACAGCACCGTACACGAACCGGTCCAGGAGGTTTGAGCAAGCACCAGCCACAATGAGCATTAGGGGGATGAGCGGGCGAATTGATCCCCTGTGGTGGCAGGCAACCGCTGCCCCGACGCAGAAAATGATGAGTCCGATAACCAAGCTCATGAGGATCGTGGGGGGTATGGCGATGCCATACGCGATACCGCTGTTCTCCCGGAGCGTAATGCCGGCAATGCCCGGAAACAAAAACAAGCCGTCAGGGGATAACTCGTGGACCGCAAGCCATTTCCCGATCCGGTCAATGATAAAAAATCCGAGCGCAATGCCGGTGCCCAGCAGCACCCTGCCGCTGACCCTGCCCATTACCGCCCTGACTTAACGTGGCATTCGATGCAGTGCTGAGCTTCGGGATACGCAAGCAGGCGCTCTTCGCTAATCTCCTTGCCGCATTCTTCACATGCGCCGTACGTTCCCTTGTCAAACTTCCCGAGCGCCTTATCAATCTTTTCGAGAGTCGTTTCGAGCGTGCGCTCAAGTGAGATATTATCCTGGAAATTCGCAACCTCCACCGCATTATCCTCCTCCTTGTCTCCGATATTAGCCCACTTGGACTGAACACGGTCCTTATCGAAGGTTTTTTCCTGTGTCATTGCTTCGAGTTGCTCGGTGAGTTTCTCTTTTTCACTGAGCAGCTTTTCTTTCGCTAAATCGATCACGCCACTGTCCATAGTTATCCTTCGGTAACGTAATTAAATCCTCCGTTAATCCAGTATACCAGGTCAAAAAAAATAGGCAACACTCCCGGCAGCATGCCGCCTCCCCCGTTGGCGGGGGAGGCGGACTATCGAAAACCAGTAAAATCGTGAAGTGCTTAGAAAACCGGCACGCTCGAGATATTCAGGCCACCTCGGAAGCCGGTATGGTGCGTAAAGAATTGCGCAACCGGCTCACCCTCCGCGTTGAACGCGCGTACGTGCGGCCCCATCCCCGCGCCGGGCGCCGTTACGATATCTGCCGTACCATCCTCATTCACATCAGCGACGAGCGAGCTGAAGCTGCCGCGGAGATTCTGGGCGTACGCGAAGAATGAAGTCTCAGCCTCGCCTGACGTGCTGAATACTCTGATATGCGGCCCGGCATTGCTCTCCGGTGAAGCGACAATCTCATTCTCACCGTCTCCGTCAACATCGCCGACCGAGGCGTGCATACCGCCACGGAACGTCGTCGCGTAGGCGAAGAACCTCCCGATGAGCTCACCGGATCCGGTGAACATTGCGACCTGCGGACCGAGTCCCGGGCCAGGCGTAACGACGATATCAGCCGTTCCGTCAGCATCGACGTCGCCGGTTGCGAGGTGGAAGCTGCCGCGGATCGTTGAGGCGTACGCGAAGAACTGGGAAACCGAGCTTCCGTCATAGTCAAACACGCGGACGTGCGGCGCGGAATTTTCACGTGGAATAGTAATAATCTCTTCCACTCCGTCGCCGTCTACATCGCCGGTTGCCAGGTTGACACCGCCGCGGAATGACTCAGCATACGCGAAGAACTGGGAAATCACATTTCCCGATCCGTCGAAGATGCGGACCTGCGGGCCAGCACCGGCCATTGTGGTAACGATAATATCATCAATCCCGTCTCCGTTAACATCCGCAACCGCGAGATTGTATCCCGTCCTCAGGTGCGTTCCGAACGCGAAGAACTGCGACTCAAGATCCCCAGAAAGGCTGAAGACACGTATCTGCGGCCCAGCACCCGGACCAGGCGCAACAATGATTTCATTCTCACCGTCACCGTCAACGTCGCCCGCCATTGACTGGATCCCGATCCGGAGCGTCGAAGCGTATGCGAAGAAATTGAGCTGCGCTTCACCCTCGCTATTCCAGATGGTCACCTGCGGGCCGCCGCCGGAAGCTGGAGTCGCCACGACGTACGCCGGGCCGCCACCTGCTGCCGCGCCGATGGTAGTGCCGGTTGTCATCGCAAATTCGGTAAAGTGGTCAACCTGCGCGCATCCTGTCGCTGAACCGTCATCATTGAGCGATACCGTCGTACCGGTCATAGCCTGCCATGCGCCGCTCTGCTCATTGTACGTCTTCGGGAAGAGTTCCTGAGCAGTCAACCCGAGCTCATCAATGACGGCAGCGGGGACAGGAATACAGATCGTCGCGCTGCTGTTGAGCGTCTCGACAAGCTCCTGGTTTCCGCTCGAATCTACCTTGGTGATTGAAAAGTCCCACCCATAGGTCGGGATCTTCGTATCAGCGGTGTGGAAAAGCGCCGTCTGCGGGGTCGCCATGAACGTATACGTGCTCTCATCCGAACCCGCCGCGTTCGCCGGGAGCGATACGGTCGTGCCGTCCGGCATCATAAAGTTATTCTGCTGTGTCGCGGTAAAGGTCTGATTAATGGCCTCGGGGATCATGAACGATGCTTCGGTGAGCGTCAATGATACCGTCTTCTCATCTCCCTCGTTGACAGTAATCATCTGCTCCTGCGCACGGAAAAATTTATTCGTTTCCGGATTAAACGTATCGCAACCAACCCAGTACGCCTCACTGCCGCCGCCCGATGTCACCGGAATGCGCGCCTCACCGCCCATTGCGTCCCTGCCTGAGTGCCCACCCTTTTCGGACCATGCAAAGCACCAGCCATACTCAGGTTTAGTGCCATCCTCAAAAACAGGATATGCGGTGATAAATGCGTCAGCTTGCCGGTACACGAGATTCACGGTAGCCGGGCTGCTGGCACTCACGCTCACATCGACTTCCTCCGGATTCATGTAATCCCCCTGCAGCTCTGGCGGCATGCCGGAGTGGATCGTAAAGTCGCCGGAGATAAGCCGCAGCATGTACGTTCCGTCACCCCTGGTTTCCGTTCCTGCATGAATGGTCTGCCCGCCTTCAAAATCTCCCTTGAGTTTCCCCTCAAGCGACTTCCAATTGTCTGCACCGACCCATACGAATGGCATCGGCGTCTTTCCGTCCGGTGCGTACACCGTGCCCTGTACGTACGTATCAGCCCGATACACAGTCACCACTTTAGTAATTTCGGAATTTGCCGGGACGCTAAATGAGCTCTCCGGCTCAGGATTCGACTCCATATACTCAGACCCGTCCTTAGACCACGGATGGAAGCCAACCATATACTTCTCGTCGGTACCTCCAAGCATGCTGATCCGGAAGCTGCCGTCAGCATTGAGCTGCCCCGGCCGCCACTGCCAGTCTCCAACCGTAACCGCGAAAACTTCGCCAATGCCGCTGCCTTTGCCAGTACCCAGGTCTCCGGAAGACGTGATGACCTTGCCGTTCTGGTCTTTTATCCAGCCGATAATTGCTGAATCATTCTCGGCGAGCGTGAGCTTTACGTCCTTTGCTTGATTAACGTCAATCGTTACCTCGACTTCCGCTAAGAGAGACATATTTGCTTCCGGAGGCAATTGCGTGCCGCACGTGTATGTAGCACCGCCAAGTAACGGTATGGAAGCGGTACCCCGATCAACACCGCTGCCGAATTCCGACCCCGGGCCATAGCCGCCGCCCTTTACCCTGCACCATGCATAACCGAAAAATTCCGTGATTGCACTGCCATCTCTATTAACCATCTTCATGTTCACGGTTGCATCTGCGACCTGGACCGTGAGCGTAACATTCTGCGTGCTATTTTCGGCGATATCTACACTCGTCCGCTCGGTGTTAGCAGCAATGTAGGTTACCGTCTGGTTCTCATCCCGCCTCCCCTGGTCAAGGTTATAGCCCCACCTACCGCTCGAAACCCACAGTGTCGCTTTTCCGTCCGCACCGGTTTGTCCGTTGCTCCATCCATTGCCGCCTTCTTCTTTCCAGGCGTTGACCCATGCGCCCTCAACGAGATTCCCATCTTTATCCTTAACCGTTACGACAATGTTTGAGGTCTTCTTTTTCATGATGATCGTCAGCGTCTTCGTCTCATTCTCGCTGATACGCAGCTTAATCTCATCGGCATAGTACTGTGCCATATCAGGATTCTGCCACGTATCGGGATTGACCATGAGCACGTAGTCCCCCGCCATTATGTTTGCGGTGAACGTGCCCTTGTCCGGACCCTGATTATTAATGCCGGTTCCGGCACCGCCACGGTCCCCCGCGCGGATGTCAACGAACCCGCCGGGCAGAAGCTGCTGCACGTTATTGTCGTCGTAGTAGTATACGGTACCTCTGATTCTTGCGTTTGTTTTTTGGACTATGAATGTCAAACTCTGAACCTCCGTTGTGCTGTCTTGTATAAACTCAATTGCTCTCGGTGCTTCATTATACGCCCAATCAACATCATACTGCCGCTGGTTTTCTTGGTCCCACGCAACACTGAGCCCGACCTCCCACATGCCACCGGACATAGAGACTTGCCCGGTGCCAGATGAGTTTACATCAACGTTAACATGACTGCTGCCGCTCTTTTTATTTGCCCATACGCTCGCCGTCGTGACCGGCTCGCCGGTGTCGTACTTCACGGTTACCTGCAAAGTCTTGCTCGCGGTAATGAACGATACGTTTTTTGTTATCATCGTTCCACTATACACGACCGGCACGGGATCCGGCGAAACGACTCCCGGCGTCGATCCTGACCAGAGTTCCAAATAATACGTCGTGCCACTCACGATCGTCCCCTGGTCAGAACTGATTCCAAAAGCGTAATATCCATTTTGATCGAGGCCGGTTCCCATGTTGACATCAAAATTTTCGCTGCGGAGATTGACGCCCGCCCCGTACTCGTTAGACGCAGCCGATCCATCCGGCATTTTTACCCGCCCCGTAATCGCGATATTCCCAACAGGAGAAGGGGCTGAAGCATTGATCTGCTCACCCGGCCCTTCTGAGCCTGGCAAGCGCACTTCAATGCTCAGCGTATAGAGCCCCGTAAATGTGGGATTCTGTACACCAGTGATGGTGACGGTTTTGGTCCCGGTCGGCATCGCGCCGCTCGGCCGAAAATTAACCCGGTCAGGACTCATATACGGTGAATTGGTCATGTTGAATGACTCACCCGCTGTGCCGGAAATCGTGACCGTCGCGTTTGTGAAATTGAATCCCTGATCCATCGGAGCACTGCCCATAAACCCGAATGTCAGGTCACTTTCTGCCGGTATTGCAGTATTCACCACCATGGTAGCGGTCCACGTAGCGTTTGTCGCGCCCTCGCCGCTCTTATTTGTTGATACATTCGAGAGTGAAACTGCTGACGTGACAGCATGCACTGCGTCGATACTCACGAACGATAGCAGCGCGCAAGCGCCGATCACTCCAGCCGCAAACCATATTTTTTTCTTCATAAGGACCTGGTTAAATATTAATTTTTTACTCAAAATTTCTATATAAAAAAGGACCGCAATGCTGCGGACTCCTTATTAGTCCCCCTACAAAAATTGTGGAAAAACGAATCCCCGACAGTAAAGAATATGTGCATAAGCTATCCTGACAAGCGAAAAAATAGCTTACTGATAAACCTAGTATACCTCTTTTATGACCAAACGTCAATGCCGCAATATACGCTAGATGCTAGGGTGTTGGGCAAGGTACTTTTCAGCATCAAGGGCAGCCATGCACCCGAAACCTGCCGCTGCAATCGCCTGCCGGTACCACCAGTCCTGCACGTCACCTGCGGCGAACACACCCTCGACGGAAGTATTAGTATGGTTCGTTACCTTGATGTAGCCCTTCGTCAGCTCGACTGCATTGCCGAGAAAATCCGTATTCGGCTTATGGCCGATCGCGACGAAAAGGCCCTGGACCGTAAGCACCCGCTCTGCGTTTGTCCTTTCGTTCTTTATTCGGATTCCCTCAACGGCGCGGTCGCCGAGCACTTCGACAACTTCGGAGTGATAGATGAAAGAAATTTTTTCATTTGACTTCGCGCGGGCAATCATGATCTTGCTTGCCCTCATGTCCGCTTCCCCCTTCCGCACGATGACGGAAACTGACTTCGCGAATTTTGTCAGGAACGTCGCTTCCTCGAGCGCCGTATCGCCGCCCCCGACGATGGCAATATCCTTCCCTTTGAAAAAAAATCCATCGCACGTCGCACACGCGGACACCCCCCTCCCCATAAGGCGCTGTTCGCTCTCGAGGCCGAGATACCGGGGTGATGCTCCCGTGGCGATAATAACACTGTCTGCAGTGACAGTCTGCATGCTTGTCGAGAGCGTAAACGGCCGTTGTGTAATATCAACTGCCGTAACCTCTCCACTCAAGAACTCCGTACCGAAGCGCTCAGCCTGCTGCCGCATCTGGCTCATGAGCTGCTGGCCGCTGATATCCTCCGGAAAGCCCGGGTAATTTCCAATATCACTCGTAAGCATGAGCTGACCGCCAGGCAGCAAACCATCAAATACAACTGGCCTGAGCTCCGCACGTGCAAGATAGATCGCGGCAGTGAGACCTGCCGGGCCCGATCCGATAATTGCAATGCGGCTATGCTTTTCCATCGTCCTTATTGAGTGATCATATTGGCTTACGCTCCAACCGCCTTTTTCAGCTCTTCCTCGAGCTGCTTCTTCTGCTGAAGGCCGACGCCCTGCCACGCGACCTCGCCGCCTTTGAAAATTGCGAGCGTCGGGATGCTCATCACGCCGTACCGCTGCGCAGTCTGCGGATTTTGATCTACCTCGAGCTTGCCAACCTTCGCCTTTCCCTCAAAATCCTTGGCGAGCTCCCCGACAATTGGCCCCTGCATTCTGCACGGTCCGCACCACTCAGCCCAAAAATCAACGAGCACAGGCCCGCTGGCCTTTAATACTTCCTGCTCAAAATTTGAATCTGTCAACTCAACTTCTGACATAGGTATTATTTTTATTACATATTAGCTTGTTAATTGTATCGCCACCTTGAATAATTGTCTAATCACTTAACAATCCGAAATAGCGTATTCACAAGCCGCTCAAAATCTTTTTGAACGGAACCTCTTTGCGAACGCTGCAAGCAACCCCGCGCTTCTGCGTGAACGATCTGAATTGCCATCCGATCGAGAGCTTCACGCGCTGCCACAATCTGCTGGAGCACGTCGTAACAATCCCTGCCTTCTGCCATCATGCGCTCAACCGCCGCAACCTGACCGCCAATCCGGTGCAACCGTGAGTAAAGCGGCACTGCAGGCTCAACAGCCGAGTGCACCTGCTTTTTCCCCCTCAGAGACGTTGACATACAGTTAAAATCAATATACTCCCCCCTAGTATACCCCAGTATATACGATGCGGTCATAATATGTCAAGTCAAAAGAAAATGGCCCACCGGGGTGGACCATGAGAATGGATCAGAATGCAGTAATGCTACTTTCTTGAACGTTGATACAGCTGGCGAATTGCGCGCTGGACTTTGACCGAAATATAGAGTGAAATATTCGGGTCGCCATCCATTCCCGTACCAATACAGGGGATGTTCAGATAGCGGCGGTAGCGAACATACACACAGGGGCAAGCAACGTACACGTTTGATGCAGCGCCGAAGTTCTTCTTGAGCGCAAACGCATCTTTGAAATCATCATCAGTTAAGTAAACAGTTCCGATAACTTCGCTCTGCATGCTCGAGCCTGATTGATTGTTTTCCGGGTAATCGTTTTGCCACTTTCTCATTTTCCACTCTATCCGCCAATGGTAATCGCCATGACTCTGCACCCTAGAAATAATCAACATTGAAAAATTGTTTGGGGAATGGAATGACATTGTACATGATTGAAGATTTAAATTCGGAATCATGTTTCTGCCACGTTCGTTAAACCATGACAGTTCATGAGCGCCATTCTTGCTTCCCTTTTTCCCTACTTTTGTTTTCAAAGATCCTCCCTCCTTGATTTGATATAGTTGTAGTTCATGCATTGAATCGCCTATTTCAAAAAAACATATCACTTTGGCAAAGATACGTCAATGCATCCTACTGAATATAATAAAAACTATGCACTATTATTGATTGTGGTGGACCGTGGGGGATTTGAACCCCCGACCTCATGCATGCCATGCAAGCGCTCTAGCCAACTGAGCTAACGGCCCGCGAAAAATCGTAATAAAAGTCTATCAATATAAAACTTTTTTTTCAATAGCACTCTTGATGTTCCACGTGGAACAATAATGTAATAACAATACCGGCAGATATGCCGGCATTGTTAAAAAACTATTTACTAACGATTAGATACGTTATTTTTTATTTTTTCAATAACTTCTTTTGCCGCTTCTTTCCCGCCTAATCCAAATGCCAATCCTCCTGCAAGGGAAATCATCACAACAAAACCGGTAAAGAGAATCTTAAGTAAATCAGTTGCTACTCCCAGCTGGACAACAGCAGCGATGAAGGCAAATACGAATATAGACCACTTTGTTAAAGAAGCTAGGAATTTTGCGTGAATTATTTTTGCTGATTCACTCGAACGTAAAACAATATTGTACAGTAGATTTGCAACAAGAATACCAATCACAAGGATCGACACTGCTGCAATGACACTGGGGAGGTACCCGACGAGCTGGTCTAGAAAATCTGAAAGTTGCGTAAGCCCGAGCACATTTACTACCGAAGCAAGAAAAACGATCAGCACAAACCAGTAAATAACACCTGACAGTAGCCTCGTAAAGCTGATTTTAAATCCAGCCTTTTCGAAAAGTGACTTGAGTCCGATTTTCTCGACAATACTATCAAGTTTTACAGCTTTTAGGATTCGTCTTGAAACTGCTTCAAATATCCAAGCTAATATAAATCCTACAAAAAGCAGTCCAATTGCTAACAGTAATGCGGGGATAAAGCTGGTAAACTTTGACCAAAAATTTGAGAATGAGTCGAGTACGATTTGAGTTGTACCATCCATAGTTCCTCACCCCCTTTCTACAGACTTTATTAGGCTACACTAAGTATACCATATCTATAAATAGCAAAAAAATCGATCTAGTTATCATGGTGGACCTGAGGGGAGTCGAACCCCTGACCTCCGCAATGCGAATGCGGCGCTCTAGCCAACTGAGCTACAGGCCCAGAGTATATAACTAAATAGATAGTTCAAAATTCTTAAGTTTCTGCAGAAATTGCCCCTACCAGGAATTGAACCTGGATCTAAGGCTTAGGAGTCCTTTGTTCTATCCTTTGAACTACAGGGGCGTATATTGAAGAGGGGTCGCATTCCGAATGTTCCACGTGGAACGTTTTAAAAAGCCTTAAGTTAGCGGAAATTTCAAATAGGTAAGTCAAAGGGTAGAAAATGGTGAATACTAGTGGTAATTATTATATTTTGTCCAATGTTAGAGACTTTTTTGAGTCGTAAAATACTACTTAATTACCAAAGATGTTATTTTTTCGCTAATATTAGTCAATATATTTCCAGATTGATCTACAATAAATAGGCTTATTAAACATAAAATTAAAAAGCTGATAATCAACAGTGTAATGATAAGATCTTTTTTTATTATCTGATGCTCACTAATGGCAGATGATCCTGTAAAATCAACAGATTGTGCACTTTTTATATGTTCGGTTGAAGGACGAAGGTGTTCCATCCCTTGTAAATACTTTTTCTTCTTTCTTTTATCTTTTGACATGAAAAATGAAAAAATAATTAGCTGCACATTTGAGTTTATATCATCGCACATAAAATGGCAATTTATGATTGACTTATCAGCTTTAAAATACTACACTAATCGTACCTATAATCATTAACATTACCGCATATGGCACTATTTAGAGATGGAAATGAAGCACCAAATGAGGTTGATACTATTATTGGCCCTTCGGTTAAGGTCGATGGAAATTTTAAAAGCGAAGGCAATATTACTGTCAATGGAGTTGTTCAGGGCAGCCTCAGAACCAACCACGACCTGCGCATTGGGCCAATGGCAAAAATTAAAGCCGAGGTCTCTGCGAATAACCTGTTTCTTGAAGGTGAAATACGTGGCAATGTAACGGTTAAAGAAAAGGCTCAACTCAAGAGCACCGCAAAAATATTCGGCAACCTAGAAACTAAGGTGCTCTCAGTCGAGGAAAATGCAGTCATCAATGGAAAATGCACCATGCTGCCTGAACACGCTGAGGAACTAAAACAAGAAATGAAGAAGCAGCCGAAATAACGTATGTACTGCTACGTATACGATACCTTTCTTTCGGCCAAGAAGTATGAATCCGAATTGCACCAGATCGAATCACGGCTCATGGATCTCGGAATCAGTGGCCGGATAGAGCGGCTGACGATCCTGAAAAGCTTTAAGGAAATCATCGAAGAAGCGGTAAAGAAGGGGGCACAAACAATCGTTGCTGTTGGTAACGATGAAACTATCAGCAAGATTATCAGCTTCCTGCCGCACCACGATATCACGCTCGGCATCATACCGGTCGGACCAGATAATACGATTGCTGACATGCTCGGCATTCCATCGGGTATAACAGCGTGCAGCGTGCTTTCTGCTCGGATCACGCAGCGAATTGACCTCGGCAAGGCCAATGACGCATACTTCATTTCAACCCTCAAGGTACCCGCGCAGCCGGAGATGATTATGGATTGCGGCGGATATCACATCAGCTCCCTCTCCGAAAAAAATGATATTAGCATATGCAACTTCAGCAGTGAAAAAGGAGTATCGAGTTCAAGCCCGCAAGACGGGTTACTTGAAGCAATTATTTCGGCACCAACTTCTCGAGGTGGTTTTTTTAAAAAAAATCGGCGCAGCTTCAACCTCGAAAGCGTCTTTCCGTTCAAAAAACTCAAAATTAAATGCAGTACCGACTGCCTCCCTATTGTTGCGGATGGCCAAATAACGATAAAGACTCCTGTAACGGTGCAGGTTGTACCAAAAAAATTAAAAGTTATTGTCGGCAAGCAGCGTATGTTCTAGCACGACTGCAGCAACGTGCATGCTAGACAACGATCTTGCTACGGATCGTTTTTTAATCTCTCCTGCAGTAGACGCGGCTGCCCGCGCAGTGTATACTCAAACAAACTATGAACGTAACAGAACTCGCACGACGTCTACGAATACCTACCAGTGAAGTGCGGGAGCTACTCCCGCTCCTCGGCTTTGATATTGGAAGGAAAGCAATCAAGGTTGATGATAAAGTTGCGCAAAAAATTATCGACCGCATACGTGAAAATCCGAGCATCGTAGAGCGCGTTCGCGCCCATGATGAACCGGAAGAACAGCTCGATGAGCCGGCTATTGCTGCCGCAGAACGGATGATCACCATTCCACAAAGCATTACCGTTCGCGACTTTGCCGAGCTGCTCAACAAGCCGGTTGCAACCATCATCCAGGAACTCATGAAGAATGGAATCCTCGCCAACCTGAATGAGCAGATTGATTACGAAACGGCGAGTATCATTGCGCAGGACGCCGGCTTTAAAACGACCCCGTTCGATGAGAGCAAGCGGATAGACTCAGGAGAAGCCGAAACGACTATCGAACAAATGCTCGATGCAGAAACCGAAGGGCTGACCGCGAGGCCGCCGGTCGTCATCGTTATGGGCCACGTCGACCACGGCAAAACGCAGCTGCTTGACACCATCAGAAAAACAAACGTTGCTGCAAAAGAGTCCGGGGGCATCACACAGTCGATCGGTGCGTACCAGGTCAATAAAAATAACAGGCTGATTACCTTTATCGATACGCCGGGCCACGAGGCATTCACTGCAATGCGGTCTCGCGGTGCACGCGCTGCAGATATCGCCATCATCGTCATCGCCGCCGAAGAGGGGATCAAACCGCAGACTGAAGAAACTTTCAAGATTGTCGAGAACGCAAAGCTGCCTTTCCTCGTTGCAATTAATAAAATCGATAAACCTGACGCTGACGTTGAAAAGGTCAAGCAGCAGCTCGCTCAGAAAAACCTGCTCCCAGAAGACTGGGGAGGCAAAACAATCTGCGTCCCGGTTTCGGCAAAAACAGGCAAAGGCATTGACGACTTGCTCGAGCACCTCCTCCTCCTCGCTGAACTCGAACAGGAGCACATCAGGGCAAACAGTGAACGGCCTGCCATTGGAACAATCATTGAATCGCATGTCGATAAAGGTGAGGGACCAGTCGCAACGGTCCTTATCCAGTCAGGCACGCTCAAGCGCGGTGACTCAATTCAGACAGGGCATGCTGTAGGAAAAATTCGCGCGATGAAAGACTACAATGGCAATCCGGTTCCTGCCGCACCGCCCTCAATGCCCGTCCGAATCCTCGGCTTGAAAAACTTGCCCGAAGTCGGAGACTTTCTCCGCGTGGTCGCCGACGACCGTTCGCTCAAGAAGGTAGCCAAACAGCAGCAGCACCTGCAACGTGCATACCGTGACCGGCAGACGTGGCAGAAGAACCGTGCGGAAGAAAAAAAGGAGTCCGGGAAACGGTCTTTCAACATTATCCTAAAAACAGATACGCTCGGTTCGCAAGAAGCGCTCCTCCAGTCACTCGAGGCGATTGAATCGGAAGATGCCTCAGTCACAATCGTAAAGAAGGGGCTCGGCAACGTAACGGATACAGACGTGCTCGAAGCAGAAGGGCTCGAACATGCCATTGTTTATGGCTTCAACGTTAAGACAACCGCGAGAGCGCAGGAAATCGCTCACGATCGGTCCGTCCCCATTCGGACATATAAAATTATCTACGACCTCATTGATGACGTCAATGCTGAGATCGACAAACTAAGGACGATAAAGGTTGAAATCGTTGAGCTCGGGCGCGCGAAGGTGCTCGCAATTTTCCATACCGAAAAAACACATATCATCCTCGGCTGCCTCATTACAAAGGGGAAGTTTGAAAAAGACGCAAAAGTGCGCATTATCCGCGAAAAGGTTCCCGTCGGATCCGCCACCGCAACAAAACTCCAGCAAGGTCAGCAGGAATCGCAGCACATCCCGTCGGGCACTGAGTGCGGCATTGAACTCCGCGGAACAACGAACGTAAAGGTTGGCGATTTCCTCGAGGCATACCGCGAAGATCTGCATAAATAACGTACGTCATACAGGAACAGTGTCATCACGTCGTATCCAGCAAGTCAATGAACTCATCCGGCACGAACTCGGAAAAATTTTAGTTAGAGAAGTTACGCTTCCGAAAGGCTGCCTCGCAACGATCACGGATGTACGCACGGGCTCCGACCTCAAGAATGCTACCGTCTACGTGAGCACTATGCCGAAGGGGAGGCAGGGCAGCACGGTTGAAATGCTCAACAAACGCACGGGATACTTCCAGTCGCTGCTTGGGAATACTCTGAAGCTGAGGGTCACGCCAAAGCTGTACTTCAAGCTCGATCCAGCAGAGGAGCAGCGGGCTAGGATTGATGAACTCATTGACAAAATTCACCACGACGGGTAGGATTCATTGTTCTTGAAAAAGCCAGTAAAACCCTTCCCAATGGTTGAATTTTATCCACTATTTCAAAAAATAAAAGAAGAGGCGGTCAAAGCGCGCTCCGCCATTGTGATTTCCCACCAAAACCCGGACGGTGACGCAATCGGATCACTTCTTGGAATGAGCTACTTTCTTGACCAAAACGAAGTAATGCACGAACTCTTCTGCGCATCGCCGATCCCGGAGTACCTCAAATTTCTGCCGAATGTCGAACGCATTACAAACAACGATGAAGTGCTGCTCACCAGAGAGTATGACCTCATCATTATCCTTGATTCGGGCGACCTCAAGTACGCCGGCGTTGATATGCACTTCAGGAGCATCAAGGGCTTGCCGATCGTCATCAACATCGACCACCACCCTACGAACACGCTGTTCGGGCATATCAACCTTGTCCACTCCAAAGCTTCTTCGACTGCAGAGATTATCTTCCATCTGCTCGACCACTATCGGCATCCGATTACGAAAGAAGTTGCGACAAGCCTCCTCACCGGCATCCTTACCGATACCGGCGGCTTCGCGAACCTCGGCACGACCTCGTCTTCGCTTGAAGTCTCATCGCGCCTCGTCGCGCAGGGTGCACGGATCCGCGAGGTGATCACAAACACCTTCCGCAATAAACCCCTCAAGCAGCTCCAGCTCTGGGGCCGCGCGCTCTCGCGGCTCAAGGAAGACCCCAAGACCGGCATCGTCACGACGGTGCTCCTCAAAGGAGACTTCGAGGAACTCGGCATCGATGAAGAGAGCACCGAAGGAATCTCAAACTTCCTCAACAACGTCGAGCACGCAAAGGCGATTATCGTGCTGCGTGAAAAAGCAGACGGCACCATCAAGGGCAGCCTTCGGACCACCCAGCCGGACGTCGATGTATCTGCCATCGCAAAATTTTTTGGCGGGGGCGGCCACAAGAAAGCGGCCGGATTTACCGTCAAGGGCAGAATCGTCCAGACAAACCTCGGTTGGAAAATAGAGTAAAAAACGGACCCGCTTGACGAGCGCGGCCAGCTGTTTTAAAATACCCGAATCTCCCCTCTGTTCCTTGTTCCCATTCACCCCTGTACCTTGATGCTGCGCTGGGGAGACGCAACAATGCAGCAGTAAGGTCAAGATGGAGAAACACCAAAATGAGTGTTAATCTCACCCTGCGTCGTATGCCGTAACGCACTATGAACGGTATGAACTCTGCTGCGGTGCTACCGGACGCAGCAGGTGTACGGAGTATCGAATTGTTCCGCGCCGAACGAAGATGATCGGCAGACGTACCGCCTTGTGGTGACCCAACGGCCACAGTGGGGATTAAACGACGCAAGAATATAGCGTCCTATACGGCGGACACGTTGATCCTGTTGACGCGATGCGTCACCATGATTCCTACCGGATGCGGAGCACTGCGAAAAACGTGCAGTAACCGCCCGTAGCAAAGGGTAACATTGTAGTGGTGCCTCCATTACGATACATCCAGTATCTCTTTGAATGATTCTTACCATGAGGGGGGAACGCTCCCCTGAGGGGCAATTAGTCGCTGATGAAAGCGCAGGCGCAACCACGCCGGTAAGACGCTAGGCGCATGCCCAGCAAAAACGATACCGCCAAGGCCCGTCACATTTTCAATTGTGAACCCAAGGCGGTATTTTTTATGGAAATACGTGAATTCATTACGGGTTGACAAGCATTGACACTATCAACTATACTAGTAACTACCTTTATTAAATAATTATAGTATGTACCTCGTTCCAACGGTAGTTGAAAAATCAACACACGGCGAACGAGCCTACGATATATACTCTCGGCTACTTAAAGAGAGAATTATCTTCCTAGGCAATCCGATCGACGACACAGTAGCGAATACGGTCATCGCACAGCTACTGTTCTTAGAGTCTGTTGACAAGTCGAAAGACATCAAGCTCTACATCAACACCCCGGGCGGTTCGGTTACTGCCGGCTTAGCGATCTATGACACCATGCAGTACGTCAAACCGGACGTGACGACCATCTGCGTCGGGCTCGCAGGTTCGATGGGCGCAGTGCTCCTCGCGGCGGGCGCTAAAAAGAAGCGCTGTGCGCTCCCGAACTCCGAAATTCTCCTGCACCAGGTCATGGGCGGAGCAGAGGGCCAAGCGGTAGACATTAAGATTAGAGCAGAGCACATCATCAAGATCAGAGATCGTATCAACCAGATACTCTCGGATCACACCGGACAGTCGATCGACAGCATCAGCAGAGATACTGACCGTGACTTCTTCATGTCTGCCCCCGAGGCGAAGAAGTACGGCGTCGTGGATAAAATCATCCAGCAGTAGCGCCCGATCGCAGAGGAAGCTTATAAAACTCAACGCTAAGTAGCCGAGGATCCGACGGAAACGGATCGCTCGGACTTGAGCATGGATACATATACCTAACAATAATTAATTCCACACATATGGCAGAAAGCATCATCTGGGTTATCCTCACGGCAGTCGGCCTGCCGGGCGGCATGCTCGTCGGCTGGTGGGGACGCAAATTCTGGGCAGCCAAGCAGATCAATACCGCAGAAGCAAGGCTCCAACAGCTCATTCAGGACACCAAAAGCAAGCAAAAAGATCTCCTCATCGAAGCGAAAGACAAGGGGATGAAAATCATCGAGGACGCAAAACGCGAAGGGGAAGAGCGGCACAGAGAGCTTACCCATTTGCAACGGCGGCTGGAAAGCCGTGAGGCGCTCTTTGATAAAAAACTTATCACGCTCGAAGATCGGCAACAGAAGCTCACTGAACGCACCCAACGGATCGAGGCGGCGAAGCAAGAAATCCTCAAGATCAAAGAACAGCAGATAGAAAAGCTGCAGCGAATCGCTGAGCTTACCAAAGAGGAAGCAAAAAAGGTGCTGCTCGACAATACTGAACGGGAAATGAAAGACGAACTCTTGCTGAGGATCAGAAAACTCCAACAGGAATCAAACGAAGAGCTCGAGCGCGAAGCTAAAGATATGCTCTCACGTGCTGTGCAGCGCTGCGCAACTTCCCATACGGCCGAAACAACAACGACCGTCGTCAATCTCCCCTCCGACGAAATGAAGGGGAGAATCATCGGACGCGAGGGCAGAAACATCAAAGCGCTTGAGCAGCTCACCGGGGTAGAAATCATTGTCGATGATACGCCGGAGGCGATCATCATCTCGGGCTTCTCACCGATCCGGCGGCATCTCGCAAAGCGCACGCTCGATAAACTCATACAGGATGGCAGGATCCACCCAGCGCGCATTGAAGAGACGATCGAAATAGCAAAAAAAGAGCTCGCGAAAGACATTAAAAAGGCCGGTGAAGAAGCGGCATACGAAGTCGGGATTGCCGGGCTCGACCCGAAACTCTTGCAGATCGTCGGCCGATTGAAATACCGGACGAGCTACGGGCAGAATAACCTGCGCCACTCGATCGAGGTTGCGCACCTCTCCGCGCTGCTCGCCCAAGATCTCGGCGCTGATGTGGCGCTCGCAAAGAAAGGCGGTTTTCTGCACGACATCGGCAAGGCAGTCGACCACGAGGTGCAGGGTACGCATCCGGAAATCGGGAAGGATATCGGTAAAAAATTCGGCCTGCCAAAAACCGTGATCGAGTGCATCGCATACCACCATGAAGACGAGCCGCCTTCACTTGAAGCGCTCATTGTCAAGGTTGCAGACGCAATTTCAGGCGCCCGGCCGGGCGCCCGGAAAGACACGTACGAGCACTACCTCCAGCGGCTCGACGAACTTGAGAGCCTCGCTAAGTCGTTTGACGGAATCGAGAAAGCATACGCGATACAAGCTGGCCGTGAAGTCCGTGTGTTTGTCGCGCCGGATAACGTTGATGACCTGCAGGCAGTCAAGCTCGCAAAGGATATCGCCGGCAAGATAGAACAGGAGCTCAAGTACCCCGGAGAAATTAAAGTCAACGTCATCCGTGAAAAGAGAATCATCGAATATGCCCGATAATCCCCTCATCAAGGTCCTCTTTTTCGGTGATATTGTCGGAAAGCCTGGCAGGAGGGCGCTCGTGCAGGCAGTGCCAAATCTGAAAAAGAAGTACGCGCCGAATTACACGATAGCGAATGCGGAAAATATTGCCCACGGCATCGGCATCACGAAAAAAACGCTTAGCGAATGCGCAAGTGCGGGGATTGACCTCTTTACCTCGGGGAATCATACCTGGGCAAAGCCTGAGGCAGAGAGTATCCTCGGCGATGAGAATGCAAACCTCATCCGCCCTGCCAATGAACTGGAGGCCAAATCGGGCACGGGATACAGGATCGTTGATGCTGGAATCGGCAAGCTACTTGTGATAAACTTAATC
The DNA here is from genome assembly GCA_041650915.1 of Patescibacteria group bacterium. Classification (GTDB taxonomy): domain Bacteria; phylum Patescibacteriota; class Patescibacteriia; order UBA10025; family JAHIVO01; genus JBAZKE01. The sequence continues at coordinate 22,247 of JBAZKE010000002.1, forward strand.
GGCAGGGTTTTCATGGAGGGGAAATATGCTTCCCCCTTTACCGCCGTTGACAGCATCTTGGACGCAGTAGACGCTGATCAGCTCGCCGGAACGATCGTCGATTTCCACGCAGAAGCGACCTCAGAAAAAAATGCCTTCGGATGGCACGTCGACGGGCGCGTATCGGCCGTCCTCGGAACGCATACGCACATACAAACCGCCGATGAACGAATACTTCCGAACGGCACGGCATACATCTCTGACATCGGGATGGTTGGATTGAGAGACTCGGTCATCGGCATTGACAAAGATGTCATCGTCAACAACTTCCTGGAAAAGAGGCGCCTGCCGCATGACATTCCGGAACACGGCGTTTGCACGGTCGGCGCTGTACAGCTCGAAATCGACCCGCATACCCAAAAAGCAGTGCGTATCACGCGGATTAGCACAGAGGTGACGGTTTAATTCAAATAATTTAAAAAGAAAGGAGGTGACACAATGAATAAAGCTGAGCTCATCAACAGAATTTCTGAAAAAGTCGGCACGTCAAAAAAGCAGACAGAAGACATGCTCGAAGCTTTTGAGCAGATTATTACCGGAAAGCTCAAAGAAGGGGAGGAAGTAACTCTCACAGGGTTCGGAACTTTCATGGCAAGAGAACGTTCCGCGCGCGCCGGGGTCAATCCCCAGAATCCGTCGGAACGCATCCAGGTTCCTGCTGTCACTGTTCCAAAATTCAAAGCCGGCAAGTCATTGAAGGACGCCCTCAAGAACAAACAATAACGTTTCCACATACGCAACTAACCCCCCATCGCATCCGTGTGAGGGGGGTTTTCGTATCCCCGCTGTATCTCGGTAATTTTCAATCAGCTGCTGCCGGCGGGCATGGATAAATTTGCCGTGTACCACTTTTAACGTATACGGCGCCACGAAGCTCATAGTGGTTTATGGTGAACCATCAACCCGCCCAATCAATTTCTAAAAAGGTGGGCGCAGATGGATTTGAACCATCGACCCCCACTGTATAGCGGCCGCTTCTTCAACTCTTAAAATTATTTTTTTGAAAGCGGCCGATATATCGGCGATTAACATTATTTATCCCTTCTTTTTGGTGGGCGCAGATGGATTTGAACCATCGACCCCCACTTTATAAGAGTGGTGCTCTAACCGCTGAGCTATGCGCCCACCAAAAAGAAATAAAATTTTAATGAAAATCGCCGCTATAAGAGTGATGCTCTAACCGCTGAGCTACAGGCCCAGCAGCAGCTTCCGATCACTCCCTAAATGTCCGTATACTCTATTGTGCGACGGACTGTATCGGCTGTCAACCCAAAGATAAAAAAAGCAGCGAGACGAGCACCCGACGCTCCTGCGTTCATCTACGCACTCTTCATTGAAAATTTCCCGATCCAGCGCGCCAACTTGCTCTGCGCCTTCTCATCGACCAGCTTCAAGAATAGGAATGTCCACGCGAGGTAGTTAAACGTAACGTACGCCGCACCGACAATCGCGGCTATAGCGAACCACGCAACCGTACCGAATACGAGCGCAACGACAAAACCCTGCTGCGAAGCGAAGAAAAGACCGGCTATTGCAATCAGAATGAACGGGACCGCTGCAATACCCATCAGCAGCAGAATGAAGAGGCCGACACAAATTCCAATAACGAGGATGATAAACGCCATCTCAATGCTCACGAGCCACTGCTCCCGGAAGAGCTTCCAGCCGAGCTTGATTGATTCTCCAGCGGGCTTATCCTTAATTACGATATATGCGATAGCATACTTCACGACGAACGAAGCAACCACCGAAATGGGAACAAAAACAAAAAACACGATCACGACGAATACCGTCCCGGCCAGGAGGCTGTCCCGCAAGAGAAAGGTAGCGACGAGCGGTGTCCCGATGAGCACAAAAATAGCATACATGACAACCTTGATGGTCAGATTAATGAGCAGTACCGAACCGAAGTGCCTGTTGCCGTTTCGATACGCGTCCCCGTAGCTGATGTCCGTACCCTTTGCAATTTTACTGCCGGCATCGAAAAGCCCGATCTGTGAAACAATCGCCAGCCATACGATCACGAGAATGACAACGAGCAGCAAGAGGAAAAAAAGGAATGCCTGCCATGGGTTGGCGCTAAAAAAATCCATGGTACTCTCATACATTGACCACAAGAAACCATCCTGGTAAAAAGACCGAAGGCTAAAAATACCCCGGGAACGCTCGCCGATGTCCACGTAGCTGTTGAAGAGTGACTCAAATTCACCGCCCGCACCCAAGAATGCCGCAAAGAAGCCGAAGAACCAGAGAAACTTATACTTCTTCGCTGCCGCGTAGGCTCGCCGCAGCACTTCACGGTATGTCGATGCTGGAAGCGTTTTTCCGATAGCCATAGGATCCTCCTTATAGTATTACTATAATATCAACCGCAATATATATCAAGCTTTTGCAGGTTGACGGTTATCCTTAAAGATTGATTCAAATTCATCGTGTTCGAGCGTCTCCTTCTCGAGCAGCTTCTGAACGATCGCCTCAAGCATCGAACGTTTCTGCTTGACAATTTTCTTTGCTACTTCGTATGCATCGTCAATAAACTTGGAAACTTCCTTGTCAATCGTCTGCGCTACCTTCTCGCTGTAGTCACGTCGCTCGTGGATTTCCCTCCCGAGAAATACGAGCTCCTCCTGCTCGCCGAATGTCCGCGGACCAAGCACGTCGCTCATGCCAAACTGGGTAACGAGACGGCGTGCCAGCTTCGTTGCATGCTGGAGGTCGTTCGATGCTCCTGTTGTGGTATCTTTAAAAACTTCACGCTCTGCCGCATTGCCGGCGAGCAGCACTGCAAGATCATCGAGAAATTCCTTCTTGGTATGCATGCGCCGGTCCTCAGTCGGCATCTTGAGTGTATAGCCGCCAGCTTGCCCGCGCGCAATAATCGAAACCTTCCGAACCGGATCAACGTCCGGCAGCTCGTGCGCGACGAGTGCATGGCCTGCTTCATGGTACGCGGTCACTTTCTTATCATGCTCGGAGAGCACCCTGCTCTTCCGCTCCGGGCCGAGCATTACCTTCTCAATGCTCTCGAGGCACTCGCTGCGCGATACCTTTTTTTTATTGCGGCGCGCCGCAAGAAGTGCCGCCTCATTCAGCAGGTTGGCAAGGTCAGCCCCGGAAAAACCGGGCGTCCGCTCGGCAATTTCGCGAAGATTCACGTTATCCGCGAGCGGCTTCTTGACTGCGTGTACCTTGAGTATCGCTTCACGATCCGCAATATCCGGCTCATCGAGTGTCACGCGCCGGTCGAACCTGCCTGGCCGTAGCAGCGCCGGATCGAGCACATCCGGCCTGTTGGTTGCCGCCATGATGATGACATTAGTATCGGTATCAAACCCATCCATTTCAACCAAAATTTGATTGAGCGTCTGTTCACGTTCGTCGTGTGAACCGCCCAAACCCGCACCGCGCTGGCGTCCAACCGCATCAATCTCGTCAATGAAGATGATACAGGGAGCTGATTTTTTAGCACGCTTAAATAGATCCCGCACGCGGGATGCGCCGACACCGACAAACATTTCGACAAACTCGGAGCCTGAAATGTGGAAGAACGGCACATTTGCCTCCCCCGCAACTGCCTTGGCAAGGAGCGTCTTGCCGGTTCCCGGCGGGCCAATAAGAAGCACGCCCTTTGGTATCCGTGCCCCCAGCGCAAGAAATTTGCTCGGACTCTTCAAGAACTCGATGACCTCCTCGAGCTCCTCTTTAGCTTCCCGCACACCCGCAACGTCCTTGAACGTAACGCGGTCTCTGCGGTTCTGGACCTTCTCCTCACGTGCCTTGCTCTGGCCAAACGACATCGCATTTTTCCCAGCCCCCTGGACCTGCCGCATCATAAACCAGAAGAAGACGCCGATCAACAGGAGCGGAAACAAGAACGGCAACACTGCACCGAGCCAGAAGCTCGCACCGCCATCCTCCGCAATCTCAACGCTGACTTCCTTGAGCTTCTCGGGATCAATGCCGTAATCATTCACGAGCGAGGCGAGTGAATCGGTGACCTCCTTGCGCGACTCTACGACCGTGCCATCCTTCAAGGAAACGGTAAGCTGATCCCCTGCAATCTCAATCTTATCAACTTCACCCTTGTCGATCTGATCAACCACGCTGCTAATCCCGACGATTTCAGGCTCATCAAATGAAGCCGTGAACAGACTAAAAATCCCCATCACGACGGCAAAGATGATAAGAAAGATAAAAAAATTTTTCAATAAGTTTTTTCCCATACTTTTTTTCACTACCCGCATTCCAATGACTAATCGAAGATTCAAAAAACGCGGTTACAATTATACCCTAAAAGCAACCCCCTGACAAATCGTCCATTCGCCCAAAAATACTGCCAACTAGGAAACTTCCTTGCCTGCCGCCGCATCGTGTTCCTCTTTCGCTGCAGGCTGCTCATCGGTCGGCTCCGGCTTCTTCGGAACGGGCTTTGCGTGCACGGCCTTGAGCGACAGCCCGAGACGGTGGTTTTCCGGTTCAATCGAAAGAATCTTGAACTTGTACCGTTCGCCTATTTTAACCTCTTCCGACGGATCCTGGATCCGCTTTTCCGACAGTTCAGAAATGTGCGCGAGCCCGTGAATATCAGTATCGAGCTCAACGAAAGCGCCGAATGGATTGATCTTGAGGACGGTACCCTGCACGATATCACCGATTTTATACTTCTCCGCGGCCTGGGTCCACGGATCCTCGATCAACGCCTTAATGGAAAGCGATATCCTCGATCCGTCAATACTGATAATCTTTGCCCGTACCTTATCGCCGACCTTAACGTAGTCTGAGGGTCGGTCAATCCGCTGCCACGCGAGCTCTGAAATGTGGACGAGCCCCTCGAGGTTTTCTCCGAACTCTACAAATGCGCCAAAATCAACAACGCCAGTCACGATCCCATCAATGGTATCGCCAACCTTATACATAGATATGGTTTCGCGCTGCTTCTCTTCCCATGCTGCCTTTTCTGAGACAATCAATTTACTATCCGCCTCATCAGCATCGATGACCTTCACCTTCAGCTGCTGGCCGATGAATTTTGAGAGCATTTCCAGAATGCGGTGCTTATCTCCGCCCTCAACGCGCGGATAGTGCTCGACAGTCAGCTGAGATACGGGCAAGAATCCTTCAATCTGGCCAACGTTTACCATGAGGCCTCCCTTGTTTGCCTCGGTGACGAGCACCTCGATGACGGTTCCCTCGCTCATGAGCTTCCCAATATTGCCCCACGCTTTCTGGTGACCTGCCTGGCGGAACGACAGTTCCATGATGCCATTCTCGTTCTCGAACTCAAGCACCGTCGCTTCGACTGAATCTCCGGGCTTCAAATTGGAATATGTGCCTGATTCGTCAATGAGCTCACGCCCTCGGACAATCCCCGTCGTCAGTCCGGCAATATCGAGATGGGTCTCATTGCTCGACACGCTGATGACGGTCGCTTCGACAACATCGCCCACTTTCGGCAGGACTGGCTGATCCGCGCTCGCCAGGAGCTCCTTCATTATTGAATGTTGGGTTATATCTTCTTTAATCATACTGCTAATAAAAAAAACCGATTAACCCTTCCGACCTTTTTGATGCCGGATGAGCCTTTCTTGGCTACTATTAGCCAAAAAAGTGCAAATTAAACATATAAAATTGTAGGTACTGTATACTCTACCTCATTGCGACTTATTTGGCAAGGAACGTACCATCCCAGCAACCGTGGAATCCGATCCAATGCGCGTATTGTGCGCTCTGTATGAAACCGATATACTATTACTGCATCGATACATGCAAGCAAACACGCTTATGGCACAGCCGTACGCAAAACAAATTAAACTTGATACCACCAAGCAGGCGGTGAAGAGCTTGCTGCGCACCTCACAGGGAAAGACAGTTACTGATGCGAAATTCAACAAAGAATTCCTGAAAAAAGACAAGGAACTCAGGAAATACTTCTTTAAATCAAAGGGCTCAAAGCTTCAAGACCGGGAGGCCAGGCAATTTGTCAGTAAAGCGCTCAAGTCGGCCCAGGCCAGTGGAAAGCTGAAAATCAGCGCGCTGGCCGCTAAAAAAATTGGGGTGCACATCGGCCGCACGGGAGAAATCGGCACAGCGAGCATGAAAAAGCTATATGGAAGGATGGTCAGCGAAGACCAGCAGAGTACAGCCAAACCGAATGAGCCTTCTCCTCAGGAGCTGCGGCAGCAGAAACGGCACGAAAAAGCGGTCAAGGCAATGCATAAGCGGGAACGCTCAGACGAAATCCGCAGAGACAGGATTGGGGAAACTAAAGGTGCCGCCGAAAACAAGGGCAGTGGCGCAAGCCAGCAGCCGCACACGGTACCGAGGGCTGGCGGCGGGTCGTTCGCACAGCAGCAGCCGGGCAGTAATGGTTCCGGAACCCAACAGCAGGACAACACACGCCGCGGCAGCGGGCAAACGAATACAATCGATACGATCCCGTTGGTCGTACTCCCGCTCTATAATCTCTCCCCAAACGTTGATGGACTCGCGACGATAGTCGACAAGCTCACTAAGCATATACTCCAGACCGTACGAAATATCGGCATATTCTCAATCGTCCAAGAAACCCAAATCAGAAAAGTGCTTGCCGAAATGCACTTGGATGCTCCTCCGCCCATTACCGATAGGGAAGATGTTCTTGCATTTGGCCGTACCGCACATGTCGATCTCCTCATAATCGGCTATGTGCAGCAGACAGGGCCAACTATCGAAATGAATGTAAGTCTGGTCAACACGCACGATGGCCGCCAGATGCCTCTCGTTTCGATCAAACAGGATGATGCGGACTTGTACCTGCTCGAACAGCAAATTGCGTGGCAGATGACGCACGTGTTGCGAGGACAAATCACAGAAACCGATGCGCCACTCCCGAACCCAAACGAAGCCCAGGACATGCCGATTTAACATAAAAAATCAGCCCAATTAACTTTACGACATCGGTACAATGTGCTACGATGAATGCACATTTTTCTTTTTTTCTTATGTACATCACTTGGTTTGGGCAGTCATGTTTTAAGCTTCAGGGAAAAGAAGCAACCATCATTACGGACCCTTTCGATAAGAAGGTTGGTCTTACGCTGCCCCGGCTTACGGCTGATATCGTTACCGTGAGCCATGACCACTATGACCACAGCAATGTAAAAGCGGTATCGGGTGAACCGTTTGTCATCAAAACCATAGGCGAATACGAAATCAATACCGTATCGATACGCGGGATTCCCTCATGGCACGATGCCGAGGAGGGGAAAAAACTGGGCGCGAATATTATCTTCATTTTTCAGCTCGAAGAAATCAGGATTGCACACCTCGGCGACCTCGGCACCCTCCTCACTGATTCACAGCTCGAGCACCTCGGCAATGTCGACATCCTCATGATCCCGGTCGGAGGCACCTTCACCCTTTCCGGAAAGCAGGCAGCTGAGGTCGTGAGCCAGGTTGAACCGCGAATCGCTATCCCCATGCACTATAAAATTCCCAAACTGACAGAAAAACTTGATACCGTTGCGGCATTCTGCAGTGAACTCGGCGTACAACCTAACGGCGAGGAGGAAAAGTTCAAGGTCACAAAAAAGGAGCTCCCTGCGGAGGAAACAAAGGTCATCATCCTTAAGCCGTAACGCTATGGCGCCGATTGATGCCGCGCAGCCACCCAAGCGCACCCAGAAAAAAAATACAAAGCCGGCACAGAAATCCGCGGTACGAAAACCGCCTGTCCTCAAAAAATTTGAGTACCCGGCAAACGAGAGAAAAAAAATTCAAGCCATAAAAGAACCGGTCACCAGTGCCCCGCCTCGGGTGAGGACGATGTGGATACTCGTCATCGTTACGACGGTAATCATCGTCGCACTGTGGGCTCTCCTGTTTTCGAGCGGCAGCCTGACTCCCGAAGGCAAATCAACGGGGCGCTTCAATATTTTAAGCAATAAAATAGAGGGGCTCTGGGAATCAATCAAGGAAGATGTTCTGCATATCAAAGATGCGGTCAAGCAAGAAACCAACACCGCAAGCCCGGAGCAGATTGAAGAGCTCGAAGAGCAGGTTTTCCCCCAATTTACTGACCCGACAAAACAGTAACTCACCATGCTAAAAAAATGAAACGAACGAGCAGAAAGCCAGCTGAAGCCAGAGAGCTGCCAGCGCCACCATCCGGCGGCAAGGTCGAGCCGCGGCCTATTGTCCTGGAAATGCAGGAATCGTACCTCGACTATGCAATGTCGGTTATCGTTTCACGCGCCCTCCCGGACGTCCGCGACGGCTTGAAGCCGGTTCACCGGCGAATCCTGTACGCAATGTGGAACATCGGCCTGCGCTCGAATGCAAAGTTCAGAAAATCGGCAACGGTCGTCGGTGAAGTGCTCGGCAAGTACCATCCCCACGGAGACGTCGCAGTCTACGACTCGATGGTACGGATGGCACAGGACTTCTCAATGCGGTACATGCTTGTCAATGGTCAGGGCAATTTTGGTTCGATGGACGGCGACTCGCCAGCTGCGATGCGGTACACGGAAGCCAAGCTCTCAAAAATTTCTGAAGAGCTGCTCACTGACATTGAAAAAAATACGGTTAACTTCGTGCCGAACTACGACGGCTCCCAGAAGGAACCGTCCCTGCTCCCGGCGAAGCTCCCCAACCTCCTGCTCAACGGCACAATGGGCATTGCCGTCGGCATGGCAACGTCAATCCCCCCGCACAATCTTACCGAGGTTATCGACGGCATCACGCATCTGATCGACCATCCCGATGCGTCTATTAAGGACCTCATGCAATTTATCAAAGGCCCTGACTTCCCGACGGGCGGCATTATTTACAATAATAAGGACATTGAACAAGCGTATGGAACGGGCAAGAGCTCAATCGTTATGCGCGGGAGAGCTGAAATCGTAGAAAAGCATAATGAGCACTTCAGCATTATCGTTTCGGAAATGCCGTACCAGGTGAATAAAGCAGGCCTGATTGAGGATATTGCCGAACTCATACAAGCAAAAAAAATTGAAGGCATCAAGGACCTCCGGGACGAATCCGATAAAGATGGCGTGCGGATCGTCATTGACCTCAAGAAGGACGCATACCCGAAAAAAGTGCTCAACCGGCTATACAACCTAACCTACTTGCAGACGTCGTTCCACGTCAACATGCTCGCGCTCGTCGATGGCCTGCAGCCGCGCGTATTGAACCTGAAAAATGTTCTTGAAGAATACGTCAAACACCGCGAGGAAACGATCACGCGGAGAACGCAGTTTGACCTCGACCGCGCCGAAGAGCGGGCGCACATCCTGAAGGGCTTAAAAAAAGCCGTTGATAACATCGACGCGGTCATCAAGGTCATCAAGGCTTCACAAGACCGTGAGCACGCCAAGGTAAACCTCATGAAGCAATTCAAGTTCACCGAGCGGCAGGCGAACGCGATCCTCGACATGAAACTCTCGCAGCTCGCGAACCTTGAACGGAAAAAGATTGAGGACGAGCTCAAGGAGAAGCTGCAGCTCATCAAGGAGCTCCAGGCAATCCTCGCCTCAAAGGTAAAAATCAGAGGCCTCATTAAAAAAGAGCTTACCGAAATCAAAGAAAAATTCGGGGATGAACGGAAAACCGAAGTCAAGGCTGGCGCAGTCGGCGAATTTACCCAGGAAGACCTCATACCGAACGAGGCGACCGTCATCTTGGTGACCCGCGACGGCTACCTCAAGCGCGTTCCTCCCGAGACGTTCCGCGTGCAGAAACGCGGTGGACGCGGAGTAATCGGGCTGACAACGAAAGAGCAGGATACCGTCCAGCACCTGCTCACAACGACCACGCACGCTGATCTGCTCTTCTTCACTAGCAGGGGCCGCGTATTCCAGCTGAAGGCGTACGATGTGCCCCCGGCTTCACGGACAGCGAAGGGGCAGGCGATCGTAAACTTCCTGCAGCTCAGCCAGTCCGAGAGCGTTACGTCGGTCATGTCACTCGAAGACCTCGAAACGTTCAAGTTCATCATGATGGTTACCCACAACGGGATCATCAAAAAGGTTGACATCGAGGACTTCCAGTCAGTCCGGCGTTCGGGGCTCATTGCCGTGAAACTCAAGCCGAGCGATACGCTCGAGTGGGTGAAGCCTTCGACCGGTAAAGACGATATCATTATCGTCACCGAGCACGGACAGTCAATCCGCTTCAAAGAAAAGCAGGTGCGTGCCATGGGCCGCAATGCAGCCGGCGTCAGGGCTATCAAGCTTAAAAAGGACGATAAGATTGCGGGTATGGACATGATTAATGAGGGGAAGGCAACACAGAATGAACAGCTGCTCGTCGTCATGGATAACGGGTACGGCAAGCGGACAAGCCTGGCGAGCTACCGGGTTCAGAGCCGTGCCGGCACGGGCATCAAGACCGCGAAGATCACCCCAAAGACAGGCTCGATCGTTTCGGCATTTATCGTCAATGCGAAGCTTACCGAAGAAGATCTCGTCATCGTCTCAAACAAAGGCCAGGTAATCCGCCTGCCGCTGAAGTCAGTCTCCGTACTCGGACGCGCTACTCAGGGCGTCAGGCTGATGAGCTTTTCTCAAAAGGGAGACAGGGTCGCGTCCGTAACATTCGTCTAAAAAACGCAAAAATAGAAAAATACAAGGGGCGGCTTCGAAGCCGCCCCTTGTATTTCCAATCGCGAGGCGACGGGCTTTTTCCGTCGAATGACGGGATCTAAATCTCCGTACCGAGCGATACCTTGGGAAAAGGGGACATGAGGAAAGAAACCACGGATCTTGCCTCATTCAAAAAAAACCGCTTCGATCCTATGAAGCGGCTGGGAGCAAAAAATTCATACGTTACCCGATCATCCGATCAGCCGGACGTTCGGGCAGCAGGACAAAACTGTACAGTCGTGGTACGAAGGCCATCTGGAGATAGAACTCCAAATCCTGAGCCGTACAGACCTTTGGCATGACGGTAACCGTACCGATCGCCATAACCTCCCTGTAGGTAAACGGCGAAACGAGCACGAGCACCTTGATGCTGAGCGCGTCCATGCCCCAAATCATTGAGCGGACATCCATGCCTGGAATGTTATAATTCGTCAGTACGACGAGATTGGGGCGGTAACGACCGACGCACCTGTCACGGAGCTCATACGGATGGACCACCTGGACGAGTGCGCGTTCATCAAAAATCCGCACGCGCTCTGCGATGCATTCGGGTAAGTCAGGCGTACTCCCAGCCACCAGAATTACCCGCTGTGTAGATGTTGCCTCCACGGGAACACCTCCTTCGGTTGTAGGTGAACGATTTTTTATAATCTGGGAATGCGGATTCCCAGACTGTCTTCAATTGATGCCTCTGCACGCAGCTTTTTCACCGAGCAGAGACTACTCACGCTACCACACGCGGGCCGCGCTGTCAAGACGCGCGGGCTATCACTTGTCAAACGCTCTCCGCTTGGCTATAATGACTACCACTATGGGAACACCAGCAAAAAGAAGGACAAAACAGCAAAAGCGCGAACGGGCGTCACACATCAAGCTCGAAAAGCAAGCCCTCACGTCATGCCCGAAGTGCAAGAAGCCAATTCGTCCGCACTTCGTATGCAAATTCTGCGGCTACTACAAGGGCACAGACATTCTCTCTCTCGATACCAAGGCAGAACGCAAGAAGAAGAAACAAAAGAAGAGAGAGGACAAGGCAAAAGGCAAATAAGTATAGACGTGGGGTCTAAGTAATGAGCATTCCAGTGTTCATGATGCCGCAGGTTTCACCGCTCATTTGTCACTCGTAAACTATGTCGAACCGACACCTGTGCCGAACGATTGCGATGCAGTCTCTGTACGAGTGGGACTTTAACAGTCTCACCGTCGGTGACCTTTCGCGTATCATTGATCGCAACCTGAAAGAATTCGCGCCTGGATTCGAAGACAACGGTTTTACGCTCCGGATCGTCAAGGGCGTCATCAACAAGCTCGATGAAATCAACCGGCTCATCACGTCGTACGCGCCTGAGTGGCCGCTCGACCAGATCACGGTCGTGGACCGCAACGTGCTCCGCATCGGCATTTACGAGCTGAAATTTTCAGGCGGTGAAATCCCGCCGAAGGTAGCCATCAATGAAGCAATCGAGCTCGCGAAATCGTTCGGCGGCGAATCGTCCGGAAAATTCATCAACGGCGTACTCGGCACGATCTACAAAGAAATGCAGAAGAAAGGCGAGCTGCCGATAACCGAGGGTGAAACCGCTGAACCGCCGAAAAAAGAAGCTGCTCCGCAGAATCAAGAGCAACGAGCGTAGACAAGCATGGAAGATATCTCCTCACTTGAAAAAAAAATTGGGCTTACGTTTACAAACCGTGACCTGCTCAGGCAAGCCATGGTGCACCGTTCGTACCTCAATGAGAATCCGGGATTTAAAATCGGCCACAACGAACGGCTCGAATTCCTCGGAGACGCAGTGCTCGAGCTCGTCGTTACCAAATACCTGTACGAAAACTACGATAACCCGGAAGGAGAGCTCACCAACTGGCGCGCGAGCTTGGTAAACTCGCGAATGCTCTCCGAAGCCTCTCAGAAGGTCGGGCTCAACGCGCACCTATACCTATCGAAGGGCGAGGAAAAAGACCAGAACGGCAAGGCGCGGCAGTACATACTCGCCAATGCATTCGAAGCACTCATCGGGGCAATCTACCTCGACCGGGGGCTCGACGTTGCGAGCGATTTCATTCACCGGCATATTCTCTCCAGCCTCAAGTCGATTCTGGCAGAGAAACGGTACCTCGATCCAAAAAGCAAATTTCAGGAAGCTGCGCAAGAGCGGTCAGGCATCACGCCGTCGTACCGGACGATCTCAGAGGTAGGCCCAGACCACGATAAACACTTCGTGATCGGCGTGTACCTCGGAGATGAGCTCATCGCAAAGGGCGAGGGATCGTCCAAGCAGGAAGCGCAGGTTGCCGCCGCCGCCGCAGGGCTTGAAACGAAAGGCTGGTAACGCCGGCTCCACAACCTTTCCAGCTGAGGAGGCTTTTTTTATTGAAAACAGGGCTGATCCGCAGCGCGGGAGGTGAACAGTAAAAAGAGCGCAATAACCAGACGGTAATGCCAAAAGGAATACCCATTCTCCCATTGACACGAGGAAACAGCAGAGGTACCATAGAAAACCGCACCTGAGCATCGTACAACATGCTCCGTATATAAACCCCAAACAGTGGAGGGAAGCCGTGGACCACATGAATGCCGAAACCGTACCGCGTGTGCCCGGTTTGGAAGCACTGGGATTCGTATCCGATCTGCCCGTTGGAACAAATCGAGTTGAGGTAACACTGACGTGCGATCTCATGCTGCCCGCGACAATGTACTTCCGCATCAACCCAGCTGGCAATGAAGACACCGTCTTTTATGTCAGCTCGGTTAAACGCAAAGGCGTACTGGTCGACCGGGCCATGAAGGGTGACAAGGTCGCCGTTCGTATGATTGCGCCGCCGGACGCATGCGTCGAAATCGGAACACCGGTCTACATCGGCCCCGAAATCGGCGTAGCCACCGACGTATAGCATCCGCAGCGCTCATCGGCTGCCGAAGAGCAGCCCGAGCACGGCGAATAAGCATCCGGCGTAAAGTACGATACCGAGCGCAGTATGGTCACCAAATATGGTAACCTGCTGCGCTCATTTTTTACATCGCGATGCGTAAAAAAACTGCAACAGCGTGCAGTATTTACACAGGTTTGCGCACACAGCGATCCCATCCCTGCTAAGGTATCTTTACAGTATCGCCTTGGCTTGCTATTCTAGTATAGAAAGCTATGATTAATCCACAATTTTTCCAGCTCACATCACCCAATCAAACTGCGCGGTGACCTATTTCCCCAGAACGGGGATTTTTTTAAATAATTGAGCAAAAACCACATGGAGAGCTTCAAAAACCGAGATATCATCTCGATCCGTGACTTCTCAAAAAAAGAGATCTTGTACATCCTCGAGGTGGCAAAAAAATTCAAAAACAAGCCGCACGCCTCGCTCCTCAAAAATAAAATCCTCGCGAGCCTTTTCTTCGAGCCATCGACGAGAACCCGCTTCTCATTTGAATCGGCGATGGAGCGCCTGGGCGGTTCCGTAATTTCGCTCGCCGATGCGAAAGCGTCATCATCGGCAAAAGGCGAGTCGGTCTCCGACTCTATTAAAATCGTGGAAAAGTACTGTGACGTCGTCGTCATGCGCCACTCGCTCGAAGGCTCCGCCCGCCTCGCCGCTGAGGTGTCCCGGAATCCGATCATCAATGGCGGTGACGGCGCAAACCAGCACCCCACTCAGACATTCCTCGACCTCTTCACGATCATGGAGACCCAAAAAAAGCTTGGCGGCTTGAACGTTGCGATCGTCGGCGACCTCAAGTACGGCAGGACCACACACTCGCTCGCGTACGCCCTCGGCATGTTCGGAGCGAAGCTGCACTTCGTATCACCGACCGCACTAAGAATGCCGAAGTACGTCACGCACGAACTCAAAAAAATGAAGGCAAAGTACGCCGAACACAAGCATCCGGAGCAGATCATGCCGAAGCTCGACATCTTCTACGCCACGAGGATCCAGAAGGAACGCTTCCCCGACCAGCTCGAGTACGAAAAGGTGAAGGACGTATACGTGATTACAAATAAGCTCCTGACAAAGGTAAAAAAGAACTTCAAAATTATGCATCCGCTGCCGCGCGTCAACGAAATCAACTACGAAGTAGATGAGACCCCGTATGCATACTACTTCGAGCAGGCGAACAACGGCCTGTACGTCCGTGAAGCACTCTTAGCATTAGTTTTAGGAAAAGCCTAGTATGAAAAAAGAACAACCGCCGCGAGCATTTAAAGTGTACGCCATCAAGAACGGTACGGTGATCGACCACATCCCCGAGGGCAAAGCGCTCGAGCTCGTCGACCTCCTCAACCTCCGCAAGTGGAAAAAAATCGTAACCGTCGGCATTGGCTTCTCATCAAAAAAATTCGGGAAGAAAGACATCATAAAGATCGAAAACAAGGAGCTCAACCCCGAAGAGGTCAATAAGGTAGCGATCATTGCGCCGACCGCGACGCTCAACATCATCAGGAACTTTAAGCGCGTCAAGAAAGAGAAGCTCAAGATTCCGGAGACGATCGAGGGTATCCTGAAGTGCCCCAACCCGGCCTGCATTACCAACCATGAGCCGGTCGTAACAAAATTTTACCAAGAGAAAAATACATCACTCCATGTACGGTGCCGCTACTGTGAACGATACTTCAACCAGGACGAAATTGAAATAATTAAGTAAACGGGATGGACCTCTCGGCAAACATTGCAGGGCTCACGCTTAAAAATCCGACCATGCTCGCATCGGGCGTGCTCGGCGTATCAAGAGCGTCGCTCAAAAATGTCATCGGCCACGGCGCCGGGGCGTGCGTCATCAAATCAATCAGCCTCGAAGCGCGAGCCGGCCATAATGCGCCGAATATAATTACGTTTGAAGCTGGCGCGATAAACGCGGTCGGCTATTCAAACCCCGGCGTCGACGCCGCGAAAGAGGAATTTTCAAACCTCAAGGAGCTCGGCAGCCCTGTTGTCGCGAGCATCATCGGCAAGAATGCCGATGAGTTCGCCGAAATGGCAGAACGGTTCCTCTCAGACGAATTTGCCGCAGTGGAGGCGGTACTCTCTTGCCCGCACACCCCGGGCTATGGGACGCTTGCCGGGCAGAACACGCCGGAGAACACTGAAAAAATCACGAAAGCAATCCGTAAAAAAACGGACCTCCCCGTTTTCATAAAAATCTCGCCGGACTCAAATCCCATCGGGGAGGTTGCGAGAGCTGCGGAAGCCGGCGGTGCCGATGCGATCGTCGCGGTCAATACGATGGGTCCCGGCATGGTGGTCGATATACAAACTGGGCAGCCGATCCTCGATTTTAAAATGGGCGGCGTTTCCGGGCCTGCGCTCCACCCGATTGCTGTACGGTGCATCTACGATATCCACAAGGCTACCAAGCTGCCGATCATCGGCTGCGGCGGCGTCACGTTCGGTAAGGATGCCATCGAAATGATGATGGTCGGCGCGAGTGCGATCCAAATCGGCACCGGCATCTACTACCGCGGCATTGATGTATTCAAAAAAGTTACGGATGAAATCGCGGAATTCATGCAGCGGAAAGGCTACAACAAGCTTGACGGCTTCATCGGCTTGACGCACAAGCTGGAGGAATAGCTATGGAAAATCCAATCGGAAAAATCGAGCAGCCCATCTCCCTTCCGATCAAGCGGATCGTGCGGGAAACGGAACATATCAAAACCTTTTTCTTTAACCGAGAATTTGGGTCAAAGCCCGGCCAGTTCATGATCATGTGGATTCCACGGGTCAACGAAAAACCGTTTAGCATCGCGTACGATGAGAATGGCGAGCTGGGCTTAAGTATCGCGGTCGTAGGCCCATTCACCGAAAAACTATTTACATTCAAAGAGGGCGACCTCGTCGGCTTGCGCGGACCGTACGGATCATGGTTCAAGCTCAAGCCTGAATATAAGAAGGTCCTCATGGTAGGAGGCGGGTATGGCACGGCCCCGCTCGCAACGCTCGCACAACAGGCGGTCGCACAAGGAACGGTAGTCGACTTCTGCAGGGGAGCCCACTCAAAGAACCTCCTCCTGTTTGGAAAACGGCTCAATGAAATCGGCGTTAATAAAATCACCGCAACCCATGACGGGAGCGAAGGTACGCAAGGATCGGCGGTCAACCTCGCAAACGACCAAATAGACAAAGAACAGTACGATTGTGTATACATCTGCGGCCCTGAACTCATGGAAAAGAAAATCGTCGTTCACTGCGCTGAAAAAAAGGTGCTCTGCCAGGTGAGCATTGAACGGCACATGAAATGCGGTTTTGGGCTGTGCGGCCAGTGCTGTATTGATGGCTCGGGAGAACGCATGTGCAAAGAAGGTCCTGTCACCACGGGCGAATACGCGCTCAAGCAGAAAGAGTTCGGCGCATATCACCGTTCAAAGAGCGGTTTACTCGAATACTTCCATGACGACCATTAAAAACTGTCGGCTGGCAGCCGGCAACGTTACCGACATCCAAATCGAGCAAGGCGTCATCGTAAAAATCGGCAGGCCGCTCTCAGGCGGAGATGAAATTGACACGCGGCACGGCACGGTTCTTCCAGGCGTTATTGATGCTCACGTGCACTTTAGGGAACCGGGCGGCGAGCATAAGGAAGACTGGGCAACGGGATCGGCCGCTGCAGCATCCGGTGGCGTGACCACCGTGCTCGACATGCCAAACACGAATCCCCCCACGGTCGACGAACCGTCGCTCGCCATAAAACGCGAACGGGCGCAGCAAAGCCTCGTCAACTACGGTTTCTTCCTCGGCGCAACAACAAAAAATAGCGAAGCGATAAAAACGGTGCGCGATGTCGCAGGCGTCAAAATATACGTCGGCTCGTCGACTGGCAACTTACTCGTATCAGAAGACGATGATATTGAAAAACTCTTCGCGATTCCCTCGATCCAATGGGTCATCCATGCGGAAGATGAAAGCAGAATCCGAGAAAACAGCAGGCAAATCGGCAGGTCCGAAGATCCCGCAGCGCATTCCCAGATACGAGACCCCCAAACCGCGGTTGAAGCGGTACGGAGGGTCATTGCCCTCGCGAGAAAAACGAATGCCCGCATACACATCTGCCACGTCAGTACGAAGGAAGAACTCTCGTTCATCGATGCGGCACGGCATGAGGGCGTAGCGATCACGTGCGAGGTAAGCCCGCATCACCTGTTCCTCAATGAAGCTGCCTACCGAATGCAGTTTACGTTCGTAAAGGTAAATCCTCCCATCCGTACCGCGGAAGATAACGCCGCGCTCATACAGGGGCTCGCGGCGGGAACCATCGATATCGTCGCCACGGACCACGCTCCGCACACGCGCGAAGAAAAAAATCAGCACCCGATCGATGCACCCTCGGGTATGCCTGAAGTCGAAACCTCGCTGCCGCTGCTCCTCAACCTCGTGAACCACGGGGGGCTCACGCTCGAACGCCTCCAACAGATCACGGCCGAACGCCCGGCAGAACTCTTCAGGCTCAGAGGCAAAGGGAGGATTGCGGTAGGATACGATGCGGACATCACCGTTGTCGACATGCAGAAAAAGCAACGCGTCAGCAAAAACATGATACGGTCAAAGTGCGGCTGGTCTCCCTACGAGGGGCAAATGCTCACCGGGTGGCCGGTGATGACGATGGTGAATGGCAATGTTGTATATAGCAATGGAACTCTTAACGACCGATTCAAAGGAAAGGAAGTAATGTATGGAAAAGTATAAGAAAAAATTTATCGAGTTTCTCGCCACGTCAGGCGCATTGCAGTTTGGCGAATTCACCCTGAAGAGCGGCCGGCTCTCACCCTACTTTATAAACACCGGCTTATTCGAAACAGGCGAACAAATCGCAACCCTCGGCAGGTACTACGCAGAAGCCATCGAGGATGCGTACGGGGATCAGTTTGATTTCATCTATGGCCCGGCGTACAAGGGAATTCCGCTCGCCGTAACGACCGCCGCCGCGCTCGCGAATGGGCAACACATCAACCGGGCGTACACGTTTAACCGCAAGGAGATAAAGGACCACGGCGAAAAAAAAGCGTTCGTCGGCCACACGCCGAAAGACGGCGAGCGCGTCGTCATCATTGACGATGTCATCACGGACGGCGGCGCGCTCGTAGAAACGGTCGAGCTCCTCAGGAGCCTCGCTGATCTGAAGTATGTTGGCGTGATCCTCTCGGTCAACCGGCAGGAAAAAACGAAAGAGGGCAAGAATGCCGTAAAAAATTTTGAAAAAGAGTATGCGGTGCCGATTCACTTCATCGTCACGGTTAGCGAGATTATGAAGCACCTCCACGGAAAAAAAATTAACGGCACCATTCTGCTCGACGATATGATGCATAAAAAAATTAAAGAGTACCTGAAGGAGTATGGCGTATAATATGGATTACCTGCAGGAACGGAACAAAAAAACATACGCCGAGCGTGCGGCGCAAACGACGAACGAAATCGCGAAAAAACTGCTGACGCTCATGGATGAGAAGCAGACAAACCTCTGTTTCGCCGACGATGAGACCGACCCGGATAGGATGCTCGAGCAAGCTGACAGTGCCGGACCGGATATCGCGGTGCTGAAGACGCACATCGACGCGGTCGAAGACTTCACTCCAAAAATTACTCAACAGCTTCAGGCGCTCAGTAAAAAACACGACTTTCTCATTTTTGAGGACCGCAAATTTGCCGATATCGGCAATACGGTCAAGCTGCAGTACGGAAAAGGCATATATAAAATCGCTGCGTGGTCGGACATCACAAATGCCCATATCGTGCCGGGTCCGGGGGTAATTGAGGGATTGAAAACTGTCGCGGTAAAGGCGGGCAAACCCCGTGGACTCATACTGCTTGCCCAAATGAGTTCAAAAGGCAATCTGGCAACCGATGAGTATACAAAAAAAGCCGTGGCAATGGCGGAACAATATCCGGACTTCGTGTTCGGCTTTATCGGTAACGGCGGGAACGTTGAAGAGCTTAGGAAGCTCGTAGCCTTAGCAGAACCGTCATTCGTTATCATGGCCCCTGGCGTCCAGCTCGGCGGCGGCGGGGATGCGCTCAAACAGCAGTACACCACGCCGGCTGATGTCATCGCAGCCGGCGCTGACGTGATCATCGTCGGCCGCGGCATTTACGGCGCTCCAGACCCGCTGGAGGCGGCGAAACAATACCGTGCCGCCGGCTGGAATGCCTACCAAAAACGTAGTTCAAAAACCCAACCACGCTTGTCATTGCGAGCCCGACCCTGAGCGAAGTCGAAGGGGGAGGGCGTGGCAATCCCAGAGATTGCTTCGCATCCGCTCGCAATGACAAACGTATAACGAATACATGTCTAACAACCATAAACTATAAACCAACTATGAAACATTGCCTCCACCTCAAAGACTGGCAAGCCAATGAAATCCGCGCTGTCATTGAACGTGCCATCGAAATCAAAAAAAAACCCGCGGACTACGCTGACGTGCTGAAAAATAAGACGCTCATCATGCTGTTCCAAAAAGGGTCAACGCGCACCCGGCTCTCGTTCGAAGCGGGAATGACACAGCTTGGAGGGCACGCGATTTTTCTGGACCAAAAGACGACCCAGTTTGCCCTGACTGACTACCGGGATGAGATCAGGGCGGTCATGCGGTTTGGGCAGATCATGATGTTTCGTGCCAAGGAGTACAAGAATGTAGAAACGGCAGCGTCGTTCAACCAAATTCCCGTAATTGATGCCTGCTCAGAAAAGTACCATCCGTGCCAAGCTCTCGGCGATCTATTAACAATGGCTGAACACTCCGGCGGGCTGGATAAAATAAAGAAAGTGGTTTGGCTCGGAATTGAAAATAACGTTTGCAACACACTAAAACTCGCCTGTACAAAGCTCGGCATTGATTTTTACCTCGTATCCCCAAAAGTCCACGAGATAAGCATTGACAAAGAGCTCAATACAATGGCAGATGCAACCGGACACGTACACAAAACTCTGGATTTAAAAGAAGCCATAACGGGAGCCAACTATGTGCACACTGATACCTGGATGGATATGGAATTTTTTACGGACGGTAAAGTACTGCCGGGACACAAAGCAGAGTACGACAGACGCATCGAGCTTTTCAAGCCCTACCAGCTGAATGCCGCACTGCTTGAAAAATACAACCCTGATGTAAAAATCATGCACTGCATGCCCTGCCATGTGGGGTATGAAATAACGTCCGATGCCATCAACCATCCGAATTCAGTCATCTTCGACCAAGCAGAGAACCGCATGCACATACAGAAGACGATAATGCTGCACCTGCTCGGGCTGTAGATTGCGATACATTCAGGAGTGAGGCTGCGCTCGGCACAGGCAAATTTTCTTTTGAACGCTCAGCCGTACAAATTTACATTTGAAAAAACCGCCTGTCTGTGCTATACTTGGCCTGATAAGAGGGCAGATGCTCCTCTTACTAGTTTTTACAGCAAGGTATGTATCTCCAAAAACTCACGATTCAGGGATTTAAATCATTCGCCAATAAAACATCGCTCGAGTTCACGCCCGGCGTAACGTCAATCGTCGGCCCCAACGGCTCTGGCAAATCCAACATCGCCGACTCTGTTCGGTGGGTTTTGGGTGAACAGAGCCTCAAGACGCTCCGCGGTAAAAAGTCCGAGGACGTTATTTTTGCTGGCTCGGACAAGAAAACTCGCCTCGGATTCTGCCAGGTCGACCTCCACCTCAATAACGAAGACCACAAGGCGCCAATCGACTTCAATGAGATCGTCATCTCGAGAAAAGTGTACCGGGACGGGAACGGCGAGTACTTCATCAATAAAACTAAGGTCCGGCTGCAGGACATTCTCATGCTCCTCGCCAAGTCCAATTTCGGCCAGCGATCGTACAGTATCATCAGCCAGGGAACCGTTGACCTATTCCTCGCCGCGACGCCCGCACAGCGAAAAGAGTACTTCGATGAGGCGGCTGGCGTACGGCAGTTCCAGATCAAGAAAGAACAAGCCCAAAACAAGCTCAATCAGACGCGTGAAAATCTCCGGCAGGCAGAGCTCCTCATACAGGAAATTGAGCCACGCCTCCGGTCACTGACGAGGCAGGTGCACCGGCTCGAACGGCGCGAGGAGGTGGCCGGAGAGCTCAAAAAAATCCAGCACGAGTACTACGGAGGAATATGGTACGATTTCAAGCAAAAATTCGATATCGCAAATGAAAAACGCACAGCAACCGAAAATAAAAAACAGGCGGCAGACGATGAGCTAAAGAAACTGCAGCAAGAAATGCAGCAGCTCGCGCTCGGTTCCTCGCGTCAAGATGAATTCAACAAACTGCAGCGCGAGTACGACCGGATAGTCGCAGAGAAGAATGGGCTGCTCCGGGACCAGGCGGTGCTCCGGGGAAGAAAACAAACTGAACACGAGCAGCGGGGCGAATTCGACCTCTCATGGCTCGAACAGAAGCGAGATCAGCTGCACGCCGACCTTAAAGAAACACAGGGGCTCCTGAAGCAGAATGAGCAGGACATGGAAAGATACGATGCGGCATTCAAACAAAAGGAGGCAGAGCTCGGAACGCTCACGAAAGAAAATGCCGATCTGGCCGTTCAGCTCGAGCGTGAGAAAGCGAAGCTACGAAATAAAAAAACAATCGCACTGCCCGAAATTTCAGAGAATGTTGCGCGGATCTACGCCCGCCAAAAAAAACTGCTGGAAAAAATCGATGCCGTGCAGAACCCCGAGGAACTGCGCGGACTGAAGGCGGACGCACGGACCGTTACGACAGAACTTGCACAGCTCAACCATACGCTCAGTAATGCCGGCGCAGGTAACCCGGTTGCAATTATTTCACTCCAGGAAAAAATTACCTTGCTCCTCAGTTCCAAGGGCACGCTGCTCACGGCGATCAGCGAGCTCTCGATCAAGGCCCAGGTTGCCCGCGAGCGGGTCATGCATTCAGAAACAAAAATTACCGAACTCGACGGGGAGCTCAAAAAAATTTCAGGCGACCTCCAGCGCCTCGGGTCCCGCACGGCAGTCCTTGGCAGCGGCCTCGTTAAAGAAGAAGAGGGACTCAACCGCAAACTCAAGGAAACAGAAAAAAACCTTAGCGATATCAACGGGCAGCTTTCCAAATTCAACGAAGCCGAGCAGAAAAAAAAGGAGGGAGTTTTCAGGCTTCAACACACATACTCCCAGAAACAGGAGCAGCTTAACGCGATTAACGCTGAGCTCAACGGCCTTAACGTGGAAATCGCAAAGATTGAAACGAAACAGGAAGATACCGAACGTGAGATGGTCGATGAACTCAGCGACGAAGAGCGCCAAAAAATCTACGAGCTCACCAAACCGCCGGCACCCCGCCCTGAACTCTTTTCAGATATCCAGAAGCTCAAGCACCAGCTCGAACTCATCGGCGGCATTGATCCGCAGGTTAGTCACGAATATTCCGAAACAAAGGAACGGTATGACTTCCTGACCAAACAGAGCGAGGATCTCATTAAAGCAATGAGTGATCTCGAAGAGGCGATTGCCAACCTCGATGAAACGATCAAAAAACAGTTCAGCAAGTCTTTTGAGCAGATCGGAAAACACTTTGCGGAATATTTTAAAATTTTATTCAACGGCGGCAATGCGTCCCTGAGCCTCGTTAAAGAAGAGGTTAAGCTTCCGGATGACGACGCGGAAGACGGGGATGAAGATGTGGATGACGACGCGGAAGACGGGGATGAAGATAGACAGCCACGGGAAGAGGAGGAAAAGTCGCGTCCCGCGCTAAAAGCCGAGAAGGTAGTGACCGGCATTGAAGTGTACGCTACCCCTCCGGGGAAGCGGCTCAAGGGCATCAGCATGCTCTCAGGCGGTGAGCGGGCACTGACCTCAATTGCGCTCATTTGCGCAATCATCCAGAATAATCCGTCACCGTTCGTCATACTCGATGAGGTTGACGCTGCGCTCGACGAATCAAATTCTATACGCTTCGCCTCAATCATCGACCGGCTCTCAAAACGCTCCCAGTTTATCGTCATCACCCACAACCGCGCTACCATGGAACAGTCCCATACCCTCTACGGGGTAACGATGGGGGATGACGGCGTATCGAAGCTCCTCTCGATTAATATGCAGGAGGCCGAAAAAGTGATTAAAAATGGCTAGTGCCATCTTTTAATCGGTCTGACTGATTTTAGAATCTCTACCATCAAAAAAAGTTGACAACATTTACGCAATAACGTATCATACACAGCACTATGCTAGTAATACGACTATCACGAGTAGGCAAGAAAAAACACCCGACGTACCGAGTTGTCGTATCCGAAAAAACCAAGGATACGGTCGGCAATTACCTCGAGCTGCTCGGAAACTACGATCCGCACGAAAACAAGGCGGAGCTTAAGAGTGACCGCATCAAGCACTGGATCAGCAAGGGGGCAAAACCCTCTGGAGTCGTGCATAACCTCCTTATCGATCAAAAAATAATTGAAGGCGAAAAGCTTGCAGTCGCACACATCAAAAAGAAAAAGGGGGATGCGTCGGGCGGGCAGGAAGCAGCCGGAAAACCGGCAGAAGGTGCACAATCCGTATCAGCGCCTGCTGAACAATCCAAGGCAGAGCCGGCACCAGCGCCGCAACCTGAAAAAAAAGTTGAAGAAAAGAAGACAGAACAGCCTGCAGAAAAAAAGGAATGAATTGACAGGGGAATACTCCCCTGGTACGCTGAAAGAAGACGGGATAGGAATGCCGTCCAGTCTGAATCATAGGTCGACAGTACTGGTACATTAATTGATAAATACTGGCAAACAACTATGGCAAAATCGGAAATGGATCAGGAGTTTGTCGAGAATGTGGTCAAGGCTCTCGTAGACCAGCCGGAAGACGTTTCAACGGACCGGTCAGTCGATGAGATGGGAGTTCTCATTACCCTCAAGGTAAATCCCCAGGACCTCGGCCAGGTAATCGGCCGCCAGGGCCAGACAGCCAAGGCGATCAGGACTCTCCTCCGAGTCGTCGGTGCAAAGAACCACGCTCGCGTAAACCTGAAAATCCACGAGCCGGAAGGCTTCCGTAAGGGAGGCCCGAAAGCACCCCGACAAGAGCGGGTAGAAGAAGCTGACACATCAGCTGTAGACGACCTGAAAATATAAACGATAACTTTTCAAAAAGCGGAAACCGCGCGGTACAAAAATCGGGCGGTTTTTGCTATGATGAAGCTATGCTACAGATTGAAATCCTCACAATCTTTCCGGGCATATTCAACTCTTACTTTACGGAGAGCATCCTCAAGCGTGCCCAAAAAAAGAAGGTAGTTAAAATCACTATTCATGACTTCCGCCGATTCGCTACGGACAAGCACACAACGGTTGACGACCGCCCGTACGGCGGCGGTCCGGGCATGGTGCTCAAGGTTGAACCGATCTACCGCTGTCTCCGTTCGATACCTAAAAAAAAGAAATCGCGGGTGATACTGCTCACGCCGAAAGGGAAAACGTTCAGCCAGAAAAAGGCTCAAACGCTTGCCACATACAACCAACTGATCCTGATTGCCGGGCACTACGAGGGTTTCGATGAACGGATCAGAAAGTATGCTGACGAAGAACTCTCGATCGGTAACTACGTCCTGACCGGTGGCGAGGCGGCGGCAATAGTTGTCGTTGACGCGATTACGAGGCTGCTGCCCGGCGCGCTCGGCGATGATTTATCGCCAATGGATGAGACATTTTCAAAAAATCCCCGCTACGTCGAATACCCGCACTATACGCGGCCGGAAAACTTCAAAGGTAAAAAAGTGCCAGCCGTATTACTATCCGGTAACCATAAAAAAATCAGAGCATGGAGGGATAAAATGGGGAAAACTCACCCATATTGACACATTGCTTGAAATGCTATACAATAAACAGGCTAGAGAAGGTGGTCGAAAATTTTGCTAAGTTAACAGTAAAATTAGGAACATTGCCTAACGGAACACTATAATTAGGTACAAGAAAACCTCTATTTTGTGTCCCGCTTGCGTATCGGGATTTTTTATACCCGGTACTATGCAAACCACCCCATGAACCTTGACAGTCAATATCGTGGTAAGAAAGAACGTTAATTCCATTTTTTGTACGTTTTAGTAAAAACGTACACTATTTGAGAGTTTGATCCTGGCTCAGGATGAACGCTGGCGGCGTGTCTAAGGCATGCAAGTCGAACGCGTATGGCGCAAGCTATGCGAGTGGCAAACGGGAGAGTAACACATTGGTAACTTACCCTGAAGTTCGGCATAACTAATCGAAAGATTAGCTAATACCGGATGTGCTCTGCAGATACTTTCTGCAGCGTAAAGATTTATCGCTTCAGGAGAGGCCTATGGTCTATCAGCTTGTTGGTGAGGTAAGAGCTCACCAAGGCGACGACGGATAGCGGGTGTGAGAGCATGACCCGTCTCACTGGGACTGAGACACTGCCCAGACTCCTACGGGAGGCTGCAGTCAAGAATCTTCCCCAATGGCCGAAAGGCTGAGGGAGCGACGCCGCGTGTAGGAAGAAGCCCTTCGGGGTGTAAACTACTTTTCTGTGGGAAAAATTAATGATGGTACCACAGGAATAAGGGGCTGCTAACTTCGTGCCAGCAGCAGCGGTAATACGAAGGCCCCGAGCGTTATCCGGAATTATTGGGCGTAAAGAGCTCACAGGCGGTCAGTCAAGTCATCGGTTAAATCCTGGTGCTCAACATCAGGGCTGCCGATGAAACTAGCTGACTTGAGGGCAGAAGAGGTAGACGGAATTGCCGGTGTAGTAGTAAAATGCGTTAATATCGGCAAGAACACCAATTGCGAAGGCAGTCTACTGGGATGACCCTGACGCTACACGAGCGAAAGCGTGGGGAGCGATACGGATTAGATACCCGTGTAGTCCACGCTGTAAACGATGGATACTAGACATTGGGAGTTTCGACCCTCTCAGTGTCGGTCTGCAAGCTAACGCATTAAGTATCCCGCCTGGGGAGTACGGCCGCAAGGCTAAAACTCAAAGGAATTGACGGGAACCCGCACAAGCGGTGGAGCATGTGGTTTAATTCGACGATAACCGAGGAACCTTACCAAGGCTTGAAATCCTAGCTGCACATCTCTAGAAACAGAGACTCTTTCGAAGGTGCTAGGACAGGTGCTGCATGGCTGTCGTCAGCTCGTGTCGTGAGATCTCGGGTTAAGTCCTTTAACGAGCGCAACCCTCATGGTATGTTACACTATTCATACCAAACTGCCTCGGATAACGAGGAGGAAGGTGAGGATAACGTCAAGTCAGCATGGTCCTCTGACGCCTTGGGCCACACACGTGCTACAATGGGCTGTACAATGGGTTGCCAAACCGCAAGGTGGAGCTAATCCCATCAAAACAGTTCTCAGTTCGGATTGAAGGCTGCAACTCG
The DNA here is from genome assembly GCA_041650915.1 of Patescibacteria group bacterium. Classification (GTDB taxonomy): domain Bacteria; phylum Patescibacteriota; class Patescibacteriia; order UBA10025; family JAHIVO01; genus JBAZKE01. The sequence goes on from JBAZKE010000002.1 coordinate 49,229, forward strand.
CCTTCATGAAGCTGGAATCGCTAGTAATCGCGCATCAGCTATGGCGCGGTGAATACGTTCTCGGGTTTTGTACACACCGCCCGTCACGCCAAGAGAGTCGGTAATGCCCGAAGTCCCTCGTCTAACGGGGGCCGAAGGCAGGACCGATGATAGGGGCGAAGTCGTAACAAGGCATCGGTAGCGGAAGCTGTCGATGGATCACCTCCTTTCAAGGAGAATCACGCCGGTATTTATGCCGGCGAGGTCGATGCGCGGCCTCTCGAAGGCCGTGCAACCGCAGGTACCAACCTGCAAAAAACGCAAATACTTAGCGTTCTCTTCTTACCACAATAGTGACTGCCAAGTTCAAGGAATACGACTACAGCTCGATGTTGTACCAAACGAACCGAATTGATTTTTTCGCTCACGTCTAGTACACTGATTCCGAAGGCTGTAGCTTTTTTTATTAAGGGCGATTAGCTCAGGTGGTTAGAGCGCGTCACTGATAATGACGAGGTCCCAGGTTCGAATCCTGGATCGCCCACCACCATTTCAATCAATACTCGCTAATGCCGATGTTTCCGCCGAGGTAGCTCAGTGGTTGAGTCCCGTATTTATGCCGAGGAATAATATGCCGAGGTAGCTCAGTGGTAGAGCGAAGGACTGAAAATCCTTGCGTCGCCAGTCCGATTCTGGCCCTCGGCATAAATACGGGATAAACTCCGGACTGCATCGATGTGAAGAAAATCCTGGAGCCTGTCCCGCACACTGAACACAGTGAAGTGTTGCGGGATCTATCAGTCCGATTCTGGCCCTCGGCATGAGTGCGATATTAATGAGCACTGAAAATCCTGGAGCCTGTCCTGAACATGTAGCGCAGCGAAATGGTTCAGGATCGCCAGTTCCCCCGGACTAGATCCGATTCTGACCCTCGGCATAAGCGAGAAATTGACAAACGAGGCAGCGAAGCGGGTTCCATCGAAAATGGAAAGGGCGTGACCATAGGAGCGCCTTGGGATGAACGGCACCCAACCTGCAATGATCAGGCGAATGAAAAAAATCTTCTACAATAAAATCATTCGCGATAACATTCCGAATCGTATACGATCTGCCGGGGCAGATTATAGCGTGTGCGTTCTGCCGAAAAAAAAATTTGAAAAAGAACTCATCAGGAAAGTTGAAGAAGAGGCAGGCGGCATGCAGCGTGCCCAGACCAGACGGGAATTGATTGATGAAATGGCAGATGTAATCGATGTACTGGAAGCAATACGTTTACTGAAAAAAATTTCCAAACGCGAAGTCGCAGCCGCACGCACATGCAACCAAACAAAAAAGGGCGGTTTTAAAAAAAGGCTGTTCTTGTTCTGGTCATCGGACAGCGGCTATAAGATAAATGAGAAACGGCATGATAAACGGCGGGCACGTGCTGCACGCCAAAAAACCTAAAACGTAACGGGGTGTGGCGCAGTTGGCTAGCGCGCGCGCTTTGGGAGCGCGAGGTCCCGAGTTCAAGTCTCGGCACCCCGACCAATTAAGGCATTCTCATGAAGGAAAAACCCCTCATTGGTACTGCGGCGATTATTGTGCGAAATGGCCGTGTTTTGCTTGGGAAAAGAAAAAACTCCCACGGGCACGGTGACTGGGGTTTTCCCGGCGGACACCTCGAATTTGGTGAAGCACCCGAAGATTGCATTCGGAGGGAAGTGCGCGAAGAGACGGGACTGGCCGTGCGATCAATCACGGCAGCACCGTACACCAACGACTACTTTCCGGAAAAAAATAAACACTACGTTACCCTCTTTTTTATCGTCACCTGCAAACCAGGGGAACCAATCATTAGAGAATCTGAAAAGCTCGAGCGATGGGAGTGGTATCCTTGGGACAAGCTGCCCGACAATCTTTTCCTGCCGATACGAAACCTCCTCAAGAGGGGCTTCAACCCCGTGAGGATAAATACCTAATCAACTACCCTTTCATATATGCTCCAGGAGCCCCATGCATGCGCCCAGTGCGAAAAAGCCGGGCAGCCGCTGAGGTTCGGCCGTAAACTCAAACTCTACAGCGCTCTCTTCGTGGGCATTTTTGCGATTTCATTTTTGCCGTTCCTCGGGAAGCTGAACGAAAGCCTCACCGACTACCTCAAGCTGATCTGGTGGGCGATTCTGCTCGGCTTCGTGCTCGGCGGTATCATTGACTTCTTTATACCAGAAGGGTTCATCTTCAAGTACCTCGGGCGCAAGCGGAAACGGTCACTGCTGTTTGCAGTCGCCGCCGGTTTTCTCATGTCAGCGTGTTCGCATGGAATCCTCGCGATCGCAATCCAACTCTACAAAAAAGGGGCGAACATCCCGGCGGTTATTACGTTCCTGCTTGCCTCGCCGTGGGCAAACTTACCGGTGACTATTTTACTGTTCGGCTTCTTTGGATGGAAGGCGCTTCTCTTCATACTCGCCGCGGTGGTCATTGCGCTTATCACCGGCCTCATCTACATGGCGCTCGAACGGGCGCAGATGATCGAACCGTCCAGAATAGTGCCGCCCGAGATGCAAGCTTACGAGTGGAACCACATAAAAAACTTCAAATTCAAAACAGCGTTGAGGGGTACTATCAATGGCGCAATCAAGCTGGCCAACATGGTGCTGTGGTGGCTCATCATCGGAACCGTGCTCGCTGCGGTTATCGGCGCTTACGTGCCTGAGCATGTCTTCCACAATTACTTCGGACCGACGCTATTCGGCCTGGTCCTCACGCTCCTCGCAGCTACGGTCATTGAAGTGTGCAGCGAAGGGAGCGCCCCGATCGCGTTCGAGCTCTTCACCAAACTCGGCGTACTCGGCAATCCGTTCGTATTCCTCATGGCTGGCGTAGCGACTGACTATACCGAAATCGGCCTTCTCTGGACTAACATCGGCAAAAAAACAGCGCTCTGGCTCCCGGTAGTAGCGGTCCCCCAAATCGTCGCCGTCGGAATACTTTTTAACGCATTCCTCTAACGATATCCGCCATGGTACTTACTGCAATCTCCAAGCGTCGTGCGGTCCGGAAATTCAAACCCGACCCAGTCCCCGAAAACATGATTGATGAAATTATTACGGCGGCACAATATGCGCCAACCTCGCGCAACAACCGCGCAACGGAATTCATTGTCGTGCAGGACCCTGCGATACGCCTCAAGGTCTACGAAGCAGCCGAGCCGCACCAGGACTTCGTACGGGAAGCCCCGCTCATCATCGTGCCAGTTGCCAACCCTGAAAAAACCAACAATCCTGTCCAGGACCTTTCGCTCGCCACGGGGCATATCCTGCTCCAGGCGGCTGATCTGCAGCTTGGCGGCGTCTGGAAAAACCTTAAACCCGATTCTGCGCGCGCGGTCCGGGATGCGCTCGGTATCCCACAAAATTGCACAATCATCAATTGTATCCCTATCGGTTTCCCGAGTGGGCAACCGGACCCCCACACAAAAAGCGAGTGTACTCCCGCACGCATACACAGGGACCGGTGGTAGCACGGAGTACGGACGAACACATTGAAGCCGCAAATGCGGCATTCCCATTATGAATTTTTACGACAAAGTCTACCATACGGTGAAAAAAATTCCCCGCGGCAAGGTAGCGACGTACGGGCAGATTGCCGCGCTCGTCGGCTCACCGCGGGGCGCCCGCATGGTAGGCTGGGCATTGCACGCGATGGACGACGGCAAGCTCGAACACATTCCGTGGCAGCGCGTTATTAACAGGGAGGGGCGCATTAGCACCACGTGCGAAGTGCACCCGCCAGCTGAACAGGCCCGGCTGCTGCAGAAAGACGGCGTGCCCGTGACTTGCCGCGATGGGCATTTCTCCATTGATTTGGAAAAACACTTGTGGCTGGCATAGTATGAAGCTGCTGCAAAAAAATATTAACCCATACCTACAGGCGATTATTCTCACCGTGCTCGTCGTGGTAATCGTGCTGACCGGCGCGAACGTTTACCGGTACTGTATGAGCGTACAAACCCCTGCGGCGCACGAAAACTACGCTTATAATTCTGTGTGTTCGAGCCACAAAATCATCGGGCAGGAATCTCCCCAAACGGCATTTATAGAAACTGCGCCGCCGGACTACTCGGTACAGAAGGCAACTTACCGCGCGAGCGTCTCACTCAACGATGGGCTGCTCACGGTATATGGCAACAACGGCGATGAGCTCATGCAGTCTGCGCTCACTGATGCATACGTTGACGTTTGCGGATCCAGCCTCTTGCGCGATAGTCAGCCACAGCTCAATGTTGTTGACGAAAACAGTATCGAAGTGGCCTACCACTATCATGACGGCTCATCGCTGCGGCTGAAAATGCAATTTTATGATACTTTTTTTACGTATGTTCCTGAAATCTCGGTCGTGAATGGCCACAAGCTGGCGGGGCAATCCTTTTTTAAACCGCATTTTAAGGGAAATACAGTCGGCATCCTGAATCCGGACGCAGCAGCGGAAGCTGAGCAGGGGATTTTTCAGCAGCACCAAGTCCCCTCAACCGCCGATCGCCACCTCACCACGAGCGTCCTGTGGCAGCGGCAATACGGCGATGAGTACATTTTTTCCCCGACAACCGATGCATGGTACGTGCTATCAGAAAAAAATACCGTGCTCCACGGGCTGGCTGAGATTAACCGTGCATCAGGCATTGATATCATCGTGCCGAAAAACAGTACCGATATCACGTACCACTACGCAAACATTTCAGGCGAACAAACGCAGCTGTCTCCGGCAACTGCTTTCAGCGGCATGCAGAGCATCGTCGTTGTAACGGAGTCAAGCAGTGCGGTCGATGCTTTCCAGAGCTACTATGACGCGCTTTCCAGACTCGGCCTGACGGCAGCACATGCCTATAATACGGCCCAATGGTGGAACGGCGGCGTATACTGCAACTGGTTCGAGCACCACGCAATCGAGAAAACAACCGAGGAAGAAATTGAGTCCGCGCTCACCTCCCTCGAACAAAAGGGAATCATTATAAAAACTGTCGTGATAGATGAGGGATGGGCTGCGATCAATGGAGACTGGACAGAAAACCGAGAACGGTTTCCGGGCGGTCTTCGGCAATACATTGATTCACTGCATGATCGCGGCTATAAGGTTATGCTTCACTTTATTCCCTTCAGCGTACAGTATACGGATATCCGCGAATCCGACTCACCGCTACTCCCGGCCGTACAAACGCTCACACGCACCCTGATCGACTACAGTGATCCGCTCGTCCGGGGCTACATTCGCGATGCTATCAAACGCATGCTCTCTGATGCGTCAAAAAGTTACAATGCTGACGGCCTCAAACTCGACTTCGTTTTTGACCTCCCGCCCTCACATTCTTCAGTGCGATATAAAGACGCTACGTGGGGCCGCGGCGAGGACTACGTGCACAACTCGCTCACGTGGATTTACGAAACCGCAAAGGAAATAAAACCCGATGCACTCATTGTCGGCGAGGGCGTGAATCCATTTTTCCAGGACGCCTACGACGCAAACCGCACCAACGATATCACCGCGGTAACAACCCTCGAGGGAGCGCTCATGAGGGAAAAAATCCAGCAGATCCTTATGCCTGAACTCATGAGTTTTAATGACCTGTACAGCGAGCGATCGTGGAACTTTACGGAAGCAGCTTACCAGTATGCATACGCGATTCCGCACATTGTTTTCAAGGTCGGCGATCTGGACGATCAAGACATTGAAGAGGCGGTGTGCCTGTCACGAGCATATGACCGGGTCAAAAACGATCTCGTAAAAAAACAAGTGGCAAATCCATTTTCCCGTGCTGACGGAATCAATGCCCAGGGAGACGTGATTTGGGACATTAGTGATGATGGTAAGACGGTGCATATTACGGCAGACGATGAAGTAATCATATGTCGCCAGAGCTAACCTATTGACGGATAGAAAATACTCTGGCAGTCTTACTAGTACCATTCGTCACACCGAGTTCGCCTCGTCGTGACGAGGAAGAAGAGAAATGTGTGCGTACGGCGCAGTTTCTCCGCGCGCGCGGAGAAACGAAATCTGCAGCGCCATGTGGACGCGCGGGTATCGTATAGTGGTAATACCACAGCTTTCCAAGCTGTTGCCGGGGGTTCGATTCCCCCTACCCGCTTTGAAAAAGGGCATCACCGTTTAGTGGTGCGCTTTTTCATAGGTAGGCGGCGGCAGGAATCGAACGGGCAGGAGCGATCCCTGCCGGCAGGCTGGGGGAGCGCCGACGAATGCGAGCAGGCGCAGCATTCGGCGCTGCCGAGGGCCAGCCCCGGATCTAGTTCGGGGAAAATGGCGAAATCCCGCCGCATCGCAAGGCTCCTGCCTGCTCTACTCACACAATCAAACAGCCTGCTGATGCATAATACTTCAAACCCGGTAACTGAAGCAGGGATGGAATGGCCAAAAGAGATTTAAATTAAAGTTGGGAGAGAATGGATACAATTCGACCATATAGTGTCAGTAATTCATCAATTGATGCGCACTGACCGTTACAAATCAGTCAAAAACCAATCCACACCGTATCCCCTTGACATAATTTTTTAGCCTGCTAAGATAGCGAATTCAATTAACACCCCCTATGGTAGGGTGTTTTTTGATACCTAAATTTGGCTGTAATTAGCATAAAAAATATATTGCCTATAATACCGCTAATATCAGCCAAAAAATTAACTGCGCAATAACCTATGATTGGATCATTCCACCCTCGTTCAACAAAAGCAAAACACATAATCATCACCGTAGCGATCATGATCATGTGGCAGTTCTCATTTCCCTCGAGCGCTGCTGCAGTCGAGCTTAATGAGAGCGCCATGCCTGCTGATACAGCCACCAATGAATCGGCAGCGGCAGAACCGAAGCCTGTTCTCCGGCTCCCGGAAACACCAGACAAGCCTAGACCTGAAGCAAAACGGACGCTGCAAATAACCGTAACAGCCTACTCATCAACCCCGGACCAAACATCGGGCGATCCGTTCATAACGGCATCAGGCTCACGGGTACATGATGGCGTGATCGCGGCAAATTTTCTTCCGATCGGGACAAAAGTCAGGTTCCCGGAAAAATTTGGCGATAAAATCTTCACCGTAGAAGACCGCACGCACGCACGGTACTGGCAGCGCGCTGACATCTGGATGGAGACGCGGGAAGCGGCATTACAGTGGGGAGTGCAATATACGACGATTGAAATCCTCTAATGCCGAAGAGGAGCCCCCTACACAAGGGCTTCTCTTGATTTTTCGGGCCCTTTTGCTACCATAACCGTACGCCTATTAACATACTAGGCACCTTCACAAACTGTACGGCCACGTAGCCAAGTGGTAAGGCAGGGGTCTGCAAAACCCCTATTCAGCGGTTCGATTCCGCTCGTGGCCTCCACTTGCCAAACTCAACGCACAATCGCGAAGCTGCGGGTCTTGTGGGCCCCGAGCCGAGCAAAACAATATTAGAAAACGTAATGAGGAAAAAACCTTTGGTTGTCTCCTCATACAATCACGCGGCAGTAGTTCAGTTGGCTAGAACGTTTCCTTGCCAAGGAAAAGGTCGCCGGTTCGAATCCGGTCTGCCGCTCCACAGTACTCTGACGGTCCACGAAGAGCATGCGAGTCAATTCGCACTGTTTTATCCATTGGATAGCAGCTTGTCCGTACGAGCCAGGATATCTCACCGGATCACTCCGCACGTACGCGTTATCATCATGCCGCCGTGGTGGAACTGGTATACACGAGGGACTTAAAATCCCTTGGGGGCAACCCCGTGTCGGTTCGATTCCGACCGGCGGCACACGAGTCGAAAAGTACCGGCGGTCGCCTTACCGTGAAACGCCGACAGATCATCGGGCTGCGCAGAACCCTCCGTTGGCGTGAAGCTTCTCCGGCATAGCGGCAATTAAAATCATCCCAATGAATATCAAATTTCTCCTCACCGCCCTAGTGGCGCCCTCTCTTCTGTGCGCCTGCATCATGCCGGCAGCCGCGCAGGAGCTGCCGACGCTCGAAACTCTCGGCCCGCTCGAGCAGGAGACGAACGAACTCTCTCCGGCCATTACATCGGATGAGTACATTGCCGTCAATAAAAAAGCCCTGTTCGATGCGTCCGAATCGACCCTCCTCGATACAACGGCAGAACCGGTATACCGCTGGGATTTTTCTGATGTCTCGGGTGCGCAGTTTGGCAAAGAAGTCGTGCATGAATTCGAACAAACGGGCATCCACCGCATCACCTTGACCATTCAGCAAGGGGAATTTCGTGCAACGGCAGAAAAGGAAATCTTTGCCTACGATAAAAAAATTTTCATGGTTACCGACCGTGACGTCGAGCAGGAATTCCAGCTCATCGTGAACCAGGCTGCACACAATGGCGTTCTGCTGAAAATAGTATCGGGAGTGGAAGAAGAGACCGGCTTCCTTACGGAAGAAAAGCTCGTTCCCCTCATCAGCGAGGAAAGTGAATTCATTCGTGAAGCCGACGTGCTGCTCTTCTACGCGGACTCATCACTCGGCCTCCAAGGCTTTACGCGGTACTGGCAGAGCCTCGATGCCGATAAAAAAATCGATCTCAAACAAAAACTCATCATTAAAATCAGTGACCAGAATATGGGCATCGCCGCAAAGCTCGCCCAGCAGTCATTCGAGGTTATGGATCCGCAATACATCATTGTGACCCGCAAGGAAGCGCTCAATCCAATCTTTGAAAATGATGATGCGAACCTGCTCACGACCGAATTTGACCGGCGCGCCATCGAGTATCGGATCGTTGACGCGCGGAGTGAAAAGCCGTATGCCTTCTTCTTGTCCCACGCGGTCACAAACTTCATCGCAAAGGGAATTCCGACGAATACCATCTATCTCATCCTCGCATTCCCCTTCATCGCATTCGTCGTCACGTTTGCGAGGCAGGTGATCGGCCTGTCTTCGTTTGGCGTTTTCACGCCATCGCTCATCGCGCTCGCACTCATCATCCTTGGCATTTACTTCGGAATCGGCACGCTCATCGTTGTCATCGTCGTGAGCTACCTCCTCCGGCTCATACTCAACAAGTTCAAGCTGCTTTACATACCGAAGACCGCCCTCATCCTATCAGTGACCGCCCTCTCATTCCTCGGGATTATTTGGTTCCTGTCATACTATCGGGTCTCGTTAGCCGTCTCACTTGCGATTTTTCCGATGCTTGTCATGTCTACAATCTCCGAAAAATTCATATCCGCACAGTCTGAGGAAGGCTTCCGCGAAGCGCTGTTTGGCGTCTTCACGACCGTGCTGCTCGCCATAGCCGGCTACTACCTCGTCGTATGGAACGCATTCAACGACCTCATTATGTCATGGCCTGAGCTCATCATACTGCCGCTTATCGGCATGGTGCTCATCGGAAAATTTACAGGCCTTCGGCTGACTGAATACTTCAGGTTCAGGAGCCTGTTCAAGGAAAAAAACGTAGAAGAGTAAAACCGATATGCCGATCATACCAAAATCGTCGGGGATACTCGGCATCAACGCACGAAACCTCCTGTACGTCTCGCGCTACAATACAAAATCGAGTAAGCTGCTGGCTGATGATAAAATCAGCACGAAATTTTTTTTGGCAACACGCGGTATCGGTACGGCAAAGCTGTACTACGCCATCAGGAACCTCGGCGAACTGCGCAACTTCAAGCCGACCCTGCTGCCGAGGCGCTTCGTCATAAAACCGAACCATGGATACGGCGGGGAGGGCATCATCGCGATCAAAGAAAAACGCGGCAGCTCGTACGTATCGACTGCGGGAAAACGGTACTCCTGGTCAGACCTCTTCGAGCACTGCGTGGGAATTCTCGACGGGCGGTACGCAATTTCCGGGCTCCATGACCAAATCATTTTCGAGGAACTCCTGGAGCAGCACGAATACTTCCAGCGATTCTCCGATAAAGGGCTCCCCGACATCCGCATCATCGTTTTCCACTACGTGCCGGTCATTGCCATGCTCCGCCTGCCGACGGCGGAATCAGAGGGCAAGGCTAACCTTCACCTCGGCGCGATCGGCCTCGGCATTGATATGGGCACCGGCAGAACAACATTCGCAGTCCGCAATAATAAGCTGATCAAGTATCTGCCGAATGGCGAACCTGTCCGCAGCATCATCATGCCGAACTGGGATGAGATACTCCTCACCGCCTCCAGGACGCAGCACCTGACGCAGATCGGCTACCTCGCCGTAGATCTCGCACTCACGAAAACCGGGATTAAAATCCTGGAACTCAACGCCCGTGCCGGGCTCGCAATCCAAATATCAAACCAAGGCCTCCTCAGGAACAGGCTCGAGAAACTCTCTGACGTCAAGGTTATCTCGCCCGCCGAAGGCGTAAAGCTCGGCAAAGCGCTCTTCACCCGCGTCATTAAAGATTCGAAGAAAAAAGTGGCAGCCGAAAAGCCTACCATCGGCCTCTTTGAGTACGTGACGGTTCTGAGCGGCAGGGGCGGGCACGCGCTCGCAAAGGTTGATCCGCACGGCCAGCAAACGCTGATCGACCGAGGCTTGCAGCTCGACGAAAACGAACGCCTCCTCCCTATCAAGCTGAAAGGCGTCAAGCTGCAAATTCCTTTTGAACGTATGGACCTCTCACAGGCTGACCATAAAATCATACTCTCCGGCAAACACCTGCGGGATTTCCTTATTGACACGACGCAAACGCCTGATCCGTATGCCGCTGCGATATGGGTCGAAAGCAGGGCAGAAAAAATTATCCACAATGTCGATAAAAAGCTCACCGATATCAACGGCGGCATCCGCCTCTTGGCACGGCTGAAGCCGCTCAACCTCCTCGAAGAGCAGCGGCGATTCTATAAAAACCCTACAAGCTCCCCAAAATTCATATACCACCGCGATGCCGCGAGCATACAGAATTTACGCAGCGAATTGAAACGCATCCCGCGCAGCGTGGACCATCCGCTCATGCCGCTCTATTTAAAAAAAATTGAGGAGCTCTCGAGCAAACTGTCACTGCTTGACGCAGTCGGCAGCAGGGAAATCGAAATACATTCTCGGATGGTATACGGGGATGTCACGGACACTGAATACCAGGAAGCGAAAACGCTCCTCAACAACCTGCACCCGAAGCCGGATGCGAGCAAGAAGCTCGGCATCGATGAAATAACGTCTCGGCTTGAAACCTACCTGCGAGAAAATAAGCTCAACAAGTGGAAAATAAAACTCCTCGCGAGTACGACCGCCGACATGCAGATCAACAAGCAGAACACGATCCTCATCAATGAAAAGGTAAAATTCTCGGAGAATAGGCTCCGCGCACTCATCGCGCACGAGGTGGAAACGCACATCTACCGCCTCGAAAACGGACGGGAACAACTGTATAAACTCTTTGAGCAGGGAACGGCAGGATATCTCCAGACGGAAGAGGGAATCGCCATGTACAACCAGCAGAAACTCGGCATACCGCTCGGATCGAAAGAAGGCTGGCCAGCGCTCAACGTCATCGCCGTACATATGGGAAAGAGCATGTCATTTGCCGAACTCTTCCTCTACCTGTGCGACGAGTATGACGTAGACCGGGATACCGCTTGGAAAATTTGCACCAAGGTCAAGCGCGGGCTCCAGGACACGAGCGAGCATGCCGTATTTACCAAAGACCTCGTATACTACACCGGCTACCGGAGCATCGAACGTTTTGTCCGCGAGCACGGCGAGCGGGCCCTCCAGAAGCTCTACGTAGGCAAAATAGGCGTCGATGATATCTTTATCATCGAAAAGATTAAAATGCAGAAGCCCAAGCTCCTGCCCGAGTACCTGCGACAGCTCCCATAGCAATCCCTACCGGATAATCTTCTTCACCGCAACGATATCGCGCTGCACCTGCTTCCGCATGATCTTCGTACTCTCAAACGCGACGAGATTGCGGATTTTTTTTACTACCGTGACTTCCAGCTTCCTGCCGTACAGGTTGCCGGTAAAGCCGAGGAGATGCGCCTCAACCTTTCCGATCCCCTTCCCCCGCAATGGCGCTACCCCAATGATAACGAGGGTGCGGTAGCATCCCTCGCGTACGATAACCCTTGCAGCGTACACGCCGTTGGAAATTCCCTTTCCCGACAAGGCCCGGCGCGAAAAATTCGCCGTCCGGAAGCCGAGCTTCCTCCCCAGCTTATCGCCGTGGATGACTGTCCCCCTGATTGTCTTCATCACGCTATTGCTTTAATGAGCTGCTCGTGGATGAGCCCGTTGGTCGCAATCGCGCTCTCGCTGTCGAGCGACCACGGTTTCCCTCCATAATCGGAAACAACCCCGCCGGCCTCCCGTACGAGCAGCGCGCCGGGCGCGACGTCCCACTCAGAAACATCCGGCGGCGGAATGACGACACCGTCAGTGCGCCCGACAGCAACGTACGCAAGGTCGAGCGAGCCGCTGCCAAGCCTGCGGGTGTTCATTGCCGTACGGCTCAACTTTTGCGCTACCTGCGCGGACCGTACGTGAGAATCACGGTGGTGCGAACGGCTGAGCGTAATCACCGCATCAATGAGCCTCGTATTACCCGAAACCTTGATCCGGCGGTCATTCAAATACGCGCCAGCTCCGCGTTCTGCATAATACAGCTCATCGAGCATCGGCGCATAAATAATGCTCAGGAGAAGCTCCCTCCGGCGTACGAGGGCAATGGCGGTGCAGAATAGGGGGATCTTGAGCGTGTAGTTGAGGGTACCGTCGAGCGGGTCGATGACCCACATGTACGATTCGGGGTTTTTTTCCAATCCCGTCTCTTCACTGTAAAAATCATGGTCCGGGTATTCGTGCTTGATTGTGGAGATGATCGCATTGTTTGCCTCGAAGTCGGCGCTCGTGACAAGATCGTGCGCGCCCTTCTTTTCAATATCGGTATCTTTCAACGAAGCGTAGCTCCGCATGAGCCGATCGCCGGCGAGCTTGGCTGCCTTAAGCGCAATCTGTTTAAATGTCGTCATAGGGTATCAAGTAACACCAGCTCAAGCTTGCCGGAATCCGTATCGTAGAGCGCGAACGACGGTTTATTGCGGATATTCGCTACATTGCCCGGATTGACGAGCTTCGTTTTACCGACGGTTTCCTCCCATGGCTCGTGCGTATGGCCGTAGAAAACGATGTCATACGCCCCCTCTGCAGCGAGCCCGTGCGCCACTTTCGGAAAGTGCACGAACGCAATTTTTTTTCTGCCGGCTTCGAGTTCGCCGATATCCCCGTGCAGCGTAACATTACTGAATTCCTCATACGACCACTTCGTCATGAGGTACTGGTCCCCGTCAACATTCCCGAAGCAGACGTGGATCGGCTTGGAAAATGATTCGGCAAAAACTCTGAGCGTCGAGGGCGCGCATACGTCGCCGCAGTGAATGAGCATGGCAACGGGATGCCTGTCCAGGTACGCGGTTACCTTCTCAATATTTGCGAGGTTATCGTGTGAATCTGATACGATTGCGATTTTCATACGTACATTATTTTAGCTTCCACTCCTGCAGTATTTCATCGCACGTGCTAAAGGGCTGGCCGAGCCGGCATGCCGCGATACGGTCGGCCGTAAACGTATGCGCTGCCACGTCATGCCCGACCTCGCCCAGGTTCACCGCGAGCGTGAAGTGGGGGAAAAACTTACCGTACGCGCGCTGTCGAGACGTGCGCTCGCGCACCTCAAACGGAAGCAATGCATCCGCCACCGCCACGTGCAGCCCCTGGAGCGCATCAGTACGGCTCACGCCGACCCCGATAAACTGCACGTCCCTGTGCCGATGGCTGTACAACCCTTCTGTTGAGAGCCCAAGCGGATCAAACCTGCCGGCGATCATGGCTAGCTCCCTATAGAGCTCCTCGAGTTTGCCATTTAACACGTGCGAGTGTATAAGGCTCAGATGCGGCATCTGGTCCCCGCCGAGCAGCACGCCGGGATTACGGCGCTGCCCATTGAGCTCACCGCTCACCGCAACGAGCCACTCCCACGTTTCCTGCGGCGGCAGCAGCACGATGCCGAGATTTACGAGGCTATTCTGCATATCCCCCATTATACCTCGTTGAATAAAAATTTACACGCTAGATGTATCCCATCACAAAGTAGTACGCCGTCGCGCAGTAGTCACGGATGACCGATTTCGCCTCGAGCAGGTTTCGGTAGTAGTTGCCGGTAAACGCCGGATGCGACGCAATGCACGTGATGTTGGCATTCTGCTTTTCAAACACGTTGCAGGCGCGGCGCGTATGGAAATCTGAGGTTACAATAAGTGCAGCATCCCAGCCATGTGCTTCCATGATATCGAGGCTAAACTGGGCGTTCTGGTGCGTATCAAGCGACTGTCCCTCCTCAATAATCGCATCGGGCGAAACGCCCAGAAACTCCGCATACGCACGCATAAACTCGCTCTCGGTATATGTTTGGTCCTTGACCAGGCCCCCGGCAACGATCATGGAGTCGGCATACCCCTGTGTAATAAGATCAACGCCTTTCCGTACCCGTTCTTGTACGCCCCAGGGGAGCGTCTTGAGGTGCGTAACAACGCCGCCGCCGAGAACGATCACAACGTCAGCCTGCTGTGGCTCTTCGTCATTCGTGAGCGGAGCAGCGAGCAGCTGATATGCATCCGTAAACGTAAACAGCGCACACAAGACTGCAGCGGCGAACAGCAGCCACAGGATCGGCGTCGCAATGCGTCTCTGATTGAGCAGGGCAATCATCGCGTTCGAAGCGCTTTCAATGCCTGTATATCATCGGCGTCCTTGCCATCTTTCGGCGTCTCGAGCAGCCAGTCAACTTTTTTTAATGCTGCATGGCCGAGCATTGCCCGGAAACCGGCCTCGCCGATGGCGCCGTAGCCAATGTGCTCATGCCGGTCTTTCCGCGAACCGAGTTCACATTTCGCATCGTTCGCGTGTACGAGCCGGAGGCGGTCAATGCCGATGTGCTTATTGAATTCCTGCAGAGTTTGCTTCACGGCAGCGGCCGTACGCAGATCGTATCCTGAGACGAATGCATGGCACGTATCAAAGCACACGCCAATGCTATAGCGCGGCACCGACTTGATAATCGCGCCGATCTCCTCAAATGAATCACCGATGATCGTACCGCCAGCGCCCGCTGAATTTTCGATCAGGAATTGTGCGGACCCGCCGTATCCGTCGAGTATCTTTTTTACTCCTCCGATGACTTTTTGGAGAGCTGCTTGCTTGCCGAGGTCTTTGGATGAGCCGAGGTGGGTCATGACCGCACGGACTCCGAGCAAGGAGCCACGCTCAAGCTCCTCACGGATCACGCTGATGGAGCTGTGCCGGATGCGGTTGTTCGAGGAAGCGAGATTGATGTAGTACGGCGTATGGATATATGCCGTAAGCCTATAACGCTCACAACGGCTCCGGAACTGCCGAATGCCATCCTCAGTAAGCTCGGGCGCCTTTCCCCCCTGCGGCGGCCGTGAAAAAAACTGGAAGCACGCGCACCGCTCGGAGTACGCGTTTTCAGGCGCATTGTGCACCCCGCCTGCTGCCGACACGTGGGCGCCAATTTTCATATGGATGCTACTTACCCCTTCCTTGATTACGAAAGAGATCGAAAACCTTTCGATTCTGGAGAATGCCGTACAGGTGGTCGCGATACGCATGCGTATTGACCTGCTTCAGTGCCTCCGGATTATCCTTGTACGCCAGCCGGTGCGTCTCAATCTCCTTGTCTAGCTCCTCATCAGTGGTCCGAATAGATTCTTTTTCTGCTATTGCACGCACGACCAGCGCTGACTTGATGCGTTCGATGACGCGTGGCTGGAGCTCTTTTTTGAGATCATCACGACTTTTTTTAATGCTCAACAGATAGTCATCAAACTTCATGCCGCGATTCGCAACATCGTGCTCAAGCTCATGCAGCACCTTGCCCATTTCCGAATGGATCAGTACGTCCGGAATTTCCCCGAAGGCCGACTTCTTGACGACCGCATCGACAACCGCGAGTTCCCAGCGCTGCTTCTCCTTATCCTGCTTTTCGCGCATGATGCTCTCTTCAATGCGCTTCTGTAACTCACCGACGGTACTGACATTCCCAATGGACTTCGCAAACTCATCGTTGAGCTCGGGCAGCTCAATCTCATATACGGCCTTTACTTTAACTTTAAACTCAATGTCACGGCGGGCAAGGTCCTTGCGGTGGTATTCCTTCGGAAATCTCACGGTGAACTCTTTTTCTTCCCCTTCGCTCATGCCGAGGAGGTTTTCCTCAAATCCGGGAACAAAATTGCCTTCTCCGATTACCATCTGCTGGTTCTTAGCCTGCGCGCCGTCAACCGGGACCTTGTCGAGGTACCCATTCATGTCGACCTCGACCTTGTTTCCATTTTGGACCGGCCGCAAAATCCGCTTCTCCTTGCCATATGCCTTCCGCAGATTTGAAATGACATCGTCAACCTCAGCCGGCTCAACCTGTACGGCACGCTCATCTACCTTTACGCCCGCGTAATCACCGAGGGTAACATCCGGCAGGAGCGCGACAGTCGCCTTGAACGCGAACGGGTTGCCGGGCGCTACCTTTTCGATGCTGACCTGCGGCGGACCAACCGTGACGAGCTTCTCCTGAACAACCGCCCGGGCAAACGACTGCTGAACCGCAAGCTCGGCTGCCTCTTCGTACACCCTCATGGCGCCGACTTCGCGGGCAACAACGTCGTACGGTGCGTTGCCCGGACGGAATCCCGCAACCTTTACAGTAGTCGATATCGCTTTTGCCGCCTGCTCAAGAAAGGGCTTCAACTCTTCGTGAGCGAGCTCAATGGTGAGCTCAACCTGACTCTTGGGGAGCTGCTTCTTCGAAACGTGCATACTATAGATGACTGTTAGAATTTATTTTTTTGCAATCTGAGTGCGTACCCGAGTAAGTTAAAGAGGATATGCAGGCCGAATCCGAAACAAACCGTGAAAACGACGAATCCCCAGCCGGGGAAGTGCACGATGCTCGCCGCTGCGATAGCGCCGACCGTGTAGTCAATCTGATCGAACGGAATCCACGGCGTGCCCGGCGCCCTGTTCACCCTCCGCTTGAAGAAGCTGCGGATCGTATCCCCCCACACGGCTCCGGAACTGAGGAGGATCCCGAGTGCCCATGTCGTCTCGGGATAATCAAACCGGCTCAGTGTTTCAAAAAAATCAAACCGGTACAAATACTGCTGCAGGAGAAAAGTGAGGAGCCCAAAAATCGTGCCGAAAATAATACCCCGCCACGTCTTGTGGCTGCCGAAAATGCGCTTCCCCCGCCATGTCGCGCCGAAATCAACGCTGTACCTCAGCAGGGGGATAAAGCGTGAGAGCGAAGCGGTGAGGTTAGCGATGCCGGCCGGCAATATAAACCAAATGCTCTGTCCGATGAGTAGCCACATGCAACCGTGCTGGTAATGCTTATCTTACGCTCATTGTATCAGGAACCGCACCTTTCCGAAAGTGCCGCCATCAGGCGCGACCGTTGAGAACCTTCTTGCCCTCCGCGTAACCGTGATCAAAGATTTCATGGAGCTTTTCCGCATTGCGCTCGGCTGTCCGGTACCCCCGGCGGTTAATGGCGAGACGGACGTTCGGGAACGATCTCAGCTCTTGTTCAGAGGGGTATGAGAACGTCGCTGCGATTTTCTTGGCTACGACGCGCCAGCCGAAAATCGGCGCGTAGAACAGCGACTCTATAACGTGCCCGGGATATTCAAACATCGTTTTGAGGTGCGTCTTATTCCGATTACGCACGTAGATTACAGTTTTATCGCTGTGCTCTCGAATCACGTCCATAAAACCCTTCGAACGTATGGCGCTGCCGTCGATGTACCGCCTGCCGTTAATCTCGACGGCACGCGCGTAGTACGGCGCTGCCGATGATGAGGCCTTAATCGCCTGGAGCGTATCCGCCTTGGCATCCAGCAAAACATGCGAGCACGCGTCGACATCGTACACGCGTACGAAGAAACGCGTGGGCTGTTTTCTGATCTCTTCGACCGCGAGCTTCTTTTTATGTGACTCGATGTGATCGGTGAGGTAATCCATTTCAACGACATTCCGGACCTGGTGGTTCCTGTTCACGGAAGCGTGCAACACATCCAAAAGGAACCGAGGTGCCTTCCGGTACGAGATGAACAGAGGACCCGCTAAATCTTCAAAGTAGATGCTCGATCCGAACCTCGTCTGCCGCGACAAAAAGTACGCTCCGTTGTGGGCACCGGCCGAAACGCCGTACACGCTGTGCACACGCCCGTGAATTCCCGACTCACTCAGCGCCGTCACCACGCCAGCGCCAAAAACGCCCTGCATGACCCCCTCCTCGAGTATCAAAACAATATCACGCTCCATGGCTAATCCTTCGGACGGTTATCGATGACCCGCTTCTCCTTGAGCTCAGTTTCCATGCCGAGCATCTGGAGGAGCTCGGGCAGCTTCTTCTCAACGATCTGCGCATTGATAAAAACCTCGTTATGAATCGCCTTCTGGATCTTCGGCTTGAGCTCAGAAAACGGCACCCCATTCTTCGGCGCCACGTAGAGCATGATCTCATCAATGTCGTACGGATCGTTATTCCGCTTTCTGATTTCTACCTGCCACTCTTCAATTTCAGGCATCGGGGCGAGAACCGGATAAAAATTGTTGAGGTTGACGAGCTCACCCTTCACTTTCGTGAGATGGAATTCCTTGATCTCTGAGGTGCGTTGGATATCCATCTTGATCCTCGGCACTGTCTTGCCGCAGTGCGGACACGGGCTGTACTCAATACCCTCGGTCATATCTCCGGTCCGGTACCGCATGACCATTGTTCCGCGCCAGCCGAGCGATGTGTAGACGAGCTCACCCGGCTCGCCGTCTTTAACCCGATTGCCGTCCTTGTCAATAACCTCAAAAAACTCAAAGTCTGGGTAGAGGTGGTACCCGGACTGTTCATGGCACTGGATCCAGGCTGCCTTACCTTCTGTGAATGCGTACGTCGACAGGAAGCGGACGTCCTTAGCCCCGACCTTGGCGAGGAGCTCCTTTGCCTTTGCCTTCATGCCCGCACTCGCCCGTTCGCCGCCGCTGATGATTACCTTGAGGCCTGAAAAATCCCGCCCCTGAGCTACAGCTTCCCGAAAGAGGTGGTACCCGTAGCCGGGGATGAACACGAGGAGCCCTGCCTTGAGGCGTTCAGTGGCGTCGAGTATTTTCTGCGTGCCCATGACCTTGCCGCCGCCGGTCTGGATTGACGTCATGCCGAGCTTGGTAAGCGCATTGTAGACCTGCCAAAACGCGAGGTGCGGCGCGTAAGGGAATGCGTTGATTGCGACGAGGTCTCTTGAAACGTGCGCGGTGTCAAGCATGCGCTCGCCGGCCTCCCGCAGGAGCTCTATATCATACGCGGAATAGGTGAATGACGTCGGCAGCGCGCTCCTGCCGGTCGTAAAGTGGACGTGGATCGGCTTGTACTCCCACTCAAGCTTTTTCTTGACATCCTGCTTCGTAACCTTGCCCCATACAATCTTTGCGAGGGCGCTCTTGCTTGCAAACTTTTTGATCAGCTTCTCGTCGGGCTGCAGGATAAATTCCCTCGGCTTTGCTGGATTCTCTGCAGTCGGCGCTATATCAGACTTCGATGTGAAGGGGATTTTCAGCAGATCGTCGGTTGTCTCGATATCATCAAACCGCAGGCCGTTCTCCTGGAAGAGCCTCCGGTAGTACGGCGCGTACGGAAGCTGGTGCCGCACGTAATCGCGCAGAAGTTTATTCTGCAATTCTTTCTGCTGCTCGTACGGGAGCTGGGATACCTTGTTCCAATCCATACGTCGTCGTTGTTACTTATTATGTATTGAATACGCCATTCGTGCCTATTGTCCGGACCTCACCAGAGCGCCGATATGATCTATTATATCACGTGTAGCTGCAATGGGCAGCTCTCATATAATGCCGCTTTGCAGTGCAGATTGAGTATCAACTGCTCGCGCCGGGTTTGCCGTACGGCCATTGTCAGGATATTCGATGTGAGCTGTTTAAAAACGGTAATGCTTCCCGCACAGTGCTCCAATCCCCCGCATGACCGTCCGGTTCGCCTGTTCCAGCAGCTCTCTGCTGATAGGCTTGCCTACGAATTCTTTGAGGGACATCGGTTTGCCGATGGTAATATCAATAAACCCTTGCTTCGTAAACATGCTGCGAAATACCTCCCAGAAACTGTGCCCGGTTCCGTTGCGTATCCCGACTGGCACGAGAGGTGCGCCTGTCTCCAGTGCGAGGCGGACAGCTCCTGTTTTTGCCCGGCGGAGCTCAATCGGATCAGTATTGCGCGTCCCTTCAGGAAAAATGCCGACCGATTGCCCGCGTCGCACCGTCGCAATCGCTTCGAGGAGTGAACGGCGCTTATCCTGGTAGTACACCGGAATAAGCCCGAGCCAGTTCCCCGAAAGGCGCCCCCCGAGGCGCTTCCAGTACTCTTCCTTCGTGAAGAAGTATACCGGACGGTTGTAGTGCTCGAACATGAGCACGGCGAGCGCCGGAGCATCGAGGAATCCGCCGTGGTTTGCCGCGATAATGAAAGGATACTCTTTCGGCAGATGCTCGCGGCCCCGCACCGCACGAATCTTTCTCAATACGAGCGGGCCGCACAGCTGCCGGATGCATTCGTACGCCATACCGTTATGCGGCGTTCCGCTTACACGATGAGACCGATTATCAGCAGGGCGACTATATTCAAAATTTTAATCATCGGATTGATAGCCGGGCCTGCGGTATCTTTGTACGGATCTCCCACCGTATCGCCCGTTACGGCAGCCTGGTGCGCTGGCGAGCCTTTGCCGCCGTGGTTGCCTGCCTCGATGTACTTCTTCGCATTGTCCCATGCGGCACCGCCGGTTGTCATCGAGACCGCTACAAAAATACCGGTAATGATACTACCGACAAGCAAGCCGCCGAGCGCAACCGGCCCGAGCAGTACGCCGACAAGTATCGGCGCCACGACCGGGATGAGTGCGGGGACCATCATCTGCTTGATCGCCCCGCGGGTCACGATATCAACGGTTCGGGCATAGTCCGGCTTCGCTGAGCCATCCATAATCCCCTTAATTTCACGGAACTGGCGGCGGACCTCCTGCACGACGTACCCGGCAACCTTGCCGACTGCCTGCATCGCCAGAGCGCCGAAGTAGTACGGCAGCAGGCCGCCGATGAGGAGGCCGATAAGCACCTTTGGATCGTCCAGAACGAAGGAAAAGAGGTTGCCCGTATTGGCAAGCTCCTGTATATAGGAAGCGAAGAGCACGAGCGCGGCTAAGCCGGCTGATCCGATCGCATACCCCTTGGTGACTGCCTTGGTAGTATTGCCGACGGCATCGAGCGGGTCGGTTACGTTGCGGACCTCTTCCGGCAGCTCCGCCATTTCCGCGATGCCGCCCGCATTATCGGTAATCGGACCGTACGCATCGATCGTGACAATGACGCCAGCAAGGGACAGCATGCTCATGGCGGCAATGGCAATCCCATACAGATCAGCGAGCGAGTAGGCGGCGAGGATGCCTCCCCCGATGACGAGCACCGGCATCGCCGTTGATTTCATGCTCACGGCAAGGCCGGATATGATATTGGTTGCGTGCCCGGTTTTCGAGCTCTCGGCAATCGACTGCACTGGCTTGTACTTCGTCGACGTGTAGTACTCGGTGATGACAACGAGCAGCGCGGTCACGATGAGCCCGACGACTGATGCGAGGTAAATGTCCATGGTGCTGTAGAGCGGCACGTCAGCCATCAGCCAGCGGGTAATCGGATAGAATCCGATCGCCGCGAGTGCGCCCGAAACAATGACGCCCCGATAGAGCGCGCCCATGATGTTTTTTTTCTTACCGAGCCGGATAAAGAGAATGCCGACGATTGAGCTGACGATCGCAAGCCCGCCGATGACGAGCGGATAGGTGAGTGCATTTTCAAATCCAGCGAATGTCAGCGATCCGAGCAGCATGGTCGCCACTGCGGTAACCGCGTATGTCTCGAAGAGATCAGCTGCCATTCCGGCGCAGTCGCCGACGTTATCGCCGACGTTGTCGGCGATGACAGCCGGATTACGGGGATCGTCCTCTGGTATCCCCGCCTCAACTTTTCCGACGAGGTCCGCTCCGACGTCCGCCGCCTTGGTATAGATACCGCCGCCGAGGCGGGCGAATATCGAAATCAGGCTGCCGCCGAAACCAAGGCCGATGAGCGCAGTAATATCTTTGACAATCGCATAGTATCCCGCAACACCGAGCAAACCGAGCCCGACAACGAGCATTCCGGTCACCGCGCCGCCCTTTGATGCGACACCCAGAGCCTTGCTCAAGCCCTGCTTTGCCGCCTCCGCCGTACGGACGTTTGCACGCACCGAAACGTTCATGCCGATGTAGCCGGCAAGCGCGGAAAGCACTGCTCCGATGACAAAGCCGACAGCCGTATTCAGATTGATCAACAGCCACAAGAGCACAAAAACGGGCACCGCGATGAGCAGGACGGTGCGCGTCTGGCGGTTGAGGTACGCTCCTGCGCCTTCCTGGATCGCTTTCGCGATCGACTGCATGCGTTCATTGCCTTTCGGCAGTCGAAAAATCCATCGGCTCAGCAGCAAGCCGTAGATAATGGCAAGCCCCGCTGCTCCGAGGGCAATGATTAGCTCTGTGGACATACGTTTTGTATCCCTTAATTAGATTATTATATTTTTCACGTTACTTCGTATCTTTTTCGGGCGCTCCCTGCGTCTCCGGCGGTTTTGCTTCCGCCGATTCTCCCTGGGTTCCTGGCTGGCCGCTGGCGTCTGTTGCTGCATCCTCTGCCACGGGCTGCTCCTTCACCTCGCCGGCCTTCTGTCCTTCCGCGGGCTGAACTGCCGTTTCCGCATCCGCCGCGGTCTTCCCCTTCCTTTCTGAAGCGCTCCGATGCGCAGTGACTTTCTCCCCCTTGTCGGATACAATATCGATCCTCCACCCGGTCAGCTTCGCCGAAAGCCGGACATTCTGCCCCGCCTTGCCGATCGCGAGGGAGAGCTGGTCCTCTTTCACTTCGACGAGGGCTGTCTTCTCTTCTTCGTTGAGCGAAACGCTCAGCACCTTTGCCGGGGAAAGGGCGTTTGTGATGAACTTGACTGAATCCTCATCCCACTCGATGATATCAATCTTTTCGCCGCCAATTTCGGAGATGATGGTCTGGACGCGTGAACCGCGCTGGCCGACGCACGACCCGACCGGATCAATGTTGAGCTGCGATGTCGTGACGGCAATCTTCGTGCGCGATCCCGCCTCTCGGGCGATTGCTTTTATCTCGACTGCATTATTGCCGATCTCCGGCACCTCAACAGAGAAGAGCTTCCTGACCATATCATGGTGCGCGCGGGAGAGAATGATCTCGGGACCCTTTGAAGTCTGGTTGACTCCCACAACATAAAACTTATACCGCTGGCCCGGCACGTAACGTTCGCCCGGTATCTGCTCAGGCGGGGGCAAGAGTGCTGTCGTCTGCCCAAGATCGATGAGCACCATGCGGCCCTCAACGCGCTGGACGCTCCCATTGATAATTTCACCCTCGCGCTCCTTGAACTCTTTGTAAATATTTTCACGTTCTGCTTCCCGGAGGCGCTGGATGATAACCTGCTTTGCGGTCTGCGCTGCCATCCGTCCGTAGGCAGCAGGGGGAGTCAGCTTTGTCCGGATTTCATCTCCCTCTTTCGCGCCTTTCTTGAGTGCCTGGGCGTCCGTGACGGTTATCTCCGTCTTCGGATTAAAGCGCTCAATTTTTTCTTCTTCACCTTCCCCTACGGCTGCCGCCTCTTTCCTTTTATCCTGAGCCTCCGCGTCTGGAGCAGCCTTTTGTTGCTGTTTGCCCGCCTCTTGCACGGCCTCTTCCTGCGCGAGCCGCTCTTCTCTGAGCTGCTCTGTCAGCGCCGCCTTTTCATCCGATACGACGGTCTTGACGTCGTACACTTTTGATGTGCCCGTTGAGATATCAAAATCTACCTTGATATTCTCATTCTTTTCGCCAAAATCTTTACGGTACGCTACCGCGAGTGCGGCTTCTATCGTTTCTACTACAGATTCGAGTGAAATGTGTTTCTCCTCGCAAATCTGCTTCGCTGCCTGCAGGATTTCATTTTCCTTTGCCATACGTATTTTTTACGATTCGTTCATTAGTTAACAAAAAAGACTAGTTATCATAGTAACTAGTCTCAGTATCAACAGTATAACCCTCTTTCCTGCACAGCGCAAGGGCTACTCGAGTGAGGCGTTCCGGATGTGCCGTATTGCCCCGCGGACGACCGTCAGTACGTCGAATCGGTACGGACCGACGATTTCTTTCTCGGCAACGTACGTTTCAATCGCACGCCGAATAGCCCGCTTCTGCACCGGTCCGATTGAGAGCTCGGGCGGACCGAACGAGTGAGTCATCCTGCTCTTCACCTCGATGAAGACGAGATCGGCAGTGCGGGAATCAACTGCAACGATGTCAATCTCGCCGCCGCGTATCCTCCAATTCCGCTGCACGATCCTGTATCCGCGCTCCGTGAGGAAAACGCTGGCAATCCGCTCGCCACGCCTGCCGACTTCATGCCTCTTCACGCGCACATTCAAAACCTTCCTCAGAAGGGGAAGGTTGGATTAGGGGGCACTCGATTACTTTCGTCCAAACAGCAGGCCGTAGTGGTGCGTGCCGGCATCGATGCGCTGCACGAGGCGGAGCCCCGTATGCGCAGCGAGCCGCTCGACATCCGCACTGGAGACTATCTTTTCCGTATCGGGCATATACTCAGCATCGCTCCGCTTCCAGTCAATCACGACAACGTGGCCGCGCCCGGACAGAATGCGAACCACTTCCCGGAAGATATCCGCATGCTTTGCAGACTGCGAGAGCAGCTGCACGAGTAAAACCGTATCGACCGAGTGGTCACGAATCTTCCGGGCCCCGCCGGGCACCTCGACGTTTGACCATACCGTTCTGATATTCGTGAGGTTGTAGAGCTGTGCCTTGCTCGCTACTGCCGAGAGCGCCGCCTTAAGCACGTCGACGGCATACACCGTGCCTTCTTCTCCTACCATGTGGGCCGCCGGAATGACAAAGTAGCCGCCGCCGCAGCCGAGGTCGGCAACGGTGCTCCCGTACGCCAAACCGATCTCGGTCAGCACCGCTTCTGGATTTACAAATGCGCTTCCATGTACCTCTTGTTTCAGCATACGCTTTCAGTATAGCAAAGAGGCCTCAAAAACGGTAGGCTCATGTGTAGGTGCCCCGCATGGGTTTGAAAGAACGCCGGTGCTGCTCGCACAACCCGTACCTCGCTATGCTGCTACGGTGGGCTGCCGTCCCGTAACCTCTATTCTGGTCGAAGTGGTAGCGCGTATTTTTCAGATGGTGCCGATCCATGAGCCGGTCCCTGGTTACCTTCGCGATAACTGATGCGGCCGCGATGGAGAAAACGCTCGCGTCTCCCCTGACAATGCCCCTCGAGGGGATCTGCCCGTATTCAATGTTGTAGCAATCGACGAGAACGAAGTCCGGCACGATGCCGAGCTTTCGTACGGCAAGGATCAGCGCCGCAGCGTTCGCCCTGCCAACTCCCCACCGGTCGATTTTTTTACTCGGGATAATCGACACTGCAAATGACACGGCGCATCGCACGATCACGCGGTAGACGTCTTCCCGCGCTTTTGCAGAGAGCTGCTTCGAATCCCGCAGCCCGGCAATCCTGCACTCGTGCGGCAAAATAACCGCCGCGGCGACCAGGGGGCCTGCCCAGGCACCGCGGCCCGCTTCATCGACCCCGGCAATGCGCCGTATGCCCAGGCGGTGCAGCCGATTCTCTTCTCTGCGCGTCGGTTTGTCCATATGCTCTCAGTATAGAGGAAAAATCGATAATCAAAAAAGGGGCGGGTGGACCGCCCCTAAAAAATATTATTTTTTGAGCACCACTCGCCCCGCGACTATTTACGCGGCACGACGTCCGCTCGTAAACGAGCAGGCGTAGTGACGTTGTGCGAAATAGCCGTTAGGCTTTTTGTGTTGGTTCTCAAAAAGCAATATTCCTCTACCACCTCGCGGCAAAACCCTAATTTGCATTAAGGAGATGCCTTTTATTTTTATTTTAGAAAAATTTTTTCGGGCCAACCAACTTGTGGCCCTCCAGCAGTAGAGAAAGAGCTTACCTCAAGACTCCACTTTAGGTAAAATCCTTCTCCACCTGTGTATAAATTGTCAAGAATCATTCTAAAAACAGTATATCATATACCAATGTAAATGTCAATAGCTTTTTTATGCTTATATTAGCACAAAAAAAATAAACATACACAAATAAACTAAAACAAAACTTTGCTTAGTTATCCACAATTATCCTGCTATTTTCCTATATTCTTTTGCACGAACTCAAAAACCGCCCTGTACTCCTGCTCTTTATCCATATTCGTAACATCCAGGAAAAGATCATAGTTACTGGAATCGAAAATATCGAGACCGTAAATCTTCCGGTACCGGAGCGTTTCACTCCGGATGCGATCCGTCATGCTCCGCAGGACTGAATCGTACGAGTTGAGGTTCCGGTCCTCATTCCTGTTATCTTCATGCTTGCCCTTCAGCGCGGACCAAATACGCTTCGCACCCTCTTCCGGCGCTACATCGAGGAATAATTTGAGCGACTGCGGGATAAAGTGGAATGCTGTCCTGCTCTCAATGATAAAGTTGTCCTTGGTTTTGCCGTAAGCTTCTACCTTCGCATCAAAAAACTTATCTCCCTGATCGTTCGTTTCCGCCCACTTGAGGAATTCAAGAAGCGACATGCCGCGGCGACGCGCCTCGTCGCGGAACATGCCGCCTATATAAATCCGTTCATAGTTTAGCTCTACGGCGAGCCGTTTTGCTACGGTACTCTTCCCTGATCCCGGTTTTCCGCTCAGGCTAACGATCATGTCGTGGCCTCCTGCCTTTCTGGAACGGTCGCGGGCTCGGACGCGGTTTTGAGTACGGCTGCTCCGGTGCGCCGCCATTGAGGACCTTATGCGAGAGCTCAATGCGCCCGCGTTCCTTATCGACGCCCATCACCTTCACCTTGAGCTTATCGCCGACCTGCACAACATCGGTTACCCGAGCGATTCGCTCATTTGAAAACTGGGAGATATGCACCATGCCGTCCTGGCCTGGCAGCAGCTCTACGATTGCCCCGATCTCGCTGCCGGTGTTACGGTCCGTCACAATTTTAATGACCTGCCCCTCAAAGATTTCACCAATCTCAATCTCGCGGGTCAGGTTATGGACCCAGTCGAGCGCTTTCTTGCCCATCTCGGCATTCGTCGAAGTGATCATGACGAGGCCGTCCTGCTCGATATCAATCTTCGTAACGTCGTTCCCGCCGCACTCATCAATGATCTTATTGATCGTCTCACCGCCCTTGCCGATCACCTCCCGAATCTTTTCCGGATCGATTTTGAGGGTCGTGATCCTCGGTGCGTACTCAGACAGCTCCTCGCGCGGCTTCGGGATGCAGCGTTCGATGACGTCGAGAATCTTATACCGGGCCTCACGGGCTGCTGCAATCGCGTCCTTTGTAATTTGGAGTGAAATGCCGCGCAGCTTCGTATCCATCTGTATTGCGGTAATGCCGCTGCGGGTCCCCGCAACCTTGAAGTCCATATCGCCCGTGTGGTCCTCAACGCCCTGAATATCCGTCAGAATCTTGTACCGGGAGAGATCGTTTTTATCGCTGATCAGGCCGATTGCAATGCCGGCGACCGGAGCCGTGATCGGGACGCCCGCATCCATGAGCGCGAGCGTAGAGCCGCAGCACGATGCCTGCGAGGACGAACCATTCGAAGAGAGCACCTCAGAAACAACCCTGATGGTGTACGGAAATTTCTCGCGTTCGGGCAGCACCGGCTCAAGTGCCTTCTCAACGAGCGCTCCGTGACCGATCTCCCGGCGTCCCGGGGAACGGACCGGCTTTGCTTCTCCGGTGGAGAAGCCGGGAAAATTGTAGTGGTGCATGAAGTGCTTCTTGCCGCTCTCCTCCATCGTATCGAGCAGTTGCTCATCACCCGGCGATCCGAGCGTCACGACCGACAGTACCTGGGTGGCACCACGGCTGAAGAGTCCTGAACCGTGCGTCCGCGGGAGGAGTCCGACTTCAACTAACAGCTCACGAATCTCATCGAGCTTGCGGCCGTCAACCCGTTTGCCCTCTTCAAGAGTTAAGCGCCGAGCAGCTTCATCGAACTGCCCCTCAACCATCCGGACGCCCGCCGCGCGGAGCTCTTTGCTGACTTCATTGTCGTCTTTCAGTATTGCTTCAAGCCCATCTTTGAGCTTGAGGAGTGCCTCTTTCTGCTCCTTCTTCCCGGTCGTGCTCAATACTTCGCCCATGTGCTCTGCACAGTACTCACGTACCTTCCCCGTAACCTTCTCAAGCGCAGCTCGCTCTCCATCGTTCATCTCCCCGAGCTCGACCATCTCTTTTGGAACGCCAATTTTTTTCTGAATGTCCTCAATTGTCGTGACAATTCCCTTGAGGTGCTTGTGGCCGAACTGTATCGCATCGAACATCGTATCATCGGGAATCTGCTTGCCGCCCGCTTCAATCATTAAAATTTTCTCTGCATCGCCGGCCACAAACACGTCCAGGTCGCTCTTCTCCCGCGCGCTGTAGGTCGGATTAATGGCCCACTCACCGCCAATGCGCCCGACGCGGACACCGGCAATCGGCCCGTGCCACGGAATGGGCGATACGGAGAGCGCAGCTGATGCGGCAATCAATGACAGGACATCGGCATCGTTTTCGTGGTCAACCGAAAGGACGGTAATAATAACCTGGATATCGTTCCGGATTGACTCGTCAAACAGGGGGCGGATCGAACGGTCGACGAGCCGCGAGGTCAGAATTGCTTCATCCGAAGGTCGCCCCTCGCGCTTGATAAAACGGGAGCCTTTGATTTTACCGGCGGCGTAGAGCCGCTCCTCGTAGTCGACCATGAGCGGGAAGTAGTCGATCCCGTCACGGATTACATCGCTGCGAACGGCGGTCGCCAGTACGACAGTGCCGCCGAACGTCACGGTGCACGCGCCATGCGCCTGTCCGGCTAACTTGCCAAACTCAAACTGTAGCTTGCCCCCGTTTAACTCTGTCTCAAATTTCTGTACGGATGATGACATACGTACGGATCCTTTCTGTCCATCACATCCCGTGCATCCACGGACAGGTGCGGAGCGTACGCCGCTTCATAAACTCATGCCTCGCAAGGGGCTGCTCGCCCCGTTGCGAAGAAAAAGTCTACGAAATCAGACGTGCTCCAGAAAACCTGCTGCTGAAAAGAAACGTGGTGTAAAGAACTGACGGACTTTGTTACTTATTAATCTATAACGCTTTCTTGACGATTGGTGCCATCGGACGTGCCGGCGGCATGATCCGACGGACGCGCCGCCGAATGGTGCCGAGGAGGTACTTGCGCCTGTTCTCCGAGAGGTCGGTGAACTTGTCCGCATGCTGTATGAGCTGTGATGAAGCGGATTCCGAAAAGGTCAAAACCTCCACGTACTGCCCGTGGTTCTTGAGGTACTCGACGAGCTGTATGAAATCTCCGTCACCCGTAACGAGCACGACGACGTCAAGCTTGGTTGAGAGGCGGATTGCATCCATCGCAATGCCGATATCCCAGTCGCCCTTCTTGTTGCCGCCGTAGAATACCTGCAAGTCTTTCATCTTGACCTCAAAACCCTGCTTGCCGAGCGCCTCGAAAAACTTCTGCTCATCGACGTTGTCTGCCTTGATGACGTACGCCAAAGCGCGGATAAGCTTCCTGCCGTCCACGGCCGTCTTGAGCACCTCCCCAAAATTCACCTTCGTCTGGTACAGATTCTTTGCGGAGTAATAGAGGTTTTGGACGTCGACGAATACTCCGACCCGCTGGTCCGCGAAGTTTATCATTACTTTTTGAGCTTAAGATTTTTAATGAGGTCCTCGTAGCTCTTTGCGTTCTCGCGTTCGAGGTAACGCAAAAGGCGGCGCCGCAACCCTACCTTGTGCAGGAGGCCTCGCCTCGATGAAAAATCTTTCTTATGGTCCTTGAGGTGCGACGTCAGCCGCTTGATCTCCTCGGTGAGGATCGCAATCTGGACCTCGGAAGAGCCCGTATCAGACGCATGCGTCTTGTACTTCTCGATGAGCTTATCCTTCTCTTTTTTGGTTAACATCGCGTGCTTCCTTTCGTCCGCGGAAACCTAGTTTTTGGCTAACCACTCCAAAAAACCAAGAATCCGTAGGTTAGTTATAGTGCCTGTATTATACGGACTTCTACGGCAATGTCAAGGCAAAACGGCGCAAAACAAAACCCACCGGATGGTGGGTTATCGTGAGCACGTGAGTGCAGGATGCTGGCGTTAGCTCACGCCGTCAACGATCTGTACATTGCCAACAAGGCATGTGGGATGAACATAAAATCGCCTCGGATGGTCGCGTATCCTCCGGCAATGGCGAGCCATACCATCAGTATGAAAAAACCCGCCGCATTGCGTCCAACAGTCACTGCCATTTGAAATCCTCCAATCTATATGAGATGAACAATGTCGGTTTATTCCTCTACACTACAGCGTATGCGCATAGTCCGTCAACCGCTTTGACCTAACCTATGATGCGTCGTAAAATGAAGCTGCTGCCATAGAATAACAACTTCACTCCGAGCAAGCGTGGGGGACCAAGCCGCTCTTACCCGGAATAAAGCATACCCGATGCTTATGCCTACAATACACCAGCTCTTGCAGTCATACCGTAGCTACCTTTCGCGCAAAGGCGCTGGCAAGGACACGGTTAGCAACTATTTATTTTACCTGGCGCGTTTTGTCAAGCACGCGAACGTACGCGGGCTGGAGGATATAACGAGCTCCGCAATCGGCAATTTCCGTTCGGACCTTTCGCGGCTCCGCAACAGGCGCGGAGGGGTCATGAAGCAATCGACGCAGAACTGCCACCTCATCGCGCTGCGCTCATTTATCGAGTACCTGCGCCGGGAGCATGGAATGCCGCTTGATTGCGGCAGCATCACGCTCAAGAAAACCGGTGGGGCGAAAAAACAGCCGCTCGAGAAAACCGACCTCGAGCGCCTGCTCGAGGCGCCGATGCAAGCAAAAAAAACCAGTGCCATCCACCGGCGTGACCGCGCGCTGCTCGAGCTGCTCTTCACGTCAGGCCTCAAGGTGTCCGAGATATCGAAGCTTTCGAAAAACGACATGGGCCAAGGAGGGGATACCATCGCCATCCGGGGAACGGGCGGCAGAGTGCGGGGAGTTCCGCTGACACACCAGGCACACTACTGGATCAAAGAGTACCTTACGGTGAGAACTGACCGCTTTCCGGCGCTCTTTCTGCGGCACGACCGGGCACGGCAGCGGCAGCTCGACTCCATCGAAAAAAACGCATACCGGCTTACTCCCCGGACCATTCAACGGATTATAAAAAAGTATGCCGCCTCAGCTGGGCTCAGCCCACATGTGTCCCCGCAGTCCCTCCGAGATGCCCATACGGCAGAGCTTCTCGCACGGGGCGCCGATATCAGCATGATTCAGGCGCAGCTCGGATTCACATCGCGGGAAGTCGCACAGCAGTACGCGAAACGGATCCGATACGGTTGACGGAGCATGGATTTTTTGGTACAGTCCCGTTGTTTTAAACAATGAGGGTAAATGAACGTGGCAAAAAACAACAGAGGTAAAAATAAAATCGTGATGTGCGACGACATATTCGGGAATCTGTACCGCATCCCCGCACGAAAGCTGCAATTCAGGCCATCTGTCTATGGCATCATTGTAGAGCGCGGCAAGGTACTGCTCTCAAAAATTTTCGGCGGGTACGACCTGCCGGGCGGGGCGATTGAGCTCCATGAAACGATTGAGCAGGCGCTCATACGCGAAATCTGGGAAGAAACGGGCTTCAAGGTAAAACCCCAACAGCTGCTCTCATCAAATTCGAATTTCTTCGTGCTCGTAACAACGAAACAGCCGGTCAACAGCATCCAGCTCTACTACCGGTGCAAAAAACTATCGGGCAGGCTGTCAACAAAAAATTTCGATCACTACGAGAAAAAATACGCCGGCATGGCAGAGTGGGTAGACATCAACAAAATGGGTGGACTCAAGTACTACAGTTCAATTAATATCCCGGCGTTAATCAAACAGTCTGTACAATAAATTATCGCTCGGCGGAAGATGTCCCGGACCCGACCGATACGTTATGCAAAAAGGTAACTTGGGGGAACAATAATTAATGTTTTCCCCATACGCATGCCTCCGTAGCTCAACGGATAGAGCGCCAGCCTTCTAAGCTGGACATAGAGGTTCGATTCCTCTCGGGGGCACGAGAATCATTATTGACTAAAAACGTATGGCATGTTTTACAGCACCGGCAGCGGCGGCAATAGCGATTGCCGGCATTAAAAAAAAGATCCCCCCGAAATACCATATCGAATGGCTCACCACCATGCTCTGGGGCGGCGTCGTGATGCTCGCGGTCGAACACGTAACTCATGGCGAGGTCGTTTGGTATCCGCCATTCCTGACGGCAATGGAAAATCCGGCTGATATACCTGTTATGCTTAAAGAAATCGCAACAGTCGGCGGTGCCATGACCATTGCAATCGTTGTAGCATGGGCAGTTATGGCAGTAGTAGCAAATAATATGGCGAAAAAACGAGAAACAAGGACTCATACAATAACAGCATAAAAACATATGTGGTTACTAACGACTGGCACCGCCGCGCTCATCGCTACCCTCTTGTGCCGCACGCTGAAAAACAAATATAGATTGGGGCTGTTAAGCTTGATGCTGTGGGGAGCAACGATTATGATCGCAGTTGACCATATCATGGGATACGAGGGCGGCCAATTTCTGGAGATTACAACGGACGGGATGGTCACCAGCGGTACGTGGCTCGGGATAATAATGTTAGTTCCGGTATTCCTCATCTGGCTCGTTGCGATTATTGTACCGAGGCTGAAACATACGCAAACAGCGCACAACCAATAACCGAAGCCTGTTCGATGGACATATCATGGCGGAATGTAAAGCTGCCCTGATTAACAATGCATACGCCCGGCCACACGGCGAGACGGGCCTGAATTAATAAAATAAAACGTTCATAGCAAACTCACGGCCAGGCGGCAAGGCGGACCGTAATGCCGGGAACTCTTGAAAAATAATCCTCCTTTGTCTATACTTCAAACCACTTACGCGCGCATAGCTCAGCCGGTATCCCTTGTCCCGCAAAGCGGGACCGGGACCCCGGCCCAAAGGGCCAGGGGGAGCAATTACACACAGGTACATGCACTACCTATACATACTACACAGTAAAAAAGATGCAAACTTGTATGTTGGGACAACAAACAATGCCGAAAGAAGGCTTGCTGAGCATAATGCCGGGCAAGTAGCGTCAACAAAAAACCGCAGGCCTCTGGCAATCGTATATTTGAAACCGTACCCAACAAAACGGGAAGCCGCTAAACAGGAATGGTTGATAAAACATACCCCCGGCGCCGGAAAAAATAAAAAAGACCTCATTAAACAGTATCAACAAACCAAGCGCGCATAGCTCAGCCGGTAGAGCAGTTGCCTCTTAAGCAAACGGTCGGGGGTTCGAATCCCTCTGCGCGCATAGCAAAAGCACTCAGCAAAAACGAGCTGGGTGTTTTTGATTACCCGCAGACGTACTGCAAGCCGGGATTCGAACGGGCACGAACGAGGCGCAGCCGAGTGACAAACAATTCGAGCTTACGCAGAATTGTTTGGTGCCCAGGACGAGAATCCCTCTGCGCGCATAGCAAAAGCACTCAGCAAAAACGAGCTGGGTGTTTTGATTACCCACTGGCAACACTACACTGGCCGCAGCGTACTGGCCCACACCTGCCACGCGAGAAGCGACTTTGCGACGAGGCTCAAGATAATATACGCACGCTCGCCGTACAGGTAGTCGCGCCACTTGCCAACCTTCTTATACTGCAAGATCATGTTGACTGCGAAGGAATTGAAGAACAGGAAGATTGAGAAGTAAATCCAATACACGAACGCCGGCGCCTTTGCGTCGCCTTCCCCGGCCGTAAACAGGTAAAGCCCGACAACGATCCATGGCACAGCTCCCGCGAGCACGCCAAACCAGTATGAAGTCCAGTCGGTCTTTTCGGTCCGCTGGTTATGCAGCTCCATCATCCAGCCAAACAGGATCATCATCATATTCAAGAAAAAAATCATAACCAGCCCGAGGCC
The DNA here is from genome assembly GCA_041650915.1 of Patescibacteria group bacterium. GTDB lineage: Bacteria > Patescibacteriota > Patescibacteriia > UBA10025 > JAHIVO01 > JBAZKE01. Next base: position 83,427 of record JBAZKE010000002.1, read on the forward strand.
GTCGTAGAGGCCGGTGAGCATGGCGATAATCACAATCATGAGCGACGAGCTGAATGCGTACTCAATCCAGCGCGCAGGGTTGATTCCTCTTCTTAGGTTTGATGCGTACTTCCGGTAGCCTGCGGGCAGCGAAATGAGGAGATGGGCGAGCGCTGACAAAAACAGAAATGCCGCTACCATCGGGCCGAGCTGTACCGTAAATTCAGTCTTGAGCACCGGCTCTAACTTCAGAGATTGCCGATTCATTTCCACGAATGCGGAGGTAATCGGCAACGCGAAATCAGAGCTCAAAAAGAGCATCAGGAATCCCTGCACCGCATGCAGTGCAGCCATAATAATGTTGAACCGCCTGAGCTTACCGAATTTTGCTTCGTCTTGCTGCGGAATTGCATCCGCTGTCTGTTCATTTTCCATAGTGCTACGCACAATAATGTTACATTCTAACTATATAGTTAACCGCGCTATAAAACAAGATCACTGGTTGGGTATTAAAATTCGTATCAGGTCCGAAACCATCGTAACAAATAATCATCACACTCGTACGCTCCATCAACATTTGCCCATTGGACTGAATCCGTCTTCATGAAGAGTAGCCTTGAGGCTAACGGTACCGGCATTTGAATATTTGTGCAAATCGTGCATTGTGATTACTCTCTAAAGTAGAGTATACTGACAGAGCTAATCTCTGCCGCTTTACTATGAAAAAATGTACCGTCATTGCACTCTCCGTGGTTCTCTTCCTGGCGCTTATCCCGGCGGTTGCCGCCGGGCAGCAGGATGACGAAATTTTTAAAGCCCGCGTGCTCGACATTCTTGAAGAAAAAACGATAACGGATGAAATGGGTGAGTCGATCACGCTCCAGCGCCTTAAGCTGCGCGGGCTTGAGGGAACGTGGAAAGGCATGGAAATCGAATTTGACGGCACCGAGTACGAGGTCATGAGCGCCAATGAGTATGAGGCGGGTGACAAGGTCATGGTCGCGGCTTCCCGTGATGCGGAAGGCAACGACGTCTTCTACGTCACTGACCACGTGCGGCAGGGATCACTCTACTGGCTCGCGGCCATCTTTGCTACCGTCGTCGTGGCCATCGGCAGGCTCAAGGGAATGCGCGCGATCGCCGTGCTGGTTGCGTCATTTTTTATCATTTTAAAATTTATCATCCCGCTCATCCTGGACGGGAAGAGCCCGCTGCTCATCAGCATTATCGGATCCGTCTTCATTCTCGTTATTGCCATCTACATCACCGAAGGATTCAAGCGCAGCTCAACGGTTGCCATCGGTGCCATTACGGTTTCGCTCCTCATTACCGGCTTCCTTTCCGTGTGGTTTACGAAGCTCGCGAGGCTCACCGGATACGCGAACGACGATGTATTTTTCCTCAAGAGCTCACTCGGCAGCGGCATCAATGTTGAGGGCCTGCTGCTCGCCGGCATTATTATCGGCGCGCTTGGCGTGCTCGATGACGTCGTCGTCGCGCAGATTGAAACGGTCAACCAGCTCACCGGGGCGAATCCCTCACTGAAAAAACGCGAGCTGTACGCGCGCGCCATGAAGGTCGGCGTGACCCACATGAGCGCGATGGTTAATACGCTTTTCCTCGCATACGCAGGCGCTTCACTGCCGCTCCTCATCCTCTTCAGCAACCGGCTCGAGGTGACATTCTCACAGGCGCTCAATAATGAGCTTATTGCAACAGAAATCGTACGTACGGTCGCAGGAAGCATCGGCCTGATCCTCGCGGTGCCGCTCGCAACGCTGCTCGCGGTCCACTTCATTCGATCCAAAAAAATGAAGGTAAAAACCGCACCAGAGATCGCCTCCCAATAAACAATTGCAAATCATTTGCAATTAAAAATTCATCGTGCTACCATGGTTACAACCTATGGATTTTGTACGTGCGCTGCAAAAAGCAGGCTATAAATGCACCAAACCGCGCTTGGCGCTGCTGTCGCATTTTAAAAACAGTGCGTCCCCGCAAACCCCCCAGCAGATCCACCGTTCGGTCAAGCGGCAGGGAATTGATCTCACGACCGTTTACCGCACACTCGAGGTATTCAGAAAAGTGGGCATCGTATTCCGTGAAGAAATGATGAGCGAATCCCGATTCTTTTTGGCGGAAAAAGAACACCACCATATCATCTGCCGCACGTGCGGCACCATCAGGTGCCTCCCGTGCAATGTAAAGCTGCCGAAACCGAAAGGATTCTCAAAAATCAAGCACGCATTTACCCTGACCGGCATCTGCAGCGACTGCACATAACTAAAACAATATGACCACAACATGGCTCTACACCATCGGCAGCGTTCTCATCGTCAGCCTCATATCGCTGATCGGATTGTTTACGCTCGCGATGAATCTCGACCGGCTGAAAAAAATACTCCTCCTACTCGTCAGCTTTGCGGCCGGTTCGCTGCTTGGGGGCGCATTCCTGCACCTCCTGCCGCACAGCATTGAGGAATCGGGTAACGTCGAGCTCACCGCCCTAATGATTCTCGCCGGTATCATACTTTTCCTCGTGCTCGAAAAAATACTCTGCTGGCGCCACTGCCACATACCAACATCAGAAGAGCACCCCCACCCGGTCGGCATCAACAACCTCATCGGCGACGGCTTCCATAACCTCATCGATGGCATGATCATTGCTGGGTCCTATATGGTCAGCGTGCCGGTCGGCATCGCAACAACGATTGCGGTGCTGCTCCACGAAATACCGCAGGAAATCGGCGACTTCGGCATCCTCATCCACGCCGGATACTCAAAAGCGAAAGCAATCTTCTTTAATTTCATTTCAGCGCTCACCGCCGTACTCGGCGCAGCCATGACTCTCCTCATCGGGACGTCAGTAGAGGAAACGCACCACTACCTGGTGCCCTTTACGATTGGCGGCTTCATTTATATCGCGACAGCAGACCTCATACCCGAGCTTAAAAAAGAAACAAACCTGAAAAAATCGATCACGCAGGTCATTGCACTCCTCTTCGGCATCAGCATCATGGGGCTGCTGCTCTTGCTCGAGTAGCACGCACGGTATACTATGAAAGCATATGAAACTGCAAGCCCACTTCATCTATACCTTCGTAGCGGGAGTCATTATCCTTATTGCGGTGTTAATGACGGCCGCTGCACTCTACTACCAGTACTGCCAGGATGACGCGCAGGGTTCGGTAGCCGTCATTTCCTCTTTCGAGGACTGCGCCGCCGCAGGAAATCCCGTCATGGAAAGCTACCCGCGCCAGTGCGTGGCCGGTGGCAGAACATTTACCGAATCACCGGCAAATGCCAACCAGCTGCTCGGCGGCGATGAGGACGAGCACGGATGCAAAGCATCGGCCGGGTATTCATGGTGCGAAGAAAAACAAAAATGCCTTCGGACATGGGAAGAAGCCTGCGAATCGGCTACGGATGCCGCCACTGGCGATTAGTGCGGCTCTTGCCCTGCAAATTGCATAACGACCATTCTCTATGAAAAAAATGCGCATCGGCACGTTCGCACTCCCGCTCCTCGCGGTTCTTTTAATTGCAGCTCCGGCAGCGGGGCAAGTACACATCAACTCCGAACTTGGCATGACGTTCGGCCCGCCGCCTGAAGCTGATCTTGAATCAACCGTCATCAACATCGTACAGTGGCTGCTCTTCCTCATACTCATTGTTTCTTTCTTACTGCTCGCACTCGGCATTACGATGACCGCGTTAAAAACTCATGCAATGAAAAAAATGAGGGAGCGGCACGCGCTGCAGTATGGCATCAACGCTCCCTGGCAGGCTTCGGAACAGGAACAGTACCACGCATTCAGGCGAAGCAGAACGATCTTCATCATCATCCTCTGCGCAGGCGGCGCGGGCATTGTGCTGTCGCTCATCGCATGGACAATTACAATTTTTGTCGTTTCCCAAACTGCTGTGGTATACTAAATGCTGCTGCAGAAATTAATAGCAATACGTATGGATCAACAATCTGACAATACGCATAAGAATGGCCCCTGGCCGATTCTCATCACGATACTCTTCGTCATTATCGTCGCGGTTGGGATGGCATACGTCATCTTAACGACCGACAGCAACGAGAACAGTACGACGAATGCGGCGAATGCCCCGTTAAACGGGAATACTGCCCCGACAAACACCTAGCGCGCCAGAATGCCTGTTCGGGCGCAAACTTCCCGTCGTGGCCCATCTTTCAGTCACTGGCTGGCAATACCAAAACCCTGTAGCAATCCTGGAGGGGGAATTTGTATTAAAAAAGAGCCACCGGTCTGGAACAACCAGTGGCTCTGCACATGACTGAAGCTTACACCTCCATGAAGTTTGCGTCCGAACACCGTATCGTGATCGGCGACGACGCCTTACTGAACGTGCGCTCATGGCGCTGGACATACGTCTTGCCGGGCGGAATCCTCCAGCCGCTTTTTGACCTGGCAAGCTCATGCGCCGTTTTACTTGCCGTATATCCATCAGGGAGCCGGCGAAACCGCGCACGCATGATTCGAACCTCATCGCGCCTGGCCTGCCGGATGCACCGGACCATGGAACATCCTGGAACGGCTTCGACACTGCGCTGTTCGTCATCGGAGCCGACCACGATCGCGTGGAGCGCATAGACGATGACACACAGCAATACTTCGCGCAGATACCCGAGATCGGATTCGTAGGCATTCTCAAGCACGTGGTCATTGACAATGAGCTGAAAATCGACAAGCTCAGCCGGAAACCAGCAGAGCGCATACGCGTCCTTGCGGACGCCGATCTTCAAGCCGCAGTTCGGAAACTCATGCCCGTTCGGATAAAAGGCAACGGCACGAATCCCGGAAAACCGCAGCGCGCTCAGGTCAATTTCGACCCGATCATGCCCGTCGGGCAAGAGTTCGCACTGCACGTTGTCGCGGATCTCATCGCACATGCGCCGAAAGGCGGCTCGCAAATCGTTTTGTCGGTCCACAAACCGCTCCTTAAATGCCCGGCTCTCGCGATACATCCGATCCTTGCTGGCGCGGTCAGCCGTGATGAAGTCAACCAGCGGCTGCTCGCAGTCATCAGGAATGAGAATGTGAGGCTTCTGAAAATCAAACTGCCCTGGCACTGGTTCCGCCGCAACTGCGGACTCCCCCTGCCGTTCGTCCAGCCACGCGGGGGTATAGATGGCGATGCTCCGATTGAGCGACGCGAGCAACTCGAGTATGCCCCTCAAGTAGTCATCGACATCACGATCTCCCTTGCCGGCTGCCCGAATCAGATTAACGATCCACCGCTTCGACGAAAAAGCTTCATCACACGGCAACACGGCGGCCTGTATCGTGATTCTCGCGAACAACGGCGGCCGCTGCCCAAAATAAGCGCTTTGCTTCGCTTCCGGAAGCGAGATGCCGTGCTCGATGGTGGAGCTGATCTCGCGAAACAGAAGCTCACAGAACCGCTTGGTGTTCTCGATTGATTCGCCGATCGCCCTGAAGATGAAACCGGACGTTGCCGAACAAACGCATACATACTCACGCGAAACATTTTCTGCCGGAGTCATCGCGACCTCCAGTAGCGACAGATCCCCCTTCGCAAGGCTGCGAAGGGCAATCTTGGAAATCAACTCAACGTAGGCTGGCGTATCAATTCGCCCGGCGAGCTTGCAGTAGCGCTTCGCGACAAAATTGAGTATCTTCCTGAAAATGGCCCTGCAATCACCTCCCGATACGCTGCCGTCGCTCGTACCGAACATAGACTCGTAGATGCCGCCAACGGCCTGATTGGACAACTCGCCCGTGCGTCCCGACAATACTTCCGCCAGAAAATTCCCCAGGATTTGGTTCGCGCCTCCATCGGCGTGATTGGTTCCCTTCTTTTTCTTGTTCCTGTTTTTGGAGCTCAAGGCAGCCCCTCCTTTCTCTCTCGATCTATATGTATATTCTATTTTCAATGTTCCGATCACCCAACGTACCAGAAAACGGACTCCCCGTCAAGTACAATCGCATTGATTATTCAGTACTTTTTCAGTACAATGAAAGCACGGAACCGTATGCGTGCAATCCAAAACCTCCTCAGAAAAAAAGAGCTCTCGTTCATCCCGAAACTCCTCAAGCGGCTGCCGAGAGCCGAGCTCTTTTTGGTTGGCGGCATCATCCGCGATACGGCGGTGAAGCGTCCGTCAAAAGACTTCGACTTCGTTATCCGCAACGTCGGGGCAGCCAAACTCCAGTCGGAGCTCAAGAAGCTTGGGTGGGTTGACCTTGTCGGAAAGCGGTTCGGCGTATTCAAGTTTATCCCACAAGGCCTCACGCTCCCTGAACCGATCGATCTGGCGCTGCCGCGTACCGAGCATGCGCTCCTGACCGGCGGATACCGCGACTTCGACGTGCAATCAGACCCCAAGCTGCCCATTGAGCAGGACCTCATGCGCCGCGATTTTACCATCAATGCGATGGCATACGACATCAGAGAGCAAAAGCTCATTGACCGGTTCGGCGGCATGCATGACATCAAAAAAAAGCTGATCAGGACGGTTGGCAAGCCCAACGAACGCTTTACCGAAGATTTGTCCCGTATGCTCCGCGCGCTCCGGTTTGCGTCACAGCTGCACTTTTCAATCGAAACGCAAACCTGGCGCTCGCTCAAGAAGCTCAGCGCGCGCATCAACAAGCTCATCGCCGGAGAATACGTCGTACCGCGTGAAACCGTCGCACGCGAGCTGACAAAGGCGCTCACCGCAGATCCCGTATACGCAATCGGGCTCCTCACAAAATCCGGCATCACCGAAAAGCTCATGCCTGAACTCATGAAGATGAAAGGGTGCCGGCAGCCGCGGAACTTCCACAGCGAGGGAGACGTGTGGAAACATACGATGATTTGCATGCAAAACCTCTACTCAAATCCGTTCAAAAAAAAATTCGGCCCCGAGCCGCCCTCACCGGAACTCATCTACGCGGCGCTGCTCCACGATATCGGCAAACCGTACACGATAGAGCGGGCTGACCGGCTGCGGTTCAACAACCATGACGCCGTGGGGGCCGAGCTCTCAAAAAAAATCCTATCGCGCCTGAGGATATCCTCGTCGGGCGTCGATACGGACCGGATCGTATGGCTCATACGGATGCACCTCATCACCACCCACTCCAAAAAATCACCAATGAAAAAGACGACGCTCGAAAAATACTTTTTCAACGACCAACTGCCCGGAGGAGACCTGCTAAGGCTCCTGTACGCTGACGTGCAGGCGACGATCCCGCCGAGCGGCTGCCCGGATTTTACCGAGCACCATGCGCTCGAACAGCAGATAAAAAAACTCAGCCCGGAAGCACGCCACAGGCGTTCATTGCCGCCCGTGATCATGGACGGCAATGAGATCATGCAGCAGCTCCGCATGGAACCGGGACCGGCCGTCGGGCAGCTCAAGACGCTCCTGCGCGAAGAGCAGCTCCGCGGCGGCCTCAAGACAAAAAAACAAGCAATGGAATTCCTCAAAAAGCATGCCAACATTCGACGTTACGCCTGACAATGCCAAACAACGGCTCGATAAATTCTTGACCGAGCGGCTTCCGGGGCGCTCACGCTCACAGATCCAGAAGCTGATCAAGTCGGGCGGCGTTGCCGTAAACGGAAAAACCGTGGCAGTCCACCACTTCTTGAGGGCAAAAGACTCCGTGAGCATTGATGATGCGAAGGTGCGCGAAGCAGCCGGCGGCGGTTTCATGAAAAAATTACTGCAACGGCAGCTGGCGCCGGAACTGGCGATTGTCCACGACGCTGGGGACTTCTGCGTGGTTAATAAGCCGGCCGGGCTGCTCGTCCATGAAGCGCCGGGCGATACAGGCACGACGCTTGTCGACCTGATCCTGAAAAAATTCCCTTCGGTAAAAAAAGTCGGGGAAGACCCGATGCGCCCCGGCATCGTGCACCGACTTGATAAGGAGGTGTCCGGTCTCCTCGTCATCGCGAAAACGCAAAATATGTTTGACCACCTTAAAAACCAGTTCAAGCAGCGGAAGGTGGCGAAGGAGTACACCGCGCTCGTCCACGGCGCGCCCCAGCGGCACGGCGGCGAGATTACGTTTAACATTGACCGGAGCGAAACCGCAGGCCACAAGATGGCTGCGGTGCCGATAACAGGCTCAGACAACCGCGGCAAACGTGCGGTAACTCAATTTGAAACTATTGAAAAAATTGGCAACTTCACGTTGCTCAAGATCATGCCAAAGACGGGCCGGACGCACCAAATCCGCGTCCACCTCAACGCGTATGGGCTGCCGATCGTCGGCGACCTTACGTACCGGCCGAAGAAGGTCATCTCAAAAATCGAAATGAAGCGCATCTTCCTGCACGCGAACCACCTCGAATTCAACGACGTGAACGGGATCCGCCGGTCCTTTGATGCGCCGCTGCCCGATGAACTGGCGACCGTACTGTCACGGCTTAAAAGCCAGAGTTGACAGCTCGCATGAAAATCGCTATGCTGATGAAGCTAACTATTTCTAATTGACGAATAAAGCAATGACAATCGCACACGAACTCAACAAATCGAAGCTCAAGAGCGGCATACCGGATATCCGGCCGGGTAATACGGTCATCGTACACCAGAAGATTCAGGAGGGTAAAAAAGAGCGCATCCAGAAATTCGAAGGGATTGTAATCGCCCACAAGGGCGGCGGCGGCCTCGCGAGCACCATTACCGTTCGCAAATTATCGATGGGAATCGGCGTTGAAAAAATTTTTCCCCTGCACTCTCCGACCATTACAAAAATAGAGGTTATTAAAAAAGCGAAGGTCAGGCGCTCAAAGCTGTACTACCTCCGCGGGTACAAGAAGAAGCTCGAAGAAACCGCAGTCTAAAACCTCACCATTCAATGCATGCCCAGGTGGTGGAATTGGTATACACACTAGGTTGAGGGCCTAGGCACATTTGTGCGTGCGGGTTCAACTCCCGCCCTGGGCACCATGGTGGCTATAGCACAATGGTTCGTGCACCGGTCTGTGGCACCGGCAATGAGGGTTCGATTCCCTCTAGCCACCCCAGAAAAAGTTACGACACCCCTTGCGGGTGGCGGAACTTTTTTTGATATAACTTGAAGAGGGAATCGAACGGGCAGAAGCGACCCTGAACTTGATTCAGGGGAGCGCCGGCGAATGCAAGCTGGCGCAGCATTCGGCGCTGCCCAGGACAAGGCTCCGCAGGAGCCGCGATAATCCCCCGAGCCGCCCTAGAAAAATTTTCAGCACCTACGCGCGGATAAAAAACTTTTTATTGTGTGCTCATCACGCCGGCAAAGCATAAAACTCCCGTCCTGCTAAAGGAAGATTGGAATTTACCAACACATCAATGCATAACCGCATGTATTCTGATATACTTACCGTATCCCTGTAAATATAATTCTTATGGATTTCTCCTCCTACGCCACCAAAACGGTTACTAAGACCGCCGCTGAACTGACAACGTCCATCCGCGGCCTGGCGAACGATGAAACCCTACGGCGGCGCCAACAGTACGGCTTTAACGAAATCGCGAGCGCAGAGCCCATGTGGTGGCACATACTCCGGCGCCAGTTTACCTCACCCTTCATCTATCTGCTTATCGGCGCTGCGCTCCTCTCGTTCTTTCTTGACGAGGCAATCAATGGCATCTTGATCCTCTTGTTCGTGCTCCTGAATGCCGGACTCGGGTTTTACCAGGAGTATCATTCAGAAAAAACGCTCAAGCTCCTCAAACAATATGTAACGCTAAAAGTCAAAGTGAGGCGCGAGGGAGCGGAAGCGGTTGTGCTGAGCCGGGAACTAGTCCCCGGCGATGTTATCATCGTTGAGGCGGGCGATATTATCCCGGCTGATATTCGATTTTTTAAGGACAACGACCTTCTTATCAATGAATCCGTGCTAACGGGCGAATCAATCCACGTATCCAAGTCCAGCGAACCTCTCAACAAGCCGATACGTGAACTGTATAAGGCTTCAAATATCGGCTTTTCCGGCACCACGGTTGCTAGCGGGCGAGGTGAAGGGTACGTGTTTGCAATCGGCCGCGAAACGGCGATGGGCGCCATCTCACGCCTGAGTACGGAAACGGTACGCACAAGCACGTTTGAAAAAGGCATCCGTAAGGTCAGCTCGTTTATACTGCGGCTTATCCTGGTCACGCTCGTATTTGTCTTTATCGCCAATATCGCGATCAAGGGGGGAAGCGCAAACGTAATCGAAATGGTAGTCTTCTCGGTTGCGCTGGCAGTCAGCGTCATTCCCGAGGCGCTCCCGATCGTGACGACATTCTCGCTATCCCGCGGCGCCCTGCACCTGGCGAAAAATAAGGTTGTCGTAAAGCGGCTTTCCGCGATCGAAGACCTCGGCGGCATCGAAGTGCTCTGCAGCGATAAAACCGGCACCCTGACTGAAAACAAACTCAAGGTCGAACGGGTAAAGACCCCCGACCCTCATGCGGGCGGCGAACGAAGCGCAATACGCTATGCAAGCCTAGCCTCGGAATTCTTTACAGAAAAACTGACAGGAAAAAACCCAAATAATGCATTCGATCTCGCGCTCCTCAATGAGCTGTCAGCCGAAGAAAAAAAATCCCTCAATGCGTATGCAATGGTCAATGAGGTGCCATTTGATCCGCAACGCCGACGAAATAGCGTCCTCGTCCAGCGCAATGACGCGCATGAGCTCATCGTGCGAGGCGCTCCGGAAGCGGTGCTGCCGTACTGCGCAGGCCTGAGTGCGCAACAGACGGGTGAATTCAACGCATGGATCGCCAATGAGGGGGCGGCTGGCTGCCGCGTACTTGCAATCGCACATAAAAAATTCGGCGCCCAACACGAATATACTACAAATCAGGAAGAAAGGGGGCTTTCACTGGATGGAATCATATCTTTTGCCGATCCGATTAAGGAAAGTACAAAGCAAACCATTACGCGGGCGCTGCGGCTTGGCGTCCAATTAAAAATATTGACGGGGGACAGCAAGGAGGTCGCCGGTGCAGTCGCCCAAAAAGTCGGACTTATCACCGATCCGAAAGATGTCATAACCGGCGACCAGTTCCAAGCAATGCCTGATCTGCGCCAGCAAAAAGCAGTAGGCCAACACGCGGTTTTTGCGCGCATCTCGCCGGAGCAAAAATTCCGCATCATTGAGCTTCTCAAGCAAAAATTCGAGGTCGGGTTCCTCGGGGAGGGCATCAATGACGCGCCCGCTCTCAAATCCGCCAATGTCGGCCTGGTTGTCCAAGGCGCGTCGGACATCGCGCGCGAAGCTTCAGACGTTATCCTGCTTGAAAAGAGCCTCGGGGTCATCATCGACGGAATCACCGAGGGGCGAAAAGTTTTTGCGAACACGATTAAATATATCAAGGCAACGCTCGCTTCAAATTTCGGCAATTTTTTTGCTGTCGCGATCGCCTCGCTCCTCATCGATTTCCTGCCGATGCTGCCGCTCCAGATTCTGCTCCTCAACCTCCTGTCCGATTTTCCCATGATAGCGATCGCTGCGGATACTGTTGATACGAATGAGCTCAAGAAACCTCGGAATTACAACATTCGTGAAATCGCGCTTCTTGCGCTCGTCCTGGGAATCGTCAGTACCGTGTTCGACTTTATTTTCTTCGCAATATTTTACCGGATCGGGCCGTCAGTGCTCCAGACCAACTGGTTTATTGGAAGCATCCTTACGGAGCTTGCTTTGCTTTTCTCTATTCGGACAAAATTCTTCTGCCTCCGCGCCCGCCGCCCGGCACGACCGCTCCTCTGGCTGTCAGTTGTGGCAGCCGTGGTCGCTATCGCGTTGCCGGCAACCGGAATCGGACAATCCCTCTTCAAATTCACCGCGCCGCACATGCATGACATTCTCCTCATTGTCGGAATTGTCGTCTGCTATTTCGTCATTACCGAAACCGTAAAATTATTCTACTACCGGACATTTGAGCCGAAAAATGCGCAGTTGAAGCGCGCCTGATGTGCTTCGTCGCTAAACAAAACCGGCATGGACTTACATCATCAATAACCTCCATAAGCTTTGTTCAATCAAATTTCCGACTGCGATCGTAAAAAAATTCAGCCCCTCAAGCGGGGATAGAATGTTTTACTATTGGGGACATGCACATCCCTGCTCCGCTATTCCGCCTATACCAAAAGGCGCCTGCCACTGTGGCCTGCGCCTTTTCGTTTATAATTCAGGGTTGAACTATGCTTTGCTGACCTTGACCGCTGCGGGGCCCTTGGGCGTGTCCGAGATCTCGAACGTGACTGCATCACCCTCTTGGAGCTCGCTGAACGTGACTCCCTGGAGCTCATTGGCGTGGAAGAACAGGTCTTTCGCCTGGCCCTCAGCCGAGATGAACCCGAAGTTCTTGTCGGTCAACTTTTTGATCGTTCCTTGCATGTGTGTAGAAATAAAATTGAATTAGATAATATAGTAATTTCGAAATTCGACTTTATTTCTATACTTACTATACGCTGTGGACAAGCCAGCGATAATTTTAAAATCAAACTATCAGCTGGATTGTTCACGGGCATGGTATCACTCTTCTAAAACTTTGTCAAGGATACGTTCTGAAGAGATAGGAGTGGGTGGTGTAATTTTTTTATCATTGGATTGCTGAACAAGCTCGCACATGACCCTGCCGCAGCCGCGCCAAAAAACTTGATTTTTTTCCTGGAGTATTGTACGATTGGATAATCACAAAAACCTTTGCTAAAGGCCTGCGAATCCAGCGGTCTTTTTTTACGGCAGGATGTGACAGATAAAAATATGAAACCAATTCCACGGACAGAACTCAACTGCGTCGGAGCGCTCCGCAGAGCGGCAGAGAAACTTGGCGTTGAGGTAGAAACGATTGATCGCGATGCCGGACTGCAGCTTTTTAAATACGGCACGGAAAGTTTTTTTGTACAGCGGCATATTCCGGATCTCAACACGTTTGTCCCCTCGAAAATAGTCAGCGATAAATACCTAGCGAAAACAATCCTGGTGCAAGCAGGCATTCCCACTCCGCGCGGATTTAAATTCACAAATCTCCAAAAAGCCATCAAGCTGCTCGAAAACGGTACGATTAAATTTCCGCTCGTCGTGAAACCCATCGAGGGGAGCGAAGGCGAGGCGGTCACGGTCGACATCACTAAACGGGAATGGTTCGTCACGGCAATCCAAGAGGTTTTTAAGTACAACCGGAGGAAAACCGGAAAGCCGGGCACCTTCTTGGTTGAAGACTACATTGCCGGCAATGATTACCGCTTCTTGGTGCTCGACGGCAAACTCCTGGCGGTCCTGATGCGCAAGCCGGCGTACGTTATCGGTGACGGAGTACACACGATCTCGGAGCTCATCGCTGAATATAATGGTCAGCCGGGGGTCGCGAAAGACCAGCCGCTCTGCCCCATTGTCAAAGATTTTGAGCTCAAGCGGAACCTGCTGAGCCTGAACCTGTCCCTCACAACGGTCGTGCCTCCGGGGAAGCAAGTATTCCTGAGAAAAAATTCTAACGTCAGCACCGGCGGCCGGTCGTTTGAATGCTACGAAAAAGCGGCTGCAGATTATAAAAAACTTGCGTTAAAAATCGCTCCCCTGTTCCGCCTCCGCTTTTACGCAGTTGATCTCATTGCAAAAGACATTAGCGAGTATAAAAATTTTGCAATCATCGAAATAAACAATTCCCCCGGCTTTGACATACATGAAGCGCCGTACCGGGGGAAGTCCTTCCCGGTTGCGGAACACTTGGTGCGAGCCATGTTCAGGAAGAGCATGGGGCAGAAGTAGGGGCGGGCATCCGTAAGGAAGCATCGGCTGCTCGGTGGAGATAAAAATATTTTTTTGCGCATGGGGGTTGAACGAGGAAAATTGCACCGCAAGCCAATGGGCAATAAAAAAATTAAGGGGATCGGCTTTGACTATTCTGGGGTTGTCGCCGGCATATCGGGCGCCCAGTTGTCCAATGCCATGTGCGAAATATTGAATGTGGCGTCCGAAGAATATAAGCGCCACTACTATAGCATCAACCACATTTTGAATACCGGGCACGTGAACCGTGACGATTTTTGGAAATTATTGCTCAAAAGACTCGGCAAAACCGACAAGCATGCGGAAGTCATACAATACCTTGACCGCATCCCTGCCCATAAAATAAATGAGGGGGTATTACATGTTGTACGCGGATTACAATTGAGGGGATATAAGCTGGGATTACTCAGCAATTGTAATTATACGCAGGCCAAAAACATCAAAGAAAAACTTGCTGGGCATTTTGATGCGGTGGTCCTGTCAAGTGAAATAGGATTTATGAAACCATCGGTTGAAGCATACAATATTTTTTTTCATGCCTTGGGGGTTGAACCCTCGCAAGCTGTTTTTATCGACGACGCGGAGCAGAATTTAATACCCTCAGATGAATTGGGATTCAAGCCCATTCTATTCACCGGCGTTGAATCGCTGCAAAAAGCTCTGGCAGATTTTGGCATTTGTTGATAGGCCGCTCTCCCGGCGATCAAACGATATCCGTGACCACATGCTCGCTAGCCAAGCAAATCGTCATACAATTTTACGCAACTTTTTGCTATACTAGAAAGCAGATCGCCCAGAGAATATGCAATTCATTAAACTCATACTAAAAAACTTATTCAGCCGGAAAACCCGCACGGTGCTGACTATCGTGGGGATTAGCATTGGCATTGCCACAATCGTTATCTTCGGTATGGTAACCAACGGCCTGAAAAACAGCATGGGAACGGCTTTGCGCCCGGGTTCCGCCGACTTCACGATCGCGAAAGCTGACGCTACCGATATGATTCTGAGTGTCCTCACCACAGAGCAAATCAGCACCATTGAATCTACCGCCGGTGTTGAAACAGTAGTCCCCTACGTCATGGCAATGGCGGAATACGGCGGCAATCCCTACTTTATCATGAGCGGCATTGATCCACAGTACGCATCCGTGCTCGGTGCGACAATCATCGAAGGCCGGATGTACCAAAACGAAAATGAAATCGCGCTCGGCCGCATTGCCGCAAAAAACTACGGCCTCGCGGTGAATGGCACGATGGCCATCAACGGCAAGGCGTACAGCATCGTCGGTATTTTCGAGTCCGGCGTGACGATGCAGGATGGCGGTGCGGCTATAACCATCAAAGAAGCGCAACGGATCAATAGCATGCAAGAAGGCCAAGTAAGCATGGCTATGGTGAAAGTTAAACCGGGCCTCGAGCCGCGTGCCGTCGCAGATGAAATAGAAAAAGCCGATTCCGGCCTCATCGGCATCGTGGATGTTGATGACTTCAATTCAATTGACCAGGGCTTGAACATCGTCGACTCCGTATCCTGGGCGATTTCAGCGCTCGCCATGGTAATCGGGGGAGTCGGCGTTATGAATACAATCATCATGTCTGTGTTTGAGCGTACGCGGGAAATCGGCGTGCTGCGCGCGGTCGGCTGGAAACGGAAGCGCATTATGATGATGATCCTGGGCGAAGCTATTTTCATCGCCCTCGCCTCCACCGTGCTCGGTGCGCTCCTGGGGCTTGGTATGGTATGGCTCACCATGCAAACCAACATGGGCAAATCGTGGCTCGACATCTCTCTCGAACCGACCGTCTTTCTGCAGGCACTGCTCGTTGCACTCGTCGTCGTTATCATTGGAGCGGTATACCCATCCTACCGCGCTTCACGCTTTTCGCCCATGGAAGCGCTTCGCTACGAATAAATATATGGACGACTACATCATCCGAACTGAAAACGTAAAAAAATATTTTGAGGGAGGCCGGGTCAAAGCCTTGGACGGCGTTAACATTGCGATCAGGCGCGGAGAGTACGTGTCGATCATCGGGCGGTCAGGTTCCGGCAAATCCACCCTGCTCAACATGATATCCGCCATGGATCGGCCAACCTCCGGCAAGGTTTTTTTCGACGGTATTGACTTAACCACATATAATAAGCTCGATGAAGTGCGCAGTCACAAAATCGGCTTTATTTTTCAGCTCCACAATCTTTTGCCGCACCTCACCGCCCAGGAAAACATCATGATCCCCATGCATGAGATTAAAAGCCCGGCATCCGATAAAGAAAAAAAGGCGCTCTCCCTGCTGGAACAGATTGGCATCGGATACCTTGCCGACAAGCCGCCGACGAGAATGTCGGGCGGCGAACGCCAGCGCGTGGCGATTGCCCGGGCGCTCGCAAACGATCCGGCAGTCGTGCTCGGCGATGAGCCGACTGGCGATGTGGACACCAAAACCGGCAAGCTCATCATGGACACCCTCGAGCGCCTCAATCGGGAAAGGGGCGTTACGCTCGTCGTGGTAACGCACGCGCTCGACATCGCCAAGCAGGCGTCCCGCACGATCGAGATCCGCGACGGAAGAGTGGTTTAGAAACAGTACCGATCAGTAACGTTCCACACTATGACATCTCTCGTCATATATGATTCCCAGTTCGGCAACACTCAGAAGGTCGCCGGGCAAATCGCCCGGGGAGCCGGGGCTGTGCTCATGCCGCTATCTGAGGCCGGGCAAACCGACTGGAGCTCGCTGTCACTGCTTGTCGTAGGCTCACCGACGCACGGCGGCCGCCCGTCCCAGCTGGTACAGCAGCTCCTCAACCGTATCCCTCAAAACGCCTTGCACGGAATTCGTGCTGCTGCATTCGACACGGGAATGGCCGCAGAGGGGCAAAAATTTTTTATCCGCATGATCATTGGCTTTTTCGGCTACGCAGCAAAACGCACGGCAGCCCTGCTCACAGTGAAGGGGGCTGCGGTCATTGCGTCTGAAACATTCTTCGTGCGTGGCAAGGAAGGCCCGCTGATAGAAGGGGAAGAGCGGCGGGCGTACGAGTGGGGGCAACATTTAGGAAAAATATAACCCGTGAGTTACGGAACGCTATGCAGAAAAAAACTCTCCTGATCGCAGGAATCATTGCAATCGTCGCCATTGGAATGGCAATCATCTTCCTTACGGGCCCGAAAGAATGCGCCGAAATGGACGAAGAGGAGTGCAGAATGGCGGATGAGTGCATCAGCACCATCGTGCCGGTACCGTGCGAGACTGAACCGTGCGAGCTCAGGACCGAATTCAAGGAGTGCAAAGCGAAAACTGAATAGCGGATACCGTTCTGTGGGCGCACGTTTGCATTGAAATAGTTGAGCAAGAGTGCACGTTTTTATCATTGCTGTCCTCCGGCAGGAAACTTTGGTATACTGGAGATTACTTAACTACGGTAACCAACAAGGTTGTGCGCCTAAGAAAAATCAGTATCGTGGCTGCGTGTGCGGTAATGCTCGCGGCGTTCCTGTGGGCATTCGACGGTGTCGTGCTGACGCCGTGGGTTACCGATCTCGGCCTGTATGATGTCCCGACCTTTGTCTTTATGCTGCACGCAGTTGCGTCGGTTTTTTTGGCTTACTTCCTGATAAAACGCAGGGGTGAGCTCAAAAATCTCAACTCAAAGGACTGGGTCGCATTCATCCTGACCGGAATCTTCGGCGGGGCAATCGGCACCATGGCAATTGTTGCCGCCATCATCGAGGTGCACACGGCACACCTCAACATTGCAGTCGTGCTCCTGCTGCAGAAGCTGCAGCCGATCTTCGCGATCCTCCTCGCGCTCGCCTGGCTCCGTGAGCGCCCCAAGAAAATATTTTACCTATGGGCGGCCGTCGCGCTAGTCGGGAGCTACCTGCTCACGTTCGGATTCGACAGGGCGGACTTCGATACCAGCGGCATGCTCAAACCCGCGCTGCTCGCCGTTCTCGCTGCATTCTCCTTCGGATCCTCGACTGTTTTCTCGAAAAAGGCGATTGCGAAGGTAAGCCACGGGCTCGGCACATCGCTCCGCTTTTCCATTACGACCGGCGTGATGATCGCCATCATTGCCTGCATCACGCTGCTCAATGCGCTCGATGTCGATACTGGATACGAAGGAATACAAGGCTTCTCAATAATCAACTGGAATCTCATCGGCGCTTTCGTCATTATCGCGCTCACGACGGGGGGCACCGCGATCTTCATTTACTACTGGGGTCTGAAGCGCATGCTCGCCTCGCGCTCCACCATCTACGAGCTGATGTTTCCGGTCAGTGCAATCGTGCTTGAGTTCTTCATCCACGACCAAACGTTCGCTGCAGGACAGTGGCTCGGGGCGGCGATCGTATTCGCCGCAATAGTCGCAATTGCCAACCTCAAAAGCACAACGGTGGCGTAGCGCTGCGCGAGAAGGGGAAACCTCGAGGCAGATAGTTGCAGGGCTGAATGGCAAACTTTCCGAAAAATTATATAGCAAACCAAAAAGATCCCGTTTGACCGGGATCTTTTTGTATCTTTCGAAACCTTAGCGATCTTGGAAACTGCCGCCACCGCGGGGTCGATTGGTCATCGGCCGCGCTTCGTTGACGACGATTGCTCGACCGTCGAGCTCCTGGCCGTTGAGTGAATCAACGGCTGCTTTCGCCTCGTCATCAGATGCCATTTCGACGAAGCCGAAGCCCCGTGAACGGCCTGAAATGCGATCGATGATCACGCTTGCGCTCTCGACGGTCCCCGCCTGGGAGAAAAACTCCTTGAGCGAGTCGTCGTTAACGCCATAGGAAAGGTTTCCTACGTATAGCTTCTTTGCCATGTAATGTACGCGTGTTAGATGGATAAAACGCTATCTTTTAGGAAGACCTTTACCCCTAATGAAACCATTAGATTACCCTAAAAAGACTTGCAGCGTCATACTAGCAAACGGAGGCGCCACTGTCAAGCCTGGCCATACGGTGCCGGGTCCGACCGTCAATCCTCACGCCTGTACAGCAGCGCTGTTCCGATCGTATCGAGGTGGCGGTATCCGAATTCATTCAAGAGTGTGTGGTACTGCCGCGCATCGGGAGCCCAGTTGCCGATGACCGCAAAACTCGGGATCCGATGTGCAATCAGAATTTTAACGTCATCATACGAAAGGATGCGGTAGATCGCCCGTTCATCAGCTTCAACGCTGTCCCCGACTTCCACCCCGAAATGGTTCTCCATCCCGCGCACAATATGCTGGGAGGTGGCAATGACGTATCCGGGCCAAAAAGTGAGGACATCGCCATGCGCCGTATTTTCACGATCAATAGCGCCCGCAATCCGGGTGACGGTGCTAATTTTCCAGTCTGCGGCGTGCCGGCTGGCGTCCACACCCGGCACGTCAATGCCCGTCACGGTGTACCGGTACAGTTCCGCGGCGGCGACTGCTCCGTACACAACCAGTAGCATGCAGACCATGACGGTAATGCTCGTGCGCCCGATCCGCCTGAGAAAATCACCATAGAGGAGCACCGACTGCAAAACCATGAACGGGATCAGGATCGAAAAGTACTGGACAAAAGTCGGCGTCGGCAAAAAGCATACAACGAAAAGGGGCACGGTAAGCAGCAAAGCAAACGGCACTCTTCGCTTTGATACGTAGTGGCAAACTCCGTACGCTGCCGTAGCAATGAGCAGCAGCAGAAACTGCAGCCCGAGGAGCCTTTCGGTGCCACCAATCGCGAGCATCTGCTTGAACACCTCCACCTTCTGGCCAAAGTCGCCGATCAACCCTCCATTACCCCTCAATGAATGGTACGTTATATTGTTAAATACAAATTGGTCGGGGAATAAACCGATATAGATAAAGCTCGGAACCAATCCGATCAGCAATCCGACCGTGAAGAGCGCGAGCAGGCGCAGTTGTCGGCGTTTTCCGGCGCAGCGGTAGATGTGGTAAAGAAAAAAAGGGACGAGAGCTGCGATGAACAAACGCACATCAACCGCACATCCGAGGACAAGTCCGCTCCAAAAATATTTTTTCCCTGCCGCACTGCCCGATAGCAAATAAAACGCCGCAAACAGCAGCAATGCCACGATGCTGTGTGTTTTGACGACAGTCAGCCAGCCGAAAACCAAGCTCGTCATGCTGTAGAGCGCGGCGGCAACGACACCCATCCACGCGTTACGGGTCCGTTTCTGAATGTACAGGTACAGCAGGCACCCCGTACACAGCGCAAAACACAGGGAGAGGATCCGCCCTGAATACCAGCCGATACCGGCGATTGTATCGACCGCGCCGTAGATGTAGGGAAGGAGCGGCATTTGAGGGTAGAAAAAATCTCTGTACAGCACGTCGCCGCCTGCAACGAGCTTGCTTGCCAGAATATAGAAACCCTCGTCGCCATCGATAATGCGCCAGAGAACCGCGGTCAATAAAAAAAGCAGTTGAATAACGGTAACAAGTATAAACCCGGCGCGGGCTGAAACAGGCGGAATGGAGGACAATCGGCTCAATGTAATCATCCTGTGATAATAAAAGTATTCGGACAGCTACTCTATTACTATAACACCCAAAGTCTATCCGTGGAATGCAAAAAAGGGACTTTTTTGCTACAATGGCACTGTAACAACAAAACAGCCCATCGCCGGCACCACCGGGGAAAGGGGAGCGGCATGGGCAGCTCCTTGCGCGATTGAGGGCAAAAAAGCTACACTTTACCATAGCTCAATAGTAACCAACAAACGTATGGTCTTCGACTTCAAGGACGATGTCGTTGACGAGGACGGGATCCTCGACCGTTACTCGTACAAGGATAAAATGAAAAAATTTCTCCCAGTCATGAAGACGGCAAAAGAGAAGAGGAAAAAACAGCAAATCGAGTTCAAACACCGCGGGAGAACGTACGAGTTCGTCGCCGACAAGGAGGGGACCGCGAGCCTCCGCAAAAAGCCAATCAAAGGCGGCTTTTTTTAGCTCAACGCGGCAGCCCGTTTGCCCGCATCCAATTTAAAAATTCTATGGTTTTACTGCACACGCCTGCGGCTGCGCTCGGCGAACGCATTCACCAATTCTCGCTTCCGGGAACGGACGGCAAGATATACTCGCCCGCATCATTCACAGCGGCGCCTGCTGTCGTAATCGTATTTACCTGCAACCACTGCCCGTACGCCCAATACGCCAAGCCGAAGCTCATCGAGCTGAACAGGCTATTCGCGCCGCAGGGAGTGCAGTTCGTAGCAATCAATCCGAACGATGCCGATGCATACCCGGAAGATAGCTTCGAGAGCATGAAGCAGCCTGAATATAACCTCCCCTTCCCGTATCTCCGCGATGAATCCCAAGCTGTTGCACAAGAGTATGGCGCTGTCTGCACGCCAGATATTTTCGTATACGATGGGCGGCGGGAACTGGCATACCGAGGGCAGGTTGACAATGGCCGTCCAGGCCACGAATCAACCACCGATGACCTGAAACAGGCGCTGCAGCTGGTCCTCGACGGCCAAAAAATTACGGCACCCCAGCAGCCGTCAGCAGGCTGCTCAATCAAATGGAAAGAAACCGCGTAGGGGTTGACAGTTTGCCGTTTATCAGCTATTGTGATCGATTAGAACCGTGCGGAAAACTATGGCAAATAAGAATACAATTTCACCGATAGCACGTGAACTCAGCGAAGTATTTCGCGCGCAGCGCGGCGTTGAGTCAATACGCGCGACAGTCGACGAGCCCAAGCTTAAAGTCGACGAAACGGTCGGTAAAGTGGCGTACGTCTACGAGAAAGTGCGCGTCGCGATCGATTACCAAGAGGAGCACTTGATACGGAAAAACGCGATTGCACGCATGCTCAAGCGGCGCATTACCATGCGGGAGCGCGGCAGGAACATTGCAGCGCCCCTGCTCCGTGAACTCATCCGCGCCGGGTACCTCAAGAACAACTACTTCCCCGAGTCGAGGATCCCGGACATTGAACGCATGGTAGCAAAGTACGTACGGCTCATCGATATCGCAGCGAGCCGGAATCCGAACCTCAAAGAACGAAACAGGACGATAAAATGGATTACGCAGGTGGCATCTGCGGAAATTGAGGCATATCTCTCACCGACGATTAAAGATGACGCGCTCGTCGAAGCAATGTATAAGACGATCCGAAGCCAGATCGACCTTACTGAACAGATGAGGGCAGTTGAGGACCAAGACATCCAGGTCTACATCGCCATCCACCGGGCGCTTGTCAAGTCAGACCACGCGATACTCCGGTACCACCTCACATACTACTACGCACCGTGGTGGCGGTACGCGACCGACGAAGAAATTGAAGCTTTTGCCGTGCAGCTTCCGCGTCTCATGCGGAAAATCGAGCTGCAAATTTCCAATAAGCTTTCTGACCGGCTCTTCCGGTACGCAAAAAAGTTCGCGCCGCTTTTTCTCATATTCAAAGACATCCTCAATGAGCGCGCGGCTGACTACGAAGCACTGCTCGCTGACCCGAATCAGCTCGAGAGCGCGATACGGAAAACGTGCGATAAGCGTTATACTGAATCAAGTACCAAGCTCAGCCGCGGTGTTTTTCGAAGCATTATCTACATCTTTTTCACGAAGACGATTATGGCATTTGCGCTCGAGCTCCCCTACGAAGCGATTTTCCTGAGCCAAATCAAGCTCCTGCCGCTCGCTATCAATGTCGTATTCCACCCGTTCCTCATGTTCATTATCGCCACCTCTATCCGCGTGCCGGCTGAAGAAAATACGCGAAAAATATTCCAGGGAATCTCCGAAATAGTGTACGATCCCGATGAGAAAGTCCTGCTCAAACAGCGCGAGCGCACCTTCAGGACGAGCCGAGCCCTCAATGCCGTCTTTTCGCTGCTCTACGCCGCCGCATTCATCATAACGTTCGGCGGCATTATCTGGCTCCTCCGCGTTCTTGACTTCTCGTCCGTCAGCTCATTCCTCTTCGTCTTCTTCCTCAGCGTCATCAGCTTTTTTGCCCTGCACCTCCGAAACAATGCAAAGGAACTCGTCATGGTATCAAAACGGGACAGCGCACTGATGGCAGTCATCGACTTTTTCGCCCTTCCGGTGCTCCGTGCGGGCCGGTGGATTTCGAGCAAAACATCGAAAGTCAATATTTTCATGTTTATCATGGACTTCGTCATCGAAGCTCCATTTAAGGTACTCATCGAAACGGTTGAAGACTGGCTCGCCTTCCAAAGGCAGAAAAAAGAAGAAATTATGTAAAAATAATCAAAAAAAGCTCCCCCCGCTAAAACGGAGGGAACTTTTTACTTTGGAATTATATTACCTGGTTACGCTGATCGTTACGCCGAGCTCAGGATCGCACGTTGCAACCGTCACGCGGCCCGTCCCCGCATCCTGCGCTACGTAGTAGTCAGTATGGCCGTCAGTGCCGGTGCTCGGATCATAGGGCAGCCCTGTAATGTACGTCGGCACCAGATTTGCGGTCAAATCCAGGGTATCGGCTTCTGCTACGACCGCTCCGCAAGCATTAGGATTGTTGCCGTCAACCCCTGCCGTGCCGAAAACCTGGTAGGTCGCGTTGATCCCCGCGGGTATTGAACCGTTGTTGTCGACGGCGTACTGGTGGATTGCATTGAGCAGCGCATTGACGTCGTTCCACCGCTGCGCGTTCCGTGCTTGCGCAAACTGGCGGCCAGGATTAATCGCAACGATTACGATCGCGGCTAAGATGCCAATAATGCCGATGACGACGAGCAGCTCGAGCAGTGTGAAACCCTGCTTATTACTTTGTTTGGCCATAAGGATATTCCTATCCAATTTAATATATAAAGTTTTTAACCTGAAAATGCTCAGACTGCTAACATTATACCACAGATACGGCACTTTAGCAAGAAAAATCTAATTGTCCGTACCAAATGAAGGGCTCCCGCCGGCACTGTAATCGACATTATAGTTCACATTCTCATCCCCGAACTGGGGCCGCAGAAACAACACAATTAAAAACAAGGCTACGAGAACCGAAAAAATAACGACCATCGTGACGAACCGCTTTTTCGAGCCTTCGGACCCGCCCATCCGTGAAAACTGCGGCTGTTCCGCTTTCGATTCCCGCTGCTCGGGCATGCTCTTCCCAACCCGCCCCTGGTCGCCGCTGCGTGCGTAAAGATTGATGCCGTTCCGTATGGAATCCGAGTCAACGCCCCGGAGCGCAAGGCCGACCGCAGTGCCGTACAAAACCGGCTCTTTAATCTTTTGCAGAGACTCGCTCGAGTACTGCAAGCCCTCGAGCGGATTGCTGAGAAGTACGTTCTCTCCGAACCGCATCCGAACGTGAGCCACAAAACCCGGCATCAAGCTCACCCCGCCGGTGAGTATGATCTGCTTAACCCGCGTGCCGGTGCGCCCGGCATAACTCGCCGCCGCACGCCCAATGGAACCGACGATCTCTTCAACGAGCGGCTCAATGGCCGACTGGAACGCTCCCTCGCTGCCTTTCTTAAACTCACGGACGAGCCCGACGGTCCGCAAGAGCTGCTCAGCGCGGGCAGGATCAACCCCAAGCGCCTCACTGATAGCGCGGATGAGAGTGCGTCCGCCTTCCTTGAGCGTGGACGAGTAGCGGATGCCTCCATTGTCGTAGATGGTGACGTTGGTCGTGCGTGCGCCGACGTCTGCCATCAGGATTGCGTCGTGCTCACCGCTGCGCACTACCGTGCGTGTGAGCGCAAGTGATTCGGGCTCGAGCACGATAGGATTAAGGCCCGCCTGCCGCACAGCGCTCCGGTACCCGTCAACAATTCCTCGGTAGCATGCCACGTATAGCACCTCACGGTACTCGGCTGTCTGATCGACAATGCCGTAATCGTAGTACACCTGGTCAAATGAGAGCGGTATCGTTTCCTCTGCCCTGAACTGCACAGATTCGCCGACGTTCTTTTCCGATATCACTGACGGCAGGCGGAACGTATGGATAAAGGTGCGCGACTCGGGAACCGAGAGTACGACATCGGCTGTCTTTGGCGGCTTCGGTTCTGCCTGCTTGAGCATGCGGCGGATCGCTTCAGCGAGCTCATTAGGCTCGCGCACCTCGCCGTTTTCTACAATCCCGTCGCGCAACTCCGCACGGCCGTATGAGACAACTTGGAACTTTTTGAATTTTTTTTTGAGCTCAAACATTTCGACCGTGCGGTCAGAAATATCAATTCCAAATGCATGAGATGATTTCAGTGCCATAGCCGAGACTAGCTGTTTAGTTCTTTCCACGCGTCGACGCTGACCACGCTGCCCGTGAGCGTAACCGTACTCTCGAACTTGCGCTGGATGCCGGACACATCAGCGGTAACCGTAATCGTCTTCTGGACCGGCCCGCTGTCGACAACCGTAATAGTACACGAGCCGAACCCGACATTCAAACTGCCGCCGGCGTAGCTGCCGGATTGTTCGAGCCTGAGGTACGCTTCCTGCATGCACGCGTCAGCGGCCGTAAAACTCTGGACCGCTTGCTGCGTCCGGAGCCCGGACTGCGTCTCGCCGATGCTGAGGACATTCATGCTCAATCCGATGCTGAGCGTTACGACAACAATAATGAGAACCGCGATAAGCGCAATGTATCCGCCTTGATTGTGCTGGTTTGTATGCATACTAATGCTGATCCCTGAGCTCAATGGTCGTCTCAAAGGTATTGCTATAAGCCCATTCCTGCCGGTTTTCCGGATTGACGTGCTCGAGCGTAACGGTAAAAAAAACATTAACGGTCCGCGCATCAGTGCTCGACACGTTAACAAATTGCAGGTCCGCGATGACCACGCTGTCTGAGTGGAGCTTGGCAGCTGCACCGGCGCCTTCGCTCATTGTGAGCGAGCTGCCGCTGAAAGAAAAACGGACCGGGTCTTTTGAGGCATCCTGGTACTCAAGCTCGAGCGCTGTTCCGGCTACCCCCGTCCCTGGCAACGATACGGCTGATGCGCCGTGCGCCGCTTGGGCGACCTTCTCAACGATGAGGCGCCCGTTCTGCTCTACTTCTTGCATGACGAGCGCCTTCGTCTTGCTGTTGATGATCGTCCACGCAAAACTCGTCGCGGTAATGAGGATGCCGACGATGAGTGCTATATATATAACCATTTCGATCAGGGAAAACCCCCGCTGCTTATGGCTCATAGTCGATCGTTACGTCATGGAGTATGGGCGTCTCAACCCCATCGGATAGTAATTCAGCGCGGTACTGGAGCCACCGGAGGCCTGTCGCTGCAGGATCCGCGCCAAGCACCTCGCCGGGGGCGGCGTAGTAGCTGCCGGCAGCGCCATCAGCGCCTACCCATGCCGCGCCGGCAAGGCCGGCTTCGGTATCCGCGGTACGGGTCTGCAGCCGCACTATGGTACCGGCAGGCTCAGACGCTGCCCAGGCAATATAATTCAAGACCGGATTAACCGCGCCGGTATCGTACGCTGATGATACAATGCTTCCACTGAGAGAAAATCCGGATGATGCAGAGACGAGGTACGCGAGCCGCACCGCGTCGAGCGAAACCTGCTGCACGCCGTCCGACCTGAGAAAGGCTTTGAAGGTAATCCGCCGGGCCTTCGGTAGGAATGAAGCGATGTGCGCATCAATATCGGCAGCTGTACTGTAATTATCCGATCCCGCGACCGCCCACGTGCCGCCGTCCCAGTACTGCCACGTCGCACCGCCATCATCCGAGAGCTGGTAGTAGATCTCGCCACCGTTCTTGGTTGCGATCTCCTCGAACGAGTGCCAGGCGTACACGTCAGCCGAGCTGAAC
The DNA here is from genome assembly GCA_041650915.1 of Patescibacteria group bacterium. Taxonomy (GTDB): domain Bacteria; phylum Patescibacteriota; class Patescibacteriia; order UBA10025; family JAHIVO01; genus JBAZKE01. The sequence goes on from JBAZKE010000002.1 coordinate 109,898, forward strand.
GAAATTTTCTGCATGATCGATGGGCTCGTAGTCGGGTATGATGCGCCTGCGGCCTTTTCCCAGTACGCGAGTGCGTTGTCAAAACCGATGGTAAAGGGACCGGCCCGTACACCGGTTGTATCAACCCACACGGCGAGCTTGAGGTAGTACGTGCCGGGCGCCGCGATGCGGCTCGTAATGTCAATCGGGCCGAACGAAGCCCAGGCTGTGGTTCCGATGAGCTGGCCCGAGGTCCACGCTTCAGTGCCGATGGACGGCAAGCCCGGCTTTGTATCGACGAATACGTACGCCTGGAATTGCCGGGGCCTGCCGCCCAATCTAATGACCGATGTGTCAAACTGCACGAAAGCAGGGTCGGGATTCGACTCGGTAACCTCAAACGACTGCTCGAAGTAACCGCCAAGCCTGTCATCGCGACCGATGGGAATATAAATCTGCGCGAACGCGCCGGGGTTGCCGCCCAACAATTGGTAGCTGCCCCGTACATCCACTTCATTTAAACCCTGGTCCCAATCAGTATACTCCCATGGCTTGAGCTCCAGGTCAAAACCCGAATTGGCGGTACCGCCGGACAAGGTCGGGCTCTGGTTCACGAGTTGCGCCGCCGAATCAATAACCTCAATGTCGCCAGAATCGAATGAATAATCTGCGGGGATATCGAAGGTGGAATCAAACGCCCTAACCGCATCATACGTTACCCGCACAGCATCGAGTGACACCTGCTGCGCGCCATCAGAAGACAAAAATGCGCGGAACAGGAGCCGCTGCGCACCCGCAGGGAAACTCAATATGTGCGAATTGATTTCCGCGGCGGTATTGAAATCGGTATCAGATGTAACGACAATCCACGTGCCGCCGTCCCAGTACTGCCACGTCGCACCGTCATCATCCGAGAGCTGGTAGTAGATCTCGCCTCCGTTCTTGGTTGCGATCTCCTCGAACGAGTGCCAGGCGTACACGTCAGCCGAGCTGAATGAAGCAGTTGGCGTAATCGGAGGTTCATCGGCCGGGTAGCTCGGCGTCCCGATTTTTTCCCAGTTCAGCCGCGCATCATCAAAACCGATGCGGAATAACCCATCACGGGTGCGGTCGCTCTCGACCCACACGGCGAGCTTGAGGTAGTACGTCCCGGGCGCCGCGATGCGCGAGGCCACGTCGATCGGCCCGATCGACGTCCACGGCGCGGTACCGGTCAGCTCGCCAGATGACCACACCTCCGTACCGACAACCGGCTCGCCGGGCGCAGAATCAACGAATACGAACGCCTCGAGCGTAACAGGAATCCCATTGAAGGCAAGTACGCTGCCGTCGAAGGAAACGTACGCGGTCTCTGGATTGCTCTCCGTCACGGTAAAGCTCTGCCGAAAGTACCCGCCGACCTCGTCATAGGTGCCCTGCGGAATGATGATTTCGGCGTACCCGCCAGGATCCCCTCCGGACAACTGCCGTAAACCGCGTACATTCACCTCATCACCGCCTTGGTTCCAATCGGCGTACTGCCAAGGCGTGAGTGCGGCATCAAAACCCGGATTCGTCGTGCCGCCGGACGCTGAGATGCTCTGGTTCACAAGCTGCGCCACCGAACCCGTTATTTCAATGTCTGCGGGATCAAAGGTATAGCCCGCCGGGTCGTCAAAGGGAGAGATGAAGTGCGGAGGCACTCCCGCCTCAACGAGGCGGACATCCCCCCCGTCTGTCCCGGTTGCGACCGCACTGCTCAATGTGCCCTGATTAAAATCAGCCTCCGTGGTCTGTACCCACTTCAGGCTCTGCCAATTCGTGAGATAGCTCGTCAACGACACTTCGGAAGGGCGTGAGGTGGTGAAATCCCACGTGAGCGTCGCCGTCAGCTTCTTGGTATCAAAATCAACAGTGCCCCCGGCCTCGACAATGTTTCCAGACGCATCCCGCTGTGCCGGCTCAACGGTAACCGTACGGACGAAGGTGTCATCAATAACATTCGGCACCGGAGAGAGAGCCCACGTCCCGCCCGAGCGGTCAATTCCGTACGCCCCGTCGGCAAGGTCCCGCCACCCTCGGTTCGCGATGCTAACCGCAGCTTCATGCGTTTCTTGGGCGAGCAGGGCAGCCCGCGTGCGCTCTTTGCCCTGCCGATTTGCCGAGTGGGCATCGAGCGTTAGAAACATGACGCTCGAAACGACCAATACAAACACTCCCATCGCCACGATGAGCTCGATGACGCTCTGGCCGCGTTGGCTGTTGAAGCTACTGTACATTGACAATGCCGAGATTGTTAATGGTTAACGTGCGCGATCGGCCAGCCGCCGCGCTGATGGTGACCGTTGCCGGAGCAGCCGTGCCCGTGACAGCCTCAAAAACGACATCAGCTGCTGTGACTGAAAGCGGCTGGCTAACGTCCACCACATCGTTAAATTGGTCCCCCGGAACGTAGGCGTGCCCGCGGAAAAGCACGAACTGCTGGCCATCGAAGTGGACGCCAAATGCTGACAGCGCATCCGACGCCATCGCCATTGACTGTGCACGCCGGAGCGCTTGGGCTGCCTCGTGCGCCGTATCATCGAGGCGGCTGTCAACCTGGAACGACTGGTAAAAGGGGATTGCGAGGCCGCTGAGCAAACCGAGCATGCCGATCACAATGAGCACCTCAATAAAGGTAAAGCCATTCGACTGTACGCGGCATTGAATCATAGGATGCTACCTGGATAGCGCGCCGGTAAACTGGTAGATCGGCGAAATGATAGCCACCGCCAGAAAACCGAGCACGACGCCGATTATAACTAAAAGGACCGGCTCAATTACACTCGACAAATTTTTTGTAATTGTATTCACCTCCTCCTCGTAAAAATCCGCGAGGTAGGCGAGGCTCTCCTCCAGCTTTCCAGTCGTTTCACCGACGCCCACTAACCGCCGAACCATAGGAGTGAAGATATCTTCATTATCCAAAGAGGAGGCGAGTGAACCGCCCTTACTGATGCCGCTGAGCGCGCGGCCGAGCTCACGCTTAAAATGGATATTGCCCACTGCGCCTTCCGTGATTTCGATGCTCTCGGTAATGATAATGCCGCTCTTGAGGAGCACCGAGAGCATGCGGGTGAGGCGCGCCAGGTTGAGATCCCGTACGAGCTTGCCGATAAACGGGAGCTTCAAAACCAGCTTATGGAGGAGCGAGCGTACGTGCCGCACCCTGGCGATGAAGCGCAGCCCAATGATGAATGCGACAAATCCCACTATCACATACAACCCATAGTCAACGAGAAAAGTAGCGACGTCTAAGAATGTTTGCGTCAGCCCGGGCAACTCTACCCGGAACGTGTCGAACATCTTCACGAGCTTGGGAAGAATGAATATTGACAGGCCGATCCCGAGCGCAAGCGTACCCGACAGGATAATCGCCGGGTAGATCATTGCGCTGACCACCTTCCGGCGCAGCTCGTAGTCACGTTCAAGCTCATCGGCGATGTAGTCGAGGTTGCGTTCGAGCGTACCGCTCGCTTCGCCCGCGTGTACCATGCCGACAACCGTCTTTGAAAAAACATTCCCGTGCTGCTCCAGGCTTGCGGCGAGCGTCTTTCCGTTGCTGACATCCTTGAGTACGCTATCGGTAACGAGCTTGAGTTTCTTCGAATCCGCCTGATCACGCACGACGCTGAGCGTCTCAACGAGCGGAAGCCCTGATTTCAGCATGGTGCCGAGGTTGCGTACGAACATGATTTTATCGAGCTGCGATACCCTACCGAAACGCAGGGAGCGTACGACTGCATTGGCGGCCGGCTTTGGTTGCCGCCCCTGTCCTTCGCCCGTCACAGACATAATGATCAGGCCCCGCTGGCGGAGCCCGTCTAAGACGGCACCCTTTGAGGCTGCCTGGACAGAGCCCTTCTCGATGTGGCCATCTTCAGTTGTGGCAACGTAATCAAACTTCATACTGATCCTCCCCCATGGTGAACGGCGTATTACTCCGTCGATACCCGGAATACTTCTTCAATCGTGGTGACTCCCCGAATCGCTTTGTGCAGGCCATCGTCGAGCATCGTGGTCATCCCCTCGTGGAGCGCTGCCGTACGGATCTCGTCGCTATTTGCCTGCTTCATAATCAAACGCCGGATCGCTTCGGTCATTTCGAGCACCTCAAAAATCGCGATACGGCCTTCGTAACCCGTATTACTGCACAGCTTGCAACCCCTGCCGCGGTACAGGCGAAAACCGCGCTTATCCATGCCGAGTTGTGCAAAACGCTCGCCACCGATAACATCCCGTATCCTCCGCAGCTCGTCTTCTGACGGGAGGTAGCTCTCCATGCAGCCCTGGTGCACCTTCCGTACGAGGCGCTGCGCGATTGCTACGTTAACGGTCGAAGCTATTAAAAATGGCTCAATCTTCATGTCAATAAGGCGGGGGAGCGTCGTCGGCGCATCGTTCGTGTGCAGCGTCGAGAGAACGAGATGGCCCGTCATCGCGGCGTTGATCGCAATGCTGGCAGTCTCCTCATCCCGTATCTCACCGACCATCACGATATCGGGATCCTGGCGAAGGATCGAGCGCAACCCATCGGCAAAGGTCAGATTGGTTTTCGGATTAACCTGGATCTGGTTAACGCCCTCGATGTCGTACTCCACGGGGTCTTCGATCGTCGCGATATTTACCTCGCGGGTATTGAGTATCTTGAGCACTGCGTAGAGCGTTGTCGTCTTGCCTGATCCGGTGGGGCCGGTTGCGAGAATCATGCCGTACGGCTTTTTGAATCCGCGCTCGACTTTATCCAGGTCGTCCGACTCAAGGCCGAGCTCCGGCAGGCCAAACAGACGGGATTTCTCGGACAGTATCCGCATAACGACCTTTTCGCCATCCGAAACGGGAACAATGGAAACCCTCGTATCCACCTTACCGTCATCGACTGTAAACTCCAAACGTCCATCCTGCGCAGCGCGGTGCTCATCAGTGCGCAATTTCGACAGTATTTTTATCCTCGTTATGATGTAGGGTTGAATTTCTTTCGGGAGCGTCACGACATCGTGCAGTATCCCGTCGATCCGAAATCGGATCGCAACGCTCGCCTCATGCGGCTCAATGTGAATGTCCGAAGCTTTATTGTGGTACGCATACTCGAGTACCGATGCCACGATCTGGGTTGCCGGCTGTTCCCGGGCGCTGTCGGTTGCGCCCTTCGCCGCTATGATGCTGTCTGAAATGATAGTATCAAATTCATCCGCAATGCTCTTGCGGTAGTGCACGAGTGCTTCCTTGATATCCTGCGCAGTAGCGTAGTACCGGAGAATTCGCTCACCGGTTTTTTTCGCCAAAAAGTTGACGATCTCCTCATTGCCGGGATCGGCCATGGCGAGTTTTATGCCCGCAGAACCACGCTCGAATGCAATAATACGCTGCCGCTTCGCGACGATCTCGGGCACTATCTTGAGCGCCTGCTCATCAATGCTCTTCTTCTTGAGGCTTACGAACGGAACAGAACAGATATCAGCGATGATTTGCCCGAGATTTTCATCAGATATGAATTCACGCTCGACGAGTACCTCCTCGAGCGGCACGTTACGTTCCCGGGACCGGCGCTCTGCCTCGGCGAGCCGCTCCCGGGTCAGGAGCTCCGACTCAGTCAGAACGCTCGCTAACTTTTTGTAGTCAAGTGCCATGTGCGTACTAACCAATGTTTTTTTTAACCTTCGAAACGAGATCAACGAGGCTTACGTCCGACTTAACGAGATAATCGACGGCACCGAGCTCGAGCGCACGCTCGACATCGCCCTCCTGCCCAAGGTTCGATGAAATAATGACAGGGCAATCCTTCGTCCGCGGGTCAGCCTTGAGCTTCTCGAGGACGAGAAAACCGTCCATGCCGGGCAGGATAAGATCAAGCAGGATAAGCTTCGGCTGCTCGACCTGCGCTTTCCGCAAACCCTCATCGCCGGTTGTCGCCATCGATACGTCATAACCGCTGATCCTGAGCTTATTGCCGTATATTTTCAATAATGAGAGGTCATCCTCAATCAGCAGCACTTTTGGTTCAACACTCATTGCGTGGATGGTGAATGCTTAGGTAACGAAACATAAACGGTCGTGCCTGCGCCTTCTTTTGACTGGAACCAAATCTCTCCGCCGTGCGCACCGACGATCACGCGGGCGAGGTATAGCCCGAGCCCCGATCCCGTCGTGTTCTTGTGGAGGATATTTCTCGCGCGAAAAAACTTTGTGAAGATTGCTTCCTGTTCATCATCTGGAATGCCGACTCCGTTATCCCTGCAGGAAAAAACGATACTCCCATCCCGATCCTTGAGCGAGACGGCAACCTTGCCCTTGCCGCTCGTATACTTGATGGCATTCGCCAGTATATTTTCCACCACCTGCCGGAGCTTGATAGCGTCTCCCTGTATGGGCGGAAGGGATGCCGGGGGCTCGGCGAGCTCAATGGTGCAATTTGATGCTCGTGCGAGCGTCTGCATCTTGTCAATCTCTGCCCGGACAATGTCAGCCAGTTGCACCGTTTGCCTGTTCAGCTCCATTTTTTCGGGATCGAGCTTAACAATATTGAGGTAATCGTTAACAAGCTCTATCGTCTCCCTGCTCACCTTGAGCGCATCATCGAGATACTCCTTCTGCCCGGGCGATACCGCGCCCTGGTCGCCAGTAACGAGGCCCTCCAAGTATCCCTTGATAACCGAGAGTGGAGTCCTGAGCTGGTGGCTGATGATCGAGACGAAATTCGAACGGCGCTCTTCCATTTTTTTTATTGACCTGACCCGCGTCTGCCGTTCCCGCTGTACCAAATAAAAAATAAAAAAGAGCTCCCCAATGCAGATTATTATCAATGCGATCGTCAGCGCGTCCATAAGCGTTTTGTACTTTAAAAATGCCACGAACTAACCTATTTGTCAACGTCACAATTATTACTATCCTTAATAATTTTCCGTTAAAATCTTTATAATTTTCATTGACAAGAGCGCTTTATTATGCTACAATGAAGGCAGTAAAAAATAAAAAGAAAAATTACAATGAAACAGTCACATAAGATTGTGTTCGATGGGCACCCTCACAATGCGGTCGTGCTCTATGCTCTCGGAAACAGCATGTACTATAAAAAGAGGAGGGCGACGCATATTTTGGGCCGTTTACTTGAAACTTTTTTAGTACCAAAAAGCTATGCCAAAAATCGATAGCATGCTCGTAGACGCTATTAAGCAGGGCGCGTCTGACGTCCACCTCGCAACGGGCAAGTCACCGGTTTTCCGCGTCGACGGCAAACTGATTGAGCAGAGCGGCCTCAAGGTGCTTACGCCGGAGAGCGTCAAGAGCCTCATCTTTGAGATCCTTTCGGAAAAGCAGCAGCAGATCTTCACACACGAGCGTGAACTCGACCTGTCATACGAACTCGATGACCAATCGCGTTTTCGCGTTAACTGCTTTTGGGAACGGGGCAATGTCGCCCTCGCGGCCCGTATCATCGCTTCGCAGATCCCGAAACTCGAGGAGCTCATGATCCCTGACGTGATCCGAAACCTCATGGACCTCAAGCAGGGGCTCATTCTCGTCACCGGCCCGACCGGGTGCGGCAAATCAACATCGCTCGCAGCGATGATCAACTACGTCAACCTGAAACGCGCCGCGCACATCATAACGCTCGAGGACCCCATCGAATTCATCTACCCGCCCGATTCCGGCAAAAGCCTCATCGTTCAGCGCCAGCTCGGGACCGATATGCTCACGTTTGCGCAGGCGCTCAAACACATCCTCCGCCAGGACCCAAACGTCATTCTCGTCGGTGAGATGCGCGATCTCGAAACGATCGCAGCGACAATTACGCTCGCCGAAACCGGGCACCTTGTCCTCGCGACGCTCCATACCTACAATGCAGCCCAGACGGTTGATAGGATTATCGACGTATTCCCGCCGTACCAGCAGCCCCAAATCCGCCTCCAGCTGTCGCTCTTCCTCAAGGGCATCATGTCGCAGCAGCTGCTTCCGAAAACCGACGGCGGCCGTGTCGCAGCCCGGGAAATCCTTATCAATACGCCGGCAGTCGCGAACTTAATTCGGGAAAATAAGATACCGCAGGTTAAAACGGTCATCCAGACGAGCGCAGCGGACGGAATGTTCACTATTGACCAGGATCTCAAGCGCCTCTACGAAGAGGGATTCATCTCTGACGATACCGCAAAGACGTACATGGTAACGCCATCAATGATCGAGTAACTCCCCCCTGAGATGCCCCAGCCGACAGCCGCTCCCCGCACGTTGCCGGCTTGATTTTCTTTAACGCCCGTGCTACCGTACCATGGTCGCCAACGCGCCCGTAGCTCAACTGGATAGAGCGTGTGGCTTCGGACCACAAGGTTGGGAGTTCAAGTCTCTCCGGGCGCACCATCCATGTATCAGTTGCGGGCAACTAGCTCAGTTGGTTAGAGCGTCTCGTTTACACCGAGAAGGTCGGGGGTTCGACTCCCTCGTTGCCCACCATAAACGATAGCGAACAGCAGCGACGTTTACAAAATATCAACAGTGCTAGTTGGCCGGCAGGAGTCGAAGGGCAGCAGCGACCCCAAAGGGGAGCGCCGATACGTGCGATGCAAAGAGCACGGATCGCTGCCCCGGGAAGACTCCCTCGTTGCCCACCATAAACGATAGCGAACGGCAGCGACGTTTACAAAATATCAACAGTGCTGGTTGGCCGGCAGGAGTCGAAGGGCAGCAGCGACCCTGAGCTTGGCACAGGGGAGCGCCGGTGCGCGCGACCAGGAGAAGCGCGGACCGCTGCCCCGGGAAGACTCCCTCGTTGCCCACCACTAACAAACAATTATTACCTGAATACTATGAAGTACGTTATCGGCATCATCTGCATCGGCATCGGATTCGTCATCGTTTGGAAAGCTGACTGGATCATGAATAATGTCGGCCGGATCGCATGGGCTGATGAAAAGCTCGGCGCCGAAGGGGGGACGCGCCTCTTTTACAAGCTTATCGGCATCGTCATCATCGTGTTCTCGTTCCTGTACATGTCCGGTGCGCTCGAATCAATGCTCGGTGCGATATTCGGCACCACCATAGAAACGGTTGCAGAGTAACCTGCGGGCCCGTAGTTCAGCTGGTTAGAACGCTTCATTTGCAATGAAGAGGTCAGCGGTTCGAATCCGCTCGGGTCCACCACACGCTGCCGGGCCATGGGGAAATCAGCGGCGGTTTGTCGCACCGGTTCACGGGAGATCCGTCCGGAAAAATTCCCACAACGCCATTCAGGAGGCCGCACGTACGGCAGAGGCATGAGTCCACACAACCATGATTGCTTTTCCATACTACAAACAAAAAACGAGGTACACCTGCGGAGCGGCCTGTATGAGAACGGCCCTCGCGCTGTGCGGCATCCAAAAAACCGAAGAGCAAGTTGCTAAATTGTTGAACACCAACAGGGTCCGGGGCACGTGGCACAAATACTTTCCCCTCGCCGCGGAAAAATTCAGGCTGAACTATCGTACGATGAGAAACGCCGGTTTTGGCGATTTGAAAGAATGCCTTACAAAGGACCTTACGGTCATACTGTGCGTTTACTATCCCGCCAGGAACGTTGACCACTACCTTGTTCTGAAAAAGATAGACCGCGTACGCATCTACTGTTGGGATCCGCTCTTCGGTGAAGAGCATGCGTATTCCCTGGCTCACTTTAAAAAAATATGGAGAGACGATCCTTCGTACGATAACGAAAAGGGTTGGTTTTTTGCGTTACAAAAACAGTAGCAACACAACAGGCGGCTCTCCGGAACTATTCGCCTCACAATGCGCGTTTTGGATGCGGTTGACACAATACGGAAGCTACGATAGAATAGCCGCACTACAAACAGCAACTTTAACAACGGCGAGGTTATACATGAACAGGCAACGGATCCCCCGTGCCATGAAGCAAGCCCGTGAGGCAGGAGCGCGGCGTCGTATTTCAAATGCGTTCCGCAGCGCGAAAAAAAATGCACGTGCCGCCAGAGGACAGGAGGCGCCTTCGCCTCCCGGCCGCCAAGAATAACGTTGACATTCAAGTTCCTGGTTGTATCGCACCCGCTTATGGGTGCTTTTTATTTAAAAAACAGCGCCTCGGAAAAACCGACGCGCTAAACACTCCCGCCTGTACAGCGCTAATCAACGCGCGTTATGAGCGTAAACGAGCCGCCCTGCACGACCGCACTTCCGTGCTCGACGGCAAACCGGCTGTAGTACAGCCCCGCATCCGGCGCGTTGAACAGGAATTCAAACGTGCCCGTCTCACCGGGCTTCACGCTCCACTCGGTGAGGCGCGCTGCCGTGGTCGAGTCCTGCCACCGCAGATCCTGGAACCTGCTTGCCGTATCGCCGAGGTCGTACGCCCGCAGGACGGTATTCCGGTCCCACGTTGAGAGCCCGACATTTTTAACGGTAACGACGGCGGGGAAGCGCCACGTATTCAGTACAGCCGGCGGTATGTTGTGCTCCACGAGCTCCGCCTGGTAGGTTGAATCAACGCGAGTGATTGAACGGTCGATCTCCTGGACCATCTCATCGATGCCGATGAGCTCATACCGGTTATAATACAGCCCCGGTTCATGGGGGCTCACAAACGTAAAGGTAAACGTCGCGAGGCCATTCGGCGCGACTGCATCCTCTCCAAAGCTGAACGATCCGTTCTCGTTCGGCCAGCTCGGATGCCGGAACCTGCTCACCGCGTTTCCGAGATCGTAGATGTTGAGCTTCACACCGCCCCGCTCCCACGTCTCGAGCCCGCGGTTCTTGAACTGGATCGTAACAGTCTGTGAAGCGCCCGTGAAGGTCGCCGGCGCGATGACCTGATTGTCGAGCTCCGCCGCGTACTCAAATCCGGTCACGTTTGCGGTGACGGTAAATGCCGTCCCGCTGACTTCTTTGCCGTCCACCGCGAGTAAAAATTCCTCGGTAACCGTCAGCGCATCATCGGGGGCAGTGAGCATGAATACAAACCTGCCGACTTCACCCGGCGCGACATTCGGGGTCACGAGCGTCATTGGCGGCTCGCCGGTGCTGCCCGCCGCGAGGTTGAGCAGCGAATAATCGCTCCGTGCGAGAACCGACGGCACTGACGAGGCGTAGCTCCGCCAGGTCACGTTGCCCTCATTCTTGAATTCTACCCACACTTCCTTCTGCTCTCCCGCATTGACTGAGAGCGGCTGCGCGCTCTGCCCGACGAACGATGCCTCCACAACCTTCTCTGCGGGGCCGCCCAGGCGCTCGTACTCCGCCTGTGCAGCAGAACGGATGTCGGGCAGCTGCCGGTACAGGTATGTTCCGGGGCAGTCGGTGCAATCTAAATCGCGGTGCCCGACGATATTCGGGTACGTGCCGTCGATGAGAAATCCTTCCCCGCCCGGAACAATGCCGAAATCCTTCGCCTTTGAAGCGATGAGCCGGGCGAGCGAATCCTGCACCGCCGGATTGAGGCTCTTGGCCTTCTGGTAGTCCCCGAGGATGACGATGCCGACCGTGCCCCTGTTGAAATTCGCTTCGAGCGACGCATCTCCGAAACGGGACCGAGCGCAGGTAGCGCTCCGATACACATGCGCGCCGACGACGCCATCGCCGCCGAAACGGCCTTCGTACACAGTGCCATGCTGATCGATAAGGTAATTGTAACCAATATCGCCCCACCCAAGTACCACGGCATGCCAGTAATAAATACCGCGTATGGTGCCCTCGGGATCACTGCCCCCGTCGCTCCCCGCGGTATGGTGCAGCACGAACTTCTCAGGCCACTGGTATTCGGGCGCCCACAGTTCCTGCCCTGAAGCGTTACAGCGCCAGTCCTCGTCGGCTTCCCACGCATCGCGCGCCACGATGCTGAGTGATTCGCCTGCAGATGCCGCTGAAAAAAACTGCGTTAAAAAATCCTGCCATGCCGGCGCCATCCCACTCGGTGCGCCGAGATACGTTATGCGGACCCGCCGTATGCCGCCCGGCTGCTCGGCCCTGTACTGTACGGACGTCGCGGCATTGGTCAAAACCGGCTCGGTCAGTATTGACCAGCCATCCCGTTCAATGGATTCATACGATTCTATAGCGTACCACTCACTCCAGCCGTCCGCATTCCCATACCGGACTGAGAGCGCTGCCTGCGTGCCGCCCTGCCAGCTCAAGCCCACGAGTACGGCAGGGTAGCCTGTTTCAAAAACGGGCGAAAGGTACGGCCCAGCGCGCTCCGCAATGGCGGTATCGATTATCTCCCCCTGCTCAATGCCTGCTGGTTCGGCAGCATCCACGCGAATAGCTAAAAAACTAATCGCGAGTAACGCAACTGTCCCCAAAGCAAGCAACTTTTTCGTTGCACGTTCGTTCACGGATGGTGTTTACTATTGGTTTTTATTTTCTACTGTTCCCTTCTATTATAGCGTATTTTCAGTGTTTTGTAAAGGTTTCTATAATCAAAACGGGCCCCCGCTCTTCGGGTGCCCGTTTTCCGGTTTCATGATTGATTTAATACACAACTACAATCTTATACGGCCCATCAATTTGGTCTGTCGTTCTGACCGTCCCGTCGCATACATTATCTACGAGCTTGTAGTTAATGTAGACATACCCGTCAATAAACTTGACGTAATTGGGGTAATGGCCGCCACCAAGAAACTCCCATGCCTCTCCATCATTGGGCCATCCAGACGCAGCATTCTCCTCATACGCATAGACGTTGATCTCGGGCATATCGCTCATGTCTAGCTCTGGTACCGCAATCTTTGCCCAATGGTAATCATACGTCGCGGTGTAATCATCAAATGGGCACTCAGGATTTTGATCAACGCTGACAACCTCATCGCCATCAGCGTCCATATCAAGCGTGCCTTGGTATACCTTCTTTTTTGCTACCGCAGCGCCATTCACGGTCAAATCGCCGACAACTTCCATATCATCATTCACGATAAACGGTTTATTGTCGTCAAGCCCAGCGCCTGCGGTTGCCCCGCGGTACACGCGACCGTCAATGCGGACATTGTCACCGAAGGTAATCGGATTATCAGCGCCGCCGGTTCCGGTCGTGTTGTTGAGAATCGTGCCATTGAACGCCGTAACGCCGCCTGCGGTCTGTGAGCCAACTTTTAACGAATTCACCGTCATCACGCCATCAACCACAAAATAATCCCCGGAAACGCCTCCGAGGGCTGTAGTGACATTATGGGATGTTGCCGCACGTACGATTCCGGCGGTAATTGCGGTTGAAGCGATAATTACCACAGCCACAATCATTACTTTTTTCATGATATCACCCCCTTTCGTGTAATATTCTACTGATTCAGTATACCGCATACTTTCTATTACTATGGGCCTCCGGGATGCCGGAGGCCCATATTGAACTTTTTACTGACACGCTACTCCCAGACTTGGTACGTTAGGTACAGCCAATCGTCGCCGTTTGACTCGCCAAACCACTCTTCGCCATTATCATCACGCACGGCAACCATCATGTTAATATTAGGGCCAACGTAATCATCGGTAATAGTCCACTGGTACGTACTGACACTGCTCCAATCCTGCACAACAGTACCTGAACCGCCGTAATCAAACAGCATAAATTTGTACTCAAGATCGTCGCTTTCCGTGTCTGTTGCCGCAGCGGTAAAGGTTATCATTTCGCCCACCTCAAGCATGGGGTACTCGGACCACTGGTAGGTGTCATCTCCTTCGCCGGCAGCTGATTTATTTTGCGTATTGCCCAACGAATCTACCACAGAAACGAGAGTAGCATTTTCATTGTCGCCTCCGCCCAAAACCTTATACGTCATATAGAGCCAGTCGTCGCCGTTGTCGCCTGCCGCGAGAATGTCGTTGTCATCCTTCACGCCGACTTGCACGTTCACCGACGGCCCGATGTCGCTGCTGCTGATATCCCACACGTAAGTACTGTCAGCGCTCCAATCCTGCACGGTCGTGCCAGAACCGTCCGCACCGTAGAATATAAACCGGTACATGATCGCATCGCCTTCGGGATCTGTTGCGTTGACGGTAAAAGTGAGCTCATCGCCGACCGTGAGCTCGGGATACTCAGACCACTGGTACTGGCCGTCAGGCGTCCAGGAAAATTCCTGCACATTATCCTCCGAATCGGTCACGCTCGTAATGGTTGCATCCCCGTTGTCAGAACCGCTCTGTACCTGGTAGGTGAGGTATGTATAGTCGTCGCCGAGGCCAGAACCCATGCGCTCGATTGAATTGTTATCCTTCACCCAGGCCGTTACCGGCATCTGCCTGCCAACGTGATCAGCATCAACCGTCCAGGTAGCGGTATTGGTCGTTGACCAATCCTGGATAACGTCATTGCCGTTACCCACGGTAAACTTATAATAAACATAGTTAACCTTCTTGCCCTCGTACACGCTGACGCTGCCGGATTCGGATGTCGATGCCTCAACAATATCGTCAGAACTGATTTCCTCGTCATCAATGTAGTCCACGGCGTTCACCGTAAAAGTAATCTCATCGCCGACGGTAACAACGGGGTAGTTGCCGCTCGCGTACTCATCCATGCTCCACTCGCCGGTCCCCTCAACGGCCCACGAATTCTCCTGCTCATTGCCGAACGAGTCCTCAACCTTCACGATGAGCGGATTCCGTACGCCGCGTGCAATGCCGACAACATCCGCCCGGTCAGCGAGGAATGCGGCCAGCTCTTCATCGGTCGGTTCACGCCCGATTTCACTCATGACGATATTCCGCAGCACGAGCCGCCGCTCGGTACTTCCGTTCAAAACCGCCAGAATGTCGCCGACGTCCGAACGGGTGACCTCAAAAAAATCGACATCCGGCTCTGGAGCTTCACGGTCAAGGTACCGGCGGTACACGTTCTGAATCGCGAGCGTACGCTCAATCGTATTAAACACCTGCTCGCGGATGCGGTTATTCTCGGCGACCCACTGCTTGAGCTGCGTCAGCTCGCGCTCCATCGCAGCCCTCCCCAGCGCACGCTGGTAGATTGCATGGATGGCGAGATCACGCTCCGGCCACTGGTTAAGCTCTGTTTTAATCGCCGCGCGGGTCGTAAAATTCGCACGGTTGTTTACGAGGTCTGCTGCGCTTGGATCCCGGTCGAGCATTTCCTGAAACGCAGCCTTAATCTCATCGTCGAGCGAGAGCGCTGCCGCTTCCTTCGGGAAGCTCATGCCTGCCAAGAGGACCGCAAAAAAAGCGAGCAGTATCGCTGAGCCCGCCAGCCCTCTCGTGGTCGTTGTCGTACCCATAGCTTTTTTGTTAAGTATTAAGCCTTACGGGGGGTAAGTTCCATTATTATAGCATACTATTTTACCCGCACGAAAAAACAGCATTGTGCGTAGTTACAGACAAAAAGCAGCACCATCCGATGCCGGAGCGCTGCTTTTTGGGGAAAACAACGTATGTTACCGCTTCAGCTCGACCACGTCGAGCGTATTATTGTACATGCTTGCTGTTGTTCCATCATCGGTGTTCCACCCGACCTGAAATGTATGGTCGCCGGCTTCGACATCAACGAGCGCCGTGAAGGCGAGCGTAAACGTTTCATCGGCAGTATTGGAAGTCCCGCGACGAATCGTATGCGATACGATGGAATCATCAACTACCAGGAAAATCCTGGCAGAACTGTTATTCGTATCGTTCGATAGCACGCCGCTGAACATGACGAGGGCAACGCTGTCTCCGGTGGTCATGTCGACCTCGGTTGTCAGGAGGTCATAATCGTCCGCGACCTCGGTTGTTGTCTGTGCCGCTGTTCCGCTATCCTCGGTCGCCTGTGTTACCGCGCTAGCCGCGAGTGCGGCTGTTCCGACCGCACCATCACCGATCGCAGCCGCCGTAACGGCATCGTCGGCAATCTGATCTGCGGTAATCGCATCGTCGGCAATCTGGTCTGCGGTAATCGCATCGTCGGCGACATTTGCAGTCGCTACGATGCCGTCACCTGAGAACGCAGTTGCGGTCAAGGTATCAACCGACAGATCGCCAACCACCTCCATGTTATCGTTCACGATGAACGGCAGATCATCGGTTACTCCCGCCGTTGCCCCGCGGTACACGCGCCCGTCAATGCGGACATTGTCGCCAAAGGTAACCGGAATATCGCCACCTTCGCTGTCGGTCGTCTGATTGATGATCGTACCGTTAAAAAAAGTTACGCCACCGACTCCCTGCTCGCCGACCTTGAGCGCATCGACGAACATAATGCCGTCTACCTCAAAGTAGTCGCCGGCGACGCCGCCGAGCGTCGAGGTAACATTGTGGAGTGAAGCTGCCCGTACGATCCCCGCCGTGAGGGCAATCGATGCTACAACTACCATGGCGGCTGTAAGTGTTCGCTTCATTCGAATCACCTCCTTTCGCTAAATTTTATGAGCAACCGTATTATATCACACCTGCGCCTTTTCTGCCCGGCTCAGCTGGGAAAGGATAACGGCAATGCCAACTAAAATCCAAAATTCCACCGCGAGATCATTCTTGAAGTACGGCGTATCCAAAAAGCCGTGCGCTAAAATCGCGACCATGGCTGCCATCAGCCCCACTGCATATGGCCGGTACGTCCGGAGCGACTGAATGGCGGCCCTGAAATAACGGAGGATAACCCATCCGAATGCAACGAGGCCTAGTGCGCCCATCTCGATCCAGAGGGTTAAAATCAGGTGATCGGGATTGGGGAAATACTCTGTATGCGACGCCTCCTTGTAATCCTCGTACACCACCGGAAAGCTCGCCAAGCCGGTGCCAAAAATCGGATGGTTCTCAATAATCCGCCATGCGCCTTTCCACATCACGAGCCGCACGTCCGTTGACGCGTCTGAAGCATCAAATACGCTCCCAACATTGCTCCGCACTTGCGGGACGAGCATCATGGCGGCCATGGCAACGACGATACCGATCCAGAGCCACGTGCGCCACCGGGAAAAAAAACTGGCAAAAACAACCGCAACGAGCACCCCGAGCAGTGCGCCCCGTGAGACTGAAAACAGCAGGCCGACCGTGCCGAATACAATAACGCCGACAGGAAAAATAGCGCGCTGCACGAGCTCCCAGAGCGGCCGTGCTTGGCCGAGCCCGCGGGTGATGAGAATGCCCGCAAAGAGCGCTACGATGGGACCGACATACTTCCCGACCGCGGTCGGGAAGGGAAATACCGACGTCGCCCGGCGCGGCATCTCGAATCCGTAGTGGGCGGGAATATCGGCGATGCCAAGGTACTGCAGCATGGCGTAGAACCCGACGAAAACCGCGCTCGACCCGAGCCCCCACAGCACCTGGCGCACCTGCTGCTTTGTCCTGATGACATTGACGAATACGAAAAAAAACATGAGTGGCTCGAGTACGTACGCCTTCCACAAGCCTGCAGCCGCACGCAGGTCAGGAGCGATAAACAGCGCGGCCGTACCGGCACACAAAAATCCCGCCAACGTCCAGAGCCAAGGCTTGGATGCAGGGCATGCCCTTGACCGAAAGTACGTTTGAATGTTACGGGCTGTCCAGACGCAAAACAAAGCCAGTACCATCACCTCGAGCACGGTCATCGGCAAAAACCATGCCTGGAACCGTATCAGATACGCCGGGAGCAGGACAACGCAGAGCGTGATTGCCCAGTCGAGCTTCCACCAGGCAATGTACAGAAAGCAAACGGTGAACAATGCTAGTAACATTCCTTCGAACATAGCTGCATTGTACCACAGTACGGAACAGATACAGAAGCCTCATTCGACTCGGCAAAAAAGAGCATCCAAAAAGATGCTCTGCACTACACATGAAAGCGCCCATGCCTCCCTACAGCGGCAAACACCCTTCAACGTACCGGCGATTACCCCGCTCAACAATAACCTGCGCGTGTTCAAGCTGCGCAACCAGGTCAGCTCTGCTGCCGCCCGTCCAGTCAATGAGTTCCGAAACGCTCGGCCCGCGTACGCAATACTGATTAAACAGCACTGCAATATCAGCAGCCGAAAGCCCTGGCTCCGCGAGTGCAGGCTCCTCGACCTCGACGCCGAGAACCCGCATGGCAGGGCGTTGGTACGTGATTGCGACGTGCGTATCGCGCGGCTGCGCCTCCGTACTGTAGTAGAGCAAAAAACCGCTGCTCCCGAGCCCGACGAGCGCTGCGAGGATAAGGTAGATAGCTACGGCCGCCCGTGATTCATGCATAAGTTTAAAATCTCGAATCAACTGTAGCGAATTATCGATAAAACGTCAACGGCGGGCCACATGCAGAAACCGCCAGCGGTGGAGCGATACTACCCGTCGGCATGTACGAGCCGGCGGAGGTACCGCCGCTCTTCCGAACGGATGAGCCACAGCACCCCCACGATGGCAGCTGTATCAATAAAATACAGGTGGCCGGTAAACGCCGGCGGAATGATGAGCAGCAAATCCTTCCACCGAAAAAATTCGGCAATAAAAGGATGTGATGAACGGTCGCCGCGGAATGCGCTGAGTTCAACGTACGCCTTCCTGCTCCGCTTGATCGCCCGATAGTACATCCGGTATACGATCCCCGTGCCGATGAGTACGAACGCAAAAATCCAGACATACCATGGAGACGAAACCTCGATCTTTGCCATGACGGTAATAACAACGCTCATTCCGAGCAGAATGTCCCACAGCGTATCGGCACGGTGTTCATACTGGTTAAAGGCACGAACCGCTTGTTGAAATTCCCTAGTCATCGGCACCCCCCTTCCGTACAGAAAAAATAGTGACATTTCCAATGCTGTGCCGCGTAATGCCGCTGGAAGAGATGAACCACTCAGGGGGCGCAGCGGAAAAACCGACAACCGCCGCGTACTCCAGCCCGGCCTCCTGCGCTGCCGGCGAGAGTCCGGCCCGCTCAAAAAGGTATGTATAGCCCGAATCGTACGCTCCGACAGGCAGGCTCACAAACACAAACGGTTCGCCCCTGCTGTCATCATGAATGTACTCCACGGCAGACTCCATTTCCGAAAGGGTGATGGGGTACGAGCTTGCTCTCGATCCTCCGGGAGAGAGGTCACGAAGCAGTATGACCGAATAGTACAGCTGTAATCCCGCCAGCCCGAAGAGTAACCCGAAGAGCGGAATTCGCAGCGATCTAGCGCGCCAACCGTACCCGAAAACCCACCCGAAAAAAATAAACGGCAGTGGAAAAACGATGCAGAAGTAGTGTACCGGTATCTTCGCCTGATACAGTACGTACGAACAGAGCGGCAGCACGAGCCAGATCAGCATGAGCGTCCCTGCGACGTGCCGGCGTTTTCGTTTAACCGCGGCAGCAAGCTCAGCGAGCAACACCGCCGCCGAAGCGGCTGCCAGTGCATAGAACAGCACGGCTGATTGCTTGTGGGTCAGGCTCTCAAACCAAAAATCCCTGACGACGTTCTTCGCCTCCCGCGCACGCTCAAAAAGGCTCACTGGATTGTCTGTCTCCGACTGGGTGAGTATTTGTGTGAACCCGTTAACATTTTGGAAGCCGTGCGTCACGTCGTACGCAATCATCGGCGCATTCAGCGCTACAATAATCGCGGCCGCAGCTGCGTACTTCTGCCACGGAATCCGCGGACGGAAAATGATAAAATAAACAACGAGCATTGCCGGTACGAGAATCAGCGCTGTGCCGTGCAGCTGAACCACAAGACCGACTGCGACTGCAAGCACGTACAGGTACCATGCACTCTTCCGGTTGCGTTCCAGGTGCGCGAGCTCATACAGCGAGAGGAATATGAGGAGCATAAAAAACGGAACGACGTTCGGATGCCATACCCAGCGCCCGTAGTACACCATGAGGTAGCTCGCCGAAAAGAGCGCTGCGGCAGACAGGCCGGCAGCGGCATTCACAAACTTTTTTCCGACAAGGTACACGAGCACAATGCTCGCGCTCGTCACGAGCGCCGCGGCGGCAGCGCCACCGGCTGGCGACAGTCCGCTCATCCAGTAGAAGGGCACGAGCAGGTAGTAAAAAAACGGTCCAAGGTGGAAGCCCGACCAATTGTTCGGCGCTGCAGGCCCGAGGGCAACGAGATCTTCTCCCGTTGCAATGCTGCGGACAACGCGGGCCACATTTCCCTCATCCTGACCAAAGTGCATCCAGCCGCCAACCTGGTAAAGCCGGAGTGCCGACCCTGCCAGGACGATAATGACCAGGAGCGCAAATTCGATCCTGTTCCTACGAATCCAGCTGAGTGCCCGCTGTACCATGAAATCTAAAAATTAAATTCTGGCATGTAACCATCAATCCAATGAGGAACCAGACGTGGACAATGTAGAGCGTCGAGAACGTCTGATACTGCACGATCGTTCCGATGAACGCCGCAACGAGGCCGACCATGAGCGCCCGCAAGTACGTATTCGGTGTGAGTCGCACCGCGCGTACCGAACGCACAATAAGCACCGCGATGAGTGCGAGAAAAGCAGTGAAGCCGAGAATGCCATTCTCAGCGAGCACTTCAATAAATTCATTATTGACGATGCGCCATCCGTCTTTCGGCACGTAGTAGGGATGCGGGGCAGCATACGGGCCGAATGATCCGGGTCCGATCCCGATAACCGGATGGCCTCTCCACGCAGCGTACGCCTGCTCAAATGTCACGATCCTCTCATCATACGACGCGCCGTAGAATGCGTTGACGACGTGCGCTTCGAACTTTTCGATGGTAAAGAGCTCCCCGCTCGAGCTGAGGGTCTGCACGACAATCCACCCGACGAGTGCAATTGCAGCAACGAGGATGATCACATTCCGGGGAGTAAAAAGTTTCTTAAAGAAAAAAATGCTGACGACAAAGAGCGCTGCGGCCATCGCGAGGTACCCGCCGCGAGAGACTGTCAGCACGAGATTGACTGCTCCGAGGCCGAAGAGGGCGATCAGCCAGCCGACACGTACGACGTTCGTACCGACGAGGAAAAAGGCGAACAGAACTGAGACGGGGATGAGAAGGTAGTTTGCAAAATAGAGCGGCTCGTACGCGGTAGATTGTACGCGGGTAAAACCCAGGATATCCTTCGAGTACAAGTCACGCAGGCCGGTGACCTCAGGCGGGAGCCCGGTCATATCACCGAGAAACTGGAACAGCCCAAAAATCGACACGGCGACGAAAGCGATGAGAAGCGCCGCGAGGATGCGGCGCATGTTGCGCTCCGTCAGAACTAAATTTGGGATCACGAAAGCGAGCATTGCCGTAAAGACTATATAGCCGAGAATGGTCAGCGAGCGCCCGAGATTCACGGCATTCATCAGAGAAAAAACGTTGACCGCCAAGAAAATTCCGAGCGGAATGAGTGCGGGATTCTTTGCAAAATGAAATTGCTTTTTCTGTGCCGCGTAAACGGCCCAGGCAGCTGTAGTCACCGCTAAAAAAATTTGGCTTATCCTGATTGTCATATCGCCGAACTCATACGCCCCGATCCGCTCAAAGGGAAGTGCGAGCGCAATGAGCACGATTCCCGTAGCCGGATCCCGGATAATGAGCGCACATAACACCAGAAACAGCAGCCCGGCTACGACAAAAAACCAGGGGAGCGCACTCGAGCCGATTCCCATGACGATGACGGCGAGCAGCGCCACGCCCGCAACTGCCCAGTACCGCCCGTGATGTACGATGAGGCCCTTTGCCATACCCCTACTTGCGGAATAGTAAATAAAAGTCCCGTTCCATTCGCTCGAGGCTGAAGCGCTCTTCAACCTTCACCCGCGCCCGGAGCGCCATTTCCTTCGCCTCCGACCTATTATTGTAGAGGTAGAGGAGCTGGTCGGCAAGATCCCGCCCGCTGCCCGGCTCGGCAAGCAGCCCCGTTTTTCCCGGATCGATGATCTCCTGCGTTCCGCCGATTTTTGAAGCCACGACAGGCACGCCCGATGCCATTGCCTCAACCAGCGTCACGCCAAATGACTCCCGCTTTACCGACGGCAGGACGTACGCGTCAAAGTACCCGTACCAGCGCTCAACCTCCCGCTGATAGCCGATCCACTGAATGATTTCCTTCAATCCGAGCTGCTCGGAGAGCCACACGAGCTTTTTCCGCTCGCTGCCTTCGCCGACGACGATGAGCCGGACGGACGGCACGAATTCGCGGATGATGTTGATCGCCTGCAGCAAGTACTCAATGCCCTTCTCAGATTCGAGGCGGGCAACGCATCCGACATTGAACCGCGCTGCGTGCTCCCACCGCCGCTCCCGCATCACAAAACGGCTGGTATCTACCCCGCAGTATACGAGTTTCACGCTCCGGTCAGGGACACCAATTACATTCGTGAGCTGCTCGCGAATAACGGCTGATATCGCTATAACGGTCGCGCAACGAGAAAGAAACCGGTAGAGCGGCCGCAGCGGATTCTTCGTCAGCCAGCGTTCGAACGTCACATGCTCGGCCCAGTACACCCGCATTCCGAGCATGCGCGCCGGAAGCGTCGCCGCAATTTTCTCGGTGAGCGAGAGACAGTAGACGGCGGTAACTCCCTTCCGAAAACGGTAGTACGAGAGGATGAGCGATAGATAGAGCACGGTGTATACAATGGTGAACGGCCACATGAGGAGGGCTCCTTTTGATACCGGCTCAAGCCCGACCCGCGCCCTCCGGGCATGCCACTTGCGCGCCCTGAATTCGCGGAGCAGCACCGGGCACGATGAAACGAGAAAAAAATCGAATCCCTTCTTCCGCAAACCTTCGACGAGCAGCAGCGTATGCCTTTCTCCGCCGCCGAAGAGCGAAGAGAAGGGAAATTTTAAAATGAGTATCTTTTTCATAGCTACTCTCCTGACCTTACAATTTCCCGCAGGTCACGTGCGCTGACTCCCCGCAGCATGAGCAGCGTAACAACGTACGTAACCCCCCCGAGGGCAATCTGCATGAAGAGGTTTGTGCCAGCCGCACCGTAGAGGACAATGGCCATGATTACGCATGCAGCGGCCGACTTCATGAATACCACGGGCGAAGGCCACGCCCGAGTCGCTAACGAAACGATAAGGAGTGCCGCAAGCGTTACGAGGAGTTCAGAAACGACGGTCATGCCGGCTGCACCGAAATACGAATATCGGGGAATGAAGACGAGATACCCAACCAGCGAAATTACGGCAACGCCGAGGTATACCCACATCATAGTCAGCTGCCGACCAATTGCAACGACCGTGTTGCCGAATAGATTGCCGATGAATATCGTCGCCGTCGCAAAGATGAGCACCTTGAGCAGCGCCGCGGAGTCGTCAAAGCCCGGCGCGACGAGCTCCATCACCGGCCCGGCCACGAAGAGCGTTCCGACAACCAGCGGGAGTGCGACCATCGCCATTGCATCGAATCCGCGCCGGAGAACCCGTTTGAAGCGCTCGTGGTCAGCTGCTGCCCATGCCGCCGTCAGCAGCGGCAGCACGAGTCCGGCAAACATCGCCGGAAGCGTCGTGAGGACCTCGAGTACCTTGTAGGCAGCGCCATAAATGCCGACTGCCTCTTCGCTGTGGTACAGGGAGAGGATTACCGTATCAATCTTGAAGTACACGAGGTTGAAAGCGATTGAGAGCGCGATTGGCCACGTTTCTTTGATAATATTTTTCCAAACGCCAAACTCGAACACGAGCTTGATCTTCACGAAGCGACGGCTGAAAAAAAACGTCATGAGAAAATTAACAACGCTCCCGATGACGACGGATCCCATCACCCACAGCAGGCCGCAGTCTGCGCGGATGACCAGGAACGTTGCAGCAAGCAAAAAAATTCTTCCGATCACCTCGGCGATGACGACGCGGTCCATGCGCAGGTGCTTTTGGAATACGCCGGCCAGCGCCTGGTTAAGCGTAATGCCGAGAAACGACAGCGAGGTGACGAGCACGCCGGCCTTGATGATCGCCGGCTAGGGAAAGAAGAGCACGACGACCGGAGCGAGCCCGAGAAAAATTACAGCAGACACGAGCCGGAGCGTGAAGATGTTGCTCACGATTTGCCGCTCGTCAGTCCCCGGTTCGGAAATCTTTTTTACGAGAATAATGTACAGCCCCATGTCAACGAGCACGCCAAAAAACTGCAAGAACGCCATGATAGTCGTATACTGCCCGAAGCCGCCCTGCCCGAGGTAACGGGTCAGCATGCCAATGACGACGATGCCGATTACCGTGCTGACCCCCTTCCCAACAATTTGGACAATGGTGTTGTGCGCGATCTTTCTCGTGTACGACATCGAGTGGAGATAAAAAAATTACGCTGAAATCACTTTCGGTACCGCTGTCATACTGTATCCTATCACTTATGACACTGATTGACAATTGAAAAAAAATGTGCTAATATTACCGTAGAGTACAGAAAACTCCAAAACAAAAAATAAAAAGCTCCCAAGAATTTAAACGGGGCTCACCAGTCAGCTGACGCTGCACTAGGAAAAAAACAAAACAAAAAGTCAATAAAAACGAGATATGCGTGCATAATGACGCACTGTAGGAGTGGGAGCATACAGCGGTGCTGTTTTTCTATCATAAAAAAATAAAAATAAATACAACCGACACCATGTATAAAAAACACTACACGCCCCTGTTCGCGATGGTTATGCTCATGATGCTCGCGCCGTTTGCATCACAAGTTCTTTCGACAAAACCGGCTGATGCCGATACGGTTGCGCATGAAGCCGTCTTTCCCGCAGGGTACGATGCCGCAACGGCCGTCAGCATGACCGATATCATCAGCACGGGTTATGTTGGCCAGTACCGGTGGATTGAAATGCCCGAGCGGGCCAGGAATCCTCAGGTGCTCGGCATTTCGACTGTCGCGAGCCCGCCACCGGCATACCGCGCGGAAGTCGTCGAAAAGAGCCACGGTTACCTTACCCTCAGTCCCGGTCAGTCCATCACTGTCTGGGTTGATTTTTTAAATACCGGCGGAGCAACATGGCGCAGGACGGGCGATCATTTCGTTGCACTCAATGTTGCCGGGCCTGCCGGCCGTGACAGCTTATTCCGGCACGCATTCTGGAATGAGTACTACTACCGTCCGGCCCGGCTCTTGCAGGACGAAGTGAAACCAGGCGAGATGGGCAGGTTTCGTTTTGCGCTGCAGGCTCCTGCAACGGTAGCGACGTACCTCGAAGAATTCCACCTCGTTGCCGAGAACCTCACCTGGATCGAGGGGGGATATACAAACTTTACCATCGGAGTCGGCCAGAATCCGGAGAACGTTCCCCAGTACCGGGCGCAGGAAGTGGAACGGAGCATTGGCGGCATGATCGCGGTTGAGCCTGGAGCGGAGTTTACCTTCTGGGTTGACTTCAAAAACACTGGAACAAAAACGTGGTACAACACGGGCAGCCGGTTCATCGCGCTCAATGTAACAAATCCCGTCGGCAGGGTCAGCCCGTTCAAACACGACTACTGGAATGAGTACTACTACCGCCCGGCTCGGCTCGAGCAAAGTGCCGTACACCCCGGCGAAACGGGACGGTTTCGCTTTGCCCTCACGGTGCCGAATGTAGACGATTACTACGTTGAATCATTCGGCCTCGTCGCGGAAAATTTCCAATGGATTGCAGGTGGATCGCTTACGCTCGGATTCAAGGTTGGCGATCCGCCGGCCATTGAACCGGTCTACGCCATTGAAGACGAACCGGCGATCAGGGTCGGATTGTACGCAACCGACGAACCGGTGAACATTACGGCGAGCACACCATACTCGGTGACCGACGTGGCAGCTGATGAGACAACGAGCATGCCTGCCGACGAGATAACGAAAGTGAATATCACCGACGGCACGTACGTCCGCATCATACCGCAGAGCGCCGATGGCATCGTAACCGTGACAAACTGCGACAATTCCCCGCTCTGGAACTCCTCGCTCAACGACAACACGTTCCGCGGCACGATCGAAGTGCGCTACTCAGAAGAAGCAGATACGACGTGGGTCATCAACGAACTCCCGCTCGAATCATACCTGCGCGGACTCGCCGAGGTATCCAACGGCCAGCCCGACGAGTACCTCAAGGCGCTCATCACCGCAGCGCGATCGTATGCGCTATGGCATATGCTGAACGGAGGCAAGCATCCGGACGAATTCTACGACATCAACGCAACGACCGACCAGGTATACCGTGGGTACGGATTTGAGCAGCGCTCGGAAGATCCGCTCAGCGCGGTCATCGCAACGACCGGTACGGTCATTACGCATCCCGATGCCGTATCCCAGATCAACCCCGACGGCGTTGCGATCGCGGCATACTCATCCGGCACCGACGGTCGGACCCGGAACTGGACCGAGGTATGGGCGGGGAGCGGATTTCCCTGGCTTGTATCGGTCGACGACCCGCATGGCGCGATTCCGAATTGGAATACGCTCCAAGGCAACCACATGGTCGGCATGTCGGCGATGGGCGCGCGCGGGTATGCGGTCGAAGAACTAAAAACGTACGACTGGATACTCAAACACTACTACACCGGCGTAGCGGTCGAAAAACTATACTAGGCGGTTGGGTAGTAACGGTGCCCGCAAGTATGGTAGAATGTACCATGCGGAACGTTTGACATGCGCAACAGCATACCCATCACGAAACTGGAGTCAGTACAAGGCCTGGGCCGGACGATCAACGACAGAGGAAAGGGGAGCTGGTGAGGGGTGCGCTTGGGCTGCCCCCTTACAAAAAACACTATGACAATCATCGGCCCCAACATGGAAGTGACTGAGTACGACTGGGATCACATGAAAGCCGAACTCGAGAACTACTCCCGCGGCAAATTTTGGCCTGACTACACGTGGCATGCCGCACGCATGGCCGTCATCGACCCTGAACGCTTCAAAGAAGTGCTCATCACCGATAACGAATGGGTTGGTATGCTCCGCCAGCTCGAGAACTACCGGCGCCAGGAAAATTGGGATGCCTTTGCGGCACGGCTCGCACGGATGAAAATTATCGATCAGGAGCGGGCGAAAGATATTGACGTTACCGATGAGCAGTGGAGCAAGCTGTACGCGATCCTCAAAAAAACGGTCGCGATGAACAACTGGACCCTTTTCGCATCGCACGCGCACCACATGAAGACGATTGATCCGGAACGGTTTCAAAAAATCCAAATCGAGGACAAAGCATGGAATGGAATGGTGGGCATGCTCAATGACTACCGGACGCAGGACATCCGCGGAAAGTTCACCAAGCACGCGTCATACATGAAAACGATCGTGCCTGACCGAGCAAAAGAAATCCGCATATCCGCAAATGACTGGGAGCAAATCGCCCTTGAGCTACAGCTGAAACGCCAAAAAAACTACTGGGCGGCTTTTGCCGCCCAGGCGAGCAGAATAAAAACATTGCTCGAGTAACAACCATGCAGCCTATTCAAAAACAGATGTGGGGTGCCTCGCTGGCTACAGCGGCTATTTTGCTCGTGGCGCTGCTCGTCTATGCGTTCATCTACCATGGTGCGGCCGGTCTCCTCGCAATCAGCCAGGCCGTAGCAGGCGCAGCTGGCTTTCTTATTGGCATATCATTCCTCCTGGGGCCCCTCGCTTATTTTTACAAACCAGTAAGCCTCACGGTGGCATACCGCAAGTACATCGGCTTGACCGGATTCTGGCTCGCGCTCGCATACTCTGTCCTGCTCATGTTCGTTGATTCGGACACATACTACGCCAATCTCTTCGCTAACGTCGATAGCGCCGAAGTGCTGCTCGGCCTTATCGCTATTGCTATCCTCGCGTTCATGGCGCTCATTTCAAACCAGTGGGGCATCAGGCTGCTCGGCCCGAAACGCTGGCGGTGGGGTTTGCGGCTCGGATATATCGCGTATACGCTCCTCGTCGTGCGCGGATACCTGTTAGAAAAAAATATCTGGCACGACTGGATCGTCGGCGCCACTGGCGGCCTGCCGCCGCCGCGGCTCATACTCACGCTCTTCGCGCTCTCGGTCATGCTCCTCCGAATTGTTGTCATGATACAAAAAAAATGGAAAAAAGAGCGCCTGCAGAGCGGGTGAGCGCCACTGGTACGCGGCCATTATGCAGCGGCAGCCTGCATGAATGAAAACTGCCGCGCTCTACTGAATAAACATTCCGTCGCCAAAGCTGTAGAACCGGTACTTTTTCCGTATCGCCTTTCTATACGTGTCGAGTATGAGCGTTCTGCCGGCAAATGCCGAAACCAGCATGAGCAGGGTTGACCGGGGGAGGTGAAAATTTGTCACCATAGCGTCGACGAATCTGAACCGGTAGCCGGGATACATAAACGTATCGAGCCATCCGCGGTATGCGTTTTTTCTGCGCGGCGCCATGACGCTCTCGAGTACACGGACCGATGTCGTGCCGACCGCGATAATCCTCCTGCCCTCACGTTTTGCACTCGCAAGGCGCCCCACCGTCTGCGCGTCAACCTCTGCGTATTCTGCGTGGATCTTATGTCGCTCAATAGTCAATTCTTTAACCGGCTGAAACGTGCCGAGCCCAACGTGCAGCGTGACGTACTCGAGCTGGACGCCCCTGCGCGTGAGCTCCCGCAGTAACCGCCTGGTAAAATGAAATCCGGCGGTCGGTGCTGCGGCAGAACCTACCTTTTTTGCATACACGGTCTGGTAGTCGGACATCCGTGCTCGCCGCTTGACATACGGCGGCGTCGGCGTGCTGCCGATTTTTTCCGCTATAGCGAACACGTCTTTCGCGGCCTTATTAAAGCGAGCATGCCATGCGCCGCTGTCCCGTTGTCCAATCGGCGTACACCGCAATCCTTCGCCAAATGAAATTTCTAAACCTGCCCGGCGCACTTTTCCGCCGATAAGCACCTCCCACACCCTGCCGCGCAGCGGCCGAAGCAAAAAAACCTCATTCTTCCCTCCGGTAGGCCGCCTGCCGATAAGGCGGGCAGGAAATACCTTCGAATCATTGAAAACGAGCACATCGCCAGGCCGGAGGTAACGGGTAAAATGTGCAAACGTATCGTGCCGGATACGCAGCGTTTTTCTGTCCACCACGAGCAGTCTCGAACTGTCACGCGGCCGGGCCGGCCGCTGTGCGATACACTCCTTCGGCAGCCGATAATCAAATAGTGCAGTCTTCATACGCGACAGCTAGTTCATTTCCAAAAAATCAGCGAGTGACTGGTATTGGACGATAAGCTCCTCGATCCGATCAAGCTGCTCGTCGCGCTCTTGTACCTTCAAAGCATGCTCCTGCTCATGGAGTTCCAGCTGGGTTTGCACGTCGCGGTACGCGTCGTAATCTTCAAAAAGCTGCGTCGCATGGTACGTCTCGAGCGCGGCGGCAACCTGAAGCCGGGAGGTTTCAATCGACGTCTCAAGGTTAGCGATCTCCAGCTCAATGCCATTGAGCGATGAAATCTCCTGGCTGTATGTTTCTTCAAGGTCTCTCAAAGCTGCCACTATCGGCTCACGCTTACCGTAACCGCCGTAGCTCTTACCACCCGAAACCTTAAAAACACGGACGTTGCTGACGACAAGGTCGTCACTGCTGATATCGATGGCGCTCGCGGAAACGCCCTGAATATTCTGCTGTACTGCCTGCCCGAACTGCTCGACCTCGGTCGGCACCTGGCCCACCACGAATCCCGTCACAGTCGTTTCAATATAACAGAAGCCTGAATTGAACGACGAGTGCTCTGGAGGGCACTGGACGCCGGGAGCGACGTGCCGATCCATGTCAAAGAGTGCCGTGCCATAACCCATTTTCTGCAGCAGCACGATTGTCAAAAACGTCTTATCAGTGCAAATTCCCTTCCGGTCATAGAGCGTCTCATACGGAAAACGGGGGAAGAAGCTCGCATCAATATCATCAACCACGGCCTGCGTTTCCGCATTGCTCTCAGTGCGGGCATCGAGCATCGACTGGCGTTTCTCAAAATCATATGGGATCGATTGGACAAAACTCGCGACAAAATCGACAGTCTCATCCTCGGTAAGCCCGCTCTCGCCTGCCATGCTGCTCAACGCTCCAGCTACCTCCACTATCGTACCATCACGGTCAGTCTCCAGGTTGCCCAGAAACTTGCTATAATACTCAGTGGGGCTCGTCTCTCCCTCAAAAACCTTCACGGGGTGCTGCGCATAGAAGTCGTCGATCTCCCTATACAAATTCCTCTCGAGAGTATACTCCTCTCCGCGGTAATTCCACGTATACGTGTTCGAAATTATATCGACGGTGAGCTCCGGAAATTTTTTCTCATACCTGCCGATTTCACCGGGATACAGGTACAGGAAGGCCACCGCTATGAGGAGCGCAAATAATCCCGAGCAGGCGTAGTAGAGGTGCCTCCGCCGCTTTTTCTTGCGGTGCAGCGCTCCGGAATCCTCCCTGCTCGCTTCGTTCTGTGGCTTCGGAGTGAGCATTGATGCAACTTTTTCCACCACTTCCTCGGGCGTGTGCTCGGTATGCATCCAGTAATCGTCAATGAGGAGGTTGTTCGCCCACCGGACGCCGACCCACGAATCAACATCAGACAGCCCAAGGACGGGAATCGAACTCGTATCCTTGTGCTGCTTAAGGAGCTGGACCGCGGAAAAACCGTCCATCTTCGGCATGCTCGTATCCATGATGATCAGGTCGGGCTCCTCGTCGCGGATGAAACGGAGAAAGTGCTTCGGCGGATGCTGAAAGTGGTGGTAGGAAAAATGCCGCCTTGAGAAGGCTTTCCCATAGGCCACGGCGAAATTGGCGTTGTTTTCAAAATGAAAAACTTTATAAGGCCGCTGTAAATCTGACCGCCGCGGTTTACTCTTTCGTTTTGCTTTTTCCTCCATTATACTCATCAGTGTACTACTCATAGTAAAATAAAAAAAGGCAGCTCACGATACACCACCGCAGTTTAGCTCAACACCCAACATGCCCGACCACGGGACGTTGACCGAAGGCAGCCTGGTTAACGGAAGCGCTAATGCTGCAGGCAGTCAATCACATTTGATAAGATAGCGCTCACTTGGTACAATAATCCCACGTATGAAATTAAAGAAAAATAGGAAGCCCCCCAGCTTCAACGCGATCATTACGGTCATGCTTTTTATCGCCGTACTCGTTGTCGGCTACTTTGTTTTTCTGAGCTGGCAGAACAGGCAGCAGGTCATAGAAGTAACAAACGTTAACATCGGATCCCTGCCGGAGAGCGGCGACCGCGAGGTGCCGGAGCGTACCCCGCTGGGGACAGCGCAGCCGGACTACCTCTGGATACCAGACCGGGGGATTGAAGCTCCTGTTGTTTATGTCAATGAAACAACTGAAGAAGCATTTCAAAAAGGACTCGAAGGCGGGGTTGTACACTATCCCGGCACCGCGGTCCCCGGTGAACCCGGAAACCCGTACCTCTTCGGCCACTCTTCAGACTACCTCTGGAAAGCGGGGGACTACAAACAGGTTCTCAAGGACCTCATCGATATTCCCCTTGAAACCAAAGTGCGGATCACCAACCATGCCGGAGAGCTGTTCATCTTCCGCGTTATCGAGACAAAAATTGTCGGCCCAAAAGAAGTATCCGTGCTCGACCAGCAAAACTACGAACGGGTGCTTCTCACGCTGCAAACCTCATATCCGCTCGGCACGGCTCTCAAGCGGTACATTGCCGTCTGTGAACTAGACGATGAAGCTACCTACGGGCCGGCAGGCACAGCGCAGTAATACACCGAAACAAAAAACAGGCACAATGCCTGTTTTTGTAACCACTAAACCAACTTGCTCTGCAGGTTTCCTGGCGGCTTTTTTCCTAAGTGCCGGTACGCCATCTCAGTTGCAGCACGGCCGCGCGGGGTACGCGCCAGAAATCCGATCTGCATCAGGTATGGCTCATATACGTCCTCCAGCGTTGACTGGTCCTCTGATATTGCCGCGGCAATGGTATTAAGCCCGACAGGCCCGCCGCCGAACTTATCTATTATGGTAGTGAGTATCTTGCGGTCTACCTCGTCGAGTCCCCGCTCATCGACCTCGAGCTGCGAGAGTGCGTCAAGAGCGATATTCGAGGTAACCCTTCCATCAGCCTTTACCTGCGCATAATCGCGCACGCGTTTTAGCAATCGGTTCGCGACCCTCGGTGTCCTGCGGGCGCGGCCCGCGATATGCTGCAACGCCTCCGGCTCCACAGCGACATCTAAAATCCGAGCGGACCGGCCGACAATCTGTTCTATGTCGCCATGCTCGTAGAAATCGAGCTTATATACCGAGCCAAATCGGTCCCTCAGCGGGGATGAGAGGAGGTGTACGCGTGTCGTCGCGCCAACGAGGGTGAACTTCGGGAGGTCGAGGCGGAGCGTCCGCGCGGACGGACCCTTACCGACGACGAGGTCGAGTGCATAGTCCTCCATTGCCGGGTAGAGCACCTCCTCGACGATACGGTTCAAACGGTGGATCTCGTCGATGAATAGAATATCGCCATCCTCAAGATTGGTGAGGATAGCCCCGAGATCGCCGGCTTTCTCAATCGCAGGGCCGGATGTCACGCGAACGTTGACACCCATTTCACCCGCGATGATGTGGGCGAGCGTTGTCTTGCCGATGCCGGGCGGCCCGTGCAAGAGCACGTGCTCAATCGGCTCGCCGCGCTTGCGCGCTGCCTCCATAAAAATGGTTAAGTTATCCTTAACCTTCTGCTGGCCAATAAACTCATCAAGCTGCTGCGGCCTGAGCGTAGCGTCGAGCGTCCGGTCTTCCGCCCGTTCACCTGAGGTTACAATTCTATTTGACGGAGCCATGGGGATTATTTCCGCTGCCTTTTCTTCTTCCGTGCCGCCCGCTTCTTGCCCTTGAACCGCTGCACACGGATGAGGCCGGAGCAGGGAATGACCTCAACGCCGCGCTGCTCGATCTCATCAAGAAACAAGTTCATGCCGACGGAGTCGGATGACATGTGCCCCGCGATTATTACATTGAGGTGGTGCTTCTCTGCCTCCTTCTTATAATCCTCATGGAGGTGCATGCCGATGATCGTGCCAATCCCGGCTTGCGCAAGCCGTTCGTACATGTCTTTTGAGCCCTCAGTTCCACCCGTGATTTCAGTGACCGCAATTTTTCCCGCGAAGCGGTCCTCCCTGCCGGTGAAGAGCATGGGGCCCGCCTTCTGCTTCATCGCGAGCGCGTACTCGGGAATTTTCTTCAGGAGCCTGATGACATCGCCCACGTACTCAAGGTTCTTCCGCTCACGCCGCAAGAGGCGCTCGAGGTACGTCGCCACCATATTGTCCGTTGCCGTATGGGTGCACATCATATCGAAACCCAAAAGCCGGGCTGCATCGAGCTCACGGTTATGGTTTACCGACGATACTGAGCGGGAGACCTCAGCGAGCCTGATCTTCACGAGGCTTTCGGCAATCGTGATCGGAACCCCATACTGCGCGAGTACCTCCGCCTGCAGCTCCATAACCTCATGGAGGCCGGCAAGCGCTGACCCTATCGGGTGGTGCGACAGGATGAGGTCGATCGGCCTCGTCTGTGCGATCTGCTGCGCTAACAGCACCTCCGCTGTTTTTATATCGATGCCCGCGAGGATCCTCTTCACTGGTTTATTGGGATCGGCAGCGAACATCCGCGTATCTGAAAAGGGATTAGCGAGGCTCTCAATATCAAATTCTTTCTTCTGCTCAGTGGGGAGCTTCTCGTACTGCTCACGTTGCCGCTTAAGCCTGCGCCGCACCGTTGCGGCCCCCCGCAAGTCATTCTCAATGCCGAGCTTGATTGCGAGCTCATAAATCTGGCGTACTGTCATCATAAAATTGTCCACGTTTACAGGGATTAACGCACTGGCATTGTACCATCAGGGAGGAGCCCTTGACAAGCATTTCAAGGTATGATACGATGTCCTGTTCGCGCAGTAAATACCTTACCATTCGAATTTTTTCGGCTCAATAAACGCAGCCAGAATCACCTGCCCGCCGCCCAATTTACACGGGCGTTCGGTGTGCCTAGCAGCCTGCAGTCACGACAAGCGTGGGGGTTGTTCATCAGGATAACCGGGGTTTCGACTTTGGTTACTCCTCCGAACAACCTTCTTGACTGCAGACTACTGGGTACACTACAATGACGTGGCCCGCTTATTCTGGCTGCTCCTGTTATAGAGTCAAAAGTCAATTAACTTACAACACATAAAAACAGAGAAAGGAGGCTTACTCCAACGAAACCGTTCTTTCCATTTCAAGTGAGCATTGGATGCGCAGCAACACATAGGATCAGTGTACTGACCGTAAAAAACGTTAACCGTTTAATAGAGGAAG
The DNA here is from genome assembly GCA_041650915.1 of Patescibacteria group bacterium. Classification (GTDB taxonomy): domain Bacteria; phylum Patescibacteriota; class Patescibacteriia; order UBA10025; family JAHIVO01; genus JBAZKE01. The sequence goes on from JBAZKE010000002.1 coordinate 143,989, forward strand.
TACACGATGATTCAAACAATGTTGAACTACAGCGTCGTCGTCGGGATCGTTATCCTGGCGGTGATCGGATGGGTAAAATCCGAAAGCAAGGGCTGGCGGAGGACTTCATTCGTCTGCCTGCTCATCATGTTTCCCTTCGCAATGTCATTCGGGGAACAGTGGTTCATATCACACAAGTCGCTGCTGTGGCTTTTTGGCATCGAGCAGGAGTTCGTTAACCGCACCGACTGGGGGCCCGTTTTCTTTCTCATGATTCTCGGCCTCCTGATTCCACGCCTGCTGCGGTGGCCGATTAATTTCGCGGCCTCGTGGTATTCAAAGAGCGAAAAAACTCCCGGCTCGATCTCGCCGTATGCCGTCGTCGCTACGTTTCTCGCGCTCTCGCTGTACCTCGTCGCAGGTGCCGGCGCTTACCTCAACAAGACAAAGGGGTACCAGGTCGGCACAAACGTCGTGGCGAGCATGAGCGAAACCGCATCGGATATTTTTGCGGCGGGAGATGATCTCTCGCGAGAGATCGGAAACAAGAAAAAACAGACGCGACCGTAGCTCAATGCCCGACTACCCACCGTACATACATAGGAGGTTCGTATGTACACGATTTCAAACAAACTACCCGGCACACATAGGATATACGTGACCGGGTTTTCTTTTTGCCTCAGGCCGTCCGGCTGGCTCACTTGACTTTTCCACTATGTGCACTACAATAGTGTAAGCTTAAAAAAGTTTCACCGTTATTTGTACCAACAAATAGCACACCTTAACAACCAATCCAACCAAGGAGGACCGCATGTCTGGAACCGAATGGTTCTTAAGCATTTCTCTGTTTCTTGCAAAGCACCTGCTGCTGCAAACCAACCCGCTTACCATGATTATTGTCTTCTTATCGGCAATAATCTTGCTCATGATGCGGATTAAGAAGCCTCGACTGAGCTATACCGTGAAAACGGTCGCGATTATCCTGCTCATCTGGGCTTCGGCCAATGGTGGCTGGTACCTTTGCTACAACGGCTGGGGCGTTGATGTCGTCAATTATGAACGGCTCGAAAAAACCGAGTAGCTCCATGAATATGCTGGCAGCAGCACAATATCGCTCATTCCGGCAAAAAAGCCAACGATAAAAGTAGTTCCTTCGAACCCTTTCACTCATTAGGAGACGCTATCATGAGTGATCCGCGCAGTACAACCCCACAATACCCGGTACGACAATCCACCTGTGTCCCGGGTTTTTCTTTTTCTCCTACTCAGCTGCACCAGATAACTCTTCGACGCCAACGAGGCATACCTCTTGCCACGGCTTATAATGGCTCCGGAAGGTTTCTACTTTCTGCTCGCCGGTTACGTACGTGATCGTACGGGTAAACTCCGCGTCCGCGCCGGTGTGCGCGCGTTCGGTACACTTCTTCTCTCCGGGTGCGAGATCGGTAGTCTCGACGAGCTTCGTATCGCCGGGGCGCACGAGGTTAAAAATGCTGGGCTGCGTCTGCTCCACCGCCCTTCCGTCTGCCGTGCCATAGAATCGGAACGTGAGATCATTGCCGTCAATCTCCGTGGTGAAGAGAACGTAGTGCTCCGTATCGTTGATGAACTTAAAATCCGGCTTGGGATCATATATGGTGGCATCGGTTCCTGCGGGTTCGTAGTACGAAACGCGGTACGAGTGGTTTGTGCGCTCGGTAATCGGGAAACCAGCGTCGAGTGCGGCGCGGAAAGCCGTCGTGCCAATCTGGCATAAACCCCCGCCGTACTCAGGAACGGTCTTATTGCCCTTGATCACGAGCTCCGGGAGGTAGCCGGTCGATGCCTCAATCTTTCCGAGCGCTCCGACGAGCGAAAACTCTTTTCCAGGCTCGATCAGTATTCCATTCAAGGCGCCTGCGCCAACGGTGATATTGTGCCTCCTGTTCTTCGGGCTGCCGGAAAAATTCGATTGCCCCTCGCCGATGAGCTCCCGGATCCCGAAATTGTTGACATGCTCGGTCGTCACCACCGGCTCAGTCACCTCGACCATAAGATCAATATCGCCAATGCCTACCTGGCGAATCTTCTCATTGATGCGCGCGATCGAATCCTCAATCAGCAGCTCCCGGCCGTTCCGCGACGGCTGAAATTCGAGCACCTTGCCGTTTTCCATAGCAAACTTTGCCTCGCGGGTTTCAATATCAATCTCCGCTGCGATCGGCCCGAGAAAAGTTTCAAGCTCGTCTCGATCCAGCTCGACGGTGACAGCGCTGTCAGCATACGCAAACTCGAGCCAGATGCGGACCTGCTCTTCGGTAATAGCCCACCGGTAATCCTCATAGGCAACAACAAACGGTGCGGCATCGAGCGTCTGCTGCACGAGATTCATCGCAGATGCAGCCGCCGACTGGGTAATACGCGGAAAGTCCGGCTCGAGCTGAACCGTCACTGTCCTATTGGCGAGCGAACCGAGATTTGCAACGGCTGACTGCACGATTGCCTCGTAGTCGAACGCCTGCCCGCCCTGCTCGGGGGTTATTGAAATGTGATCCCCCTCTTCGATGACGAGCGACGCATCCACTGCCGGCTGCTCATACTTCGCGAGCTCGTGCCGCAGCGTCTCGGCGAGCCGGTCCGTATCAACATCAACCACGGGTGGAACCGCCCATCCCGCCACCGAGTAGTACACCTTCTCAGCTTCATTCCAGCCCGCTTGTATTCCCGCGATCTGCTCAATTGTCGCATCGACATCGAATGAGAGGAGCCGGAACGACAGCTCGGGATTTGCCGTGTCTTCAACCGTCGAGGTGACCGGAAATTCCTCCCCACGGTAACTGAAAGTGATGCCCTCATCGATAATGGCATTCGTGACTTCCTCGAGCTGTTGGCGGGCGCTGCCGTACGTCATGCCGCCGAGGTCGAGGTACCCAACCTGCGTACCCGGGAAAAATTTCCCCTGGTACGACGCGCTGAAGAAGAAAACAAATGCAATCGCTGCCGTGCCGACAACGAGCAGGATAATAAAAATTCGCAATGCCAGCCGGTGCGGCGTCGCCTGCGGTACTCGCACATCTTTTTTTTGCCGTGGAGCTCCCATTGCTGATGGTACGCTAGAGTAAGGTAATGATTAACGTCGGGAAGACCACGAGGCAGAAAATGAAAAACAGGGTCAGCTCGAGGCGCCGTTCGTCGCGATCAATCTCCTTCGGGTACGGCTTAAGCGAATCGTACATGTACTTGCCGATTGCAAAAACGAGAAAGACAACCGCACCGAAAAAGAGGTACATAGCGGAAACGATTATCGCATTGACCGTGCCTGCTGACAACGAAAATCCGGGTGTCGAAACAAAAAGCATCACAAAAAAGAGCGGCAAAACCATGAGGGTAAAAAAGGGCCAGTGCCCGATTGTAATCTCATGCTGAGGCACCGCCGCCCGCTTTTTTGCAGGCGGTTTTTTTTTCCGCTCCGGTAATGTACGCTCCGTTCGCATACTATCCCCTCAATAAGTTATTGAGTACCTCTTTTGCGAGTTCCTTCCGTGCTGCCTCTTCGGTCTCATCGGTCGTTACGGCAATCCTGACTTTACTGCCGTCCCGAATGCCGTCTGGCAATCTCTTGATCGGCCACCGCACGACCTCCTTTCCCGGAAACGTGATAATCGCGTCGGTACCATCAAAACCGGTAACTACGACTTCAAGGTAGCTACTACGTTCTTGGATCCCCATACTGCTACTCCTCCTTTACCTTGACGACGGTCACCTTGCTGACCTTCTTGGCCTTCGGCAGCACGACGGTGAGTATCCCGTTCTTCATTGATGCCTGGATGCTGTCGACCTTCACCTCACAGGGCAGGATGATCGACCTCGAAAAGCCGCCCCAATAGCACTCGCGGTAGAAATAATCGTCATCCGCCACCTCGTGCTCTTTCTCCCGCTTGCCACGGATCGTTATCATGTCATTATTTACGGAGAGGTCGATTGCCTCCGGCTTGACGCCGGCGATCGTCGACTTGATTACGATATTATCCTCGGTCTGGTATACGTCAACGGCGAGCTGCCCCGCATAATCCTCATCCTCGAGCCAGTCCTTGCCGTCAGCTCCAGCCGCTCCCTTCGGTGACGGCAACGAGCCATTCGCTTCCGACAGGCCGTTCGAAAATTTGTAATCGTACGTCTCGTCCGGTTCTTTACCTTTTGTATTTTTAGGCATAATACTCCTCTTATTCGTTATGGGTGTGTGCCCCAGTGCTCCTCTAGTATAGTATAAAGCGTTCCCCTCGGCAACGACTGGAACATATTGACAGAAACGCACACCTCAGGTACAATTTCCAATCATTCACGCCGCTGTCGTCTAGCCTGGCCTAGGACTCCACGCTTTCAATGTGGCAACACGGGTTCGAATCCCGTCAGCGGTATACAACCACGTTTCAAGAAACGATGCCGTGCGTACCATCGGTAGCGGATTTTATGGCAGCCAGGATTCGAACGGGCAGAAGCGAGCCTGCAGGGGAGCGCCGATGGATGCGAGCTGGCGAAGGATCCAGCGCTGCCCAGGACAAAAATTCAATCGGCGGCATTCTCATCGGGTGCGCATATCCTAACCGCATTTTTTTTTGCCGCCATACGGAGTATACTAGGTACATGCCAGATGATTTCCCATACTACTCAAAGAACGAGCGGGCCTTGCTGCGGGGCATCGCCTCATTCTCAAAAAAAGATCAGCGGCGCATCCAGGCTGCGATCCGAATTGCGAAACAGTACCACGCAGGCCAGGTGCGTGACGAAGCAGACACCGAAAATGCGGGGTATATCATACACTGCGTACGCGTAGCTCGCTGGCTCGCGGAGCACACCGCTCGTAATCCCGATGCGGTCATTGCCGGCTTGCTGCACGACAGCCTGGAGGATACACGCCTGACGGCAACGGACATTAAAAAAATATTCGGGCCAAAGGTGCTCAGCCTCGTACGTGCCGTCACGAGACCGCGTCCGTTCCGCGAAACGGAAGTTGAAAAAATTTTCAACAAGCCGAAGCAGCTAAAAGCGATCCTCAGGGCAAACCGCACCGTGCGCATGATTAAAACTGCGGACACCCTCGACAACATGCGCTCCTGGCCGTTCATTCCACGGAACCACCCGGTGCAGTACAAATTCCCCCGCTGGTTCAATGAAGCAAAAAAATTTTATATCCCCATCGCGCTAACAGTCGATAAACAGGCTGCGGGCGAAATGGAAGGCATCCTCAACCGCAGCATGATCCCACGGCAAGATGAACATACTCGGTATTGAATCGTCGTGTGATGACACGGCGGTCAGCGTCGTTCACGCGACGCAACGCGAACGCGCAATCCTTTCGCACGTCATCGCATCGCAAATAGCGACACACCGTCGGTACGGTGGCGTCGTGCCCGAGGTTGCTGCGCGGAAGCACGTCATCAACATTATTCCAGCGGTGGACTACGCACTCAAACAGAGCGGAGTGGCACCGAAAAAAATCGATGCAATTGCCGTGACGGTCGGACCCGGGCTCGTTACCTCGCTCCGCATCGGCGTCCAGACCGCCAAAGCGCTAAGCCTTGCGTGGGGAAAAAAAATCATCTCCATTAACCACATGGAGGGCCACCTGTACGCAAACTGGCATGGAAGAAATACTATTCCGCTCCCCGCGCTCTGCCTCGTCGTATCAGGCGGCCACACGGATCTCATGCTCATCAAACGGCACGGGGCATACAGCCTCATCGGCAGGACGAGAGACGATGCGGCAGGTGAAGCATTCGACAAGGTCGCGAAGATGCTCAGGCTCAGCTACCCGGGCGGCCCGGAAATACAAAAACTGGGCAAACGGGGCGATCCTGCCGCATTCACCTTTCCGCGACCGATGCTTACGCATAGCAGCTACGATTTCAGCTTTTCGGGCCTCAAGACGGCAGTGCTCTACATGGTACGACAAAATCCGCGGCTAGTAAAAACGAACTTACCGGATATCTGCGCGAGTTTCCAGCGGGCGGTTACCGACGTGCTCATAGCCAAAACAGTCCGCGCGGCACAGGCGCTCTCCGTACGGAGCGTACTGCTCGCTGGGGGGGTCGCGGCGAATGCTGAGCTGAGGCTGCGTCTCGGCTGCGCGGTCCGCGAAACGCTTGGCCCTCATGCCCTCTTCACTGCCCCGCCGCCCGAATACTGCACTGATAATGCGAGCATGATCGCCATCGCCGGGTACTACCGCCGTTCCGGAGCACGGGCCACGCACTGGAAAACGCTCGAAGCAAACCCAAACTGGGAACTGGTATAAAGAGTTGATTTTTGGTAAAATAGCTGCGTCATCAGCTATTTTCTTATGACCACGGAGTTACATAAGGCATACCAACCGAAAGACATTGAATCCGGCATCTACGCAAAATGGGAACGGTCCGGTTTTTTTAATCCGGACAAAATGCCGAGCCCCAGAAAAAAATCTTTCACCATATCCATGCCGCCGCCGAATGTCACTGGAGAACTGCATCTGGGGCATGCGACCGGCCTGACCATCCAGGACATCATGACCCGCTACCACCGGATGAAAGGGGACCGGACGCTCTGCCTACCGGGAACCGACCACGCCGGCATCTCCACCCAAGTCATGGTGGAACGCCTTATTGCGTCTGAGGGAGTCAACCGGGACAGCCTCGGACGGGCTGAATTCCTGAAACGCGTGTGGCAATGGAAAAAAAAATACGGATCAAGAATTACTACCCAAGTCCGCCAGCTCGGTATATCGTGCGATTGGTCGCGCGAACACTTCACCATGGATCCGGCGCTTACTGCCGCAGTGCACAAAGCGTTCATCACGCTTTTCAACGAAGGGCTAATCTACCGCGGGTCGCGCATCGTGAATTGGTGCCCGCGCTGCGCAACGGCGCTGTCTGACCTAGAAGTCAAGCACGTTGAAACTTCGGGCAAGCTTTGGTTTATCCGCTACCCGCTGTCCGGTTCAACAAAATACATCGTCGTAGCTACGACCCGGCCGGAAACCATGCTCGGTGATACAGCCGTGGCTGTGAACCCAAAAGACAAACGCTATGCCCAGTATGTCGGAAAAAAAATCATCCTGCCGATCGTAAACCGGGAAATTCCGATCGTTGCTGATGCGCGCGTGGACATGGAATTCGGCACCGGCGCGGTGAAAGTCACGCCGGCCCACGATGCCGCCGACTATGCCATCGGACTGGACCACCGCCTGCCAGCCATCAACATCATTGGCCAGGACAATACAATGACGAAAGAAGCGGGTGAGTATTACGGCAAAAGCGTGCAGGATGCTCGCCACGATATTTTTATCCGGCTGGAGGATGAAGAGCTGGTCGAAAAAACCGTTGACTACATCCACCAGCAGGCGCGGTGCGACCGGTGCAGCACACCGATTGAGCCGCTCATTTCCAAGCAGTGGTTCCTGAAAATCGCGCCGTTGGCCAAACCGGCGATTTCGGCAGTCAAATCCGGAAAGATCAATATTATACCCAAACGCTTTGAAAAGGTTTACTTCCATTGGATGAACAACATCCACGACTGGTGCATTTCCCGCCAGCTATGGTGGGGCCACCAGATACCGGTCTGGTACTGCCAGAAATGCCAGGAACCTGCTGCCAGCTCTGACAAGCCAAAAGCATGCAAAAAGTGCCGCGGCAAACAGTTTAAGCAGGAAGAAGACACGCTCGACACCTGGTTTTCCTCCGGCTTGTGGACGTTCTCAACGCTCGGGTGGCCGAAAAAAACCAAGGATTTAAAACTGTTCCACCCGACGTCGGTCATGGAAACCGGCTGGGACCTGCTCTTTTTCTGGGTTGCGCGCATGGTTATGCTGAGCCTGCATTTCACCCATAAGGTGCCATTCAAAACTATTTACCTGCATGGCATGGTCCTGGACAAGCACGGGAAAAAAATGTCCAAATCAAAAGGAACCGGCATTGACCCGATCCTGATGACCGAAAAATACGGAACAGACGCCATCCGCCTTTCGCTCGTGCTCGGCACTGCTCCGGGTTTGGACTATCGGCTGTATGAAGAAAAAATCGCCGGGTACCGCAACTTTATCAATAAACTGTGGAATGTCGCGCGGTTTACCCTTTCCCAGCCCGCGCCGAAAACCAAAAAGCTTGAGGCAAAAACCCTGGCTGACACATGGATCATGGGCAGGCTGAACCAGCTGGTTGCAGACGTTACAAAAAATATTGATAATTTTAAATTTTCTGAAGCAGGCACCGCACTCTATGACTTCCTTTGGCATGATTTTGCCGACTGGTACCTGGAAATTGCAAAGCATGAAAAAAATTACGGTGTGCTGCGTTCCGTTTTAACCACATGGCTCAAACTGGCCCACCCGTTTATCCCGTTTGTGACGGAAGAGATCTGGTCACGCCTTGCACATACCGGCAAAAATAACATGCTTATCGTCCAGGCCTGGCCGCACCCTGATAAAAAAACTTCCAACAATACCGCAAAAAAAGAATTTGCAATGTTGCAAGAATTTGTTACCGCCGCACGCAATATTCGTACTCAAAAAAAAGAACCCGCGAGCGATACAATAACTGCACATATTCAGGGAAAAGGAGAAAAACTCATTTTAAAAAATAAAAAGATTATCAGTCAACTTGCCAAAATCGACGTGACAACCAAGAATGGTTCTCAAATGACTCACTTTCACGCTGCGGGCGTAAACTGTTGGCTTGAGCTTTCCCGTGGCTCCGCAGTCGACCTTGAACGTCAAACTCGAGATATTTCTTCCTATATCCAAAGACTGGAGGAAAAACTTTCCAATAAAAATTTCACCGAACGGGCGCCGAAAGACGTGGTGGATAGGGAACGGCAGAAACTGGCTGAAGCACAGGAAAAGCTTAAAAAACTTTTGTAAATCCTACTCAATAACAAAAAACACCCTCGCCAACTAAGGATGTTTTTTGGATAAGCCTATTTTTTCAATTCAATGCAATCAAGGGTGGCCTGATACATATTGGCGCTCGTCTCCGTATTCCATTCCATGCTGACGGTATGCGTGCCTGCCGCGACAGAGAATAAAGCCTGTGTGGCCATAGTAGTATGGTTCGTATTGTCACCACCGGCCGTTCTCTGTATGCGCACGGTCCGCTGAATCAAAGTGCCATCCAGCAGCATCTGTACCCAAATGAACTCGTTATCATTCATTGTATCGCCATAACCACTCCACATGCAGAGCACGGTGCTTGCTCCTGTGGTGATTGACAGGGATTGCAGCGTATCAAATTCAGCCTCGGTTTTTATCGTATTAACGTCGGTTACCAAGCTGCTCTCCACTCCCTGCGTAACCGCATTGCTGTCAATATCTGCCGTAGTTACGGTGCTGTCGCTGATTTTGGCGCTGTTCACGGCACTATCAGCCATATCGCCGGTAGCGATTGTCCCATCGAGAATGTTCCCCGTACTCACAATGCCCGTTCCCGATAGTGATGTAGCTGCCAGCGCCCCGGTGGAAAGGGAATCTGTGGCCAGGGAACCGACCACCTCCATGTTATCATTGACAATCAGGGGCAGGGAATCGGCAGTGCCGGCGGTTGCGCCGCGGTAGATTCGGCCGTCAATTCTGACGTTGTCGCCGAAAGTGACAGGATTGTCGGCAGTGCCGGCGCCCGTCGTGTCATTTACGATTGTGCCATTGAAATACGTCACGCCTCCCGTGCCTTGCTTGCCTACGGTCAGGGAATCAAAAGCGCCGCTGGCGGCTTTCACCACACCGGCGGTCAATGCCATTGACGCGATAACTACCAACGCGATTATGAACTTCCTTCTCATAGTATCACCCCCTCTCATACTACGGATACGCGTATAGTATAAATCAATTGCCCCATTCCAGCAAAATGGCGATAAGAAAATCAATGAAAAAACAACTTGGGATAACTGCTCCCCGCCCGCTTTTTTTGCCCCGTGCCGGTCAACCAGCCAGTCTCGCGTTAACGTTTTAGCCGGAACTATCTACCGGCGAGCGCAAAAATTCTTCACTCTGTCGCTTTAAAAATTTCCTCCGGCGTTGTGATGCCCTGAGAAACCTTGAGAATGCCATCCTGCGCCATCGTCAGCATGCCGTGCTTTTTTGATATTGCCTGTATTTGGTACTCCGAAACCTGGCCAGTCAAGATGAGTTTCTCAATTTCTTCATTCATGGTTAAAATTTCAAAGATGCCGATGCGCCCTCGGTACCCGATTTGGCTGCACTCCACACACCCTTTCCCGCGGTAAAACTTGAACGAATCTCTCGTCAGGCTGCCGCGCAGATTCTCTGGCAGGGCATCGACCAGCTTGCCGACACGCTCCGCAATTTCAGGCGGCGGCGTATACTGCTCTTTGCAGCGCTCGCATATCTTCCGTACGAGCCGCTGCCCGACAATAACGTTGAGTGCGGGCGCAAGGAGGAAAGGCTTCACGTCCATTGAGAGCAAACGCGGTATCGCACCAGCGGCACTGTTCGTGTGCAGCGTTGAAAGCATGAGGTGCCCGGTGAGCGCTGCCTGAATTGATATTTCTGCTGTCTCGTGGTCCCGGATCTCGCCGACCATGACGATGTCCGGGTCCTGCCGGAGGACGGCCCGGAGGCCGCCTGCATACGTATAGTGCTTCTTGCCGCCGCTCCCGTCCATAATCATCTGCCGGATATCCTTCTGATCGCTCTCAGCCTGCTCATTCCCCTCAACCTGGCTCTGTGTAATGCCTTTCACCCGGTACTCAATGGGGTTCTCGAGTGTAATTATTTTCGTTTCCGGCTTATTAAGCTTCTTGACAACAGCGTAGAGCGTAGTCGTCTTGCCCGATCCAGTCGGTCCCGTCGTTAGAATCATGCCGTTCGGCCGGTCAATCTCTTGCTTAATAATGTCGAGGGCGTGCCCGACGAGGCCAATATCCTCAAGTTCAAGCCCGGTTGCCGACGACATGAGCAGGCGCATGACGATGCTCTCCCCGTAAGCGCTCGGCACGGTTGAAACGCGGACATCGATGAACTCGTCTGTCAGGTAGACGGTAAACCGCCCGTCCTGGGGGACATCGGTTACGTTGAGCTTGAGCTTGGCGAGCAGCTTGACGCGGCTGATAATCTTAGGCCACAGCTTTTTATCAATGATTGCCACGTCATAGAGCACGCCATCAATCCTGAAACGGACCTTGATGTCATCCTGCTCAGTCTCAATATGGATATCGGATGCGTTCGCCTTGAGCGCAGACGCTACCACCATGGTAAATAAATCCGAAGTCGATACGCGCTGTATCTGGTCGTTGAGATCGCGAAATGATCCAATCTTGCCGCGGTAGTTTTCGAGGTCCTCTCCTGTCAGCTCAATGCCCCCCTTGAATTCCCGGCGCTTCGGCAGCATGGCGTACAGCCTCAGCGCAGCCTCGAAGCTCCGCTCGGAGATGAGGTACACCTCTGCGCGGGCTTTTGTATCATTTTCAAGGCGCTGACGGAGGGCGTCGATGCCCCCTGCCCGCGGATTAACGCTGCCGATTCGTATCTCGGCATCGCCGAAAAAAAAGCAGACGGCTTTCAGCTCGCGGGCCTCCGCTTCCGGTATCAGTACCAAAGCTTCGGGGCTCACGGGAAAGCCCTTCAAGCTGATGTAGGGAAATCCTTCCTGGGAAGCGCGCTGCTGGGTAACCTGTTCTACTTTTTTTTCTTGTATGTCGTGAATTTTTGTTTGCAGCTTTTCCTCAACATCATCGGGACTAACCCGTATCCGTGCGCTTGCATCGTGGGACTGCTGGATGAGATCATCAATGCCCCTGTCAGTTTTACTCGTCAGGTCATTCATAGTTCACAGTATACCAGCTTTTCAGCATGCCGTAAATTAAAAAATTCCCTCCAACCGATGATCGGGCGCTTGCTTCCTTCCTGCGAGCTATTGGTTTTTTATGAATTCCCGGATGGTCGCCAACACCTCGGCTTCGACCTCAAGCAGCTGCCGGCGGTCAAATTTAAACTTGGTGAAATTCCGGGTTCCGGCGGGCTTATACTCCTTAAACAAGCGGAGGCCGTCAATTGATTTGATCGTATTAACGATGACCCGGATGCTGCCGCTGTTGCTTTCGTAAATGAGGACGATGATTTCGGCATCGGGCGTATTAACGATGAGTTCGTCTACAACACCTTCGAGCTCCCTCTCTCCAGCGCCCGATTTTTCAAAATCCTGGTTGTTGAGCAGAGACCAGACCAGCCTCCCGTCGAGGTCGGTTTTGAGGCGGGCGAGCGCGCGGCCCCAGAGCTTGAGCGTGCTGATCGTCTTCGTGCGGTAGAGGTGTTTGATGATATCGTCACGGCGCGCGCCGTTTTCAATGAGGAGGCTGCTGATCGCCAGTGACCGCGGCGTTACCGTGGTGCTCTGAAAGCTCTTTGTCTTCGAGATGATTCCGGTGAGGAGGCTTGTCGCGATATATTCGTCCATAGCGCCTCCATTGAGCTGCCTGATGAGCTCAAAAATAATTTCTGATGTCGAGGTCGCAACGAGATCCACGGAGTTGATTTCACCGAAGTATTCATTCGACGGATTGTGGTCAATGTTGATGAGTGGCGTATGGTAAAAAAATTCAGTATTGTCGTCGTAAATTTTCCCGAGGGACTCCAGGTTTGGAGAATCTAGGGTAATGATGAGGTCGTACTCATACGCCGATGCGGAAGTTGAAACGTCGCGTGGCTCGAAAAAGCCATCTTTCGGAGTTACGTATATGTTGAGCTTGCTGTTGTTACTAATATCGTAGCTCAGCTCACGAACCTTCGTGCGTGATAGGTCGAGGGTGATGATGAACTTTCTCAAAGCTGACAAGTCTGAATGGATCTCCCCGCTCTTCGGCAAGAACTGGTGGGAGGGAGGGAGGCTGAATTCATTGCACACGACCCTTACCTTTTTATTAACTTTTTCGAGCGCCAGAAAAAGCCCCAACCCTGAAGCAACCGCATCGGTTGAAGGATTTTTTGGCAGCACAATAACAATATTGGCGCTTTTTTTAATTAAATCAATTGACTGTTGTGCTTCCGTCCGTTCCATACCCGTACCGTATCACACGGGTGATCTCAAAATTTAATAGGTTAGTATACTGTACGCCGATCCTGCTGTCAAGTTTGGCACCATCAGCAATTTTAAGTACAATGCAAGTATGAAAAAAAATACCTCCTCTGAAAAAGAAACAGAATTATTTGGGCTTGCCTTAGCCAAAAAAACTCATGGAGGCGCCATATTCGCCCTAACGGGTGACCTCGGTGCCGGCAAAACGTGCTTTGCGAGAGGCTTTGCGCGCGGTCTCGGCATCACGTCTGCAATCCAGAGCCCAACGTTTATCCTCATGAAAGTGTACCCTGTCCATGCCAGAAGCGCAAAAAAATTCTGCCACGTGGACCTTTACCGGCTTAAGCACACTGGCGATGTGATAGACATCGGCCTCGGGGAACACTTAGGAAAACGCGACACCATTACGATCATCGAGTGGGCAGATAAAATCAGTGCGATGCTCGCGCCTTATCCGCGTACCGAAATCCGCTTCTCGCTCGCTGGCCAGCACACGAGGACGCTCATTATTACAGAAAAGAGCGGCAGAGAATAGCCGCCCATGCCAAGCACGCTGGCCGGGTTCTACGTTGCAGGGACCGCCCGCTTCAGCGGCACTTTTTTTTGGTCCTGAACGCGGACAGTGCCGTCTTCGATAACCATCCTCTCATTCGTGATGGAGACAACTTGTTCGCTGTTCACGAGCAACTCGCGCTGCAGTATCCCCCTGATGATATCTCCCGGCCGCACGTGGTACCGTACGATGCGCTGCAGCTCCGGATCAACTTCAAAGTCAGCAACCTTGCCGACGTGGTCATCAGACTGCGTATATACCGGAAGCCCTATGATCGTATCTTTTGAGAGAATCATTTCGATATGACAGCGGGAGTTTCACCGTCCGCCGGACTATCCTTTTTCATAACATACCACTGCTGCGCCACCATGAAAAGAGTTGAAACGAGCCAATACAGCGTGAGTCCCGCAGGGAATTGAATCCCGAAGAAAACTGTAATGATAGGCATAAAATACAGCATCTGCTTGTTGAGGTTCGCAGCCATACCCTCGTCCTTCGCCCCCGGAACCCTTGGGGGCTTTTTTGCCTGAATCATCTTTGCCTGCCAAAACTGCGCTGCCCCCGCGAGAATCGCGAAAATAAAATTGCCCTTCTGCGATAGGTCAAAAATTCCTAAAAAAGTCGGGTCAATCGCCTGGGACGTAAAAATATCGCGGAGCGGAGCGTACAGGTGTTCAAGATTTTCCGCGATCAGTATCCCTGTTGTCGGATCAGTTTGCGCAACGGAAAAAAACACGCGATACAGGGCAATGAGTATCGGCAGCTGGAGCAGGAGCGGAAGGCAGGAAGAAAAAGGATTTACCTTATTTTCTTTATAAAATTTCATGAGCTGCCTGCCAAGCTCCTCCTTATCATTTTTATACTTCTCCTGGATCGCCTTCATCTTTGGCTGAGTCTGTTGCAAATTTTTCTGGGCGCGGATCGACGAACGGGAGGGGATATAGAGCAGGAGTTTAATGAGTACGGTAATAATGATGATGGAAACGCCGAGGCTCGGAATGTAATTATAGATATACAGCAACCCATTGAACAGAGGTTCAAATAGAACGAGATAGTAGAGATCAACAATCATACAACGTAATCGTTAAGAAATGGGGTCGTATCCCCCTCGGTTAAACGGATTGCACCGGATGATGCGCCTGATGCCCTTCCAGCTCCCCCGGAAAACACCGAAGCGCTCAATGGCTCGGTACGAATACTCCGAACAGGTTGGATGAAAACGGCAGAACCCATAGGGGTGCCGTGCAGAATAAAACCCATGATCTGGCGAGAGCGTTCCCTGGTACAACCGTATGAGCCGGAGGGCAACGCCGCGGACTACTGCAGCTGTTCGTTTCATAAGAGTACCCGTGCTTTTTTTAAAACCTGGACTACTTCATGCTCCATATTTTCTGAGGACAGCCCAACCAGTGGAGTGCGGGCGATAAAAACCACATCGAGCCCGCTGCGGACGCTATCGACGTACTTTCCGGCAGCCACACGGAGCTGTCGCTTGATCCGGTTCCGTACGGTAGCCCGCTTGCTGACCTTCGTGCTTATACTGAAGCCAAACCGCGTTGCGGCATTTCTGCTCCTTAGTACCTTTACGACTATCCCACGCCCGTGAACGGTGCTGCCTGCCGCATGAACGCGCCGCCAGTCCTCAGTGCTCGATAACCGGTGGATGCGGGGCAGCATTGCTACAATGAAAGTTTTTTTCTTCCCCGGGCCCTGCGCCGCTTCAGTATCCGCTTACCCCCGGTCGTCCGAGAACGCTTTCTAAAGCCATGCGTCTTTTTTCGGTACCGTTTCTTTGGCTGGAGAGTTCTCTTCGGCATAAGGATTTTTATTGGAGAATAATTGAGTGCCTAGAGTATAGCAACAAACAAACACCCGGTCAACGAATTTTTTCTGTCCGCATGCTATGAACATCTTATACACATAATATGTACCTCTACGGTATATGTTCGCCCGTGCCTTTGTGGTAGGATTACTAGTACCAATTTTTTAACCAATTCCATGGACACTGAACAGCTGTGGAGTGCGGCACTTGGAGAACTTGAGCTAGCACTCAGCAAAGCAAACTTCACAACGTGGTTTAAGAATACCTTCATCCTATCCCACGAAGACACGAAGGTTGTTATTGGCGTTCCAAATGCATTTACAAAAACGTGGCTCGAAAATAAATACCACCATAAAGTGCTCGAAGCGCTGCAGCACGCCACGCAGGGAAAAGTTGCCGAGGTAAGCTATCGGGTCGAATCAAAACAACGGGCTGCGGAAACGCACCGTGCCACCGCCGGGCCGGCAGAACCAGTTGTAATACCGTCCAAAAAAATGGAATCGGCTCCCCCGAAAAACGGATTTGGGCTGAACGCCCGCTATGTATTCAGCACGTTCGTCGTCGGAAAAAGCAATGAGCTCGCCCACGCAGCCTGCCAGGCAGTCGCGCAGCGCCCGGGCGAAGTATACAACCCGCTCTTCCTCTACGGCGGCGCCGGGCTTGGGAAAACCCACCTCCTCCAGGCAATCGCGCACGAGGCGCTCAAGAAGACGCCGGGGAAAAAGGTGATCTATACGACGTGTGAAAAATTTACCAATGAATTTATACGGGCAATCAGCCAGGGTGGCAGTGAAAAATTTAAAGACTCATACCGAACTGCTGACATTCTGCTGATCGACGACATCCAGTTCCTCGCGGGAAAGGAAGGCACGCAGGAGGAATTTTTCCACACCTTCAATACGCTGCACCAGCAGAACAAGCAAATTGTCCTCAGCTCAGACCGCCCGCCGAAAGCGATTCCTGCACTCGAAAACAGGCTCGTCTCACGGTTCGAGTGGGGGATGATCGCCGATATTGCCCAGCCTGACTACGAAACGCGAATGGCAATTCTCCGTGCAAAATGCAAAGAAAAAAAATACTCCCTGCCGCAAGAAATCATTACCCTCATCGCAAATAAAGTGCAAAGTAACGTGCGTGAACTCGAGGGAGCGCTCAACCGCATCATCGCATTCCACGAACTCAACAGCGCGGCGCCGACCGCCGATTCAGTCAAGGCAATGCTCTCCAGTATTTCGAGCCAGCAGAAACGGGAGGGCGCAATCACCGTTAAACAAATTATCAATACCGTTGCCGATTTTTTCGACATTACCATCGACAATCTGGTTGGCAGCAGCAGAAAAAAAGAACTGGTCGTGCCCCGCCAGATTACCATGTACCTCATGCGTGAAGAAGCAAAATGCTCTTACCCGACGATAGGGCATGAGCTCGGGGGGCGAGACCACACGACCGCCATGCATGCGTATGAAAAAATCAAAAACCTGCTCGAGGAAGATGAAAAGATACGGCAAGACATTAATCTTATCCGGCAGCGGCTGTATAACAAGTAGCTTGTGTGTTGATAATTGATATGGGACCGCTGTACAATGTGTGGACGCGTAAAGCACATATCAACAGCCCCTCCTGCCCCTGTAATAAACCACCCACAATCGGCGCCCAACACATACACCGCCCATCACCCCACACCACACACACAGTAAAAAAAATTAAAACTTTTACCCCAACAAGAGCAGCCCTCAATCAACCCTCACGGCAACCTATACACTTTTCCACTCCTCTACTATTACTACTACTCTTCTTTAAAAAAATATTATTACTACTATGAAGGTAATTTGTACACAAGAAAATTTATCCAAAGGGTTGCAGCTTGTAAGCCACGTCGCGAGCAAGAATGTTTCCCTCCCGATTTTAAGTAACGTACTTCTCCGGGCCGAACGTGGAGGGCTCACCCTCCAAACCACAAACCTCGAGCTTGGAGTGACGTGCGTTGTCCGCGGGAAGGTTGAACAAGAGGGCTCTTTTACCGTTCAGGGAAAAACACTTAACGACTACATTAATCTGCTTCCGAATGAAAATGTAACACTCGAGCTGGCGGAACAAAATTTAAAAATCGGGTGCCGAGATTCAAAAACGGTTATGAAAGGGGTTGATGCTACTGAATTTCCGCTTATTCCTGAAGTTGAAGCAAAATATACGCACGGAATTGATGCGCAAATTCTCAAAGAGGCGTTGGACTCTGTTGCGTTCGCAGTCGCTTTTGATGAGACGAGGCCTGAAATCAGCGGCATTTACTTTGATTTCAGTAAAAATACCCTCACGGTTGTGGCAACGGACAGTTACCGTCTGGCGGAGAAAAAAGTTGAAGTTAAAAATACCAGCGGCATTGATGCTTATCACATCATCGTGCCAATCAAGACGGTGCAAGAGCTCATTCGCGTGCTCGGTGAAGAATCTGGGCCTGTTGAGATCCAGAGTAACGAGAACCAGGTTCGCTTCTCGCTGAACGGCGTGAATTTAACATCACGGGTGATTGAGGGGCAGTATCCTGATTATGAGCAGATTATTCCACGCGAACACCAGACGCAGGCAACGGTTGGCACGAGAGAATTTACCAATACCATTAGGCGGGCGAGCCTTTTCTGCAAGCCCGGCGGGAATGACATTGTACTCGCTTTTTCACCAGCCAAGTCGGAGATACTCGTATCAGCCACCAACCTGCAGGTCGGGGAGAGTGAGGCGCGGCAGGAGGCGTCGATAAAGGGCGGGGAGAACAGCATTATCTTTAATTATCGGTTTTTACTCGACGGGCTGCAGAACATTAAAAGTAGCGAGGTAATACTTGAGCTCAACACGAACGCAACACCAGGGTTGCTTAAGCCGAAATCTGGCGGAGACTATACCTATATCATTATGCCGATCAAGCAGTAGAAGAATAGTACGAACCATATACAACAGGCCCCTCACGGGGCCTGTTGTTAGTGGTTGGGGCGCAATTTAATCTGAGGTGTTCGTGTTCACGGTATTCGTATTGATTGTCGTGCCGGAAGCGCTCGGGAGATAATTGATGGTGATGGTATCGGAGCGCGTGTTGCTGATGTCATCGAAGATGTCGGCTTTGATATCATGGAATCCAGCCTTTGTATTCTCGGGAAGCGTGAGGGTCAGCGTATAGGGGCTCGTTTTTGTGGATCCAATCAGCTTGCCGTCGAGCGAAAAGGTGATTTCCTTGATTGTCCGCGGTGAGGTTGCTTTCGCCGACACCGTCACCGTTACGTTTCGTGCAGTGAGAGTTGCATTTTTTTTTGGAGCAGTGATGCTGACTGTTGGTTTATTTTTGTCAGAACGCAAGTTGCAATCTTCTTCGGCAGGGATGTTTTCGACGTAGCCATTTTCTGCCGCCCAGCGGGCAACGGGTTCTTCCCAGCGGACGTATTGCGGATCGACGGTCGGATCTGCCGGCACAGGACCGAGCGGGTTATTGCGGTCAACGTAGTGGAGTATCGTGTGCACGGTGCGGAACGTTTTCTCTTCTTGAAATTCTTTGGGGTAGGTATCGAGGCACGAGTTGGGAATTACCTTGCCGGTTGTGGAATCTACCGTCAGGGTGACTCCGCCTTCCAGTTCGCCCCGTAGGATTGGCTTATCCGGCTGCGTGATGGTGGGGCTATTGAAGGGTTCTGCCGGGCCGCCGACCGTCCGTTTCATGAATTCGCGCCAGATCGGTGCGGCAACGATGGATCCGTCGGCGCCGCGCCTCATTTCTGAGTTATCATTGTTCCCCACCCATACGCCCGTAGCTATGGACGGCGTGTACCCGAGCGTCCAGGCATCTCGGTAATCGTTTGTTGTGCCGGTCTTGGCCGCAACTGGCCGATCAGGAAGCGTGAGGTAGTTGCTGGAGCCGAAGATGTAAGCGCGCGCGCCGTTGTCTGACAGTACGTTGTTGAGCGTCCGGACGGCTTCTTTGTCGAACACCTCCTCCTCGCGCTCCTCGTACTCCTCAAGTATCTTGCCGCCGCTATCCTCAACGCTGAGGATAGCGGAAACAGGGTGGCGTATCCCCTCGCGGGCAAAGGTTGCGAATGCTGATGTATGTTCGAGCAGCGTAACCTCACCGCCTCCGAGTACGAGGGAGAGCCCGAAACGGCTGCGGTCCTGGAAGGTGCTGTATCCAAACCGTTCTGCGATGTCGAGCACGTTATCAATGCCGGCGAGGTAGAGCGTTTTCACGGCTGGAATGTTGAGCGAGCCTGCCAGGGTGTTCCGCATGGAGAGCGGGCCGTGTTCCACGAGGTCGTAGTTTTTCGGTTCGTAATCCTGTGCGTCTGTCTTAAACTTCGTCACGAGGTCGAATAAGATGGTGTCCGGCGTATATCCCTTTTCAAATGCGGCAAGGTAGACGAGCGGTTTGAGTGAAGACCCCGGTTGGCGGGGCCGCAGCGTGACATTGACATTGCCGTCGATGGTGTCGTCAAAGTAGTCTTTTGAACCGACCATCGCCAGGATCTGACCCGTTTTGGTATCGAGGCTCACGAGCGCGGCATTGCTTGCATTATAGTTGAGGTAGTTTTTTTCGGCATACTCGCGGATTACCTCTTCGGCAACCCGCTGTTTGTCGATATTGAGCGTGGTGATCACCTTGAGGCCCCCCTGTTCAATAACCTTTTCCCCGTACCGAGTGCTGAGCTGTTCCCGGACGTACATGACAAAGTGGGGCGCCGTGATATTCTCGTATTGAGGCCTCATGCGTTCAAGTATGTTGTCCTTTTTGGCTTCTTCCGCCTCCTCGGCAGTTATGAATCCCATTTCTACCATCTCGTTGAGCACGAGGTGCAGCCGAGTGGAGAGCTCTTCGGTATGGTTTCCGTACGGGGAGTAGTACGTCGGGCGGTTCGGGATCGCAGCGAGGAATGCCGCTTCAGAGAGCGTAACGTCATGAATCGACTTGCCGAGGAATGTCTGGGCAGCGGCCTCCACCCCGTAGAGCGTTGATCCGAAGGGGATCTCATTGAAGTAGAGCTGGAGTATTTCGTCTTTGGTGAGCTTTTGCTCGAGCTGGTAGGAGAGTACGAGCTCTTTGATTTTTCTCGTGTATGAGTGCTCAGAGGTGAGGATCGCATTCTTTACGAACTGCTGGGTGATGGTAGAGCCGCCGCGCTGTGGGCAGAGGCCGCCGAGATTTCCGAAGATCTCATGGCAACCCGCCTTGATAATTCCCGGGAGGTCAAAGCCCTTATGCTCGTAAAAGTCCTGGTCTTCCATGGCGATTGTTGCCTGCCTCATAAGCTCGGGGATGTCCTCGAGCTGGATGAGCGTGCGTTTTTCGTCGCCGTGAATTTCGTAGAGGAGCGTCACGCCGTCGCGGGCATAGATTTTTGTGCTCTCGGCAACCGTCCGCTCGATTATTTTATCGGGATCGGGAAGATCGCGTGAGTACCACGCAAAGACGCCGATGCCGCCGATGATTCCGGCTCCAACGAGTATGCCGCACACCATGAGCGTGCGTTTTGCTACGCGTTTCCACTTCGGTCCGGACGGTTTCCGAGCCGCATCCTGCCTGCGCCGGACACGGCCGGCGGCGCGTTCACCGATTTTTCGAATGCGGAAAGTTGGTTCCTTGAGGTGTGGGATCGGCATAGTCTATGCGGTTACCTTGTGTTGCGTCAGGAGCGCTGCTCCGATAACGCCAGTGCCGTACCCGAGCTCGGATACGGTGATGGGTATTTTTTTCAGTTCAGGGTAGATGAGGCATTTCCTGGCAGAACGGATGGCTGGATGTATGAGCGGCCGGATGCTCGACAGCCCGCCGGTAAGCACAAGGATATCGGGGCTGAATAGGTGCAGTGTGTTTGCAATGCCGATGCCGAGATCGTGGGCCATGGCGGCGAGTATGGCGTTCGCATGGCGGTTGCCAGCACGCGCCCGTGCAACGATTTCGTATGAGGTGAGGGTTTTTCCGGTGCGTTTGCGGTACAGTTTTACCATTGCAGTGCCGGAGGCGAGCGCTTCAAAGTGGCCGCGCTGACCGCAGCTGCACCACGGCGATGTTGCTGCAATAGCTATATGCCCGAGTTCAGTTGTATTGCAACCAGTCCGGTAGAGCCGCTTGTCAATTACGAGGCCGAATCCGATGCCGGTGCCGATTGCCATGACGGCGACGGTGCGGAATTTTTTTCCGGCCCCGACCGTCGCTTCGGCGAGCGCGCTCGCATGGACGTCGTTATCGATTGCTACGGTAACCCTGTACTTCTTTTCGAGGAGCTGTTTCAGGCGGACACCGTGCCAGTCCCGCGCTAGGTTATGCCCCCGCGTGACAACACCTTTTTCAGCATTGACGAGCCCTGTTGTGCCGATCCCGATTGCCCGCACCCGGTTCGAAAAAAAATAATCGATGCTCGTGCCCATGCATTTGAGGATGTTCTTTTTGGTTTTTTTGCCGATTAAAAATTGTTTGCTCTGCCTGAGCACACCGTTTGGGCCAACAAGCCCCGCCTGAATTTTTGTTCCGCCTACGTCGACGCCGATCGTGTACGTACCCATAGCGTAAAGCATTTAACCTTCCTATTATAACAAAAAGCGGGTATAATAGGAATGCACTAAACGTTATTTTATGAATCAGAAGGAAAAGAATCAAGAGCTGCTCACGCGAGGCGTTGCTGAAGTGATCGTCAAGAAAAGTTTGCAGAAAAAGATCGAGAGCGGCGCAAAGCTCCGCGTTAAGCTCGGCGTCGATCCGACCGCACCGCATCTGCACCTCGGGCATACCGTCGTCCTCAGAAAGCTCAAGCAATTCCAGGAGCTCGGGCACCAAGTCATTTTTTTAGTGGGCGATTTTACCGCCCGCATTGGAGATCCATCGGACAAGTTATCGGCACGCAAGCCGCTCGAGGGGAAGGAAATACAGAAAAACTGGGAAACGTACAAGGAGCAGGTCGGGAAGGTGCTCGACCTCCGGGAAGTCGAAATACGGTTTAACAGCGAGTGGCACCAGAATATGGATTTTGCCGAACTCTTTCAGCTCACGAGCTTGTTTACGGTTAACCAGATGCTTGAGCGTGATATGTTTGAAAAGCGGATGGAGGCCGGTAAACCGCTGTGGATCCATGAGATGCTGTACCCGATACTGCAGGGGTATGATTCGGTTGCGCTCAGTGCGGACGTCGAGCTCGGCGGGACGGACCAGACGTTCAATATGCTCGCCGCACGGACGATACAGCCGACGTACGGGCAAGACCCGCAGGATATTATGACCGTTGACTTGCTTGAGGGAACCGACGGTAGTGAGAAAATGAGCAAGAGTATTGGCAATACGATCGATCTTACTGATACGGCGGGTGAGATGTTCGGGAAGACCATGTCGATTCCTGACAGCCTCATCGTGAAGTATTTTACGCTCTGCACCGGCGTGCCGCTCACGGAGATTAACTCAATTGCACAGGAGATGAAACGGGGGGCAAATCCGCGCGACTATAAGGTACGGCTCGCCCGCGAGCTGATCGCGATGTACCACGGCATCGCGGCTGCCGATAAGGCGGAAGCGGAATTCACCCGCGTATTCAAGGAAAAAAAAGCGCCCCGGTCAATGCCCGCGTACCAGCTGAAAAAAGAGGGCAGCTATTCGCTTATCGATATTATCACTGAAACGGGGCTCGCCCCATCGAAGAGCGAGGCGCGGCGCTTGATTGAGCAGGGTGGGGTCCAGTTCGACGGCATGCAGATTACGGATTGGAAGAAGAAGGTGCGCGTCACGGGCGGAATGGTACTGCAGGTTGGCAAGCGCAAGTTTCTCAAATTTACCTCTGGGGAGTAGCGGAAGCATGCAACTACATCCAGCCTGTCGGTCTTGACGCGAAGTTTTGCGTACGGCGGGAAGGGCGACTGAACGGCGGACACAGGGCGAAGATGGGCAATGCTTCCGTATGCAGCGCCACCGGGCAGGAGAGTGTGCAAGCTGCAGTCTTATTCATTGCGGTGTTAATTTGGTATACTGAGCGCATGAATAATACGGCGAAAACATACACCAAGCTCGGGAAGCAGTATCTCGATGATATCGCAGACCTTGCACCCGCCGAGCGCGAAGAGTTTATTCGGCGCCTGCCGAGAGGCAGTGCGGTGCTCGACGTCGGGTGCGCCGGAGGAAGAGACAGCGGAGCGTTTGTTGAGAGCGGTTTTCAGGTCGTTGGCATTGATTTGGTCGGTTTGTTTTTATCGGAAGCGCGCAAGCGCGTGCCTGCGGCAACGTTCCGCATGATGGATGTTTGTAAACTCGACTTTCCGGATGAATCGTTCAACGCCGTGTGGGCGAATGCGATTCTTATGCACGTGCCTAAAAGAGACACCCTACGGGCACTCAAGGAGCTGCAGAGGGTGTGTAAGCCGTCCGGCTTGCTCCTCGTACGGGTGAAGCATGGGCAGGGGGAGAGAGCAGTGGCAGATAAACTGTCACGGGGCGTGAACCGCCTGTTCAGCTTTTTTACCGAGGATGAGCTGTCTCAATTAAGTGAGCAAGCGGGATTTACGGTTGAGTCGGCTGCGCTTGTTGAAGACGGCGCTGGCAGGGACGGAGTGCGGTGGGTCAGTGTGTGGGCGGTGAAGCGGTAGCGCAGAGAGGGTTTATTTTTTCATGGTGGGTTTGTCTGTAAAAAAATGCAGCCCCCGACAGGTGCCGGGGTTGTTTCTCTCTGCTGGTAAATGGCACGTTACTTGCCTCGGTAGAATTTTGCGGCGTCTTCAGGAGCCACTGAGTTGATGATAATCCTCGAGCCGAGCTCTACGCCAGCCCAGGTGTCACGGCGCGGGCACACCCGAAGGTAGAAGTACTCTCCTTGGTCGGTGATCGTCTGGTGCATGTAGTAGTTGTACGGCAGGCCGAGCTGGTTTACTTTTTTGATGATGTGGCGAAGCGCGTGCGCCACGGACTTGAGCTCTTCTTCTTCGAGCAGGGAGATGTTGTCAACCTGCCGCTTCGGCACGATCCACGCTTCATAGTTGTATGAGGAGGCGTACGGGCAGAATGCCGTGATGTACTTGTTGCTGAAAATGTTCCGCGGCCCCTTCGCCTCATCGCGGGCAAGTTTTGCGTAGTATGAGGTGCCGTGGAGGATGCTATACTTTCGGGCGCGCGCCAGCTTATTGACGATGTGGCTCGGTACAAAACCTGCCGCTAAGATCTGTGAGTGTGCGTGCACGAGCGAAGCGCCAGCCTTACCGCCGTGATTCTTGAAGATAATGATGTACTTGACCTTTGGATCTTTTGAGAGCGCTTGTGTCCGCGCCACATAGGATTTCAGCACGCGGTACACGTGTGGCTCAGAGAATTCCGCCATCTCCTTGTTGTGGTGGGGTGTCTCGATAATGACTTCCTGGTGGCCGTACGCATTCGGATTTTTTTCGTGCACGAATGGAAAAATATTTTTGATGACCTTGATTTCCCACCACTGGTCGGGGCCCTCTTGGTACAGCGGCGGCTGGGACATCATTACCGTTTCCTGGCAAAAGGGGCAGTCTTTGGACTTGACCGGGACATCGTGGGGTTTTGCGGTGTCGTGCGGGCGTTTCGTCCGCTTCGGGGCGATGATAATGAAGCGGTCATGGATTTCATCAACGCGGATTTCACTGCGGATAAGCGGCACCTCAACCTCGCGGAGTTTGGGGCGTTTTGGAATTGTTGTCTTTTTTACAGCTTTTTTTCTAGGCATCTGGGTTAACTAAATGAGTATAGAGCTTGATGTACGCACTGGCGGAGTGGTCCCACGAAAAGTCCTTTTGCATGATCCGTTTGACCACAGTGTACCACGATTTTCGGTCGCTATACAGTTTAATGGCGCGCGTGAGCGCGGCGAGAAAGTCTTTCGTATCGTACGGGCCGAATACGAAGCCTTCGCCGCCGCTGGAGCCGCCGTTCCAGTCAGCGACGGTATCCTTGAGCCCCCCGGTCGCCCTGACGATGGGCAGCGTGCCGAACCGCATTGCAATCATCTGCCCGAGCCCGCACGGCTCGAAGCGGGACGGCATGAGGAATGCGTCTGATCCGGCGTATATCTGCTGGGCGAGCGCGGCGTTGAATTCGATATGCACGGACGTTTTCTCGGGGAATTGTTTTGCGATCGACAGCATCATATTTTCGTACTTTTTTTCGCCGGTGCCCAGCACGACGAACTGCACGTCGTGTTCAAAGAATTTTTCAGCTACTTCGTAGATGAGGTCGACGCCCTTCTGGTCGACGAGCCGTGAGACAATGCCGAAAAGCGGCACGTCACCGCGTACGGGCAGTGCGCAATGTTTCTGGAGCGCAGCCTTGCACTTTGCTTTTCCGGAAAGGTCTCCGGATGAGTACGGCACGGCGATTCGTTTATCGGTTTCCGGATTGAAGCTGTCGACATCGATTCCGTTGAGGATTCCAGTGAGGTCGTCAGCGCGTTCGTTTAAGTCGTTGTTGAGGCCGCATCCGTATTCCTCCGTGAGAATCTCCCGTGCGTACGTCGGGCTGACCGTATTGATGTAGTCGCTCGCGAGGATTGCCTGGCGTAAGCTGGAAATGTGCCCGTCCTGCTGGCGCTGCAGCGTGGGATAATCGCCAGCCGTGATTCCGAGAATGTGAAATATCGTTTGGGCTTCGTGCCATCCCTGGTGGGCGAGATTGTGAATCGTGAGGAGTGTCTTAATGTTTTTCAGCTTCGGGTCGTTTCGTGCGAGGATTTTCAGCAGGACGGGGATCATGCCCGTGTGCCAGTCGTTGCAGTGGATGAGATCGGGGTACCAGCCAAGCGACTCAAAGAGCGAAAAGCATGACCGCGCGAAAAACGTAAAACGTTCGGCTTCCCGATTCGGGTTGTCGGACGGCCCTGCGGTATCAAAGTATACCCCGTTCTGGCCGAGGTAGTGATAGTTGTCGATGAGGTAGATTGGGACGTCGCTCCCGGGCAGCGGCGTTTGGAATATGCCGATCGATTCTTCCGTGCCATTGAATGGAACCGGGATGCCCTCGGCGATTGGCGTTGATGGGTACTTTGTGTTATCAATGCTCCCGTATTTCGGTAGCGCAATCCGCACATCGATCCCTCCGTGCTTGAGCGCTTTTGGGAGCGCGCCGACGACATCGCCGAGGCCGCCCACCTTGGCGAGCGGGTTGAGCTCGGCGCCGACAAAGAGAACTTTGAGCTGTTTCATATTTTTAAATAATTGTTAGATGGCAGGTACCTGTTCTTTGAGTTTTTCGTAGATTGAGTACGGCACTGAGAAGTAGTCCCACTGGCACCGGATTGCCTCGTGCTTGGTAAAATTAATGTCTCCATGGTAGTCGCTGCCGCCTGTGATGAGGAGCCCATGGGCGAGTGCGAAGCTCTGGTAGTGTTCAATCTGGTGCCAGCTATGGTATGGGGAGAGCACCTCAATGCCTTCGAGGCCGGCATCAATGAGCTCGCGTATCAGCTTATCCCCGTCGTAGTTGAGCTGCTGTCCCGGGTGGGCGAGCACAGCGAATCCTCCTGATTTTCGTACGATCGCTATTGCTTCATCGGTCGGCAGTTCTGATACGCGGAGTGCGGCGGGTTTGTCATAACCCATGAAGTATTTCACTTTTCCAAAGAAATCCTGCTTGTCCGGGGGGAGCTCTCGCTGCATTTTTTTGATATTTTTTTGGTACCGCTCGAGCTCCCTGATGACGTGCAATACGCCGCGGTTTACCGCGGGACCGTTAAAGATAGCGGTTTCATCGAGCGTGAAGCCCTGCTCCTGGAGGCTGTGAATCGACTGTCGCACATTGTGTTCATTATCTTCCTGGAGTTTCCGGAGCGCACGGGAGAGCTCCGTGTCGCCGAGTTCAAAACAGTAGCCGAGCAGGTGGAGGTTTTGGTTACGGTACCGGGTGTATATCTCAACTCCCGGAACAACGTGGATGCCGAATTCATCCGCGCATTCGATTGCCTCATCGATGCCATTGATTCCATTGTGGTCGGTCAGCGAAAGTACCGCAGTGCCGTTCTCTTCCGCACGCTTCATGAGGCTGCTGCATGAGCGGTCGCCGTCCGAGTAGTGTGAGTGGGTATGGAGATCAATTGTTTGTTCCATAGTTATGGCTTACGGTATCGTTTTTTGAGCATCGCCGTCAGCGTAACGCCGGAAAAGCGTGCGAGCTCCCTGAAGTCCCGTTTATCCGGGTAGTAGTTGAACCCGATGACGTTGAATACGGCTTGGACAAACACGGTCGCATTCCACAGCTCGTCAAAGTTTTTAAAACCGCGGTACTGCCGTTTAAATTTACTGTGGAGGGAACGCTGCCAAGCGGAATGGCGTGAAGCGCGCATCCAGACGGTCACCACGTCCTTCATGATTGAAGCCCAGCCGACGTTTTCCCAGTCGATAATTTTTGGCCGTCCGCCGGCTTCGAGCATGTGGGGTGCATACAGCTCCTGGTGCGCGAGGACCCGGCGGGTAGTGCGGTACACCGGCCCGTACCGCTTGAATTCCCGCCGGATGAGCAAACCGGCGTTCGGCCACCGGATAAACGATTCCACCAACGGGAGGTTCGGGCCGATGAACTGCCAGAGGTAGTTCAGCGTCTGCGGCGCGTACAGGAGCCTCTTGAAGTTTGACGGAAGGTCTTTTTCCCGGATGCTGTGGAGTTCCCTGAGGAGATTGAGCAGCCACCGCTGCCGGTCTTCCGTGAAGAAGGAAGGGACGAAGCGGATGTTGCCGCCGTTAATATTTTGCGGCTTACCGCCGACGTATTCGCGTATGTACCAGGCTCGCGGGCCGATCTCTGAGCTTAAAATGAGAGGAGCGCTTTGCCGGAGGAGCTTGTGCGGCGAGCTATTGATGTAGCGCAGGAAAAGGATCTCGCGGGCGAACTTCTGGTTAGTCAGGTGGTCGCAGGAGCGGGGGTATATGCTGGTTTTGAACAGCGCTTGTTGCCCGTCTTTTTTCCCGACCGCAATGTAGTACCGGCTTCCGAACTTGATTTTTTTGATGGGGATAAAACGTTCGCCCCTGTGCAGTTCCCTGATTACCCGGCGTGCGCGTTCACGGTGCCGGCGTTTCGTAGCGGTAGTGCCTTTGATCATAGCTATTTTCTGGTGATCAGGTCTTTCTTTTCCTTGAGCTCTTTGATCCGGTTCCGAATCTGCGCGGCGCGTTCATACTCCTGCGTCCTTGCCGCCTCGTGCATTTGTTTTTCCAAGTTGCCGACCATGCTATTGAATTCAGCTTCGGGTATGTAGGGTATGTCGGTCGTTATGCGCTGCGTCACGTCCTCGTCTGCAAGTTTTGCGAGCGTGTCAACCTTGCCCGACCGCTGCCAATCGAATGCGGTGAAAATGATGCGCCGGTAAAGCTCCTCGGCGCGTTTTTTTTCAGCCGGGCCTACCGCCGCGGCCTGTACGACGAGGTTGAGATCCCGCGCGCCCGCCTCAATCATTTCGATGCTCCACCACGGCATCGCCGAAGCCCACCAGTACTGGTCTGAATGGAGCGCACGGTCGAGCAGGGAACGCGTCGTCGGGTAGCTTTTCGCGGTTTTTTTCATCGCATCGACGCTCTGTATCGCGAGATTCGTGAGTTCCCACTGCATCGCGTGGATTTCATTATCTTTATCCTGCCATCTGGAAAACGGAGTATTGCGTTCAATGTCCCGCTTCATGAGAGCCCATGAGGACGGCCGCGGATCCACTGAAGATCGTTTGGTGAAGTGGTCTGGCAGCTCTGAGAGCGTGACGGAGGTGAGTTTTTTATTTTCATACAGGTCAAAAAGGAGCTGCTCGAGCCCGGGACGGTGGTGTCCAAACGTTTCGCCGTCCATTGCGGTTACGAGATATTCATTACCGCCAACGCGGGTTCCGAGGAGCTGGATGAGCATGTCACTCGTGAATACGCTCATGCCGATTTCAGCGGAGAGGATCCTGAAGCTCGCTTCACGTTCACGGAAAAAAATGAAGAAATCATCGTGGCCTCTGAGCGTGTAGATTTGCGACCAGTCGATTTTTTTTAGATCGCCGGAATGTGCGAGCTCGTCGAGGATGAGCCATCGGAAACCCATGGAGGCGGCGATATCGCCGACTTTTCTGTCGTACGCCATCTCGGGCGGGAAGAATCCAGCCGGAGCGTACGCCGCGCCGAAGAACTTTTTATTTGTTTCCGTGTTGAGCTCAATTTGCCGGATGATTTCTTTTTTCGGCATGAGGGGGAGAAAGGGGTGGTACTTTGCGCTGCCGGTGAGCTCTACCTGGCCGCGTTCGGCGAGGAGCTTGAGATCGGCAATCACATCGAGGCAGCCGTACTGGTTGAAGAGTTCGGTGAGGCCGGCATTGATATTGATCGTCGCCCGGGCGTCAGGGCGTTGCTTTAAGCCCGCGAGCACCTTCCGATAGCTCTCGTTTGCAATCTTTCTGACCCAGTACTCTTTCTGGGTCGGAGGCTGGTAGATGTGGAGGAAGTTTGCCCAGTACATTGGTGTTGGTGGTGTTAGTATTAAGCTGAAATTTTTTTGCCGCCGAGGAACCGTACGGCAGCCCCCTCATTCGTAGCGAGGTAACTGTCCGCAGTCGACCTAAAGGTCATTTTTTGCTGCCACGTTCGTGCGAGCGAAATGATCGTCGACGCGAGCTTTACGGCTTGTGGATCGCGCGGGCTGACCAGGTCTGCAGCTGAGAGCAGCTCACCCGTTTTTTTTGAAATGATCTCGAGGCTCCACCACGGCTTTGCGGACGCCCACCAGAATTGGTCAGATGCATACCGCCTGTCGAGCAGTTCTCGTGCCGTCGCGTAGTTCTCGTGCGCCTTATGCCGTTCGATGAGGGCAGTGACGCGCCTGAGCAGCTCCCACTGGTTTTTATGGATGTCATTATGCGGGTCATTCCACAGCACGTACGGGTTGCCGCGCCTCATTTCACGTTCCTGTGTTGACCAGCTTGCCTTTCGGGGGCTGATAACCTCATTCTTCGTGTAGGTATGGAGAAGTTCGCTCATTGTCACCGTACGGATATTGTGGGAGGTGACAAGCCGTTTCCAGTAGGAGTCCCAGCCCTTCCGGTGGTGTCCGAGATTTTCGCCGTCCATGGCCGTAATGAGGGCTGTTCCGCTTCTGCTGTCTTGCCTAATCGTTTCCCAGAAACTCTCGAGCCGTTTCGGATTGCCATGAAAGGAAAAGTAGTCGCTAATCACTCTGTTTCGGAATACGATATTGAGCTGAGTGTTTTTAATGCGGTAGCGAGCGTTGAATAAGGTTGTGCTGAGTGTTCCGTTTTTAGATATTTCATCGGCGATAAGCCACCGGTAGCCGAGTTTTTCGATCACCGGCGCAATTTTTCCTCCGTACGCCATTTCGGGCGGAAAAAATCCACGCGGGCGGTATACGGGGCCGAAGTGCAGGCGGTTGACCCGGGCGTTGAGTTTGACTTGCCGTCTGATTTCATGGGCTGGGATGAGCGGCAGGATCGGGTGGTACTGCGCAGAGCCGGTGAGTTCGATCTGCTTCCTCTTGGCGAGCCGTGCAATCCGGCCGATGATATCCGCCTGCCCGCACTCGGCGAGCTGCTCGGTCAGGGAGCCGGTGACATTGAGGGTGATTTTTATGCGGGGGTTTTTCGTGAGGATCGCGCAGAGCGGGCGGTAGCTTTCACGAGCTACCTTGCGGACGATTGCAGGCGACCAGTTTGGAGGCTGGTATACGTGGAAGAAGTTTGCCCAGCGAAGCGGTTGGCGCTTAGTGCTTTGATTGTGCATCGTGCTTATTTTTAATGGCGCGACCGTAGAGCTGCACGTATTTTTTAGCGGGGAGCTCCCACGAGTACGACTGCTGCATCCCTCTCCACGTCAGGTATTCCCATGCCTGCGTGTATTTATAGTTTTCGAGTGCACGGGTCAGCGCGATGAGGAACGCATCGCGCGCGTACTGCCGGAAAACGAATCCGTTTCCCTTCCTCGTTTTCGGATTGTAGTTCATGATCGTGTCAGAGAGCCCTCCCGTTTCGTGGACGATGGGTATTGAACCGTACCGGAGGCTCTTGAGCTGGGAGATGCCGCAGGGCTCAAACCGGGATGGCATGAGAAACATATCTGAGCCGGCATACACTTTGGATTCCATCTCTTCCGTGAAGGGGGTATAGATGGCGAGTTTCTTGGGGTACCGGCGCGCTACCTTTTTGAAGAAAATGACATACTCCCTGAAACCGCTGCCAACGATGGCGATTTGCAGGTTCATGCGCATGAGCGTATCGATTGTTTCCATGATGAGCTTGAAGCCCTTTTGTTCGGTAAGGCGGTTAACCACGCCGATCACTGGGATATCCGGGTTTTTTTCGAGGTTCAACTTTTTTTGGAGCACGAGCTTATTTTTCTTTTTGCGGCTGAGCGTATTCCAGTCGTATTTGAATTCAATGTTACCGTCGAATGCCGGATTATGGACGGTGTAGTCGATCCCATTGATGATTCCGTGCAGGTAATCTTTACGGTCGCTGAGGTACTTTTCGAGGCCTTGGCCGAATTCAGGCGTCGTGATTTCTTCCGCATACCGTTCGCTGACCGTATTGATGGCGTCTGCGTGGAGAATGCCGCGCTTGGAAAAATTGAGATATTTCAATTTGCCGATACGCTGCAGCGGATTGCCTTTCCCGTCATCGGCGTAGTATTTTTTCAGTTTCCACCAGTCTCCGCCCGACTGAAAGGTGAGGTTGTGTATCGTAAAAACTGATGCCGTATTCCGCAGCGAGGGGTACTTGGAACCCTCAAACCGCATCATATTTGGAATGAGTCCGGCTTGCCAGTCGTGGCAGTGGATGACGTCGGGCTTCAGCCTCTTAAGCTCAATCAGTTTGAGCGCTGCAATGCTGAACGTGCAAAATCGGAGGTTATCGTCCGGGTGCCCGTATATTTTTGACCGCCCCGTGAAGAGCTTTTCGTTGGCTACGAAGTAGATCCGGAGGTTCTTGCTGAAGTCGAACGCGTAGTAGGAAATTGGAAATTTATTCCTGCCGACGACGACCGTCGATTTAACGTTCAGTTTTTCGAGTGGGAGGCCCTGCTGCTTTATGAAGCTATAGTACGGAGTAATAATCGAAACCATGTGCCCGATGTTCGCGAGCGCTTTCGGCAGTGCCTTGGCGACGTCGCCGAGGCCGCCCGTTTTAGAGTAGGGAGCGACTTCTGAGGCGATACTCGCAATGTGGAGGCTGGAAGTCATGTATGCTTGTTAGAAGATTTTTGTCTGCGCGCAGCAGATCGCCACCGCCAGTGCGTCAGCCGCGTCGTCGGGCTTCGGTATGCTCTCGAGGTTGAGCTGGCGCTGAACCATTTTTTGTATCTGGGTTTTCGTAGCGAGGCCGTAGCCGGTGAGTGCCTGTTTGATCTGCATGGGGGTGAATTCACGCATCGGCACGCGGTGCTGCCATACGGTGAGCACGGCGACGCCTCGCGCCTCACCGACGGAGAGGGCGGTCTTTACGTTTTTTGAAAAGAAGAGCTTCTCAATGCCAACGGTCGCTGGATGGTATTTCCGGAGGAGCTTCGAGAGCTCACGGCTGATGGTATCGATGCGGCTCCCGAACGCTTCGCGGGGACCCGAGGTAATGACCCCGTACGCTACGGCTTTGAGGCGCGATGGCGTGTGTTCGATGATGCCATAGCCCGTAATCGCGAGCCCAGGGTCGATGCCCATGGTCAGGCGTTTTTTAGAGGCTCGCATTGGTGGAGCAGTTACCCACGTCATCATTTTCCTCAAGCTCTTCGAGCAGTCCAGATATCCGGTCGCGGACTTTTTGCTCTTCGATTGCCACCATATTCTGTGGAATCAGCTCGGCTTCAGCTGACTCGGCGGCGAAGCCGCCCTGCTCGAGCTTCTGCTTGATCGCGGGCAGCTCTTCCACCTTGGTTGTGATGGTAAAACCGTCTTCGTCCTCGGAAAAATCTTCTGCACCAGCATCAATAACCGCGAGCTCGAATGTTTCACGGTCCGGTACGGCCTTTTTCGCGACGCGTATAATGCCCCGTTGATTGAACATCCACAGGACACTACCGGTACTCCCGAGCTTGCCGCCGTACTTTGCGAGCGTACTGCGAATGGTATTCGCCGTCCGGTTCTTGTTATCCGTTGCCGCCTCAATGACGATTGCAACGCCGTTGGGGCCGTATGCCTCGTACGTCACTTCTTCGATGCTTTCGCCTTCGAGCTCGCCCGTGCCACGCTTGATGGCGCGGTCGATATTGTCATTCGGCATGTTTGATGAGCGAGCTTTGTCAATCGTCATCCGCAACCGGAAGTTCATTTCGGGATTGCCGCCCCCATGCTTCGCTGCGAGCGTGATCGCATTCGCCAGTTTGGTAAAGAGGTTGCCCCTTCGCTGGTCCGAGACTCCTTTTTGTCGTTTTATCTGTGACCACTTTGAGTGCCCTGACATTGTAGCGTTTTTTTAATAAAAAAAATAAAGGTACCGCTACATTATAGCATATTTTGGCAAAAAATTCAATTTGAACAGATGGCGTTTTTTAACTATACTGTAGGTACGCTACTGACAAAATATATATGAAAAAAAAGAGTATGGCGCTCGACAGCCCCAAGAGGGTCGAGCAGCTCGATACGCAGGGCATGGTACAGTCCATTGAGTCGCTCGCGCTGCAGTGCGAGCAAGCGTGGAATGATGTGAAGCGGATCCGCGTACCGCGGCAGTACCGCACGGTGGAAAATATTGTCATCAATGGCATGGGGGGTTCGGCGCTCGGAGGGCATATCATTGCGGCACTTTTTGAGCGCGAGCTCAAGAAGCCGCTCCACGTGGTCAATAGCTATACGGTTCCGGGCTTTGTGAGCAGGAGTACGCTGTATGTCATTTCGAGCTACTCAGGCACAACCGAGGAGCCGGTTTCGACATTCCGCGAAGCTCGGAAGCGGGGAGCGAAAGTCATGTTTATCGGCGCAGGGGGGACGATCGCGGCGTACGCGAAACGGTATCGGATCCCTGCTTACATTTTTGAACCCCAGTTTAACCCGTCGGGCCAACCGCGGATGGGGCTCGGGTATTCAATCGTCGGCCAGGTTGCGCTCTTCAGGCGGCTAGGGCTGCTCTCGGTGAGCGATGCGGCAATGCGAAGTGTTGTAGAGCGTATTATTAAGCTGCACCACGAGTACGGAGTGAGGGTTCCGGCAAGCCGTAATGCCGCAAAGGAAGCGGCCCTCGCACTCCACGGGGCGATACCGGTATATGTCGGCGCGCAGCACCTCGCCGGCAACGCGCACGTCTGCGCGAACCAGACGAACGAGAATGGCAAGACATTTGCGGCATACTTTACCGTATCAGAGCTCAATCACCACCTCATGGAGGGGCTGCGGTATCCGGCATCAAATCCACGCAACCTTCATTTCGTGTTTTTTGAATCGGGCAGGTACCTGCCGAAGATACAGAAACGCTTTACCATCACACAGAAGGTGCTCCGAAAGAGCGGGATTCCGTTCGAGGCGGTGAGGGTGCGTTCGACAAGCGCGCTCGAGCAGGTTTTTGAGGTACTGGTATTTGGCAGCTACCTCAGCTTTTACCTCGCACTCCTACGCGGCATTGACCCTTCTCCGATTCCATTCGTCGATTACTTTAAGAAGCAGCTGCAGCAGTAGCATTCCGTACACAGCAAAAAAGTTCCCGCATCCATGCTTGGCGGGGACTTTTTTAGTACGGAGGTGAGAAGTGGTATACTGATGGTATGCAATTGTGCCGCCGCATCGTACAGTTTTTTATGCAACACTGGTGGTTTGTATCGTACCTCCTGCTGTTTGCTGTTGCGATTTCGTTCCTCGCTTATTTCCAGACAACACCGGCGTTTCCGGACCCGGATTCGTTTTACCACGCGAAGATGGCACTGCTCATCGCCGATGAAGGTTTGCCGACGAGTTTCCCCTGGCTGCAGGCAACCGTGCTCCGCGACAGCTTTATAGACCAGCACCTCCTGTACCACGTTTTTTTAATTCCATTCGTCAAGCTCATGGATCCACTGCAGGGGGCAAAGTTTGCAAATGTGCTCATCGGGACTGCGCTCATCGTTTTTTTCTACCACCTTCTCAGGTCGCAGAAGGTGAAGTTCGCTTTTTGGTTTAGTGCTGCCCTGCTCGCCACGATGCCGTTTACCTTCCGGATCAGCCTCGTGAAAGCTCCCGGCTTTTCAATCCTGCTTTTGCTCGTGGGGCTGTACTGC
Organism: Patescibacteria group bacterium; assembly: GCA_041650915.1. Classification (GTDB taxonomy): domain Bacteria; phylum Patescibacteriota; class Patescibacteriia; order UBA10025; family JAHIVO01; genus JBAZKE01. The sequence continues at coordinate 179,543 of JBAZKE010000002.1, forward strand.
ATACTCAAACACCGCCACCGGGCGCTATTTTTGCTCAGCATGCTGTACGTGTGGGCATACGGCGGATTCCTGCTCATCACCGTTCTCGCCGGTTCGTACGCATTCATTTCCGTGCTGTGGAACTGGGCTGAGCGCAGGCCGCAGAACTCGCTCTGGAGGATTGCGAGCCACAGCCATGAAGTTAAACTTTTCCTGTCCGCAGCGGGGGGCGTCATCGCAGGCCTCGTCATCAATCCGTATTTTCCCCAGAACCTTACCTTCTACTGGCACCAGCTCGTTAAAATCGGCATCGTTAATTACCAAAATGTGATCTCGGTTGGCAATGAGTGGTACCCGTATAAGTTCGTAGATCTCATGGCGAGCACGACGATCGTCTCGATAATTCTGCTGCTCGGGCTCTACCTGTTTTTTTTACGGTACCGCAAGCCAACGAAAAAGCTCATCACGAGTTTTGTGCTCTTCCTCTTCTTTATGTTCATTACGCTTAAATCGCGCCGCTACGTAGAGTACTACGTTCCGTTCGCGATCATCTTCGATGCGTTCCTCGTTAGCCACCTCATTAGGTCGGTCGACTGGAGAGAGCTCTGGCGGTCTATCGCCGGCTTTTACCAGAAACGCCGGGTTATTTCGACGCTGCTTATCGTATACGTGCTCGTCATGCTCCCGACCGTCATTATCCGGGATGTCAAGAAGACGTATGCGGATTTTAAAAACGGCATTTCGGTGCACCGGTTTGAGGATGTCTCCGTGTGGCTCATGCGCTACAGCAGTCCCGGAGACGTGGTATTCCATTCGAGCTGGGATGAGTTTCCGATACTGTTCTACCACAATGCCCAGAACTACTATACCGCAGGGCTCGATCCGACGTTTACTTACGAGTACAGTGAAGAATTGTACCGAAAAATGGTCGATATAACGGTCGGTACCCAGAAGTCGAACTTGCATGAAGATATTGCCGGCAAGTTTGGAGCGTCGTTCGTGTTCGTAGAAGCAAATCACGGGCAGATGGACGGCAATATCCAACGCAGCCCGGGATTCCGGCGCGTGTACCATGATGACGAGGCAACAATTTATGAGGTTCTTAGCTTATGATACAGCGCATTCCATTCAGCAAGCAGATGGTCCCGCTTTTCATTGCGGTAATCGCCGTCGCCGTCGCTGCAGCCATCGCGATCGCCGCCCCCGACAAGCTGCTGATTCCAGCGGATAATGCCGATGCGGGAGTACGCATGCTGCGGGATGATTTTGAGCTGAGCGTTTTTTACAACCGCGGCAGCTGGCTCCTGAACGGTTCAACTCCGTACGACCCCGAATTGTTTCAGGAGTATCCCCAGCTCGGGCTCATGTATGTTTCGCTGCCGCACGTTTTTAGCAGTTCGTACGCGGGCTACCGTACCGCGCTGATCGTCATGAACCTGCTGGCGTATGGTGTGCTGATCGTCGTCACCTACCTCATACTCAAAAAACTCGGCAGGAGCAGCTGGCTTCTCCTCCTTTTTGCGCTGCCTTCAATGCTGTATTTTGCGATGAACAGGTTTGATATTTTCGTTGTACTGCTCGCGCAGGTCAGCCTGTACTTGCTTCTGTCAAAGCGGTATACGGCGTCCTGCGTCCTGCTTGCGGCCGCTGTGCTGACGAAGTGGTACCCGATTATCTTTGCGCCCGCGTATGCGCTCTACATGTACGCCCAGCTTGGCCCGGTTCAGTATCGGGCAGCATTGAAGCGGGGCATGATCGCGTTTTGTGCGATCGTTGTGGGTGTTATGGGATTAAGCTTTATGGTAGACGGAGTCCATTCACTCGTGCCGTACCTTTTTCACTCTTCCCGGCCTGCTGGCGTTGGCAGTTTCTACTTCCATGTTGTGCAGCAATTTTTGCTCGGGCTCGGCCTTGAGCAGGTGAACTATTTCGGCATCGCAGTTTTTTTCTTCCTGCAGTTTATGATTCCGCTGCTCCTCCTCGTACGATTCAAGAAGCTTTCCGCTGCCCCCAGAGGTGATCGTTCATTGGTTTTATGGCTGACATTAGCAGTTTTTACGTTTATTCTTTTCTCTCGGTTTTATTCGCCGCAGTGGGTTCTGTGGTTCTTGCCGCTGCTCGTGCTCGTTGCGAGGACAAAGCTCGAGGTGTTCCTTATCATTATTTTTGATATCATTAATTACCTCGCATTCCCGGTGATCTGGCAATCGCTTGGGCACCAGTCAAGCTTGTTTACCGCATCGTCGCTCTCGCTGGTCGCGATCCTCGTCATTCTCACCGCCCTCGCGGCGAGGCAGGCCATCTCAGCGGGCCGCTTGCCGCCGCCAGTGCGGAGTAAGCTATAGTGCCTATGCGAATTTTCACTGATCAGGAAAAAAAGCTGGCGTTTTACGGGTTCTTGTTTGTGGGGCTCTATCTATACTTTTTCTTTTTTTCGCTTGTCGTACTCCGTTGCCTTCCGTTTATCAGGGAGCTGTACCTCGTAAAAATGGTAGCAGTTGAAATGGGCAGGTGGACTCCGGCCGTTTTTTTGGTGCTACTCGGCCTCGTATACTATGTGGTGGCAAAAAAATTTAGCTCTCAGCACATCTCCAGGCAGTCGGTTCCGGTCGTGCTATTTTTTGCGGTTATTTTTCACCTCCTTCTTTTGCTCAGCTTTCCGACCCTCTCGGCGGACATCACGGGCTACATAGCGCGTTCGACGATTGTGACTGAACACCACCAGAATCCGTACCGGGTGACGCCAGACGAGGTTGATCCCTCGCTCTACACAAACTGGAGCGACACAAAGATGGCGTACGGCCCGCTCTGGACGCTTATCGGCTCCTACACCCGAATTTTTAGTGGCGATCAGGGAGCAAACTTTTTTATTTTCAAGCTCGTGACAGTAGCATTCAGCGCCGGATGTGCCGTACTCGTATATGGGATTGTCCGCCGCCTCAAGCCGGGGCGCGAGCGGCTCGCGCTGCTCCTGTATCTCTGGAATCCGCTCATCCTTGTCGAAACGGTCGGGAGCGGCCACAATGACGTCGTGCTCGCCTTCTTCTTGCTCCTTGCCGTTTATTGCGCCGTAAGCGGGCGCCGGCTTCTGTCATTTGTCGCGCTCGCCTTGTCTGCGCTCGTGAAGTATGTCACGGTCGTTGCGGTACCGTTTTTCCTGCTCCTGTATTGGTGGCAGGGCGGCAAGCGCAGTGAACGTGCCGTTTTTTCACTGAAGGGCGCATTCATCATGGTCGTGACGGCCGTTGCGGTCGTGTTTCCGTTCTGGGGGGATGGGTTTCTCGAGGGCATTTTTCAGCACTCGCAGTCGCTCGGCGGCACCTTGCTGTTTGGGGGCATAGCAAATACGCTGGCGTACTTTATCATCGTCATCCTCATGGGTTCCCCATTTGATTCGGCAGCCGTCCACAGCGTAGTCAGCAATGCAAATGCCGCATTTCTGGCCGTAGCGCTTATGGTACTGTTATCCGTTTACCTGTACCGGCAGAAAAAATCGTATGTTGATTGCATTGCCATGCTGCTGCTCGTGCTGTTTGCAATCGCGGTGTTGAGCCCGTTCTTTTTCCAGCCCTGGTACTACGTGTGGGGGCTCGGGCTCCTCATCGTCTGGGGCGCCGTTGTTCGGGACGGGCGGTACCTGACGCTCGCTGCACTCGCTTCATTCGCAGGTCTGTTTACCTACACAATTTTCAGCATTGTCTCTATACTGATAGGTATCGCGCTGTTTACGATGGAGCGGCTCTCGGGGGACGTAAAAGGTTTTTTTAAGCAGCTGCGGGCTTAATATTCATTGTTACGGTATGGGCATTGCGGCGTATGTGAAGAGTTTCACGAAAGGGGAATGGTGGTTTTTGGTTGCCATCGCCATCGGAGTCATTGCTGTCACCGGTTTGCCATACGTGTACGGCTGCATGACAGCCCCCGCGGGGACGGTTTATACCGGCCTGCACCACCTGACCCCTGGCGACACGAATGTTTTCCTGTCGATGATTGAGCAGACTAAACAGGGGGAGAACGTTTTCATCAATCTCTATACATCGGAGCCACAGGAGCGGCTCTTTGTGAATCCGCTTTGGCTCTCCGTCGGATGGATCGGCAGGCTGCTCGGGGCTTCAGGCTTGCTCGCGCTCCACATTGCCCGTTCGCTGCTCATCGCGGGATTTATTTTTGTCGCATACCTCTTCATTGCTTATTTTATTGAGAAGCGGAGCTACCGCCGCTGGGCGCTCCTTTTGCTCGTTTTTTCATCGGGACTCGGGGTATTTTTTAATCCATTTTTGTTTGATACGAGCAATATCTACGAACACCCGACCGATATCTGGGTCGCTGAGAGCATAACGTTTTTGACGCTGTACCACTCGCCGCACCTCGTCGCTTCACTGATGCTGATTATACTCGTTTTCCTGCTGATGCTTTTTGCGTTCAGCACAGGCAAGTTCCGCTACAGCGCCGGCGCAGGGGCGGCATGTCTGCTGCTCGTTTGGTTCCACCCGTTCAACGGACCGACTGTATTTGCGGTGCTCGGGATATACATTTTCGCTTATTCAATAGTAAAGCGAAAAATAGTGTGGTCGTTCGTGCGGCACTACGTTGTTCTCGGTTTGTTTGCCGCGCTTCCGGTCGCGTACCTGTACTGGCTGTACCGGGCCGACTGGGTAATCCGCAGCTGGTCATCACAGAATATACTTCCGTCGCCGAGCGTCTGGATGTACCTCATCGGTTTTGGCGCTGTTCTGCTTTTTGCCATCGTCGGGGCGTGGCGCGTATTGAAAAAACAGGGCTCGAAGCAGCTCTTTATCGTGTGTTGGGCTGCAACTTCAGCGGTATTACTCTACGTGCCGGTTGATTTCCAACGGCGGCTGTCGGAAGGCCTGCACGTGCCGCTCGCGCTGCTCGCCTTCCTCGGCATCAGCTACGCTGTCGGGCGGTTGCGGGAGACGTACGGCGCGGATACCGCTCGCGTGTACATCCTCATGATGCTCCTCATCGTATTTTTACCGCTGACAAACATACAGATACTCGGACAGGATCTGTACATGTATTCCACCAAGAAGACCCTTCCGTACTACCTGTACGAAGGCGAAGTCGAGGCGATGCACTGGCTCCGCGATAACGCGGCCGAGCGCGAAATCACCTTTTCGAGCTACTATATGGGCAATTTTATTCCGGCGTATTCAGGAAGGATCGTGTGGATCGGGCACGGGCCGCAGACGATCGACCTTCCCCGAAAAAAAATTGCTTCGGATTGGTTCTGGGAAGCGGATGCCGAGATTTCAGAAAAGCGGCAGTTCCTGTACGATGAGGGGATCAGCTTCGTTTTCTACGGGCGCAAGGAGGAGGAAATTGGCACGTTTGATCCGGATACCAAGCCATTTCTCGAGCAAGTTTTCCGGAATGAGGATGTATCAATTTATCGCGTTCAGTAGGAGAGTTCGTACGGTTTTCCGACTTCATCCCTCTCGGTGATTGAAATTGCCGCAGAGCGGATGCCGTTTAGTTGCATGGTTCCGTGTATACGGACGATCTGGATGCTGACATGGTAGCTGCTGGCCGAATACTCGCGTGGTATGAGAAACCAGTGGTTTGTTTTTACCGTGCTGCCGTTTTCCCACGAGCTCGTCGGATACAGTCCGTATCCGAGCTGGTACAGCTTCTCGTATACGTTATTGCCAGAGCCGTCGCGGATGGCGAGCTCGATTTGGTAATCATCAGTAAGAATTCCATGGACTTGCCAGTAGAGTGCAATTGGCAGGAGTCCGTACGGCGTCGTGCTGCCGTCCTGTTCGATTGGTTCCATGCCGACGAGGCTCAGCGGGCTGCTGGCGTTATTGGAGGTGCGCCGCACGTTTACAGGAAGCTGTTCAACGGATTCATACAGCGTAACGGCTGGCTGGATGCCGCGGCGGTAGAGGGCGATATCGTCAATGATTTTTACTATTCCAAAGCCCCGTTCCTCGATCAGGCGTACGATCCGTTCGCTTCCGGTCGGGTACTGCTCGCTGTATGAGGTGATGGTTTCGGATTGAATGTTGTATACGATGAAATCACTGAAGTCGATGAGGAGCGTGTCCGCTGTATCCGGTATCGCGTATGGTTCGTCTGAGAATTGTTTTTTCCCCAGGAATGCATAGTGCAGGGAGTAGAGCTCAGGCCGCTGGGAAAGGTGTGGAAGAAACGAAAAGCTGGACACGACGCGGTCGGCACCATCGATGTGGTCAATAAATTCGCGGCAGAGGGCGCGGTATTCGCCCGCTGCTCCATTGTGGACCAGTGCCCTGGCAGAACCGATGAGCGGGCTGAACGTTACGAATGAGTACAGTATCGCCGCTCCGAGAATGATGTATCCGATCGGCTGTTGCTTTGTAAAGAAACTGGTGAGCTTCCGTTTTTTGTACGCACCGCCGCGGATTGACCCGAGTCCGGCTGCTGCGGCGATGTAGAGAAATGGCACGATGAGCGCGGCGTAGTGTGTTTGCAGGATGACGGTGCTGCTGACGCCGGTCAAGAAGAGCTGGCCGGCGGTGAGGGCAACCGGGATTAGGTACCGCAGCTTGAGGATCGGGAGGAAGATAAGCGGCATGAGCAGCCCGACAGCCAGCAGAATGTTGTTGAAGCTGATAACTTGCTTGAGCACAAGGTGCGGTTTCAGAAAAAAGTTTTTAACGATCTCGCCGGGCGTTTCCCCGAGCCAGGAGTAGAAGCTCAGGAATTTATTGGAACCCGATACGTTGAAGTAACCCGTGAGCTGCAGGGCAGCAGCGAACCAGAGGATGCCCGCGGCGATCGGGACGAGCGCCCAACGCATCGGCCGCCGGTCGATGAGCGCGAGTACGCCGAACATCACGACGACGAGCGCGACATCTTCACGTACAAGCAACGACAGCAGAAGGAATGCGGTGAAGGGGATGAAGCGCTTTTCTGTGTAGAACAAGAATGCGAATACGAGCAGCGGAACGGCGAAGGTGAGTATGTGGAATTCAAAAAAGAGCATGTTGAGCACGAACGGGCACAGCAGGAATGACACCGCCGCTGCAAGTGACAGCCCAGCCGGGAGCCAGCGGCGTACAATGAGGTAGAGCGGCCACGCGGTGAGTGTAACGGCTGCCGTCTGAAGGAAGAGCAGCGTCAGCGGAGACTTGACGGCGGCGAAGAAGGGGACGAGTGCGAGGATGAAGAGCTCAAAGTGGTCGCCGAGGTACAGGTGGGGGTGGACGGTAAATTCGAAGAGCTGGCCGCCTGCCGTGTTGAAAAAAACCTGGCCGTAAATGCCGAGGTCAATCGCGTTGTAGCCGAAGCTGCCGTACTTGTCCATGAGCGCGAAAAAAATTCCGCACGTCGCCAGTACGATGGCTGCCCAGAGCGCCTTTTTACTGGTGCGGTCGCGGTCGAGGCAGCGCATGAGTTCCAGAACAGCTTTTTTCATAGGGTAATTGTATCGCATGCGCACCCGGAAAACAAACCCCCCCGTCCGAAACGGACGGGGGGGGAGATATGTAGAATTACTTTGCTTTATGCACCCGTTACGTTCTTAGTTTGCGAGACAACGAATATGACGATTGCCCACGCAAGTAAGATAACGATGAGACCAATGACAGCCGCTGAGATGATTTTTTTTGCTGAAGCAACTTTCTCTTCGTTACCGCCAGCAGTCATCCACTGGAAGCCGCCAATGAGGATCATGATAACAGCTACGAGTCCGAGGAATCCGAGTACCCACTGTACGATATTGATCACGGTTGCCTCGAGGTCAGCGGTACCGAGACCAAAGGTCGGACCGAGATCTCCTGTGCCAACCTGAGCTGCCGCAGCCATAGGGAGTGCGAGTAGACCGATAGCAAGTAAACCAGTTGTGATTTTTTTCATTGTATTCACCCCCTTTCCGTAAGGTTGTTACAACTAAATTAAATGATATTTTTACTATATATCAGTGCAGTATATGCCCCTTATCGCATTATGTCAAGGGTAACGGCTCTATTATACACTTAAATTAAAAATTTGTCAAATTAGCTGGCAATGCCCCGAATAACGCCTTCGAAAACGAACTTGAGTACAGAGTAGCTGAGCGTAATGACGAGTATCCCAAGCGTCGCCCAGACGAGTGTATCCTTCGCCTTCTTGATGAGCGTCGGGTTGCCTGCTGAGATAAGGAATTCGAAACCTCCGAGAATAAACATAAAGAGGGCGAAAATATCAACGCAAGCCAGGCAGAGCTGCATCGCGCGGATCATAATAGAGATGAGATCCATGTTTTTCCCGAGGATATTCGGCAGCTTTACACTGCTCGTACTATCATCGCCGCCATCATCCTGCCCCATGGCAACCGCCGGCAATAGCAACATGCCTGCCGCGAATAGTGCGATGCACAGGGTTACGGAAATGGTAAGGTAATATTTTGCCATAGGGGAAAACTCAATAGGTTAAGTATAGCACACTCGTTTACTATGGGGTGGAATTACACTGGGCGATATTTTGGCAGGTATTGGCGCTCCACAGGTGGGTAGCGGGAGACCCGAGGCACCCGGTCGACGAAGTCACCGGGAAACAGCCATTGCTGCCGTCTTTTGGCACGCAGCACGTGTTGGTGTTTGCATACTGGTCACACGCAGCTGCGTAAATATCACACGAGCGCGCTTCGTGGAAGGCGGCATCAATGCCGGAGCGCGCTTCGTACTCAGCGCATACGGTCTCATTGACGTAGGCGCAGCCAAGATTGGTAAGCGTGCAGCACCCCTCGATCGGCGTTACGATTTCACCTTCACCGCCGCCCCACCACTCTTTTTGCCAGACATCGTACTCAGGGAAAACGTTTGGGCTGCCGGTCAGCACGAACACGACGAAATAAGACCACGCCCATGCCATGAAGAGGATGATGATGATGCCGAGCACGATCGAGCCGACCATCTTCTTGCCTTCTTGGATTTTTGTCGGGTTACCGCCTGCCATGATGAGGTTGAATCCCGCCCAGATCATCATGATCATGGTAATGTACGGAAGCACCTTAAGGCCGACGGATGCAACATTCACAAACATCTGGATGAAATCATCCGCATTGCAGTTGCCCTCATCGAGCGCGCAGTCGGGCAGGATCTGGAATCCGCTGTCGTACCGTTCGTATTCGTACGCGTTTGCGGTACGCGGCGGCAGTGTGGCTGCGCAAGAGACTGAGATCGCTATCGCGAGCAGGATGATGATTTTTTTCCGGTGAGACATAGGCTAGTATCCCTGTTGGATTTTATTTGCGGCGAGATCGATTGCATCCTTGATTCCGGCGGTGCCCGCTGCAACGGTCTCAACCATGATGCCGAAGTACTCATCGGCTTCTTCGGGGCTCCGGCCGTGGTACCAGCTCCGTGCGGTGAGCGCCTGCTGTGCGAAGACCGCAAGCTCGGGATCCTGGAGCTGTTCATTGATGACCGCTCTCAGCGCGCTCACCTGGCCGGTATTGGCAAGGTACGGGCGTACCTGCTGGTTGCTCGCCGCGTACTGGACGAAATTCCACGCGAGCTCGGAGCGCGGGGACTGCCGGGCTACCGTGTAGAGCCAGTAGTTCGCCACGCTGATCGGGGTTTGCGCATTGACCTGCGGCACCGGCGCGATCGCGTAGTCTATTCCGCTCGCCTTGGAGCGGATTTCCTCGTCCTGGTACCGGTATCCGAGGAAGAAGGCGAGCCGCCCGTCCGCAAAGGAATCGAGCGCATTCGGCATGGTACTGTTCCAGGTGTAGACTGATTTGGAGTTTTTTGCAAAGTCCGTATAGAATCTGAGCGCCTCCTGGCCGGGGAAGTATGTTCCATCGCTGCCGGAAGCCGTATTGAAGTAGACGCCCTTGCCGTCGGACATATTCGTGCCGTTCTGCATCATGAGGAGCGTCACGATATCGCTCGCCCGGGGGATATTGTCATACGTGCCGAGCGCAGCGCCTGCCCTGATGATATTGTCTTCGGCATCGAGGACTGCGATGCGCGTTACGACTCCGGTGAATTCATCCCACGTCACGGGAGGTTCGGCGACTCTCGCGTAGCCCAGAAGGGTCCGGTTGTAGTACATTGAGAGAGAGTCCATGGCGAGCGGGAGTGCGTATATCTGGTCGTTGAAAACGACGTCGCCGTATACCACGTCGACAAAGTCACTTTTAATCCTCGCGGGGGTGAGTGACGGCTCTGTCGCGGGGGTGATCTCCGTCTGTTCCTGGAAGAGCACCTTTTTTGTCGTATAGTAGTATACGTTTGTTGCAACCGGCATTGGCGCGATGAATTCATCCGACCGGAATTTGTTTACCCACGAGTGGGGCAGCATGTAGATATCGGGGCCGGTATTTTTTGCCCACGCCTTGATGAGCATGTCCTCGTATTCTTCGAACCTGACCTTCACGTAGTTTACCGTTACGTACGGGTGGAGGAATTGGTACCCATCGATGATCTCCCGTAAGTCGCTCGTATCATCCCATACGCCCCATACGGTCAGCGTCTGCTTCGCCGGCGGCGTTACCGGATTCTGGAAAAGCATGATGAAAACGACGCCGAGTATGACAAGGGCGATGAAGCCGAGCACCATAACGATAAAAAGCTTCGACAGGCCGGTCCTCTTTAAAATTTCCGCAGTCATCTACGTGCGTTGTTTAGTGATTGAGCGCAGGTATTGCAGGAGCTCGACTGACAGGTCGTCCCGCATAAGGGCAAAATCAATGTTTGCCTTGAGGTATTCGAGCTTGCTGCCCGTATCGTAGTATGTGCCGTTTATAATTTCACAGGCGTATACCGGTTCATCTTTCATCAATTTTTGGACGGCATCGACGAGCCAGAGCTCGTTATCTCTGCCAGGGGCCAGATTGGTGAGGTGCGGCATGATGCCCGGGGTAAAGACATACCCGCCGTGCGTCGCGAGGTTCGAGGGGGCGGATCCGGGTTTCGGTTTTTCGACAATTGATTTTATTCGAAAAATATTATCCCTGACCGGCGTTACGTCCGCGATGCCGTACTTTGAAACATCCTTTTTATTTGGGATGCGGACGGCGCTAATGACTGATTTTCCAAACTCTCCGTAGACATCAATGAGCTGCTTGAGCCGCGGCGGGGCGCTGTAAATGAATTCATCGCCCCACAGGACGGCGAATGGCTCGTCGTCGAGCAGGTGGCTCGCCGAGAGAATGGGCGTCCCGTTGCCGTAGCAGCCTTTTTGCCGCACATAGATAAAATTGGCCATCTCAGCAATGTCCCTCATCTGCCGCAGGAGCTCTGTTTTTCCGGTTTGCTCCAGTTGCCGCTCGAGCTCGTACGAATGGTCAAAGTGGTCTTCGAGTGACCGTTTTTGCCAACTCGTAACGATGATAATGTCTTTGATGCCCGACTGTACCGCTTCCTCGACCACGTACTGGATTATCGGCTTGTCGACAATCGGCAGCATTTCTTTCGGCTGTGCTTTTGTGGCAGGCAGAAAGCGCGTCCCGAAGCCTGCAGCGGGTATGATGACTTTGTGGATTTTTTTCATACGGCCAGTGGGTGTTGTGCGTCTGATTTTACCATAAAAACGCTAAAAAGTAAAATTTATCATGCGTTCAATGATGTGTTGCCCGTCTTCAGGAGAGAGTACCTGCGGCTGGGCGTAATCGCGTATCCGTACGGGCGTGATTGAGTACTCAAGTACCCCGCCCTCTGAGAGGGTAACCGAGGCGACAGCGCCCTCGGTCGTCTCATCCGACCACATCTGGTCGAATACGAAGTTTCCGAGGCTGTACAGGATGAGGCCGTTTCCGTACTCTTCAATTGGCTGAACGACGTGCGGGTGGTGCCCGATGACGACACGCGCACCGCTGTCGATCGCAGTCCGGGCAAGGTCCTGCTGGTACTCGCGTGGAGTGTCTTCGTATTCGACCCCGGCGTGCAGCGATACGACCACGATATCAACGGCTGCACTGAGCCCAGCAACATCTCGGGCGAGCGAGTCCTCATCGAAAAAAGCCACTCCGGCCCGCTCTTCCGATGCCCGGTCGCCTGCTGAAGTGAAGCTGCCATCAGTATACGCGAGATAGCCGACGGTATAGCCGGATGCTTCCACTATTGCGGGCAGCGCCGCTTCGCCGGCATTCAAGCCTGCGCCAGCGTGGGCAATGCCGGCAGCATCAAGCACTTCAAGCGTGCGCGCTATTCCAGGCCTGCCCTGGTTGCCCACGTGGTTATTTGCGAGGGATACAACGTCAAAACCGCCGAGGGTGAGGCCTTCGACCGATTGCGGGTCTGCGCGGAAGGACATTTCGTACGGGTTAACGGGCGAGCCTTCGATAAGCGGGCATTCGAGGTTGCCGAACGTGATATCCCCGCTCTCGGTGAGGATGTGCGTTTCCCGAAACGGGTACGCCCAGTCGCCGTATTGGAGCATTTTTTTTTCGACTGTCCGCGATAGCATAATATCACCCACCGCGATGAGCGTAATTGGCTCTTTTTCGGATGCGTGCGCTCCCGGAGCCAGAGCGTAGGGCGCGGGACCCCGGTCAGGCTGCGCCAGGAAGCCGTACCACGTAAGCAAGCCCATTGCCGCCAGTGAAGCGCCCGCGAGCAGCACGCAGCTGAGTGCGTACCTTTGATTCTTTTTTTCCATCGAAATTCGTTAAAAAGTTCCGATAGTTTGAATTTCCATTTTAAGCGCAACGCCGAATTGTCCGACTACCTCCTTCTGGATGAGCTCGATGAGCGCAAAAACGTCTCTCGCCGTAGCGCCGCCGCGGTTGATAATGTAGTTGGGGTGCATCGGGCTCGCTTCCGCGCCGCCGATCACCGTTCCCCTGAGCCCCGCCTTATTGATAAGCCATCCCGCCGGCACCCTGCCCCCGTGCGATGCGGCGTTTGTTTCTTGCTCGAAGAGCTTTCGGACATGCTCGCTGACTTCAGGATTGATAAAGCACGAGCCTGCGCTTTGGATGTTTTGGATATGTTTTTTTTCCCGCTGCTCTATCGTCTCGCGTCCCTGGCGTTCGATGATTTTCCGGTCGCCGGCACGGAGAGCCAGCTGCGCCCGTACGATAATCCACTCAGGATTCTCTTTAAAAAAACTGTTCCGGTAACCGAATGAGCACGCAGCTGCTGAAAAGGTGTCAGTCGTAAGTTTGTGCGTATTGAGTGCCGTGATCGACTCGATCGCATCCCGCATCTCACTTCCGAACGCACCCGCATTGCCGCGGATGGCACCGCCGACGGTGCCGGGGATGCCGGCGAGGCGCTCGAGTCCCGTGAGGCCGTGGCGGGCGGCAGCTGCGACCAGGTCACATAACGCCGCACCTGCATCGGCCCTGACCGTCGTGCCGCGGACGTCGACGGCTGCCGCTCCGAGCTTGATGATTGCACCTTCGAACCCGGCGTCCGAAATGAGCACGTTGCTGCCACCCCCGAGCATACAGGCAGGGAGGTTGCGGGTTTGCGCCCAACGAACCGCTTCGGCAAGCTCACTGGCGTTGTCCGCTTCAATAAAAAAGCGCGCACGCCCGCCGATATTGAATGTCGTGTATGGCTTGAGCAGAACGTTTTTTTTGGGCCTCATCACGCTTGTGGCACTCAGTGGGCGGCGCCCGCTACTTTCGTATGCTCGCGACTGTCACGAAATTGCTCCCGGACTCACGAGTCCCCTCGACGGTTACGGTATCGCCATCGACGAAAATGCCGTTTGTGATTGCATCAGCGCACGGTTGCGTCCCGTCGGCCGTGGTGCACTGGGCACGGAAGTCATCAATGAAGAGCGTGGCGCTCTCATCCGCACCTTCGGCCGTGGTGTACGTGAGGCTGAAACCGGATTCAATCGTTCCGGTCAGCGTTCCCTCCTGGGTAAACTGGTCTGGGTTTTGTTCCCGTGCCGCTTCGCTGAGGCCGCCCGACTGGGTATTCGTAGCGTTGGATGGAGTCTCGTCACGTTCACTCTGGTACCACCACGCCGCCCCGGCCATGAGGAGCGCGATTGCCACTATGGTAATGAGCACCGACGTGCTGATCATGTTTGCTGTATTGTTTTTTTGCATAAAATTGTACGTTACGTTTTTGTGAATAGAGTATACCACTGAATGGCCGAAGAGGGGAGATCATCCGAGTACTCGAACACCGGCACGCTCAAGCATGGCGGCGAGCTTGTACAGCGGCAGTCCGACAACGTTATAGTAGCAACCGCTGATTTTTTTTACGAGCAGCGCACCGTGCCGCTCGACGGCGAAGCCGCCGGCGCGGTCGAGCGATTCGCCGAGCCGTACGTACTGTTCAGCCAGGTCGCTTGAAATCGCGGCCATCGAGAGCAGCGTTATCTCACGGTCGAGCAGCGTTACCCCCTCATGGCGGTTGACGAGTGCAACGCCGGTCAGGCATTCGACCGTTGCCCCGCTGATACGCTTGAGCATGCCAATCGCATCCTGTTCGGTATGCGGTTTGCCGAGGATCATCCCCCTGTGCACGATGACCGTATCGGCGCCGATCACGTACGCGCGTGCGTCCTGTTCGGCCACCTGGAGGGCTTTACCGAGCGCGTGCCGGGTGACGAGCTCGGGCGGTTCGACATTTTGGCTGTTGTCTTCTTGATAGGAGCTCGGAATTACCGAAAAACGTTTTCCGATGAGCTGCTCAAGGAGTTTTCTCCTCCGCGCGGAGCCTGATGCCAGCACAATGGTAGGGTATGCGCCCATATGCCTCGCGCTCAGAGTTCTCTAAATTTTATCACCCCGCATTTTTGGCCGGTGTTGAACAGCACTTTTTTATTCCTACTCCGGTGGGCAGCCTCGACCCTCCCGATGAAGATGTAGTGGTCTCCCGCATCGACTTCCCTGGCAAGGCTGCACTCGAGGTTGATCGTCGCGTCGGCGAGCAGCGGCGTTCGCGTGAACCGCGCTGGAATTGTTTTGAGCTTCGATTTCCTAAACTTATCTACTTCGTTTCCATGGATTGAGCCGAAGAGCCTCACCGCGCGCTCGAGCTTTTTATTGGCCACGGCGACCACGAATTCTTTCGATTGTTGGATGAGCTTGTGCGTGAAGCCCTCCTTAGACAGGGCAACTGCGTAGAGTGGCGGCTCAAACGAGCACTTCATGTGCCATCCGGCAATCATTCCGCTGGGGGCTCCCTTTCCGTCTACGGAGAGCACAAAAATGCAGCTTTCCGGCTTGAACGCGGCGAATCCGTCCTGTGGTGTAACTCGTTTCATGGGTGTTGGGCTATAGTCCGTTCCACCAGTCACTGCCGCCGGTAACGCGGACGGTTTCCGGCACGGTACCCTCGAATACGTCGTACCCATCGTGGTATTCGAGCGTTTTGATGGAGAAGCCGGGATTCTGTGCCATGCGGCTGTTCACGAGGTCTTCAAGGTAGTCTTCCGCCATCTGGAGGTACTTCTCAGAAACCGGCAACCGCCCGATTTCTGCTTTTTCAAGCGTTAAATCAATTGATTTTTCCGATACCTTTGTGATGCCAGCCCGTACGTACACCGGCGCGTTAACGTATTTTTTGACCATTCCGGAAGCTTCAATGCCCCCCTCAACCATTTTTACCTGGACATTCGAAACGTACGGATCGTTCTGCAGGTACTCATTGAGGAATGAGGTAAGTTCCTCCGACGTGAGCTGGTGGTCGATATTCACGGAGCCGATAAACTCTTTACGGTTGAAGATCGTATAGTCGGCGGGATCGCCTTCGAGCGTCCACGGAGTTTTTTCAAGTGTGCTCGCCAGCCCTTCTGAGCTCGCCTGCACGCCGAGATCCCTCGGTGAATCAGTCCCGAGGAGCGCAGAGACGCCCGGGACGGCATAGACGCCCGTTGCAGCGGCAGCGATGGCCACGCCGGCAATGATGATCGCGAGCACGATGAGGGTCGTGCGCAGGCGGTGGCGCTGCTTCGGCTTTTCTATTGCGTGTTTTCCTTCTTCAGGCTTGAGGATGTCTTCAGGCAGTGCGCCTATTTTTTCCTCTTGGCCAGTGCGGTCCGTTCCTCCTCCTGTCGCTTCTTCACCCATACTTTTTTAGACGTTAGCTGATCGTATGCCTCTATTGTATCGTCCAAAACGCAAAAAGACAAACAGCCCTTTGATCCGCTCACGCTCACTGCGGCCCGCAGTACAGTACCGCCCACCGCCTGCCCTGGCAGGCTTTTATCCGTTCTAGAAGTAAATATTTTTGCCGGTAACGAGCCGCGCCGTTCTGGTTATGATACTAACAATCACTCCGAAGATGCCGATGCCGAATCCGATCCGTGCAACGGTGTTGAGCCAGCCAATACCGATTGTGGTGAAATCAAACGGGAAGACGGTGATGAGCCGGTACAGCACTATGATGCCGATCACATCGAGCGCCATGCGCGCTGCATAGTAAAATCGACGCTCATCGTAGAAGATACATACGGCGTAGCAGATGGCGCTGAGCGCGAGAGAGAGGTTGAGTATGCCGAGTACGTCCTCCCAGCGGCCGGTGAGTGCTTCGGAAACGTACGGGATATTCCATTCAATGGCATAGTTTGCGATCACGAGCGCGGCGATGTTTCCGATCATGGCACCGACGTAGCTGGGAATTCTGGAGCGTTCTATTTTTTCTTTTATTTGTTCTTGTTTTATCGATTGCTGAATCATAGGCTCATACGTGGCTGATGCGGGCCATCGGTTTGTTAATGGTAAAGAATGAAAATAAAACTGCCGTGAAGTTGAGCGCCATGTGCGCGAGCGAGCTCACGATGAGGTTGGGAAACGACAGGTACATGGTTGTTAGGGCGATGCCTCCGATGAATGCGAGCGGAAAATCGACACGGGCGTCTTTGTAGATGAAGTGCAGCGCGCTGAAGAGGAGTGCGCTGGCTACTACCGCGAGAACGGTGCCCGGCAGCGCTTCAGTGAGCCGGGGGAGCAGGAAGCCCATAAAAATAAATTGCTGTGCGGCGCTGATCGGCATGAACCAAAAGAGGAAGTGGTCGTCTCTCCACCACGTTGTGGCTGATTTTTTTCCGACTGCGTGGGCATATCCGGCGATCGCGGCGATTCCGGCGGCGGTGAACAGGAGGTACGGCATGAGCGAACTGCCAACCGTATCAGTGCGGATGCCCATTGCCACGAGCGGGGTCCCTTCACAGGCTGAGACGAGCACGCATCCGGCCAGAACGGCACCGAGGACCCACAGGCGGAATCGTACCGGCACAACTCGGCAGTAGAGCAGCGTGAGCGGGAGAATGAAGAGCAAGATTATTTGTATGAGTAATGCCATGCCACTGTTTTAATGTATTCTATGCCAAGGCTCGACACGCCGTTAGTATAGCAGAGCGCAGCGGGATTACGGAATGTCTCTATTTCTATTGCGTATTGCTGCCAATGGGCCAATCAGTGTCATTTGAGAATGGTTATTTTCATTGGCATTGGATTCAAGCAGCGGCAGGCGGGCAACGATCAAGCGAGGCGTCGGTTGCCCGTCTTTCAGATGATGGCTATGCTATTTGCGTTGAGGTAGTTGCATTGCATGGACGATCCATCCGGGTTGGCTTGTCTATCCGCTTTTAGTATACTGTAAGCATAACAACCTAACGCATACGGTGATGAATGGCTACGACGACGAAAATCCCGAATCTATGTTTCAAAAGCTGTCCGAGCATGCCAGGGAGCTCAAGGACAAGTACCACAAGATGGATTCGGATACGAAAAAGAAGATCCTAACCGGCGTGGGCGGCGCACTCGCGTTGCTCGCGAGCATCGGCATCATGCGCAAGCTCAAGCCGAAGGGCAAGAGCAAGGACGACGTTGAGGAGTAGTGCGCTGCCGCTGGGCCGTTACGAAGGCAGGTTTTTGCGGAGTTGTTTAAGCACGCTGCTAAAGAGGCGCAGCAGGCGTTTTTCGTACGGCGGCGGCAGGTTGCGCGCCGGCTTGAGCGTCGTGTAAAAATTGCGGTAGTGCTGCCACGGCTTGAGGTGCGGCAGCTTTTTCATTTTGAAATCTCGGTCAAAGGGGGTCTGCACCTTCCGCCTCCACAGGCTGTAGAAGCCAAAGTCGAGCTCCTGGTTTGATCCCGTTTCCCGGTCCCGCCCGAAGTAGTGGCTGAAGATTCCCGGCTCCCTGAAGGGATCGCCGACAAATCCCACCGCGGCAGGGTCGATGCCGAACGCCCGTGCGAAGAGGTACATCCGCGCGCACTTGTAGCACCGGTGGCACCACGCGGACCCCCGGCGGAGCGGATGCTGTGCGCTGCATGAGAATTGGAATCTGCCGATTTCCGGGTAGCGCGTATGGAGAAAGTAAAAGATGGCGCTCTCCTCGAGCGGCTCGAGCGAGCTGTGGACGCTGCACTGGCCGCGCGTCAGCAAACGGGCCATGTTGCTCTGTGCGCCAGTCCACCCGCTCGTCTGGTCAAAGCCCGACGGGTACAGCTTCCACCCGCGGTACTGTTCGGTATCGTTATTCGAGTGTTCGTTCCCGAACAGCATGTACCGCGCGCCGTAGCGGTAGACGAATGGCATGAGCAGCAGCACGAGCAGCGTCGTCTGTGCGCCCCACCCAAGCTCGGTCTTGGGGATTCCCCTGAATGCAGCCCCGTACCGGAACAGGCCCGATTCGTGTGAAATGTAGTGGGTGCGCACCTTAAACTGCCGGCTGAACGTTTCCAGGGCCCGCAGCTTATAGTCGCGTTCGAACGGGTGCGCCGGCTCCTCGCAGTATATGAGCACCGGCTCGATCCCGAGCTCTCTGCAGAGTGCAACCGTCAGTAAGCTTTCCTTGCCAAACGTAAACGGCACGATTGCCACATCGCGGCGCGACCTGAATTGTGGGACGTCCCCGCCTTCGAGCCATGTGCTGCCGCCCGTTTTAAACGTGCACTCGAGGTTGTAGAATGCCTGTATGAGCGAGAGGTGCTTGCGGCGGTCCGACCGTTCGACATCAATCATGTCGTACAGCTGGTTTTTGAAAAAAATCGGCTCAAATACCGGCGCAGGAAAATTGTACGTTACGGCGGATGTGTTGAGGATGAGCGGCACGAAATTGGTGCTCGCATACGCGATATTTTCCGACAGCACGCGCCGGAGGTTCGGTGACAGCTCACGCCATACGGTAGCGGGGTATGACGTGCTAAATGCGCGCCGGCCGATGCGGATGTCGAATCCGGAGCGGGTAACCTGTACGCTAATGGGGGGCAGCTTCTCGCGACGTCGCATGGGTTTGTGAATTACGTTTTTGTTGCTTTCGACTTGTACCGCTCGATGCTCAGGCGGATGATTTCCTCGAGCAGGTTTTCGAACGAAATGCCGGCGAGTTTTGCAGCGGACGCCAGGCCGTGGGGATCGGAATAGTTGAGCCACGGCGCGGGGTTGACCTCGAGCACGTATGGATTATCGTCCCGGTCCACCTTGACGTCTACTCTGCCGTAGTCTTTGCAGTTGAGTATATTATACGTATCGAGCGCGATTTCGGTAATGAGGGATTCGATTTTTTTGCTGATGTTCTTTGGCGGCAGCTGGCGCGTTACCATGGCCTGATCGCCGCGCTGGAGCCACTTCGACTCGTACGTATTGATGTGCCAGGGCTTCTGCGTGCCGCCGTGGAAGATCGTGCGGCAGAGCGGCAGCACCCTGAGGTTTTCTTCACCGTTGCCGAGAATGTACACTTCGTATTCATCTCCGTCGATGTATTCCTCAATGAGGGCCGGCCGTTTCATCGTTCGGATGATCCGCTCGAGCTCCCGCTGCAATTCTTTCCTGTTGGTGACGATTGATTGGTCCGTGATGCCGAGGCAGTAATCGGTGCTCGAGGGCTTGACGATCAGCGGAAATTCAAGCTCGTCGTCAATTTCGTCTTCGAGCTCGTACGCGTAGTCCCACGCGGGCGTGGGAATTTCATGGTACGCAAGCAGCTTCTTAAACCGTATCTTGTCGGCAGCGAGCGAGTGGGTAAAAACATCCGATCCCGTATAGGGGATTTGGAGCGCATCGACGATCGCCGTTATCTGCGGCTTGAAACTGTCATCGTCGTAGAGCCGTTCCCCCAGGTTGAAGATGAGGTCGATTTCTCCCTTCCGGAGCACATCAAGCGAGCCCAGGAAATTATTGAGGTTGATCGTCGATACGTGGTATCCGATTGTTTCGAGCGTTTTTTGGACTGCAGTCGCCGATTCGGTAATGTTTTTTGCGATGGGATCCGACGTCTCTTTGTAGATATTGGCGAGTATGCCGATCTTGAGGTTTTTTATGTCATCCGATTCCCCTCGGTTGATCGCCTTGAGGCGCGCGGTCCTGATGAGCAGATTTTTGTTGAGGACGGCAGCAGACGTGCGGCTCTTTCGCTCTGTCTTGCCGAGTGAAGATTCCGGGTCGAACTTAACCACCTTGTACGAAATCCGGGTGAGTATATCCTCGAGGTTATCCTGCGCGTCAATGGTATTTTCACCGGTCACCGTCAGCCATCCGAGGTGCTCAAAACCCTCCGGGGGAACGAGGATGGGGTCTCCGATGTGCTTGTAGATTTCGACCTCTTCTACGTATTTGAGTTTTTTGAGCGTGTCGGGATTATCGAGCTCGACGAGCATGCCCGATTCGTCAGGGTGGAGGTCCCACCCGATGATGTACTTTTTGGGAGTCTCCGGCGCGTGGATTTTCGGTATGTACTGGCCGATTGCGATTTTAACCGCGTACTCGATCAGGTCAATGCCCCACGCGCTCTTCGTGTATGAGTACACGTAGTCGCCGCCCATCCTGAGGTTTACCTCAATCGGGAAAAAGCCTTTCTTCGAGTGCTTCGCCTCGAAATGAATGCACGCGTTCTGTATGCCGAGCTTCTCGACCGTCATCTCCGCCATCTCGAGTATATAGCTCTGTACGTTTGCCGGCAGGCTCGAGGGAATTGCCTGGCCGCTGTCGACAAAGAACAAACCCTTGTCCTTGTTGAAGTTGTCCGATATCGAATAAAATTTAATCCTTCCGTTCTGCAGGAGGATGTCAATATCGACCTCATCGCCATCGATGTACTCTTCTGCGAAGATGTCGAGCCCGTCTGACAGCGCGGACTCGATGCTCGTCGAGAGGTTGTTTTTAACGTAGCGGTAGAGGTCGGTGAGGCCTTCTTTTTTTTCAACCTTGACGACGTATGCGCTGCTCGATCCGTACGCCGGCTTGATGACGATCGGAAAAGCAAATTGGTCCCGCAGGTACTGCAGGTCTGACTCGTGCTTGACGAGGAGGTGCTGGGGGGTCGGAATATCGTGCGTGCGGCAGAACTCTCGGAAGAGGAATTTGTTCCGCACATTCTTGGCGATGCCGTACGGCACGCCAGTCAGATTGAATTTATCGACAATCCGCGAGGTGAGGAGTACGTCATCTTCCCAAAAGGTAAGCGCCCCGTCGAGCTTGATGTGGGGATTGGCGCTCAGGAATTCTTTGATTGCGGAGATCGCTTCATTGTAGTTGGTATTGTCGGCGATGATCCAGTGGTCAACATACTGCTGCGCCCAGTTTTTTTCCCGGTTGAGGACGACAATCGTCAGGCCGAGCCGTTTGAGGCGCTGGATGATGAAGCGTTTTTTAATGGATCCGGTATTGACGAGCAGGATCGTTTTGCCCTGCAGCGGGCTGTCATGCTGCCTCATAGTGCCGGGGCGACAATTGCAAAGATGCCTCGTTCGTGGACGCGGTAACCGAATAGTACTTTTTTCATTGGCACGTAAATCGTTAGTGGCAAGGTTTATCTACGCTAAAAAGTATACCGCTTTTTATGCGGATGTCTATAGACGGCCGGGAGGTGTGGAAAACTAATTAGTGAACTTGAACGATTTCCAGGCGAGCGCGAAGGATACGACGATCCATCCTCCAATGAAGGCAAGCTGCGTGTAGATGTTCTGTATTCCGCCGCCGTTGATCGCGACTTCGCGGAGCGCTTCGATCATCGGCGTGAGCGGCAGGTACTGCACGATTCCCGCAATCGCCTTCGGCAGGGTTTCCGACGGGAAGAACACGCCGGAGAAGAACATCATCGGCATGGTCACGACCTGGGACAGCGCTTCCGCGGTCTTCGTGTTTTTCGAATACCCCGCGACCGCGAATCCGATGTTCAGGAACACGACGCTTCCGAGGATGCAGATGAGGTAGAGGAGGAGGTAATTGCCGTACACGTTGACGCCGAAGGCGAGCTGTGCGAGCAGTATGATGAGCGAGATCTGTATGATGTTCACAAAGAGGTATGAGAGCACTTCGGCCGCAAGAAAATTGCGTATTTTAATCGGGGTTGCGGACAGCCGCTTCAAGAGTTTTTGTTCACGGTATCTGCTGATGCCCGTTGCGATGCCGATCACTGCTGACATCATGATTGCCATGCCGAGTATGCCCGGCATGATGATGTCTATGTACTTGATGTTTTTTGATTGGATGTTTTCGGTCGTGTATGAAAACAGTGTCGGTGCGCCTGCGGCCTGCAGGTTCATTTGGTCGATAAACTTATCGACGACGCTCAGTGCGATTTGGTTCGTAGTGATGTTGCTCTCATCATAGTATACCTCGATGGGCGAGAGGCTTGGCAAGGCTTGGGACGGCGGGACTGCCGTATCGCCCGCGCGGTCCTCCGGCATCTCAGCGGCTTCCGGAACGCTGAAATCTTCCGGTACGACGATGATGGCCTGGATGTCGCCATCGGCGAGCTGCTGCTTTGCCGCATCAAGCGTTTCGGGGGCATCCTGCTTCTTGAGGAACTCCAGTTTGTCAAAACCAGCCTGGAAGCTTGCCGAGAGTTCGCTCTCCGCGTGGTCGAATAGAATGTATTTCATGTCTCCCATCCGCTCAAAATCGAACAGCCCGAAGATGACGATGAACATGAGCGGGAACAGGAGCGACCAGAAGATCGCCTGCTTATCGCGGAAGGTCATTTTGATGTTGGCGACGAAAAGTTTTAACATACGTTACTCGCGGAGTTTTTTGCCGGTTAGGTCGAGGAATACGTCCTCGAGGTCAGCGGAGATTACTTCGAGATCCTGCATGAAGACGTTTGTCTTTTCAGCCCATTGGTACAGTTTGGGCAGGACCTCATTGCTCTTCGTTACCTTGAGGTGGTATACGTTATCCCCGTTTTTTTCCGTATTGAGGACGCCGTCGATGCGCTCGAGCTGGGCAAGGTCAAACCGCTCTTCTGCGCGGAAGTGGATTCGAGCGGATGACTTGAGCTGGCGGACGAGGTTTTTGGGCGTATCAAGCGCGATAATCCTGCCCTCATCCATGATGCCGACGCGGTTGCACAGGTACTCGGCCTCTTCCATGTAGTGGGTGGTCAGTATTACCGTTTTGCCCTGCGCATTAATTTTTTTGATAAATTGCCACATGAGGTGCCGGGCCTGTGGGTCGAGCCCGGTCGTCGGCTCATCAAGGAAGACGATCTTCGGGTCATTGACGAGCGCCGCGCAGATCGAGAAGCGCTGCTGCTGCCCGCCGGAGAGCTGCTTGATGAGCGCCTTCTTTTTATCTTTCAGCTGTACGATTTCAAGGAGCCCGTCGGGATCGACCGCTTTTTCATAGAAGCTGCCGAAGAGCTTGAGGATTTCCCCGAGCCTGAGGTATTCGTAGTACGCTGATGACTGGAGCTGGATGCCGATGAGGTTTTTGACCTTGTTCAGCTCGCGCTGCGTACTCTTGCCCTCGATGAGCGTCTCGCCGCCTGTCGGCTGCTGCAGCCCTTCGATGATTTCGAGGGTCGTGGTCTTGCCGGCGCCGTTCGGGCCGAGCAAGCCGAAAATTTCCCCCCGGTGCACTGAAAAAGAGACGGCGTCCACGGCAACGAGGTCCGTTTTATCCGGTTCTTTGAACTTTTTTGTTAATTTTTTTACCTCAATGACGTCCATAGGCAGTTTTGTGACCTATAGTGTAGCACAGGTGTGCGGCAATGAAAATCATCTCCCCGCGGCCAGGATCAGCTGCAGCTTGTCGATTCGCGAGAGCTGCTTGATGCGGGCTTCTTCTCTTGAGGCAGTAGTGCGGGTCCGGTATTTTTTTGAGTATACCAACGCGAGCGGCCGCCGGGTACGTGTGTATTGTGCTCCGAGCGTTCCCGCGGTGTGCTCCCTGAGCCTCCGCTGGAGATCGGTTGTGATTCCGGTATAAAGTGTTCCGTCTTTGCACCTGAGCATGTAGACGCTGTACATATCGTACTACTCAATTCCTTTTCCAAATCTCCAGAAGAAGGTGGTAATGTTCGGGTAGCCGTCGAGATACCGGATGGCGCGCCTGAGCTCGTACTGCGACAGCCCGTTGCTCAGGGAGATTCTTTCGCCCCCGTACCCCGTGTACCATTTTTCAAGCACGGTACGCGAGCGTTCATCGCCGAGCTGCCCGAGCGCCCACACTGCCGAGTTCCGGCTCCGGAAGCTGTTCGTTGTGTCGTCGAGGTACGAGCAGAGCGCCGCCACGCAGTCGCCCGCATACTTCGCCTGCGCGATCTGGCACTGCTGCTTCACGCTGTAGCCGATGATGGTTACGCTGATCAGGAAAATGAGCATGAACGTTGCGAATCCGATGCCGGCTCCATACAGGATCGCATCTTTGAGTGTGATGTTTGGGAGTATTTTTTTCATAGACTGTTACTCAGCAAAGGTGAATATTTTTTCTATGTGTTTGTTGAATACGCGGGCGATCTTATAGGCGAGCTCAAGCGAGGGGACGTAGCCGCCCTTCTCGATGGCGATGACGGTCTGGCGGGTGACGCCGATTTTTACCGCGAACTCCTCTTGTGTCAGGCCGCGCTGCTTCCGCAGCTCTCTGATGCTATTCTCGAGTGCCGCCATACTTTTTATTGAAGTAGTGGAAAAAGATCGCGTACAGCGTGATGTTGAACAGCGCGACGTAGCTGATAACGACGCCGAGCGACTCAACATAGAATTCATCGTTCTGCTGCCCCGAGAAGATGAGAAACAGCGCAACGATCCCCAGCAGGAGCGTCGAACTGAGGTGGGTCAGCCGGGCGGCGTGGCCGCTCACGTTGAGCACGCGCTCGTCAATGATAACGTGTTTGTACTGTTGCCGGACGAGGAATACGAAGAGGGCGCCGATGAGCAGGCCGGCGATGGCCAGAAAAAGGTTGCCGATGACGAATGCTACCGCGGTGGTTATGCCGATGAGGAGGACGATTGCGAGGCGAATGATCGAAAAGCCTTTCAGCGTCATACTGTTTCGTGGTAAATTGTGTATAGGTATAATGTAAAGTCTACTTTACATATTGTCAATACGAGTTATCCACATGGGCATTAAAAAAACGCTTATATAAGCGTTTTCTGTTGATACTGTTCGTCAAATTTTCAGATCATACATCCGGTATGTTTTGTAGATTTGCGCGCCGATCCGTTCAAGCACCGTGCGCATCGGTTTGTTCGATTCGTTGATCAGGGACATCTCTGTCCAGCGGTAGCCTTTTTTCCTGCCCTCTTCAAATGTTCTTTTGTAGAATACGTTGTCAAAACCGCGGTGGCGGTGCTCTTTGAGCACGCCCATCGCGAACGCGCGGAACGCATCAATGCTCCGCTTCTTAAGCAGTAGCTTGATGAGACCGACGGGAAGCAGCCTTCCGTTCGCTCGCTTGATCGCCTGGTTGATGTCCGGCAGGAACAGGGAGAAGCCGATCGGCTCGCCGTCGAGCTCAGCCACGAAGGTGATATCTTCATCGATCACCATCTTGAGTTCCTTGGCGAGCGCCATGATCTCCTTCTCGTTCAGGGGGACCGCGCCCCAGTTCTCGTCCCACGCTTCGGTGTAGATTTTATGCACGATCTTCGCTTCGCGCTCAATATACTTGAGATTCATTTTCCGTACGTGGAAGTTTTCGTATTTTTTTTCCACCTCATCTGCTTTTTTCAATACCGTATCGGGCAGCCCAATGCTGACATCCATCCGGTACGCGTACATGTCCTGCGAGCCTTTGAACCCGTATTGCTCGATGAGGCTGCCGTAGTAGGGCGGGTTGTGCGCCATCATGACCATCGGCGGATGCTCGAAGCCGTCGACGAGCAGGGCGTACTCGCCGTTGATCGAGAAGCTGAACGGCCCGCGCATTGTCGAGTATCCCTTGTCCCGCAGCCACGCGGATGCGTAGTCGAAGAGCTTGTTCGCAACCGCACGGTCGTCGATGCATTCGAAAAATCCGAAGAATCCCGCTTTCTCATTGTGCCTCGTGACGTGCGGGATGTTTTCGTGCACGGACAGGCGGCCGGCCGGCTCGCCGTCGCACAGCGCCGTGATGAGCTGCACGCGCGAGTGGCGGTAGTACGGATTCTTTTTCGGGTTGAGGAAGTCCATCCGCTCGGAGATGAGCGGCGGAACCCACGCAGGGTCATCTTTATAAATCGGCCAGGGGAGCTTCACGAACTGCTTGCGGTCCCGCTTGGTGCGGACTTCCTTGATAGTGATCATATGGCACTAGTGTATCAGAAAAACGGTTTCAAGGCGATTGCGTTGCTGGCTGCCCGTGCCCCGTATGCGGAGAGTTTCCCGGCTGGCAGGTTCTTTGCATTGGCCTTATCCCAGGGCCTTTTTCAGCCGCATTGTGACTTCTTGCAGCAGCGCTTCCGATGTTACGAAATCGCGGTTGGTTTTGTAAAGATGCCCGTAGCAGGCATCCGTAAAAGTTATGCCCATAAACTTTTTCGGTTGTGCGTATCGGGGAACGAGGTGCGCGTGGAGGTGCCGGGTTTCATTGCCTAGGAACGCATAGTTGAACCAGTCCGGGTTAAAGCAGGCCAGCACGGCGCGCCGCAGCGTTTTTAGTATAGCGAAGAGCTCTTTCCATTCATCTTCCGTCGCATGAGTGAGGTCGAGCGCATTTTTTCTCGTGCACCAGATAACGCAGCGGCCGAGATACCCTTGATTTTCATGGGCATACACCGACCAGTGCCTGAATTCTTTTATTAAAAATTTTGAGTAGTCTCGCTTCATAGTATAAGGACGCACGGCTGTGTGATATTACGTTCCACGGCGGAGAAAAAGGCCCCTGCGTATCGCCGTTCAATCATTCGTTGTGGCATAACGTTTATATATCATGCGCTACCCGCCGTAGCCTTTTTGAATAACGTACCTTTAGCGAAGTGGGTGGCGAAGGCTGGGTGGCGTATATACGCTGTTGTCCGATGTGCGCCATTTTTTTAATTTTTTTGACAATACTTTTGATTAAAATCATTCTTATCACCGTATTCAGAAAAAGCCTCTTGATGTTTGGGTGGAAATAAATCTCGGTCCTTTTCATGTTTAATGCCACACCAATAGAGCTCGGTTTCGGCGCCCATTTTTGCCCAGTAATGAATCACTCCGTTTGCATAGCCGCAATACATGCAATAAAGCTTTTGAAATAAAGAAAGGTACGGTAATTTCGCACGGTCGGTAATCTTGATATAGTCTCTGCGTTTGACATACGGAATCCGCATCAGTGGAAAGCAGATTCTATGGTAGATTTCCGCCCAAATATCCAGTAGTAACACCGGTAGTACAACTGTTGAGATAATCGGTGTAACAATCATATGTTTGAGCATCCTATGAGAATTTTTCAGATAAATCATATAGATAACAATTAGTACATTTTATATAACGTTTGAGTCTCATGCGCAGTCCCGTCGAATGACCGGATGGCGTATATACGCTGTTAGGTGAAGTTAGCCCATGAATAATAAGAGTGAAAACAAAATTAGTTTATTGTAATACTGTCCGTTGTTTCGCCAATTGTATATGGGTACACTCCTTTATTATTGAAGGTGTATGAATACGTATTGTTCGGCTTAATAATTATATCGATGCCCTGACCTGTAAAATCAGCGCGGAATACAACATCGTGATCTGTTAAATTGTTCCATACGATTGTATTAGGATTTGAACAGTTGCCCCGAGTCACCATAAAATTTTGCATCGACAGACCATCCTTCAAATATAAATTGGTATTTTTATATTCATCCGAGTTGAGAGTTTTATAGTCGATCGTAAACCGTTCGGTTCCTGAGCACCCACCGTCGTCAGTAATAACTAACCATATAAAAAAAGCAATCACGATAACAACTACTGGTAAACCTAGCTTTACTAGTCGAGATTTTGTAGTGGTCATATTTATATATTATGGGTTAATGTCACCTAACGTTTGTGATAACCGAAATCCCGAGTGACGAAGCGAATCGTGATTTAGGGAAATGTCGAGCCGAGGCATTTTCCGGTTATCACTTGTTAGGCGTCCTGAGCGTAACGAAGTGAAGCTCAAGCGCAGCGGGGTCGAAGCGATAGCGGAGAAGTTTAAATTAATAATGCCCTAAAATTTTTTTTACTTGCTCCATACCTTTTTCGGAAACCAGTTCCAAATTAATCGGGGTTATTGATATTTTTTCCTCGGCTAAAGCATGTAAATCGGTGCCTGGTTTAGTTTTGGAAAAATCAATTGGCGGAGAAACGTATTTATAGACCTCTTCGGTTTTATGAAATAGTTTTCCATACGGATCTCTATGGGGGCGAGTAACAACAATTTCTGCATCTAATTTAACGTTGAATGGTATGTTTATGTTTAACAGGTCAGTTTCGCCAAGGGGTTTATCAAAAAATATCTTTATTATATCCACGGTGATTTTAGCAGCATTATGGAAAACAATTTCATCTACCTCGGAATGATTGACTCCGTTCGGAATGTGAATTGAGGCCGCTATCGATTTTAGCCCATCAATTGAGGCTTCCATCGAGGCGCCGATTGTCCCTGAGCTCAAGATACGGCCGTGCCCAGTGTTTAGACCAGTGTTTATTCCTGAAACTACTAGCTTCGGTCTTTCTTTTAAAATATCATACAGACCGATTTGGACACAATCAGCCGGTGTACCGTTTAAGGAAAAAATTTCAAATTCTTTTAGTTTGATAGGAGTTATTGAAAGAGCGTTAGCCTGAGAAATGGATTTCCCAATCCAACTTTGTTCCGTTGAGGGTGCGATGGCGGTAACGGAAAAATGTTTTGAAAGCTCCTTCAATAACGGGTAAAAACCGACAGACTGAAAGCCATCATCATTTGTTAGTAATATATCGGTCATAAAATTTTGGGACATTATTAATTTAAATTACGCCTAACGTTGCGGGCTAGCCGATGTCCCGAGCGTAGCGAAGGATATGGGTGAGTGGGTAATGTTTGTTGCTATAAAATTTCTTCTATACGTTTCTGACTGTCCTCATACTTCCCGACTTTACCATAAATCTTTACCATTTTTCCTAAACTTGGCACATGAAGTAGAAAAGGTCCGTCATATTCTCTTTCATCTACTTTGGCAGTCCCGTCATCAATAATCCATGCGTCATCATTCATTAATTCCTTCAAAACTAACTCTGGATTCTTTGTAGCTTTTTTCCAAAACCCAAGACCCCCCTGTTTTTTCATAATGAAATAGAAGATGACGACTAGTAGAACAATGCCAATTAAGTAGTACACATGTTTAAGATCATCGGATTAATTTTATAGTAGCCCGCGAACCGGCTAGCCCGTGTTAGGTGACATAAACTACGTTTAGTGATTTCTTATCTCCTTGATTTTAATAATAGCAGGCGGCAAGAAAAGAAACGCAAGAATACCGATGACAAAACCCACGATTACACCTGGACCGCCAGTTATTACCAGACCAATAAGTGAAGCGACCAGCATTATAAATATATTTGCCACAATAATTCGTGGGTGTCTTTTATAGTATTCTTTTGTTGTTGATACGTAATCTGTAACTTTTATGCTTTCCCTAAGCGTTATTTCATGTTTCATACTAAACGTAGTTTATGTCATACAACGTTCGCGTCTCATGCGATGTACTCGCTATGTCGTATAGACGCTGTTATTGGATGTAAATTTTAAATATTTTCCCAGAGGTAACTTTTTACTAGTTACCCCTGGGCCTTACTATCTTATCCCTCTAGAATTTCGAAATGCTGCCGTAAACAATCCTCAGCTTTATTCCAGTAGCTATCCGCCTGCTGCTGGTTGCCGTTATCTTCACACTCTTCCGCTTTATCGTGCCAGACGGTGGCATCAACCCGGAGCATGACAGCTTTCCTTGCTAATTCTGGGTTTATACTGAATTGCAAGCAATAAAGCTGTGTCATGTTTTCAACGAGCATTTGTTTGTCTTTGCGGTGATGTGCTATCCACCACCCGACTTCGAAATGTGCAAGCAGGGTCGTCTTCTCTTGAGTTTCCATCATTTACCTCTTTGCCATGAGATGATATTTAAAATTTATTTCCGATAACGTTTCGGGCTAGCCGATGTCCCGAGCGTAGTCGAGGGATATGGGCGAGCGCGGCTAAAAATTATTCACAGCCCCAACCATCATTATCTCGATCAAGGTCAAAAACATCCGGGCCAGTAACTCTTACTTTGCCCGTATAATACGGGCCGTTACCAGAGCCTCCCGCGCAGTCATAGTCGCTAGCGTCAGTTTTTAGACACCCCGAGTAACTTGGATGACAATTTTGCTGCTCACTTTGAGCTGGTTCAATTACTGGCTCTGCCTCAGGCGCTATGGTAGGTTCTGGCTCGAGTGTAGGAGCGGTATTAGAATTTTGCAGTAAAGGTTCAGATTTGTTACCACTAAGCGTATTCTGGGGTGCGGGCGTTTGGGTGGTACACCCTGAAAGTAAAAAGGCTAAGATTATTATGCTATATAAAAAAGTCTTTTTCATAATTTTTTAGCAAGCGCGAACCGGTTAGCCCGTGTTAGATGATGTATTTTTCTTCCTTAGTACTTCTATACCTTTTTTAATCTCGTCAACGATTTCTTCAAATTGTTCTTCATTGATATTGATCTTTTGACCTTCTCGAAACCATTTGAGTATTTTTGCTTTTCCGATTTCTTTTTTTGCTGTACCACTGTGATGAATAATCGACTGACGAAAATGTTTTAGATCTCCCATTATATCAGAGGTGATTTCGTTTTTTATTTTACCACTCTCCTTAGCAATTTCTTGTCTAAAGTAATCTTCCCAGTAATTATAAATCATCACTACACAAAGACGAGCGATTAAGTAACTGTCCTTGCCATTTTTCTTAGTTCGTTCCTTGAATTCGCCTTGAGTGCAGCTATGTAATTCTTTTCCCTCAAATGGTTCCCCCTTACCAAATGTTTGTTTTCGCAAGTCTAACTCTTCAATGCTTTTTCCAAGCTTAATACTATTTTCTTCTTGAAATTGAACAAACTTTTTTCTAAAAACCCATATAGCATTAACCGCATCTAAGTAGAGACCGTATATATCATCTACAATTTGAAGAAAATCATCTACTTTACTCATAGCTTATAGTAGTAGAAAGAAAAATATGTCATCTAACGTTTGCGTATATCTGAAGCTATTAATTATTTTTAATCACTAGTATTACACTTACAATAGTTGTGAGCGTCATAACGACAGTAAAAATTAGGATCCAAGTCGTGAGTTTGCTCAGAGTTTTATTATATTTTTCTGTACTCTCGTTGTTTTTCTTAATGAGTTCAGTCAAATATTGTAGTACAATTTTTAGCCTTTTATCAAGTATTGCCTTAGTCGCCTCAATTCTGTTCACATATTCAGAACTAGGCGTTTCTGCAATTATATCAATTAATTCTGTGTCAGACCTTTCATTCAGATCCTTTGCCAGTTTGGATAAATATTCTTTTTTCATAACTGATCAAAAATAATTAATAGTTTGAGTGAGTGCCTCTAAGCGCGAACCAGATATACGCTGTTGTGTGATGTATACTTTTCTTTTCCCCGATATTATCGGGTGCTTTTCTGAAATGAGCAAATTTGATCTCCTACGAATAATTTTTACTCAGGTATTTCTTTGAGTAATATCCAATTTCCACTTTCATCTCGCGTATACTGGCTGGTTTTCACAAACTCTATCTTTGCTTCGTCTCCTTTATTAAAAAATCCCATTACTTCTCTTTTGCCGTCGCCTTCATTATATAAGTTTAATATTCGATCGCTAGAATCAAATATCTCCCATTTGCTAGCAACTCTACCCATGGCAGAAGCATCTCGTTCTTCCCCTTTTGCCATTTTGTAAATATGGTTGTGATCCTTGTCGAAGATGTCTAAATCATCAAGCGCCCGTATGCGATATATTTCCGAAAACCATTTTTGTTTTACAGAATACTCCCTACCTTGATTCTTTATTATTGCCTCAGTTAAGAAATCAAAACAAAAAATTGCAATTTCTCTTGTCCAATTTATCTCTCCCCACGAGTAGCCATGTTGTAAAATATATTTCCAGTCCTTTGCATTGTTTACACCAACCTTAGCTGTGAGATCTTCAAATTTACTTATTAGATCGCGACTAATTCCTCTTTCGAGAAACTTTGCTCGGTCATTCAAATCGGAAAGCAATCCGTCATCTTGACCTGGAAAAATGTTGTAAGAAGCTCTTAGTCTTCTCGTCTCCTCCGATGGTGGTGAGAGATCGTAACGCGGATCAAGCTTGATTCGCATTAATTCCTCATCAAATATTTGAAATTTGATTATCGCTAACTTGTCCAAAGCATCTTTGTATTTCTTATTTTTAATGAGCTCTTCAACTTTTCTTAATTCTTCTCTAACCGATTCCTTTTTGATCAAATCAGCAAGACTAATAAACTCCCATTCTAGGCCAAAATAATATTGTGAATATTCATGAAAGAAAGAAACAATCGGTCCTAATAATGTTTTTGTTTGTTTGATATTGGGAGTAATACCTTGATGTTTGATATTGTTGCGTATCGCATTTAATTGTCCTAATTCATTTTTACTTTTCAGTATAAAGGATTTATTGCTCCTTTTTTCATACTTCTCGATGTCATTTAATGTTTCAATAAGAAAACTTTGTTGCTTAGAAATACTTAAATTTGTAGCTATCGCTCCGGTAAAATTATCAAGTGCATCATGCAGGGCTATTAAACCACGAGAAAAGCTAAAGACATCCACGTCAGTATTGCTAAGCTCTAGCCCACTTTTATATAGGTCTTTGGAGAGCACAAGTCGATAAATTATGTGTGGTTCATTCTTTTTAATTGTCGGCATATTTGAGTGTGAGATTTTAATCAAATTTAATCATGAAAGAAAAGCATTAGCCGATAGGCGGAAAGGAAAAGTATATATCATACAACGTCCGCGTGTATCTGATGCCCCGCATAGCGGGGTATGGGTGGAGGCTCGCCGTTAGGCGAACCCGGAACCAGATACACGCTGATATATGGTGTATGCTTTTCTTTTCCCGACGATTAGTCGGGTTACTTTTCTGTAATGAACAAATTTTATTTTCGTCTTGGCGAAGGGGCAGAGGGGTCGGGGGTGAATGCCCTGGAGCCAAGATACCTATCTCTTTTTCTTCTTGCGTGCTGGTGCATTTTCATCTAGCAATCGCATCAACAAACTAGCAAGTGAAAGATACTCGATAGTCTTTAGTGGGTCGCGTTGGATATAATTCAGGTGTGCCTTATGATCCCTCACACCAACGATTCCCTTAAATAAATTCATCAATCCACGCTGCTCTGCCTTTTCCAGACTAGTCTTTAAAGGGTTAAACTTGATTTTCGGGCGTTGATTATCACACCCAAAGACATGATTCATCAAGTCGTCGCCATCTAAGTCTTTTCCATTCTTATTTTTGGGGTGCCCAGTTTTGACCTTTACTTGGTCAATTACTTCGATAAGGGCGTTTAATATGGCTCCTTTGAAATCATTATTTTCGAACTGCTGAAAAGCAACTTCTTTTATACGAGCGTGGAAATCATATCGTGCAAATAAATCCGTTCTTTGGCCTGGTATAGATGTAATCGGATGTTTTTGTATATACTTCCATTTTCCCGCCACCTTGATACGACTCAAAAACCCACCAGGTCTTACTGCCCGGATTAACGCTACGCTTAGGCTTGATGTGGGAAAATTATTTCCATTAGCGGCGAGCCCACCAGAAATTTCCGACAATTCTTTCGCTTGTTCAAAAAAATTTTCCCGCCAGAGGCTCCGCAATAAGTCTGGAATTGAAATGCTATTCTTCTTCGACATATGGGTGCTTTTGAATGTATTCGTAACTACCCCGGGCACCACGACGTGTTAAATATTTTGCTCGCTTCAGTGCCATGCCTAACTCTGGTGTAGTAAAGTGATAGTCGTTACTGTCTAATCGTTCAACAATACCTGGGTAGGTACGCCATTGTTTTAAGAATCCAATCTTCCAGAGTAATTTTAACGCCTCCGTTGCACTTCGTACTACCTTGTTAGACTTTTTGGTCATACACTATTTCGTCTCTAAACTTTTTTCCACAAATTGTTCGCCAGAATTTGTGAGATACCATGCCTTATGGCTATCTTTTTTTTCTGAAGCCTCCTCAAAATGTCCATTTCGAATATTCATATTCACTTTGTCGTTCAAATTGAGTGGCTTCGTTTCTTTTGCGTGCTCGAATGCAGCCTCAAGATCAGTGATGGTGAAGACCCCAATACCCTCGTACTTTTCCAAGTAATATCCAATAACAAGCGTTTGTTTTACGGCATCCGTTGGTTTTTTGGAGAGTAAAAACTCGCGTAAAGACAACTTTTTTGATGTTCTTGGTGGGGTTACTGGCACTGGACTGTGCTCTAGCTTAGCAATGCGTGCCTCAAGCACATCAAGTCTTTTAATGATATTCCTAGTATTTTCTTTGGTCATGGGGTTTTGAATTACTTTCTTGAGCTAATTAATTTCGCTATAGACGCTACTCTGCTTGTAGGTATTTCGTATTCACGCTTCCCAACCAACAACCCCTTATCCTTTAGTGTTTTGAAGGCGGGATCAATCGTGCCCTTACTAATACGTGTTGCCTCACGAAATTCCTGTGCTGTGATGAGGTCCGTTTCCGAAAGCCCTTTCATTTTAAGTAATTTTTTTGCTAGACCGTAGACGAGGATTTTCTTGGTAACCGATAGGTCTGTGTCTTTGAAGAAAATCTTGTTTGATGAACGCTGTATTGTTACGTGGTCGTGAAGCACCTGAATTACCTCATTTTCATCGAATGGGCCACTGTCCGAGAAAAGGGAGTCGAATGATGTCTTTTTTTCTGTCATAGTTTCAGTAAAGTTTAGACTGCTTAATATTATTTAGTTATTGTCCATTAATTGGCTTATATATGGACTATTGCAAGCAATAGCTTGTCTTCTGTTATGATAAATCACCATGACTTTGTTGTCAAGCCAATGGTGAGTAGAAAACTACGTATCAACGTAAAGCCCTAATATTATTGGGTTTTTTAGCTTGTTACCTCCCCACTACACCAAATGAGGGTGGCATCATAGCTCCCCTCATAAAAAATGAAAATAAAATTTGTTCATTGCAGAAAAAGAGAAGGTGTTAGCCTAGAAAAGAAAAGCATATGCCATATATCTCCTTTCTATAGGTACCAAAGGACGTATATGGGGGTATTCTTGCACGTTATGCGAATACTGGCTATACTGACCATATCCTTCCCCCATCTAATAAATGGTAGGTAATTTTTGCTTAATATGCAAACATATCTTGGGAAGGTGGAGGAGGAATTGCGCCTCCGTCATTACAGTCCCCGGACGATCCGGGCTTATCTCGGATGCCTGCGGGATTATTTCATTTACAAAAGGGGCAATTTTCACGTACTGGATATCCCTCATATCAGGGCATATCTTGTTCGCCAGCACGATGCGGGGTCGGCGGCCTCGACTACCAATCTGCGTTTAAATGCCATCAAGTTTTTTTATCGGGAAATAATGAGGATAGCGGATACGATAGACATCCGTTTCGCCAAGCGTCCCTCCAGGCTGCCGATCATCTTAAGCCGCGAGGAAATCGGTCGGCTGATTGGTGCAATTAGTAACGCCAAACACCGCCTGCTGATTTCACTGGCGTATGGCGCGGGACTGCGCGTGAGTGAAGTTGTCGGCCTGCGGGTCGGGGATGTAGATTTTGGCGAGCGAACTATCCACCTGAAGGGTGCCAAGGGCAGAAAAGACAGGATTACCGTATTACCCGACAAATTGGCAGATGGTCTGCGGAATATGATCGCCGGGAAAAGCGGCCATGACTATGTGTTCTCCAGCGAACGGGGCGGGGGGCTGACTTCACGAACCGCCCAAAAAATTTTTGAACACGCGCTGGCTACGGTTGGGATACAGAAAGCAGCGACATTTCACAGCCTGCGCCACAGTTTTGCCACCCACGTGCTGGAAAACGGCACGGACGTGCGGTATGTGCAGGAGCTCCTGGGCCACCACAATATCAGGACAACCCAGCGGTACACCCACGTTACCAGCCCGCAGCTAAAAAACATCAAAAGCCCTTTGTAATGCCTGCTTTTTTGTTATTCCAAATGTTCGAAGTCCAAGGCCACGCACGGTTTGTCGCCCGCAACCCGCGCATCGTGCCCTGGGCCGACTTCAAACGCCTCGCCAGGCCCGACGGTAGTTTGTTTGTTGCCGGCACCCTGGATAACCATATGGCCGGATATGATATAGCCGATGTGTTTTGCTGACGGTTTGCCGGTTTGGGGGCCGGCGTGTTTGGACCATTGCCAGCCCGGCAGGTATTCGCCCCGCCCGATTACAACCGATTTTAAAAAGACAACCGACCGTTTGCTGCCGTCAAGAAATGTGCGTTGGTTTGCCGCTTGATTCAAATTTTTTGCTGCTATAATTGCCATAAGAATCTTTTTATGTTGTGGAGTTTGGCACGTTCACGGTTTTAACGGCATAAGCAGCAGCATGAGGGGCGTGGCTGGCAGTGCGGGCTTCGCCTACCGTTATCGTACCACGCACCCACGCCCGAGCCGCTTTGATTGCTTCCCGGGGCCGGTCGTCTTTTGGGCGTTTTTTTTCGAAATAGGGAAGCACGCGCTCAGCGCAGTCAGCTGCCCGGAGTGCTATTGATGCATGGTCTGGCTCCTTGAGTTCCATTTGTCTTTGTGCCAATACTGATACCGCCTGCGGATCATTTTTTTAAAATTTCCCTAATTCTCCTGACCACGTCCGACGGCATCATGTTCGCTTTGGTGAGGAAGTCTACGGCGCCCAATTCTTTGGCTTTTGTTTTGGCATCATCCCGCTCAAGATTCGTGAGGATCATCACGGGGATGTTTTTCACGAGCGGGTCTTTTTTCATGCTTGCCAGTACATCCAGGCCGTTTTCCGCGATGAGGACCAGGTCAAGCAGGATGATGTCTGGTTTTTGCTCGCGGGCAAGCTTCAGGCCTTCCGATCCGTACCGGGCGGAAAGCATTCCAAAACCTTCCAGTTCGAATTTGCTTTGGTACAAAAATATCTGGTCGGGATCGTCCTCGATAAGCAGGATTGTTAGTTTTGTATCCATAGGATTTCCATATATCCTCATGACCTAGAAACCAAAACCTTGCAATCTAATTACTGGCGATAGGAAGGCTGATAAAAAAGGTGGAGCCTTTGTTCAACTCGCTTTCCGCCCATACTTTTCCGTGGTGCCCCTCCACAATCTCCCTCACGATAAAAAGCCCTAGTCCGCTCCCGTCGGTGTACATAGCCGTTGCATTCGAGGCACGGACGAATTTTTCAAACAGTTTTTTAATTTCTTCTTTGGGAATGCCGATGCCATTGTCGGACACGCCTACGACGATATCCTGTCGTACCTGGCGTATAGTTACTTCTACCATGCCTTTCTTGTCACGCCGCGACCTCGCCTCCTTCACCATGTTGGTGGATGGAGTGTATTTGAAAGCATTGCTTATCAAATTGCTGATTGCTTGCTCCAGGAAATTTACCCGGCCTTTCACCCTGGGCAGGCGTTTTTTGGGAGGGCGCCACACAAGTTCGATACCGCGGCGTTCCGCTTCCAGCTGGAATCCCTTGACGACCTGGTCAACGACGTCTTCCAGGGATATCGCGGGCGTATGTGAATCAACCATGAATGTCTGGGTGTCGAATTCAGATGCGGCCAGGATGTCGTTGATGATAATGTCGAGTTTTGCTCCTTTTTGCCAGGCGTTTTCGATGAATTGCGCCTGCTTATCCCTGGGCAAATGCTCTAAGTCGCCGTCCCGGATCATGGACAACACGCCCCGGATCATGGAAACCGGCGTGCGCAGCTGGTGCGAAGCGACGTCCAGGAATTCGGAGCGGACCTGCAGAAGTTTTTCGAGGCGTGCGTTTTTCGCGATGATGTCCTGTGTCTGATCCTCGACTTTCACTTCCAGCATGTCGGACAATTCCTTCAATTTTTGGGTTGCCTGTTCCTGGGCAAATTGGGCTTTGATGATTTTTTCCGTGCTTTTATTGAAAAAATACCCGAAGACCGTGATCGAAGCGAATACGGAAATAATCGCCAGCGCTGAGATTTTCCCCTCGACCAGAAAAAAGAGCGGCAGGATGATTACTGCCAGCGCGACACTGACTATTTGGTACTGTAAAAATAGGCAGTTGCGAAACCGATACCTGCAGTACTGGCAGCGCCGGTACGGAGCGTAATTGAGGTTTTTAACCAGCCAACAATTGTAGTTGAGGTATTTGTCTCCTCCGACTGTTGTCTCTGCATTCGTTTTCATCCGATCGAATTTATTTGCCCTGTTCGTTGCCAGTGCCAGGAGTGCCTTGATTCGGTTTTACAAACATTTTTTTGATCAGGACGTACATCAGCGTCGCCACACAGAAGCCGACAAAGCAGGCTAAGAAGATCAGCAACGTAACTAATAGGATGAAGTACCAGGCGAAATTAACCCATGTATCACAGTAGACTAATATAAAACCGAATAACAGGAGCGCGCCCGTCATGGCGGCGACAAAATTCAATTCTGCGGATTCTTTTTGGACTGGCGCCGTTTGTTTCTTCATCATTTTCTTCAGGACCACGGCGTGGAATTGGTAGAGGAAATTTAGCTTCAAGGAAAAAGCGCCGAGGATTATCAGGACAGCGACTGCGAATACCAGCCATTCGCTGCGGATAAAGAAGGCGAGGAGCGTCAGGGCTCCGTAGACTGCTCTGGAAAATTTCAGGGAACCGTCGTAGATTTGGCACTGTTTCATAGGGCGGCGCGAATTAGTTTTTTGGGATTAATAATATGTTATGAGATTTTGGCTCCAACGATTTCTTTTACCGCGAGGCACGCCTTTCTGACATCATCAATGTTATTGTAAATATAGAAGCTCAACCGGCAGCTGGCTGGCGGGTTCAGTTCGTAATAGTAGTGCGCCAGTGTCGCGCAGTGGCAGCCGGCCCTGGCTTCGACGCCCCGTTTGCTCAGTTCTTCCGCGATTTCAAACGGGCTGACGCCTTTGCAGTCAAACGACACGAGAGACGTCCTGTCATGCGGATTCTTCGGGCCGAAGAGAGTTAATGATGGTATTTCGCCCAGAATCTTTAATGCCTCTCCGATGATGGTCTTTTCGTGGTCCTCAACAGCATCCATAGCTTTTTTAACTTCGGAGGATTCCAGTTTTTTATCGGTATTGAAATACCGGTATTTTCCCGGGTTCAAGGCGAAATCCATGAGCAGTCTCAATGCTTGGGCGGAAAGAATTGTCCCGAGAATATTCGGTGTGCCTGCGGTAAATTTCCACGGGAGCGCGTTGTACTCGACTTTTTCCGGGCTAACCTTTCCCTCGGCAATCATATCGCCGCCGTATAGAAACGGCCGCATGCGTTCCAGCAATTCTTCCCGGGCATAGAGGGCGCCCACGCCGAACGGCGCCGTAATTTTATGGAACGACCACGCGAGAAAATCCATCCCCAGTTCTTTCACGTCAACGAACATGTTGGGGACGACCTGCGCGCCGTCGATGAGCACGTATGATTTTTTCTCGCCGCTGGGCTGGACGTATCCGCTCGCGTCCGCGATTTCCCGAATTTTTTTGATGGGATTTTTCGTCCCCAGAAAATTTGACGCGCCGCTGCAGCACACCAGCTTCGTTTTTTCATCGACCAGAGATTTCAGATGGTCGAGATCAAGCTGTCCCGTTTCCTTGTCGAACCGCGCGATCCTGTATTCAATATTGATGCCGAAGCTCGACAAAATCTCCTTCGAAAGCCCATACCACGGGACGTAGTTTGAATTGTGCTCCATGTATGTCGTCACCACGTTGTCGCCGTCCCTGAATTCGGTCATCAAAGAATAGGCGACCGAATTGATAGCTTCCGTGGTGTTCCGGTAGAGGATGATGTTTTTTCTGGACGGGGCGCCGATGAACTGCGCGATGGTGTCGTAGGCAGCCTCAAACCGTTCGGTAGTGAGCATGGAAGACCGGGACTGGCCCCGGTGGACGTTATCGTACTGGATGACGAGCTCTTTCATCAGGTCAAGCAGTTGGACGGGAACCTGCGTACTTGCTGCGTTATTGGATACGAGCCTCCCTTCTTGTATTGCCGGGAAGTACATTCGGATCTTTTCAGTATCGATCATGCGCGTTTTTGTAAAATTTTCGCTTATGTATCAACGAAAGAACGCTCAGATATACTGGTAATATAGCCGAATGAAACGCTTTGGGCAAGCATAGTGTATTTGGAATGCGGGCGGGGAACCTGTGTGAAAAAACGGAGGCGGGAGCTATTCACGCTGTCGTTTGATTTCCCACGGGGTTTTTGGTTTCAGCTTTGTTTACTTTGGCAACAGCGACTTCATTTGCTTGGCGATAAGGTTTGTCGCGAAAGCGGGGCTGAGGCGATACAATATATTCATGAGTTTTGAATCTTTTCCTACGAATATCCGTGGCTTGTTTTTTTCCATGCCGTGGATAATGATGCTAGCCGCTTCCCGCGCAGGCAACATCGAAATGCCCTTTTTTTGTGAGCTGCTGCTTGGCAGTTCTGGGCCTTTGACGCCTGAATTGGCGGTAATGTTCGTGTTCGTAGCGCCCGGAAAAACAACGGATACGCGTACGTTCGTGTTTGCGAGCTCCGCGTATAGCCCCTCGGTCAGCAGCTTAATGGCTGCCTTTGACGCGCCGTACACGCTTTGGCCAGGCACCGGCAGGAAGCCGCCCATGCTGGAAATGTTGACGATATGGGCTTCCGGCCGCTTGAGGAGCAGGGGCAGGAATGCCTTGACCATGTACAATGCTCCGTAAAAATTGACGTTCATCACCCGGTTGATTGCCTCGTAATCCAGGTCGTTCACCCGGACAAACGGCTGGATGATGCCGGCGTTGTTGATAATGCCGTCAACTGTCCCGTGCTTGGCAATGACGTCTTTCGGCAAGGCTTCCACTGCGGCTTTATCGGTTATGTCCACAACGTGGGCTGAGATGCGCTCGGCTTTTTGGCCGGCAAGTTGCATCGTTTGTTCCAACGTAGCTTCGCGCATGTCTACAGCGGCAATACGCGCTCCCTTTGTGAGCAAAGCAAACACTAATTCCCGGCCCATGCCGCTTCCGGCGCCGGTAACAACGATCGTTTTATTATATACGTTCATAATACTATTATATATTTGTTACATGATCTCTCCGGGCTATTGACAGCCGGCGGTTTATTTTTTCGGTCCATGCCTGCCGAAACAGCAGTGCTGATCCGATGAACAACAGGGCGAAGAAGGCATTTAAAATAAACGTGCCGGCTACGCCAGGTGCGCCCCAGGAAACGTCAGGCCAGAGGACGAGCGCGGCGACTGGAATTGCCAGCTGGACAGCTGCCATGGAAAACAGAACGTATGACATTCCCCGCGGCTGGAGCCGGCTCACGATGGCGCCGATGAATCCGGCAGCGAATACGCCTATGTACATCAGATTGGCAGTAGTGTCGTCTCCGATGATGCCCACCGCTGCATTTATCCAGACAAGGAGAAGCATTGTCGCCACCGCAAGGCCAATCGCAACTTTATATACGGCAGTGTTCGCTTTCCTCGCTGCCAATTCATACACAAGCCCAGAGCCGAACAGGAGAACGCCGGCAAAAATGAAATCGCCCACTGTCCAGACCACTTCATCGGTGAACTGCATCGCCACCAGGGGGATGAGCAGTATGCATATTGTTGCGATCGTAATGCGGAGAATGTTTTTATGTCTCATGCTGATGAGCCGTGAATGTGGTTAGGTTTGAGATTGGCAATCTACCAATAGTTCCTTGGGAGGCGGGAGTCCCGCCATTCGGCGGGATCTTCGTCCCTCGACTTCGCTCGGGACTTCGAGATTCTCACTCAATTTTTTAAACGGAAGGAGCAGGATTTGCCATCCCGTCATTCGACCACGCGATGCTCATGCCATGTCGGCATGACGTGGCGCATGGCGCCGCAGGACGGCATATTGAATGACGTGACGAACCCCCAAAGCGGAAGGGGCGAGATTTGAACTCGCGAAGGCCTTGCAGCCTTACCGCTTTTCGAGAGCGGCCCTTTCAACCACTCAGGCACCCTTCCGCTTTGGGGGCTACT
This sequence comes from Patescibacteria group bacterium, assembly GCA_041650915.1. Classification (GTDB taxonomy): domain Bacteria; phylum Patescibacteriota; class Patescibacteriia; order UBA10025; family JAHIVO01; genus JBAZKE01. Next base: position 221,795 of record JBAZKE010000002.1, read on the forward strand.
TTTGTATAGCCAGTAACAAATCGCGAATTTGTTGTTTTAAGAACCTTTTACCCTTGGTAGTTTTTAAATATTTTTCACGCCGCCGAGCGTCTGTCTCCTGTAAGTAAACTTCGTAGTGAATAAGTTTGACTGGCCGTTGGTGCTTTGTTGATTGAACTTTACCGTCCTTATGCTGCCGAAGTCTTTGATTCAGATAATTAGTAAATCCAGTATATAGCCGCTTGTTTGATAATAATAGGATGTAAACGTAATTGTTCAAAGTAGAGCAACGGTTTTCGCCCCATCGGATGATGGGGCGCACGCCTCCATTAGCGCTGATAGATGTATATCTTACTCGACTTTGGGTCATTCTGTCTAGACGGGAACTTTTTGATCGGCTTCCATGCCGTGATGGGGAAGGCGAATGAAATGACGATCGTGCCCGGCTTGAGCTGCCGTTCGAGGAGCTGCTGCACCTTTGGCATCACCGAGTCGATCAGGAAGCAGAAGATGATGTCCGCGTCGTTAATGTTTCCCCTGTAGAAATCGCCGTACCTGACCTGTACGTTCGATCGGCGGAACAGCACGTTGAGCTTCGCGAGGACATACGCCCAGGGCGAGAGCTCGAAGCCGATTGCCTGTGCGCCGGTCCGCTTTTCCACCTCGAGCAGGAAACGCGCGTTGCCGCAGCCAAGGTCGTAGACTGTATCTTCTCTGTTGATCACGATCTCCCGTAAAATTCGATCAATAGCCTGCTTGGGCGTGCGTACGAAGGGCACCTTCGTGTAGAGCAGCACCGCGAGCACCGCGAGGGCAACGAGCGACAGGGCGATGGCGATGCAGAGCACGATGGAGGAAATAAGGAGGGCCGATGTCGATTCCATAGGTTACTCAGAAGAGTTGGGTCTGGTTGTATGCGCTGTCCGGGCGGTCTTTCTCGGTAAACACGGAGACGGTGCCGTACTCGCCGTCGTATCCGGGATTGACTGAGATTTTCCCATCGCGCACGCGCCGTATGCCCTCCGCGATTTTTGGGAGCGTGATTTCCGCCAGCCGCTCCGGCGGCAGGTTGAGGAGCACCTTGAACTCGCTGCCGCCCCGCAGAATGAGCGATTCGTACTCAGCGGCGACTTTTTTCGTGCCGGTTCCCTGGCCGAATGCGCCAGCGATGATCTCCCGGAGCGGCACGAGCATGCGGTACGGAGGCCGGTTAGCCGGTTTATAACTCTCTGGCCGGTCGGCGAGCTGTTCCACGCGGTTCAGTACGCCGATGGTCAGCGGTTTTTTGCACTTCGGGCAGATGCCCCCGTGCTTTCTTGACTGTGCCGGTTCGAGCCGGACGCTGCAGGCGCGGTGCCCGTCCCAGTGGTACCGGCCTTCTTCCGGGTAGAATTCTAGTGTGAAGGCGACCTTATTTTTTTTACCTTGCTTCTTGATCGCGGACATGATGTTTGCGTAGGACAATTCCTCGAGTTCGAATGCGGTTGCCTCACGGCCGATGTTGGGGGCCGAGTGGGCGTCCGAAGATGAGATGATTGACATCCGGTCAAGCTGCGACAGGCGCCAGTTCATCGGCGGGTCTGACGAGAGCCCCGTTTCGACCGCGTGAATGTGGCCGGCGAGATCGCCGAAACACTCTTCCACGCTGTCAAATCCCGACTTGGAGCCGAACATGGCGAACCACGGCGTCCAGATGTGCGCGGGAATGAGCATCGCCTCGGGCGACGCGCCGAGCGTGATCTCCAGGAGTTTTTGCGAATCAAGCCCCAGGATGGGGCGGCCGTCTGCTTTCAGGTTGCCGATGAGGCTGAGCTGCGCGATGATTTTTTCGACGGCATCGAGGGTCGGCGCGACGATAACGTGGTGCACGCGTCTCGTCTCGCCCCCTTTCTTGTAGATGCAGCTGATCTCGGTGGTGGGCATGAAGTGCACGTTTGACGCACTGCTTTTCATTTTGTACAGCCCGTTGTCCTGCAGCGTGAGCCGTTCGCGGAGTTCCGCAAACCAAGCCGGATGCGTAAAATCGGCCGTCGCGAGGACGTCAACGCCCTTCTTCCCGGCCCATGCTGCCATTGTCTCGAGCCCCATGTCCCGCGACACGGCACGCGAGTACTTTGAGTGGAGGTGGAGATCGGCAATGTATGTTGGCATGGGGGGGCTGGTTACCTCCCCCCATTGTACCATCGCGGGTGCGCCCCTTCAACCGGGCTGTTGTAGCCAGGCTTCGGCATAGTGTACAATAGAGTCAACGTATGCGTCTATCCCGAGAAGCAAAATTCATCATCCTCATCATCCTCATTTATTTTTTCCTGTCGTGGATTTTGACGTGGACATACTTTGCGACGCACCTCAAGCACATCCCTGATGGGTGGGAGGCGTGGCACGAGCAGATCATGGCGGGGGACCATCCGGACTCGAACCAGTTCCGCATCGTGACGCCGCTGCTCGCCGAGGCGGTCAGCACCGCATTCGTGCAGCCGATTTTTGCGTCCTATTTGATTATCCGGTTCTTTTTTACGTTCCTTATCTTCTGTACGTTTCACCTTTTCTTGCTGAAGTGGTTTGACCACAGGACAGCGCTCCTCTCGGGCGTATTGCTCGCCGCGATTACGCCGGTAACGTACCTTCCGATGCTGCAGGAGTCGGATGTCGCGCTCCAGTTTGCGTTCCTCGTAGGCCTGTGGTTTATCCGCGAAAAGAAGCTCGTGCCGCTCGCGATTCTGTTCGCTGCCGCCGCGTTCGTGAAGGAAACGATCGTTTTTCTGGTCCCGTTCTACCTCCTCATCCACTGGAAGAGGGGAGCCGAGGTTCGCGCGCTCATCGAGACGGCAGCGCTCTGTATCGTATGGGGGGCTGCATTTTACGTCAGCAGGACGATGATTTTTGACGGCCAGAACTCTCCGCTCTGGCAGCTGCCGCACAATATCATGGTTGCAAAGCAGTATTTCACGTACAATCCGCTCGTGAACGCGTACCTCCTCTGGGTGCCGCTCTTCGGAGTTTTCTGGGCGCTGCCGTTCGTGCGCTACCGGGAGAAGCCGTTTTTTTTCCAGCGAGCCGCCATTTTTATCGTCATCTTTACCGTTTTGCATTTCCTGTTCGGCTGGCCCGAAGAGACGAGGATCATGCTTCCGCTCGCATTCCTCGTGATTCCCGCGGGGCTCATGACGCTGTTTTCCCTGGAGGGCAAGCCGTAGCGTATGGCATGTGCATATAAAAAAACCCCGGGGTTGGCCCGGAGTTTTTTATTCTTTGTAAGGCAGTTATTTATCGGTAGCGTCGAGGATGCGCTGGATGCCGAGCATGAAAGCGGCTGTCCTGAGGTCAGTCTTTTTTTTGTGTGCGAGGTTCCAGACGTTTGAAAATTCCCTGGAAATGATGCTGTCGAGCCGTTCGAGCACGATTGATTCTTCCCAGTGCTCGTTCTGCATGTTTTGCTGCCATTCAAAGTAGCTCACCGCAACGCCGCCGGCGTTCGCGAGGATGTCAGGCACGACGGGAATGCCACGCTTGAACAAGATTGCGTCGGCCTCCGGGGTCGTCGGCCCGTTTGCGAGCTCGATGATTGCCTTCGCTTTGATTCGGCCGGCATTCGCATCGGTAATTTGGTTCTCGAGCGCGGCAGGCACGAGCACATCGACGTCGAGTTCGAGCAGTTCGGCGTTGCCGATTTTTTTGCACCCCTCACACGCGAGCACGCCGGTCTCTTCTTTGGCCTTCTTGAGCTTTTCGGGATCAAGCGTGCCGCTTTCCGCCACGATGCCGCCCTTTGAATCTGATACGGCGACAACCTGGTATCCTTCGTTGTGCAGGATGCGCGCGATGTGGGAGCCCGCGTTGCCGAATCCCTGCACGGCGACGCGCGTTTTGCCCGGCTGCATGCGGAGCTTTTGTGCGAGCTCGCGGAGCGCGTAGAATCCCCCCTGCGCCGTCGAGTAGCTCCGGCCTTCCGAGCCGCCCGCTTCGATCGGCTTGCCGGTAAATGCTCCTGGCGTCGGTTTCCCGGAAAGCTTCGAGTACTCGTCAGTCATCCATGCCATGATCTGCGGAGTCGTGTAGACGTCGGGAGCCGGAATATCACGGGAAGGCCCGATGTGCTGGTAAAATGCGTTAACCCATACCCGCGAGAGCCGCTCGAGTTCCGTTTTCGAGAGTTCCTTGGGATTGACCTGGACGCCGCCCTTGCTGCCGCCGAAGGGGATGTTGACAACCGCGCATTTGAGTCCCATGAGGAGGGCGAGTGTTTTTACCTCATTGAGGTCTGCTTTCGGATGGAATCGGATGCCGCCCTTGTACGGCCCCCGAGCGCTGCTGAACTGGACGCGGTAGCCTCTGAACACCTTTGATTCTCCGTTATCCATTTTCACGGTCAGGGGGTATACGAGCACAGCCTCCGGGGTGCTGAGCTTCTTGTACATCTTTTTATCGACGTCGAGGAGGGCAGCCGCTTCCTTCAGCTTTTTGAGCGCGTTCTTAAAAGAATTAATAGTAGCCATTGGTGTGTGAATGGTTAGGTTCTCTTATATGTAAGTTTATTTTTTTCTGTATGCGATGAGCCCCCGCCTCAGGATTTCCATCGCCCGCTTGAGCTTCGGGCGTGAGAGGACGAACGCAATGCGGATCTCGCGCTTGCCCATGCCTTTCGTTGCGTAGAATCCGTTGCCGGGCGCGAACATGACCGTCTCGCCTTTGTACGAAAATTTTTCAAGCAGCCAGATCGCGAAGCGCTCGGCATCTTGGACGGGGAGCGTGACGAGCGCGTAGAAGGCGCCCTGCGGGCGCGGGCAGTAAACCCCCGGCATTGTATTAAGGGCTTCCACGACGACGTTTCGGCGCAGCTTGTACTCGCTGATGAGGGATTTGGTGTACTTTTTTGGGTTCCTGAGCAAGGGGATGACGGCGAGCTGTTCGAGCGTCGGCGAAGAGAGCCTTCCCTGCGCGAATTTGACTACGCTCTTCATGACGTCTTTGTTTCTGCATGCGATGCTGCCGATGCGTGCGCCGCAGATCGAGAACCGCTTTGAGACGCTGTCGACGAGAATGACGCGATCTTTGATCCTCGTAAATTCCATCAGGCTGACGTGCCGCACGCTGTTGAAAATAAGCTCGCGGTACGGCTCATCGGCAATGATGAAGAGGTTATGTTTTTTTGCGATGTCGACAATCTGCTGCAGCTCCTGCTTGGAAAAAACCGTGCCGGTCGGATTCGAGGGGTTGCAGACGAGGATCGCTTTCGTCTTTTTGGTGATTTTTTTCGTGATGCGGGTGGCGTCGGTCAGCATGAAGTCTTCTTCCGCCCGCAGGAGGACCGGTTCGATCGTTATCCCTGCCATCTGGCCGTACGTGATGTAGTTGGTGTACATTGGCTCAAAGGCGATGATTTCATCGCCGGGATCGGTGACCGCGAGCATGGCAAAGAGGATTGCTTCGCTGCCGCCGGTGGTCACCACGATATCCTCGTTGCTAAGCTTGATGCCAACCGTTTCGTAGTAGTACCGCCAGGCATCGATTACCTCGCTGTAGCCCGAAGACGGCGCGTACTCGACGGCACCTTTTGCGTACCGGCGCACCTCCTTGAAGAAGTCGGGCGGAGTCTTGATATCCGGCTGCCCGATGTTGAGGTGGTGGACATGGATTCCCCGCCTTTTTGCCTGGTCAGCGTATATGTACAGCTTTCGGATTGCTGATGAGGGCGTGTTGGCGGCTCGTGATGATATTGATACGGTACGCATAGGGATTTATGAGCGTCTCTTTTTCCACTCCCGGAGCGCCTCCTCGTAGATTGCCGGCGTTCCCACGTCGTACCATTGTCCGGAGAACGGATGGCTGTAGAGCTTGCCTTCCCGTGCAAGCCTGGGGAATACGTCAAACTCAAGCATCGCTTGCCCCCGTTTTGGCACGTACTTGAATATTTCCGGATTAAAAACAAACATGCCCGCATTGATGAAATGCGAGACATTTTTTTTACCCTGGGGTTTTTCGTTGAACGAGACGATCCTATTTCCATGCAGCCGGACGACTCCGAATTCCTGGGGTTTCGCTGATGAGGTAACGGCGACTGTCGCGAGGCCGCTGTGCGACTTATGCGTATCGACGAAATCATCGATGTTGATATCGGCGAGCACGTCGCCGTACATCATTATGAAGGGCGACCGCTTGAGGTACTTCTCAACGTAGGTGAGGGGAGCCGCGGTGCCGAGCTCCTTCTTTTCATTGATGTACGTAATCTTGACGCCGAACCGCGACCCGTCACCGAAGTGGGTTACGATTTTATCGCCGAGGTGGCCGATGAGGATGTAGATGTCCTTGAAGCCGCTGTCCCGCAGTGACTGGATCGTATACTCGAGGATCGGTTTGCCGTTGATCGGGAGGAGCGATTTCGGTATTTCATACGTGAGCGGGCGCATCTTAATGCCGCGTCCGCCCGCGAGGATGAACGCCTTGTTGATGCTCGCGCCGAGTGACTGCGACAGGAGGTACTCAATGGCATGGGAGCGGTTCCTGATACGCGAACCGTCAATCACCTCGTCGATGCGAGGGAGCAAATCTTGGCGCAAGGTAATCGTAAGCCGCTTCCTATCCATAACGGTTGGCAGTTATCATACGGTATCATACTATATATGAAGCAGTATCCTCCTTGCGAACCGGAAGGTCAATCCTTTTATCCACAGCGTTATCCACTATTGCGCTAATATTGGCTAAAAGTAGCGTTTTTATTAAACTGGCGATGGCTGATCCTTCGCCAAGTTTACCCCGATGAATATCGGGGCTCAGGATAGGCCCGTTATAGAAAGTTATCGACAAACAAAAAACGCCCCTCTTTCGAGAAACGTTCTTTGATAGTTCTGGCGATGGCTGATCCCTCGGCAAGGCCTCGGGATAGGCCCATGATTGGAAGGGTTTTGGTAAACAAAAAACGTCTCCGATTAAAGAGACGTTCTTTGATAGTTCTGGCGATGGCTGATCCTTCGCCAAGGCTCAGGATAGGCCCGGTATAGAAAGTTATCGGCAAACAAAAAACGTCTCCGATTAAAGAGACGTTCTTTGATAGTTCTGGCGATGGCCTACTTTCCCAACGGTATGCCCCGCAGTATCATCGGCGCTACCGGGCTTAACTGCTGAGTTCGGAATGGGATCAGGTGTTGCACCGGTGCTAAAATCACCAGAGGCCAGAGAGCAAACCTGCGCTTGTTCCCTGCGCCCTTCGTGATTTCATAACCTTACCGAAGTGGCGTAACCACGAAGATAAGGCTAAAGAATGCGATAACGAGCAGAAAGACAAATACGAAGTGTGCGGTGTAATTTTTTTCCATTGAGTTTCACTTTTTGTGTAATACTGTGCTTTTTAGTGATTGCAATGTGGCTCGATTAGTACTCCTCCGCTTAAATCCTTACGGACCTTACACGTAGAGCCTATCAACCTGGTAGTCTCCCAGGGAGCTCATAACGAGACCTTGTCTTGAAGACGGCTTCGCGCTTAGATGCTTTCAGCGCTTATCCGTGCCGAACGTAGCTACCGAGCTCATGCCCCTGACGGGACAGCTCGCTCACTAGAGGTTCGTCCTTCCCGGTCCTCTCGTACTAGGGAAGGGCCTTCTCAAGTCTCAACGCCCACGGCAGATAGGAGACCGAACTGTCTCACGACGTTCTGAACCCAGCTCGCGTACCGCTTTAATTGGCGAACAGCCAAACCCTTGGGACCTTCTCCAGCCCCAGGATGCGATGAGCCGACATCGAGG
>JBAZKE010000003.1:0-220054 GCA_041650915.1 Patescibacteria group bacterium
CCTTCGAGGGCAAGCCGATCTACGAGAACGCGAGCTACATCCCGTCCGACGACCCGAAGTACGCGTACGAGTCCACGAACTACTACGGCAGCACGTATGAGCGCAACAAGGGCTGGCTCACCTACTATTACCAGGCGGCGTTCCTCAAGGTGTTTGGGTTCAGCACGTTCAACGCCCGGCTGCCGTTCGTGCTGCTTTTCTGCATCACCGCCGTATTCGTGTATCTCCTCGGAAAGCGCCTGTTTACTACGTCTGTCGGGCTCATCGCTGCCGGGCTGCATGCGGTCAATTACTTCAGTATTTTCTACGAGTACCAAGCGCGATACTACGCGGTGGTGGCAGCCGTCAGCATGCTCTGTCTGTACTTTTTCTACCGTGCGCTGAAGGAATCGGGCTGGGGCCAGTACCTGTGCGCCGCATTGTCTCTGGCGCTCCTATTTTATACGCACGTCACCGCATTCATTGCGATGCTGCTGCTCTTTATTTTGTTGCACGGGTATTATCACCGTTCCGTCCGAAGGATATTTTCGATAAAGGTGATTGTTGCCGTCCTGGTGCCGCTCGCCGCAGCAGTACCGTGGCTCGTGGTGGTGAAATTTTGGAACGTATTTGAAACAGTCGAAGGGGACCGCGGAAAAATACTGTGGTCGGTTGTGCTGGTCGCGCTGCTGATCATTGGCTTGGCGCTCAAGCGCCTGTTGCCGCCAGCATCACGGCACGATTTTAAAACGTTCAGCCCGATAAATTTCATCCTCATGGCGATTGCCGCCGTGGTAATTGTCAAACCGCTCGTAACGCCGGAGGAATCTATCGCCTCACGGCTTTTTGTCGAGCTCAATCCGCTCTTCTGCCTGCTTTTTTCGTACGCGCTCTTTGCCTTGTTCCGCCATAAACTCTGGAAGGGCCCGCAACTGTATCGGGCTGGATCGGGCTTGCTGCTCATTGTCATTGCCGCAGTTTTTTTTAATATGTTTCGGCCGCTCGACCCGGGGATGTATGAGTCAGAGTGGGTTGAGCAGTCCATCGCGTACCTCGACGCGCACGGCATTTCGAAAACGGCGCCTATTTTCGTCGGATACCAACAGCTCCCATTCATGCTGTATTCGGATTACAACGTCGACCTCGTGTGGCCTATCCGCAAGGAGTTCATTGATGCGTACGGGCAGCAGATGTACTTCATTTTCAACGATCGCAATTTTTGGCCGCAGATTTTTTACCGCGAGCGCGTTATTTCGCTCGAGGAACTTAATTACTACGATCGGGCAGCCGGTTGCACCGCGCTAGAAGTTACGGAGGATACCACGCTCTACAGCTGCCCGGCTGCGACCTGATTTTTTTCATCGCAAGGCATACAACTATCGTATGAAGAAATCAACTACCGTCGTTGTGCTCGTACTATTCGCCCTGGGAGGCATGGCGTTGCGTTTCGCGGCGAGCGGAGACCGGTACCTGTGGAACGACGAAGCCGAGACCACGATCAATGCGCTCCAGGTGCTCGACGTCGGGTACCCGAACAGCACCTTCGAGGGCAAGCCGATCTACGAGAACGCGAGCTACATCCCGTCCGACGACCCGAAGTACGCGTACGAGTCCACGAACTACTACGGCAGCACGTATGAGCGCAACAAGGGCTGGCTCACCTACTACTACCAGGCGGCGTTCCTCAAGGTGTTCGGGTTCAGCACGTTCAACGCCCGGCTGCCGTTCGTTTTGCTGTTTCCCGCCGTACTCTTCGTGCTCTATGTGTTGGGGAAGCGCCTGTTCAATGAAAAAGTCGCGCTCATCGCCTCATTTATTTTATCGGTGGACTGGTATAGCGTCATGTTTACGCGCCAAGCGCGGTACTACGCTCTGGTAGTTCTGCTGGCACTGCTCTGTTTGTACGCTTTTTACCGTGCGGTTACGGAGCGGCGGTGGCGCTTTTACCTATTGAGTGCACTTGGGTTAACGCTGCTGTTTTATACGCACATCGTCGCGTCGATAGCCGTAGGCATATTTTTTATCCTCGTGCACGTCTACCATTCGGGGGGCGTCCGTATACTTGCGACTCCGAAAGTGCTCGCGACGGTTTTCATCCCGGTACTGCTCGCGATTCCTTGGCTCGTACTCGTGGAATTTTGGACCGTTTTCGATACGTTCTCGGGCACGACAACAAACGTAGTGTGGCTGTTCGTTATCGCGATTGTCGTTTTTGCATATTTTTTCGTGAAGTATTTTATGCCCCAGCTTGTTCGTTTTAACTTGTATCGATTTTCTTCGGTAAATTATCTTATCCTCTTTACGCTCACCATCTTTACCCTCAAGCCGATCGTAACCCCAGGCGAATCGCACGGGTACCGGATATTTTTAGAGCTCAATGCGGTCATGTGCCTCCTCTTTGCCTGCTGGCTATATAATTTTATCAAGCAGAGAGCATGGACATACCGCAGGTGGCGCCTCGCCAATGCAGCGGTTCCGCTCCTCGTTTTGCTCGTTTCTTTTTTTGGGATCGTCGGTTTCACGAGCGGCGTCGGCGATACGAAAATTTACGATACCGACTGGGTGCGTGCAGCGATTGTGTACCTCGACGAGCGGCATATTCCGAAAGACGCCGAGATTCTGGTGACCGATCAACAAATGCCGTTCATGCTTTATAGCGATTATAATGTCGACCTCGTGTGGCCGATCCGCAAATCCTACCTTGATGGCCATTCCGGGGGCCTCTATTTTATTTTCCATTACCAGGTGCTGCATATGACCCGTTTTTATCGTGAGGAAGTGCTCCAGCAAATCGGATCGTGGGACCGCCTCACCTTTTATGACAAGCTTCAAGCCTGCGAGCCTGCGGAAATATACCCCGATACGTACTTCTATGATTGTGCGGAAGCCGGCTTGACACCCTGACCCGTTCTGTGGTAGTATAGGCGCAGAGAAGAATCATACAAAAACTTTCCCCGTATTTCGTGGAGAGTTTTTTGTTTACAGCATATGTCAGCAAAGGTTTTATCAGCTGCCGTAGTCGGGCTCGACGCACAGCTCGTTGACGTCGAGGCGGATCTTTCGCTCGGGTTGCCGAAGATGTTCATCGTTGGCCTCCCGGATACGGCAGTGCAGGAAGCAAAGGAGCGCGTAAAGTCCGGCATACGCAACAGCGGTTTTGACTTTCCTCCCGGCGTGGTGACGGTTAATCTCGCGCCCGCTGACCTGCGCAAAGAAGGGCCGAGCTACGATCTTCCCATCGCCGTCTCTATTTTAGCTGCCCGGGGCCTGCTCGCCGATACCGGCAGCAAGCTGTTTGTCGGAGAGCTTTCGCTCAATGGATCGCTGCGTCCGGTCAGCGGCGTTCTCCCTATTGCTTCACTGGTTAAGGAGCGGGGGATTCGGGAGCTGTACGTCCCTACGCTGAACGCGCGAGAGGCCGCGCTCGTTAAGGGGGTGGCAGTTTTTCCGGTAGAATCGCTCTCAGAGCTCGTAGAGCATTTTCGCCGGGTGCGCCTTATCGAGCCGTTGCGGGTGCGCGGGACGTATTGTGCTGCCGTTCCGGATAGCCAGTACGATATGTCGTACGTCAGGGGCCAGGAGCAGGCGAAGCGGGCGCTTGAGATCGCCGCGGCGGGCGGGCACAACGTTCTCTTCACCGGGCCTCCGGGCTCCGGAAAAACGATGCTCGCGCGGACGGTGCCGACGATCCTTCCGCCAATGGACTTTGACGAAGCGATCGAGGTGACTAAGATATATTCAGTTGCGAGCATGCTGCCCCGGCGTGATACGGTCGTGCGCGAGCGCCCGTTTCGCGCACCGCACCATACGGCATCATCAGTCGCCCTTGTGGGAGGCGGCAGCTTTCCGCGGCCGGGCGAAGTAACTCTTGCGCACCGGGGAGTGCTGTTCCTTGATGAGCTGGCCGAATTCCCGCGGCAAGCCCTCGAGAGCCTGCGGCAGCCGCTCGAAGACGGCACCGTTACCGTTTCTCGGGCTGCAGGATCGATCCAGTTTCCGGCCCGATTCACGCTTATCGCTGCACGCAATCCGTGCCCCTGCGGATTTCTGGATGATGACAGGCGTCCGTGCACCTGCACGCCTTTCAGCATCAGCCGGTACCAGAAGAAAATTTCGGGCCCCCTGCTGGACCGCATTGATATGCACGTGTCGGTTCCGCGGCTCCCTTCAGAGAAGGTCGTACAGCGCGGTAACGGCGAATCGTCCGCGAGCATCCGTTCCCGTGTCGAGCGGGCACGGAAGGCCCAGCGCAACCGGTTCAGCGGGACGCAGATTATCGTAAACGCCGAAGTCCGCGCACGGAGCATTGATGACCTCTTTCGTGTCTCAGAGCAGGCGTACGCGTTGCTCAAGCGGGCGGTTGACTCGCTGTACCTCTCGGCGCGAATATACCACCGGACGATTAAAATCGCACGGACGATTGCAGATCTGGAACACGCTGAAACCATATCCGCCGAACATGTCGCGGAAGCGCTGCAGTTCCGTGCCCAGGCGCATTGACATTTATTAAGAATGCGGGTACAGTTGCGGAGGAAAGAAAAAACGTTCACCGATACTACAGAAAGGGAGGAAAAATGTTCCCTCTCCTTGCAGTTGCGCTCATCGCGAGTGTAGCGGTTGCTGACTTTACGCTGCTGACGAATTTTAAGGCGTCGGTCCTGCTGGCGCTTGGATCAGCCGCGATACTGACAGCTACCTACAGCCTCAGCTGTTCAATGATCGGCAGTACGGCCCAGAGCGAGTGGAAAGGATTAATGCTTCGGCGGGAGTGGTACTACGTCTCGCTGAAGTGGTGGCTCGTTTGCATCTGCGCTACCGCGCTGTTTGTTGGTCCTATTTACCTCTTGTACTACTTGCCGAAGGGGTACGATGTAAATATCCCGGGGATTGCATTCGGCACCGTGGCCCTGATGGTCGGCTCGTTTCTTGCCCACCTCCTCGGAACGTTACGAGGTTTTTCTGTGCATAAGAGAGCTGCGTAGCGTTTTCATTGACAATTCGGAGCAAGGGGCTCAGCAGTAGTTGAGCCCCACTTTTTATATTGCAGGGTAACTTGATTTTTCTTCAAAAAAGTGCTACAATATATTCACGCTAGCAGTTTTTTATTAACTGTTAGATTATGCCAACTGAAGCGACAACAACAACCGGGCGAGAAACTGGCAACGGCGGCGGTGCAGGAGCGGAAAAAGAATCCACGGAGAAGAAGCAGATTGAAGTCGAAGACGTAATAGAGGGGAAAGGCCATGAGGCAGCTGGCGAAGAACGCGCGCTGCTTGCCAAAGAGATCGTTCGCATCGGCGAAGAGGAGAAGTTAAAGCGACTGCGGTGGTCCGTAGCTGTTCGGTATATCATGATCACGGTCGTTTCTTTGATTTCCCTGCTGTGTTATGAGCTCGGTTTTCATTTTGACCTCATCGGCATTCTCATTGCCGCGACGATTGCTTTTATTTTTAATCTGACATCGAGCCTCGTATACGGGTCAGTGTACTACCCGCGTTTTTGGCCATACATCGGCATTTTCCTCGACATGATCGTCATTACGCTGATTGTACACGCAACGGGCGGTATCGAGAGCATTTTTCTGCCTCTGTACCTGCTCCAGCTCGTGGGCACAAACGTACATTTCAGCGCAATCGCCGCCCCCTTAAACCTCGTTTTCGGGGGAGGAATGTTCGTTATGGTGGCAGTGCTTGAACACAACGGAATACTGCCACACAACAGTACCGGCGTGATGGCTGAGCAGCTGTACCTGAATGAGCTGTACTTCCTCGGCGTGACGTCCACGATGATCGCGCTCATGGGCATCAGCACCTACCGGTCGGGCTACGTCGTCCGGAGCCTGCAGACTGTCGAGGTCGAACTCCTCAGAGCAAACCGCGAGCTCGCGAGGCTCAATAAAATCTATTCAAAGGTCAACCGCCGGCTCAAGGAGATCGACCAGATGAAGACGGAATTCATTTCCGTCGCCTCACACCAGATGCGCACGCCACTGTCCGCAACCAAGTGGGTCCTGAAGATGATCATGGATGGCGATCTCGGGCCGCTCAACCAGCAGCAGCAGGAGATGCTCGCCAAGGGATATGAGACCAATGAGCGGATGATCCTGCTCATCAATGACCTGCTCAACGTATCGAGGATTGAGGAGGGGAGGTTCCAGTACCGGTTTGTGCATATGTCTCTCGACCGCGTCATTGAGAGCGCCACGCAGGAAATGTACAATGCGATTCGGAAGAAAGACATAAAATTCGATTTCAAGAAGCCAAAAGTGGCGCTGCCGAGCGTCAATATTGATCCGCAAAAAATACGCCTCGTGGTCCAGAATCTGCTCGACAACGCAATAAAGTACACCCCGAGCGGAGGCAAGGTGACGCTATCGCTCTGGAAGGATGAGAATCAGGTTGTGTGCGCGATTGCTGATAGCGGCGTCGGCATACCAGCGCACCAGCAGAGCAGGCTCTTCTCGAAGTTTTTCCGCGCTGATAACGTGATCCGCATGCAGACAGACGGTTCCGGTCTCGGCCTTTTTATAGTAAAAAATATTATCGAGCGCCACCGCGGCGGTGTCTGGTTTGAGAGCACGGAAGGCAGGGGCACGACCTTTTTCTTCTCGCTTCCGATACGTTCATCGGAGTATACCGGCACCGAGTTTGAAAATTTTATTAAGAGTATTTGAGCGCATGAACTTACCCATCACACCGATTATCGACCTGTGCAACAGCATCATTTGTGCGTACTGCAGCTACCGCCTGTTCCGGTCGTACCACCGCGACAGGCAGGCCCCGGTTCTCCTCTATTTTGCGCAGGGGTACGCGTCCCTCATCATTGCGTACCTCATGTTTTCGATACCGCGCATCGCCGTGCCAGAAGAATCTTTCGTGCTCGGCGTGAGTTTTATCATCTCACAGTCCTTTCTCTATCTGGCCATCGCCTTTTTCGCCAAGGTGGGAACCTTTTTTATCAATGTTCAGATGGTACAGAGGGCTTTCTGGTCCGTCGTCATCCTGTCGACGATCGTCGTCCTGTTCAGCATCGTATACTTCAGCTATCCGATTCACGACCTTGAGACCGGGATTACCGACTGGAATATCCACCCCTTTGTCGGGATCGGCAGCTTCGTAATTTTTGCGGGCGTCCTGCTGCCGAGCGCCGTTCTTTTCTTCCGCCAGGGCTTGCGTTCGCAGGAGCGCATCGTGAAGATACGCTCCACCGTGATAGCCGGAGGGCTCATCCTGCTCATCATTACCGCATTCACCTACTATACCGCGACCTCGGAAATCGTCGCCCTGACCTCTGATCTGCTCTCACTCCTCTCTTTCCTAATTATCTTTTTTGGTGTTATATATAAGAGGGGATCGAATCCGCCTCCGCCAGATCAAATAGTAATGAATAGTTAATATGGACCAGCCAAAGAAAAAGATACTCATCATCGAAGATGAAGCTATTCTCGTGGAGGTACTAACGAAGAAACTCGAGCAGGAGGGGCACGATGTATCTTCAGCGGAAGATGGCGAGCGGGGGCTCGAAGAAATCGAACGCGTACGGCCGGACCTGATTTTGCTCGACATCGTCATGCCGAAGCTCAACGGGTATGAGGTGCTCGATGTATTGCAGAAGAAGTACGGCAAAAATAATATGCCGCCGGTTATCATTATTTCAAATTCCGGACAGCCGGTTGAGATAGACCGCGCGATCAATCTCGGAGCTCGCGATTACATCGTGAAAGCCCAGTTTACGCCCGATGAGGTGACGACGAAGGTCAATAGCCTTATTGGCAGTATTGCTGCCGCTAAGCCAGTACAGAAGGCGGTCGCCGGGGATACCGTTGTGCCGCCGGCAGCGCCGGCGAATACGAAGGCTGAAGCGCGCGTTCTCGTTGTTGAAGACGACCAGTTCTTGCGCGACCTGCTGATGACGAAGCTGCAGAAGGAGAACTTTGATGTTACGACTGCGATAGACGGCCCGGGAGGCTTGGAAAAAATCCTCAGCGTGAAGCCAGAGGTCGTACTCCTCGATATTATCCTGCCGGGTATCGATGGGTTTGAGATTCTGAAGCGCGTCCGCTCGAACGCCCGCGTTGATATCGCAAGCACGCCCATCATACTGCTTTCCAACCTCGGACAGGAGGCGGATGTTGAGAAGGGCAGAGCTCTCGGGGCAGATAATTACCTCATAAAATCAAATTTTACCATCGACGAAATTATCGAAAAAATACGTTCTACCATGGCGGCACGGCAGCAGTGACGCCGGCGTGTTAGCATGTGCATTAAAAAGGCGGCGCTTCAGACGGCACCGCTTTTTCAGTCTGTTAAGAGTTTGGAAACTTACAGGTACGTGAGCGGGTTCACCTTGGCGCCGTTTACATAAACCTCAAAGTGGACGTGCGGCCCCGTGCACCAGCCCGTACAGCCGATCATGCCGATGGTTTGGCCGCGGCTGACTGAGTCGCCGACACTGACGAACATTTTTGAGTGGTGGGCGTACAGCGTTTTAATGCCGTTGCCGTGGTTGATGATGATTCTATTGCCGTACCCGCTCCCCCAACCGACTGCTTCTACCCGTCCCGCATCCGCAGCGTAGACAGGCGAAGTGTAGTCGCCGGCAATATCGATGGCAAGGTGCCCCCACTTGTAGTACTGGCTGATTTTATGGCTCGTCGTGGGCCACTGCAAGCTTCCCCCGCTGATTGCCGCTGAAGCCGGAACTGAACCGGAGTACGGCGCTGCCGCGTACGAACGGACTGCCGGAGGCGGAGGATCGATCGTGCCGCCGGGGATAAGGAGGACCTGATCTGCTTCAATTGCCGAAGCATCAGCCAGCTTGTTATATTCGAGGATGTCATTGGCGTCAACCTTGTACTTTTTTGCGATTGTGTCGACGGTATCGCCGCTCTTGACCTGGTGTGAAACGCCCGACTGCGGAAGAATGGTGAGTGTCTGGCCCGGCTTAATGACATCGCGTACGCCGAGCTTGTTTTCCCAGAGGATCGTATCTGATGAGATATTAAATTTTTCAGCGATCGTACTGACGGTATCGCCGCCCTCGACGGTATAGTACACGACTTCTTCGCGCGGCCTATTGCCGAGCGTCGTCTGTGCGAGGCCGGGACGCACGAGCGCGGCGCTGCTCTCGGACGTCATTATTCCATCTGTGCCTTCGCCGCCGACGATCGATTCTTTCGTCGTTGCATCGAAGAGCGTCAGCACGCCGGAATCGCGGAAGTACGATGTTGCGCGCGGCGTTTCGGTCAGTGCCGTTTCGACGATATCAAAGTCTTGGTAGTCGGTTACGAGCGATGCGAGGATCGTCGTCTGGGCAAATTCTTCGGCTTTCGTTTCCTTGACGATAATATTATTTGCAATGACGGCAATGCCGACGAGAACGAGCACGACGTGTATGGTTGACTTGTGCAGCAGCGGGTAGATTACCTTATTTTTTGCGGGCGCAAAAATAGAGGTGAGCCACTTTTTTGCCACAAAGTAGAGCCGGTACAGGTGCACCGCCCCGTGCTTGAAAAAAAATATAATGATGTGTTTGAATGGCCGCCCGATGTACAGCAGCATCGTCTGGAGCCCCCTGCCGAGGTTCATGATGAGCCGTAATGCGGCAATGAGAGAGCTGATGAGTATTGTTTTTATGCGGATCGAGATAGTGGTAGGTATTAGGTGTAAGTTTGGCGCTAACGCTAGCATTTCACTAATAAAAATTGAGACAGTAGCTACCATATCACGCGGTATACGGGGTGTCAATAGGATTATTTTGGGCCCTGGCAGCAGCCAAAACTGCTTGAATATGGGCCGTAACGATGGTACCATTGAGGTGCTCTATGGAGAAAAGGTACGATCACCAGACAATTGAAAAAAAGTGGCAAGCGGCATGGGAAAGCGGGAAAGTTTGGGAGGCAGGTGAAAAAAAAGGCACTCCCAAATTTTACGTTTTGGACATGTTTCCCTATCCGTCAGCGCAGGGCCTGCATGTCGGGCATCCGGAGGGGTATACCGCCTCTGATATTGAGGCGCGGTACCTGCGGATGCGGGGCTATGACGTGCTCCACCCGATGGGATTCGATTCGTTTGGCCTGCCTGCTGAAAACTTCGCAATCAAGACCGGCACGCATCCCGCGGCAACCACGATAAAAAATATTAAAGCCATGCGCGCGCAAATTAAGCGTTTGGGCTTTTCATACGACTGGAGCCGCGAGGTGATCACTTCTGATCCGGCGTACTACCGGTGGACGCAGTGGATTTTCGTGCAACTCTTCAAGCGCGGGCTCGCGTACGAAGCAGATGCGCCGATCAACTGGTGCCCTTCATGCAAGACGGGCCTGGCGAACGAGGAGGTTGTTGATGGGAAGTGCGAGCGGTGCGGCACCGGCGTCACCAAGAAGCAGATCAAGCAGTGGCTCGTGAAGATCACCGACGAGCGGTACATCGAGCGCCTGCAGAACGACCTTGATCAGCTCGATTGGCCCGAGAGCATCAAGCTCCTGCAGAAGAACTGGATCGGCAGGTCGGAGGGGGCTGAGGTTGATTTTGCAGTCGCCGGCAGTACTAAAAAAAAGAAGCTTGCGGTCATCGTGCACGGGAGCCCCTCACAAGCGGGATATCCCGATCCGACCGTGCAGCACTGGCTGCCGTGGATGGCAGTGCAGCTGGAGCGTATGGGTTTCCATGTTGCGGTTCCTGCGCTGCCCCGGGCGAACGCGCCGGTGTACGGAGAGTGGAAGCGGGCATTTGAAAAATCGATCAAGGGATTTGAGATCGATGAAGATGCGGTACTCATCGGCCATAGCGCCGGTACGAGTTTTCTCGTGCGGTATTTAAGCGAGCAGAAAAAGAAGGTCAGCCGGCTCGTGCTTGTCGCGCCGTCAAAAGTCGTAGTAAGCGCAGATTCGGAGCACCACCAGCGCCTGCGGGAACTGTATAATTTTAAAGCCCAGTACGGCATTGCGGACAAAGTACTCGTCCTGTACTCGGCCGACGATAAGGAGTCCGTATCCGTAACAGCGAAGTTTTATAAGGATTTTTATAAGGCAGACGTGCAGCAATTTGCCGACCGGGGGCATTTCACGGCAAAAGACGGGGTACGGGAGCTGCCCGAGGCACTCAAGTGGATACGCGCCGGAATATGCGGCCCGATAAGCGAGGTGGTACGCGTATTTACCACGCGGCCCGATACCCTTTTCGGCGCGACCTACTTGGTTCTATCGCCTGAGCACCCGCTCGTCAGCCGCATAACAACTCTCGAGCAGAAAAAAGAAGTGGACGCGTACGTGCACAAAGCAGCCGCGAAGTCCGATCTTGAACGGACGGATCTGGCAAAGCAGAAGACGGGCGTGTTTACCGGCGCGTACGCGGCCAACCCAGTGAATAACGCACAGATTCCGATCTGGATCGCCGATTACGTCTTAGCTTCGTACGGCACCGGCGCGATCATGGCGGTGCCGGCGCACGATGAGCGGGATTTTGAGTTTGCCACGAAGTTTAATTTAGCCATTATTCAGGTTATTAAACAACCCGGTGTAATGCCGCCGCGTGCTTTGGAATCTTTTGCAAGTCCTGCAGCGGCGGGACACCAGCAAAGTGATTTAGAGAGTAAGTGCTGGACTGGCGACGGGACAATGGTGCATTCAGGAGAGTACGATGGCATGGATTCCGTTGAGTTCAAGAAAAAGATCACTGCGTGGCTGGAAAAGAATGGAAAAGGCAAAGCTTCAGTAAACTATAAACTTCGCGACTGGCTTTTTTCGCGCCAGCGGTATTGGGGCGAGCCGATTCCGGTCGTGCATTGTGAGAAGTGCGGGCAGGTGGCTGTCCCCGAAAAGCAATTGCCCGTGAAGCTTCCGAATGTTAAAAAGTACAAACCAACCGGCACAGGCGAATCGCCGCTTGCAGCGATTACGAAGTGGGTACATACCAAGTGCCCGGTCTGCGGCGGGAAAGCACAGCGCGAGACGAATACGATGCCGCAGTGGGCGGGCTCCAACTGGTACTGGCTGCGGTACTGCGACCCGCACAATGGAAAGAAGCTCGCGGATCCGAAAAAGCTGAAAGCATGGCTGCCGGTCGACCTGTATGTCGGCGGTGCTGAGCATGCGGTTTTGCACTTGCTGTATGCCCGGTTTATTTACAAGTTTTTATGCGATATCAATGTTATTCCGTCTGAAGTTATTGAAAAGTACGGTGATGAGCCGTTCAAGAAGCTGAAAAACCAGGGTTTGATCCTCGGCGAGGACGGGGTAAAGATGTCCAAATCGCGCGGCAATGTCATCAATCCTGACGATGTTGTGGAGCGGTACGGCGCCGATACGCTCCGCATGTACGAGATGTTCATGGGGCCGTTTGAAGACAAGAAGCCGTGGAGTACTGAGGGGATTAAAGGCGTATCCCGTTTCTTGAACAAGCTTTGGAATGTTGCCGGCCGTGTGCAGGCCGTTTCGGTTCCGGAAACGCTTGAGCGCTACCGCCACCGCATGGTTAAAAAAATTACTGATGATATTGAAAGTTTTAGTTTCAATACGGCGGTCAGCACGTTCATGCAGGCAGTCAATACGCTCCATACCGGGACGGTTGTTCCGGCCCCGTTTTTAGAGACGCTGCTCGTGATTCTTTCGCCATTCGCCCCGCACATTGCCGAAGAGCTCTGGCAGCGGCTCGGGCACGCAAAAAGCATAGCATATGAGAAATGGCCTCAGTATGATGAGAAGGCGCTTAAGGCAGAAAAAGTAACCATTGTCGTGCAAGTGAATGGCAAGGTGCGTGACACGATTATTGCTTCAGCGGATGCGACTGAAGAAAATGTAAAAAAGACTGCATTGATGCAGGATAAAATTAAAAAGTATATTGCTCGAACCCCCAAAAAAATCATATTTGTGAAAAATCGGCTCATTAACTTCGTTGTATGATTCCGGAAACTAAGCTACTCTATAATTACGACTATGCGAAACGGCTGCACGATGGAGATGGCGATTTTGAGGAAGAATGGCGCCGGATTATCGGCTTAGGCGCTGACTTTGAAAAAGTATACGAAGAGTACCACGAGCGTATTTTAGCGCAGATTGAGCGGTACACCGGATACGCCTGGGAAGAGTTTTCCGATGCGCTAATCCCCATCTACCTCGCCGGTTCCGGCAAGTCGTTTTCACACCCGCTGACCCTCGTCGTCGATGAAGATATCACCGCCATGATTGCTGACTGCATTCACCAGCTCGCGCACCGCAACATGTACTTTGGTTTCCCTAATGATAACCTGCGAGACCGGTGCCTGCGGCTCGTCACCTCCCACGTGATGAGGGAAGCCGACCTGGCGGGTGAGGATACCCAGGATTCAGGCTGGGATCTGGAGAAAAAAACCATCAGGGAGTACCTCGTAAAAACCAATCTAACTTAAGCATATGGAGACCATTGCCATTGACCCGAAAAAACCAGAACCCCGTGTAATCAAGAAAGCCGCGGAAATAATTCTCGCCGGCGGTATTGTCGTATACCCTACGGATACAGCGTACGGGCTCGCTGCGAATGCGCTCGATGAAGAAGCTATTGGCAAGCTTTTCATCATCAAGCGTCGCGTACAGAAGCCGCTCCCGATCATTGTCGATTCGCAGAAGCTGCTAAGAGCTGTCGCAACGGTCGGAAAAAAAGAGCAGGAGCTCATGAAGAAGCATTGGCCGGGCGCGCTCACAATTATCCTGAAGAGGAAAGATTCGGTGCCCGCTTCGCTGACGCTCGGCCTCCCGACCATCGGTGTCCGCATACCTGATTCTAAGGTAGCGCTCGAGCTCGTGAAGATAGCTGGCACGCCACTGACGTCAACGAGTGCGAACATTACCGGTAAGGGCAACTGCTACAACGTTGAGTGCGTATCGAGGATGTTTCAGGATGCGGAGAGCCAGCCCGATCTGATTCTTGATGCCGGGGAGCTGCCGGAGGTCCCGGTCTCTACGGTCGTACGCGTGGAGGGATCAAAGGTGAACGTACTGCGGGAGGGGCCTGTTCGCATTTTGTAGCGCGGGGACGGTTCGGCGTTAATCACCCAGTACCATCAGTACCATGGAAAAAAAGTTTCGCTTCCATTCACCGCACTACTTTTCAAAGCACCCTACGCGCGGGATGCGCGGCCTGTACTGGTCTGTGGGTCTCAAAGATCTCGGTATCGCGGCAGTAACGCTCTTCGAGCCGATTTTTTTATTTTCCCTCGGGTACTCTCTCCGCGAGGTGCTCTTTTTTTATATCATGATCTACGGGTTGTACATCGTGCTCCTCCCGCCTGTCGGGCGGCTCGTCGGCAAGCTCGGGTATGAGCACTCAATACTCTACAGCCAGTTTTTTTTGATCGCGTACTTGGTAGCGCTCTTTTCAATCTCGAAGGTTGCGGCGCTATTCTACGTCGCCCCCTTGCTCTGCGCGGCGTACAAGTCTCTCTACTGGCCGGCGTACCATGCCGATTTTGCGCTTTTTTCACGCAAAGGCCAGCGCGGGCGGGAGGTCGGGTACATCGAAACGCTCAGCATGATTGTCTACATTATCGGGCCGCTCATCGGCGGCGTGCTCCTTGAGTGGGCGGGATTTGAGGTTCTCTTCATCGTCGGTTCAGTCCTCTTTATCCTGTCAGCGCTCCCGCTCATGCAGATACGTGAAATTCATGCGAAAATCGAGCTGCCGTACGGCACTATCTTCCGGCGGCTCGTTGATCCGCAGCACAGCCGTAACTTTTTTTTGTACCTTGGTTTCGGCGAGGAGCTCATCGTGCTGACCGTCTGGCCAATTTTTATCTATGTCGTCGTGCAAGATTACCTTGAGGTTGGCGCACTGGTTGCGGTCGCTACGTTCGTTACGAGTCTCATTGTCCTGTACCTTGGAAAAATTTCTGATGAACAAGGGCGCCTCAAGGCGCTACGTCTTGGTACCGCCCTCTATGCGTTCAGCTGGCTCGTGAGGGGTTTCGCCAAAAACGTATGGCAGGTGATGAGCTTGGATTCAGTTTCGCGCATTTCGAAGGAGATGCTCTTAGTCCCGCTCGAAGCATCGATGTACTCTGCCGCGCGGGAGCATGGGCCTCTCGTACATGCGATTTTTTTTGAGCTCTCGCTCTCGATCGGAAAGCTGATCGCTGCTGCGGGAGCGCTCATCATTGCGGCGTTCGTTGATCCGCCCTGGGTGCCCATCTTTTTTATGTCGGGAGCCTTCTCCCTTGTATACTTGCTGTTCCGGAAGCGGGAAGATTGTAATCAGTAATTTACTATGCAGCTCACCTCCCAGCAGACGGTTGCGTACCTTTGCAAGCGCTACCAGCTCGAGCCGTCCCGGTCATCGGGACAGAATTTTTTAGTCTGTGACGATGTGCTCATGGATATTATCGCCGCTGCCAATTTGACCGATGGTGATACCGTGCTCGAGATCGGCGCAGGATTCGGGACCCTCACGGTGGAGCTCTGTTCGCGGGCGGGCGCTGTCATCGCTGTTGAGCTTGAGCGGCGGCTGTACGGCGCGCTCAGGAAGCTCGCCGCTGTGCATGAGAACTTGAGGTTGATTGAGGGCGATGTTTTTAAGCACCTTTCGGATATCGACTCAGTCGTATCCGACCTGGGGTATACTATTGTCGCTAACGTACCGTACAATATCACGTCGCTCATACTAAGGACTTTTCTCGAGCGTACGCCCCGGCCACGGGAATTGGTGCTCCTGGTCCAGAGAGAAGTCGCCGAGCGCATCGTTGCGGAACCGGGGGAAATGTCGCTCCTTTCTGTCGCTGTGCAACTGAGCGGCGAGCCATCCATGCTTAGGACTGTTAGCCGTGACTGCTTCTGGCCCGTGCCCGCGGTAGATTCCGCGGTGCTCGCAATACGCGGAGTGGGGCAGGATGCGCACGGGTATAGCCGGTCGCTCGGCCCTCTGTCACGTGCAGACCTGTACCGTGTGGTAAAAATTGGGTTTTCTGCGAAGCGGAAAAAACTCTACAATAATATCGCAGCTGGCTTCAGAATACCCAAAAAAGACGCGGAAAATGCCCTCCTTTCTGCGCACATCAATGCATCCGCCCGGGCGCAAGACCTTTCAATTAAAAGCTGGATCGACCTTACAAAAGAGCTCTATAGAAAAGGGGGATTGTAATTGACATTCAAGCAGGAATATGATATAATGGACGCGTATAAACTGTTGCAAAAGAGTAAAAAATAAAATAAAATTTACTTAGGGATACCATGCCTAAGGAGAGTGCTAGTAATAAGGATACAGAACTTCAAAAACGATTGCTAGCTGTATTTATTGTAGTTACGGTTATTGTGGTCGGACTTGGTGTGTGGAATTTAAGCAATCAGCTATCGCAGCCTTTTGATTTCCTGAGAAGCAGCTCAAACAGCTCCAGCAATGCAGGCACGAATACGGATGTGTCCAGTGAAACGGCAGATCTACCGGTTTTGGAGGGGCTCAAAGACAAGGATACGGATAGTGACGGACTGGTTGACTACGATGAGTTTTACCTTTATAAGACGAGCCCGTACATCGCCGATAGCGACAGCGATCAGCTGAGCGATAAAATCGAGATTGACCAGGGGACGAATCCGAACTGTCCCGAGGGTGAAGATGCCTGCAGCACGACGTTTGACGGGGCGCAGGTCAGCACCGACGGGAGTGAAATTTTTCCCGAGCTTGCTGCCGATGCGGGCGTTGACGTGAGTAACTTTACCGCGGATGAACTCCGCATCATGCTCGCCGACATGGGGGTTTCACAGGATGCCCTGTCAACATTTTCTGATGAAGAAATCCTCGACATCTACCAGGAAACGCTCGCGGATTCCGGAACAGGCGCATCATCCGAAGATGCGCCATCGAATGAGGAGACAACGGACTATCTCGAGATTACATACAATGACCTCCTGAACCTTGAACCGGACGAGATACGAGAGCTCCTCGTGGAGTACGGTGTGCCGAGGGCAACACTCGATGAGCTCGATGATGAAACGCTCAAGGCCGTATACCTCCAGAGCTTGCTGCAAAACAGCGACACGGCTGATGCGGCAGAGGCTGAGTAGCAGTTCCGTTAATTCCATTTTTCGGAGGTTACACAATATTTAGCATTAGCATTCGTGAACGTGCCGTATGGAGAGGCATCGCAACAATAAGAAACGAGTACTGACGCGCTGGGTCGTTAGTTGTGCGCTCATTTTTTTTAGCATTCAGCTCATATTGCCCATTGCGCTCGTACCGAAACAGGCCGATGCTCTGTTTGGCGTTGGTGATGTCTCCATAACTGTTGGCGATGTACCGCGTCTCATTTGGCAGACGATTAGCAGTGCCGTCAAGACGGCAGCTGACGTCGCTTTCCGCAACATGATCAGGGGCTACCTCAACGAGATGGCCTACTACTACGCGAACAAGATCGCTACGGGCCAGCCAGGGCAGAAGCCCCAGTTTACCGTAAATCCGAAAGAGCTCCTGAATGATACGTTTGATGCGGCTGCCGGTGATTTTTTAGACAACCTCGCCCGATCGGCGGTCGGAGGCAAGTGCGCCGGGTACCCGGATATGAAGTGCCAGACTGATCCCGAGTGCCCGCCGACAGTGCTCATGTGCCCGGACGAACCGGGAATCAATCCAGCCCAGTGCGGTTCGAGCGTTGAAGAGAAGCGCCGCTGCATCTCAGCAGGCTGCTTTGAGGTTGAATCGACAGCTATCGCGGGACAGGGACTGGTGGTTGCCCGCGGTGCCCCCGAGTGCCAATCAGAACTCAACCTGTGCGAACCGCGTGATATCACGACTAAGGTGAATCTCAACCTGTGGGCGCGGCAGTCCGTCTACGGCACGCTGACTCCGCGATGCCCGCTGTCCGAGATTATTGATAATGTCGAAGCGACGACTTCTGACCGTCTCGTTGAAGTGTCCAATACGTTCAACCCCGAAGCATCGGATGTCGGCATGCTCCTGCAGATTCAGACGGGGGCGTACGAGCAAGCAGCAGAAGAGCGGAAAAACCTGGAGTTCAAGAAATCGCTCGAGGGTGAGATTGAACCCACGCAGACGACGATTTCAGGAGAAACATCAACACCCGCCGTTTTTGTAGAGCGGGCACAGACGACAATCCTTGACCAGTCCCTCAGCGAGACGCTGCACCAGACGGGATCGATGGTCGCGGACGTGATCGGAACCTTTACCAATACGTTGACGAGCAAGCTCCTCGAGCAGTACCTCAATCCGAAGAAGGGGTACAATCCTGCCGTATCATCAAAGACGAAGAGCATTTTTTCTGATATTTTACGGGGATCAACGCCGGGCGCAACGGCCGCACGGGAGCTCTTCGCGACGCTGCAGGAGGTCAACTACACATCGGGAGGCCAGCTCGATATCTTGAGCAAGCTTGCGAGCTGTCCGGATCCGAATGATCCGACGCCCGATACGTGCGTGATTGACGCGCGATTCCGCACGGCGATTGAGCAGCGCCTTACCGTCCGTGAGGCAATCGAGCAGGGGCTGCTGAGCGGCACAAAACCGTTCGGATTCGACGCGAACGGCAATGAACCTGACTATGTGAACGGCTACCCGTACCGCAGCCTCGTGATTCTGCGTTCGTACCGCGTGCTGCCGGTCGGATGGGAGCTCGCAGCGAAGTACAACAGGGAATATGGGCGGGGGAACTACAGCCTCAGTACGCTTATTAGCGAATACGACAATGAAGACTCGCCTTTTTACAAGCTCGTCGATCCAAACTGGGTGCTGAAGCTTCCGGAGGTGTACTGCGCGAGCCAGGGTGCCGGCCCAAAGATCCAGTCTGACACGGCGGTGCGCAATGAGGACACCAACGGAGATCAATTCATCAATACGTTCGATGCCGCAACCAGCTACATTCAGCGGGAATCCGATTACTGTGCCGATGAGCAGCAGTGCCTGCGTGAGAATGAGGATGGGTCATGCGAAAAGTACGGCTACTGCATAGAAGAGGAGCCCGTATGGAGGTTTGAAGGCACCGCGTGCGATCCGCAGTACAATTCGTGCGAATCCCTGACGCGGTCCGATGGCGAAGAGGCGCTCTATCTGACAAACACCATTGATGTGAATGGGTGCAATGCGAACAATGCGGGATGCAGCTGGTACTGCACCGATTACAATAATGCAACCGGCCAGTGGTCATGCGCAAACCAGGCGCCGACGGACGGGTACCCCATTGTCAGCTTGAATATGCATGCAGAAGAGTGCTCCGCGGAGAGTGACGGGTGCAGCCAGCTCATGAGCATTGCCGGATCGGGAGTAAACCTCCTGCGGAATTCGGGTTTTGAACAGTACTTTTCGGGCGTCTATACGCCATTTGCGACCGATGGCATCCGTGACAGCGGGCTCACCCCGGCTGATGGCGGCACAAGCGAGCCTGATATTTTTGCTGATTGGGGTCACTACCAGACTGACGGTGCGCTGCCGTGCGGCAACAGGATTCTTGCGGCCAGTACGGCTTTTGACGGTTCAATAGCTGCCCGCATTCATTCGTACGGCGCCTGCGTGGCAGATCCGATGGACTACACCGAGCAGATTGTTGATAGTGGCCACTTGACCGACGGCCGTACGTTCACGGCTTCATTCTACGCGCGAACCGCTGACGACGATCCAGGCTGCGGGTCCGGCGGCAGGCTCGACGTTCTGTTGCGGAGGCTCATCAATGAAACTGCGAGCACGTACAGCTTCTCGAACAGCGCATCAATCCTCATCAACAGCCAGTGGACGCGCTACACCGCAGTTCTCTCATTTGCTTCGCTGCCTGAGACTGCCTGGAACGGCGCTGATATTGCGGAACTGCAGCGTGAATTTAGTTTTTTGCTGAGGCACAGCCTCAGCGATACGTGTGATATCGTAATCGATAACGTCCAGCTCGAAGAGAGCGGCAGCTTGTCCGCATATAAATCGTATGAAAATTCTGTCCCCACATACCTTCAGGAGCCTCCTGCGTATCTCGGCTGCACCGGGAATCCGGCGACCGACGATCCGGAGTGTGAAAATTTCGCACTCGTATGCTCAGCTGATGAGGTTGGCTGCAATGCCTATACTGCGGCGAGCACCGGCGAGGTAGTCAATGGCATTATAACGAGCTCGCGCGTATGCGACCCGGCCGATCCATCCTCGTGTGACCAGTGTCCGGCCGAGTACGTCGGGTGCCAGGCATACCGTGAACTGGCGATCGAACGCACGCCGCGCCGCCCCGTACGCGATCCAGTTTCTTTTGTAGGCAGTACCGGTGATTCGTGTCCGGCAACCGCTGTCGGGTGCGAAGAGTATACGAACCTCGAAGCGGTGGCGGCTGGCGGGGAAGGCAAGGAATACTACAGCTACATCCGCATGTGCGTCGAGGAAGATGCAGCGGATCCGTCACTCGGGACGTACTACACATGGGAAGCATCAGAGGAGTTTGGATTCCAGCTCCGCCAGTATCGGCTCAAGGTGAGCAATGCCGGGTCAGGCGCGCCGTGTACGAATATGGCACCCGAAAATCCGGGAATTGCAGATCCGAACAACCGGTGGCCGAACTGCGTTGACGGGGAGACGTTTGACGAAAATTCAGACGGCATCGATGAGGCACACGATGCGCGCGTTTGCGGCGACAGCTGTGACGGGGGCACGGGCACTTGCGTAAATTCAGGGATCGCATGCACGACTGACCAGGAGTGCATCGACCACCAGATGGACAGTGATCCTGACTGCACGGAATTTTACGATAGCGGCGGCACCAAGCACTACGTGCTCAAGTCGTATGTCGTCTACGCTTCGGATGAGTGCAAATCGTACCGCAATTCAAACGATCCCGCGGACGTCCTGTACCATATGGTACCCGGTGAGGGAATTTCATGCAGCGCGGCGTATGCAGGGTGCCGCGCGTACAAGGGCAATGCAGGAGACAACTCGCGGAGCGTTTACAAAGAAGATTTTGAGGATGGCACCACCGGGAAGTGGCTGGGCGCAAGCATATCAAATTCGAATGAATCACTCGTATTCGGCGGGCACTCGCTGCTCATACCGTCGCAAGCCTACATCGGATCGCCGCTTGTTGATTACACGGAAATGCGGGAAAATTATTCATACACCATAACGTTCTGGGCAAAGGGATCGGTTGCCAATACCGCGATCGGGGCGTACGTCAGTGACGGCGTACATACCTACCAGTTCAGCGGCGAGTCGGTCGCACGGGCAGGCGACTGGAACCGCTTCGAGCTCGGGCCGCTCTACATCGAGCCCGGTTCCGGCATACCACAGACGTATTCGCTGTACCTCGATTCCTCAAATGCTTTCTACGTTGATAATATTGAGATGAGGGAGGTGTACGATAGTCTGTACCGGATACGGGATTCATACGCCTCGTGCTCGGGATACGAGAACTGCGACCGGTACACGGATGTGGACAGGAACACGCACTACCTCAAGTCATTCTCGAGGCTCTGCTCCGAGGATAAGGTAGGGTGTGAAGCATTTTTCGATACCCAGAACAGCACCGAGACCGGCGCCACGGTGTACCGCCTCTCATCTGAGCCGCTCACGGCTGCGCGGGGCGATATGAATGCAAATGGTTCTATTGATATCGGTGACCTGACGGTACTCACCAACTACCTCTATATTAATAGCGATATCGTACCTACACCAGCTGACGTGGCTGACGTCAACGCCGACGGGCGCATCAATGAAGCAGACCTGCTTTACCTCAATGACAATTTATACTTTGGCGGTCCGTTCCCGACCCCGGCTGAGGCGTATCCGTCGCGGTACATTCCCGCAGATGCTACCATCACCCTCGTCAACGATGCGAACAAGGGCTGTGTTGCCGGTGACAAGGGCTGTTCGAGGCTCGGGTCGCCCACGATTGATGTGGATGGGGGCTTATCGTATTACACCGACGTTTATCTCAAGAATAATCCGGACCTGTATGACAGCATCCTGTGCAGCTATAACGATAACATGTGTGAAGAGTATACGACTGCCGGCGGCGCAAAGCTTTACTTCAAAAATCCCGGGGCGCAGGTATGCGAGTACAAGCGCGTCGTCGGGCAGAATACGTCAGGCTGGTATAAGGTAGGGACTGAACAGGGCGTTCCGGACTGTCCGCTCTACACGGGCGTCTGCGTCGGAGGCGCGGACGACGGTGAACTCTGCAGTTCATTTGATATCCGCTGTGATAGCGGCGTGTGCGAGAACCGCACAGAGCTCGTACCGCGGCCTGCGAACGGTTGGGTCGGGCTCTGTTCCTCTGCTGCGGTCGGGTGCACTGAATTTCGTGATCCGGAAGAGCCAACTGGCTGTGACGCGACGCTCGAAGATGGTACCGGCGTCGAGGGTTTGTACGATGATTGCGAGTCATACTACTATATTGACGAAACTATCGACCAGTCGAGTTGCAACGGCCTCGTGGCGCGTGAAGAGGGCTGCCGCCTGTTCAACAATACGTCGAGCGGAGACCTCGTGTATGACAGCGCGGTTTCTGAGGACGGCAGTACTCCAGTGCTCTGCACGGATCCGGCTGACTGTGATTCAAATACTATTGTGAAGGTCCGCAAGGACCGTGAGTGCGGCAAGTGGCTGGAGTGCAAGATGTCGGAACGGACATCCGGATCGGACGGTAAAGTGGAAGAACTCTGCCTCGCACGGTATATTTGCAGTGAAATGGATGAGGATACGGGCCATTGCATTGAAGATGTTGACTTTGAGTATGTCAATCAGACATACTCCTCCCCCGCTTTTGTTGAAGAGATCGGAAATTATTCCGGGTATGTGCTTGCCGGCCTCGAGTGGGGGCTGCGGTGCAAGAATGACCCCGGGGTCAGCTGTGAAGTTGACGCCGACTGTCCAGTTGGCGTGGACGGCAACGTGATTCCCAATGCGTGCCAGCAGCAGATTGTAGAAGGGTATCTTCCGTACCCGGCCATGGAAGAAGTTGGCGCAATCAGCATTTCAGGCGACATTGTCAAGAGCGGGGACATGGGAGACTCAAACTACCGCGTCAACCAGCTGCTGAGCCTCGGGCTCTCGTGGATTGACTCGAATGCGATCAAGTACGCTGACAGGATCAGCCAGTCTGATCTCACCTGTGCACCGCCCTGCCCTTACTCAGGCGAGCTGTGGCCGATCTCGTGGTACCCGAAGGAATATGGAGGCAGCACCGCCTCGGTGTGGCTCGCTGAAGAGTCAGCGGAGAATCAAATCCCCTCCCTCAACGGAAACCTCGATGAGAATAACGTTCTCGATGTCGCGCCAGGGGGCGTCTGGACCGGGGCGTACTACAATCTCGGCACTGCGGTCAACCGCGGCGATGAGTACGGGGTGACCTTCTCAATCAGGACGGCCGCGCCGCCGCTCGTTGATGACCGGATTACCATCCAGATTGATTACCGCAACGAGGCAGACGCGAATATCGGCTACTATACCGTTGGGTCAATACAAGCAAATACGCTCTGGGATGAGTATACCTTCGGCCCGTTTACGGTCGGATTTGATGACAACGGCGATGAGATGGCATTCTCTTCGGCGTGGCTCAGCTTTGTCTACACGTACGAAGGCACGCCGGGCGATGAAGTCCCGTCGGAGTTTTTCCTCGATGATGTCACGATGGAGCCGTTCCTGCGGGCGAACTACGATCTCCGCTGCCGCGGCGGCGATGATGACGGGTTCAAGTGCGAGACTGACGCTGACTGCGCTGCTCCGGGCATCTGCTATGACAATACGCTCATCGAACGCGACTGCCGCCTATACCCGTCCGCCGATGCGCCGTACTGCGAGTATGTCGATGAGAACAATACGACTCACCGCGGCTGGCAGGGGTATTGCCTCGAGCGCGATCCGGGCAATCCAAAGTACTGCCTCAACTGGTGGCCCGTCGACCTGCTGAAGGGGGAATCGTCCGCGCTCAGCACGCTGCCGCGCATTGAGTCGACGCTCCGGACGCCGATGTACATGTGCCTCGCGTCGCACGGCAACTACCTAGGGGACACAAATCCGTTCGGCGGTTCCTACGCAAATATTGATGGTGGCGGGCGGTACATCTACCGTGAGACAAACCAGTTAACAGGGAGCTGGATTATAGAGATAATTTCTTCATGTTTTGCGGCAGACTGGTGCGAAATATCCGGCTGTGACGATTATGACGCTCTTTGGAATGCGCGCAATACCCCTGTAACGTTTGCGATCTGCAGGGATGACAATAATTTTGCGTGGCGGACTCCCGAGATCCAAATTTTTATGGAGGATATTGAGAAGGTTGAATTCCTGACAATGTACGATCACTGCAACCACAGCCTATCCTCCGGTACCCCTGGATTCACCATTGACGCTGGCGGCGTACAGCGGCAGGATACTGACGGGGACGGCTGCCATCCTGTGCAGCTCCGGAAGCGCATTGTCGCCGGTGAAAGCTTCCTGTGCCCGCTCGCCGGAGCGAGCTGCATCGTGTGGGAAGCCATACCGATTAATTGCGTGGGCGTGAGGGACTGCGTCGGCGGATTCCTCTCGTTCGCGCCTGCTATGTACGGCAACCGGCTCCTGCGATACGGGTACCGGCATAACGACGATACGGGGGAACACCGTGAATCCGCGGACATCGTGGTTGATTTCTACCTGCGTGAAACATGCCAGGAGTACGTTAAGGTCGTGGATGATGACGGGTCAAATAAGGCGTGGTTCTCCCGGGTGAGCTCATCGAGCGACTACGTTGTTGCTGAAGGAGTGGCGGGCAGCCCCGAGTACGTGTACGGCACCGACTACCCTCCATTCGGCAGCGCAGTGCCCGCGCGGGAAAACTGCGAACCCAATGGCGGGTCGAATGACCTGCTCAATCCCGAGGCGTGGGACGCGAGCTGTGCAGAGCCTGGGTACCAGCCGCTCCTCGTGCAGCTGCCGTACCCCGACCTCCAGAACGCGCGCGGCGGCTCTCCGTTAGGGTACAATTATATGGATACGACTCCGCCAATACCGCCATCGCTGCAAACAACCCCGAGCGGCATGTGCATTACGGCACTCAGCCACTCGCGCAACGGGGATACGTGCAGCAATGTTTCAACGGATTGCTGTGAAAATTGGAATGAGACATTGGGCAGGTGTGAGGAGCTGGATTCCGAAAATCACCCGATTTATCCTAAGTGTGTTGGCTTCTCGACGCTTTCCGGCGAGATCGCGGGCGGGAACTGGGGAGCTCCGGCAATTGCGGATGGCGCCCTCCTGCGGTTATTCGCGTACGGATACGGGAAGTGGGGGCTGCACAGCAATATTTCACCAGACGTCGATCCTCCCGGCGTGTGCGTGGGCGGCAGCAATCCGGGTACGGGCTGCTCGGTTCCTGAGGATTGCACGGGCGGCGGGACGTGCAGTCGTATCCAGCACTACCACAGCAGGAGCGCTTGGGCATACCAGAATCCATTCAATACGATGGCGCCATGCACGAATAATATCCGCCCGAACAGCTACCCGAACGATTATTGCGGCGTAGTTCCTGAGGTTACGGTGGTCGCCGGCACGGGAGGCAACATGCAGCCTGACGTCAGCTACATCAATCTCGGGCCGGACGGGGGCGAGGTGCAGCTCAACCTCACCATCAATGCCAATCCCGACCAGCTTCCGATACGGCTTATCGAGGTGGACTGGGGAGAGCCCGGGAAGGTGTACACGACGAGCGGCAGCTTCGGTTCAGGCACCCTCACCTTGACGAACAATTACCGCACGCCCGGCACGCACGTCATACAGGTACGCGTGGTTGATAACTGGGATTGGTGCGGCATCGATGCTGACGGCGATGTTGACTGCGCAGTTGATGATTGCCGGTACATGATTGACGGCGATGGGTGCGATCCGGAATACATTGATACGGAGATTCGCGTCAATGTCGGCAGCTAACGGCAGCGGGAACAGGCGACTTGGATTAATTTTCACCTTTTTTGCTATCAGCAGACGCAATATGTTTCGATACCTGAAAAACAGGCTCTTCCGCGCACTCGCCGCGAAGCCCCGTACGTCGAAGGCGGTGCTGACGGCGCTCGTTGCGTTTGTGCTGCTCGGCATCAATGTTTTTGCATTTGCGACACCCGCCCAGGCGGGCTTCATCGGCGATATTGTCGGATTGGCGCTTGACCCGATCGTCAACGTTATTGCGAGCATCATGCTGTTTATTGCGACGATACTGGGCAAGTTATTAGTCGTGCTCATCGATATTTTACTCAACATCGTCAAGTACAACGATTTTACCAATGCGCGCGCGGTGGAGATCGGGTGGGTTGTCGTCCGCGACCTGTGCAACATGTTCTTTATCGTCGTGCTGCTCATCATCGCGTTTGGCACCATCTTCCGCATCGAGAACTACAAATACAACAGGCTGCTGCCCAAGCTGATTCTCATGGCGGTGCTCATCAATTTTTCCAAGCTCATTGCGGGATTCCTCATTGATCTCGGGCAGGTCGTCATGATGACGTTTGTCAATGCGTTTGCGGACGCTGCGGCGACGAATTTTACAAGCGCGTTCAAGCTGCAGCAGATGCTCGGATTTTTGGATAATACCGGGGGCGGAACAGGCGGCGGTCCGAGCAACTGGTCGCTCCTCGGGGGGCCGTTCCTCGCCATCATGCTGCTCATCGTCGCCCTCATGGTCATGCTCGCGATGGTGGTCGTGTTCCTCACGCGCATCATCATGCTGTGGATCTTGGTCGCCGTTTCGCCGCTCGCCTTTTTGCTCGAGGTGCTGCCTGGCGGCTCAAAGTACGCACAGCAGTGGTGGTCGAAGTTCGGGCAGTGGGTTACGACCGGCCCGATCCTTGCCTTTTTCCTGTGGCTGTCGCTCGCGGTGCTGTCAACGAGGGACATCGAGCTCGGGATTCAGGATACCGTGATCACGGAGCAGCCCAGCGGCGGCGGCGTCGTCTCGGCGGGGCTGTCGGCCGTTTCTACCTCGAAGAACATGGTCGGCTTCATGTTTTCAATCGCGATGATGCTCATATCCCTGTCCATTGCCGGCGGGCTCGGCGGTGTTGCGGGCAGCGTTGCCGGAAAAATGACAGATAAGGTCCGCGCGATGGGTTCCGCCCCATTCAGGAGCTCGAGCCTCATCGGAAAAGGCAGGAAGGCGCTGACCGGGTACGTTGGAGAAGAGCTCGGCTCGCGGCTCGGTATCGCCTCGGTGCGGGACAAGTGGAAAGAGGGGTGGCAGCGGCACCGTGAGCGGACCCGCCGCGACCGTATCAGTAAAATGAGGGCAAAGGCGGCGGAACGCGGCGGTGTACTGGGAACGCTCGCCACGCCGACCCAGTTTTTTGACCAGTACTGGGGCGCGAAGGGCATCAAGCGCGCGTTCCAAGAGGGGATCGGAGGCAAGAAGTCGAGGGAAGCTGACAATAGGATGAAAACGGCAAAGGAAAAGTATGAGGCAACAAAGGAAGAGGCTGATACGCTCGATACGGTTGCAAATGGGCCTACCATGCACGAGTACCGGGGGTATATGGACAATAAGCGGGCGCTCACGCGGAAGTTCGATACGGCACGGCAAATGGGGTCAACTCTTGAGGTAAGCGACGATGCGGATAATCCGGACGGCATTGCTGATATTCTCGCTGCAGCGGGGAATAAAAAGAAGGAACTCGAAGGCCTGGCCGCCATTGAAGCGCGTAAAATAAAGGAAGCCAATGACGAGAAGAAAGAAATCGGCGCACTGTCGCCTGAGAGAACGGCAAAGCTGGATGAGGACATCAAAACGTATGTAGCGGACTATGAAAAGTATAAGAAAGAAGCAGCGGAAATAGAAGTTGCACTCACTGAAGGTAAAAGGACGCGTACGATCAAGCTCAAACCAGAGTGGGAATTTACGGCTGAGTCGCGTAAAGAGCTCGATGCCACGATCGGGAAGATGGAGGCGTACTATAAGGAGGGCAAGCTCGCAAAAAGCAAGGCAGGCCGGGATGAGCTGCAGACTGCACTCGCTGCAATCCGGGCAAGAGAGGAAGTGGAGAAGCGGAATTTTTTTACTGCGCGCCAGGAAGCTGACAGAATTCGGCCTGCATTCAACTTTGAAATGCTCCGTGAGCAGGCGCTTGATATCGCAAAAGAAAAGTCAGAAATGCTCACGGACAGCTGGCAAGAGCTCTGGGAGATACACCAGGACGCTGAGCGGCGCGGCGATTCTACGCGGGCAGCTGCTGCATACCTCAAAGCAACGGAGTATGCAAATGACAATGAGATACAAAATATGGCCGGTGACGGGAGCGGAGCCGAGGGGTTGAAATCGTTCATCATGAACCGGTACGTAGGCAAGAAAGGCTTTAAACACAATCAGGCTGCGATTGACGCATGGGAAACAGAAAACCCCGGAACCAAGATTGAAGAAGAAGGGATGGGCTTGTCGGAAGCTCAGGCACTCAACATTGCCAATTTGGTGTCATATGCCGCGGAAAAAGCCGGCCACTGGATGAATGCGCGTGCCGTGGGAGTTGAGAACGGCAAGCAGTTCTGGCAGAAGGAGAATGATCGCCTGATCGAGCAGATAGCTGAGATCAGGAAAATCGACCCTGAAACATTCCAGCGCCGCGTGAACCGGCTCGGGTGGGGCATTGAGCTGCCCAAAGGGGGGGAAGACCGCGCTGAACGTGCACGCAACTTCCAGCTGACCGGCGAACGGGAATTTAAAAATAGCCCGTTTGCGCTTGCCTTTTTTGAGGACAACTGGAAGCGGTGGGAAGAGCTGCTCAGCCGGGGCCGGTTCAATGAGAGCGTCGCGCTCAGCATCACGAGCGGTGAAAACTATGATGAGCTAAAGCGGCTTGCCGCATTCCAAAAAACAACAGACGTGACGGCAAAGGGCGGCTGGAGTATGGAGAGGATGGTGGATGAGATTAAAAAATTCGGGGCCTCCCGCAGCGGCGATCCGTTTAGGGTTATCAGAGAAAAAACGTGGATGAAGACAGAAGGAGGAGGCAAACTCATGGAGAAAGAGTACTATACGGGCAAGCCGTCGCCGGATCAGGAAAAAGAGTTGAAAACTTCGATTCCGGGCATCAAGAAAAAAACAAAGGAAGAAAAGCAACCATAGCATATGGCGGATGACAAAATAAAAGAACCAGGAGTAGGAGCAGGCACGATCGACCTGCGCGATCCGCAGTGGAAAACGCAGGCTGAAGCGTACGTCCGCTGGATCGTCACGTTTGATGAGCTGCGGGACGCATACCTGTTTGGGAAGCTGCTCGCTGATTCGATGAAGGCGATCGTGAATTTTGATACCGAGCACCGGGAGCTTGCCGGTTTCTATCGCGGCAAACTCGCGCTCGTGCGCGCCGTTTCGCTCTCGATGCAGCCTGAAGACATTTTCCTCGGATTTTTCCAAGATGATATCTGCATTGCGCTTCAGCATGAGGATATCGACCTCCTCGAAAAGATTGACGCCCGGGTCATCAATGAGATCATTCTTGAGGACCGCGATGCGCTCAAAA
This sequence comes from Patescibacteria group bacterium, assembly GCA_041650915.1. Taxonomy (GTDB): domain Bacteria; phylum Patescibacteriota; class Patescibacteriia; order UBA10025; family JAHIVO01; genus JBAZKE01. The sequence continues at coordinate 29,393 of JBAZKE010000003.1, forward strand.
AAAAGGCGCATGACCGCCTCGTAAAAAACCAGCGGGAACTCACGAAGAATAAAATAACCGTCGGGGGCGAACTCGTGCCGCCGACCATTGAAAACTGGCTCCGGCACTACAATGCAGCCGCCAGCGCCGATCAGTCCGTCCGGTCGCTCAAGCAGGCAGAATACCTTGTTCGGGTGAAGGGTGAGGGGCTTATTGATGAGCACGAGCGTCTTGTCCTCCGGCGCCTCATCGATGTGTATGAGCACCTCAAGCTGTCGTCGCTGAGCGTCGAGGGAATCGAAGAAAATTTCAGCATTAACCAGGGCGGAAAAAAGAAGATCGTCGCAGACGGGCGCGTTGAAGAGGTGCCTGTCGAGCAGCTCAAAAAGAAGCTCGAGCGTGCAATAAAAATCCAGAAGTCTGTGCAGGGCGGCAGCAAGCAGTACTCCCCCGAAGATATCACGGGAGAGCAGCGTGAGCGGTACCTCGAGTACCGGTCGGCCATTATGGAAAAAGTGGAAGACCTGCGCGCTGAAGCCGGCAACGATACCGATAAAATCAAGGGCATATTCGCGCGGGCCTACGATATCAAAGATGCCGATGAAGTGACAGCGTGCCTGTACCACCTGGCTGCCGAGGGCGAGCTTCAGGGTGCACTCGTCGAAAACCGCAGCTGGCTCGATGGGACAAAGAAGTACGCAGAAGACAAGTTCGGCAGCGCCGATGCAGCTGAGGCCGTCAATAAAAAGCCGACGGGCCGGGAGTCACTCTCCCTGTTCCTCCAATACGCGCTGCTCGACCGCCTGCGTTTTTCACAGAGTGAGAGTGCGTTGATTGGGATGGATGTCGGCGCGCTCATGGGCGGCCAGTACCAGGGCATGGCATACTGGGACCAGGAGAAAGGACTATTCGAGTGGACGGAACTGGAGCTCCGCGATGGAGACATCACCGCAAAGGCAGCGGCTCTAGAGGCGGCCGTGCTGGAGCCGGTAGCGCCCGCAGGATCAGTATCAAGAGAGGCTGCGGGAAGTGAGGAGAACGCGATTGATCGCCTCCGGCACAAGTATGGCGCTTTCCGCGCGCTGCGCTCCGTCGTCCTGTCAATCGAGGATGAGGTACTCGTCCGTACGAAGGGGGATCCGGAAGCGCTCAAGCGGGAACTGTCCGCGGCGGTCCGTGAAAAGAATCAAGACCGCGCCATCGCGTGCTTAAAAATTCTTGCAGCCCAGAGGACGCTTGCGGTTTCGATTAAGGACAGCAGAGCGTGGGTGGATGCCCTGGCAGATCATCTCAGGGAAAAGTACCATGCGAAAAATTCTCCCGAAGAGATCGAGCGTGCCATCCGCGCCATGAGGATTGATTCTTCCTCGCCAGCGGTTTTATCCGAATTTCTCCAATACATCTTGATCAGCAAGCTCGGAATGCAGGCGGCTGATGCCGCACTTATTGCCTCCGATATTGGTCAGCTGATTGGGAGCGAATACCAGGCTATCGCGTACGGCAGCGAGGAGAGCGGTACGTTTGAGTGGGCAACAAATTCAATCCAAAACGGCGTGTTCGCAGCGCAGGAGGGCTAGCATCCGGCCGCTGGCGGGTGAAATGCAGCCAGCATTGGTTGATGTGCAATCAATTTTTTTTCAGTTCGTCGTACAGGACGAGGATCGTCCAGAACGGCAGAAGAGAGACGTACGGTATGAATTCCGCTACGGCTCCGATCGCATACCGGCGCACTTTTTTTACCATTTTGCCGCGAACGCCCGACCCGCGGTAGACGAGTATGACGGTGAGCGCCGATGTTATGGCGATGTTGAGCAGTGCGGCGGTTAATCCGACGTCGAAGTACTGGGTTATGATGTCGTATGTGTCTTTTGAGAGTGTGAGGCCGATCGTGAGCATGAAGAGCGGCTGAATGAGAGTTCTTGCGATAGCGCCGACGTTCATGAGTTTTGCGGCAACCTTTGCCGCGCTCTGGAGCTTCTTTTTTGCATTGAGAGCTTTTTGTGTAGCTGCTGCCGCTTTTTCGCCTCCGATTTTTCGTGCCGCCTTGGTGAGCTTTGAAGTATCGCCTGCCCCCGGCTCTCCTTCCTGCTGCTGAGTTTCTTCGCCCTTGCCCCGCTCGGTCATATTTTCGGGAAGCGTTTGCCCTTGCCTTCTTTCATTGTTCAGTGCACGTTTTGTTGCAGGTTCGTCTTTCGGCGAGACGCTGAGGTTTTCACGGATACGATCCCTGAGCGTTTCCCGTTTTTCCTCCGGAGCTCCGGCCGCTGCCTGCTGGGCTGCCGCTGCCAGCTCGTCGGTATCGCCGCGAATGCCTTCCCCGAGCCCGCTTTCCGGGCGGTCCGCAGCTTTTTTGCCAGTTTCTTCGTCACGGTAGGACTGCAACCCTGCTTCAAGAGCGCCGCGTACCGTGCGATTTTTCGTTTCGCCGTGTGGCACCGATTTTGATTTTGCCGCCGATCCCACCATGGCCGCAACCCCGTCCTCTGCCGGTACTGAGAGGTTCGTGCCGGCCGCCTGTGCAGCTATTTGGCCCTTGGCGAGGGCTGTGTGAATTGTATGCGGATCAGAATAAAAATTTGCCATAGGTTTTTTAGCCCATTTGCTTCGTGAATTCGTCAGCATTAATGCCGATCTCTACTACCGTTTTGTGCAGGTTATCTTCTTGGGAAGCCCGCTCGCTGAGCAGTTGCCGCTTGCGTTTGCTATTCATTTCCAGTACGATCGCATCGCTGATTTTTTTTACCGTATCGGCGGTCTGCAGTGACATTGTTTCTACGAGCTCGTCGAAAGCGCCGATACCGTCTTCGGGCCGGGCGCTTCTTTCGAGCGCACTGATAAAGGCATCCATTTTTTGGAGGACGTTCCCATCGTACTGCCCGTTAGTACTGCTGAGATATGTCTGTATTTTGTCGTTCAGTATCGTTTTTAAATCCATATCAATCGCCGTGAAAATAAGAAAAGTACTGATGTGCTGAAGCGCAGAATTATTTCGGCATGCGCGGTTATAGAATGCTTTACTATTATGATTGTACCATTTTTTTCGATAAAAATCAAGTTTGGCAGTTGAAAAAAGTTTTTTTGAAATGGTTTGATTTTATGTTAAAATTGTGCTATAATGAAGGCGCTTAATCATCTGCTAATATTGCGATTATTTTTATCGCTAAAGCCTAAAATAGTTTTTGGATTTTTTACAGGTATGTATGAGTGACGATACAACATCGGACAACAGTTTACCTGAAGGCTTCTTGTTAAAAGACAAGGCCGGAAAGCTTAAAAAAGTCCTGGACGGGCAGCTGGTTGATTTTCAGGTAGCGCCGCGGGAGGAACAGCCCGCGCCTCAATCCAGCGTGCCCCCTGTTCCGCCGCATCCGGCATCAACCGCGAGTCTGCCCGCCGGTTTTTCCAGAGAGCCCCGTGCAGTATCGCAAACTATTCCGGCAGAACCGAAAGTTGAAAGCCGGTTGCCAAGGCCGGCGCTGGCACCGAGCGCGCCAATTTCTTCCTCAAGCAAGGCGCCTTTCCTGATCGAGCCGGAAGACGAGGAGGAGATCAAGCGGCACGTCAAAGGTTTGGAGCGGATGGCCCCTCGCGAAGAAAAGCCAGCCGGTTCATCTGCCCAGGCAATTATTGATGAGATTCAGCGCGAGTGTGGCATCTCTTTTGCAAGCGAAGTGATGAGCACGCGTTTTAAGAAGGTAGTCGAGTCGAGGCTTCGGGAGCTGCGTACCGCCATTGAAGCCCGGGAAGTTTTGATGAGGCCGTCCAAGGTCGGAGGCCTCGAGCTCCCTGCTGAAAAAGCTGATGCGGTCGTCAGTGCCGTTAACCAAAAAATCGGCAGGGGGCGCCCGGAGGGCGGAACCACACAGCACGATGCGATGCTCGGCATGGCTGGGCAATTGTTGGAACAGCCGCAGCAACAGGCTGAGGATCAACGCACAGTGCCGTCCTCTGCTGCTGGCACCATGGTCCAAGCACCTCCTCCATTCATTCCGCTGCCAAAGCGTGCACCCGAACCGATAGAAAAAATCGAGCCGCAGCCCGCGCCTCCATTGAGCACGGGGATGGTACAGTTCACGCCTCAGGAGCCGACTGCCACCCCTCAACCTGCGCCCGCCCAAGAGCAGCCCCGGCCGCAGAACATTCCAACGGAGGTAGCGCCGTCTCCACGGGGTGTAGATGAAGCCGTGCGTGCACCCCGCAGCGTATCTGCAGCAACAGCGAAGCTGTACCGGGAACCTTCGGACGGGATGCCCCGCAGGGTGCCGATAGCAGATGAAGATGACCGTCCTAAGCTCGTCGATATTAAGGAACTGCGCAAAGTCATCGGGCCCGTGGAAGAGCTCGGGGAGATCGACCTCAAAGAATTCCGGCGGCTCGGAACGAACCCCGAGGAAGCTGCCGCGAAAATTGCCGAAAAAATCGATCTGCTCGAGGAAGAATCGTGGCAGCAGCGGTCTGAGGGCATCAGCGCATGGAAGCAGTCGCCGCTTTTCCTGCGGTACGTATCGCTCGGGCAGGAGAGCCTCACGGGCGGTATCACTCTCGATGAGGTGATCCAGAAGCACGTCGCAGGCGGCGGCCTCAACCTGCAGAAAGAAGAATTTATTGCCATTAATGAGCTTAATAGTAGGCTCGGGACATAGCACGTATGCAGCAGTTCGTAGTGCCACAGTTCCTCGACGTCGAGAGTAAAATTATCGGTCCGCTGACCGTGCGCCAGTTTGTGACGTTTCTCATCGGCGCCGGGATGATTTTTCTCGTCTTTAAGCTGGCGAGCTTTTGGGTCGCCGCTATTGAAGGGCTGTTGATTTTTGCGCTGACCGGCATGTTTGCTTTCTTAAAAATTAACGGTCGCCCGTTCCACTTTTTTCTGCTGAACATGATGCAGACGCTCCGGCGGCCGACACTCAAAGTATGGAATAAAGCGTATGTAGGTCAGCGCATCAAGGAAGAAAAGCCCGAGGCGTTGCCTCCCCAGGTACCAAAGAAGCGCCTCACCGTTTCCCGGCTCAATGAACTGTCGCTCGTCGTTGATACCGGCGGCGCATACCAAGAAGAAATCGATGAGGGATAATATTCCCTGTAGCACGTATGGCTGAGAAAAAAGAAACCATCGCAAAAAAAGCGTCAGTAATCTCAACACAGCAGTACCTCGATATTCTCGAAGTACGCGACGATGCGATTATTCTCCGTGACGGCACCTTGCGCGGGATTATTCTCGTTTCCTCGATCAACTTTGCGCTCAAGTCAGAGGATGAACAGAATGCCGTTATCAGCGGGTACGTCCAGTTTTTAAATTCACTCGACTTTCCACTCCAGATACTCATACAATCACGCAAGCTCAACATTGACGAGTATCTCGATCGCCTCAAGCTGATTGAGAAAGAGCAAACGAACGAGCTGCTGAAAACGCAAACGCGCGAGTACCGGCAGTACATCGCAGAGCTTGTCCAGCTGGCAGATATCATGACGAAACGTTTCTTTCTCGTGGTGCCGTACTCTGTCGGCTCGATCAAGTCGAAGGGTTTCCTTGCCCGTATGCGCGAGGCGCTCTCACCCTCGACGGTGATCACCATCAAGCAGAAGAAGTTTGAGAAGCACCGGACAGAGCTTTGGAAGCGCATGGAATACGTGATTGACGGGCTCAGTTCGTTCGGGCTCAACGGCAAGGCGCTCGATACGCAGGGGCTTATCGAAGTGTTCTATAATACCTACAATCCGGATACGTACGACCAGCAGGAGCTCGTTGACGTCGGTAAATTAAACCTTGAGCAGTAACCATGGTAGAGTTATTTAGAAAAACTAAGTCGCTGCCGACTGAAACCCAGCCGCAGCTCACGAGGGAGGAGCAGGAACAGCTCGCCCGTGAGCAGCTCGAAGAGAAGAAGACGATTCTCGAATCAGAGAAGGTATACCGCCGTGGAGTCGTAACGGTCAGGGACCTCATCGCCCCCGCCGCGATGAAGATCGAATCCCGTTTCCTCGAGCTGGGGTCGAAATTCGTCCGCACGATTTTCGTAGTCGCGTATCCGCGCTACATTCGAGTCGGCTGGTTCGCGCCGATAATCAACCTCAACGTACCGCTCGATATCTCGATGTTTTTCTATCCGGTCGGCTCAGAAATAATCTTGAAGCAACTTCGGAACAAGACCGGCGCGCTCGAGGCGCAGATACTCGCCGATGCCGAGAAGGGCGCGCCCCGCGATCCGATCCGGGAAACGGCGCTCCGTGATATTGAGAAGCTGCGCGACGACCTGACGCAAGGCATTGAGCGGTTCTTCCAGTTTGCGCTCTATGTGACTATCTACGCTGACGACAAGGAGAGCCTCGATAAGATCAGCGAAAAGGTTGAGTCTCTATTCGGTTCGCGGCTCGTGTATACGAAGCGCGTCTTTTACCAAGCAGAGCAGGGCTTTAACTCGACGTTGCCGCTCGCGAACGATGAGCTCGGCATCGGCTTCAATATGAGCTCTTCACCGTGCGCTTCTTCATTCCCGTTCATCTCGTCTGAGCTGACTTCGGATGACGGCATACTGTACGGCATCAACCGGCACAACAATAGCCTGATCCTCTTCGATCGTTTTTCGCTGCAGAATGCGAACGCAGTTGTTTTTGCAACATCCGGCGCCGGCAAGAGCTACGCCGTGAAGCTCGAAATTCTCAGGAGCATGATGCTCGGCACCGACGTGATCGTCATCGATCCCGAAATGGAGTATAAGTACCTCTCGGATGCTGTCGGCGGAACCTATATAAGCATTTCGTTGAGTTCGGAGAGCAACATCAACCTTTTCGACCTTCCCCGCCCGACCAGAAAGGATGAGAAGACGAGCGATATCATACGGTCGGCGGTCATCACCATCAAAGGCCAGCTGAGGCTTATGCTCGGCGAGTTTACGCACGAAGAGGACTCGGTCATCGACCGCGCGCTCATCGAAACGTACGCAAAAAAAGATATTACCGCCGATGCGGACCTCGCACACGCCGAGCCGCCGCTCCTGTCGGACTTCCAGGAAGTGCTCGAGGGCATGGTAGGCGCTGAGCAGCTTGTGACGCGCCTCAAGAAGTACACCGAAGGAACGTTCGCCGGCCTTCTCAACAATCCGACCAACGTCGAGCTCTCCAACCAGCTCGTCGTATTCTCGGTGCGGGACCTCGAGGACGAGCTGAAGCCGATCGGCATCTCGCTCATCGTGTCCTACGTGTGGAATACGGTACGCTCCGAGCTTAAGAAGCGCATCATGGTCATCGATGAGGCGTGGTGGCTCATGCAGCAGGAGGAGTCCGCTAAGTTTATTTACGCGCTCGTCAAGCGGTGCCGCAAGTACTACCTCGGCGTAACGACGATCACGCAGGACGTCAACGATTTCCTGCAATCCCCCTACGGCCAGGCGATCGTCACCAACTCGGCGATCCAGCTCCTCATGAAGCAGTCCGAAGCTGCCATTGATCTGATTGTCAAGACGTTCCTCCTCACCGAAGGGGAGAAGTACCTTTTGCTCGAGTGCGGCGTCGGCGAGGGAATATTTTTCGCCGGCTCAAAGCACGCAGCCATAAAAATTGTCGCATCGTATACCGAAGACCAGATTATCACCTCTGACCCGCGCCAGCTGCTGGAAATCGAGGCGGCAAAAAAAGAATTTAATGAGGCAGTCGAGGAGTAGCGGCATTTGCGCAAGGCGCCCCCGATGGCATACAATATACTAATATAACGCTCGTATGGAACAGCAAAAAAAGAAGGCAATCTATATATGGGTAATGGTCGGAATCGTGGTAATTCTGATTGGCGTTGTCATGTGGATCCAATTTTTCCGCGAAGCGCCGGTTGACACAGTCCCCGCCGTTAACCAGCCGACGAATACCATTGCCGCCAATGTTACCGTCGTGAACGCAACCGAAGAGCCTGCCCCTGCCGATGAGGAGATCGACGCCGTGGAGACAGAGGAGCTGACCGTCACGAGGCTCGCGATCCTCTTCGCGGAGCGGTTCGGAAGCTACTCGACCGACGCTGCGTATGAGAATATATCCAACCTTAAGGGGTACATGACGGCGTCGATGCAAAATTGGGCTGACCAGTACGTCGCCGACCAGCGCGAGCTGGAAGCGGATTCGTATTTCGCGATCGTGACAAAAGCGCGGTCGACGAAGGTGGTTTCCCTCAGTGACGATGCGGCTTCCGTCGCAGTGACGGCGCAGCGTACTCCAGATGAGCTGAGCGGGCTGAACAGCCCGTTCATCCAGACGATAGTTATTGGCCTGTCACACGACGGAGAAGCGTGGCTCGTAGAGAGCGCCGTATGGCAGGACCAGGATCTCGGAGAGTAAGAAAACATCCGGCATTATTTTTTATTGCATACCGAACCATGGCACGACAGAAGAACATACTACTATTCGGCGCGCTGCTGGCAGTGATGGCCTGCAGCCTCATACTCGCCTCGCTGCCGCTGCAGGCAGCCGCCCAAGAGGGCGAGGAGGCGGCTGCTGATGAGTGCGCGTTTGACTGCAATGGGGATTCTGACAGCTACGTCCGGCTCAACATCGTGATCCCCGGCGTCGCTCCGATGACGCCGTGCGGCTTTCCCGCGGTGAAGAATATGCAGTGCTTCATACGGGGGATGTACATCTACTTCGCGTGGACCGCGGGCATCCTCGCGACGGCCATGATCATGTTCGGCGGCTTCAAGTATGTCGTTTCGTTCGGCAGCCCGACGAAGGTCGCCGATGCAAAGGATACCATCATCTCAGCCATGATCGGCCTTGCGCTCCTCCTCGCGTCGTATACGATCCTGTACTTTATCAATCCGAACATCGTTAACCTCAAGGACCTTGATCTGCAGAGCATCGGCGCGCTCAAAGAGGGCGTTATCTGGTGTGAAGATATCGCGCCGGGTGGGGCACAAGAGCAGTTGCTCGATCCGCAGCTTGATCCGATGGATGCAAATAACCGTCCACGTCCCATAGATCTCGGTGAAACGTGGGATACTTCGCAATTGAAGTGCGGGGTTGAGGGATTGATGGTATATACGGACGGCCATGAGCAGCCTTGCGTATACCAGGGAGCATATAGCGGTGCAGGTTGTCCAGACCAGAATGGATCACAGACAGTGTGTGCGCCTGATTACCTGACCGGCGAAGGGTTTAAGTGCGTGGAGCCCGAACGGTACTGCACATTCGCGTTTGCCGGCACGTGCGAGCGGGTTGATGAGGTTTTTCAAACGCAGCCGCAATTTGGGGCGGGCTTATGCGAGGCGAGCAGGGACGGATCGGGCTGCATTTACCGTGATTCGGATGTGCTCAGTTGTGAGGAAGCGCAGCATGAGAATTACTACCAGGTGTACTGCGATACGGGGAATAACCTGCAGCGGGGCACCGGGCAGAATACGGACTGCTGGGGCATCGGAGATCCAACGGAACCCGAATACCGCAACGAGCCGGATGAGTCGAGCGTATGGAACGGCCACACGAGGAAGTGCGTCGACCGGCGGACCGGCGGGTACGACTGGGCGATCTGCTGCCTCGAGCTGTCCAATACCAGCGGGGGTATAGAGTGTCGAAATGAGTGCAACAGCGATGAGATCATGGTCGCGAACTGCATCCTGCCGGAACATATCGAAACTCCCGTTATTGAAGACCAGGGTTTGCTCGATGCCTGGGTCAGAACCATCAGGAATGCAGAAACCGGCAGGATTATTACCGGATGCACGGATGCCCAGCTCAGCCAGAATATGGTGTGCTGCATGGAGATGGAATTTGAATATGTAACCAAGCAGGATCCCGAACAGCCCCGATAATACATTACCAATCGCATTGAGCTATGAATCCTAAGCGTATACTTCTCATCGTTTTATTCGTCATCCTCGTTCTTGCTTTCGGGGCATTCATTTATTTCGTGCTCATACGGGACATCGGCAAGCCGCTCAACATCGGGAACCAGAACGTAAATGGGGCGGCCAATACGAATTCATCCCTGCCGGTCATCAACGGCGCGGAAAACGTAAATCAGTATGTGCCGGTGAATGAGAATACGAACGTCCCAACCATCAACACAACGCCGTCCGTAAACCGCGCGCAGTTTGATCCCGTCGCCGCAGGGGGAGAAACGCAGGCTTCGGTTATTGTCAGTGACCCGTCGCAAGCTGCCGCCCCGGCGGTGGATGGCAACGGGCTGCGGTACTACGATGCCGATGAGGGCAAGTTTTATACAATTGATAAGGACGGCAATGCCGCGGCACTCTCGGAGCAGACTTTTCCCGAAGCCCGGGAAATTGAATGGTCGCCGACGAGCAACCAGGCCGTCATCGGATTCCCCGATAATACGAATATTTTATACAATTTCGATACCGGCGTTCAGGTGACGCTCCCGAAAGAATGGGAGGACATCGAATTTTCAACTACCGGCGATCAGATAGGATTTCTCAACCTGACGGATGACGAACGTGCGCGTTGGCTCGCGACAGCGAATCCGGACGGCTCTGATGCGCAGCTGCTTGAGCCGCTCGGGGATAACGCGGATGACGTCGATGTGAACTGGTCCCCTTCGGGCCAGGTCGTGGCGCTTTTCCGTGAATCGTACAACGCTGACGGGCAGGAGGCATTCCTCATCGGGCTGCACGGTGAAAATTTTAAGTCCATCATCACTGACGGACGGGGCTTTGAGGGGCTCTGGTCCCCTGACGGCAGCAGGCTCCTGTACAATGTTTTCAACGCCGATTCGCGCTACAATCCGGTACTGCACCTCGTTGATGCATCGGGCGATCTGGTCGGCGCCAATGACGTTAATTTGGAATTGCAGACGTGGGTCAGCAGGTGCGCTTTTTCGAAACTCCATACCTTTGCATATTGCGCCGTGCCCCAGTACCTGCCGACCGGGAGCGGATTGTTTCCCGATGCCGCCGGTACGACGAACGACAGCATCTACCGCATCGATACCCGGAACGGATCAAAGACGATTATCGCCATGCCCCGCTTTTCCGAAAACGACCAGTATACCGTTGAATCACTCTTTCTCTCAAGCGATGAAGCGACTCTGTACTACGTTGACGGTGAGCAGAGCAAGGTATTCAGCATTGCGCTGCAGTAGCACACCGGCGTATGCATTCTGATCCGTACGTATGCCCTGTGCACTTTTTGGATACCGGTAATGAGCTATGGCCAAGACAGTAACAATTTTTTCATGCACAAAGTGCGGTGCGCAGTTCCCTAAGTGGCAAGGTCGGTGCACCGAATGCGGTTCGTGGGGCACCTTTAGCAAGGGGCAGCCAGCTGTCCGGCAGCGAAACGCACGCCCGACTGCAGGGCGAGCCGCTCCGGTCGAGACGCTTGCTACTATCGGTCCGGCGCAGGACGAACGGCTTGAGAGTTCGGTCCGCGAGTTTGACCGCGTACTCGGAGGCGGGATCGTCGCGGGGAGCTTGGCGCTGCTCGGGGGCGATCCGGGAATTGGCAAGTCAACGCTCATACTCCAGGTCGGCGGCAAGCTCGCCAGCCTTGGGCGCGAGGTGCTGTACGTGTCCGGCGAGGAATCCTCGGTGCAGGTCAAGGATCGCTTCACAAGGCTCGGGCTTACGACCGACAAGCTTAAGTTTCTCGGTGAGACGGACATCGAGACGGTACGTGCGACCGTGGAACAGCACAAGCCCGCACTCGTTATTATCGATTCGATCCAGACCGTGCATACGGCCGAGGTCGATGCAGAGGCAGGGAGCATCAGCCAGCTGAAAGCATGCACTGCCAAGCTCTCAGAGGCGGCGCGGGACCTCAATACAGCCATGATCGTGATCGGGCACGTGACGAAGAAGGGCGGCGTCGCCGGGCCCCGTACGCTCGAGCACCTCGTCGACGTGGTGCTGTACCTCGAGGGTGACCGGCACCATGCGTTCCGCGTGCTCCGTGCGGTCAAGAACCGGTTCGGCTCAACCGCGGAGGTTGGGGTGTTTGACATGCAGGCGGGAGGTCTGGCTGAGGTGCGGAACCCATCGGAAATTTTTCTCGCGGACCGCACGGCAGAGAGCCCGGGATCGGTCGTGACCGCGGTCGTCGAGGGTTCGCGCGCCTTCCTCGTTGAAGTGCAGGCGCTCGTCTCCCGTGCGAACTTTGGGTACCCGCAGCGCCGCGCGGCAGGATTCGATTTCAACCGGCTGCAGATGCTCGTCGCGGTACTTACCAAAAAAGCCGGGCTGTACCTCGGGAACCAGGATGTGCACGTGAACGTCGCCGGCGGCTTTCGGGTCGGGGAGCCCGCTGCGGACCTCGCGGTGTGCCTCGCGATCGCGTCAGCGCTGAAAAATAAGCCCATACCAAAAACACTCGCCGTATTCGGCGAGGTAGGCTTGGGCGGCGAGCTGCGGGCTGTGGGACAGAGCGACAAGCGCCTGGATGAGATCGTCAAGATGGGCTTCAAGGAAGCTCTGATCCCAAGGACAAAACTTTCACAGGAGCCAGGCGGATTACAGATTGTGATGCTTGATTCGCTCAGCGAGGTTATCAGAGATTTTGTGTAAAAAAATAGGCGACCCCTGGTTGTGGGTCGCCCTTTGAGCGGTGAAACTGTAAAGACGGTTTGTTACTCGTCTTCGTTGTTGGGGCCGCCGATCTTCCTGCCGCCCCCGCAGTTCGATACGCGGTTGTATCGGCCGGCAAATGATCTGCCGGATGTGTCCGCTGCGAGTGGATGGAGGTCGAAATCGTTGCACTGGAGAGATTCATCTCCCGCTGGCAGTAGATCGGTGTTTTGATCTTCCATACGTCTCCCGTTTTTTGGCGGTTTGGCACATTTGCTGTCTTGTAAAGAGCGGTGCTGAGCTCATCTAACCTCCTTGTTTACTCAGCTGTTTTGGGTTGTTCCTTTTTGAACGGCTATTGTGTTTTTTCCATGCCATCCGAAAAGGAGTATTACTATAGATTAATATCACAAAACAGCGCCTCTGTCAAGCTGTACGGCTCACTCCAGGTGCACGGAAGCGGAAAAATGTTTGAGCCGTTTTTGTACGAGCGGGTAGCCGCTAAGGCCTTTATTTCCCGTTAAAAGGCTTTCGGCAGCTTCGCGGGTTTGCCGGATGAGCTCACGGTCTGTCAGTTTCGCGATTTTCAGCTCCGGGAAGCCGGACTGTTTGAGCCCGTAAATTTCACCCGGACCCCTGAATTCAAGGTCTTTTTCGGCAAGTTCGAAGCCGTCTTTAGCAGTGATAAGCGCATTGAGGCGTTCGAGCGTTTTGTCACTGTTGGATTCCGTAAAGACGAGGCAGTATGACTGGTGCTCGGCGCGGCCGACCCTGCCGCGGAACTGGTGGAGCTGCGCGAGGCCAAACCGCTCGGCGCCTTCAATAACCATGACCGATGCGTTCGGGATATCGACACCAACTTCAACGACCGCGGTGGCGACCAGTATGCTGGCCTTGTTCTGCTCAAATGCGTCAATGGCAGCTTTCTTGTCTGCGGAGCTCAGCTTGCCGTGCACGAGCCCGACAGAAAGGTCCGGAAATATCTCCTCGCTGAGCATGTTATACTCGGCTGTCGCCGCACGCACGCCGAGCTTGTCTGATTCTTCGATAAGCGGGCAGATCACAAACGCCTGCCGTCCACTCTCTATTTCTCTGCGTATGAAGCCGTACGCGCTCTGCCGTTTTTCAGGCGGTACGATTTTTGTCAGCACCTTTTTCCGCCCGCGGGGGAGTTCGGTAATGGCTGAGATGTCGAGGTCGCCATAGAGGGTAAGGGCGAGCGAGCGCGGGATGGGGGTGGCGGTCATGGACAGGAGGTGCGGGCTATAACCGTCAGTTTTATTTTTCAGCGTCTTGCGCTGGTCAACGCCGAAGCGGTGCTGCTCATCGATGATGGCGAGGCCGAGTTTATTGAAACGCACCCGCTCCTGTATCAGTGCATGGGTCCCGATCACGACCTGCGCGCTGCCCTTTTCAATATGCTTCAGCAATTTCTGCTGCGTCGTTTTTCTGGCACCGTACTGCTTGGCACTGCTTGTGATGAGCGCAGTCTGCACCTTGGACTGCTTGAAAATTTTATGCAGCGTCTTGAAGTGCTGGAGCGCGAGAATTTCCGTAGGGGCCATGAGTGCCGTTTGGTACCCGTTCGTTGCCACGTTGAGCGCTATGAGGGCCGCAACGACGGTTTTACCAGCGCCGACATCGCCCTCGAGGAGCCGGTTCATCGGGCTAGCATCGCCAAGGGATTGGAGGATTTCCCATGCGGCTTTTTTTTGGCTCGGCGTCAGTGTAAAGGGCAGCGAGCTGACAAACTGCCTGGTGAGCCCCTCATTGAAATGGATTTTCGGTGCGCGCTCAGCGCTGAGCTCGTGGCGCACGAGCTGTGTTTTCAGCTGTATGAGCAGCAGCTCGTCGAATTTGAGCCTCCGCCTCGCCATGCCAAGCTGTGCTTTATCAGTAGGGAAGTGCACCTCGTGGAGCGCCGTGCTCAGGCGCATGAGCCGGTACTGGCGGAGAACCGTATCGGGGAGCCACTCGGGCACCGACTGTGCGAGCGGCAGCACGAGCCTGATGAGGTAGCGTATTTGCTTCTCGGTGAGGTTTTCCGTCAGCGAGTAGATCGGAATTATCCTGGCAGTATGCGTCTGCTCTTTCTTGACCTTTTCGTACGAGGGGTTGGAGAACTGCAGGCCGTACTTCGTGTGCTCAACCTTGCCGGAAAGGTATACGAGATCGCCCTGCCTCAGGAGTTTGGTGATGAACGGCTGGTTGAACCATACCGCTTTCGCGCTCCCTGTCTCGTCGGTGATAAGGCATTCGGTTATGTACATTCTTCTGCGGAATGCCCTTTTATTTGCGATGAGGTCAATGGTGCCGCAAACCGTCGTTTCCGTTTTTGGCTGGATCCTGGCGATGGGAGTAATCGTGCTGAAGTCTTCGTACCGGAAGGGGAAGTAAAATAACAAGTCGAGCACGCGGGCAAGCCCCAGCTTGTGAAGGCGTTTTGTCAGTACTTTTCCTATCCTCGGCAGGTCAGACAGGGGTGTCGTGGGCGTTATTGTCATGAGTGTATTGTATCAAAAAAAAGGGGGTCCCGCATGGACAGGACCCCTCATGGGAATACTCATCGAAGTTTGATTGCGGATGACGCGAGCACGATACTCGTGTCGATCTTCCAGCTGCCGGACATTGGCAGCTCCAGCGGGCTACTGACCCGGAAGGTGAGGCGCGCCTCGAATTTGTGTGACTCGCCCGGCTGTACGATAGCCACCGATGCGAAGCGCAGGATAGGATTGAGCGTAATCGAAGGCTCACCTTTAATTGCCTCAATCGCATCCCGAAAGGCATCGCGGATAGCGGGATGATCGTTGGCAAAGGCGCCAATGATCTCAAAGGTGACGGTCGGCTGGTGCGGTTGCACCTGTGCGATAAACAGCCCGGTATTTTTTTCGGACTGGATCGCGAATACGGGCGGGACATTGTGCCCTACGGTGCCGGCACCATTGACCGAAGCAGAGAGTGCCAGGCTTCCATCCACTTTCCCTCGGAGCGCGAGAGAGATTTCATCGGTGAGCTTTTGAAGCAGCTCAATGGGACTCATATATGCCTCCACGAAAACAGTGTTTATTTCACATGGTAAGGGCAGTGTGTATATTCAGAGCGGTTATTCGCTCGGCAGTACATCGTACCATAGGATTTAGGAATGTCAAAGCACTGTTGATTTGATACAAAAAAGACCCCATGCATATTGGGGGTGCCGGCGTTTTTTCGTATACGTGCCTTGTGTTTGTAAGCGGTGCAGGTAGGAATCGGTCACGAGTCGCGCTCCGCGCGCTCTCGACCCCGCCTCGCGCCACCTTCGGTGGCATGCTCCGGCTTTCGATTCCTGGCGCTCCGCAAGCAGTTGCGGAGCTCCTCGTTCAGATTCACTGCGTTCATCTGCCCTCGGCAGGAATCGAACCTGCATTTCAGGCTCCGCAAGCTTGCGTCCTATCCGTTGAACGACGAGGGCTCGATATGTTTACAGTGGGCTGAAATGCTGCTACAGCTTCATGACCCGGCCGAGACCGTCTGAGAAAGATTCATTGACCTTTTCCGGATCTTCTTCGATGTATTTGAGCAGGATCTGCCTGATCTTTAAGGGATTTTGGCTCTCGAGTGCAATGCTGATCGACGGCCGCACGCCGGACTTAAATGAAAAGTATAGGTTTTTCACTTCAGGCGGATCGTATACGATCCAGAACTGCTTGATGGCATTCCATTCGTAAAATGTGCTTTCACCGAGCACGAGCCCATCTTCGGTCAGCTGGGCTTGCAGCCTTCTGGGTGATCTGCGGTACTCGAGCGCATAGACCCCGACCAAAATAACGAGGAGCAGGAGGAAGAGGTAATTTTGGGTGCTCACCGCGTAGATTGTAAGTGCGCAAACAATCGTAATTGCGACTGCGTACCACAGCTTACCGCGGAAGTATTTCGTGTATTCCGGAAATTCCCATGAGGCAAGGACTTCCCCAAAGTCGATTTTTTGATTGGGTGTTTTTCCTGCGTTGGATTGCGCCATATATCGTAGGTATTAACTTGTTATGTGGTCCCGGAGAGTGCCTCTATAGTATACAGAAAAACAGGAAAAAATTCACGTTTGGTCACTCATCGATTTCCTGACGGAAATCTAGGTCGATTCCGCCTCGCGGTGTTCGTTTTCCGCCAGGGGCGGTGGAAATTCTCGCTGGGACGCTCCAGGCTTTCTCTTTTTTACGCTCCTTCGTTCACGTTGTTCACTTCGGAGGCGGAGGGATTCCGCTCCGCGCCGGGGCTCGCGGCTACTCCATTGCATTCCGCAGCATCGCTCGCCCTTCTCATCCCTACGCTCCACACGCAGGTGTGGAGCTCCGCTCCTTCGTTCACGTTGTTCACTTCGGAGGCGGAGGGATTCCGCTCCGCGCCTGGGCTCGCGGCTACTCCATTGCATTCCGCAGCATCGCTCGCCCTTCTCATCCCTACGCTCCACACGCAGGTGTGGAGCTCCGCTCCTTCGTTCACGTTGTTCACTTCGGAGGCGGAGGGATTCCGCTCCGCGCCTGGGCTCGTGGCTACTCCATTGCATTCCGCAGCATCGCTCGCCCTTCTCATCCCTACGCTCCACACGCAGGTGTGGAGCTCCGCTCCTTCGTTCACGTTGTTCACTTCGGAGGCGGAGGGATTCGAACCCCCGAGACCTTTGCGGGTCTAACGGTTTTCAAGACCGTCCCATTCAACCGCTCTGGCACGCCTCCATCTGTGCGAAAGGTACGGTATGTACCGTTCGCTTTTTGAATCAAACCGCAGCATAAGTTGTAGTGCGGCCCATTTTTTATTAATGTATTGGTGGAGAGGGCGAGATTCGGTCACAAATAAATTTCCTGACGAAAATTTTTTACGACCCCGCCTCGCGGCGCTCGCCTCCCCTCGGCAGGCTCGGGGAACTCGCGCATCGCTGCGGCTTTCTCATCTCGATGTCCCACAAGCAGTTGCGGGACTCCCTTCCTCATTCACTAACGTTCATTCGGAGAGGGCGAGATTCGAACTCGCGAAGGGGTTTTAAGGCCCCTTAACGGTTTAGCAAACCGCTGCCTTCAGCCACTCGGCCACCTCTCCTCGATTCATCGAGATGTATACGCTGCTCGGGTAAGGGAAAAAAATATTTTACGAGCCGCGAGCGATGACGAGGCCCCAGACAGCCCGTGCGCCCGCTTGCTTGAGCACCCCTGAGCACTCATGTAAAGTAGCGAGTGTCGTTGCTACATCATCTACCAGTATAGCATTTTTTCCTTTGATGCTGAAGGGATCTGCAACGGAAAATGCGCCGACGACATTTTGCAGACGTTGCTGCCTATTGAGTTGGGCTTGGGATTCAGTTTTTCTGGCTCTCTTTAGCAGATGGGGGTACTGGGTAAGTGAGGAGTATTCGGCGATTACCGCACAGAGGAGCCCAGCCTGGTTAAAACCCCGCTCGAGAAACCGCTTTCGGTGGAGCGGAACCGGAACCAATACCGTGCGCTGGTGACTGCTCAGTATACCGGCAGGCTTTGTTTTGTCAACAGCCTGGAGCGCGCGGAGGAGCTGCAGCCCGAGGAACTGTGCGAGCTCCTCGACGTATTTGTATTTCAGCAGGTGGATCGCCGACTGGATGAGCTTCTGTTCATACGGAGCCGCGACGATGAGCCCGTCGAGGCTTGAGGTACTGCGGCACTTCCCGCAGGTAGCCGGCGATCCGGGGATTCTGCAGATTGGGCAGCGCTGCTGCATGCCGCCGGTAACCTGCCGGGCGCATGCCGTACAGATCCAGGCGCCCTCGGCACCGCACCCGACGCACGATGCCGGAAAGAGCGTGTCGAGGACCGTTATTTTTAAAGTGTGCAGGATTGTGGACATAAAAACCTCCCCGTAAATTTGGGGAGGTTTTTGGCATCAATGGTACGTACCTATGATATCACAATGCGCTCATTTTTCAACTTAACCTTGATGGTGCTGCCTGGTTTGTATTCGTTCCTGAGGAGCGCCTGGGCGATCTGATTCTCGACCATTTCCTGGACATACCTCCGGACGGCTCGCGCCCCCTGGTCAGGCTGGAAGCTCATTTCTGCGATAGAGAGGGCCGCTTTTTTATCGACCTGCAGCTTGATATCCTGTTCGGCGAGTTTTTTTTCAACCTCTGTAATCTGCATCGATACGATGACGGCGATATCTTCTTTTGTCAGCGGGCGGAAGACGATCGTTTTATCTATTCTATTCAGCAGCTCAGGCCTGAACTGGCTCTCAAGCTCTTTGAGCACTCCCTCTTTGATTTCTGCATACCTTTCTTCCGCAGCCTGTTTGTCTTCTGCGGTTGCAGCGCTGAAACCCATGGAAGCGCTCGCATTTAGGTTTTTTAGCCCGATATTAGAGGTCATGATGATGATCGTATTTTTAAAATTCACCTGCCTGCCGGTCGCATCGGTCAGGTGCCCATCCTCGAGTATCTGCAGCAGGAGGCTGAATACTTCCGGGTGGGCTTTTTCCATCTCATCGAACAGTACGACCGAGTATGGCTTTCTCCGCACCGGCTCGGTGAGCTTGCTGCCCTCTTTGTACCCGACGTACCCTGCAGGGGCGCCGATGAGCTTTGATACGTTGAAGCTTTCCGCGAATTCCGACATGTCTATCCGGATGAGCGCGTGTTCGTCTTCAAACACCGTTTTTGCGAGCACTTTTGCCGTTTCGGTTTTCCCGACGCCCGAGGGGCCGAGGAAAATGAATGATGCGATCGGCCTGTTTGGGTCCGCGAGCCCGACGCGTGAGCGGCGGATAAAGTCGGCGATTGTTTTGAGCGCATCATCCTGGCCGACGATCTGCCGCGAGAGCTCCTGCTCGAGGCTGAGCAGCCGCTCCTTCTCTTCGGTGATGAGCTCATCGAGGGGGACCTTCGTGATGCGCGCGACGACTTCCCCGACATCACGCTTCGTGACCTTGCCGATGCATTTCTTCGCTGTTTTTTCTTGCTGTGCCCGGAGTTCCGCGAGCCGCTTGCGCAGGTCGTTCTCTTTCTCCTTTATTTTTAGCGCCTGTTCGTAGTTTTCCTGGTTGACGAGTTCATTTTTCTGCGATTTGAGTTTCTCTATTTCCTTTTCCGTGCCGAATATTTTTTTTATAAAGCCGTCGCCCCGGTGGCTGATTTTTATTTTTGATGCCGCCTCATCGATCAGATCTATAGCCTTGTCCGGGAGGAATTTATCCTGGAGAAAGCGGACGCTAAGCTTCACGGCAGTGTCGATCGCCTCGTCGGTAATTTCTACGAGGTGGTACCGTTCATAGTTTCTCTTAATGCCGAGCAGCACCTGCCGTGTCTCGTCCGCCGTGGCTTCTTCAATAATGATTGGCTGGAAGCGCCGCTCGAGCGCTGCGTCGGATTCTATATGCTTGCGGTACTCGTCGAGCGTCGTCGCGCCGATCGTGCGGATTTGGCCTTTGGCGAGCGCCGGTTTCAGGATATTCGCCGCATCCATCGATCCTGCGGCTGATCCCGTACCGATGATCGTATGGAGCTCGTCGATGAAGATAATGATGTTCGGGTCCTTCGTGATTTCATCAATAATCTGCTTGAACCGCCCCTCAAATTCGCCGCGATATATTGTGCCTGCAACGACGAGGCTGAGGTCGAGCTTGAGTATTTTTTTATTGAGCAAAATGTCCGGGACGTCTCCGGCGAGTATCTTCTTTGCGAGCCCTTCAACGATCGCTGTTTTTCCGACCCCCGGGTCGCCGATGAGCACTGGGTTGTTTTTCGTCCTCCGCGAGAGTATGTGTATGAGCCGTTCAATTTCACGCTCCCGCCCGATTACCGGATCGATGCTCAGCTGCAGCTTGTCATTGGTTATGTCGGTCGTGAAAAAATCAAGCGCGGGAGTCTTCGATTCATCGCGCGTACCTTCTTCCCGGCCAAGCTCCTTGGCTTGGTCGAATATCTGCGTCAGGTCCGGAAACTTTGAGGTGCTCCGCATGACGGTATCGAGCTGGCCCGTGAGCTTGTTGAGGTTTACCCTGTTGTTTTCCCAGAGCTCAATCATAGTATCGGTCTTCATTTGCACGAGGCTCTGGAGGAGGTGTTCGGTCCCGATATACTTGTGTTTATTCTGGTGGGCGATAAGCGCCGCCTTTTCGATCACCTGCTTGGCGTGCTCAGAGAGCTTCGGCTTGTTCTTTGAGCTCCGCTGTTTGTCTGTTTCGGAAGATTTGTTTTTCTGTACGACGAGGCTGCGAACGCGTTCCGGCGTCAGGCCGATCTTCGCCAGTACCTCTGCGGCGATGCTCCCCTTCTGCAGTATTAATCCGTAGACGAGGTGCTCCGGGTTGATTGCATCATGCCCGAGCGTGCCGCTGAGCTCTCGCGCCTGCTTAAATGCGTTCTTGAGGTGGGTGGTAAATTTATCGATTATCTTATTATCCATAAAGCTAAAATGGTTAGTAACGTAATTTACAGTATAGTTATAAATGCAGCACGCGTCAATAAAAAAACCTGCGTACGCGCGTACGCAGGTTCAGCATAAAGCAAGAATCTACTCCCGGTCGAGCGTGTCCCAGAAATCTGACGGGTAACTATCGAAGATGCCGTTCGATGTCTGTCCTGATTCATCAATGCAGTATTGAGATTCCGTGAAGGTATCGTACTCCTCAAGGGAGGCGCAGATGGTAAATGACAACCCATCGCTACTCACGTCATAGTCGTACGGTGCGTCCGACCGGGGGTCCGTTGGGAGCCGTGAGATGTATTCGCCCGCAACTTCATTGAGCGCGCTCGGGTACCGAGAATAGTCGTCATAGTAGAGCGTTAAGGCGGTCCTCAGTTGGCTGATATCAGATTTTCTCGTGGCATCGCGCGCTTTTCCTCGTGCGTTGCTGAGTCCCATGTACGCGACAAAGATTAATGCACCGACTATGACCGGAACTACCACCCAGCCGATGATTGCCGTCGCGATGATCCCTTTCGAGTTTGTCTGCCGCGTATCGATCGCGCTCCCTGCGCACTCCGCACGGACAGATTGGTACAGTGAGTAGTTGTAACAGAGCGCAAACGGCATGAACACCGCACTGGCAGCGCCTATGATGACATAGTTGAGTATCATCGCAAGGAATGATAAACCGGTCGTATCAGAGGCAGATCCGATAATCCACGTGACGAGCATTACGCCCCCGTTCAAGAGCATGAGCGCAACTGCCGCCATCGCGTAGAATCCGATGTACCTTCCGAATACAGGCCACCATCTGCCGCGCACATACTCTTTGCTCCTGAGGAGCGCCTGGTATCCTCTAACGTTTTCCGTCACCGGCAAGAACAGCCCGAAGGAAAACCAGACCGCGAAGATTATACCCGGCACCCAGCCGAGGAACATGCCGCCCGAAACAAAAAACCAGAGGAGTACGGAGACCCACCAGAATGGCATGATGAGTTTCATGGCAGTGCCGAGGACCGAGCCAATATTCAGATTTTGTTTGGGAGTCTGGATTGCGGTAACGATTCCTGCTGTGGAAAATGATCCGATAAAGGTCCACGCGATACTCATGACGATCGCGATGATAACCGGCAGTGCAAATGTTGCAATGCTGAATGTGGAAGAACCTACGCTTGAGATGGCGAAGCTGCCCGTGAAAGAGGCAAAGAATCCAAAGAAGCTGCCGACGTACAGTATGCCGCCGGCGAGAAGCGTGATTACGGCGATGGCGGCGAATACTCCGATCCGCTGGGAAAAAATTTCCCATGCCCGCGGTATCAAATCGAAGATGCCGGGCAGCTCGCCGAGTGGCGCTGCGGGAGTGCCCTGCGGCATTTGCTGCACGGGCGGTTGCTTGGTTTGCACCGGAGCAGTGCCGGGAGGCGCAAACTCCTGAGCGATTTGTCCGATCGCTTCATTCTCTGCCTGCTGCGAGTATCCGCCGGTGAGAACCTGGCTGATTTTATCGTCTTGCCATCCGGCTTTTTTTAGCTGGTCGTGGATCTGCATATCAGAAAGTCCCGCTGAGCGCGCTTGCTGCAGCCAGCTGTAGATATCTTTATCTTCCATAGTGTTATTATTGTAATTTATAAGCTAATTTTAGCACTTTTTTATATTTTTGTCAACAATAAAACCAGCATTTCAACTGGTTTTAGAGATTATTTGGTATTTCCCGTTTTTACAAGTTCAACAGCGAAGTGACGATGGCCAGCGCGGTCATCACTCCTGCGGCGATTGCGATCCCGAGTGAAATTTTTGTCGACGTGGCTACCTTCGTAGTCACCTCGGTTTCAATTTCCGGCTTGTTGTCGGCCATAGGATTGGTTGCTTAGTTCGATTATTGTGCGGGCATGCCCCGGAGTGCGGCTATGCGTTCTTCTACCGGCGGGTGCGTAGAGAACAGGCGCGCGAGGCCTTTGGCAGCTTTATCACCGAATGGATTTGAAATGTAGAGGTGGGCAGTCGCGTTGTTGGCCCGGGGCATGGGCTGTGAATTGTTGAGTTTAATTTTTTCGAGCGCACGCGCCAATCCTTCCGGGTAGCGGGTAAGCAGGGCGCCGGAAGCATCGGCTAGAAATTCACGTTTGCGCGAAACGGCGAGCTTAATGAGCTGCCCGATGAGCGGTGCGAAGATGATGAGTATGAGGCCGATAATCATGAGTATGAGCTGTATCCTGCCGTCGCCGCGCGAGTTCCGCCGTCCGCCGAAAAAGGAAATCCTGAAAAACCAGTTTGAAAGCAGGGCAATAATCCCGACGCAGATGATGACGACGGTCATGAGCCTGATGTCGTAGTTTTTTATGTGCGAGAGCTCGTGTGCGATCACGCCTTCGAGCTCTTCGTTCGCGAGTTTCTCTATCGCACCGGTTGTAACAGCGATTGACGAGTGTTCGGGGTCACGCCCGGTCGCGAACGCATTGATTGCAGGATCATTAATAATGTGCACCTTCGGCATAGGCAGCCCGGCGGTGATGCAGAGGTTCTCCACCATTCGGAATACGTACGGATTATCCTCCTTTTCAATGGCCCGGGCACCGGCAGTCCAGAGCGCAACCTTGTCTCCCGAGTAGTACGAAAACAGCGACATACCGACGGCAATGAACACTGCGATGACGAGGCCTGCGTAGCCGAATTCGGTCAGCTCCCCGAATACCCACCCGAGGAGGATAATTATGATAAAGAATATCCCAAGCAGGAGGAGTGACTTTCGCTTATTTTGTGCAATTTGCGTGTAGAGGGTCATGGGTTCGTGCGGTGCCGAAAGGGCCGATAGTGTATTTTCATCGGCCCCCGTATCCGCTATTACCGCAGTAAAGCTTCTTAAAACTGTACCTTAACCGGTTCCCGCTCACCTTCTTCAATCTCAAAGAATTCATACTTTTTAAACCCGAGCATTCCGGCAAGCATGTTATTCGGGAACACCTGAATTTTTGTATTGAAGTCACGGACGTTACCGTTGTAAAACCTGCGGGATGCCTGAATTTTATTCTCGGTATCCGAGAGTTCATCCTGCAGCTTCATGAAGTTCTCATTCGCCTTGAGGTCGGGATAGTTCTCGGCTACCGCGAAGAGGCTCTTGAGGGTGTTTGACAGCATATTCTCCGCCTTGCTCTGTTCTTCCACTGTTTTAGCTCCCATTGCCTGGGTGCGGGCTTTGGTGACGTTTTCAAAAAGTTCCCGCTCGTGCTTTGCATACCCTTTGACGGTTTCGATGAGATTGGGAATCAGGTCGTACCGGCGTTTCAGCTGTACGTCGATGTCAGACCACGCTTCGTCCGTTTGATTCCTGAGTTTAATGAGGCCATTGTAGACCCCGATCAGCCAGAAGACGATGAGGGCGACGGCGCCCAAGATAATCCATGCGGCGGTGCTCATGTTGTGATTGGTTAATGCTAAGTTGGATTAATTATTTTTTATCGTTTGTTCTTACAGCTTCTCCGGCGTGATGAGAAGCGTAATGCTTGACGCAGTCACTTCATTTTCGGCATCAATGTTGTTTGCCGCCTTGACGACGACCTGCTGCCCCGGTTTTATCTCGTCAATGCCGATCGAATTTTTATTGCTTACCGGTTCGTCTGGCTGCGGTAACTGGGTCAGATCCCAGCGGTAGAGTTCGGTTGACGGTTCAATGAGCGCTGAGACCTGCCGTGTCGATATGGAACCATCCGCTGATTTGACCGAAGTGGAAAAAGAAACCACACTGTCTTCGATCCCGGCAACGATTCCCTGCCAGCTGAACGTCTGCACGCCGAGCACTTGCTGGCCTGTTATTTCCGACGCTTGAATAATCGGAATCGGCGATTCCGAGAGAGTACGGGGCGTCTCCCGCTTGCCGAGGTAGTAGCTCGTTGCCGCAATAACGAGAATGAGGAGCAGGAGCGCGATAGACCCAAGCATGGCTATTCTCAATTTTTCTTGATTGTCCCAGCTCAATATTTTTTTAGTTGACATTTGGGTAAAAAATGTGGTAGAATGAATCCGCTTTTTGAATCAGTAGGTACTGTAATTGTCGTAGAAAATGAACAATTTGTCAAATGAGAGCCGCTCAGCTAATTTTAGCAACGGAATTGTTTCGTAGATAACACAATAAGATAATTATCAACGTGCAAACGGGGTGGCACAAACAGCAACTGGTATTGAAATGGGCTATTCTTGGCCTATTTTTTTGTGCGATTTCAATCGTGGTATTCGGTACTGAGAGCACCTCCGCTACTACGCTCGATCCGTCTGGTCCGCCTCCAGAAGACAATACGACGGGTTTCATAGACATTGGAAATGAATATCAGATAAAAACGGGCGCTCTGCGTTTGGGCACGGATGACAGGTCGGCGCCGTTCAACTACCAGCTCGAGGTTGTGGGTGATGGCGCAGAAATATCAAATGTAGTCGCTGAAAACAATTTGGGTGTCGGCCAGTATGACGGCCGGACGTGTGAGAATGATGCTGATTGCGCGGGCGGCATGGCGATGTACTGCTCGTACGGCAAGTGCCGCTACGATTCGCTCTATGTTGATTCCGAACGTGATGTAGTTTGTTTCGGCCCTTGCCTGAATGCTTCGGGGAGCAGGGTTGAAGTCAGCGGAAGCGGTATGCACGTTGAGAATGATGCAGGGTACGGCATGTATGCGACGAGTTCGTCCGATACGGCGGTTTACGGCAGCGGGACAACGTACGGGGTACAGGGCATTTCGAGCGGGTCGAATAACTACGGCATTTGGGCAATCAATACAATCGGCACTGCGTTGGAGGGGACCAGTACGGGCGTGCCTTACCCTGCGTATAGTTCGGTCGCAGGCATCAGTACGACGGGTTGGGGCATTTACGCAACCAATACGAATGCGTCCGGGCTTTGGTCCGGCTACTTTGAGGGCAGGGTCGGATCGACGAGGAATGTGGTCGGTTCAAAGCTCGTTACCACCAAACCAGGCGTATCACTCACGCCATTTACATCGGCCCAGGAGCTTGCCGAGTACGGCATCAGCAGTGACGGCCTGCGGTACTATGACGGGACCAACCTCTGGCTCGCAGACGGAAATACGCTCATCAAGGTGCGCGCTTCGGATGGTTTCTTGCTGCTCCGCACAGCGCTCTCAGGAGCGCCGACGGATGTTATTTTCGACCAGGAGGCGTTGTGGGTGACGGTCAGCGACGGAACGGTGCTCCGGCTCGACCCGGTAACCGGCACGGCGGTGTGCTCGCTCGATTTAGCGGCTGTTGCCGCACCTGTCGGACCGCTCTCAAACCCGCTCGGCATCGTATACGTCAAACAGCGTGAAATGAATATATCCCGCGGGCAGGGCACGACGTACCAGCACTACTGGGTGACGGCAACCGGCAGTGCGGGGGCTGGCGCCATCGTTGAACTCACCTATGAAAAGCGAAGCGGCGCGTGCGCATTCGTAGCGGGCAGCGCACAGGAAATAGTCAGTGCCAGCACCAGCATCGGCAAGATGGCTTTTGATGGCGACTACCTCTGGATCCTGGCGCAGGACAGCGTGAGCCGCGAGGGTTACCTCGTCAGCGTACACGCTTCGGATGGAGAGGCAGCGCTGTTCCCGGATATCGTGGGAAGCGAGCCGACGGATATCGTGTTTGATAACTCATTCCTCTGGGTAACGAACAGCCTCGATGACACGCTCTCGAGGATTTCCCTGGCAGGGTCGCACGTTTGCTCTATTAAAGATGGGTACCTATGGAGATCCTGCTCAGCTAACCTCGAGTGTGCGGCTGCAGGGCTTGGGCAGTGCTTTCAAGTGCCGATTCCGTACGGCTTGTATGATACCGCAGATGAACCGACGTACGTCGCATTCGACGGCACGTACGTCTGGGCAGCGAGCGATACGAATCCTACGGTATCGCAGTTTCTTGCGGCTGATCCGGCTGACCGCGATGACCATACGCTCTCAGCGGATGCAAATGGCCTCCTGTTTGACGGCACGAACGTTTGGGTTTCGCACGATGCCGGAATCACGAAGCTTTTTTCCGGCACCGGATTCGGGGCAGCTGACCTGGGCGATACGCTCACGCTCCAGAATGCCGGCCCGGTCGTGCAGCAGCCCGGTTCGATATCGATCACCGATTCCGCATTCATCGGCCAGAGCTTGATTGCTGACAGTGAGCTCACAGTTTCCGATAATGTATGGGCAGATGAGCAATCAGGCGATGTGATCCGGAGCGATGAGTGGGAGATCGCCGGACAGTGGAGCGGCGGCGGCGTCCTTGCCGTGGCGGTTACAGGCAACGGTACGGTGCTCGCCGGCGATAAATACAACGGGCACATTTACCGGTCCACGGACCGGGGCGATACGTGGGCTGATACGGGCAGCTATGGCCAATGGGTATGGGGAATCCTTGAGGCGCATGACGGCATGCTCTATGCGGCGACCGGAGATGAATCAGGGATCGGAGCGCAGGTGTATACGTCGGCCGATGATGGCCAGACATGGCAGATGAGTACAGCGGTATTTCCGACAGCGGGCAACCACGCATACGAATGTGCTGAAACTTACTTTTCCAGCGATTGGTGGGTTGCCTGCGGATCCGGGTTCGATGACTACGTTTGGCGCACCAATAACGGGGGAACTACGTGGATCCAGTCGGCCGCGTTGCCGGGTTCAGGCAGTGACAGTCCGTGGGCACTGTTCTCGGCGAGTGACGGGTACCTGTACGTTGCTTCCAAGTGGAACAGCCATGTGTACCGTACGGCTGACGGAGGCACGACCTGGGAAACGCTGGCGGACATTCCCGGCGTATCAGGCGTCTATGATCTGCTCGAGGGCAGCGATGGGGCACTCTACGCTGCCACCGGGTGCGAGTGCGCCACTATGGAGGGGCACGTGTTCAAGTCAGTTGATGGCGGCTCGACATGGCTCGACGTGATCGACGTCACCGGTGACGGGATGAATGACGTCTACGCGATTATCGAATCTGAGCCCGGCGTGTTCTACTTTACGACGCGTGCAGAAGTTGCGGGCCCCTCTTTTACCGCGCATGTGTACCGCGCGCTCGACTATGGCAGCTCATGGGCCGAACTGCCGCTGTCGATCACTCCTGATATCAATGAGCTGTCTGCCGTCACAATAGGGCCGGACGGCACCATATATCTCGGCGGTTCCCGATCATCAAGCATGGTCGTGCGGAGCAGCGGATTCGGTGCCGGTACGTACAGCTGTCCCGACGGCCACTTCATTAAGGATGTTCAGCGTAACTATGCAGGCGAAGTCATCCGGATTGAGTGCAGGGCACTCTAGGCGTATGAAGAAATTATTCCACAATCGAGCGGCAATCGTAGGTCTTACCGGCCTTTGCGTCGGCATCGGTGCGGTCGTTTTGGTCGTGACCGCGAGCGTGAGCATTGCCCAGGTAACATGGGAAGAACCGACATCCCAGCCGCCGGGCGGCAATAAATACGCGCCGCTCAATACCGGCCCGGGCGACCAGGCCAAGCAGGGGGGGCTGCTGCTCGACCCTTTCTATAACTATATCGGGCCAATGCCCACCATGAGCTATCCGCTCGAGGTCAGGGGGCCGCAGAATGTTAGCATATCAAGCCTCGAGGTGCCCTCGGGGCAGGATACCGGGCAACTGACGGTTGATACCGATACGCTGTACGTTGATGCAGTCAGCCACCGGGTCGGTTTCGGTACGGCCGCGCCGTCATCGCTTGCTGAGGTGAGCGGCGGTTCGCTCGATATCGGGAGCGCCGCTTCGCCCATTGCCGCTGATCCGGCGCTCTACGTTGCCAGCCAGTCGGCAGCCGGCTTATACGCAACTTCAACAGCTAGCGGTGCGGTAGCGGCGATCTACGGCGTGAGCGGCGCGCAGCCTGGCGTATTCGGGTATAACCTCGGGACTGGCGCCGGCATCAGGGCGGACAGCGGTTCTTCGTCAGCGGTTGTCGGCACGACAGATGCGCCGCTCAGTACGGGGAGTACCGTGCAGGCCGGCGTGTACGCGGTCGGCAAAGGGCTCGGGGCATGGGCCGGTTACTTCGGCCAGCGGGTGTACGGGTCGGATGCGGTTGTCGGACGCCAGTTCATCGAATCCCAGCCCGCTGAGTCGCAGGTTCCCTATACGCAGACATGGGAAGTTCGGCTATCCTCCGATTCGAAAAAAATAAATCCCGTGCACCTGCTGTACGCAAACGGATACGTCTGGGTTGCCCAGGAAGACTCGGTCGTGTATGTCGTCAATCCCCTCAATGGGTATTTGGTAGGGGAGATCGAGCTTTCCGCGGATTTTGAGAATGACCCGGGCCATCCGGTAAACGCCAACCACGGGATCGGAAATATGGTGTACGCAGAGGGTTATATA
This sequence comes from Patescibacteria group bacterium, assembly GCA_041650915.1. GTDB lineage: Bacteria > Patescibacteriota > Patescibacteriia > UBA10025 > JAHIVO01 > JBAZKE01. The sequence continues at coordinate 58,626 of JBAZKE010000003.1, forward strand.
TGGGCTCTCGGCGATACGTGGGACGAACCGATCGTATCCCGGTTTACGCCCGATCCGGATATTGCCGGAAGCTCAGTCCGGCAGTTCATCCTCGGCACGGCCTTCGACGATGACGATGTGCGCGACCTCGTGTACGATGACATCACGCCCGGCGGCCCATTCCTGTGGATAGCGAGCAGTGATGGGCCCGGTGAGGGCGACCAGCATTCAATCGTCCGTTTGACTATCAATGAATCAAGCCCGGACTATGGTGATTTTATTGAAGTGCTGGCGCCTGACGCGAGCTGCATTACCCTGGATGCCGCACTGTGCACCGATCGGCTCGATAACAACGGTGACGGCACGATCGACCACGGACTGTGTGTGTTCAGTGCACCGATTGATGTTGCGGAGTGCAGTGTGGCAGGCGGTACATGGACGCCCGGTACGTGCACGGATTCACGGTACGCCGATCAAACGTCTTGTGAGGGCGCACCCGCAGACAAGTACGGGTATGCGCCCCGGTGGGTGCCGGGAACGTGCAGCACCCCGGTGTGCTCACAGGTTGAGTGTGAAGCTGCCAACCACTGTTCAGGCGGCACGTGGACCGAAGGGTCTGGCTGCTCGGACGCGAATTGCTTGACGCAGGCAACGTGCGGGCTTGGCTCGGGCTGCGGCGAAACATGGACACCGCTTGAGACAGACTGCAATCCATATACTGCGACCCCCGGTGCCTCCGTGTATGATCCCGATGCGCCCGATGTGTCTCCGGATACGGACGAACGGCTCATATACCGGCAGCTCGGCGTGCCGTTCGGCATTGCGTTTGACGGCACTGACGTATGGACGGTCGGGGGCATGCTCACCTCTGATGCATCTTCGGGAGAAGCAGTCGTAAAAATTAATGCCGCTGACCCTGAAAATGCCAGTCTTCATGACTACTACTGCATCGGGCCGGCACGTGATGCGCGGGATATCACGTACGATAGCGGCAATGACCAGCTCTGGATAGGGCAAGCGCCGTCCTGGCACAAGCCTGGCACCTTTCATGGCTTGAGCCGGTTTGATATGGCAGCGGGAAAAATTGCGGAGACATACCTGAATTCGGTTTACGGTTTTGGCGTCAATATAAATAAGGTAGAGTATGACGACATCTCAGCCGGCGGCCCCTGGGTATGGGCAGCTGCTGCGTACAATGCACCGCTCAACAAGTTCCATATCAACGATGAAGAAATAAAACACCAGTTTATTCCTCCCGGAGGCATCCCGGATTTTTCGATTGACCGTGAAACCGCAGGCGGCCCGTACGCGTGGTCGTCGCTGTACTATGCGAGTGCCGTCGGCAGAAGCCTGGTCAATGAGCCCTATACGACCGTGGTATATACGCCCAAGGGGGTCGGCAGGGAGGATATTGCGTTCGACGGGGAATTTATCTGGACGGCAAACGGGTACGCCCAGTCAATCAGCAAGTACCGCTCAAGCGACAGCGAAAAGGTTGCAGACTACGGCGGGTTTCCGAGTGACGTGCAGCATATAATGTACGACGGTTCATACTTGTGGGCAGTCATATCGGGCGGCAGCCCGCTTGCCAAGGTCGATCCGCGGACAGGTAATATTATTGAAATATTCACGTACGCAGGCGAGCATCAGGTCGGGTGGGATTGGGCTTTTGACGGCACCAATCTCTGGCTCTCCCTCGAGCACAAGAATATGGTTCAGCGCATCGATCTCACGTCGTGCAGCGCCGGCACGTGCGGCGTCACGCAGTATGCAAATATTTTTCAGCCGTACGAGCTTGAGTTTGACGGAACCTACGTCTGGATTACCCACACCAGCCAAGCCTCGAGTGACGTCAGCCTGAGCGATAGCCTGACGCGCATCAGGGTTTCTGACGGTGCGGTTGAAGGCCCGTTCATCGTGCTCGATGACGAGCACGGGGGCAATATCACCGCGCTCGAGTACGACGGAACCTACCTGTGGATCGGCACCAGTATCGCGGATTACTACGGCAACAGCGTTTTTAAACTCGATATTGAGCGTTGCGGGGAGGCGCCTGATTACGTTGATGCATGCCCGGTCGCAGGTCGGTATAAAATTTACCACGATTCCGGCGTATGCTCAGTGAGCAAGACGTACTGCACGGCATCTAACGACTGCCCGGCAACGGAGTACTGCAGCAATATCAGGCCGGCCTGTACGTACGGTGATAAGACGGATGTTGTGTATTCGAGAGTTGATCAGATGCTCTTTGACGGAATGAACATGTGGGTCACGAATATGACACCGACCGATTGCAGCTCATTACGGGAGTGCAGCACGGATAATTCGTACGACGAGGACGGTGACGGCCTCACGGGGAATAGTGATCCGAACTGCGAGCGTACGTATGATGCGGTTTCCTATGACCACCACGAGCGGAGCATCTGCGATGACGGGATTGATAACGATAATGACGGCACGTGCGACTGGAACGGATGCGGCGGATTGCCGGCTGACAGCGAGTGCGTCGTTGCCGGCTACCCGAATGACCTGCAGCTTGATACCGAGGGTGCGTCGCTGTTTACTGACGGCAAGGGGCTGCTCGAGTGCAGGGACGGGCTCGACAATGACGGCAATGGCTTGTGCGACTGGGACGGCGCGGCCGGCTCGCCCGGGTGCAGCGGCAAGCCTGATCCGGGATGCGATGTGCCGAATGACGCGAGCGAAGCAGCGCGGCCTAATGACGCACATCTCACGAAGATCAACGCGGCTACCGACGAGGTTGTCGAGAGTATCCTCTATGGGGCGTACTGCAGTTCGAGCGGGCTGGCGTACGATGGCACGGATCTTTGGATCGCGAACTACGCGTGCGAATCTGGTTATGAGTACAGCGCAGCCGCGTACTACACCCTTTATCAGTATTATTCCGGTAATGGGCGGGGAGTCACGGATATTATAAGTTCCGTTAACCTATCGGGAATTGATGCTGCTGATCCGCAGCAGGGGGATATTGCACTCGGCGGCAGCGCTACGTTTGGCGGATCTTTGTATGTAAACGGTGATATCGTCGTGCCGGGAAATACGTGGGCGGGGACTGCCGACCATGATCAGGCATTCGGTGACGGATGCGCCGAAGGTGAATTTGTAAAGGGGATCGATTTGACAGCCGGCAGCGAGTCGCTCCAGTGCCGGCCACTATAATAATACGATTGCAGTGAAACGATTTTTACTCACAATAAAAAAAGCCCGTAAATGCGCAATCCTGTGCGTCGGCATTGCCATAGCTGTTTCGTGCGCAGCGGGTGGCCGCGTTGCTACGGCTGAGTGGATTGAACCTGACGATGCTCCTCCTGAGGGAACTTTTTACGCGCCGATAACGCAGGGATCGGAGAACCAGGCGAAGAAGGGGTATGTGAAGCTCGATCCGCGATATACGCCAACAGATGATTACTCCCTCACGTACCGCATCAATAAGCCGCTCGAGGTAGCGGGCATCGGTGCGAAGTTTTCTACACCGGACGTATTCGCGAATTTGCTCTACGTCGATACGGACACCCTGTACGCCGATTCATTCTCAAACTGGACCGGGATTAATACCGATGTGCAGCTGCACGGGGTACAGCTCGAGGTTGCCGACGGGACCGTGACAGCCACCCATGATAACGGTCCGGCCGTCCGCGGTTACAGCGGCACCGGCGCCGGAATCTACGGCAGCGGAGGAGCGGCTGGCATCGCCGGGGTGTACGGCCTCCGCGCTTCGAACGACGGCTGGGCAGTCTACGGCGAGAGCGAGGGTAACGTCGGGGTGCGCGGCGAGAGCGAAGCGGGCGCTGGCATCTATGCGACGACGAATTCGGATACGATGGCCGCCGTGTACGCGCGCAATGACAATACAGGCTGGGCAGCGTACTTCGACGGGAAGCTCGGCGCGGGATCCGATGTGATCACGAACCAGTTTTATCCGACGACGACGCGGCAATCGCTGCTGCCGTATACCTCTGGGCAGAAGGTTGCGGAGTATACGTACGGCGCTGACTGGAGCGATCCGGTCAACGCGATTCTCGCTTTTGACGGGACGTACGTCTGGGCGGCTACAAAAGGCAGGGATGAGAATACGAATAACCTCTTCAAGATCCGCGCTGCTGACGGCCAGACGATGGATGCATGGCGCCTTGATAGCATCTACTCGGCGGAGGCGATGGCATTTGACGGGCGTTACTTATGGCTGTACGGGCACTGGAACAGGCTCGCCCGTTTCGATACCGTGACGAATGCGGTTCTGTACAGCGAGCTCGTCCCGATGGGGGCGCAGGATGTCATTTCGGTGCTCGTGACGTACTCAGGAGGCGAGGAGTACATCTGGGTTCCCGACTGGGGCAATAACCAGATTTTCAGGTTCAACGCGAGTACGTTCAGTACCGTAGCGCCGGAGGCATTCCTGTTTACCGATACGGCGGTGATTCCCGCGGGCAGCCTTCCTTTTTCCGAACCGGCCGGCTCGACGTACGACGGTGAGTATATCTGGATCGCCGGGTACGCAACCGGTACCGTTGCACGCATCTGGGCGGAAAATCCGAAAGACTCAGGCCATCCCGGCATGGTCATCGATACGACGACGAGCGCCTACAACTGCGCGGTCCGGAAGGTTGTCTTTGACGGCGAGTACGTGTGGTGCCTGCAGGGGAATACCCTGTCGTACCTCGTGCGTATCTGGGCGGAAGACCCGTACGATCCCCGCCATCCGATCCGGCAATTTGGTCCCCTCATGGGAGGGGCGAAGGGCGCTGTTTTTGACGGCACCTACCTCTGGGTCGTGAACCACCTTCCAGGCACGAACGGGCTCTACCGCTTCCTTGCAGCCGATCCGGCGCAGTACGAACGTGTCGATAGCACGATCCGTAGCGAGTACCTCGTCTTTGACGGCACGTTCATCTGGGTTATCGATGAGACGACCGGCACGCTCGAAAAATTCTACAGCGGAGCGGGTACAGGCGCGGTGTACCAGAATAATATGGTGGCGCTGCAGACTTACTCGGGGCAGTGCAACGCTGATAGTTCGTACAGGTGCATGACCGATGCCGATTGCGTCCAGGTCGGAGGCACGTGCAATGTGCAGATGTACGCGCAGCAGGGTGAGGTGCACATATCCGGCAGCGCCGAGTTCAATGACGCCCACTGCTTTGATTCCTGGCAGAACCGGCACTACTATGACCGGGCGTGCACGGCAGATGCTGAGTGCGGCGGCGCGGGGTGGTACTGCATCGGCGGTGACGTAACGGCCGGCGCAGACGTGGATGCGGACGGCAACGTGTGGGGCGGCAGCGATGATGCACGCGCAGTGCCGTCCGGCGGTTCGGCCGAGTGCAGCGACGGCCAGTTTATTAAGGGCATAACGCTTGACGGGGACAGCGAGATTACCGCGATAATCTGCAGGCAATTGTAATGTATGCCAAAGGCGACTAAAAATTTACTCTTCATCCTTACCATCGCCACTGCGGCTGCGGTGCTCGGCGGCGGGCTGCTCTGGCTCGGGTATGCGCTCGTGCGCGAGCCTGCCGGCTCAGTGCCCGTCGCGGTCGCGGAAGACCCCGAGACGCTCATGGATGAGCAGGCCGAGCAGGGGGCGATCAACTATACGCATGCGGATAACGGAGACGGCACCTCGACGATGACGTTCTCGCTTTTTGATACGCAGTACCTGGCCGACGATGGCGCGTACGCGCCCATCAGTACGGAGGTCCTGGAATCAGCGGGCGACTACGCGTTTGAGAATACCGAGAACATATTCAAGACGCACTTCCGCGGGAGCGCTGCCGTGGACAGCGCCGTCGAATTCGCGATCGGCGAGCGGTCGGTGGGCATCAGCTTCGTCGGCGCCAGCGAATCCGCGCCCGTCGCAGCGGGAAACACGGTCACGTACCCGGGCGTGTATGGCGGCATGGACGCCCGGTACACGCTCCTCCCGGAGCAGCTCCTCGAAGAGCTCATCGTGACCGAGCAGGTAGAGGTCAGCCGCATCAGCCAGAAGCTTATCCTGAGCAACGTGTACTACAAAGAGCAGCCGGACGGTTCGCTCACTTTCCATGATGCAGACACCAGGCGGATCGTGTGGTATACACCGGCTCCGGTCATGTATGAGATTCCGACCGAGGAAAACAGCGAGGCGGGCTCGAGCTCCGCCCTCCACTACGAGGTGGAAGAGGTTGAAGGCGGCTTTATCGTGCACAAGGTGATCGATGCTGAGGGTATCGAGTGGCTCAAGGCTGCTTCGTACCCGCTCGTGATCGACGGAACATTTACCCGTGACACCTGGCCAACCTCGTCGGGCTCAATGTATGGGGAGATTGCGTGGGAGGATCCGTTGTGGACGGTCGACCCTGGAGGCAGAAGTTTTTGGACAGAGGGTTACAATTGGGAGCAGATGGCGTACGTTACCTTCCTGCAGGACGGGACGATCGAGCGCCGGGCATACTTAGTGTTTGATACGAAGAGGCTGCCGGATTCGATATGGCCGATACAAGCAACGCTCCAGGTGCGCAACCTTCAAAATAATTTTTACGGAGAAACGTGGCGTGATGACGAGTATTACATGGGCGCTTTCGCATGCCAGTACGGGTGGTACGTCCTCGGCTCCGACGATTGGGAAGGGTGCAAACGCTTGACAAGTGACATTACTAATGAGGATGACGACAGCGTTGAGCTCGTGGATAACTGGCCTAGTCATGCGTGGCATACGTTTAACCTCAATCCGGAATCAATCGGTGCGGATGTATGGACCAACGTCGTGCTCGATACGTACCGCGTCGGAAATCTTGACGACAATAATTACGAGCGCAGTATGGTAGTCGGCGTCGGCCCGAATGCCGGCCCGACTTCCGGGCCCGACATGTGGGCGTATGCGCCAATACTGACGGTCACGTACAAAGGCCCGCCCCCGCCGCCAAACCACTTTGAGATCACCGGCAATACGCAGACGAGCGTTGCGCTCGAGTGGCAGGATGAGAGCACGACCGAAGACGGGTGGATCATCCAGTACGGCCCCACTGCAGCCGGGCCGTGGACAGACCTGTGCCATCCGCATACGGGCAGCGGTTCTATCCCGAGCACGGGCGTTTGCGTCGACTTCAGCTCGGATTGGGACTGCGATATAGAGGTAACGAAGGCGGGGAGCGGCGACGATACGCCAGCTGACCCGGACGACTATATGTGCCGCCTGACGCACACCCCCCTTTCGCCGAATACGCACTACTACTACCGGATCGTGACGTACGAGCCTGCACCTTTTGGCGAGAACGGCGCTGTGTTCTCGTCGGTCAACCGCAGGAGCGTCACCACCTCGCATCTCAATGCGAGTGGCGAGCTGTACATCGGCGGTTCACGGTTGGCGAATGGCGAGACGCACGGTGCGCTCGAGCGGCGCCGGTCCATAAACGGGCGACTCGACCGCACGTTTGCCAACCTGCAGGGCGATGTGGCGTGCTGCGACACGGCAGGGTGTGCGGGATATGTTGATTCCGGACAGGGATGGATTCTCTTCAACTGGGATACTTTTTGGAGCTTCAATACGATTCTCGACATTCCGAGCGGCGCCGGCTCAATACAGCCCGATCTGTACGCGCTCGGCGGCGCACACTGGGATTACGATAAGCTCATGCGTTTTGACACCATGAATGACCACGAGGGAGAGTGGGAGTGGAAAAACTCAGTGAACTGGGGAGCGTACCAGTCCAAGATGTTTCCCATATTGGAGGAAAACACGCTCATCGTAACCGGCGCCCGTGAAAATTATAATGCTTCTTATCCTACTTTGGGCTGCGGCCGGACCGGGTACTGCTGGAAGGTCAAGGCTCAGCTCATGCTGAAGTCCTGCAGTGCGACGCTCGGGTACCGTTATGACTGGGACTACAGCGCGACAGGCCTTAATGGGGATGGCTACTACAATGGCGAGATGTGGGTGCCGGCTGGCCAGAATCTGTACGATAGCGTATCGGACGCGGACTATATGTACCTCGCCGGCACGCCGTATGGCCTGGCGGACGGGTATCTCCGGAAGCACGATAAGTACACCGGGTACCTGTGCAACGGGACTGACGCGAACCATTGCGGCATCGGGAACGGGTGGGGCGACGCAGACTCCGGCACGATCACGATTCCTGAGAGCAGCGGTATCAGATACCTCGCGATTGATAGTACGAGCCTGTATTTGCTCGGCTCCCGTGACGATGGCATCTCCTGGCAGATTGAGAAGCGCAGCCTGGCTACGGGTGACCGCGTGACCGCGTTCAGCGGAGATGGCGTCTTTGTCTCTATTATGGGTTCACCTTCACCGTCGGACATCATTGTCGATAATAACTACCTGTACGTTATCGGCCGAGAACGGCCCTCGAGCATCTACCAGTGGCGCATCGAGAAGTACGACAAGAACACGGGTGACCGCTGCGATGGCGGGTCCGGGCACTGCGGCAATGTCGAATTCGGGTCAAGCGGCATCATTTCATTCAGCAGCGATGTGGCAGGTGATGCGTATACGCCGGTGTCAATCGAGCAAGACGATAACCACCTCTACATCTCTGGAGTAGCGAATTCATCGTACACTGCGTGGCGCATTGAGAAGCGCGTCAAAGATACCGGTGCACTCGGTAACAAGATGGATATTCTCCACGGGGCGTCGCAGTTCGGAATCCACGACGACTGGTCATATCCGGAAGACGCCTGGACGCTCGCCGAGGCGGTTGCGGCACCCCCGGTATTTGTCGATCCGCAGCCGGACAATTCCGAGGTGCACGTACTGTATGAGAACGGCGGTTCAGCAGGCCCGGGCAGGTTCCCGGACGATCCGCTCGACGGCGATCCGGGCACGACCCAGTACTGCCTCGGGCTCTACATCGAGGACTGGCCGGCGGATCCTGGTTTTGAGACGCCTCCGACGCCAGATACTTTTTTATCCATATGGAAAGACCTTGCGGCATACGGCTATTTTCCGCAGACGCTCATTGCTGGTACTGGCGGCTTCATGTGGTGGGGCCCTGTTTGTTATACGGCGGCCGAATGGCACGGTCTGCCGTTCTCATCCGTATACCCGCGGCTCGAAACCCCGATACGTGCGCCGCTCAATATGCTTGCTGACAGTACTGAGATCGCTCCGCTGCCTCCGGACCAGGAAATGACAGGCGCGTTTTTCGCGAAGAACGGAGACGGTGAGGTGGCGGACCCGCTGCCGAGCGGATGGGCTACCACGAGGACGCGCGCCCGCAATCCTCTGCAGCCCCTCGCGACCGCGCTCGATGCCCATACGGTCCAGATTACGATGCGCAATAATAGTGCAGGATCGGTGTCTAGAAATCCTGCGTGGACAGACTACGCACTCCAGAACGCAGATACCGGGCAGTATCTTGATCCGGCTACTGGTTTATTCGTAGACGATCTGCCAATCAACGAGGACGATATTTGGTGCGACCTTTCTTCCCAAGAACCTGATAGTACGTGCAATTGGGGGTACCCGAGCCCTGACAGCGTTGGGACGGTCACGTTCAACAATGCGCAGCCTGCGCTGTGCTATGAATTGCGCGCAAAGTCGAGGAATAAAGATAAAGTCGAGGGTGAGTTTTGGGGCAGGTGCAATGAGTATATGACCGACGGAGGCGGATATACGTGCTGGACCGACAAGGCGTGCGTGCCGTGGAACTGCAATATCGAAAACCATACTACGTTTAATAATAGCCAACCGGCGCTCTGTGCATCTGAGGGCGGCGTCTGGGAGGAAAACTGGGATTCCGATTCGTGCGTTGATCAGAGTGATCCGGATTATGAAGACTGGTACAATTTAATATGGTCGACTTCAGTGAATGTATGCGTTCCATCCGCGCCCGCTGATGGCGTCAATGTCGAGTGCGGGTATGACGAAACGGACGGATACTACTGCGACCTGGGGATTATCGATAGTGAGAATCCGGCGAATTATTGTGAAGGTCATCCGGAATGCACCGATCAAGCCAGTTGCGAGAATGTCGCAGGGTGCAATTCTACCTGGCATGTCAGCGTGGTCTACGGAATACAATACTGCCTGGATAATGTGCCGCTCAGTGATTGCTTCAGCGTACCGGGGCACGGCTGGAATGATGCGGTTTTAGAAACGGACCAAAAGGTACACCGGTTTGCGTCAGAAACGCTGCAAACATGGCTCGCGTGCTCGCAGGAGAATAACGTGCAGGCATACCGCGTCCGTACGCGGGGGCAGAATGGAGTATGGTCTGCATACACTGCTCCGATCGAAGTGGACATCGGCAGCGGCTGGGATACGTTGCCTCCGTGCCCTGTCACCTGGGCAACGCCTCTGCACTCAGAAAATGCGGCGGATGGCTTTGGTTATAAAATTACCTGGCAGTGGCTCCAGCCTGACAATTGGGACGCCGACTGTTTGGATAAGGATTGCATGTACTACAATTTGTATGATGATGCGATGCGGTGCGTCGTTGGAGGATCGGACGCAGTGCCTGATGCGGACGAGCTCTGCCCTTTGACGCCGCGGCCTTCCATTGCCGACTGGATTGATCCGTCATTTTCGCAGTATATGTACTGTGATAACTTACTATGCACCCGGCTCCTGAAGCAGAATACGGAGTACGCTGCCCGCGTGCAGGCGGTGCGGGTTGATAGGTATAATGAAACGCAGCGCATCCGCGGCGGCGAGCCCACGTGGTATATGAAGCCGTTTGAGGAGTATGCGACCGTTTATACTTCCATTGACGCGCCTGCCGGCATAACATTCAATAATGACGGGCTGTCAGCGGAAACGTTGCTTATGCGCTGGACAGGGCTGCTCGCAGGAGTCAGCCAAGCCGACTACCGCGGCGAGTCCGGCGTGAAGTACTACCAGACGCTCGAAGGCGCTCCGGACAATATAGGCGATCCTGCTTTTATGGGATTCGTGAAAGACGGCGATCCGGCCGTTTGGCTCGATATATGGGATAGTGGCCTGATGCCGAACCGCAAGTACTGCTACCAGGCCGAGGCATGCAATGGCGACTGCGATATACTCGGCGATCCCACTGATGTGAGCGCGCGGTCTCCGGTAGCGTGCCAGTATACGCTTGCTGACCAGCCGGCGCAGCCCGTGCTCCGCCGAAATGAGGGGGAGACCGAAATCACCCTTAGCATCCGTACGAATGCCGATGACCGCAATTCCCACGGCGAGTTCATTGACCCGTACCAAAATCCGGATACTGACTATGCGCTGTGCGTGACCAGCTACGATGATATCGGCAATAAGGTCTGGTCGCACTACGCAGACCCGAACTGGGATGCGGGAGACACTACGACCGCATTCATCGATAAGAGCTTTTGCAGCGATCCGGCGTGCGATAATGAGGCAGACTGCCTCGGATCCGGCCCTGGGCAGTGCAGTGAACTCGTGCTGCAGACCTGGACCGAGCGCCCGACCTGCGACGTGGATAATTCGGCCTACGATGAAGATGCCGAACCGCAGCACTGGGCGACGTACAGCGAATGGAATGGTGTGGATGGCGTGCTGATTGACCTCGTTACCGCAGGCAAGTACGACTTCATGTTCAAGGCGCGGAACGGCGATAACGGCAACTGTTCAGAGGGGATCAACGAGTGTACGTTAACTGACTTTGGCCCGCCAGCGACGCTCTTTCTCGTGCGGAATAACGTTGTCGGCTGGGCATGGTCCTCTACCGCCGGCTGGCTGTCCCTCAACTGCCTCAACTTTTACTCTGAGCCGAGCCACGGGTACAGCTGCAACCGTGCGGCTGACTGGGGGCTCAACACTGCGTTTGCAGCGTCACGCACGATAAATCCGCTCGAGGGGTATGCCTGGTCTTCTTCAGGGCAGAACCTCGAGAGCGTGTGGTCTGATGCGGTTAACCTGAGCCAGTCGGGTACCGGCACCACACCCGGCACGATCACGCTTGACGGGAACGGCAATCCGCACGTCGCGTGGTGGGATATCGACGGGTACTATTGCAATAACGATAGAATAACCGCCTGCACATCGGACGCCCAGTGTCCGGGGTCGTTCTGCCAGTCGCACGATGTCATCAGCTACCTCAGGTGGGATTCGGGATCGAAGCAGTGGGTTGACTACGACTACGCCATTGACAGCAATCCGCGCAACCACACCGCCGTGCCGGCGCAGATGCTCGTGGACCAGGGAGCCCGCTGCTTGCTCCAGGAGAGCGCTATCAGCCTGCAGATTGATTCTCAAGGCCAGCCGCACCTGCTCTGGAAATACGTGCACTGTTCAAACAGCACCCAGCCGGTACTGTACCAGTACTGGGATAGCGGTTCGGGCGCGTGGAAGTACTACGGGGCTAACGGAGTCGTGCCGGTGTGGTACGGCCCGGCCATGGTGCTCGATGCTGAGGACCGGCCGCACGTTGTTTCGAAGTATGAGGCAGGCGGCGGCAACCCGAATGGAATACAGTACCGGTACGGCGATCCGGCGACCGAGCAGTGGTATACCGTTACCGGCGACCTCGGAACCGACCATCTGCGGCTCGACGATTCGACGCGGAGTATCGGTGATTACGCAACACCGACTATTGCGATAGATTCAGGCGGCAATCCGCACGTTGCGTGGGGAGCTGGCGGGAACGGCGATGCGCTGTACCGCAAGTGGGATGGCGAACATTGGGTTACTGCCTCTGGTGCATACGGGAATGGGGATGCTGACGAGGATTTCAATGTTACGCAGGTAAATCCAGCGACGGAAGAAGTGAAGCGCCCCGTACTCAAACTCGACTCCAATGATATCCCCTACATAGCGTTTAACGGATTGCGCGATGGCGTTGGCATGCGCCGCGCGTACCTCAAGACGTGGATACCGGAAAAAGGCGAGTGGGGAACCATGGCCGGCGATACGTCGCCTGAGCTTGTTGGCGAAGCCGTGATGGTGTCGCCTGCCGGGGCGGTGTACTACGATGGGATGGCGCTCGATATTGGCGCGGGCGACGTGCCGTACGTCGGATGGGCAGCCGGTGACGGCGAAGCGCACGCCCGCCGGTGGAGCATTGACCAGCGCGCATGGGTTACCGTATCTGGCGACGCCGGAACAGAAAATGAAAACTACTCCCAAAGTGCCGAGTTCTCCCGCTATCCGCTCATTGCGGTATCTGGCGAGGGCGTCGTGCATACGATCTGGCGTGATGAGGCGTCGACCGGCGCCAATGAGTGCAGCTGGAACCATGACAGCGCGTGCATTGCGCAGCCTGACTATCCGTATTGCATGAATGAATGGCCTACCAATGACTGTACCGGATCAGATATCTACTACCGCGCGTGGGGCGATATCGCTGATAATATCGGGCTCGGATGGGTCAGCTTCTACCGGGGAACCTGCACTGACAACGCACAGCGCGCCTGCATTGTTGATGCAGACTGCGATGAGGGCACGTGCGAGCCGAGTGCGGTCAAAGAGCTCGGTGATCCGCTGCCAGACGGCAGCATGGGGTATGGATTCTGCTATACGGCATCCGATGGGGTCCGGTACGGCACGTGTGCGATCGATACGGTAACGCCGTGCGAGGTGGACAGCGATTGCCCGACAGAGGATGACTCATGCGTGCACTATACGTGCAGCGAGGATTCGACCTGCCGGAATGACACGCCGGCGAGCCCGCCAACAAGCCAGGAGCTGTGCCGTCCGGTGGCGACCGCATACCTCAATGGGTCAACCATGGCGGTCGAAGGCTGGGCGCGGGTACTGGCGCTGAAGGAGGAGGGAGAATCCCAGGGCTTTGATGACTGGGGATGGGTTAAGCTCAATGGAACGTACAACGACGGCGCTGGAAATGCCGGCCCGTACAGCTTGACGGCTACTGAGGTTGATTCGCAGCAGTTCCTCGGGGATCCTGATGTCAATCCGAACGACGTTTCGCTGTACAGCCTGTTCGGCTGGAGCTGGAGCGCCGAAACATCGAGCTATACTCCGGCAGATTCTCGCTGGCTCGAACGGGAAAATGTTTCCGGGGACGGTCTGTCGCACTACTACTATAAAGATCGCGATTCATCGATGGTACTCGACCGTGACGGCAATCCGCACGTCGCGTGGTCTTCTTACAATGCGGATGAGCAGCGGTACAGCATTTACTATGTCCGGCAGCAGAGCGGCCATTGGGTCACGGCCACTGGCGAGGAGTACGTGCCCGGCACGACCAATCCGGCATCATCCAAGCTCGACGTGGGCATTGCCGCAGGGCTGCTGCCGCCATCAGATACGGACGACCTCAGATCACCGTCGCTCGCCATCGATGTTTCCGGCCGGCCGCACGTCGCACTCCAGAAAGCAGGCTCAGCCACCGAGGACGGCACGGTCTACTACACGTATTGGAACGGGACGGATTGGGCAGCGGGATCGTGCATTGACGGCCGCGCCTGCCCGAATGCGTATGACGGCATCGGTGCGCTTGGCGCACAGCAGCCGACCCTGCAGCTCGATGCAGCCACTGTCCCCCACGTTGTATACCGGCGCGGAGAGTATGCCGGATATGGCATTTACTACGTGCGTTTGAATGGCGGCCTGTGGGAGCCGATCAATGGTAATCCGGCGAACCTGAACGTAGCGGCAAGTTCGACAGGAGAATGCTCGGGCAATCCAAGCCTGCCATGCCTCACCGACGCAGAGTGTGCGGGATCGGGGGGGATATGCTGGCACCGTGCGTATGATCCCGAGTTCCGGCTCCAGGATGGCGTGCCGCATGTCCTGTGGATTCAAAAGATTTTCGGGGGGACAAACCAGGTCTACTACCGCTGGTGGGATGAGGTCAATGGCGTCTGGTCTGATGCTGACGGCGGGGCAGATATGTTCAATACCGTTTCGGTGACGCAAGGCCTCGCCGGCATTGGCAATATCCCGAATCCCGCGGTTCCCGAAGTGCCGTCGCTCGCGCTGTTTTCTGACGGCAGGCCTGCAGTCGCGTGGCGCGATCCGGATTACATTATATTCCGCCAGTGGGATGGCGCCCAGTGGGCCGATATCAATCCGGGTGACGGATCCACAACGGATGACCTCCAGCTCAACTCGTCCCTGGGGCACGCTTACGCAGGCGGCGAACCGTACGTTATGGTCGATGCGGATGACCACCCGCACGTGCTGTGGGGAGATGACTATAGCGTTACACAGAATCCCCATATTTTCTACCGGCGGTGGGATCCTGCGGAAGGCCCGGCAGGGAGCTGGGTAACGGTCGACGGGAACGCGGCAGATGCCGCCGACACCCCTCACTATAGGGTTTCGCCGATCGGGAGCGATTACTCCATCAGCCCGATCTCAATGCTCGATGCGATCGGCAATGCGCACGTGCTCTGGACTGAGGTAACGCGAGGTGCCGAGGGCTGCGGCTTTGGTTACGACGGCGTACTGACCTCACAAGACGGAGACAGCGATTTTGAAGACGTGGTGCTTGATTCTACCGGGACGTACCTCTATGCTGCCGGCACGGACGCAGATGAGTTCCTGGTGGAGAAGCGCAGGGCTGATACGGGGCTCCCGTGTTCAGCTACAAACTGCGGCACCGAGTTCGGCACCAATGGTGCCATACTGTCGGCAGGCATGCCAGGAGGCGATGGCGTTGCGTACGCTGTCGGGCTCGATGAGCGCGAGGGCAGCCTGTACGTTGCTGGCCGTGCGGTAGGCGGTGGCGGTTTCCAGTGGATTATCTACAAATTCGATGCGGGTACCGGGGCGCTCTGCACGGGCGGTGTGTGCGGCGCGGCAGAGAATTTCGGTGCAGCCGGGTATATACAAATAGCGAGTACGTACGCGTACTATGGCATGGACATGAAAATAAACGACGGATTCATGTACCTTTTTGGATCAAAGAATATCTCACCGGATGTTAATGATTGGGTTGTCGAACGGCGGCATCTGACGAATGGGAGCTTGGTCGCAGATTCGTATGTCGGCGGATGGCAGGGCGGCCGGATCGAAATCCCCGCTGGTTATCTTGGCGCGGCTATTGTTATCGACGGACGTGATATGTACATCGCAGGCTCTGATGATGACGATGACGGCGTCGGCGGATCCGACACATACGATTGGCGGATTGAAAAACGCTCTGCGTTCTCCGGGCAGCTCGCCAGCGCATTTGGCGCGGGCGGCGTATGGACCGGGCCTGGTGCCGGAGATGCGGTCAATAGTTATAAAATCAATGATTTGGAAATAGCCGGAGATGCGCTCTATGCTGGCGGGTTTGTGGATGTCGAGGATTGGCTTACCGCCAAATTCGATAAAAATACCGGTGCGCTCGATACTGCTTTTGGCGGTGACGGATTTGTGCAAGGCCCAGAAGTAACGAAAAAGGTTTACGGCATTACGGCTGGCGGTGACGGCCTGTACGTCGTCGGCTGGTCAAACGACAATTGGAGGTATGAGAAGTTGGATTTGAATACGGGCGCAAACATTGCAACGGGAGACTACGCGGGCGGATGGCAGGGAGGCGTTATCGAGGAAACGTGGGGAGATGCGGCGAGCGTCGCCCGAGAGATCGTGCTCGATGATCGGTATATGTATGCAGTGGGGTCCAGTGATGAGCGCGGAAGCGTTGCTGATTGGCGCATTGAGAAGCGCTACCGCGATACCGGCCAGCTTATCACGGAGCGGAATGAGAACTGCGCTGATCCATTGCTCCCGACCTGTTTAGAAACGGGCTGGGCAAATCCTCCCGACTGGAACATCACGTACCCAGACGGCACGTCCGTCAGCAGGTGTTCGGCCGTCACTATGAGCTACGCGCAATGGGCGCCGGGCGCGGTGCATGCCGGGCTCGGGTGGATCGAATTCATGCCGGCTGGCGCGCTGCTCGGCATTCCGTGGGTGCAGACGATGTTCAGCGATATCTATGCATCCGAAGCGATCGCGCTCTCACCGCCGCCGCGCGGCACGGGCGGATATACGAGCACGTTCCTCATCCTCGCGGGCGAGGAGGGCGATACGATTACCGGCATACCCGGCTACTATTCCGGAGCGCAGACCGGCGCGCCGACGAGCAGCTACTACGAGCCCGGCTTCGATCCGCTCATCACAGGCGCGGGCAATCCGCTCGGCGAAGACGTTCTCGACCGGCTCAATATCAGCGGTCTTGTTGCGGAGACTGCCACGGGGAGCGGTTACAACCAGTATGGGCATCCGCTGCGGATTGATTCGAGCGAAGGCACGGTCGACATCAGCCAGAGCGCTTCGTTCGGCGGCGACCCGTCGGATATCACGCTCGACGGCACGGTATACTATTTCAGTTCAGCCAACCCGACAACGCGGTACGTGATCGGACGCGAGATGACCTTCAAGGCCGGATCCGAACCGGCAGGTACCGCAGGAGACGGGCTCATCGTGATCGACGGCGACCTGGAGATCAACCGTGATATTCTGTATGAGGAGCGCGACCTCGCCGATATCAGCGAGATGCCGTCGGTAGCGATTGTCGTACGGGGCAACGTGTACATCAGCCCGTTCGTGAGCGAGCTCGCGGGTGCGTACGTGGCGGTTGACGATCCGCAGACCGCAGAAGCCAGCGAAGGCATTATCCATACAGGCCGGCAGCAGCCCTTCGTGGCCGCGATCGCCGCTTCGGCGGATGATACTTCTATCGCAAACGATGCCTATGCGAATGATACAGGCGCTATCCAGCAGGCTTTCGGGCAGAGCGAGGCGGGCGTGGACAGCCGCAGCTTTATACGGTGGCAGCTCGACATCCCCGCCGGCGCGGAAATTCGCGATGCATACCTCAGATTGCACGCCGACGATTCAGCCAGTGCTACCCTCGATCCGTTCAGCGCCAAGATACGGCTCATCGATTCGGCCGATGCGTCGGGCATCGATTTCACAGCAAATCCGAATGCGGGGCTCTACGGCATCGCGACGGGTAACAGCGTCAGTTACCCGATCAGCAGCGCCACGTGGCAGTACGGTGCGGTCAACGAGACCCCGGACATTTCTGCGCTCATACAGCGGTTCATCGACGATTCCGCGTACGTTCCGGGCGCGAGCATGGTCGGCATTGCGATTGACGAGGGTGATGCAGGCACCGGAGACATCGTGAGTTTTTATTCGTACGATTACTACCAGGCGAATCCCGTATCAGAGCCCGATTATGTTCCTGAGCTCGTAATCGAGTACTCGCCCCAGCGGACGGTGTATACGATTGATAATGAGAGCTTGGGCGGTTTCGGCTCCGGTGGCGTTGCCGACACGGATTATGAAATGTACAATTATAAGCTCGCCGTGGATGAGCCGAATAACGCGCTTTATGCCGCCGGGGTATTTCGGTGGCTTCAGCCGCCTTCTGCGTGGCACTACGATTGGCGTATCGAGAAGCGCACCCTTGATACGGGCGAGCTCGACACTACCTTTGGCATGGGCCAGTGCATAGCAGATCCGACATACTATTGCCACGTTAATGCTGACTGTCCGCACAATGATTGCAATGCAGCCCCGACCGGCATTATCAATCTGGGAGGAATCGCTGGCTATGCGTACGATGTTCACGTTGATGATAATTTTATCTACGTCGCTGGGAGTAGGGGAGGGTCTCGTATAACAAAGTACGATAAAGCAACCGGCGCTCTCTGCACCGCCGGCGCGTGCGGTGCGGGCGAAGACTTCGGCACGGGGGGATACCAGTCTGTTACTATATCGTTCAGCGGGGGAGCAAACATATTGGGCGTCGATAGTAATTTTATATATGTTAACGGCTACTATACGTCAGGAGGGACGCGCATGCGTACCGCAAAGATCAGCAGAGCAACCGGTGCCCTGTGCACTGGCGGCGCGTGCGGCGCGGGCGAAGACTTCGGCACGGGGGGATACCGTGACTCATCGCTCACCACAACGTACGGGTACGGTATTGCGGTAGATGGAGAATTTATCTATACCATAGGGCGCCGCTACATTTCGACTCCGACCACGAATTGGATGCATCTCGAGAAGTACGAAAAGCATACCGGCGCCTTGTGCACCGCCGGCGCGTGCGGCGCGGGCGAAGACTTCGGCGCGGGCGGCATGCAGGATTTCCCTTCGGCAAATGCGCAAGCCTACGGCCGTGCCATTACCGTGTCCGGCGATGTGCTCTTTGCAGCTGGGTACACCACGGGGTTTGATTTCCTGACCGCAAAGTACAATAAGCATACCGGCGAGCTGTGTTCCATACTCGGAGGCTGTGGCGTTCACCAGGATTTTAACTTTCAGGGATATGTCATATCCACAAACGGAAGGCTGGTGTATGACGTTGCCGCTGACGCTGAGTATGTGTACGTTGCGGGCTTATCAGATATGGGTGCGAGCCAGTATAACATGTACGTCGAACGGTATACCCACAGCGGGCAGCCGGAGCCGTTTACCGGCCATGCCACGAACGCAATCGTCGAAACGAACGGGCGGCAAGCCTATGCGGTTAAGCTCGACAGCAGTGCGATGTACATCGGCGGATTTTCCTATGTTGGTTCGGTTAACCGCTGGATGATTGAGAAGCGGGATCGGTTGACTGGGGATCTCGTTGGCAGTGGAGCGAATGAAGCCGCATCCTGGGGCAGCACCGATCCGCAGGACTGCGATACGAACGCAGAATGCGACTACGACCCGGTCTGCATGAATTTTGGTAGGTACAAGGGCAATCCGAACAGAGTATTCCTCAGGTTTGCGCCTCCTCCAGCGGATGACCCCGATTATACGCAGCTGCCTGCCAGTGCAGAAATTATCAATGCACAGCTCAAGGTTACGGGGCGGAATGAGAGTCCGGCGTGCTTTGACGCCACGGATACGGGCGCTGACGCCTTGCAAGGCAGGATTGGGCTTTTGAGCGGGGTCGATATCGCATCATTCGGCTGCAACCCGAATGTGCCGTCATGCGTATCAATGAGCCAGGAGGTATCCGAAGTGACGTGGGATATCGCTGCAGGCGCGTGGGCTGACGGCACGGAATACCTGCTTCCGGCTGATATCGCGAGCCTGGTGGATGCGTGGGTTGATCTCGGCAGCCATCAGCCTGAGCACCACATCGGGCTGCGGGTGCGCCGCGGTACGAACGAAACCGACGCGGATGACGGCGCCTCGCGCGCGCTCTACCAGGAGGCGGCGTTGCCCGGAGCATCCGAGCTCGTCGTCGACTACCAGATGCCGCTGCTCGTCAACGGGCTATTCGTAGCGGAAGGCTATAGCTTCGACCGGAAGTACACGAAGAACCTTGCTGCGTCAGAACAGATACTGTATGATGGGAGAGTCGTAGCCAATACGCCACCCGGACTTTCTGATTTTACCGAGGCGCTGCCGATTTACGACAGGGTGCCGTAACGAAGCATAAAAAACATGGCGAAGAAACTATCATATTTGGGGGTAGACCTGAGCGGCTCAAGCATCAAGATCGTTGAGCTTGTTGACATTGGCGGCAGGTCGCAGCTCGTTACGTATGGTTTTGCAGAGGGTGTTCCGAGCATTATTAAAGACGAGAGCGTGGAAGCGCGGCATGAAGTCGCGAATCACGTTAAAGATGTATTAAAACAGTCGCGCATGTCGAGCCTCAGGGTCGTAACCGCACTGCCAAACTTCAGCGTATTCAGTTCGCTCATCAGCCTTCCTGCGATGAGCAAGAAGGAGCTCATTTCCGCTGTACGGTGGGAGGCGAAAAAGTTCGTGCCGATCCCGCTCGAAGAGATGATTCTGGACTGGGAGGTCCTGTCGGGGGATGCTGAGCAGCACGCCGCACCGGGCAGCGCGAAGGGGATGCTGGAAAAAAAGAATCACGCGGGGGATCTGCAGAAGAAAGATGGGGGCAAGGCATCGCGGGATGGTTTTCCCGGCGGTGGCGGAGGAGATCCGGAGAGCGGTTCTAGTGATGAGCAGGCGTCAGCCCGATTGAAGGAAGCGAAGGCCAGCATTAAAGTTCTCCTGACGGCAGCGCCAAAAAATTTGGTGAACCGGTACGTTGAGCTCTTCAAGGAAGCGGGCGTGCAGCTCATCGGCCTGGAGACGGAATCTTTCGCGCTCGAGCGCGCTCTCATCGGCAACGACCAGAATCCGGTTATGATTATCGATATTGGCAATGAAGCCGCAAGCCTCACTATTTTTGCGCGCGGCGTGCCGATCCACAACCGCAGTATCGATATCGGCGGCACTACCATAACGAAGGCGGTTGCACAAGCAACCGGGCTTGCCGAGGAACACGCCGAGCAGTTCAAGCGCGATATGAACGGTTCGCTTGATGACGAGTCGGTAGAGAAGCTGCCCCAGCAGGTTAAGTACGTCGTGCACTCTGTCGTCAATGAAGCGCGCTACATTATAAACTACTACGAGCGCCAGAATAAGCAGAAGGTCTCGAAGATTATTTTAACTGGAGGCTCTTCATACTTCATGGACTTGCCTGACTATCTGCAAAAAATCTTCAATATCAAGACATACATCGGAGATCCGTGGGCGCGGGTAATCCACCCCGTTGAAATCGATTCGTTGCTCAGGCAGCTCGGTCCGCGGCTTGCCGTGTCAGTCGGCTTGGCGATGCGTGAAATTGTATAAATTGCATTATTAATATAGAGATATGCCCTTTCTCGCCGATGGGGCTGTGTTATGTTGACTTATTTTTTTAAATATGCTACAATATACATATAACCGTTATAGGGAAAACCACTCTATACGCAGCTTCTGAGTATAAGCCTTATTTACAAAAAAGGGTTAAATTAGGCTCACCGCAAGTCTAGAAAAGGGTTACGAAAAACAAAAAAACAAACTATGTCCATTAACCTCCTCCCCGGCGAGGAAAAGTTGAAAGTTAAAAAACAGCAGCAGCGGCCAGCTCCGCGGATAGAGCTAACAGGCCCGGTTAAGCCTGCAAAGAAGACAAGGTCAGGCGTTGAGCACGCTGGCGTTTTGTCTTTTTTCAAACGTCCTTTCCTGCGCCCGAAAGTGGATGTAAGAAAGCAGGAAGCCGAGAAAGCCATGGTAGCTCCGGCAAAAAAAATTCTGCTCGAGGAGAAAATCTTGTACCAGAAATCCAGGGTTACCTCAATGCCAAAACCAAGGGTTGAATTTCGGGCTGAGCCACAGAAGCAGCCGGAAAGTTCAAAACCGGCAGGAAAAAAGGTTTCATTCATGGCTCGCCTGTTCGGCCGGAGAGCGCCCGAAGCGGCACAACTTCCGGCAGCTTCCGCCGTGTGGCAGCAGAAGGAACAATTTCCCAAGTATAAGCCTGTCCGTACGGAGCGGGTCGCACAAGAGCCTGCTCCCAAGAAGAGAACTCCGCAGGTCGTGCATGTCGCCGCGAACGGCGGCGGGACGGCTGGTGCAGGAGAAGCAGTAAAAAGAGCGGAAGAGTCCGGACGTGAAATCCATGCTGCCGCTGGTTTTCCGAAACTCGATCAGCAGCTTAAGGCGACGGTCGAGGTCGTAACGCCCCAACAGCAGGCGAAGCAGGTGCCGGCACCAGCGCCTTCAGTGTGGAAGCGGTTCATGCACTGGCTGCGGGGAATGTTTGGCAGGAAGAAAAAATTAGACCTCCATCCCGCGCTCACCGGCAAGTCGCTGCCTGTCGTTACGCCCCCTCCGCCGCGGAGAGAAGTTTTTCATGCTGAGCGTGTCACGTACGCCCCGGCGCGGGAAATTACCCCCGAGCTTCAGCGGCCGCATGAGCGCCCCGCGCCAGACATGGAGCGGATTAAGATCGAGCCGCCGAGAGCTTTCGGCAGCGAGGTAACGCAGACTCTGGAAGTCGCCCCGCCCGCACCAGAACAAAAAAAATATTCAGCCCCGATTTCTGCTCCTCAGAAAATTTCAGCGCCCCAGAAGCCGGCCGCGGAGCCGGAGAGGGCTGCGCCACCCGTACCGGAAGTAGCGCCACTAAAGAAAGAACAGAAAAAAGGCAGCGGCTTTGGCGCGTGGTTAAGAAGGGTGCTCAGCGCCCTCGCGGGCATATTCAAGCGCAAGAAGATTGTACGCCCTGCGGCGGAAACGCATCCGGCTGAAGTGAAGGCTGACGTGAAAGAGGGCGTAAAACTAACGGCTGCGCAGGAAGCGCCCCACTATGATTTTCACGCACCGTCGTTCATCAACCCTCCGGAAGCGCAGTCCGAAGTGACAGCTGCACCAGCGGCTGAAGAAGCGGGCGATGCCATGGAACGCGTATCTGCAGCAGAAGCGATAGATGTGCCAGCAGTACAACGAGCCGAAGTGCGCCCGGAGCGGGAGGAGATCAGCAAACAGCCTGATGCCATTGTGGAGCCGCCGCTTCCGCCACTCCCACCGCCACCTCCGTCGGAACGTGCTAGCGGAGTACGGCTTACGAAGCCCGAGGCGCCCGGAGTACAGCATACGGTCGAGTGGGAGATCAACCTGATTCCGGAAGAGTCGATGATGCATGAGCTGCCCGTAGTAAAGCTCCTGTACCTTGGCCTCTTTGTGATCGCCGCGTGCGGACTTATTTTTGGCGGCTGGCTCGGCGCAAATTTTTACTATAATAATATCACCAAGAATGTCGGGCAAGTAAAAGATGAGATTCAGTCGCTCGCCACCTCGATCAACCAGTATGACGATTTGCAGGATAGGATAGACGACTTGAATGCCGAGGTTCGTGAAGCAAAGACTCTTCTCGAGAAGCACGTTCACTGGTCAAGCATTTTTACGAAACTCGAAGCCCACACCGTACCGGAGGTGTACTATACGACGATGGTTGCCGACGTGAATGGGGTGCTGCGCCTCGGTGCGGTCGGAAAAAACTATGAGGCGGCGGTCAAACAGCTGCTTGTGCTCGAGAAGGCGACGGATTTTGTAAAAACCGCTACCATATCAGGCATTCAGTTCATAGGCGAAGCTGCCGCCACCGATGGAACCGGGAATGTGCCCGTGGATGCAATGGACGATCGCGCAGTCAGCTTTACGATCGAGCTGACGGTCTTGCCGAGCATCTTTTATTTTTCACCGTAGTGCCATGAAGTTTGCAATCGTAAAGAGGGATCTGATACGGATTTTCACGAAGTACTTCGTGCTGATTTCGGTAATCACGACGCTGCTTATCATCGGCGCTGGCTACCAGCTGTTTATCAAGGGCACGGTCGCCGACATCAGGTCCATCGGCGTGATCGATCTGAAAGAGCGCGAGCAGCAGAAGCTCAACCTGATAGATACGCTCGAGCGGCTCAAGCGGCTCGAGACCCGGTACAATGAGCTGACGTATGAGGAAATCAAGCAGCTTGAGTACCTCTTGCCTGATGAGCGTGAGATTCCCTATATCGTTATTGAGCTGAAAGATTTTATCGCTGCGAACGGGCTCGTGCTTAAGTCGATCGACGTCGGCGTGTTCAAGGCTGCTGTCGGTGAAGAGGAAGAGGAAACGAAGGCAGTGAGCTTGAAGAGCCTCAACGTAACGGTAACGATCGAAGGCCTCGACACGTACGCGCAAATCAAAGATTTTCTGGATAAGCTCGGCACGCTCATGCCGCCATTTGAACTCAATTCATTTTCCTATGCACCGGACAGGACGAGCTACAGCCTGAACCTAACGACGTACTATAAGTAAGCAGCACGGCGACTATGGAACCCAAGAAAGAGAAAAAGATTAAACACCTGGCGACGTACCTGGCAATCGGGCTCGTAGCGGCTGGAGTTGGCGGGTATATCATCTACGATATTTTTTACAGTACACCCGAAACGGGGGTCGTTACCCGTGATGATGCTGCGGCGAGCGGCTTGGGCAAGCCTCTCACCTTCAAGATTGACGATGAGGTGTTCAGCGACGCACGGCTGTATGAGCTCGCGAAGGAGCCGTTTGAAGGTTTCAACGAGCAGCACCAGGGCATCGCGCTTAATACGCGCGATCCTCTCGCACCGACGCTCGAATCAGTTACGAGTACCGGTGCAGGCCGCCAGCTCATCGTCAAGTGGCAGCTGCCGGCGCATATCAATTTTTCTTCCGTCCGTCTGTACCGTTCCGAAGCGAAGGGCAAGCTCGGCATGCTCGTGTACGAAGAAGCTATCAGCGGGATGGACAGCGGCAGAGTGATGAACTATATCGATAGCGATGTTGTCAACGAGGTGCAGTACTACTACCTTATCCGTTCAGTGGCGGTCGATGAAGCGACGGGAACTGAGTATGAATCGGAGAATGGCGATCAGTTGTTTGGTATTCCTGCTGATACGATAGCCCCTGATTCTCCGTTGAATGTCAGCGTTGGGAGTACTGGGGACGGGGAGATTACCGTTTCGTGGATCAATCCGTACAATACCGATTTCTGGTTTGTCCGCGTATATCGGTCAACCGTGGAGGGCGCGCTCGGCAGCGTCGTGTACCCTCGGAATGAAAATGACATCGCGGAGCAAGCGGAATCGTACGTCGATAGCGTTGATCCAAACACCGCGTACTACTATACTGTAACCAGCGTCGATACCTCGCTCAATGAATCCAGCACCGACGTGCTCGCCGCTCCGTACCGGATTAATCCTTTCATACCCCTGCCATAACGTTACGAATATGGATTTCAATGGACCACAGACAAGACAGTCGCTGCTCGATATTTTTATCGAGGGCGGCCTCCTGCCGATAGAACGGGTAGAGGAGCTGAAAAAGCAGGCGAAAGATGATGATGAAGTAGCAGAAATTGCGATCCAGCGCGGATTCATATCCGAGGAAGACGTCGCGAAAGCCCGGAGCAGGGTGCTCGGCGTGCCGTATATCGATTTGTTTGGCAAGTCGATACCGCATGCGGTTTTAAGTTTAATACCGCGGGAGCTGGCAGAAAACTACCACTTCGTTGCGTTCGATAAAGTTCAAAATGAAATCAGCCTCGCCATGGTAAACCCGGGCGATTTCAAGGCCATTGAGGCGGTAGAATTCATCGCACGGGAAAAGCAGCTGAAGATAAAGTTCTATATTATATCTACGAGCGGTTTCCGGTATGCGGCAAAACAGTACGCAACGCTCGGCGCGGAGGTGGAGGAAGCGCTGGCGGGTACGGACCAGCGGGATCGCGGATCACTCGATGAGCTGCTCGACAAAGACAAGGGCAAGGGGCAAACCGTCAAGAGCGCCCCGGTATCAAAGATGGTATCGGTCATCCTCAAGCACGCCGTCGAGGGCAATGCATCTGATATCCACATCGAGCCGGTCGAGAATGAGACCCGGGTTCGGTACCGCGTTGACGGCGTCCTCCATACCTCACTCGTGCTGCCGCGGTATGTGCACTCGGCGATCGTCGCGAGGATTAAGGTGCTCTCCAACCTGAAGCTCGATGAAACGCGCGTTCCCCAGGACGGCCGTTTCCGCACCGAGTGGGAGGGGAGAATCATTGACTACCGCGTTTCAACGCTCCCGCTATTCTCGAATGAGAAAGTCGTTATGCGTATCCTTGACCGCGCTGCTGTCGTGCTCGATCTGGAAAAGCTGGGATTTGAGGGGAGGAGCCTCGAAGTTATGCAGCAATCAGTCAAGAAGTCGGTCGGCATGATCCTGCTGACTGGCCCGACCGGTTCTGGAAAATCAACCACGCTCTCTGCTCTGCTCACCATCCTCAACGACGATTCAATCAATATCATTACGCTTGAGGACCCGGTTGAGTACTACATCAACGGCGTAAACCAGTCCCAAATCAATCCCGATGTCGGGCTTACTTTTGCGGCCGGGCTCCGGTCGATTTTGCGCCAGGACCCCGACGTTATCATGGTCGGTGAGATCCGTGACAGTGAAACGGCGGAACTGGCCGTGCATGCCTCGTTGACCGGGCACCTCGTGCTCTCGACGCTTCATACCAATGATTCGTTCGGTGCGATCCCGCGCATGATCGATATGAAGATTGAGCCGTTCCTCATTACGGCGTCACTCTCCACCGTTGCGGCACAGCGCCTTGTCCGCCGGCTCTGCCCATACTGCCAGGAGGAAGTGCAACTTCCGTCCGAGCTGCTCGGGCGCGTCAAGCAAATGCTCAGCACTATTCCGAAAGAAGTGATTGAGAAGCGGCTCGGCAAGCCCCTCGACGAGATGCACTTCTTTGAGGGCAAGGGGTGCGTGCGGTGCGAGAATACCGGGTACAAAGGCCGTATCTTGATCGATGAAATTCTTGAGGTCGACGAAACGCTCAAGAAGATAATCGTCAGCAATCCCACGATCGACGACATACGTGCGGCAGCCGCTGATCAGCACATGATTACCATGGTGCAGGACGGCATGATCAAGGCACTCGAACGGAAGACGTCCATTTCAGAGGTGATTCGGGCAACGACGGATTAAGCAACTCTTTTCACTAAGGATTAAACATTATGGCAGGGGAGAAGCAAAAAAAGGTTAACGTTCTGCTCGTCGAGGATGATTCTTTCCTCGCGGGCATGTACGTCACGAAGCTGGAGCTGGAGGGATTTGAGGTCCGGGTTGCAGCGGACGGCGAAAAAGCGCTCAAGCTCGCAGCAGAAGCAGTGCCGGATATCGTGCTGCTCGATATTATACTGCCGAAGATGAGCGGGTTTGACGTCCTCGCAGATCTCAAGCAGTCTGCCGCAACGAAGAATACGCCGGTTATCCTGCTCACGAATCTCGGGCAGCGGGATGACGTGCAGAAGGGCATTGAGCTCGGAGCTGCCGACTACCTCATTAAGGCGCATTTCATGCCCTCAGAGGTGATCGACAAGATCAAGAAGGTAACCAGTTCCGCGTAACGTTGCCGGTGCGGAGGCGGCCCGGAAAAACAAATATAGAAACGCATGGCAAATTATTTTTATAAAGCGCGCAACAACCAGGGCGAAATGATCAGCGGTGTTGTCGTGGCGCCGACGGAAAACATTGCGTACGGCATACTGCGCGACAAGAAGCTCTTCATCGTGTCGCTCAAGGAGCGCCGGCGTCCAGCATTTCTCGCGGGACTCAACCTGCGGGGCCGCGTCAAGTCGAGCGAGATTGTCGTCTTTTCGCGCCAGCTGTCCGTTATGATATCATCGGACGTGCCAATCGTCCGGGCGCTTCGGGTGCTCGTCCGGCAGACGACCAATAAGGAGCTCAAGTCGGTTGTTGCTGAAATATCGGATGAGGTCGACGGCGGCGCCAAGCTCTCCCAGACGCTCTCGCGGTATCCGCACGTTTTCAACAATTTTTTTGTCCAGATGGTGCGTTCTGCAGAGACAACCGGCCGGCTCGATGAGATTTTGCAGTACCTCGCTGACCAGCTCGAGAAAGATTATGACCTCAAAGCAAAAGCCCGCGGTGCGATGATCTACCCCGCGTTCATCGTCAGCGCGCTGCTCCTTGTCGGTGTCGGCATGATGATGTTCGTACTGCCGCAAATTACCGGCATCTTCGCCGAGAGCGACGTTCCGCTGCCGATAACCACGCGGGCATTCATGGCGCTCAGCGATTTTTTGATTGGATACTGGTGGCTGCTGATCGTGCTTGGCATCGGCGCTTTTTTTGGATTCCGCTTCATGATCAGCTCGCCGCAGGGGCGTAAGTTTTATGATCTCGCGAAGATCCGCACCCCGATCATCGGGCCGATCTTCAACCGGCTGTACCTGACCCGTTTTTCCCGCTCACTGTCGACGCTCGTCGCCTCCGGCGTTCCGCTGACGAAATCGCTCACTATCGTGGCTGACGTGGTCGGCAATACCCTGTACCATGACCTGACAAAAGAAACGATCAACCGCGTCGAGGGCGGCGCTTCCATAACGACGGTTTTTGTCCAGAGTAAGGACATACCGCTTATGCTGTCGCAGATGATGAGCGTCGGTGAGCAGTCCGGACAGCTCGATAAAATTCTGGGAAAGGTCGCGGATTTTTACTCTCGGGAGCTTGAAAATTCGCTTCAGAACCTGACCGCCCTTATCGAGCCCGTTATCATGGTCGTTATCGGCATTGCCGTCGGGCTGCTCGTATCAGCGATTATTCTGCCAATCTACAATCTGTCGAGTACAATATAATAATATATCCCGTGACTGGAGCACTAGAGATTGATAATTACATTGACATTTCGTTAAAAATG
The DNA here is from genome assembly GCA_041650915.1 of Patescibacteria group bacterium. GTDB lineage: Bacteria > Patescibacteriota > Patescibacteriia > UBA10025 > JAHIVO01 > JBAZKE01. The sequence goes on from JBAZKE010000003.1 coordinate 87,534, forward strand.
TGATACTATAGTAGTATATGGTACTGATTGAAAGCTGTTTTTATTGAAATTTAAGAAAAGTCGTGCTATTCTGTATTCATCATTACCCTGTTCGTTCTTTTTAAGTTAGTCGATATCATTAACTATCCACTGGGGAGTAAACAGCGTCCTGCGGATCGTATAGTATTAGCACGGGTCAGACGGATCCGTGATCTGTGATACGCTATATGACAGTTTGGAGGTTGAACTGCTCTCTAGTATCAGAAAGGGGGTGGAAACTATGCAGAAAAAAGGTTTTACTCTTATTGAGTTATTGGTGGTTATCGCAATTATCGGTATCTTGGCCACCATCGGTCTCGTCGCTCTGAACGGTGCGCGTGAAAAAGCGCGTGACGCAACCCGCAAGTCTGACCTTGGCCAGATCCGGACCGGACTCGTCCTGTACTCGGATGACAACGGTGGTGCGTTCCCGAATGTAACGGGTGAAACGTACGCGGTGCTTGACAGCTACCTCGTACCGACGTACATTTCGAAGGTTCCGTCTGATCCGCAGGCAACAGGCCAGTATACGTACGTAGAGTGCAATAGTGGGCTCACAACGCCGTACTACTACCTGTATACTGAGCTCGAATCACCAGGCACTGGCGAGATTTACTGGCTCATGGGTGATGGCACAAATGATGAGCAGTATACCGGCACACTCGGCTGTACAATGCAACCAGACTAGTCAACTACCATCAGTTGAAATAAATGCAGAAAGCGCTCGATACTATTTCCGGGCGCTTTTTGTAATGTGCTGCTTCTGGTATACTTACATGCAGATCGTAAGGCAGGATCGGGTTCTTATGGAATCAGCGGATACGTGTGTCATTATACTCAATTGGAACGGGCTCAGGCACCTTGAGACCTGCTTGCGTGCGCTGGAACGGCAGAGCTACAAACGGTTTCGGACGATTCTCGTTGACAACGGTTCAAAGGACGGGTCACGAGAGTACGTCCAGAAGTGCTTCCCCGGCGTCGAGATAATCTCACTGCTCCGGAACCGAGGATTTGCGGAGGGCAACAACGTCGGCATCCGCGAAGCGCTCGCCGACAAAGGAGTCGCGTATATCGCGGTGCTCAATAATGATACGGAAGCCGACGCGCAGTGGCTGTATGAGCTCCGCGCCACTGCCAGTAAAGACGAACGCATCGGAGCCGTGAGCAGCAAGATGCTCCGATTCGATGAGCGCACGGTGCTCGATTCAGCAGGGGACTTTTTCAAGGCGGGGACGCTCAAGGTCGTCACGAGAGGTTTCGGCAGGGAAGATAAGGGCCAGTACGACCGCGAGGAAGAGTGCTTCAGCGCGCGCGCTGGAGCCGCACTCTACCGCCGAAGCATGCTCGAGGATGTCGAGCTTGATGGAGATTTTTTCGACAGCCATTTTTTTGCATACGTCGAGGACACCGACCTGTCAGTCCGCGCTCGGCTGAAAGGCTGGAAAATAATGTATGCGCCAAAAGCTATCGTCTACCACAAGGTGGCCGCAACGACGAGCACTATCTCATATGCTTTCAGGCGCTACCGTTCGGGCCGCAACAGGCTATTCCTGGCAATAAAAAATTATCCCCTCTCCTTGTGGCTGGGCGTTTTCCGCGGCACCGCATCGGTTGAAAAAGGCTATACCCTTGGCATTATTGGGAGCATTGCCACGTACATTCGCATCGCGTGCTCGCTTGTTTGCTCGCTGCCGCGGCTCGTACGGCAGCGGCGCGCGATCCAGCAATCCCGGGCCGTTTCAGCGGCAGCCATCGGCTCATGGCGCGAACGGTTTTCGATATAAGAATGCTACACAGCCGCCCGGCGATTTGATATACTGTACGCATGCAACCCGTCGTCTTCACCGAGAGCAGCATCCGGTTCCGCCAGTATGTCGTACTGGGGATTTTTTTATTTCTCATCGTGCTCTCGTCCTTCTTCTCCGGAGAGTGGAATCGCTGGCTTCACGGCATCTTCATGGTCGTCAGCTTTCCGCTCGCCTTCTTTACCATGATGCTGCTGCGGGGAGAGCCCGATCGCAGGACGGCTGTTTCCGCTTGGAGGTCTCCTTTTTTTTATTTTTTCCTGTTCATGGCCATCGTCGCGGCCACTTCAGTTGTGTCCGTGCAGCTCTACGAGAGCATGCATCAGGCTACGCTGCTGCTGTGTTACGGTATTTTTTTCTGGGTTGCGGCGACGGTCCTTGGCAAACCGCTGTTCCTCAAGCTCACCTCAATCGTCATTTACTGTACGGGCATCATCGCAGCAATCGTCAGCTTGGTGCTGCTCATTATCGATCCGGCACTGAGGGCGGGAGGCCTCCTCTACAATGCGAATGCGCTCGGCAGCTACCTGCTCTTCAGCCTGCTGCTTGGGATCGTTCTTGCGCTTTCAGCTGAGAAAAGGCGGAACAGGGCGCTGTTTTGGTTCGGCACGCTCGTATTACTCGGCAGCTTTTTACTGACGTTTTCTTTTACAGCCTGGGTGAGCATCGCCGTTCCGCTGGGCATTCTGGCATGGTTACAGCGAAAAAAAATTTTTACAAAAAAAGGGCTGCTCTTTTTCCTCATTGCTTTTACGGCACTCTTTACCGTTGCGGTCGGCGTACGGTACTTGAGATCAGGGAATTTTTTACACGCGCTCAAGATACATACGACAATCCCGGCCGAAGGCATTGCCGAGAGTTTTAACCAGCGCTTGAAGTTCATATCTTCGGCCGCTGAGATTTTTTATGACCACCCACTCACCGGCAGCGGGCTCGCTACGTACCAGGATGTGTATCCGCGGTACGCGGCGTCAGTTCTCGAGCAGCCGCGGTACGCGCACAACTACTACATCCAGCTCGCTGCCGAGGTCGGGTTTTTTGGGGTGCTCGCGTTTGTTGCGCTCATTAGTACGCTCCTGATCCGGTGCCGTGCGGCTGTCCGGCGCCTCGCCGGCGATTCCGCACGCTATCCCTACGCGCTCGGATTATCACTGGGGGTGCTCGCCTCGGCAATTCACGCCCTATTCGATTTTGGATGGCATTTTCCCGGCGTATTCGTACTTTTCTGGATTGCGGGCGGCATTGTGATTGCGCAGGGGGGGCAGGCCGACGAGGGCAGGGCGCGGCATCCAGGCTCGAATCGTACTGCGGTCATTCTCTGCGTTTCCGTCGGCCTACTGCTCATGGCGCGGGGCATTACGTTAATTGCATCAGAAGCATACTATGACAAAGCTGAGCGGCAGCGGTCGCTGGGGGGCATCAGTTATCCGCTCGAGCTGTATGCGCGCGCAGTGGCGTTTGATCCTTCGCCGACAAAGATGAAACGCCAAGCCGGCCTGCTGTATGAACAGGCAAACACGATTCCAGATTACAATCCCGGGAGTTTCTACGAGGCCGAGCGGGTGACGTTAGACGCGATGCAGTGGAGTGAGATTGATTGCTTCGGGTATAATCTTCTCGGCAGGATTTATTTTATACTCGAGGACTATGGAAGCGCTGAACGCGCTTATCAGAAAGCGATCGAAATAAACCCGGTTTTCGAACCTGATTTTTACTATGATCTGGCCGCTCTCTACGGCAAGCAAGAAGATTATGTGGGCGCCGTAGCTACTATTGAGAGCATACTCTCGCGGTACGGCGAAACGGTGAAGACGGCTAATCCAAAGCTGAAAACCGAGCTGTCTTTTCTCAATCTGCTCCTTGGGCAATCCTACCGGGAACTCGGGGAGTACGACTCAGCAGAGCGTGCATTACAGCGGGCGCTCGAAATCGATTCCGCGTTTGAATTGGCAGCGCTGGAGCTCGCTGGCGTCCGGCAGGACCGGGCACGTCTAAACGGCGCCACTGATGAGTAGGGGCCTGCGGCGGTCGAATTGACTCATTGCGGGCGTGATATATACTGTACCTATACAGCCATGGAAAACAAGCAACAGAGCGCGGTAAAATACAGGGGGTATACGCTCATTGAGCTGCTGGTAGTACTCGCGATTATTGGCATCCTCGTAACGATCGGCCTCGTCAGCTTGCAAGGCACGCGCGAGAAAGCGCGCGACGCGCAGCGCGCAGCAGACCTGTCTCAGATGCGTCTCGGGCTCGCGCTGTACTTCCATGACCACGAGCAGTATCCTACGCCCGCGAGCAGCAGCGGAGGCGGCCCTGATATCGGTTCCGAGCCCGCCGATGGCTCGATTTTTTCTCAGAACGGCAATCCGCTGTACCCCGGATACGTGAGCAAAGTTTTCACCGATCCGATCAATAGCACCCAAACGGCGCTGTACTACGCGTACGATACGAATGAGAATATCAGGCATGCAAACTACGTGCTCTGCTACCATCGAGAGGGCACTGACAAGCTCTGGTTCTATTACTACTCGACCGGCATTTACGGTGAGGGTGTCAGCTGCCCCACGTTGCCATAAGAAAGAACTGCGTATGCTACAAAAAAACAGGGCAGGGGTATCGATTCTCATTATTCTTATCTTTGTAGTTATTTTTGGTTTGCTCATCGGCGGGGGTTTCCTCCTCATCAACAGCGAGAAAGCAAAGACGCGTGATGCGAAGCGGCTGTCTGATATGACGAGGATTCAGGCTGCGTTTGAGTTTTTGTATAATGATACGGCAAGCTATGAGGGGGCGGCTCTCGGGGGATGCGGCCAGCCGGGCATGCTCGTATCGCAGTGCAACCTAACCCAGTACCTTCCGACGCTGGCTGAGTTTATCGATCCGGGAACATACAGCTACACCGTCCAAAAGGCGCCCGACAGTGAGGGCTATGCTGTTTCATTTATGCTCGAAAAGAATTACGGCAGCCTCCGCGCAGGACCCCATACGCTCTCCCCGGAAGGGATCTTTTGAGCACAGGTAATTCGTGCGTTCGGTTATGCATGCAGTGGCGCACGCTTTTTTATCATGCATGCTGCGTTTTTAAATACGGCCTCGTTCTGGTATACTATAAAATAGGTACGTATGGATTTCACCTCTACACTTATTGTTTATATCGACGTATTCCTCATAGTATTGCTCGGCTTTGCCGTCGGCAGTTTTTTAAACGCCGTCATCTACCGTCTCCATGCGGGGGTGAGCTTTATGCGGGGGAGGTCGTACTGTCCCCGGTGCAAGCACGATCTCGCTGCGAAGGATTTGGTGCCGGTTGTCAGCTTTGTGCTGCTGCGCGGGAAGTGCCGGTACTGCCATAAGCCGATTTCATGGCAGTACCCCCTTGTTGAATTCAGTACGGCCGTGCTCTTCGTGCTCCTCTACGCACAGTTTGGGATCGGTGCCACTTTTTTTGTATACCTCGTCTATACCTGCTTCCTGATCGTTATTTTCGTTTACGACCTCAGGTACTACCTCATACTCGATAAGGTCAGCATTCCAGCGCTCGCGCTCGCGCTCATGCTTTCTTTAACCGTATTGGACATCAGCATCCTGTCGGTCGTAATCGGCATGCTCATCGGAGGCGGTTTTTTCTTTTTGCAGCACGCGGTTTCGCGGGGGAAGTGGATCGGCGGCGGGGACATACGGCTCGGCATCGTCATGGGGGCCATGCTCGGGTGGGAGCACCTCCTCGTTGCGCTCTTCGGGGCGTACATCTTCGGATCCATCATCGGGATCGGGCTCGTCCTGTTCGGCAACAAGCGGTGGCGGAGCCAGGTGCCCTTCGGAACGTTTCTCACCGTAGCGACTTTCCTGACATTCCTCTGCGCCGATCCGGTTGTGAGCATGTATAAGGATCTTTTTTTACTATGAACCTGCCCGACAAGAGAGGTTTCACGTTAACGGAATTGCTGATCGTTATTTCGATTATCGGACTGTTTAGTGCGATCGTGATGGTGAACTTCCGGCATGGCAGGGAGTCCGATGAATTCCGGCGCGTGTCGACCGAGCTGCACCAAAATTTCCGGCTTGCTCAGAATTACAGCATCGGCGGAAACAGCATCAAGTATTGTGAGCGCAGCTCGACCGACCATGAGTTCTACCCTTGCGAGGACAACTCTTACTGCAACCTCGGCGTCGGTCCGTGGGATCCCGAATATGAGTGCAAGGCAGCGGTTCCGCTCGGCGGGTACGGGATTAATGTTAGATCTACTGAGCGGTACACGCTCTTTGGAGATACGACGGCGGACCACCTGCTGACCGACAGCACGGAGGATTTCATCATCGTTGAAAATAACGTATTCACGAAGGGAGTGCACATAGAGAGTTTTCGGTTCGGTACGGCCGATCCGGCAACGCCTTCGTCCGAGAATACCCTCGATGTTACGTTTACGCCGCCCACCGGTACGATGAATTTTTACCTCAACGGGGCGGAGGCGATCGACGACGATGCAGAGCCGTACTTTACGCTCGAACTGCTCCTCGGCAGCGACTTCATTGAGGGGAGCTGCAGGAAGGTAAGTTTGCACAGGATCTCAGGGCAGATCAGTGAAGACATGAGTTCATGCAACTGGTAACTATGCACACGGCGCACCATAATCAAAGCGGGCAGACATTACTGGAGCTCATTATTGCGATTACCGTGCTCGTTGTCGCGCTCGTAGCCACGATCGTCCTGATCGTCACGAGCATCAATGCGAGCAGGGAAGCCCGCAATAAGCTCATTGCCACCAACCTCGCACGCGAAGGCGTTGAAACCGTCCGAAACGTGCGGGATAGCAACTGGATCGATCCGACGATGCAGTGTGATGACCCGAACTGCGATAATCAAGCTGACTGCACTGACTCTGCCCAGTGCGATTCGACGTGGGGCATCAGTCAGTGGGATCGGGAGCTGCGGACTGACGACGCGGCTGCCACAATCAAGACGACCGCCATACCGGTCGTTGGCGATCCGAGCATTCATTCGCCACTCTCATTTTTACCCGATGATTTTAGCGAGACCGAATATTCGCGCTTACGGCGCACCGATGAAGGATTCTTGCAGGGAGGCGCGTCTATCGTCGGCAATTCTGAGTTCTACCGGATGCTCTACCTGTATCCGATTTGCCAGAATGCTGCCGGTGACCAGGAATACGGCACCGATAATACGTCCGCAAACGATTGTCCCACCGCGGGGTATGCCGAGGTGGGCATACAGGTGGTCTGTGAAGTGCGATGGGGGCAGCACGATTCGAATAAAAAGGTGATTATTGAGGATCAGCTGTACAATTGGCAAACGCTCTAACAAGTTACTGATAAAAAGCAGGTGCATCAGGCAATCAAAAACAGCAAGCAGGGAGGATTTACGCTCATCGAGATGATCGTTGCGCTGTCGATTTTTGTCATGATCATCTTGATCGTCGTGAACGTTTTTGTCGTCATCAACAACACACAGCGGAAGACCGTCGCGATGCAACGCGTGCAGGATGACGTACGGTACCTGCTCGAAGCTGTTGCGCAGGAGATTAGGCTCGGCACGATCAACTATGCGCACTACGGTGACATGGAGTACGATTTGCACGAACTCGATACTGAAGGGGAGTTTGTACTCGCACTCACGAATCAGGCGGATGAACAGATTTTTTTCAGGCGGAGCCCCGGCGCTCTCGGGCCGGGAACCGGCACGAAAGTTCAGTACTGTTCAGAAGCCGGCACAGGCGTGTGCGATGAGGAGGCCGGTACCGGCTGGTACGATATAACGCCCGAGTCGGTTGAAATCACGAATCTGCGTTTTATCATCACGCCGAGCGCTGATCCGATGGCCGAGGCGGCAGAAACGGCGTGCGCCGATGACGGCGACTGTGACGATGCAGGCCTATTCTCATACCGCTGCGATAGTGGCGGGGACGATACGTGCCACTATTCCACGGACGGGGGAAATTTCCAGCCCAAGGTGCGCATTGTATTCCAGGCGCAGACTGATGATGCCAGGATTTCCGAATCGCAGCGGCAGATTTCCATCCAGACGACGATTTCTTCACGGATCATGTCGGGCAGGGCGATAAACATGAATTACTAACGTATGGAGACCAGGACACATCAGCATGGCATCGCGCTCCTCTATTCGCTCCTCGTGATTTCACTCTTTACGGCTATCGCGATTACCATCTCAATCATCGTCATCAATGAGCTCAAGCTCACCGCCAGCTCGACCGATGCGACGGTCGCATACTATGCGGCGGAGTCCGGCATTGAACGGGGTCTCCATACCGTGCAGCTCGCGCGCGCTGATTCCACGAAGACGCTCCAGGATGCGGTTGATGAGGTTGGGCAGCTCAGCGCAGACCTCGACTGGAGCAAAGCCAGCTATACCGATGAGGACAGCCAGAAGGCGACGTCGCGCATTGAGCACGTTGAGGTCAAGGAGTATGAGTACATACAGGCTGACTACTATGACGTAAGCAGCCCGCTGGATCCAACAGACGGCGTGGTCGTCAGGACGCTCATGGTCGTCAATGGCGATGGAATAACCAATCCCGACGCGGCTTCGTACGCAGAGGTTTCGTGGACGGCGTGGAACAGCAACGGCTTGCTCGAGTCGTCAGCGAGCGCCCGCAAGGTCATCGGGCCGTCTGATCTCGAGGAGGGGTGGACGCTCGATTTGCAGGCGCCATACTCGGACACCTTTATTCCCGTCGGGTACCGCGTCAGGGTCAAGGCCCTCCTCGGCGATTTGTCGGACGTAACGCTGACTCCCCGGAAGGCTGACGGCAATGAGCTGTCGGATGATGAGCTCCCGTCCCAGCTGCAGATCAAATCAATCGGGACGTACAGGAATTTCAAGCAGTCGCTCACCGCTACCGTTCCGTGGAAGGTGCCGCTCTTCGGGCTGTATGACTACGTGCTGTTCAGCGAGAGCACTATTTTGAAAGATATCGTCCTGAGCGCGCCGACATACTCGTCCGGCGTTATCCATCCGGAAGCAAACATACCGACCAATCAGATGTGCAATCTATCGCCCTGCGACGGCAGCTGTGAATCGACTTGGGATTGGCAGGGGTGGTGCCCGTCCGGGTCAACGCGGATGGCATGCTACGGTTCGGCGCAGGGAGCATACCCGCCGTTTCCTCCCGGGACGTGCGCGATGGGGGCAGAGTTAGAAATGTACGGTTTTGTCCTGCCGATGCCCGATACCGTGCCCCAGGGTGATGAGTACTACGTTTCGCTGAGAATGCACTACCACTATAACAATGCCCTGAGCGATGGCCAGGATCGCGACCTCTCGGTGAGCATCAGCGGCCAGTCAATCATCGTCAATGACCAGAAACCTGGAGAGACCGAGGTATGGCATACGTGCACGATTCCGGAAACGTTTTCGCTTGGCGACCCCGCGCTTCCGGAAACGGATCAGTCGCGCACGATCGAGTTTGCGGTACACCCGTATGGAGACGAGACGGTACCCGGGACCGGGTGGGAAGCGGAGGATTTTATTACGGTAGATTGGTACCAGCTGAGCACGTACAAGGTATTCCCCGACTGTGAATAGTTATAATCTATTATGAATAAAGAGGAGGCTAAACTTCGCATTCAGAAGCTGCGGAAAGAAATACAGCACCACCGGTACCTGTATCACGTACTGGACCGACAGGAGATTTCTGATGCTGCGCTGGATTCTCTCAAGCACGAGCTCGTACGGCTCGAGCAGAGTTACCCTGATTTGATTACGGCTGAATCTCCGACCCAGCGCGTCGGCGGAAAACCGCTCGGAAAATTTGAAAAAGTCGACCATGCAACCCGCATGCTGTCGCTCAACGACGTATTCAGCGCCGAGGAGGTGGCTGAGTGGGAGGCGAGGATTATGAAGCTCATCGGCAAGAAGCCCGCCTACTATGCGGAGCTCAAGGTCGACGGACTCGCACTGAGCCTCGTCTACATGGACGGCCTCCTCACGAGGGCTGCTACCCGCGGTGACGGCAGGGTCGGCGAGAACGTAACGGTAAACGCGAGGACGATTGAAGCGATCCCGCTGCGCCTCAGGCGGTCAGAACGCATCAAGCACGCCGGCGTTATCGAGGTCCGCGGTGAGGTGTACATGCTGAAAAAGCACTTCGACGAGCTCAACCGGAAGCAGAAGGAAAGAGGTGAACAGCTCTTTGCGAATCCCCGCAATGCTGCTGCCGGGAGCGTGCGCCAGCTCGATTCTGCCGTTACGGCATCCAGGAAGCTCTCATTTATTGCATACGATCTCATTACTGAATCTGGTTTTTCGAAGCATAGCCAAGAGCACGAAGTGCTCGCTGATCTGGGTTTCAACAGCGGCATACGGTACAATAAGATATGCCGGACGCTCGATGAGGTCGGCGTTTACCATCAGCAGACCATGAAGCAGCGGAATGCGCTCGCTTTTTGGGTCGATGGCATCGTTGTTTCGGTCGATGACAACGAGCTGTATAAACAACTTGGCACGGTAGGAAAGGCGCCGCGCGGCGCGATCGCGTATAAATATCCCGCTGAGCAGGCAACGACGATCGTGGAGGACATACAGGTCCAGGTCGGCCGAACCGGGGCGCTGACGCCAGTCGCTCACCTGAAACCGGTGTCAATCGCCGGCTCTACCGTCTCACGTGCAACACTGCACAATATCGATGAGATTGAACGGCTCGGCGTCCGCATTGGCGACACGGTCATTCTGGAAAAAGCGGGCGATATCATTCCGGATATTGTCGAAGTGCTCCCTAAGCTCCGTAACGGCAAGGAGAAAAAGTTTTCCATGCCAAAGAAATGCCCGGTTTGCGGATCTGCCGTGCAGAGGAAGCAGGGCGAGGTTGCGTCTTACTGTTCGAATAAAAACTGCTATGCACAGCAGCATGAGGGGTTGCGCCACTTTATTTCGAAGAAAGCGTTTGATATCGACGGGCTCGGCCCGAAGGTGCTCGAGCAGCTGTTTAAGGCGGATCTCGTCAAGAGCGCGCCCGATCTATTCGACCTGACTGAAAACGACCTGCGGCCGCTCGAGCGGTTTGCGGACAAGTCAGCTGAGAACCTGGTTGCCGCGATCCGCCATTCCAAAAAAGTTTCACTGTCAAGATTTATTTTCGCGCTCGGCATCAGGCACGTCGGGGAGGAAACCGCTCTTGCCCTCGCCACGGCGTACAAAAGCATTGGCGCCCTATCGCGCGCAAGTAAAATTCAACTGGAAAAAATACCTGATATCGGCGCCACGGTCGCACAGAGTATTGTCGATTTTTTCAATGATAACGAAAAGCTGAAGTTTATCCGGGAGTTAACGGAGAGGGTGAGGATAATCCACGCTCCACCCGTTAGTCTGGTTTCAGGTCACGTGCTGTCCGGCAAGAGAGTCGTGATTTCCGGTACCTTCCAGTTCGCAGGCAGGGAGGAGATAAAAGAAAAGCTACGTTCGGCCGGTGCAAAAGTGTCGAGTAGCTTGTCCCAGAATACGGATTATTTTTTCGTTGGCAAAGATCCGGGAGAATCAAAAATTAAAAAAGCAAAAGAGTTGGGAATACATGAGAGCACTGAATCGGAACTGCGGAGATTAGTTGGAGAAACATCATCAATACAATAAAAGGAACCCCGGCATTGTCGCGCTGTTCCTTTTTATGGTTGAACTGCCTGGACTAACACCGGGGTTTATTTGCACTGTGGTTTGAGAAGCGTGCTGCATGCCAGCGGAGGGGGGGGATCCGAAGATAACTTCGGACGCCAGACAGAGTCCGGCACGCTAGCGGTGCCACATACTCCTCTCCCCACAGTTTTTCTGATCAAAAGGACATAGAGCATATACTAGCTGATTGGCCGCAGCTGTCAATTCCGCAGATTTCGGGTATTGTGGATAACTGCGGCGGCATTTGTTTTTGGATATTCGCGGTGCTATACTTTGAGTATGGAATTTACAGAGCACGACGTAGAAAAGCTCGCTGGCCTGGCAAGAATTGAGCTGACAGAACAGCAGAAGCGCACCTTCAGCAAACAGATCGCTTCAATTTTAGATTACGTGCGCCAGGTGCAAGAGGTCGATACAAGCGGGGCAAGAACGAGTGAAGGCAACTACCGCAAGATCGAATCGCTCCGTACGGATGCGGTATCCCAAACAAAGGAGCAGGAAGAAATCGTAAGGCAGTTCCCCGATCGGCTCGGCAACCTAAATAAAGTAAGGCGCGTTTTCGATTAGCGTATGGAACTCAATGAGTTGAGCATTGCCGCAGCGCACGACGGCCTCGCCAAAAGAAAATTTTCTTCAAAAGAAATAACCCAGTCGTGCTTAGACCAGATTGCACAGCACGATAAAAAAGTTGCGGCATTCCTCAACGTCGATGCGGAAGGCGCGCTTGCGCAAGCAGCGGACGCTGATGGGCGCATCGCTGCAGGCACGCCTGGCGCGCTGTGTGGCATACCGATCGCACTGAAGGACCTCATTCTGCAGAAGGGAACCGTTACGACCGGCGGTTCAAAAATACTTGAAAAGTATACCGCAACGTACGATGCGACCGTGGTGAGCAAGCTCGCCGAAACCCGCGCAGTTTTTATCGGCAAGACAAACCTCGACGAGTTCGCGATGGGCTCTTCGACCGAGAATTCGGCATTTCAGAAGACAAAAAATCCATGGAACCTCGAGCGGGTGCCGGGCGGGTCTTCGGGCGGCTCGGCTGCTGCCGTTGCGGCGGATATGTGCCTCGGTGCGCTCGGAACGGATACGGGTGGGTCCGTGCGCCAGCCCGCATCGCTCTGCGGCATCGTCGGCCTCAAGCCGACGTACGGCAGTGTATCACGGTACGGCATCATCGCGATGGCGTCTTCCCTCGATCAGGTCGGGCCGATGGCCAAGACAGTCAGGGATGCAGCGCTCCTCTTTAACGTGATCGCAGGCAAGGATGCGCACGACAGTACGACCGTAAAGCTAAAGCCTGTCGACCTGGAGGCGCTCGAGCGGGGCATAAACGGTATCGCGATTGGGATTCCCGATGAGTACTTTATCGAAGGAATGGATGCGGGCGTGCAGGAGAGCGTTGAGCGTGCTATCGAAAAACTCAGAGAGCTCGGCGCGCGCGTCAGTACCGTCAGCCTGCCGCTGACCAGGTACGCCCTCGCCGTCTACCAGCTGACGATGACCTCTGAGGTGTCTACGAATCTCGCGCGGTACGACGGGATCCGGTACGGGCACTCGGCGGTGTCTGGCGCCGGAACGCCACCGGCGGATCTCATTGAAGTGTATCGGAAGTCGAAGGCCGCCGGTTTCGGGGACGAGGCAAAGCGCCGGATTATCCTCGGAACATTCGCGCTCTCAGCCGGGTACCACGACCAGTACTACGTCAAGGCGCAGCAGGTGCGGAAGATGATCGAAAGGGAATTTACGGACGTTTTTAAGAGTGTTGACTGCCTCATCACGCCGACTTCGCCGAGCGTCGCGTTTAAGGTCGGAGAGCGGTACGCAGATCCGCTCACGATGTACCTGTCCGATATTTATACGGTGCCGGCGAATATGGGTAACATTTGCGGCATTTCAGTTCCGTGCGGCTTTGTTGGCGGGTTGCCGGTGGGCCTGCAGGTGCTGGCGAAACCATTCGATGAAGCGACGCTCTTCCGTGTAGCGCGCGCCTACGAGCAGGCAACTGAGTGGCATGCGCGGCGCCCCCAGCTCAATTGACAAATCCGCCGATATTTTATACGATGTACCTAACACAACTAATAAAAAATCATTATGGCAAAGGATAAGAGCAAGGAAACGATAAAAGATTTGAACGGTAAGTTTAATTCAAAGATTCTGCTTGTCGAGGACGACAAGATGCTCGCTGACATGTATATCACGAAGTTTACGAAAGAAGGACTCAAGGTGATGCGCGCGGAAGATGGCGCACAGGGCCTCGCGATGGCCAAGAAAGAAAAGCCTGATCTCGTGTTGCTCGATATCATCATGCCGAAACTGGACGGTTTTGCGGTGCTTAAAGAGCTGAAGCAGGATCCGAATACCCAGAATACCCACGTGCTGCTGCTCACCAACCTCGGCCAGTCGGAAGACGTCGAGAAGGGCAAAGAACTTGGCGCTGATGACTACTTTATCAAGGCAAACCACACGCCGGCGGAAATCGTTGAGAAGGTGCGGTACATGCTCACTAAAAAAATGCAGGAATAAATTATGAAGATGAAAGCAGACCCGCGGAAAGAACGCACGGTTGTTTTACTGAAGCCAGACGCAATCAAGCGCGGCCTGGCAGGAGAGATACTCACTCGCTTTGAAAAAGCGGGCTTTAAGATCGCTGCCCTCAAGATGGTTCACGTCAATGCCGACCTTGTCGCCAAGCACTACCCCGATAACAGGGAGTACCTTGCGCTCGTCGGCGGAAAGACGCTCAAGACGTACGAGGAGTACGGCATGGATCCCGGTGAGGAGCTCGGAACGAAGGACGCATACGAAATCGGAAAGATGGTGCGCACGTGGAACATGGAATTTTTAAGCTCGGGGCCCGTCATCGCAATCCTGCTCCAGGGCATCCACGCGGTCGATGCCGTCCGCATGATGGTAGGCAATACGCTTCCCCGGTTTGCCCAGCCTGGCACGATCCGCGGTGATTACTCGCTCGATTCACCTATCCTCGCGAATATGCAGAAGCGGACGGTCAAGAACATGATTCACGCATCGGGTACGGTTGAGGAGGCACAGTTCGAGGCTGAACTCTGGTTTCGCAAGAATGAGATTCATGAGTACAAGCGGGCTGACGAAGAGATTATGTTTGAATAGGGCTTGACGCCGTTGCCGGTTTTAGTATACTTGTATACATTATGGAAGCTGTAAATTGCCTGAAAGCGCATCTGGGCAGTAAAACATACACCGTAATCGGTGCCTTCTTTGTGATTAGCATTATCGTTATTATTAGCGGCTTACTGGTTAGCTTGTAGTTCAACTCTCAGGAAGAAGTACAGACTAGCCGGTAAGCGGCTCGTTTTTTTAATATGAGGCACAACCAGAGGTTTTTCTTTATGAGCCCCTTTTTCATTAAGGATCGCCTTGTCCAGACGTGAAGTCGAAGATTCGATGTTTCTTGAAAAATACAAAAAGTGCAACAGAAATAAAAACAGCAGATTGGAGGTTATGTATGCTCGGAATGGGTTTGGATAACTGCGGTTCGTTTGCACCGCTGCCGGTTGAAGAACGCATTGTTGCCGATTCTCCTGCTCAGCTCAAGCAGACACTCGTTGGGCGGAATGAATTTCATGAAGCCAGCTTGCGCGTTTCCCCTGAGACACTCCTCAGGTTAATCGAGCTCTTGCCGGCTGATGGTCCCGTAGACGTATGTTTGATTACGAGGCGTTAACCGTGCCAGGCATCTCCGTACCCATCATGGCAAAGTCCCAGCGGCGCCGTCCTGCTGCTGGGGCTTTTCTTTTTCTCCCGGTATGCTATACTCATTGCCAGTATGCAACCGCACAGTGATGCACAGCCAATCCAGAAAAAGAACCTGAAAGCACAGGCTGCATTTATCGTTGCCCGGAAGGATGGCAAGAAGCGAACGGCGAGCCCGCTGGTGGTTGGTTTGTAGATAGTACAGTCGAGAGCATTTACAGACGAGCCATCAGTAGGCTCGTTTTTTTGCATTGAAAAACATACTGAAAATAAAAACAGAATCAACTTTTTGGAGGATTCAAACATGGCACGTTTTATCATCGATTCGATCGGCTTTGAAGGTGAGGGCTTCGGCAGCGAGTGCGTGATAGCGTTCGGCAGCGGTTCAGGTTCGTTCCGATTCGGCGGCGGACGGGTTATTTCGCAGATCGTCCAACTGGTCGTCGGCACGGAGGGCGGTTCAATCGAGCTCGAGGGTGAGTACGGCGCGGTCATATGCGTCAGTGAAGCCCAAAAAGCTGAGATCGAGCGCTGGGCGAACCGGTACGGCACCTGCTGCGGTTACTGATATTTTCACTTCAAAGCTCTGAGGCTCCCTTTCGGGGGAGCCTTTTTTATTGCAAATGGCGCCATAAAAGCTATAATGAGTGTAAGTAATAACACAACGGGGTGTGGCCCCGCATCATTCACTCTGTTCAGATGCGGGGTAAAGGTGCTTTATCTGTTACGTTATTATGAGCTTAATCGGGGATTAGCGCAGTTGGCTAGCGCGCATGCATGGGGTGCATGAGGTCACCGGTTCAAGTCCGGTATCCCCGATTAAGCTCATAATGGAGTGCGTGCCTGTCCCGTACCCGGACGAAGTGGGCGGTGTAGGGAGGTTGTAGGTTTCCCGCTGCTTGGATCGCGTCGAGACTTGAAGGTCGAGCGGTGCGGAAACCGCCGCGAGACTAGGGCCGCAGGGAAGCACATAGCCTGGGCCAAGCCGCAGGGTGACGCCACTCCCGTATCCCTACCGTACGGAGGTTGTTTTTGTAGTGGGATTGCATCAGATGCAGGAATATGCTATAGTAATCAATTCCTTGTGTATCCTGTTGTTCTTTGACAGGGAAATCGGCTAACACATGAGGAGAGGGCTCTTTTTTTAAGGAGGCACTATGCCAATGTCAGGTCGTTTCAAGACCCGCCAGGAAGAACTGGATTATCTGCAGCACCTGAGTGATATTGGTTTTTATCGCGAAGAAGGCCGCAACGGCGAGATTATTTATTGGTTGCGTTTTTATTTGGAGCCGCCTGAAAACAAGCCTGTCTGCGAAGTGCGAATAGCAATGGAATGGAGGTTCATTAGCCGTGACGATTGTCCGGAAAAGGAAGGCTTTTTTGGGGTGAAGCTCGCGGTTGGAGACGCCGAACACGACTGCCAGTATGTGGCGCGTTACGATACGCTGTATGAGTATTCGCCGCCATCCCCGTACCACCAGTTAGTGCTCGGCCAGAGGGTGTATGCCTTGTTCATGAGATGGGTCCGCGGCGAGATCGTTGAGTTCGTCTGGCGGCGAGGCGATGAACTGCCGGAGCGGTAGCATCCAAAAGGTGTTTATGTGTCTGGTCGATTTCTATTGTTTCAAACCGGGAGAAATCCCGCAAGCCCCCGCGCTGAACTTTAACGGGGGCTTTTTTATTTGTGCATACTTTTTTTAATCGGTATACTGTATATAATTTAGCATAATAGAGTTTCGGGCCGGGGCATCCTCGGTTGAATTTATTGGCATGATAATTAAAAATATGCAACAAGTACGATTTCCGCGGGATGAGCAGCAGCACAACCACATTATCGAGTGGTGGTACTGGAACGGGCACCTTGTCGACGGAAGAGGAAACCGCTATAGCTACATGAATTGCCTGTTCAGGGCGGACATTAAGCGGGTCAATTTTCCCTTTTTAAAGGGGGTGCAGCGGCTGCCTTTCCGGACGGTATTTTTTTCTCATTCGCTCCTGACTGACATCGGGAAAAAGAAATTCTACCCGCGCATCGAGTACGTCGCGACAGTATCGAAAGACAGCTTCACGAGGCCGCTGCTCTACGTTAACTACGCCGACCCGATTATCGTCGACGGGTACGTCAATAAGGTCATGGAGGAACCCGAACTTTTTACCTACCGCATCAAGAACGAGGATATCGACCTCAATCTCACCTCGAAGAAGCCGCCGCTCCTTGAGGGGGGCAAGGGCTACGTCAATCTGGTCGGCGATCGGAGCACGTACTACTATTCGCTTACGGACTTGAGGACAGCGGGGCACATCCGCGTAGGCAAAAAGCTGATTCCGGTCATCGGCAAGTCGTGGATGGACCATCAGTGGGCGAATATCCCGTACGAAAAAAATAAGTGGAACTGGTTTTCGTTCCAGCTCGATAATAATATTGAGGTCATGGCGGTCGAGTACGGGCGGCATGGCAAGAAAACAAAGCTCGCGAGCGTTTGTTATAAAAGCGGCAAGCAGTTGCACAGCGATGCGGTCCGCATCACGCCGGTCGGCAGGGCCTGGGTCAGCCCGAAGACAAAAGCCCGGTACCCGCTCGAATGGCGCGTTGAGTTGCCGGCGATCGGCATAGAGCTCACTGCCAAAGCGCCCGTTAAGCAGCAGGAGATGCTGTACGGCACGCTCAACTACTGGGAAGGCCCGCTCGATGTCACCGGAACGGTGGAGGGAACTTCGGTTTCCGGACTCGGCTTCTGCGAGCTCGTCGGGTACGAATCGGAGTTCGATAACATGAAGTTCATACGGACTTCGCTTACGGAGCTGATCCGGAGCGGGTACGATTATCTCGTCCACATGCGGTAATGAAGTCATTTCCAGAACAGCAGCGTGAGCTATTCGACAAGCTTGAGCAGGGCAGCGTGCGTGCTACGTCTATTGCAATGATCAGGGACTACACGCGGGAAACCCGGATGTGCCTGACCGGCATTGCGTTCGTGCCCCAGAGCATGCGGCCGGAGATCAGCGCCCGCGTGATTGAGCCTCTCAGGGAGCGTGATGCCCGGCAGCACTACTATCCTCCGGAGTCACTGCACGTGACCATTCAGAATGTACGCCGTTCCAGCGATCCGCCGCGATTTACTCCTGATACTGTCGCACGGGCACGGGAGGTTTTTCGGAGCGTGGTACCGCGGCACCGGCGGTTCTCATTCGAGCTCCGCGGGCTGTTCGAGATGCCGGCGAGCCTTTCGGTCCGCGCGTACTCCGATGAAGCGCTTGGGGACCTGGTTTTTGACCTGCGTGATTCGCTGCGGGCGGCGGGCATTCCCGATGATAAGCAATACGCTCCGGGCGGTGCGGTATTCGGCAACTGCACGGTATGCCGGTTTACGCGGAAGCCGAACGCCGGCTTTGCCGCGGTGGTGCGCGAGCTGAAGCAGGCGCCCGTCGGTACGTTTGAAGTCGCTGACGTTTCGCTCAAAACGACCAATGCCGTATGCGATTCGAGCGTGACCGCGGTGATCGGGCGGTTTCCGCTCCAGTAGGTTTGTGTACGCGCAGCCTGCCTTGCGTGAAACGGGATATTGTTTTACACTGAACTGGAATAATTTAATACGTTAATAAAAATACCATGGACAGGACCAAGGTAATCATTATGGGAGCCGCTGGGCGGGACTTCCATGATTTTAACGTGTACTTCCGCTCCAAGTCTGCGTACGAGGTGGTGGCCTTTACCGCTACGCAGATTCCGAACATTGAAGGCCGTTTGTACCCTCCGAGCTTGAGCGGGAAGCGCTATCCACAGGGGATTCCGATTGAGCCTGAGAGCAAGCTCACCGAGCTTATCAAAAAGCACGGCGTCGAGCAGGTTTTTCTGTCGTACTCCGATCTGCCGCACCAGGTCGTGATGAATAAGGCGTCGGAGGTGCTGGCGGCGGGCGCAGATTTCCGGCTCCTCGGGCCGAACCACACGTTCGTAAAATCGAAGAAGCCGCTCGTGTCGGTCTGCGCAGTCCGGACGGGCTGCGGCAAGAGCCAGACGTCGCGTCGTGTCGTTGAGTACTTTAAGGAGAAGGGGAAGAAGGTCGTCGCTATCCGGCATCCGATGCCGTACGGCGATCTCGCCAAGCAGGCAGTGCAGCGCTTCGCGAAGTATGAGGATTTTGAGAAGCATGAGTGTACGATTGAAGAGCGCGAGGAGTACGAGCCGTATGTGGAACAGGGGCTCGTCATCTATGCGGGCGTTGACTATGAGAAAATCCTGCGAAAGGCCGAGAAGGAGGCGGATGTGATTATCTGGGACGGCGGCAACAACGACCTGCCGTTCTACAAGCCCGACGTGCACATCGTCGTCGCGGATCCGCACCGTGCGGGCCATGAATATGGGTACCATCCCGGAGAGACGAATTTCAGGATGGCAGACGTGATCGTCATCAACAAGATTGATTCGGCCGATCCGGCGAAGGTCAAGGCGGTCGAGGAGAGCGCGAAGCGGCTCAATCCGAAAGCGGTCCTGATCAAGGCGAATGCCCCCTATACGGTTTCTGATGAATCGTTGATTCGCGGCAAGCGCGTGTTGGTCGTCGAGGACGGCCCCACGCTGACGCACGGCGAGATGCGGTACGGCGTCGGTGTGGTCGCGGCAAAAAAATTCGGGGCGAAAGAGCTTGTTGATCCGCGGCCGTTCGCCGTCGGGTCGATACAGGCGACATTTAAGAAATTCGGCCACTTGACGGACCTTCTCCCGGCGATGGGGTACAGCGACCGGCAGGTGAAAGAGCTCGAGGAGACGATCAATGCGAGCGACGCGGACTCCGTCGTGGTCGGCACGCCGATCGACCTCACGAGACTGCTCAAGATCAATAAGCCTGCGACCAGGATCAGCTACACCATGAAAGAAATCGGCAGCCCGACGCTTGCCGAAGTGCTGGACAAGGCCGCGCTTGTTTAAATCAAATACGTACGTTTCGATGCCCCCGCCACGCAGGTGGCGGGGGCATGTTATTGACGTGTTTTTCCAACGGGGTACAATAGAGAAGGACGACTTCCCTATAGATGCTTTGTTGGATACGCGTAGGACGCGGAAGGAGTCCACAGTCATTGTTCATTTCTGATTGGGATGATGGTATTAGGAAGTTCCGGAAAGCGCAACGCGGTCTTGTTGCCCGCAGTTCGATTTCCGTGAGGGCGGTGTCTTGCACACACTGCCCTCATATTTTTTTTGGAATGCACGTTTTGACAGTTTTGCAAATCCGCCGTACCGTTCCAGTACTTGCTCAAGAACTCAATTTTTCATCCATCCATATGTTACTCAATAAAAAGGTTCAGGCAGAGAAGCGATGGCTGCATTCCCGCCGCGCCGATATCACGAAGCACAGCGAACTCTGCCATGTTATTTCTGACCCGACGAGGGTGAAGATTCTCATGCTGCTCAACAGGCATGGCAAACTGTGCGTCACCGATTTGGCGAACATCGTCGGTGTCAGCATCAGCGCCATTTCGCACCAGCTCGATTTGCTCGAGCATGCGGGCGTCGTGTCGAACAAGAGAATGGGCCGGGTCGTACGCTACTATCCGCAACTGGGTGATAACGTTTTTTTGAAGATAGTTCGTTTGACTTTGGGCAAAAGTTTTTAAAATACGTCCGAATGTAAGCAGCAAGGAATAACACATATGGCACGTAATGGACCCGGATGCGAAACCTGCTAATAACGCCATGTCCGGCCTCTGCATCTCGCCCCTGAAGGGGCGAGATGCATTTTTTCTAATAGAAGCCGTGCAGGAACATGCCGGCACAGCCATGCGCCGTTTGTACCGTGCGGGCGGGCGCCTGTTTTCGCTTGATGCCGCAGTGGCACAAAGCGGGAGAATCTGATATAATTCCATCAACAAGCAAAGCAGTGAATTCGTAACCAACGCTGTACGAATGAAAGTTTTTTTAGGCGCAGATCACGCAGGTTTCGCCCTCAAAGAGGCGCTCGAAACGTACCTCCGGCGGCATAAGTATGATGTCGTTGATCTCGGTAATACGCAATTCGAAAAAAATGACGACTACCCTGATTTTGCGTTCAAGGTCGGGGAAGCGGTAGCCCGCACGAGAGGATCGCGCGGGGTTTTGGTGTGCGGGAGCGGCGTAGGAATGGGGATCGTCGCGAATAAGGTCAGGGGCATTCGCGCAACGCACGCCAGCTCGCCGAAAATCGCGCTCGTTGCACGCAGGGACGATGACGCGAACGTCATTTCGCTCGGCGGCCGTTTCATGAGCCCGCGGGAGGCGCAGAAGGTTGTCCGGGTTTTTCTCACGGCGCCCGCGAGCACCGCGTCGAGGCACCGACGGAGATTGGACAAGGTCAAGCGGTATGAACGGAAAAAAATATGAGCGAGATCATGCCGGCGATCCTGACGGCCAGCGTGGAGGATTTGCGCAAGAAAATCAGCCAGGCGAAACCGTACGTCGGCTGGGCGCAGATTGACATCGCCGACGGTGCGTTCGTGAACAATAAAACAATCGCGGTCAAGGACATCCCGGCCGGCCTCCCCAAGATGCAGCTCGAAGCGCACCTGATGGTCATCGACCCCGCGGCAGAGCTCAGCGCGTGCAAGGCGGCCGGCATCAAGCGGGCCATCGTTCATGTTGAGACCGTGGCGGATCCGGAAAAGATATTAGACGCAATGGAGCGGCTCGGGCTGCAGACCGGCGTCGCGATCAATCCGGAAACCCCGGTCAAGCAGCTCACGCCGTACGGTAAGCGCGTCAGCCTCATCCTCCTCATGTCAGTCCACCCGGGGTTCCAGGCGCAGTCGTTCATTCCCGCCACCCTCGGACGGATCAAGCAGGCGCGCTCGCTCGCACCGGACGCGCTGATCGAAGTGGACGGAGGCGTCAAGCGGGACAATATCGGCAGCATCGCGCGGGCCGGCGCGGATATCGCCGCCGTGGGAAGCGCACTGTATGCAAACGATGCTTTTAAAGAAAACTACGAAGCGCTCGTTGCGAGCATGACTATCTGACCCACATGCAAAAAGACACGAAAACATTAGAGAAAATCGCGCGGCTCGTCCGCCGGTGGATACTCCAGTCGACGACCGAGGCAGGGTCAGGGCACCCGACGTCATCCCTGTCGGCGACTGATTTGATGGTTGCGCTCATGTTCGGCGGTGTTTTTCGGTTCGATGCCGCCAATCCCCAGCACCCCAATAACGACCGGCTTATTTTTTCCAAGGGGCACGCTTCCCCGCTTTTTTACGCGCTCTGGGCCGCAACCGGCGCATTCCCGGCCGATGAGCTCATGACGCTCCGGAAATTCGGGAGCAGGCTCGAGGGGCACCCGACCATGGAATTCCCCTTTACGGAGGCTCCGACCGGTTCGCTCGGGCAGGGGCTGTCTGTCGGCGTCGGCATCGCGCTCAACGGGAAGTACGTCGACAAGCTGCCGTACCGCACGTACGTGCTGCTCGGGGACAGCGAAATGGCAGAGGGGCAGGTATGGGAGGCGATACAGTCGGCCGCGCACTACGAGCTCGATAACCTCGTCGGCATTATCGACGTCAACCGGCTCGGCCAGCGTGGCGAGACGATGTACGGCCACGACGTGAAGGCGTACGAAAAGCGCATCGCAGCGTTCGGCTGGCAGACCATCGCCATCGACGGCCACTCGGTCTCGCAGGCAGCCGAGGCGTTCAGCATGGCTTCCAAGGTGCGCAAGAAGCCGACCATGATTATCGCGAAGACCGTGAAGGGCAAGGGGGTCCCATCCCTCGAGGATAAGGATGGCTGGCACGGCAAAGCCTTGAAGCCCGAAGAGCTCGAGCAGGCGCTTGCGGAGATCGGCAGCGTAGACGAGTCGGTCCGCGGCGCGGTCGCGGTTCCGGAGGAGGCAGAGCTCGCCAGCGCCGAGGCTGGACCGCAGCCCGCCCCAGCGTTTGATAAGCCGATCAGCACGAGAAAGGCGTACGGCAACGCGATCGTCCGAATTTTCCCGATGTTTCCGGACATGGTCGTGCTCGATGCGGAGACGGGCAACTCGACGTACGCAGAGTTGTTTAAAGAGGCGCACCCCGGCCGTTTTTTCGAAATGTACATCGCGGAGCAGAACATGGTGGGAGCCGGCATCGGTTTCTCATCGCGCGGCAAGATTCCGTTCATTTCGACCTTCGCCGCGTTCCTCGCGCGCAGTTATGACCAGGCGCGGATGGCAAGCTATTCGCAGGCGAATATCAAAATCGTGGGGTCGCACGCGGGCGTATCCATCGGGCAGGACGGCGTGTCGCAGATGGGATTGGAGGATTTGGCGATGTTCCGGGCGCTTCATGGCAGCGTGGTGCTGTACCCGTGCGACGGCGTTTCGACCGACAAGCTCGTCGAACAGGCGGCGAAGCATAAGGGCTTGGTGTATATCCGCACGACCAGGGCAGACACGCCGATCATTTATGACAGCAATGAGCAGTTCCCGATCGGCGGGAGCAAGACGCTGCGCTCGAGCGCACATGATGCCGTTACCGTCGTCTCCGCGGGCATCACGCTCCACGAAGCGCTGAAAGCGCATGATGAGCTGAAAAAGCAAGGCATTTCAATTCGAGTAATAGATTTGTACAGCATTAAGCCTATTGATGAAGCAATCCTCCAAAAAGCAGGGAAAGAAACAAAAGCAATCATTACCGTGGAAGACCATTATCCGCAGGGCGGGTTGGGTGAAGCAGTGCTGAGCGCGTTAAGGCATGCGAAAGTGCATGTTGTTAAACTGGCAGTAACAAAAATGCCGAAGAGTGGGAAACCGAATGAATTGCTGGATTTTGAAAGCATTTCACAGAGTGCTATCGTGAAGGCAGTAAATGGTATCATAAATCCCCAGTATAAGAGTAATTAAAGAACATTACTTTTATTGCCTATATTAGTGAAGTTTAATACAAGCTATATAGGGTGATATCTATTAAGATATCACATATATAGGAATCTTGACTTTTCTATATACATAGGTATAATAGGTATATGAATAAGAACATTCAACCAAGCAGACCACCAAAGCTTCCTGCTATTCTAAATCCAAAGATTTTTTTTAATGAATTAGCAGATGCAGAAAATACTTTAGGATTGCTTGAGGGGTTACAAAATTCATTACAAAATCCTGGGTTACTTATTGCACCACTGTCAGCTAAAGAGGCAACTGTAAGTTCAAAGATAGAGGGAACGCAAAGTACTGCTTCCGATGTATTTATTTATGAAGCTAGTGGGGTAGAACGGAAAGTTGATACCGCAGAAGTTGCTAACTATCGGAAGGCAATCCTTTATGCTATTGAAGAGTTATCTTCTAAGAAGCCATTCTCTCTCCATCTCATTAAAAGACTTCATCAACAATTATTAACTGGTGTTCGACATAAGGGGGCGATTGGGCAATTTAGAAATAAACAGGTATATATCGCAGAGAAGCAAAGTGATCCGATCGAGAAAGCCATTTATATCCCACCGATTCATTTATTACTGGTAGATTACATGGAGAATTACCTAAATTATTTAAATACAAGCTCTGACCGGACATTAGTACAAATGGCCGTCTCTCATTATCAGTTCGAGGCAGTTCATCCATTTGAAGATGGCAATGGGCGTATTGGACGATTATTAATTCCATTGTTGCTTTTTCACAAATCAAAACTGACGTTGCCGATTATTTATATGAGCGGTTATTTTGAAGAAAACCGTGACCAGTATATAAGTGCTCTACATTTGGTTGATACACAAGGAGCTTATGATAAATGGATCGCTTTCTTTTGCCGGGCCGTTGCCTCACAAACTAAAGAAACGATTCAACTAATTAATCGGATAAATAAATTACATGAAGAAGTGATGCAAAAGGTTGGAAATTTGAAGTCGCCATATATTTATAAGGTGGTCGATGCGATTTTTAAATATCCTGTCTTTACTAAGAGCAGGATTGTTCAAGAAACTAAGGCGACATATTTAACTGCAAGCAAGCTAATTGATGTATTAAAGTCACATGGGTATGTTAATGAGTTGAGTTATCGAGACGGGCGGAATAAGTTATTTGTATTTGGTCATTTACTTTCAATTATTCGTTAATTTAATATTTAAATGAAAACAATCGGAATTATAACCAGCGGAGGGGATTGCGGTGGACTGAATGCGGTGGTGAAGGGCGTGGCGCAGATGGCGCACCGCATGGGCGTGAAAACGTTTGCCATCCCCAACGGGTACGCGGGGTTGTATAACCTCGTCAATTTAAAAACGCTCGTTGAGCTCACGCCACAGCGCATGGATACGTTCAGCATCAACCTTGCGGGTTCAGAGGCAGGGCATTCGCGCGTGAAGATTTCGAAAATCGAGGACCCGAAAAAGTATGAGCGCATTAAAAAAGGTTTAGAGAAATTTAAAATTGAGGGCCTCGTTATCAGCGGCGGCGATGACACGGGGAGTGTCATTATTGACCTTGAGAAGCACGGCATCAAGTGCGTGCACGCGCCCAAGACCATGGACCTTGATTTGGTGCCGTATTCGGTGGGCGGCGATTCGGCGATTGAGCGCATTGCCGAATTCGTGCGCGACCTGAAGACCACGGGCAGGACGCACAACCGCATTATGATTATCGAGGCGTTCGGCAGGTACGCAGGGCACGTGGCGTTCCGCGGCGGCATTGCCGGAGAATGCGACGCGATACTTATTCCGGAAATCCCCGTTGATTTCGCAGAACTGTACCGGCACATGAAAAAAGTGTACACAAAGCGCATTATTGAGAGCGATATCAACGCCGGCACGTACACCATCGTTGTTGCAGAAGGCATTAAAAGCGCGTCCGGCGCTGAGCTGTTTGACGAGTCTGCGGGAGCTGATTCATTCGGGCACAAGAAGCTTGCGGGCGCGGGCAAGTACGTTGCACAGGAACTGAAGAAAATGCTCAAAGCCGATAAGGAGATCAAGGACTTCATGGTTTCGCAGGGAATGTACGTTGACGGGCAGTATGATTTGCCGGAGGTGCGCGTTATCGTGCCGTCGCATCTGGCGCGGTGCGGGTTCACCACAGCCAATGACGCGAATTTCGGCATGGAGGTCGGCGCGGGAGCGGCGTATTTGCTGCTCACCGGCGTGTCAGGCGTGACCGTGACCGGATACCGCAATGGCACGTTCTCGTACATGGATATTGCCGAGGCGATCAAGCGGCGCCTGGTTGATCTAGACCAGGTAGGGATATTCGAACAGCTCGGGTTCTGCTTTGGCCGCGTGCGCACGGAATTCAAGGCACAGCACAAAAAAGTGAGCGGCATGATTGACCGGATTTATTAATTATCCCGTTATAATAGCTTTATATAAAAAAATAGCAGAAAGCTAATTATTTAATCAAACTGAATATGCCAGAAAACGAACTTCACGCTATCGCGCAACAGATGGTCGCCGATTACAAAGGACTGCTTGCCGCGGACGAAAGCGCTCCCACGGCGGCAAAACGCCTGTCGTCAGTCGGTATGGAATCGACCGAGGAAAACCGCCGGCAGTACCGGAACCTTTTCCTGACCACGGAGGGAATCGAGCAGTACCTGTCCGGCGTTATATTTTTTGAAGAGACGCTCGCGCAAAAATCTGATGGCGGGGTGCTGTTTCCGGAGCTGCTCCAGCAGAAGGGGATCATCCCGGGGATCAAGGTTGATAAGGGCGCGAAAGACCTCGCGCTGTTTTCCGGCGAGAAGATCACCGAAGGGCTCGACGGCCTCCGCGAGCGCCTGAAGGGGTACTACGAAGCGGGGTGCCGGTTCGCCAAATGGCGGTCGGTCATCAAGATCGAAGGCACGAAGCTCCCCTCCGAGACGTGCCTGAGCGCGAATGCGTACGGGCTCGCGCAGTACGCCGCGCTCGTCCAAGAGGCGGGCATGGTGCCGGTCGTTGAGCCGGAGGTCCTGTATGACAAAGGCGGCCACGATATCAAGCGCGCCGAGCAGGTTACGGCCGAGACGCTGAAGGTAACGTTCGACGCGCTCGAACGCTTCCGGGTCGACCTCAAGGGCGTTATCCTCAAATCGAGCATGGTGCTCACGAGCAAGGAGTATGAGCCCCAATCGGCTCCCGACGAGGTCGCGGCAGCCACCATACGCTGCTTCCAGCAGTCAATACCGTCAGAGCTTCCCGGCATCGTTTTTCTGTCGGGCGGGCAGTCTTCCGAGCAGGCGACGGTAAACCTCAATGCGGTAAATACGATCAACCCAGGCCCATGGAAAATCAGCTTTTCGTACGGCCGGGCGCTGCAGGGCGATTCACTGAAGGTATGGGCGGGCAAGCCGGAGAACGTCGCGGCTGCGCAGGCTGAGTTTGTGAAGCGCATGAAAGCGGTTACCGCGGCAAATCGCGGCGAGTATCGGGCTGCGTAGTTTCGGTTTTCGTTCAAAAAGCGTGTATCCAGGCGCCCGCCTGACGGCGGGCGCCTGTTTGGCGCTGTTTGTTATAAGCGCACCTTTTTGGATATTATGCGAAAAACAGCGAAAAAATCAGCTCATCGGTGCCATTGTGGTAATGGTTCCTGAGGATTGCTTCCTGCTGCATGCCCTTATTGAGGAAGAATTCCTTGATTTCGCGGTTATCCGCGTGGATCATCGAAAAAATTTTACGCAGCCGAAAACCGCGCTGCTTATAAAAATAGTCAGCTTCGGCAATGACCTGGTCAAACAGCATTTCCTTGACGTACTCCGTGTCAGCCGGTGCGGCATCGAGGGCCAGCCGGCATAGTTCCGCAACGCCGTGCGAAAGCAATCCCTCGGTTTTCCAGCTGACTAAGCCTACCACCCGGCCATGTTCTTCCGCGATGCGGTAGTGCTGGTATGCGCACTCGTTCCTGAACGTTTTCTCCGCGATTGCGAGTGACGGGAAGGAAAATTTTTTTGCTAAGAGATCCGAAACCTGCTGGCTATCCTGGCGCGAAGCCCTCCGTATTGTCGCCATGTAAAATGATTTCTGTTATTTTTTTTGAATGTAGTATCAATTATAGCAGATCGGCAGAAAAAATCAAGAGCAGGGCATGAGCAGAATCATTTTTTTGCTTGCCGCTTGCAGAAAATTCCATCAAGAATAAAAAAAAGAGGCGGCACGTGGACCGTACGCCAAGAAAAACGGCACTCCTGGAGTTGGCGGAGTGCCGTCTGTTTTTTTGTGGGAGCTCTCATCCCTAGAACCATGCGGTCGTAGTGATTGCGCCTCCCTCGAATCCTGTTGTGCCGAATGCCCCCGTCGCTTCAAACCGGACGTTTCCGAGCCGTCCGCCGCAGCTGAGCATATGCTGCTCGTGCCCGGGGCTCTCGAGCTTTCGCTCCATGAAATCGAACGTGACCTCTTCCTGGTAGCTGTAGGCGTATCCCAGGAATGGCTGGGATCTGAATCGGGTCCAGGTGTAGTACACCGCGCCTTTGAAGCTCTTACTCACGAGATAGTCCGTGGGCTCGAACTCGAAGTACGCTGCGTACCAGCCGATCTTTCCGTGCTCCTGGGTATGGATATCCTGCACCCTGATGTCGAACGACTGGTTGTTTACCACCCTCGTCGGCATGAGCATCGAACGGAAACCGGCCCGGAACAGCATGTTGAGCACGGCATCGGGCATGTCATGTCCGTAGAACGAGCCCATTGCGTAGATGTTCTTGCTCCCCGGTTTAATCGTCGCCTTGGCGTACAGCGACGGCGACCACGAGGTTGAGTCGTCCGATGACGGCAACCCGATGGCGATTGTCCACGCCCTCGTCTCCCCGCTCCACTCGAGCGAGTCAATGCGGTGGGCGAAGCCAGCGCCGATGCGCCACGGCCCGGCGGGCACGAGGCAGCTCACCATGAGTTTGTCTCTGAAGCGGTGCTCTTGGCCGGGCTCCTGGGCGTAGTGCCGCGAGAATCCCGCGTACAAGTACCGGTTCGTTTCGATCGGCTTCTGGACCGGCGTGCCGTCCGGGGCGAAACCAGTGCAGTATGCCGTGTTCGTCATCGTCCGCTCCGCCATGGCAAAGTAGATTTCCGGCGATTGCCCGTAGAAGAGCTCCTCGCCGTATTCGATGCGCCAGGTTCGCGACGGCCGGTACTCGAGGTACATGCCGAGAGCCTGTGTCGCCGCGCCGTTGTCACTGTCGACCCACGAGTTGTACACGAGCCGGAGCTTCACTTTTCGCGACATGATCGCGGTGCCTCCGAATGAATTCTCGGATTTGTTCGTGCCGAGGCCGGTGAGCTCTACGTTCCGGTAGTCGAACCCCGTCGTACGAAACGTGAAGAGGGTATATGGCCCCGACGAGAGGGAAAGGTTGGTGCCGTACGTACCGTACGTACCGCGGTTGTCGTTACCGAGGAATTTATCGAGCCAGCCGAACTCGCCGGTCAGGCGAAAATCAGTAATGGCCCGATAGCTCGCTTCAGCGCTTCCCTGGCCATGCGGCTGGGCGCACACTGCCGATGCTGATGCAACAAGCAGAACGCACAGCACTGCGATTGTTTTCTGTCTGTACATTGTTTCCCTCCTGGGGTTTTTGGTTGTTATTGGTTCAGTTTCTATTTTCTGGTTGGCCGTTAACCTTACCAGCGGTTCTGGCGTGCTGTCAAGCGGGCGTATTGCATACTGTGCCACGGCGCGGTACTATGGATACGGAAAAAATATCGGCCTTTTCATGAGGAGGAGCAGCATGGATATATCGCGTTCCCTACAGTGCTTCATGTGCCGCGGCGCGTGCAGCTGCATCATTGGTTTCAGCGACGGCAAGGGCCACTCCTGGACCTTCTGGCGCTGCCCGGCCTGCAGCCGCAACCTCATCGAGGTCGGTGAGGGTATCCGCGTTGAAATCGTGGTAACGGACGTCGAGGTAGGCGAGTTTCTCAGGCGAACCCTTAGCGGCACGTTTGACCACGCCGCTCTGGAACAGCTCTTTACCGACAGCCGGATATTCCACTGTCCCCGGTGCGGGGGCCAGCTCAGCGAAGCGGGTAAGCACCGGGTCTACATTACGAAGCAGTCGGAGATCGAGGGTCGCATACGTTCGGTAACGGTGCAGGCGGAGCTACAGTGTACGCGGCGTTTCTGCGGACCGCGCACGTTCACGGCTACCTATCGCCGCGGCAACCAACATTACACGCTCGAGGAGCGTGCGGGGTGACCTCTCTCATTACGGGAGAGGTCGCGTTTTTTGTCCGGCACGCCGACTTGGAGTATACTGACTGCATGGGACAGAAGAAGCTTATCGTTTTTTTTGGGAAACCGGGCGCCGGCAAATCGACGATCATTCGAGAGACGTTTGCCCAGGAAAGGATTGTTGATGTTAAGGATTATGTTCTTCGCTACCGGGCGGGAGACGACGTTCCGGAGGAGAAAACAATCGACGGGTACCGTGATATGTACCGCTTTGTTATCTCACTGAAGGATCCCGTAGTCGTGCTCGAGCTCGGCACGAACCATCCCGTGTACAACGTTGAACAGCTGAAGGCGCTGGGAGCATCGAGGGTGGTCGTGATTTTTCTATGTACCGCGTCGGTTGATACGCTCGATGAGCGGCTCCGGAACCGGTCAGCCCGCTTCATCGGCGACCTGGCCAGGATACGCGAGCGGCTGCAGCGCCCGTTTCCGAACGAACTTATTCCGCTCCTTGAGTTGGCGGGTTTGTCCTATACAGTACTCGATATGGAACAGCCCTGGACAGATAACGTGATTTTAATCAACCAGCGGCTGCGTGATGCATAGTATGCGGGTGCAACGGGCACAATTTCAACGGACTGTTCTGAATTACTACCGGCAGTGCAGGCGCGATCTGCCGTGGCGGCATGCGATAACGCCCTATAAGGTTTTTGTTTCAGAAATCATGCTGCAGCAGACGCAGGTGAAGCGCGTTATCGAGCGGTACCCCGTATTTATCAGGGAGTTCCCCGGTTTTGCTGCGCTTGCCCGGGCGCCGCTGAGAAGAATACTCGCGGCCTGGAGCGGGCTCGGGTACAACCGCCGGTCCCTCGCACTCAAGCGCTCCGCCGAAATTATCGTCCGAAGCTACCGCGGACGGCTGCCGCGCACGCTCGCAGAACTCGTGGCGCTTCCCGGCGTCGGTCACGCGACGGCGTGCGCTGTTCTTGC
This sequence comes from Patescibacteria group bacterium, assembly GCA_041650915.1. Classification (GTDB taxonomy): domain Bacteria; phylum Patescibacteriota; class Patescibacteriia; order UBA10025; family JAHIVO01; genus JBAZKE01. The sequence continues at coordinate 118,799 of JBAZKE010000003.1, forward strand.
GTACGCATTCAACGAGCCGGTCGCGTTCATCGAAACGAATATCCGTACGGTGTACATCCACCACTTCTTCCGTGATCAGGGAAAAGTCTCTGACCAGGACATCCTGCGGCTCGTTGAAGCAACGGCCGACCGCCGTAATCCGCGGCAGTGGTACTGGGCGCTCATGGACTACGGCACGCACATCAAAAAACGGTACGGCAATCCCGGCAGGAAGAGCGCGCACTATGTCCAACAGCCGCCGTTTGGGGGGTCGCACCGGCAGGTGAGGGGCAGGGTGCTCGCCACGCTTGCGAAACGGGCATGCAGCGTACGCGAGCTCGGGCAAGGACTGCAGATGCCCCTCCGCCCGATTCAGGAAGCGGTGAACGAGCTGCAGCAGGAAGGTTTTATCGCCGCTGGCAGGGGGCGATACCGGATCGCCTGAAGGCACACAAGTGGTGTATACTTACGGTATGGCAACGGAGAAGCGGATAAACAGAATCCAGGAAGTGGTTGAAAAGCGGCAGTCAGGGATGACTGTTGTTTTGGAAGATATTCATGACCCCCACAATATTGAAGCCATTTTCCGCAGCTGTGATGCCTTCGGCATCCAGCGGGTGTGCGTCATTTTTGAGCGTGAGCAGTATTTCAATCCCAAGCGGATCGGCAAGTCCACCTCCTCATCAGCAAATAAGTGGCTCGATTTTTCGGTCTACCGGTCTACGGGCGAGTGCCTCGACGCGCTGGCCGCAAGCCGGCACTCGATCGTGGCGACGTCGCTGCGGCCGACGGCGGCCAGCATCTACACGGCGGATTTCAGTGCCGAGCGGATCGCGCTGTTCGTGGGCAATGAGCACCGCGGCCTGTCACAGAGCGTATACGAACGCGCCGACACGGTCGTGAGGATCCCGATGCTCGGCATGGTCGAGAGTTTGAATGTTTCGGTGACTGCCGCGGTTTTTCTCTACGAGATTAGCCGCCAGCGCGCCGCTGCCGGCAAAACGTTTCTCCTGAGCGGCCCCGATCGGGACGGGCTCGCACGCGATTTATTACAACGACAGTAGGATATGATAAACCGATGGTTAAAATTTGTGCTGCTCTTCCTCGGGCTCTGCGTGGTTGTCGTCTGCGCTTCGTACCTCGTTCCGCTGCCGGAGCAGGAGTATACTGATCTGAGCGACCTCGTTCCGAGCACCGGGCACCTGATAACCGTGCAGGGCATTAGGACGTTCGTTGAGGATGTCGGCCCCCGTGACGGAGAGGTTGTGCTGCTCATACACGGTTTCGGCGGGGGAACATTCAACTGGCGGTACACGATTCCGGCACTCAGCCGCGCAGGCTACCGCGCGATCGCATTCGACCTCAAAGGTTTCCATCTGAGCGATAAGTCGGGGGAAGAAAATTACTCGCTTCCGAGCCAGGCGGCTTTTGTCTCTGCGGTGCTCGACGAGCTGGGCATAGAACGTTTCAATGTGGTCGGCCACAGCATGGGCGCGCATGTCGCCGCACTCTTTGCGCTGCAGAACCCGGACCGCGTCAAGAAGCTCATCATTGTCGATGGCGCGATCATGACGGAAGACAGCTCGCTGCTCAATGCCGCCGGATCGCTCCTTTCGTTTCCGCCGATCGGGCGGTGGGCGCAGATTTACCTCCGCTCATTCCTCACCAGGGAAGAGATCGGCGAGAGGCTCGGGAAATTTTATCACGATCGGGGATTCATAACTGACCAGCTCATCGGCGAATATGCCGCCGTGACCCGGCTGGAGAACTGGGATGCGGGCTTGATAAAATTCGTGAAAGATTCCAGGAAAAATACGCTCGAGCGCCCGCTCTCAGGCCTTGCCATGCCGGTGCTGATTATCTGGGGATCGGAAGATGAGGCGGTGCCGGTCGAGTCTGGCAACGAACTGCGCGCACAGATGCCTTCTGCCGAGTGGACCGTTTTTTCAAACGCTGGCCACGTGCCGATGGAAGAGCGTTCGGATGCGTTCAATGTTCGTTTGCTGGAGTTTTTACGGTTTTAAGTAGCACTGCCTCTTGCCGGATTCCTGGCTTTTCCCCGCATGTCAGCGCAGCGGGGAGTTTTTTAGTCCCCTTGACCTGCCTGCCAGCTCGTTGTATGCTGCCTTGGGTTTTGTGGAAAAAGACATTGACAATGATATAGGCTTATGTTAAAGTCCGTTAAATATCAACCGCACATTACCAATGTGAAATAGCAATTTAATACAGCCTATTTTAGGATAATAGGCTGAAGTAACGCAAACCTTTTCATAGGAAGCAGCTCTCGTAAGTAGAGTTGAAGGAGGTCAGTGTCCATGTTGGACGAATTTGAAAGAAACGGGAGAGTATATAAACCAGGGGATATGCTCCTGTTTGAAGAGTCTAATGGACCGGGATTCGCGAACTCACTCTGGCTCTCAAGGATAACGTCGATTGAGGATCGTGGATCCGGGTTGGTTGTGGCTGATCTTGGCGTTGGCGGGGAATATTGCTTGACGGGGCATTTCTGTATCGCCCACAACTATGCAGAACATGAAACCTGGCGCTGCGGTGCAAGTCATTGCTGTCCACTCTACGTGACCATCGTTGATGACAATTTCAAGTGGGGGGTCTCACCTGAACAACTTGAGTACGGCATGCTCATAGTGTACAGAGCGGCGGAAGATTATTGGCCTACGCCGATCCGCATTGGGAAAATACAGCGATATGACCATCCTCATGAATTGAGCTATCGGACTCATGGGGAGATCGAGTTTTCCCTTCTCAATACAGATCGTATCCTCCGGTATCTGCCTGAGGAGGAACATAAGTGGCAGTTGTGGCTGTCGGGTCGCGACGTTTTCCCAAGGAAGGAGATACAACTTGCGCTGTTGCACAAAAAGGAAAACAGTGCTCCAAAGAACAAATAGCACTGTACATTTTCCGACATAGGGTGTCCAATTATTTATCAACAATGATTTATGGACACCCTTTTCTTTTTCCAAAAAACTATTGCGCGAATTTTTAAAATGTGCTATAATGCCATTAACGTAATAAAGGTTTTTATTTTTTCTCTTTTATATTTTTGGAGTGATACGCTAGCAAACTTTACACTTTTCGAAAGGGGGTGAAAGTCATGGCGAAGAAAAAGAAAGCAGCAAAGAAGCGGAAGCCGGTGAGGAAAGTGGCAAAACGGAGGAAGCCGGCAAAAAGGAGAAAGGTTGCCAAGAAGAAAGTAGTTCGCAGAAAGAAACGGAGAAAGTAGCATCGGAGTTACTTTAGTATACGGGCACATTGCCTATATAACCTTAAGAGCGGCACACTATGGCCGCTTTTAAGGTTTATAAGGCTTGATACGTCGGCTGTAGTATACTAAAGAGGCGGTGCATCGGGCGCCGCTATCGGTAAAAACGTATGGAATATATCTACCTGGGGGTGCTTTTTATCTCAGCCGGCCTGCTCGCAATAGCGTATTATTCGAGCGTTCCCGGCAGGGCTGAGCTCCAGGACCGCCTTCCGAATAAACCAACGAAACGCGCAATCATTCCGTCAGCCATGCTCATCCTGCTCCTCGGTGCGGGAATATGGTACATGGGTGCGGTATCAGTCGGGGCATTCCATCCCTCGAAGGTGCTGCTCGTAATTTTTGCGCTCCTTGTTTTTGAATCATTTTTTATTCTCTCCCTTCGCTGGTTTCGTTCGAACACGTTTGCCGTGCTGGCGTGCTCCGCGGCGACCTGCCTCCTGTTCTGGGCATACTTTACGGTGCAGGTGTTTTTTATTTTCAACGGCATCGTGATCATCGCAACACTCGGTGCGGCGACCCTGCTCGTGCGGCTCGGGTACCTCCGTACGCGCCTGCTGTTTATCGTCACTGTCCTATGGGTTGCATACGACGTCATGCTCGTCCGGTACGTGCTTCCGAACGTTACCGTGCCAGCTGACTCGCCAAGCCCCTCATTTTTATTTCCTGCCGTCACAGTCGGGCACGTGAGCCTCGGGAGCGGCGATTTCATGTTTCTATCCCTGTTCACGCTCGTGCTCCTCCGGGATTTTGGCAGGCTCTCGGCAGCTGTCCACGTCATCCTGCAGGGTACCCTCTATTTCATCACGGGCCTTGCGGTTCCCGAAGCGGGGTTTTTGCTGCCGTTTTTAGTTATCATGGCTCCCGCTTTTTTCCTCGTGTACGGTACGTCATACTACAGTAGCAGGGCGAAGCGCATATCATAATGGCGAATAAAAAAACCGCACGCTTCGGGACGTGCGGTTTTTATCGATAGTATTTACGCTCCTTTTTTTGTGAAGCTCTTGATGCAGCGGGCGCAGGCACGCACTTTCTTCCCTTGGTAAATGGTTTGTTGGAGATTGAGCTGCCGTTTCCGCTTCGTTGCTATATGCGAGTGGCTCCGCGTATTGCCGGCCTGAGCGCCGCGTCCACAGATTTGACACCGTTTTGACATAAGTTGCCTTCGCTAATTAAATTGGTATACTTAACGGTACCACAGCGTGGCAATCAGTCAAGTATTAACATGCCGTATGATCATCAACCTCCTTTTCACCGAACCGATTTACTTCATAGCAATTTTTGTTGCTCTCATCATTTCAATCAGCCTGCATGAGTTTGCGCACGTATTTACCGCCCACCTGCTCGGCGACAGCACAGGCGAGCGGGCGGGCCGGCTGACGCTCAATCCGCTCGCGCACCTCGATATGTGGGGTACGATTTCGATACTGCTCATCGGTTTCGGCTGGGGCAAGCCGGCGCCGTTTAATCCCTACAATCTGCGCGCGAAGCGGTTCGGCCCGGCGCTCGTCGCGCTCGGCGGCCCGCTCTCGAATTTTTTACTCATCGTGGTGTTCGGCATCATGCTGAAGCTGCTCTATCCGGTCCTCGGGCCTGCGAACTACCTGACTCTGTTCCTGAGTATTCTCGTGACCTTCAACGGCGTCCTGATGATATTCAACCTCATACCGATACCGCCGCTCGATGGGTCGCACATACTTGAAGGCATCTTGGGTTCCCGCTTCGCAAACGTATCGGCCCTCCTCAATCGCTACGGCCCCCAGCTGCTCTTTGGGCTCATTTTTTTATCGATTTTTTTCGGATTGCCGATTTTTAGCTCGATAATTTACCCGATTATTCGCCAAATCAGCAGGGCGCTTGGCGTACCGATTCTAATATGATATAGTATTTGACACCCGGGGCGCTGCGTGCTATGCTGCTTGCAGCAATCGGGTATCGTCACTAGATACCTTTTTATTTACCCTTCTTATATTTATATACACCAGTACAGAAAGCGCGTATGGCAACGGTAAGCCAATTAGTGAGAAAAGGCCGGAAAAAAGCCGGTAAAAAGACAAAAACGCCGGCACTTGAGCCAGTTCTCAACACCATCCGGCGGAAACGAACAAACCTGAAGAAGAGTTCGCCTTTTAAACGGGGAGTCTGCGTAAAGGTAACCACGGTTACCCCGAAGAAACCGAACTCAGCGCTCAGAAAAATCGCCAGGGTTCGCCTTTCGAACGGCATGGAGGTGACTGCATACATACCCGGTGTCGGGCACAATCTGCAGGAGCACTCGATCGTGCTGATCAGGGGAGGGCGCGTCAAAGACCTTCCGGGCGTCAGGTACCATATTGTGCGCGGCGTGTATGACACTCAGGGCGTTTCAGATCGGAAACAGAGCCGGAGTATGTACGGCACGAAGCGGGAAAAGTAGCCGATTTATTGGATATACTTACGTAGGCACGATCTATGAGAGGAAAGAAAAGATTGAAGCGAAAGGTTGCTCCGGATCCGAAGCACGGCAGCGATGTGATCGCAAAATTCATCAATCTCATCATGCATGGCGGAAAAAAGGGCGTTGCGCAGCAAGCTGTCTACGACGCATTGGATATTATTGCCGCGAAGACGAAGGGTGATGCGGTTGAGGTCTTCAACCAGGCAATGAAGAACGTTTCACCCATCCTCGAGGTGAAGTCGAGACGCATCGGCGGTGCAAACTACCAGGTTCCGATCGAGGTCAAAGGGGACCGGAAGCATGCGCTCGCGATGCGCTGGATAATCGGCGCTGCGAGGAAAAGAAAGGGCAAGCCGATGCGGGAAAAACTCGCGCTGGAGCTCATGGATGCTGCAAACAAGCAGGGTGATGCCGTGAAGAAGAAGGAAGATGTGCACCGGATGGCAGAGGCAAACAGGGCATTCGCCCACTTCGCGTAGGCATATGAAGATTCCTGCGTGCATTCTTGCTGTACGAGGGAATTTTTTCTTTAAAGAAGCGTACAACTAACCACTAAGAGGTTTATCGAGCATATGGCACGAGAGTACAGTTTGGAAAAGACTCGCAATATAGGAATAATCGCGCACATTGACGCCGGGAAGACGACTGTTACCGAGCGGATTCTGTACTATACCGGCAAGAAGCATAAGATAGGCGAGGTACACGAGGGTGAAGCCGAGATGGACTGGATGGAGCAAGAGCGTGAGCGCGGCATTACGATCACCTCAGCCGCGACAACCTGCTTTTGGAATCACCACCGCATTAACATCATCGATACGCCGGGGCACATTGATTTTACCGTTGAGGTGCAGCGGAGCCTCCGCGTGCTCGACGGCGGTTTTATCGTTTTTGACGGCGTTGCCGGCGTTGAGCCGCAGTCCGAAACCGTATTCCACCAGGCGGAAAAGTTTGAAGTTCCGCTCATGGGTTTCGTTAATAAGATGGATCGGACGGGAGCTGACTTTTATGCTGATATTGCGGCAATCAGGGAGCGCCTGACGCCAAACGCCGTTCCGCTGCAGCTTCCCATCGGCGCTGAGAGCAGCTTTATCGGCATCATTGATTTGCTCGAGCAGAAGGCGCGCGTGTACAAGGATGAGATGGGCAAGGAGTGGGAAGACCGGGACATACCGGATGATATGAAAGAAAAAACAGCCCAGTTCCGCAATGAGCTCATTGAGAAAGTCGCAGAGCAGGATGATGGTTTACTGCAGCAGTTTCTGGACGGCAAGGAACTCGCGCTCGGTGATATCAAACGGGTGCTCCGGAAGGGCACGATCGCGCGGACGATCATGCCGATCTTTGTCGGCAGCGCACTCAAGAACAAAGGCGTGCAATTTTTACTCGATGCAGTGGTCGACTATCTCCCGTCGCCGCTCGATGTGCCGAATGTAACGGGAATGCTTCCCGGAAAGGACGGACAGGCTGTGGAAAGAAAAACTGCCGATGAGGAAAAATTTTCCGCACTCGCATTCAAAGTTGCTACGGATCCGTACGTCGGCACTTTGACGTTTTTCAGGACTTACTCCGGGACGCTCAAGGCTGGCTCATACGTTCTCAATGCCCGGTCCGGAAAAAGTGAGCGCATTGGCCGGATTGTCCGTATGCACGCAAACCGCCGCGAAGAGGTAGATGAGGTGTTCGCGGGCGAAATTGCGGCAGCGGTCGGCCTCAAGGATTCTACGACCGGGGATACGCTCTGTGACAAGGAACATCCAATTATTCTCGAGTCGATAACGTTTCCCGACCCCGTTATCAGAGTGGCAATTGAGCCGAAGACAAAAGCGGATCAGGAGAAAATGGGCACTGCGCTCGCGAAACTCATGGGGGAAGACCCGACTTTCAAAGTTAATACTGATGAGGACACGAATCAGACCATTATCGCCGGCATGGGCGAGCTTCACCTCGAAATTATTGTTGATAGGATGAAGCGCGAATTTAAGGTTGACGCGAGCGTCGGCAAACCGCAGGTTGCTTACAAAGAGACCATCACGAAAATCGCGGAAGCAGAAGGCAAGTACATCCGCCAGTCCGGCGGCCGTGGGCAGTATGGGCACTGTGTCGTCCGGGTCGAGCCGCAGGAGCGGGGAGCAGGCTTTGAGTTTGTGAATGAGGTGCGGGGTGGAAATATCCCGTCGGAATACATCCCTGCTATAGAAAAAGGGGCTCGAGAAGCGCTGGACCGCGGTGTCATTGCGCACTACCCGCTCGTTGACGTCAAGCTGACCGTTCTGGACGGCTCATACCACGATGTTGATTCTTCTGAGGCCGCTTTTAAAATAGCAGGTTCGATGGGGCTCCAGGCAGCGGCGAAGCAAGCCGGTCCCGTGCTGCTCGAACCGATCATGAAAGTTGAGGTCGTGACTCCCGAGCAGTACATGGGCGATGTGATCGGAGACCTCAATTCAAAGCGTGCAACCGTAAAGGAGATGACTGACCGCGGAAGGATAAAAGTCATCGACGCGGATGTGCCGCTCGCGCAGATGTTTGGCTACGCCACGCAGCTGCGGTCAATGTCTCAGGGGCGTGCTTCGTACTCGATGGAGTTCTCAAACTATGAGATCGTGCCCAAGAATGTGCTCGCTCAAATAATCGGGGAAAAAGAGTAGCTCCTGCACAGCACGGCGGCCGGCTGAGCGAATTGGTACTGTTCATACGTAATCTATATAGTATGGCAATGCCCGAAGGCAGCAAGCGAATTCAAACAGTCAGCGGTATCGTCTTGCTTATTGTCGTTGTTATGCTCATCGGGGTTTACTATCTCTGGCTCGTCGCCCGTGAAGATGAACCCGTGATGAATACGACGCTCGTGCAGGTGCCGCAGCGTGAGGCGGCGGATACAGGGGCGGAAGCCGAAGCAGCAGGGCAGGCGACGCTCTACAGCAGTTTGGAGCATGGATTTGGTGTCGAGTATCCCGTCGGCTGGGACATCGAAACCCTGCAAACGGGCGACGGCGATTCGAGCATTTCTACGGTCCGCTTTTCCGGTGGCGACGAAACGGTTGATATCATCATTACAGATCAGGGCATGGAGGGCATTATCGCAAATTCAATTTCGATTGATGCGGAGTCGGAAATAGCAGTCAGCGGCCAGCGTGCCCGTCTCCTCGAAGGGGGAAACATGAAGGATGGGTCCCCGCTTAATATGGTTTTGCTTGTCAATGGCGATACGCTGTATGCGATTACCGGATTAGGAGATAGTTTCAATAGTATCGTGGAGCATTTTTCTTTGCAGTAAATATCCACATTTCTGGGGATAATCAAGTTGATTATAGAGGGCTGGTAGTTATTTTTTGCTAATATTAGCTGAAAGTATACTAGTGAATAGATCTGACGGAATATGCATCCGACCCTCGGCTTGCTAAAAAATGCCATCGCTGCTATAATGCACATTGCTATTTTAAAAGAAGGGTCTATACGTATTGACAACCGATAGCCCTTCGCGTATCCTTACGGGATACTACATGCTTTTATCAATTATTTAAGACTTATTTAAGACTATTAAGTACGAGTCACTACTATGACTGCTAAATTTGAAAGAACAAAGACACACGTAAATGTTGGTACCATTGGCCACGTTGACCACGGTAAAACAACCCTTACCGCAGCAATACTCAAGGTGCTGAAAGATAAAGGTTTCTCTGCCCAGGATAAAACAGTGGATCAGATCGACAATGCCCCAGAGGAAAAAGCGCGTGGCATTACCATTGCGACCGCGCACGTCGAATACGAAACTGAAAAGCGGCACTACGCGCACATCGACTGCCCGGGGCACGCTGATTACGTTAAAAATATGATTACCGGCGCAGCTCAGATGGACGGCGCCATTCTTGTCGTTTCGGCCGCTGACGGCCCGATGCCGCAGACACGCGAGCATATCCTGCTCGCAAACCAGGTTGGCGTGAAGAATATCATCGTATTCCTCAATAAAGTTGATATGGTTGATGACAAGGAGTTGATTGACCTCGTTGAAGTTGAGGTGCGCGACTTGCTTAAGAAGTACGAGTACCCGGGCGATACCACCCCCGTTATCAAGGGTTCTGCATTGCGGGCGATTGAGGGTGACGAGAAGGCGGTTGCGTCAATCATGGAGCTCATGAAAGCGATTGATGAGAATATCCCCGAGCCGGAGCGCGATGTTACGAAGCCTTTCCTCATGCCGGTGGAAGATATTTTTTCGATTGAAGGCAGGGGTACCGTCGTGACCGGAAAAATCGAGCGCGGCGTCATCAAGATTAATGAGGAAGTTGAAATTGTCGGCATTAAAGATACTTCCAAGACCGTCGTGACTGGAATAGAAATGTTTAACAAGCAGCTTGATGAAGGGCGCGCGGGCGATAATGCAGGACTGCTCATTCGCGGCACCAAAAAGGAAGAGGTAGAGCGGGGGCAGGTTATTGCAAAGCCAGGCACTGTTACGCCGCATACTGAGTTTGAAGCGCAGATATACATTCTCAATAAAGAAGAGGGCGGCCGCCATACCCCGTTTTTTAAGGGGTACAAGCCGCAATTCTATATCCGTACGACTGACGTAACCGGCGAGGTGCAGCTTCCAGAAAATACCGAGATGATCATGCCGGGAGACGAGGTGACGCTCAAGGTCAAGCTGATTGTGCCGATTGCGCTCGAAGAGCAGCAGCGTTTCGCTATCCGGGAAGGCGGGCATACCGTCGGGGCAGGCGTTATTACTAAAATAATTAAATAGACAATGGTTTTTGAGGATTCCAGGCGATAACCTGGGATCTTCTTACAGCCGGCGTTAACAAAATTGTTAGTTTCCAATCGAGCACGTGATATCCTATGGCAGACGAGAAACCAAAGAAGCAGGCGGAAGCTGCCGATGATGCAGCAGTAGAAGGCACTGATGAAGTTCAGCAGCGGGTCCGTATTCGTATCCGCGCTTACGACCACAAAATTATTGACCAGTCAACCCATACGATACTCGAGACTGCAGCCCGAAGCGGCGCCCAGACAAAGGGCCCCATTCCGCTCCCGACGGAGAAGAAGAAGTATACAGTCAATAAATCAACTTTCGTCCATAAGGATTCACGTGAGCAGTACGAGATGCGCATACATAAGCGTCTTATAGATATCATCAACCCAACCGCGAAGACGATCGATTCGATGATGAGCTTGAACCTGCCGGCGGGCGTAGATATCGAGATTAAAATGTAGGGCGCTCCTGTGGACCATTCTTAGTTCAATACGTACGGTGAATAGGTTCTAGAGATGATAATTCGGTTTTCGCTCGGTTAATCTCTAGATAACGATTTTCCAGAAACATGAAACCGGTTTGTGCCGGATTCCTGAAATCTGGCACTCGTAGTCCGGTTTTTTTAGTAGCTACATCCGCCGTACGGTACGGTTACATCAATACACCCAACAATGAAATTCATCATCGGAAAAAAAATTGAAATGACCCAGCGTTTTGCCGAGGACGGAAGTGTCGTGCCGGTTACTATTGTCGAGGCGGGCCCATGTATCGTTTCGCAGGTTAAGACGGCCGAGCGCGACGGGTATAGTGCAGTCCAGGTTGGTTTCGGTACCGCAAAGAAGCTCTCGAAAGCAGAGCGGGGCCACATGAAAAACCTCGGTGCGGTCAAACACCTCCGTGAATTCAGGATGGCGCAGATGCCAGAGCTCAAGCGCGGCGACACGATCACCGCTGCGGTGTTTGTACCGGGAGATTTGGTTACCGTCCGGGGCATTTCGAAAGGCAAAGGCTTCCAGGGCGTTGTAAGGCGGCACGGTTTCAGCGGCAGCCTGGCTACGCACGGGCACAAAGACCAGCTGCGCATGCCGGGCTCAATCGGTTCGACTGATTCAGGCCGTGTATTCAAGGGCACCCGAATGGGCGGCCACATGGGATCAAACAGCATCACGCTTAAAAACTTGGCTGTTGTGGAGGTCAATGCAGAAAAGAATCTGCTGTACATCCGTGGGGCGGTGCCGGGGTCACGCGGAGGGCTGCTGGTTATCAGCACAGATGGCGTAATGAATTTGAGCGTACCTCCGTCTGCTGGAAATGCAGTAAAAAAAGGCGATGCGGACGGCAAACAAGCCGCGCCTCAAAAAGGGCAGGGTGAGATTCCAGCAAAACCGCAGCCAAAGGGACCATCGGATAGCGCAGAGAAACAAAAAGGAGGAAAGAGCAAGAAGTAGTATTCTATGGCAAAGGTAACGGTATACAATTCAGAAGGAAAGAGCGCGGGCGAGGTGGTACTCGATCAGAAGGTATTTGGCGTCGATATCAAGCCTGAGCTCGTCCAGCAAGCCGTGCGTACGCAGATGGCTAATCGCAGGATTGTTCTCGCCCATACGAAGGATCGATCGGAAGTGCGCGGCGGGGGCAAGAAACCGTGGCGCCAGAAAGGCACCGGCAGGTCACGGCATGGCTCTATACGGTCCCCGCTGTGGAAGGGAGGCGGCGTTACGTTCGGCCCCCTGAGCAACCGTAATTTCGAGCTCAAGATGAATAAGAAGGCACGCCGAAAGGCGCTCTTGATGTGCCTCACCGCGCGTGCAGCAGCGAAAGAGCTCATCGTTATTGACACCATTGATATGAAGGGCGGGAAAACAAAAGCTGCCATGGGGTTCTTCAAGAAACTGCCGGTGAAGGGGAGCGTTCTCCTGGTCGTACCGAAGCTTGAACAGCAGATAGTCCGTGCAACCCGTAATATTCCGAGCGTTAAGGTCATACGGGCAGACAGCATTAATGTCGTCGATCTCCTTTCGTTCCACTTCATCGTGGCTGCCAAGGGCAGCTTGGATATTATCAAGAAGACGTATCTCGCATAGCGTTATGGGATTATTTGATAAATTTAAATTTAAGAAAAAGCCTGAGCGGAAGCTCGAGCGCAAACCGGGGCCGCCGCAGCACAGTGCACCGAAGCAGCCAGTCGTGACTCCGGATGGGAAGCTCGTCAATGCTCCGAAGAAAGAGGGCGCAAAGCCGAAGAAAGCGAAGGCGAAGAAGCTCGATACCGGTGATGCATACCGCGTTCTCTTACGCCCGCTTATCACGGAGAAGGGGTCTATGCTCGGCGTGAACAACCAGTACGCCTTTGAGGTTGCCCCAAGCAGCAATAAGGTAGAGGTCCGAAAAGCAATTCGGAAGGTATATGGCATTGATCCGATTAAGGTGAACGTGCTCAACGTATCGGGCAAGCAGGTTCGCTACGGACGCGCGGAGGGGGTCACGAAGCATTGGAAAAAGGCTATCGTGACGCTGCCCGAAGGCCAAAAAATTGATATTCAAGAGGGGCTCTAGTATACTCCTATGGCAATAAAGAAATACAAACCAACTACGCCGGGACGAAGGGGAGCTTCAGTGGTGAATCATGCTGAGCTCACGAAAAAACGGCCGGAGAGAAAGCTGATTGTGATCAGGAAGCAAGCTGCAGGCCGGAATAGCGGCGGAAAAATTACCGTTCGGCACCGAGGCGGCGGGCATAAACGTTTTCTGAGGGTTATTGACAGCCAGCATGACCGGCTCGATCAGCCCGCAACTGTCAAGGCGATAGAGTACGATCCGAACCGATCAGCCTGGCTCGCACTCGTTGAGTATACGGACGGAGAAAAACGGTATATTATTGCGCCGGCGGAACTGAAGGTCGGTGCGGTCATCGTAAATTCGACAAAAGAAGCGCCAATCAGGGTCGGCAACCGGTTGCCACTCGGGAAAATACCGGTCGGCATTACCGTGCATGATTTGGAGCTGCATCCGGGCACCAAGGCGTCGATCGTCCGTTCCGCAGGTTCGGGCGCGATCATCCAGTCAGTTGAAGGCGATGCAGCCCAGCTTCGCCTCCCATCCGGTGAAATCAGGATATTCCATATTGATTGCATGGCGACGATAGGGCAAGTCTCGAATATTGACCACAATAAAATACGCCTAGGTAAAGCCGGCAAGAAACGGTGGCTCGGAAAGCGCCCGGCTGTCCGGGGCAAAGCGATGAATCCAGTAGATCATCCGCACGGCGGCGGCGAGGGCAGCAATCCGATCGGGCTCAAGCACCCGAAGACTCCGTGGGGCAAGCCGGCGCTGGGGGTACGGACGAGGCGGAAAGATAAAAGCTCAGACAGGTACATCGTACGCCGGAGGAGCAAGAAACGGCGCTAGAAGAGAATAATACTCATAACTTTATGTCACGAAGTTTAAAAAAAGGCCCATTCACGGATCCGAAGCTTCTCAAAAAAGTTTCGAACTTGAAGCAGGGCGATAAGACCATTATCAAGACCTGGTCCCGCTCCTCGGTAATCACTCCGGAAATGGTCGGTTTCTCGTTCGGCGTGCACAACGGCAAGGAACATATTACTGTGTATGTTATTGAGAATATGGTCGGCCACCGGCTCGGTGAGTTTGCGCAAACGCGCAGGTTCGTGCGGCACGGCGGCAAGATGCAGCGCGAACAGGCTGCAGCTGCAGCGGCAACTCAGCAGAATGAAGCCGTCGCCCTGCAGAAGGGTGCCCCGAGTGCCGGAGCAGGCAAAGAAGCTACGAAATCCGCTGAAGATAAGAAAGATTCATAACGTATGGAAGTACTCGCAAAGCTACGATTTTTAAAAATATCGCCTCCCAAGGTTCGGCTCGTCATTGATATTGTACGGGGGTTGTCCGTGAAAGACGCTGAAGCACAGCTACAATTCATGAACAAGCGGGCTGCGCTGCCCGTCCTTAAACTCATCCGTTCAGCCGTAGCTAATGCTGAGCATAATGATAAACTCAAGAAAGAAGATTTGCGCATCAAGCGGATTATGGTAGACCAAGGCCCGACGCTCCATCGCTGGAGGCCGAGAGCGTACGGTCGCGCAGCGCCAATCCAAAAGCGGTCATCCCACGTAACAGTTGTTTTGGAAAATATGCCGGGGACCGGCCCGAAAGCAGCAAAAGGCAATAAAGAAAAGGTTGTACCGGCAGTAAAAACGGACTCGAAGGCGGGCACCGTAAAGAAAGCATCCCCGAAATCCGGTAAAAAGCAGCCTATTAAACAGGCAGTCAAGCCACCGGTAAAAAAGCAGAGCCTCGCAAAGCCCGATTCGGTAAAGAAGTCCAAGAAGAAATAATTGATACCTATGGGACATAAAGTACATCCAAGAGTTTTCAGAATAGGAACGATCGGCAGTTGGAAGTCGAAGTGGTTTTCTGACAAGACGTACGCTGAGCTGCTCGAACAAGATATCAAAATCCGCCGCTACATCAGCAAGAAGTTTAAGGAAGCCGGCGTTGCTTCGATTGAGATCGTACGTTCCGGGGGTGCCGTGGAGGTAAACCTCCACACCTCCAAGCCAGGCCTCATTATCGGGAGGGGCGGAGCTGGTGCAGATGAGCTCAAGAAGGAAATCAAGAAGCAGTTTTTGCCGAAAAAGGCGAACCTCAATTTAAATATCCACGAAGTCTCAAAGCCGTATCTCTCAGGCCAGCTCGTATGCCAAAATATTATCGAGCAGCTCGAGAAGAGAATTCCTTTCCGCCGGGTGGCTAAGCGTGCGATAGATCAGGTCATGCAGGCTGGCGCTAAAGGCGTAAAGATCATCATCGGCGGGCGCTTGAACGGTGCGGAAATCGCGCGGAGCGAAAAGTTTTCACAGGGTTCCGTTCCGCTCCATACGCTCCGGGCAGACATCGATTATGCGCGGGGCGCGGCGCGTACGACGTACGGGGCGGTGGGTGTGAAAGTTTGGATATACCGCGGTGAAATTTTTAAGAGATCGCAGTCAGATACAAAAGCCCAATCGAACGAAATGAAGTAAAAATGTATGCTCGTACCGAAGAAAGTAAAACATAGAAAGTGGCACAAGGGCAGGTTGACCGGCCGTGCATCCTCAAAGGTAAAGCTCAGCTTTGGCAGCTGCGGATTGAAGTCCCTCGGTGCCGGGTGGATTTCTTCGCGCCAGATCGAGGCTGCGCGCCGTGCGATGACGCGCTTTATCCAGAAGGGCGGCAAGGTATGGATTCGTATCTTTCCTGACAAGCCGATTACGCTCCACGGGTCTGAGGTGCGGATGGGCGGCGGCAAAGGTTCGGTTGACCACTATGTTGCCGTCGTGAAGCCCGGTACGGTACTGTTTGAGATGGATGGCGTTGACAATGAGAAGGCGAAGGAAGCTTTTCGGCTCGCCTCGCATAAGCTGTCAGTTAAAACAAAGTTTATCACGAAGGAGGCATAGACTATGGACATGAAAGAACTCCGCAGTAAACCGGCAGCAGAATTGCAGAAGCTCATCAAAGCCCAGCGTGAGCAGCTGCGCGACCTTCGGTTTAAGGTTGCAGCAAAACAGCATAAAGACGTGAGGGACCTGCGCGATACGCGCACGTCTATCGCACAGATCCTTACCGTTTTAAAGGAGAAAGAGTACGTTAAGTCTACCACACGTACCCATGCAGCAAGCACTAAACCAAAGGCGTAATACTACTATGGCACAGGTCATCAAAAAGCAATTCAGCGGAGTCGTCGTATCGGACAAGATGGACAAGACGATTGTCGTTACCATCGAACGGACCAAGACGCACCCGAAGTACCACAAACAGTACAAGACCGAGAAGCGGTATAAAGTCCACGATCCCAAGAACGAGTACCATGTCGGCGATGCCGTTACCTTTATTGAGACGCGCCCGTTGAGCAAAGACAAACGGTGGATCGTAGCAGGCAAGGAGCAGAAGGCATAGCGGAAATCATATGATTCAACAGCGAACACGACTCGCAGTAGCAGATAATACAGGCGCCAGGAAGGTGCAGGTGATTAAAGTCCTCGGCGGAACGAAACGGCGCTACGCGGGCATTGGGGACATCGTCGTGGTGGCGATCAAGGAGGCGGTACCGCACGCGATGGTGAAGAAGGGGGAGGTTACCCGTATGGTTATTGTCAGGCAGCATAAGGAGATGCGCCGTCCCGACGGTTCGTATATCCGATTCGATGATAACGCCGGCGTCATCCTCAATGCAAAAACCAAGGAACCGCAGGGTACCCGCATCTTCGGGCCGGTCGCACGGGAATTGCGAGCCCAGGGTTTCGCAAAAATTATTTCACTCGCGCCTGAGGTGCTATAAGAGATCGTATTGCTATGATGAATATCCATAAAAATGATACCGTACAGGTAATTTCAGGGAAAGACCGCGGCAAGAAGGGCAAGGTGCTCCAGGTGCTGCCGAAATCGGGCAAGATTATTGTTGAGGGCGCCAATATGGCTGCCAAGACGGTTCGTGCCAAGCGTGCCGGTGAAAAGGGGCAGGTAGTGCGGTACAACGCTCCGATCAATGCGTCCAATGCGATGCTCTTTTGCCAGAAATGCAGCAAGCCGACGCGCCCCGGATTCGTCATTTCAAAAGAAGGCAAGAAGACGAGAGTGTGCCGGAAGTGCGCGCAACCATTATAGTATTACCATATGAGACTCAAGGAAAAATATGAAACGGAAGTAGTGCCGGCGATGATCAAACGGTTCGGCTACAGCACGGCGCTTGCGGTGCCGAAAATGGTTAAAGTTTCTATTAATAGCGGTACCGGAAAAGCCCTCAAGGATGAAAAGCTGCTCGAGGCGGTACAGGCGACACTTACCAGAATCAGCGGCCAGCGGCCTGCGCTGACCAAGGCCCGAAAATCGATATCTGCGTTTAAAATTAGGGCTGGCATGACCGTTGGCGTGCGTGTTACGCTGCGGGGCTCGAGGATGTACGACTTTGTGGAAAAGCTGATTCATGTTTCCTTGCCGCGCGTTCGCGATTTCCAGGGGCTCGATCCGAAGAGCATTGACCAGTATGGCAACCTTTCAATCGGATTTAAAGAGCACGTCGTTTTCCCCGAGATACGGTCAGATGAGGTCGAACGCACTATCGGACTCGAGGTGACCATCACCACTAATTCTAAAACAAGAGAAGAGGGCACCGAACTGCTCACCATGCTCGGATTCCCATTTAAGAAAGACTAGGAACGCCGTATGGCAAAAAAGTCACAAATCGCTAAGTCGAATAAGAAACCGAAGTATTCAACCCGCATCGTCCGGCGCTGCTGGCGCTGCGGCAGAAAGCGCGGGTACATGAGGAAATTCAACCTCTGCAGAATTTGCTTCCGCGAACTTGCCAACAATGGTGAAATACCGGGGATTCAAAAGTCAAGCTGGTAGTTACTAATAGGTTTAAGTAATACAATAGGTAGATAGTATACGTGTATGACCGATCCAATTGCTGATTTATTAACGAGAATGCGCAACGCAACGCTGATCCGGCAGAAAGCCGTGCTCGTTCCGTATTCCAATGTTAAGTTCGAGCTTGCGAAGGTTTTTGAGCGTGAGGGCTTCATCGAGAAATATGAACGGGTTGGGGACGAGACGAGCAAACAGCCGATGATGCGGATTACGCTGCGCTACAACAAGGGAGAGTCTGTCATGAGAGGCTTAAAGCGCATCAGCACACCGGGCAGGCGGGTGTATAAGAGTTACCGCGAGATTCCAAAAAAATTACCGTCTCTCGGCTTGCTAGTCCTGTCGACGTCAGGCGGCATCCTGACGAACCTGGAAGCCAAGCAGAAGAAGTTGGGTGGGGAGATTCTCTGTGAAATTTATTAATCCCGATTATTTCGTATGCCACGCATAGGCAAACAACCAGTAGCAATTCCCGATGGAGTCGATGTCCAGATCGATGGTTCGAAGGTAACCGTCAAGGGTCCCAAGGGGACTTTAACGCAAACGTTCCACCGTCGTGTTGAGTTTGAACAACAGGGGAAGGAAGTGCTCGTTACCGTTAAAAAGTCTGATGAAAAACGTTCACGGGAGCTCTGGGGTTTATCTCGCGTTCTCCTCAACAACATGGTCAAGGGCGTCGTCAAGGGATTCGAAAAGAAACTCGAGGTGAACGGCGTTGGATACCGGGCTTTGGTGAGCGGCAAGACACTCGAGCTCATCGTTGGCTTCTCGCACCCGGTCAAGTATGAGGTCCCCGAAGGCATCACTGCGGGAGTTGAAAAAAATATTATAACCATTGCGGGCATCGACAAGCAGCTCGTCGGCCAGGTCGCCGCGCAGATACGCGACGTACGCCGCCCGGAACCGTACAAGGGAAAAGGCATTAAGTATATCGAAGAGGTAATCCGCCGTAAGGCAGGCAAGGTCGTCAAGAGCGCCGGAGCAGGATAATACTATGAGAAAAAATAATCAAAAAATTAAACTGCGGAAGCGCACCGGAAGGGCGCGCCGGACGCGTGCAAAAATATACGGTACCGCAGAGCGCCCGCGCGCTTCAGTATTCAGGAGCTTGCAGAATATCTATGTGCAGGTCATCAATGATGAGAAGAGCGGGACAATTGTATCTGCCTCGAGCGCGGAAATTAAAAACAGAGCCAAGATGAATAAAACCGATGAAGCGCGGGAAGTCGGCAAGCTCATCGCGGAGCGCGCACTGAAGGCAAGCGTCAGGCAAGTGGTATTCGATCGTCGCGGGTACCAGTACCACGGGCGGGTGCGGGCGCTCGCCGAGAGCATGCGCGAGCACGGTCTCAGCTTTTAATATTGGAACCGGACTACTATGAATGCGAATCCCATGGGCAATCAAGGAAGAAGGAAAAGCGGCCATCGCCGGCCAGAGCGCAAGGATGACGAGTTTGATCAGAAGATGATCGATATTGCGCGGGTGACCCGCGTCATGGCGGGCGGCAAGCGCATGTCATTCCGCGCGTGCGTCGTCATCGGCGACCGCAAGGGCAGGGTTGGTGTCGGCATCAGAAAGGGAGCCGACGTTGCCGTTGCGATTAATAAAGCAGTTACCGCAGCAAAGAAAGAGCTCATTAAGGTTGTTACCATTAACGATACGGTGCCGGCGGAGATTGTGTATAAGTATAAAGCGGCCAGGCTGTTTATAAAACCGGCAAAGCCGGGCACCGGCGTTATCGCCGGCGGTGCGATTCGGGCGGTATTTGAGCTCGCAGGCGTAAAAAATGTCGTTGCAAAGATGCTCGGATCAAAGAGCAAGATTAATAATGTGAGGGCTGCGATTATGGCGCTCGATCGGATGAAAGGCGAGGAGCAGCTGAAAGCATTACGTTCAAAGTAATATGATCGTATCACTATCACAGTTAAAAGCGGCGAGAAGCCGCAAGCGGAAACGCGTTGGCCGCGGATCGGGTTCCGGCCGCGGGACATACTCGGGACGCGGCATGAAAGGCCAGCGGTCACGTTCTGGCGGAACGAATAAGCTCAAGCGGCGCGGCCTCAAGCAGGTGCTCCAGCAGATACCGAAGTCTCGCGGATTCAAGAGCATGTACAGCGGCTTCGAGCCGGTGAATATTGAAGCGCTTGAGAAGAAGTACGAAACGGGAGCGACGGTAACGCTGAAAAATTTAAAGATCAATAGGCTCATAGAAGGCATCGGCAGCGGGGTGAAAATACTCGGGCAAGGCGCGCTCAGCAAGAAACTGACGGTGTATGCCCATGGGTTTTCAAAATCAGCTGAAGCGGCAATAATCAAGGCTGGCGGAACGGTGCACGTGATTGCGGTGCGGCAGGCCGCTCCCGCAGAGAAGAAAGAAAAAGCTGGCAAGCGGAAGAAGCAGTAAAGAACAAAATTGTATGTGGGAAAAAATCAGGCAGATATTCAAAGTTCCTGATCTGCGGAATAAAATTCTGTTCGTGTTTGGCATGCTCGTCATTTTTCGCATCGCAGCCCACGTACCTATTCCCGGCGTGAATATCGAGAATTTAAAAAATCTTTTCCAATCAAACGAGCTTCTCGGCTTGCTCAACCTCTTTTCGGGCGGCGGCATGGAGAATTTTTCGGTCGTCATGCTCGGCGTCGGCCCCTACATCACCGCATCGATTATTTTTCAGCTGCTGCAGATGGTAATCCCGAAGCTCGAAGAAATGCAGAAGGAAGGCGAGGCCGGGCGGGCAAAGCTCAACCAATACCAGCGCATTGCGACCGTGCCGTTTGCAGCTCTCGCAGGGTACGGCATGATCACCTTTCTCAAGCAGTCGGGGTACGGAATCATCGGTGATATGAGCGTCTTCCAACTCGCGACGACGATCATCACAATTACCGGGGGCACCGTGTTTTTGATGTGGCTCGGAGAGCTGATATCGGAGAAAAAGATCGGCAATGGCATTTCGCTGCTTATCTTTGCGGGAATCATCGCGAGCGTTCCGACGCAGGTGCAGCAGACGGTCGCTACGTTCGATGCAACCCAGATCGGCGCAATTCTCGCGTTCATCGTAATCGGGATCATTACCGTCGCTGCCATTGTCATCATAACAGAGGGGCAGCGGAATATTCCCGTATCGTACGCGAAGCGTATTCGGGGCATGCGCATGTACGGCGGCGTCGACACACACCTTCCGCTCCGGGTGAACCAGGCAGGCGTTATTCCGATCATCTTCGCGATTTCTATCGTGCTTATCCCCCCGATGATCGCCCAATTTTTTGAGGGGTCGTCTATAACGTGGCTTGCTTCTGCTGCAACTTTCATCGTCGATATTTTCCAGAATGACCTATTCTACGCTACGGCGTACTTTGTTATGGTTGTTGCGTTCACTTACTTCTATACCGCGGTCATTTTCCATCCGATGCAGATCGCGGAGAACTTGCAGAAGCAGGGCGGTTTCATACCCGGCATCCGGCCTGGTAAGCCGACGTCAGATTTCCTAAGCTACGTCAGCAATAGGATTATCCTGGGCGGCGCGCTTTTCCTCGGCACGGTGGCAATCCTGCCGAACATAGTCCAGTCCGTGACAAACATTACAACTCTCGTCATCGGCGGCACGAGCTTGCTCATCGTCGTTTCGGTCGTCATCGAAATCGTTAAGCAGGTCGAGGCCCAGCTCGTTATGCGCAACTACGAGGGCTTCTAAGCTCCAGCGCCTGCATTCCAATCAGGGGCGCCGCTCAAGCGTGTGCGGTGGTTTTTAATGCCGTTCTACGCTATACTGAATGCACTATGCGCAATAATAATCTGTATATCGGTATCGTCGGACGGTCAGCTTCCGGAAAGGATACCCTCGCTGCATATCTGCGGCGGAAAGGTTTTTTGCATATCTCACTGTCTGATTTGATACGGGAGCTTGCGCGGAAACAGCGCTCGTACCGGGGGCGCGATGACCTGATACGGATCGGCAACGAGCAACGTAAAAAGTACGGGCCGGGCATCTTTGCACGGCGTGCGCTCGAACGTGCGCAGCAGCGCGGAGCCCTGAAAGTGGTTTTTTCCAGCGTACGGAATCCTTCGGAAATTAGAGAGCTTGAGAAGGGAGGCAATTTTATCACCATCGAGGTACAGGCGCCCCTTAGGGTCCGTTTTTCACGGATGCAAAAACGGGGAAAGATAGACGATCAGGTGACTTTCTCGCAATTTATGGAGCAGGAGAAGCGTGAGAGCCGTGGCGGACGGCATCAACAGCAGCTCGATACAGTCATCGCCATGTCTGACTACGCGGTTAGAAATACGGGGACAAAGGAGGAATTTTATAAAAAGATTGATACGCTCCTCGAGACGGTACACCGCGATCGTGAAGCCTCCCAGATCATTAATATCGTGCTGCTTGGGCCCCAGGGGTCGGGAAAAGGAACTCAGGCTGAGGCCCTCGTACAGCGGTACGGTTTGTACCACGTGGAAATGGGTAAAATTTTACGGGGCATTGCGAAACGGAACACGCCGCTCGGCAGGAAGATCGATCGGTTCATCAATAAGGAAGGCAAGCTTGTACCCGACCAGATCGTGCTCAAGGCGCTTGAACAGCAGCTGAATAGGCTGCCGGCTAAGCGGGGATTGCTCTTTGACGGATACCCCCGTAACGTGAGCCAGGCACAAGCCCTTGATATGCTGCTTGGGAGGCTTTGTCGTGAGCTGACGCACGTCATATACCTTCCGATATCCCGCACGACGACGGTCAGGCGGCTCGAGCTCAGGCGGACCTGCGAACGCTGCAATAAAATTTTTATACTCGGCGTTAACTTAAAACGCGGCGCTGCCCGCTGCCCATCGTGCGGCGGCAGGGTCTACCAGCGCGAGGACGACAAACCAAGAGCGATAGCACAGCGGCTGCGCGCTTACCGGCAGCAGACGATGCCCGTGGTACGCTATTACCGGAAGAAGCGAGTGCTTATTAGCGTCAACGGTGAGCCAAAAATTCCACAGGTTACGAGAAGTGTGCTTAAGCATTTACCAAAAGCACAATGAAGTTGAAATCGCCAGAAGACATCCGGAAGCTGCGCGAAGGCGGCAAGATCCTCAATCGTATCGTTCGGCAAGTTGCTGACCGCGCAAAACCGGGCGTATCGCCGTATGAGCTTGAAGAGCTCGCGAATCAGCTGATTAAGGAATCTGGCGGAGTGCCCTCTTTCAAGGGTTTCAATGGTTACCCCGCTGCTACGTGCATCTCAGTCAACGAGGTGGTCGTGCATGGCATACCCGATCCGGACGTTACGCTCGTTAAGGGTGATATCGTCGGCATTGACATCGGATTGAAGTACAGAGGCTTGTTCACGGACCATGCCATAACGGTGCCAGTCGGAACCGTAAGCCCGCAGGCGCGCAAACTGCTCAGCGTCACCGCGCAGGCGCTCAGTGAGGGAGTCGGCGCGGTCAAGCCTGGTTGCACGGTTGGGGATATCGGGAATGCTATTCAGTCGTATGTGGAGGGGTACAAGTTCGGGGTCGTCCGCAGCCTCGTTGGGCACGGCGTCGGTTTTGAGGTGCACGAGGAACCTCGCGTACCGAATTTTGGAGACAGGGGTACGGGACCGAAGCTGCAGCCGGGTGCCGTCATCGCAATCGAACCGATGGTAACGTTGGGCAGCTATGAGGTTACTACGAAAGATGACGGCTGGACAATTGTAACGGCGGACGGATCGCTGTCTGCGCACTTCGAGCATACCATTGCCGTTACCCACGATGGGTGCATAATCATTACTGCCCCCTAAGTTCGCTGCGTATGGGAAAAGTACTCGGCATTGATTACGGAGAGCGGCGCATCGGCATCGCACTATCGGATGAAGACCAGCGGTACGCTTTTCATCTGCGGACGCTCGATCAGGCCGATCCTGCGGCACTCTCGGGCGAACTCCGGGCACTTTGCCGTGACGAGGGTATTGAAACTATTGTGATCGGGCTGCCGCTCCAGCCGGACGGCCGCAAGGGCAAGAATGCGCTCGACGTGGAACGTTTTGGCGCACAGCTCTCACGCACGCTCGGGGTCGGGATCGTGTATGAGGATGAGCGCCTATCGAGCGTGATGGCGCAAAAGCTCATGACGGATGCCGGCAGGAGTGAACGTGCGATGCGGGGTTCGCTCGACGAGCGCGCCGCCCAACTGATCTTACAAGCTTACCTCGACCGAAAGCATGGAAAAGTATCTTAACTACAGCCAGTATATCGTACCATTCGTGCTTGCAGTTGCGTTGAGCGCGTTTTTAACATACCTGGTACGGAAGCTCGCGATTCGCAGAGGTATTGTCGACAACCCGGCTCAATCGCCCGAAAGGAAAATACACGCCCAGTCCGTACCGCTACTCGGAGGGATCGCGATTTTTTTAACGCTCGTTCTTATAACAGCCGGGTATGCGTTTTTTTCAGACAGGATCATCGGCGGGTACCTCCTGCCAAAGCACCTCATCGGGATTGCGCTCGGGGGGCTGCTCATCATGGTCGGCGGATACTTGGATGACCGGCACAACCTTTCTCCGGCGCGGCAGATCGCCTGGCCGATCCTCGCGTGCCTCGTGGTGATCGGCTCGGGTATCGGCATTGAATATATTTCGAATCCCTTCGGCGGTACCATTGCGCTCGATTCCGTCGAGCTCAAGCTCTTTACCATGGGCGGCATACCGTACTATTTTACGCTCTTTGCTGACCTATTCGCGTTCTGCTGGCTTATGGGCATGATGTACACCACGAAGTTTCTTGACGGGCTTGACGGGCTCGTATCGGGCGTCACGACGATCGGCGCCAGCGTACTCTTTTTTCTCAGCCTCAATAAAGACGTCGCGCAGCCTGAGACCGCCCTCCTCGCCGCGATTCTCGTCGGAGCATCGCTCGGATTCCTCGTGTTCAATTTTCATCCCGCAAAAATTTTCCTGGGAGAGGGCGGAAGCCTCTTCACCGGGTTCATGCTCGGCGTCCTCTCTATCATATCGGGTGCAAAGATCGCGACCGCGCTGCTTATTATGAGCATACCGATTCTGGATGTGCTGTGGGTCATCTTACGGCGGTGGTTCCTCGAGCGGAAGTCACCGTTTAAAACTGCCGATAAAAAACATATCCATTTCCGGCTCCTCGAGAGCGGACTCTCGCACCGGCAGGCCGTGCTGCTCCTATACGGCGTGAGTGCGCTCTTTGGCGCACTTGGCCTGTTCTTGCATGGGGTACAGAAGATTTTTGCGCTCAGCGCTGCCTTCGTGGTGATGATCATGCTGAGCGTTGTACTTGTCAGGCGGCAGCGGCGCCGCACCGGCAGCGCTCATTGATCGTATGCAGGCATGCGCTATACTGGATAGGTACGCGATAACAGCAGAGTATGCACAGTAAGGCAATATGGGTACTGGTATTTGTCGCAGCTGTCAGCGCGATAATGTTTTGGTCGGCTGCCGGCCAGTCGATACAGGAAGAGATGCCGTACTACCTCAAAAAGGCAATCAACGAAACGGGTTCGGTTACAATTCGCCAGGAGACGCTTGAGGTAGAGGTTGCCCGGACTGCGGGCGCACGCGCAAAGGGGCTGTCTGGCCGGGACTCTATGCCGTACGGGCGCGGCATGCTGTTTGTTTTTGATGCGCAGGGAGTGTACGGCTTTACAATGCGCGATACCCGCATGCCGCTCGATATCATTTGGATTGCCGACGGCAGCATCGTCCATATCGCCCACGAAGCACAGCCTGAGGAAGAGCATATCAATCCG
The DNA here is from genome assembly GCA_041650915.1 of Patescibacteria group bacterium. Taxonomy (GTDB): domain Bacteria; phylum Patescibacteriota; class Patescibacteriia; order UBA10025; family JAHIVO01; genus JBAZKE01. The sequence goes on from JBAZKE010000003.1 coordinate 144,410, forward strand.
GGCGTCGCTGCGGAATACGTCCTTGAGGTCAATGGAGGCTTCGCCAGGAGGGCAGGCTGGGATGACGGGGACAGCGTCTTGATTACGTTTGACAAGAAGTAGCGAATTTGGTATGCTCTATGTGCCCCACGTACGGGGTTTTTCTAACCATTAGAGTTTTTTATCTATGAAATTCGCAATCATCGCCGATGGAGGCAAGCAGTACCGGGTAAAAGAAGGCGGCTCGCTTGCTCTTGAGAAAATAGACAAGAAGGAAGGCTCAAAGGTCGCCTTCAAGGACGTATTGCTGTACAGTGACGGCAAGCAGACGGTAATTGGAACGCCGCGCTGTGCGGGAGCTGCGGTGACTGGCAGTATTGTAGGCCAGGGCAGGGACAAGAAGGTTACCGTAATCAAGTATAAGCGGAAAACGCGGTACAAGCGTACGATCGGGCACCGTCAGATGCGCACGCGGGTGAAGATTGATACCATCTCAGTCCCGGTACAGTAAATAAAAAAGTACAGCTTACAGTAAATGAGGAGCTGTGTTTTTGGTCCTACATCACCTGCCTGCCCTTGAGTGCGCTCGATACCGTTACCTCATCGGCATACTCAATTGCGGAGCCCATCGGCAGCCCGCGCGCCAGCCGCGTGGTTTTTACCCCGAGCTCCTTGAGCTTGCGGGCAAGGTACATCGCGGTCGATTCGCCTTCGAGGTCCGGATTGGTTGCGATGATCACTTCGCTGGCTTTCGGCCGTGCACTGCGTACTCGCTCCAAGAGCGCGCCGATCGTAAGCTTGTCCGGTGATATGTCTCTGACGGGATTCAGTACGCCGCCGAGCACGTGGTACAAACCCGAGTACTCACCGGTTTTTTCGATGACGAGAAGGTCTTGTGGCTCGGCGACGACGCAGATCATTCCCCGGTTGCGCTTCCGGTCACGGCAGATGTCACACGGGTTGCCAGTTGATACATTGAAACAGGTACTGCAAATTTTAATTTGGTCTTTGAGCGCCTGGATCGTCCCCGACAAATTTCGGATATACTCCCTATCTTGCTTGAGCAGGTGGAATACAATCCGTTCAGCGCTCTTTGGCCCGAGGTTAGGGAGATTGCTGAGCGTATCGATGAGCCGCTGTATGGATTCCGGGTACTTTGCCATAGATTATGTGCCTGGGATTCCGAGTCCGCTCATGCCCTGCATTTTTTGGGCCATGACCCGCTGTGCTTTTTTAATCGCATCGTTCGCCGCTTCGGCTATGTGTTTTTGGAGGTCTTCTTTCGACCCTTCATTCAGGAGCGTTGGCTCAACTTCGACGGCGAGCACTTCCTGGTTGCCATTCATGACGATCGTGACCTTGCCGTGCCCTCCTTCGCCCGATACCGACTCTTGTGCGAGCACCGCCCTGATCTGCTGCGCTTGGTCCCGCAGCTCTTTGAGCTGCTTTATTTTATCGAACATACATTGAATGCATTATGCCGTATTAAACTCAGTCGAATGTTCCTGTATGCGGCGTTCGAGGTTGCGGAAGCTTACCTTGTTTTCGTCGAAGTAGAGCTGAATGACGCCGGTAGGGCCGTTCCTGTGCTTGGCGACATGTATTTCAGTGACGTTTTTCTGTTCCGGATCGAGGTCTTTTTTATAAATCGATTCACGGTAAATGAACATGACAACGTCGGCGTCCTGTTCGATCGAACCGGATTCGCGCAGGTCTGCGAGCTTCGGGATCGGCGGGGTCCGCGATTCGACGGCGCGTGAGAGCTGCGACAGTGCGAGAACGGGTATGTTGAGTTCACGCGCTATGCCCTTGAGGGAGCGGGTGATCTGGCTGATTTCCTGCACGCGGTTTTCGGTCCGCATGTCGCCCTGCATGAGCTGAAGGTAGTCGAGGACGATGAGCCCGAGGTTGTGCTCGGACTGGAGGCGCCGAGCCTTGGTGCGTATCTGCATGATGTTGACGAGGGGGGAATCGTCGATGTAGATCGGGGCTTCCGAGAGGATTCCCATCGCGTGGCCGATATTCGTAAAGTCGGTATCTTCCGAAAGCTTGCCCGTCTTCATTTTCCAGAGGTCAACGTTCGCCTGGCCGCAGAGGAGCCGGTCGACGAGCTGTTCTTTGGACATTTCGAGGCTGAAGAGGCCGACGGGAATTTTATTTTCGACCGCCACCTGGCGGACGATGTCGAGTGCGAGCGACGTCTTGCCGACGGACGGGCGCGCAGCAAGGATAATGAGGTCTGATTTTTGGAGTCCCGCAAGCAAGTGGTCGATTTCGGTAAATCCGGTCGGTATGCCGCGGAGCTTGCCTGAATCGCGGTGCAGCTCATCGATACGGTCGAACGCTTCCGTGAGGATTGACCGTATCGGGATGAAGTTCTGCTTGAGGTATTTCTGCGATACGCCGAAGAGGCTCTGTTCGGCCTGGTCGAGGAGCTCTTCCACGTTGTCCGTTTCCTGGTAGCCGAGGCTCGTGATTTCAGAAGCTACTTCGAGCATTCTGCGGAGAGTCGCTTTTTTCTGTACGATTTCTGCGTAGCTTACCACGTGTGAGGATGTGGGGACCGCATTGGCGAGGTTTGCGAGTTGGCTCCTCCCGCCAATTGTTTCGAGCTGGCCCTTTTCGGCGAGGCGGTTTGACAGCGAGACGACGTCGATCGGTTCGCGGTGCTCATACAGCTCGACCATCGCCTCAAAGATCATGCCGTTCGTATCCTTGTAGAAATCGTCCGGCTGTATGATATCCGCGATTTTCGTAATCGCATCTTTGTCAATGAGAAGAGAGCCGAGTACGGACTGCTCAGCCTCGAGGTTCTGTGGCGGTAATTTCGTTACGTCGTCTGCTACCACGGGTGTTGCCGTTCGAATAAAGTGTATACATCTTAACGCTCACATAGGATAAAAGCAAGCCTCCGGCTGTGCAGGTTCTATGCACATATTTTCCACGTTTTTTTACTCATCACCCGCGCTTCCGCGCCTTGACAAATGCCCCCAATCGTACTACGATGACCTGCCAAACGTGCAAGTATGCAGATTAAAATAAACACTGAAACTGGAGGTAAAGCAGAATGGCAATGAATCGTACGGGTATCGCTGTGACAGGCGAAGTGCTGAAGATTACGGACGAGAATCCATACTACTATGTTATTAAAGGAGGGTGGAGCGTCTGGACAGCTCTTCACAAACGCGATACCGCTGGTTTGTGCGCTATGGGCACAGCGGCTCAAAAAGGCAGGTACTATTTGTACTTCACTCTCGGAAAGCCTAGTATAGAGGCTTTCGAAGAGTTGCTGCGCGACCTCATGGCAAAGGTTGAAGAGGTCAGCGCGAGATAGTACGCACTGCGTACCTGTTTCCAGGCCTGCTCGTTATTCAGACACTATGCTGAATTTTGAGCAGGCTTTTCTTTTTTATGAGAGGCACATAGCTTGACAACAGACTGATATTTGGTAGTATGCAATGTAGTTTCGTTATATGTTTGTGCGCGGGTCGTTAGCTCAGTTGGTAGAGCACTCCGCTCTCAGAAGAGCGGAGGTGTCACAGGTTTCAGAGTATATGTACTGGGTATACATACTAGAGAGTTTGAAAGATTACGGTTATTATACGGGTAGTACGAGCAACCTTGATGACCGCTTAGAGCGCCATTACAGTGGCAGGTCAAAAGCCACGAAAGCTAGATTACCTCTCGAACTCGTCTATAAGAAAGGTTTTCAGAAGAAGAGTGAAGCCTTAAGATTCGAGCGTTACATTAAGAGGCGTAAGAGTAAGCAGTATATTGCACATTTGATAAGAGACCACGCGGGTCGTTAGCTCAGTTGGTAGAGCACTCCGCTCTCAGAAGAGCGGAGGTGTCACAGGTTTCAGAGTATATGTACTGGGTATATATATTGAACGTTTAATAAGAGACCACGCGGGTCGTTAGCTCAGTTGGTAGAGCACCTGCCTTTTAAGCAGGGTGTCACAGGTTCGAGACCTGTACGACCCAATGCAAAGACGCTTTATTATCCAATAAGGCGTTTTTGTTGTTATATGTTTTTTTGAGCAGTCTCGAAGGGCAGGAGCGACCCTGAGCGAAGCCGAAGGAGAGCGCCGACGGATGCGACCGAGGCAATCGTATGAAAAAAAAGGGACTGCCTCAGGGCAGTCCATTGTCGGGTGGAGCGCAGTGCGGATTAGCATTGCACTCCGAATCCGTCGACTCTCGGCGGAATATGATTGCCGTTACCAATATTCCTGGCAATACTGCTAACCCCTTTGCCGCGACGGGTCGGCCAGCCACCGTTCGGATCTTTGTCCGGGTTGACATCAGGTTCCGGGTACTGACCTGCCCTGAAGCGGTTGAGCGCTTCCTGGTGAGCCTTGGTTTTAGGATCCATTTTGTATACCTCTTCGTAAAAAAGGGTTTATTGTCTGTTTTTCATACCATATCATACGGAAAAAACACGGTCAAGCGCATTTTTTAATGTTGTTTGGCAACAATGCTTTTTTTTGGTATACTGCAGGAGAATTATTCATTACCTAATTAAACGTATGGACATGAACGGCGGCCAATTTCTCGTGCTCCTTCTCTTGCTGATTTTTGGTGCGTTTTTTTACTTCTATACTAAAAAACAGTTTTGAGATGCTGTTAAGCCTCCACCGTTGACACATGGCGGCAGGGGTGCTACGATTGGGTAATTCATCAATAATTTAAAATAATTAAAAAAGCATTTTATCTCCGCGTATGAACAAAAAATTTTTCGTTGCGGTTTTAGTAATCGGCATGATCGCCCTGCCGCTCTCTGCCGCTGCGCAGGTAGAGGTAGGCGAGTACGGGACATCATTTGGGCTCGGTACTGCTGACCTCGAGTCCACGGTCATTAGCATCGTGCAGTGGGCACTCGGTTTTCTCGGCCTCATTGCCGTTATTTTCATCCTCTACGGAGGCTTCACCTGGATGACGGCCGGTGGCAATGAAGATAAAATTTCGACCGCAAAAAAGATTATCACTGCTGCGGTCATTGGTTTGATCGTCATCTTGCTCGCGTGGGCGATCGTAACCTTCGTCGTTGGGCAGGCAAATGATCTTACGACATAACACTCGAATGTTCGCGTAATAAGATTCGCGGTAATTGATCCGTGTTTGCAAAACGATTCCAGCGCTGTGGCCGGAATCGTTTTGAGTTTTTGAGTAATATGTTACACTGAACCTGCCGCTATGCCTAAGCACTACTATACATTACCAGCGAGCGAGGTCGTGAAAGACCTCCGGACTTCAGCTGCTGAAGGGCTGACGTCGGATGAGGTGGCGTCGCGGCTCGAAAAGTACGGACCGAACGAACTCCCCCGTGAAGGGTCGTTTTCCGTTTTCGCGCTTTTTTTCAGCCAGTTTAAGAGCATGCTCATCTACATCCTCATCGGTGCCGCAGCAATCAGCTTCATGCTCAACGATACCGTCGATGCGTGGGTGATCATCGCGGCAATCACGCTCAACGTCATCGTCGGTTTTATCCAGGAGTTTCGGGCGCAGAAATCGCTCGAGAAGCTCAGGGAGATTGTCACGCAGTACGCTGACGTGCGGCGTAACGGGCATGAAGTCGAACGGGAGGCGCGGGAGCTTGTGCCGGGCGATATCGTATTTCTGCGTGCAGGCAATAGGGTGCCGGCTGATATCCGCCTGCTATCGGCGGCCGATCTGCACATATCCGAGGCGAGCTTGACCGGCGAATCATCGCCCATCAAGAAGACGGCCGAGACGCTGCCCTCCGCGGTTATTCTCGCGGAGCAGAATAACATGGCGTTCATGGGCACCACAATCGCCGCCGGCTTCGGCAAGGGTGTCGTTGTGGGGACCGGCATGGCAACGCAGCTTGGTAAAATCGCAGAGCTCATCAAGCAGGCACACGAGGAAGAGACGCCGCTTCAGGAGAAGCTTGGTTCTTTCGCAAAGTACCTCGGCTTCGTGATATTGGGCGTCGCGGCGATTATTTTTGTCATTGGCATCACTCTCGGGTACGACTTTGAGCAGATGTTTACAACCGCCGTCGCGCTCGCAGTCGCCGCCGTGCCAGAGGGGCTCGTCGTTGTCGTCACGGTTATTCTCGCCATTGGCATGCAGCGCATCCTTAAGCACCGTTCGCTCGTGCGCAAGCTCGTCGCTGCAGAGACACTCGGTTCAACAACCGTCATTTGCACTGATAAGACTGGCACCCTGACGGAGGGGGAAATGCGCGTCGTGCGCATTATTACGCACAACAGCGACTTTGACACCGTGCGCGATCTGGTTGAGCGTTCGGGTGAGGATATTTCGATGCAGGGGTACTTTTTAGCGCTCAAAATCGGCGTTATCGCTTCAGATGCGGTTATTGAAAATCCCGATGAGGCGATTGCCCATCGTACAGTCATCGGCATGCCGACGGAGAAGGCGCTCGTACTGCTTGCCTCCCAAGCGGGGATCAACCTGGAAAAAATGCGTAAAGAGAACAGGCGCCTCGATGTCGTGCCGTTTGATTCGAAGCGCAAATTTATGGTCACGCTCAATGAGGATAGCCGGGGAAACCACATAGTTTACTGCAAGGGTGCGCCTGAAGTGCTGCTTCGGAGCGCAACCCACGTTGACCTCGATGGAAGCGTTGCGGAGCTCGATAAGAAGAAGCGCGATAAGCTCCGGCGGGAATTTGAAAAGCTGAGCAGGGAAGGGCTGCGCATACTTGCGCTGGGCTATAAGAAGGTTTCCGAAGGTACGATAACTATTGGCGATGACGAGTCAGCACTCAGGGGGATCGTGTTTGTCGGATTTGCCGGCATTAAAGATCCCCTGCGGCCGGAAGCGAAAGCAACGATAGCAGATTGCCTGGCAGCGGGCATTAGGCCGGTTATGCTGACCGGTGACCACAAGCTGACCGCGCAGGCTATCGCGGGAGAGCTCGGCCTTCCGAACAGACCAGAGAACGTCATTGAGGGCGAGGAGTTTGCCAAACTCGACGAGAAGACGCTGAGGGAGCGGATAGCGGATTTTTCAGTGTACGCACGCGTAACGCCGCGTGATAAGCTGCGAATTATTGATGCGTGGCAAGACCGCGGAGAGATCGTCGCAATGACCGGCGATGGCGTCAATGACGCACCCGCCCTGAAAGCTGCGGATATCGGCGTCGCGCTCGGATCCGGGACCGATGTGGCGAAGGAGACAGCGGATATCGTCCTGCTCGACAATAATTTCAAGACGATCGTGCGTGCCGTCATGCAGGGCAGGATTATCTATGAAAATATCAAGAAGGTCATCCTTTACCTCATGTCAGACAGCTTTACCGAAATGGTTATTATTACAGCTGCGGTTCTCATGCGCTGGGAGCTGCCGCTCCTCGCAGCGCAAATTCTGTGGATCAATTTAGTTACCGACGGCTTCCCGAATATTGCGCTGACCATAGAGCCCGGCGAACGCGATATCATGGAGCAGCGCCCGGTTTCTCCGAAAGCTTCGATTGTTGATTTTGAAATGAAGTTTATCATCGGCCTCATCAGCTTGCTTACCGGCATGCTCGCACTCGGAATTTTTTACTATACCTACAAGAGTACGGGCGACCTTAACCTCGCACGGACGATGACATTCGCCGCTGTTGCAGTCGATTCCCTGCTGTACGTTTTTTCCGTAAGGAGCATACGGTACTCCATCTGGCACCGGGAGACTTTTTCAAATAAGTACTTGCTCGTCGCCGTAGCGCTCGGGTTTGGGCTGCAACTTATCGCCATCTACCTGCCATTTTTCCAGGATCTTTTTCAGACCGTACCGCTCTCAAGCAAGAATTGGGCGGTCGTGCTGTCAATCGGCCTATTCTCGATAATGGCCATCGAGGTAAGTAAGTGGGCATTCATGCGGTTCCGCAAGCAGCGGGACGGCATCGCTGCCCGCAGCTAGTTTCGTTGAGCAAAGGCATGTCTTCTCAAGGGCGTTTTTTATTGACTGCATATTTGTCAAAAGCATAAAAAAACGGTATAATATCGGCATATCCATATGCCTATAGTACGTATTTCCGAAGTTAAGAACTACAAAGACAAACAGGTGACCATTCAGGGGTGGGTTGCTAATGTCCGTTCTAGCGGGAAGATCGTTTTTTTGCAATTGCGCGATGGATCTGCGGGGCTATTGCAAGCGGTTGTGACGGCGCTTGTTGCCAATAAAGAGGTAGGTTATTGGAAAACTGCTGGATTATTGACAATTGAATCGTCAGTGCAAGTTATTGGAACGGTTAAAGCCGAATCGCGCGCTCCCGGCGGTTTTGAGCTGGAAGTGACTGATCTGCAGCTTGTCCACCAGGCAGCGGAGTACCCCATTGGCAAGAAAGAGCATGGCCCGGATTTTTTGCTGAATAACCGGCATCTGTGGCTTCGTTCTCAGCGCCAAGCTGCGATTATGCGCGTCCGCGATAGCATTATTTGGGCTTTGCGGGAGTTTTTCCGTAAAGAAGGTTTTATAATGACCGATACGCCGATTCTGACGCCGACATCGTGCGAGGGAACCACGACGCTGTTCGAAACGGATTACTTCGACGAAAAGGCGTACCTGTCCCAGTCCGGCCAGCTGTATCTGGAGGCGCTCTGCATGGCATTAGGGAAAGTGTATGATTTTGGGCCGACGTTCCGCGCCGAGAAGTCAAAAACACGGCGGCATCTGACTGAGTTCTGGATGCTTGATGCGGAGATGGCATTTTTCGATTTGGATGCCAGCATCGACCTTCAGGAACGGATGGTTGTCTATGTGGTACAGAAGGTGCTTTCTGACTGTGCTCCTGAACTCGCATTGCTAAAGCGGGATACGGCGCCGCTTCAGAAGGTGAAGGCGCCATTTATCCGGATGACGTACGGGGAAGCGCTCCAGGAACTGAAAAAACTCGGCTCTGACATCGAGTGGGGCACTGATCTCGGAAACGACGATGAGACCCTTCTTACGAAAGCGCACGACCGCCCGATTTTTATTACACGGTATCCTGCGGCGATCAAGGCGTTCTATATGAAGCCTGATCCGCAGGACGCGAAGCTTGCGTTGTGCGCCGATATGCTTGCGCCGGAAGGATATGGAGAGGTGATTGGCGGATCGCAGCGCATCGACGATCTCGCATTGCTTGAGGATCGAATCAAGGAAAATAAATTGAAACGGGATGACTTCGAGTGGTATCTCGACCTCCGCCGGTACGGCTCTGTTCCGCATGCGGGATTCGGTATCGGGCTCGAGCGCACAGTCGCCTGGATGTGCGGGCTTAACCATGTGCGCGAAACTATTCCCTTCCCGCGGTTGCTGAACAGGCTCCGCCCTTAACCCTATGGATGTACGGCATGACAATAGAGGAATATCGGCTGTCGCCATTATTCTGCTCGGCATGATGGCGCTCTCGGTCGTGCTGCTCGACGGGATTTCAATAAATCTGAAACAAAAAGAGGAGGCCCGGGCGGCAGTGGCAGCGGGCTTGCAGCGTGCGGTTGCATTGTGCGGCAATCCAGCGGAGCGGCTGCCGGAAGACTGCCCCATCGTTGCGGTGTACCAGTGTGACGCGAACTATATTCTTACGAGTGATTGTATGGGCGTCGGCGATGTGCTGCTCAGCGGCAGCGGAGAATACGTTGCATGGTGCGGTTACGCGTCAATTGATACAGCAGTGCGGGAGTGCGGGCGCTACTGGCTTGATGCGGAGGGCAATGATTGCACGCTCGGTAATAATTTATGCAGCGATTTATGAAGATAGGGTACAATCGTGAAATATCGACATTTTGGGGGATTTCGACGATCATTATTCTGTCGATGGTTGTCGTTTTTGTTTTTTACTTCTTGTATTTTTTCTGGATCGAAAATCCGACTCCGACATCGAATATCCTCGTCGTGCGTGCTTTCCAGCGGCGTGCGATTTCCATCCCTGACACGGTCGATACGGCAGCCTTGGTCTCGTATGCTGATTTCGAGAATAAGTTTTCCCTGTACCTGCCTGTCGGCTACTCCGTTAATTATGATGAAATTTATTACGGTGAAACGCCGGGAACCATCGTTACCTTTTCAAAAAGCAATGCTGAAAGTTTTTCAATGAGGATTTTTTCGGCTCAGGAGAACACGAGCATAGAGGACAGTTTCAGGCAGATAACGAATGTTGAACTCTCACCGCTCCAGTGGTTCAGCGAGGAGGTTGACGGCCGCGAAGCAGTTGTGTACCGCATGCAGCCGGGCGATCCAAACGGAGACCAGCTCTATTTTCTGTGGAACGGGATGCTCTTCGAGGTTCCCTTCAATGAGCGGTCGGTTCAGGTTCTGGCGACGTTTGAATTTTTAGATTAAGTTGAGATGTATGGATAGGACGCTTATCAGCGCAACGCGGGATCATGTGGGGCATGAGGTGCGGCTCTGCGGTTGGATCCACGCGACCCGCCGCATGGGGAAGATGGTGTTTATCGACCTGCGTGACGTGAGCGGTTTAGTGCAGGCCGTTTTCCTGCCGGACAATAAGCCGCTCCTCGAACAGGCCCAGAGCCTTCGGCCGGAATTTGTCGTCGAGGTTGTCGGCCAGGTTAATGAACGTCCAAAAAAGCTCGTCAACAAGGAAATGTTGACCGGTACGGTTGAAATTCAGGCGCATGCGCTCAAGGTTCTCGCCGAATCAAAAACGCCCCCATTCGAAATCGTCGAGACTGAGAAGGAGGAAGTCGGGGAAGAGGTGCGGTACCGGTACCGTTATCTCGATCTTCGGCGGGCGCACAACAGGGATCGCATACTCCGCCGGTCACGGGCAATAAAATTTATCAGGGACTACCTGCATGAGCGGGGTTTCGTTGAAATAGAAACGCCAATACTGGCAAAGTCCACGCCGGAGGGCGCCCGCGATTACCTTGTGCCGTCGCGGCAGTATGAGGGAAAGTTTTATGCGCTCCCGCAGTCGCCGCAGCAGTATAAGCAGATGCTCATGGTGGCGGGTTTTGATAAATACTTCCAGATTGCGCCGTGCTTTCGCGATGAGGATGCCCGCGGGGATCGGGCGCCCGACCAGTTTTACCAGCTCGACCTCGAGATGTCGTTCATTGAGCAGGCGGATATCCTTGACCTGACGGAGAAACTCTTTACCGCGATGGTACAGGCGGTATTTCCGGAAAAGCACATGACGTTTGGCACGTGGCCGAGGATCTCATACGACGAGGCGATGAAGAAGTACAGCACGGATAAGCCAGATCTACGAAAGGACAAGAACGATCCAAACGAGCTCGCATTCTGTTTTATCGTTGATTGGCCTTTGTTTGAGCCGGAAATGGAAGACGGGCACTATGCACCGGCGCACCACATCTTTACCGCGCCCCGCACCGAGGATATCCCGCTGCTCGATTCGGATCCATCACAGGCACGTTCATGGCAGCACGATCTCGCGCTGAACGGGTACGAGGTTGGCGGAGGGAGCATTCGGATTACCGATCCTCAGCTTCAGGAAAAAGTGCTCGGGCTCGTGGGAATTTCTCAGAGTGAAGCGCGGGAGCAGTTCGGGCATATGCTCGAAGCGTTCCAGTATGGCGTTCCGCCGCACGGTGGAATCGCGCCGGGGATCGACAGGATGCTCATGGTACTCCTCAACGCACCAAACGTACGCGAAGTCGTCGCATTCCCCAAGACAGGCGACAACCGTGAGCCGATGACGGGCTCCCCCTCAAGCGTTTCCGAGCAGCAGCTGAAGGATTTGCACATACAGCTCCGCCGTAAGTAATCCTCCTATGCGACTCTCAGGATTGCAAAAGTATATATTACTGAACGTCCTCGGTTCGAGAGGGGTGTTCACCCGTAAACAGCTTTCCCAGTACTACGGCAAGCTGAAAGAGAAACCGACACCGGAAGACCAGCAGGGCATCATTACGAGGAGCCTCGAGCGCCTCATCGATAAGGGGCTGCTCATCGGGTACGGCAGGCGCACTCCTCAGAAGTGGTTCATCGATGAGGTCCGCTTGACGAGTGCGGGGAAGCGCACGGCGCGGAAGCTGATCGGGGAGCAGCAATCCCTCCCGTTTCGCAGAAGAAAAGCAGTGAAGAATAAGCAATAATTTACTACTCGTATGCTAAAAACAGTGCGCATGTTAGCACAGCAATTCCTGACCCTGTTCTTCGGCGTCTGTTTCCTGCTCCCGCAGCTCGTGCTCGCCGATGGAATGGTCGTTCCGCCGGTGGACTACTGGGTTCAGGAGACTGACCAAGAAGCTGTCATCCTGTACGACCAGGGCATCGAGACGCTCATCATATCCATAACGTTCGAGGGGAATGCCAAAGATTTTGGATGGGTAGTCCCCGCGCCGGCACAGCCGACCGTCGAGAAGGGATCTGATGAGCTTTTTACCAACCTTGAGGAGCTGACCCGGCAGCGGTACTCTTACGAGGAAAATGTTTTTGGGCTCGGCACAGCTGACAGCGTCAAGCAGCCGGGTGTAACGATTATTGAGACGAAAAAGATAGACTACTACGACGTCACGGTCCTCTCTTCGACGGATGAGGGTTCGCTGACGGCGTGGCTCAACGACAATGGGTATTCATTCCCGGAATCGGCATCGTACATACTTGACAGCTACATTGAAAACGGGTGGTACTTCGTTGCGATGAAAATCAATCCCGAGAGCCTCGAGTGGGCTGACGTTTCACAGCAGCTCAAGACAGGGCACGCAACCCCGGTTTCAATTTCTTTTGAGACAAAGAATATCGTATACCCGCTGAAGATTTCGTCCGTCGTGAGCCGTAACAAAGACGGGGCAGCCACCGGGCAGACGCCTGACTACACGAGCGGTAAGATTGGCATGTCGGTGCCGGTTACGGACAGGGAGATCACTTCGATTGATGCCGACAGTGCGTTCAATCCAACCGAGGGGACCATTGAGATGTGGTTCCGGCCGAACTATACGTGGAATGGCACGGCGACGGGGTACTGGGAATTTTTGAATGTCGTTGACAGTGATACGGATGCGAGCGGCAGGCAGGTGCTCGAGGTCAGGCGGGGGAAGGATTCGATCAACGATACGCTGCAGTTCGTGGCGTACGGGCCGACCGGCACCACCCAGGTGTGGAGCGCGAACATCAATTCCGCAGTAACCTGGGAGAGCGGCACCTGGTACAGTATGGCAGTCACCTGGTCAGCGGACCAAGCGCCGAAATTTTACCTCAATGGGACTGAATACCAGACTGAGCCCTCGTATAGCGCCTCAAAATGGGAAATGAGGGACCATACGGGCACGACGCTCTACTTGGGGCAGCGCGGTGATATGCTCGGCTCGTACTCGCTGCGGGCGGCATTTGACGAGGTGAGGATTTCTTCATCGATCAAGGGGGCGGATGATATCCTCGCCGCATACAATCAGGTTAACGGTGGCAAGCAACTGGCGGTTGCCGATGATACGCTGCTGCTTGCGCACGTGGACAGCTCCCTCAAGGATGAGAAGTCGGGCGAGTTCTTGAGCTATGAGGATCGGGAAACGACTGCGGTCACGTACGATTCTTACTATGAGCAGCCGGTCACCATCCTCCTGCACGTCATTTCCGACCATCGGAAGACGCTGCCTGGATTTTCTACAAACTACGCGAATTGGATTCAGAAGGAGAGCATCGAGAGGCTTGCGCTCGATGACCAGGGCGATCCGCTCCTGCAGCCTTCTGAAAAAAAGTACTACCTGACGTCTCTGACGAGGAGCATGGATTACGAAGAGATGACGGAAGATTTATTCCTCCGGGACGCCGATACGAACGAAACGATCGGTGACCGGATTGATGCGGACGGCCCGAGCAGCGCGACGCCATTCTACATCGCGATTGGGGTCGGTGTCGCGCTTTCGATCGGCATCGCGATTACCATACTCGTTTTCAGCCGGAAAGCGCCGCCAGCTCACGGTACGAAGGAATAAGAAACAATTTATTCAAAATATTAAACCCGAATATTTCGGGCAGAAAGGAACATAGTATGCCAGAGAACGTACTGCCTCAGTCACCGCCGCCCCCACCCCCGCCGATACAGAAGAAGCATCGGGTTTCGTGGGTTGCCGTTTTGCTCGTTATCATCCTCGTGCTCGTCCTGATCGGCCTCGGAGAACGTTTCATGTTTGACCTCAATCGGTGGTTCAACCCCGCCTGCTCGCAGTTTTGCGATTACAGCTACCGCACTACCTCATTGGTGCAATCGTCGACCACGTATGATCGCGAGTCATACGAGCTCTACCGGCTGCTCATACACACCGCCTTCGTGATACCCGTATTGCTTGGCGCGTTCCTTCTGTACTTCGTACAGCACTTCAAAAAGTCGTGGAGCCCAAAGCGTCTCGTCTTGTGGCCCTACCTCATCTTTTCTCTGTGGATGACGCTCCACTTGGTGTTTGAGACGTTCTATTTCCTCATCAAGCAGTACAAAACGCTTGGGATTTACATCGTGCTCGTGCTGCTCGTCGGCCTGCTGACGTGGCTCGCTCTGTTTATCCAGAAGAAGTACCACGAAAAGCACGAGCAGAAAACGCCGATGCAGCAGTAGCAATTTTTACGGCAAGTCAGTTTTGGCGATAGGATGCCGTCCACTGGATAAAATATCATTCATTAATACGCTGGCTCTATGGCTATTCCAAAAAAGTTACTCAATCACCTTAAAAAGCACAATGTTAAGCATGAGGTGCTCTCGCACCGGACTGTGTACACTGCGTATGACCTCGCCCAGACGACGAAACGCAAGCTCCAGGAGATTTCCAAGACCCTCCTCATGAAGGCTGACCGTGCATACTACCTTGTCGTTATTCCGGCGCACTACAAGCTCAATGTTGCAAAGCTCAAGAAGCACCTGAGGGCAAAGAAGATTTCGTTCGCGCGGGAGGCAGAGATGAAATCAAAATTTAAAGTCAAACCAGGCGCGATGACCCCCTTCGGTTCCATCCACAAGGTGCCCGTTCTGATCGACAGCGCCCTCGTCAGGGTGCGTGATGTCATCTTCAACGCCGGCACCTTTACCGAGAGCGTCCGGATGAAGGTGAAGGATTTTATTGCGCTCGAGGAGGCGCAACGGGGCATCTTCGCTACCCGCGATAAGAAGAAAAAGTAGGGGATGGACATTGTTTCCCACGCAGCCTGGGGCATGACGATTATCCGAAAGAGGCCTGAGCTCTGGTGGGCTGCCCTGTTTGGAGCGCTGCCTGATGTTATCCTCGCGGTCTACGGGGTATACCGGTACGGGTGGGCGTATTTCCGGGATACAACCGACCAAAAGTTCGGCAAGAAAGCTCACGGTCCCTTTGTGAAGGTATACTACTTCACTCACAGCCTCGTGCCGATCACGTTCGTTGCGCTCCTGCTGCTCATGGTCGAGCCGCACTACGCGATCGTAACGATTCCGTACTACGTTCACGTATTGCTCGACAGTTTTGTCCACGGCGGCATCTGGGCAGCGCGGCTGTTGTATCCGATATCTGCAGCCCACTTTAATGGCAGTGACTGGTGGAAAAATAAATGGATCAGTGTCGGCAATTGGTCAGCGCTCGTGCTGGTTAATATCGTAATACTTTATTTCTCGTGACCTATAAGATAAAAATTGAACAGTTTGAAGGCCCGCTCGATCTGCTGCTGCAGCTCATCGAGCAGGAGGAAATGGACATTACCGAAGTATCGCTTGCCAATGTCACAGAGCAGTACCTCAGGTACATCAACAGCAGCGAGGTCGAGATTTCCCTCGAAGAGCTCGCTGACTTCCTCGTCGTTGCCGCTAAGCTGCTTCTGATTAAATCGCGAATCCTCCTGCCGCAGCTCCACATTGATGAAGAAGAAGACGGCATTGACCTAGAGCAGCAGCTGAAGATATACCGTGAGTTCTATGATGCCTCAAAAGTGCTGCACAAGATGATTTTACGGAAAAAGTTCCTTTTCCAGCGGGAGCGGGCGGCTGTCCGGGTGGAAAATATTTTTAATCCTCCGAAGAGCCTCACGGCGGACCGCCTCCGTGATTTATTCCGCGGCGTACTGAAGGATTTGGAACCGTGGGTAAGCCTGCCACGCGAGGTCATGGTAAAAACAATCTCAATCAAAGAGCGCATCGCGAATATCCAGGAGCTCATTTCAAGAGGAGTCAATACGAGTTTCCGCGAGCTCCTCAAAGGCACGAAGAGCAAAACGGAAGTCATCGTGACTTTTTTGGCGCTCCTCGAGCTCGTGAAGCAGCGCTCCATTGCCGTGGTGCAGGAAGGAATTTTTGACGATATCGTCGTTAAGCGTATGGAATCTGAATTCGAAAAAAAATAGCGCTATAATCAATTACTTAAAATGTACGCCATCCTATGAGGACAAAAGTACTTATCGAGAGCCTCCTATTCATCTCAGGCAAACCGATGTCAGCACAGAAGCTTGCGGAGGTGCTCGGCAAAGAAAAAGATGAAGTGATCCGTGAAGCCGATGAGCTTGCTGAAGAGTACGCAGCAGCGGGTCGCGGCATGCTCGTCCAGAAAGTCGGTTCTTCTTATCAGATGGTGACTTCGCCGAGCTGCACGCATATCATTAAAGATTTTATCAAATCCGAGCAGTCCGGTGAGCTCACAAAACCGTCGCTCGAAACGCTGACGATCATCGCGTACCGCGGGCCGGTTACAAAAGCCGAGCTTGAGCAGATCCGCGGGGTAAACTGCAGCCTCATTATCCGCAATCTCCTCATCAAGGGGCTGATTGAAGCACATGAAGACCGGGAGAAGATGGCGACCGTATACTCGATTACGTTCGATTTCCTCAGGTTTCTGGGGCTTTCGAAGGTTGAAGAGCTGCCGGATTTTAGCAAGCTGAATAGCGATGAAAATTTAAAGAAGCTGCTCGAGATTAAGGTTGATGAAATGTCGGAGGAGCAGGCAACCTAGCGCCGTATGTTGCTGCTGCTGACAATATTACTGCACATTAACCAGATCGATTATTCGGAAGCGGTACTCTATTCGAGCGATGCCATGCAGAGTAGGATCGTCCAGATGCTCCTCACCGAAACGTATGATCCACCCTTCACTGTCCGCCGGGCGCTTCCGCCAGCACAGGTCAGTGAGCTTGATTGTCCCGATGCTGCAATCTCTGCCCATTCGGGCGTGGTGCTCGATGTGGATTCTGGGAAAATTCTCTGGCAGAAAGATGCCGAAGAAGCGCTGCCGATCGCGAGCCTGACCAAGCTGATGACTGCACTTGTATTCCTTGAGACTAATCCTGACTTCAGCGCAGAAATAACGATAGAGGCTTCCGATAACGTGGACGTTCCCGGCAGCAAGCTTCACGTGCAACCGGGCGAGAGGGTTACCGTTGGCGATTTATTCTATACGAGCCTTGTCGGTTCGGCGAATAACGCGACGAAAGCACTTGCACGGTCTACCGGATTGCCTGAGGAACAGTTCATTACGCGGATGAATGCGCTTGCCCGTGACATGGGACTCGAACACACGATTTTTTATGAAGTGACCGGGCTTGATCCGCAGAATACTTCGACAGTCCTCGAGTACAGTTTCCTCGCGAATTATGCATTCCGCAATGAGACGATCAAGCGGACGCTTGCGACCCGGGAGTATACCTTTGAAACCATTGATAAGAAAATAATTCACCGGATAAAAAATACTAACCAGCTCTTGAATGACGGGGAGCTTGAGCTCATCGGGGCAAAAACCGGCTACCTCGACGAGGCGGGATACACCTTCGTCTGTGAAGCCTCCGAGAACGGCCACCGCACGATCGTCGTGCTCTTCCGGAGCAGTTCCAGTGAGTCAAGATTTATAGAAGCAAAAGCGCTCCTGCAGTGGTCGTTCGATAACTTCGTGTGGATATAGATGATTTACAAAACGGTAAAAATAAGGTATGGTAGATATTGATTACGGTGCACTATTTCAAAATTTTCCTCCTGAAATCGCGACGCTGCTCATTGCATTGCTGCCGATTGCCGAGCTTCGTCTTGCGATTCCGACTGCCATCGAGGTTTTTGATATGTCGATCTGGGCAGCGTTTCTTTGGTCGGTGATCGGCAACATGATACCGGCTGTACTGCTCCTCCTGTTTCTGGATCCTGTCGCCCGTTTTCTCATGGAACGATCACGTTTTTTTAACAAATTTTTTTCTTGGATTTTTAAGCGAACGACGGCGCGGTTCAGATCAAAGGCATCCCAGTACGGCACGTTCATTGCGCTTATGCTCTTTGTTGCCGTACCGCTCCCGATAACCGGCGCATGGACCGGAGCAGCAGCTGCCTTCCTGTTTAAAATGCCGTTCCACCGGGCTCTCCTCGCGGTAACGATCGGCGTCCTGATCGCAGGGGTGATCGTTACTATGGCAACGGTCGGGATTTCATCACTTTTTTAAAAAAATAGAAAAATTATGAAAAGGACTGTGCTCGCCATCGCGAACTGGAAGATGAATGTTAGCCTCCCGGATATTGACCGTTTTTTTAAATATTTTTCTTTCGATGCGGTTGCGCCTGATGAAGTCGAGCTTTTGTTCTGCCCGTCTTTTATTGGAATCGAAAAAGCTGCAGCATTGACTCGAGGAACCCGAGCGCACGTTGGCGCCCAGGATGTCTACACCGAGGAGAAAGGGGCATTTACGGGAGCGGTGTCCGCCCGACAGATTGTTGACGCGGGCTGCACGCATGTTATCGTCGGCCATTCCGAGCGGAGGAGGCTCTTTGGGGAAACGGACGAGCTTGTGGCGCGGAAGGTCCAGGTTGCGCTTACACACAGGCTTTCGCCCATTATCTGCCTCGGTGAGAGTTTTGCTGAAAAGGAAGCAGGCAAAACCAAGCTCGTAGTTGAGCGCCAGGTGCGCACCTGCCTCGGCGGGCTCCGCGGGTCTGACGTGAAGAAAGCTGTCGTCGCCTACGAACCTGTCTGGGCGATCAGCACGAGCCCCGATAATCCCGGCGGGGTAGCAGATAGCCCGGAATCAGCGCAGGTGGTGCATAAGCTCATCAGGAAGGTCATCGAGGAGCTCTACGGGGAATCTGTCGCGAGCGTGATGAGGATCGCGTATGGCGGTTCTGTCGATGCGGGTAATGTGGCATCGTTTACCATGATGGATGACATTGACGGCGTACTCGTCGGCAGCGCGAGCAAGGAGGCTGAGAGCTTCCAAAAGATCGTATCGGCAATTAACAAACGGTAACGTAACGCAATGCTCGTACATATATCAGACCTTATCAAGGACGCGCGCGAGAAGGAGTATACGCTCGGTGCGTTCAATATCGAAAATTTAGAAACGACGCTCGGCGTTGTCCGCGCCGCGGTCGCCAAGAAAGCGCCGGTAATTTTACAGGTCTCTGAAACCAGCATCCGGTACGCCGGGCTCAAGGCCATTACGAGCATCGTGAGGACGATAGCATCTGTTGAGGCGGGCGATATTCCTATCTCCCTGCACCTGGACCACGGTAAGACCTTTCGTTCGGTGGCCGAGTGCGTTCGCGCTGGTTTTTCTTCGATAATGATGGATGCTTCTGACATGCCCATTACTGAAAATATCATCCTCACCAGGCAGGCCGTTGATTTTGCCCACGGTAAGGGCGTGTATGTCCAGGGCGAACTCGGTATCGTGAAAGGGCTCGAAGAGGTGAGCGAAGAAGAGCGAAAGAAGACCATGACGGATCCGGAAGAGGCCTCCATGTTCGTACAAAAGAGTGAGGTTGACACCTTGGCAGTCGCCGTCGGCAACGTGCACGGAATCATCAAAATGAGGAAAGGAAATCCCGGACTGGATCTCGACCGGCTCGAGAAAATACACTCACTCATTCCTGATACGCCGCTCGTGCTGCACGGCGCATCGGGCTTGCCCCAGAACCAGATCGAAGAGGGGATGAAACGCGGCATCCGGATAATTAATATTGATACGGAGCTCCGCATGTCATTTACCAACGCGCTCCGTGAAACGCTCATGAAAGACCCGGCACTTTTCGATCCCCGCGAGCTCCTCACGCCATCAATCAATGCTATCCAGCGCGTGGTTGAGGCAAAAATCGAAGTATTCAAGAGCGCCGGCAAGGCAGCTGGCATTCCAATCGAGTAGCAGCGGTAAGGTGAACAATAGCGCCGGCACGGCTGCCGGTATTTCAATAGTGCAGTAGGAACAGCGTCAGCGTTAACAACAAGTAAATTAAAAGGTATGGCAATCCGTTTAGCTATCAATGGGTTTGGGAGGATCGGCAAATCAGCGTTCAGAATAGCGCTGGATGATAAAGATATCGAAGTCGTTGCAATCAACAACCTCGCCCCGGCAGAAATGTCCGCCCACTTGCTCAAGTATGATACCGTATACGGTACATGGGATCACGACGTATCGCACTATGAGGGCGGAATCATCGTCGATGGCAAAAAGTATCCGATTATCGGCGAGCGCGATCCTGAGAAGCTCCCCTGGAAAAAGTACGACGTAGATGTGGTCATCGAGTCCACTGGTTTATTTTTAACGAAAGAGACTGCATCGGCGCACCTGAGAGCTGGAGCCAAGCGCGTCGTAATTTCCGCGCCAGCAAAGGATGGCATTGACATGTTCGTCATGGGCGTCAACGATGATAAGCTCGCTGACCAGGAAATAATTTCAAACGCTTCCTGTACGACAAACTGCATTGCGCCGGTGATTAAAGTTCTCCAGGAAGAGTTTGGCATCAAGAAGGCTTCAATGACGACGGTCCATTCTTATACGGCCGACCAGAATCTCGTCGACGGATCGCACAAGAAAGACCTCCGGCGTGCGCGTGCGGCCGCTGAAAATATCGTTCCGACAACTACCGGCGCAGCAAAGGCGACCTCGAAGGTCGTCCCTGAGGTTGCGGGCATCTTCGATGGCATAGCATTCCGCGTCCCGACGCCGTCCGCTTCCCTCTCTGACTTTACGCTGCTCATGGCGAAACAGGTGACCGTTGAGGCCGTCAACGAGGCTTTTAAAAAGGCAGCAGCGAGCGAGCGGTATAAAGGTGTATTGGCTGTTACTGATGAACCGCTTGTTTCATCCGATATCGTCGGCAATACGAACGCTTCGATTGTTGATCTCGGTTTGACCAAGGTCATTGACGGGGATCTTCTCAAGGTCGTTGCCTGGTACGACAATGAGTGGGGGTACTCCTGTACGCTCGTCCGTATTTGCAAAGCTGTAGGAAAAAAGCTATAATATTCGCATACGTCGATTAGAAAGGTTTCTCGAATAGAGAGCCTGGGGCTCGTATGCCCGGCATCGAAAGGGGGTGATATCATGCTAAAGCACAAATACGTTCCGATTTCGTTTGCTGTGTTTGGGATCATGTGTGCAATTTTCGGTTTCTTCACTGAGGTGCGCAATGAATTAATCATCATCCCTTCCGCATTCTATCTGCAGATGTCAGCAGTTTCTTTCCTCGCGGCAATCTATTTCGAGACGGCCCAAAAGCGTTAAGGCGCTTTGGAATAACGTTCTGGCATGCCCGGTATTTGTACGTGTTTTCAAGGACGTTACGCAATGCTCAATTCATTTAGCATCCGCGGTTTTTTTAAAGCCCTTCCATGCCTCCTTTTTGGGCCTTTTTTAAATTGACAGATAGGCTCTGATTCCCTACAATGGTGGGGCTTCTGTCTGTAAATCTCCGTTCGATTCCACCGGATACCCACGTTTTATTCGTCGAATGCTTTCGGAAGCACCCACATAACCTTATGCCGCCTTCGTCTAGTGGCTAGGACGTCGCCCTCTCACGGCGGAAACACGGGTCCGATTCCCGTAGGCGGTATACTATCTGAAGCCCCTTCTTTAAAAAGTAGTGTTTACATGACTCCCTAAAATTATTCGTATCGCTCGGCTCGGGACTGGAAAGATCCGGAGCCTCGCGATGTAATGAAGCATTGTTATGTATCTCATTATACGTCTCATACTCAATGCGGTTGCGCTCCTGCTCGTTGCGAATTTCGTGAGCGGGTTTGAGGTCGAGAGTTTTTGGTATGCGCTCATCGCCGCGCTCGTGCTCGGAATCGTGAACGCGGTACTTAAGCCGGTTCTCATCGTGCTGACGCTGCCGATCACCATCCTGACGCTCGGTCTCTTCACCTTCATAATCAATGCAGGCCTCCTGTGGCTGGTCGCGACGATCCTCGACGGTTTTTCTATTGATGCGTTCTGGCCGACTGCAGTGGTTGGTGGCCTGATACTCTGGGTAATCAGCTGGTTCACCAACGCAATAACAAAGAAGTAGTTTTGGCAGGCGGTCCACCGTCCTTGCGGGGTTAGGTTGGTGTGGTATACTGCCCGGTGGTAACCGTTTTATCCATTCAAACGCGCTATGGCGACAGCTTGGTACACGCTCGTAGTAGGAATACTGATTACGCTTGATGGAATCATTTTTTTAATTTTTAATGATATCGACGGGTTTGCAATGCCCAATTGGTACCTCGGGCTCATGCTGCTCGTCGGCGTCATCGGGATTATTCTCGGGCTCATCAAAGTATTGAAAGAGAAGAATCCGCAAAAGGATGTTGAACACAGCCAGCGGGAAGCGGAAGAGGATGTCATGGAGTAAAAAGCTCTGATGAGCATTATTATTAGATGGTTTCGTATTGGTTTCTTTACAAATACGATTTTTTATGCTATAATAATTTTGTAAGTACATATTTTTTTTCGATTCAACGCGTGAAACCATTTAAACGCCATCACTACTTTCTTTTTTCTGCGATATTAGCAGGGTTTTTTTTAGGAGCCGTCGCAATTTTTTTAATTCAGCGCATTCCAACGGCCGAGCTGACGGGAGTAGGCGTCGGTAACCGCATGCAGCATGATGCGGAGATTGCTTTGCAGTTTGATATGCCCGTTGCACGGTCAGTGAGCGTCACGATAGAACCGGAGGTGTTTGGAGAAATTCGTTTTGAGGATATGATCGTAGGCCATCACCTCGCACGCCGAGTCGTTTTTCAGCCTGCGGTTACGTGGCAGCCAGGAGTTGAATACATGGTCCATGTATCAGGAGTCCGCAGTGCGCTGTTTCCGTACGGCGATGAACACGAGCAACTCATTACCTTCACCACCGAAAGTGAGCCCGACGTGAGTATCGTAACGCCGTCGCAAGATGGTGAAATCCGTTCAGATGCCGAGTGGCGCATTGCGCTCGACCGTCCCAACCTCGGGAATTTTAATTTTTATTTTCATTTTGATCCGTCAGTTGAAGTCGAATCTTCGCTCTCGGAAGACCGCGGGAGCTATCGAATCAAACCCGCGGGACTGCTCTCCCAGGGGCAGCAGTATGCACTGACAATCGAACGTGAGCCAATCAGATTTCTATACAATACCGAGGAAGTCGCGTTCCGCGGCGAACCCGAAACCGTATGGCAGGGAAGCTGGAACGTCCGTAAGGCCCCCGGCATCGAGAGTTTTTCGCCCCAGGGTGACCAGGTCGCAACGACTGCTGACCTGTCCATAACGTTCGATGAGAATATCGATCTCGCTTCATTCCGCGAGTCGGTGCAAGTTGAACCGGCGGTGGGCGGCTCATGGACGACAGCGGACTACCGAACCATAACGTTATCTCCGGCTGCGCTCGAACAGGCTGTGACCTATACGGTCAAGCTCGCGGCCGGACTCGAAACGTTCGGGGGAGGATACCTCGAGGAAGAGGCAGCCTACTCGTTTTCAACCATTGGACCGGCTGCGCTCGACCGGTCGTCACCTGCCGCTGGAGATACCGGCTTCAATGTGAACGGTGCGATGCGCCTCACGTTCGACCAGGAAGTCGACCACGCGTCCGCTCAAGAGCACTTTTCAATTTCGCCGCCCGTTGCAGGTACTTTTTCGTGGGACGGGTTGACCATGATTTTTCAGCCGACGGCGATGCTCTCGTTCAATACGGAGTATGCCATTACGCTCACGAGCGGCATTGCAGCTCCGGAGGGCGTACATTCGCAGCAAACCTACACGATTCCTTTTACGACGGAGCTATCGGTTACCAAGCTCTCAGTGGCGTTCCACCGGCAGGAGCACTCATTGAGCTGCGAGGTGGCAACTCTCGTTATGGCCCTCCAGTACCGTGGTTTATCAGTATCAGAAGCACAGCTTATTGATGCGATTGGATTTGACCCAACGCCCAAAGAAGGGGGTGTCTGGGGAAATCCCCACATTGCATTCGTTGGAGATATTGACGGCCGCCAGCCGACAACCGGCTATGGCGTGTACTGGCAGCCGGTTGCGCAGGCGGCGCAGGCGTACCGTAGTGCGCGGTGGTTTACAGACTGGAGCATCACTGACCTGACTGCGGAGATCCAGAAGGGCAATCCGGTCATTGTCTGGGGCACTGCCGGTTCCGGGTCGCGGATCGACTGGAAAACTCCGGAGGGCGGCAACGTCGTTGCGATCAACGGCGAGCATACCTACCTCGTCATCGGTTTCATGGGTTCTGCGAGCAATCCGACGAAAGTGATTGTGCTCGATCCGCTCTCAGGCGAACGCTACTTTACCCTGAGTTCGTTTTTATCCAACTGGGGGCTCCTGAACCGCAGCGGCGTGGTTGTTGAGTAGCAGTTGACAGGAAATACACGCTGGTGTAGTGTATTGAGTTATCTATGAATAAGAGAATCCTCATCCTCAATACGGTTCTGGTGCTGCTGATCGTTGCCGGACTTGGGTATATCGGGCGTCACCAGATCATCGACCTCTGGGAAGGCTGGATGTCTGATCCGGTTCCAGAATCTATTACCTATGTGGAAATACTCAATCGCAGCCTGAACGAGAACAAAGCCCAGGATGAAGCTATCCTGGACACGAACGCCGCTCCGGCAGAGCCCATGGTCGAAATACCCGAAGTGATGAACCTCGATGTGCCGTTTACGACCCAATCGCCGTTTGCCGAATGGACCGAACAGGACAATGAATCATGCGAAGAGGCCGCCGCCTTAACTGTCCATTATTACTGGCAGCAAAAAACATTTACCAAGCAAATAGCACAAGATGAATTGCAGGCGATCGTCGATTTTGAAAACGGTTACTTCGGTTTTTACAAGGATACGACGGCAGCCCAGACGGCAGAATTTATCAAAGAGCTCTGGGGTTACGAGCGGGTTGATGTCGAGTACGGCATCACGGTCGAGGATATTAAGCGCGAGGTGGCGCAGGGGCGGCCGGTCATACTTCCTACCGCCGGGAGGTTGCTCGGCAACCCGAACTTCCGGGAACCGGGCCCGCTCTATCACATGGTCGTCGTACGCGGCTGGACCGAGAATATGATCCTCACGAATGATCCGGGCACCCGTAAGGGTGAGAACTACCAGTATGGGCCGGATGTTCTGTATGGAGCGATCCACGACTGGAATGGCGGGGACGTCGATGCCGGCCAAAAGGCGATGATCGTCGTGTGGCCGAATGATTGAAAAAAATTCACTGCTGCAGTATACTGGATGCAGAAAACTTCCTCTTTTTTATTTCAAATTTGATCTCGAGTGAAAAAAACACTCCTTCTCATTCTGTCCATCGTTGTCGGTATAGTTCTCTTTATCGGCGTTTTAATATACATCGGTCCCGAGGAGCTCGCGGTTGCTTTTGAGTCGTTTTCATGGGGGATGATAGCGATTATTGTCGCCCTGGGATTCCTGCAAATTTTTATCGCCATATACCGCTGGCAGGTCGTGCTGGCTGCCCACGGAGACCGGATCCCATTTCGCAAGCTCATCTCGCCGAAGTTTGTCGGTTTTACGGTCAGTTTTTTAACCCCCGGGATGTATATCGGGGGCGAACCTGTCCGCGCCTATTTGCTTAAGAAAAAGACGGGATTGCGGTACTCACGGGGGCTCGCTTCTATTATGATCGACAAAATTCTCGATTTCACGTACCCGTTACCGTTTTTAATCGGCGCGCTCATATACGCGATGCTCACGTATGATATCTCGTGGGAGGGGGTTAGCGTGTTTGTCGCCGTCTTGGTGGTACTCATCGGGCTGCTCGGAATGTTTTACGTACAGACGTACCGGGGGCAAGGCTTTTTTTCATCGCTTATTAAATTATTCCAGCTGCACCGTTTCAATAAGATCAAGAAGCTCATTGAAAAGATGCTCTATTTTGAAAAGCTCATCATCACTTTCTTTAACAACCGGAGGATTGTCGTAGTGCAAGGTTTGTTGCTCTCGCTTCTCGGCGGCGTGGTTACATTCATCCAGTTCATGGTCATACTCCATTCGCTCGGGATCGAAGCTGATATCGTTGAGATTCTGGTCATGATGGTGTTTATGATCCTCTCCTTTTTCATGCCGATTCCGGCATCGCTCGGATCATTTGAAGCGAGCCAGGTCATCGTATTCACTGCCCTCGGGTATCCAGCCTCGATCGGCGTTGCCTTTACGCTCATCCTGCGCGTTGCGGAGCTCGCTAAGCTCAGCATCGGATTAACGTTACTGTCTAACCTTGGCCTCAAATTTTTAAAGGAACTCCCCTCCAAGAACGGGGACCGCAGTGACTGAGTAGGGCAGCATTGCGAACAGCGGACGAATTGCGCATGCCCGTTTTTTTTGTACTTGACTGCCGAAGCCCTTCGCCCTATACTTGTGGATAAGTATGATTTTTCATACTTTTATTCGTAAACTCACACGTCCATGCATTTACCGCAACATCATGGCATATCCTATGGCGCAACGACCATCGGAGCCAGGGGGCAAGTCGTCATCCCGGCCCAAGCCAGAAAAGACCTTAACCTGAAAGAAGGCGACCGATTATTGGTTTTATGCTGGCAAGGCAAATTGCTCGGGCTCGTAAAGAGCGAGACGATTGATGAGTATATCGATATGATAACAAAAAAAATGTCTAAAGGAATTGAGGAACTCAAAAAAATGAAAGTCTCAGCAAAGTAAAGAGGGAGTGCAATAACAGCATTTGGCATGGAATACATCATTGAAGTTAAAAATTTGGTAAAAGAATTCAAGGGTTTCCGCGCTGTGGATGATATTTCATTTTACGTAAAGCGGGGTGAGGTGTTCGGCTTTTTGGGGCCAAACGGCGCTGGCAAATCAACGACAATCAAGATGCTGTGCACGCTCCTGAGGCCCACCTCTGGCAGTGGAAGGGTGGCGGAGCATGACATTGTAGAAGATCCGGCGCTTGTCCGTGAGCACATCGGGCTGGTGGCCGAGAAAATAATTTTATACGATCGGCTTACGGCGCTGGAAAATTTGATGTTCTTCGGCAGCTTGTACCATCTGCCGAAAAAAGAGATTGCTGATCGTGCAAAAAAATGGCTGCAGACGCTCGAGATGGGCAAATGGCAGGATAAGCCCGTTGGCACGTTTTCGACCGGCATGAAGCAGCGCGTCAATATCGCCCGCGCCCTGTTGACCCAGCCGGAGGTGATGTTTCTGGACGAGCCAACTCTCGGTTTGGACCCCCAGACATCGCGCTCAATCCGCGATTTTATCAAAGACCTGCATGCGCATGGCGTTACGGTGATACTCACTACCCATATCATGCCGGAAGCTGACGAGCTGGCGGATACGATCGCCATCATTGACCATGGCAAGATTATTGCGCTGAATACGCCTCAAAATTTGAAGCTGAGCATTCAGAAAGAGAATGCGACGCTGGAAGACGTTTTCCTGCAGTTGACCGGCAGGGACATGCGCGAAGAGACGCACAACAATGTTCCATCGGCCCGTGGCGGACATATGTTCGGCGGCAGGTCAAGAATCAGGTAGCTCACGTAACGTATGAAAAAAATCACGCAAGTATTTATCGACAGTTACCGGATGGCGCGCAAGGACCTCTTGGATTTTTTCCGCGACCGGATGCAGCTCGTCTTCTTCATCATCATGCCGATTTTTATGATGATCATGACCGGCTTCATTTTTCCGACGGAAAATTCACTGAAAGATATTCCATTGGGCATCGCCAATCAGGATACCGGGCAGATGAGTACGACTATGACCGAAGTATTTGCCGAAATGAAGACGTCCGACGGAGATACGATCTTTTCCGTTCAAACGTATTCGGATGCCGCTGAACTGAAAGACGCGATAAAGGCGCAGAAAATCAACGGCGGTGTTTTTATTGCTGCTGATTTTTCCCGAGCAGTGGAGCAAAACCAGCAAGCCTCGGTGACAATTATCCCCGACCAGTCGAATCCGCAGATAGCGCAAGTTTTAACCCAGTTGCTGCAGCAGGTCATTGCGGGAACCTCGACCAATGTTGCCCAGGCGAAGGTTGATGAGATGATCAAGCTGACGGCTGCCGCCAATCCGCAGTTGGCCCAGGTCAACGCTGAGGCAGTCATACAGCCGATCCAATCTGCCATTGACGATCTCATTCCAGGCAAGCCGAACTATTTCCAGTTTGTCGCGCCTGGCATCATGGCTATGATCGTGATGATGTCGGTCATGACGGGCCTTGCCGTATCCGTCTCGCGGGAACGCGAAGCCGGTACTCTCGACGGGCTGCTCATTGCTCCGGTGTCCCGGCTGTCGATTATCCTCGGTAAAGCTTTTTCCCAGACAGCCCGTGGCATGATCCAGGGCATGGTCGTGCTCCTCTTGGCGATACTCATTTTTGGAGTGCATGTTTATGGCAATTGGCTGATTATGATCCTGCTGCTTTTCCTCGGCGTATTCGCTTTCATGGGCATCGGCATTTTGGTTTCCGCACTCGCTTCAGCGCAGGAATCGGCCATGACCATCATGATGACATTCCAGTTTCCGATGATGTTTTTATCAGGCGTTTTTTTTCCGATCCAGCAGATGCCGCAGGCAATGCAGTACATTTCCAAAGTGATCCCGCTGACCTATGAAGCGACAGCACTGCGGAAGGTCATCGTCTTGGGCGCCGGCCTGAGTTCGGTCTGGACTGAGGTGCTCATTCTTTTTATTGTCGGCGCCGCGATGCTCGCTATTGCCGTTCCGACGTTCAGGCGGGTTATTACCAGGTGATCGGAATTAAACAATTTTCCGCACGATTTCATGTCAAAAAAAATTTCCGCCGGTCTATTTGCCGTTATCGGCATGGCACTGCCAGCCGTTAGCTTGGCACAAGCAGGCGCCGGCCAATACGGTTCTACTTTCGGGATAGGAACCGCGGATCTGGCTTCAACGGTTATCATGATCGTACAGTGGGTTTTGGGATTCTTAGGCCTGGTCGCTGTACTCATGATTATCTACGGTGGTTTTATTTTACTGACGGTGGGTGGCGGCAATGAGGAGCGGGCGGCATCATCAAAAAAAATAATCACGGCGGCTGTCATAGGGTTGGCCGTTGTTCTACTGGCGTGGGCGATTGTCACGTTTGTGATCGGAACGACGGGTAACGTGGCGACCGGCTGAGCGCCCCAACGCGGCTATATTCCTCAAAAAGCATCACCGTCTTGGGCTCCGTCTAGGCTAGGAAGCTTTTTCCCATTCAGCACTTCGATGCCCGCAATCTTCCATTGCGGCTATTGAGAAGGCTGTAATTCCATCAAGAGCAAGCGCCTGCCGCCGGCATTGACATACTGTGCAGGGGGTGTATATTTAACAGATTTTTACCGTGGTATACTCATATCGTGAATTAATATATAAACGTTAGGGAATTGACCTATGGGAGAAGTACCAATACCGGTGGAGGATTTGGAGGAAGCGCAATCTTTTGATGCAGGCCGTAAATCCATGCCCGATGCTTCAGATGGAGCGGAGGAACCTGACGATGAAGGCGGAGAAGCTGAAGTGCCTGAGGAATTTCCGACAGAAACGGGTGTGGATAACATGGTTTTTGAGTCGGAGGCAAGCTTGGAAGCTGAAGACATCGCCGAGCATCTTAATGCCGTTTTTAGCCGTGGCCTGCCAAAAGGAGCAGAAATACTGCCAAACGATATACTCGAGCAGTACGCCATGTTCAGGGCTAATGGCCAACCGGCTCGGGAGTGCCGTGCCACTAGAATTTTCGGTGAAAAGCTGGGCAAACCCGATGTCGTGATAGAAATCATCAAGGCAGGCCAGAAGCTCGCACTGAAGGAGCGGCGGGCGGAATGGAATGGCGTTGATAGGGAACCGTCACCAGAGATACAGAAGATGATCGATAACGGGGAGCTGAATCCCGATGAAGTAACGGAGTACATGGAATCGCTCGTCTGACCGATAACACATTAATTGCAGGAGCGGCGCTAACCGCGCCGCTCCTATTTTTATTTCCGCTAGCTATGCGGTATACTATTAATACGGACACATGAGTAAATCATTTCCTATGGATACCCACTCAGAGCTCACTCCGGAGCAAAAGAAGCAGTTAGCCAGGTCAAAGGCGATCCTGTGGATCGGGCTGACGGTCATCGTACTGCTCGGACTGGCTGTGGCCGTGTATTTTGTATTTTTGAAAAGTTCGGATGAAAATCTGAATACCAGTACGGACGAATCAACTCTCAATAGTAACGCTGAGGCAAGTCAGAACATTAATGTTTCTGGATTGAATAACGTCGATATCAGTACGGAGTACGCCGTCGTTACCGAGGAGCCGGATTTGGTGACATGGGAGCCGATCCAGTGTACGGGTGATCTGCTACGTGTTGATCTACAAGTACCGATGGCATGGTCAACGTTTGTCTTCGTCGAGGGATCGAGCAGTTTATCGGGGCGGCTGCTTTTTTCAAATTCCAGTACACTTGGATTCAACCTCAATAGGATGACCGTTCCGGCAGGGACGCCGTTCCAAGAGTACCTGGAGGAGTATAGCAGAAGCGCTGCCGGCTTTTCATCGGCCAGCGGAGAAAAAAAGGACATCGTATTCGGGGCGATCGGAGATCGTAAGATCGCAGTGCTCGATATTCTCTCTGACGAAGGGACGTACCTGACCCGCAACGTTTTTTTCAGCGTTGAACCGTACATCATTAGAATTGAAACCCACGGCCCGCTCGATGAGTATCGGCAGGCTGCAGCCACGTTTGCACGGATTATCGGCAGTGTGGAGATTAGCGGCATATCGGTCGATACGGGTATACGGTGGCTATCCCAAAAGGACGATCAGTTTGGGTATTCAGTGCACTATCCGAGCACGTGGAAGCATTCGAATAAGACAACAATTTTGCCGAATACCTGGGAGAGTCTTGTGTTCGGGATATACAAAACGTATACGAACAGTAACGGGGATGCTGATTCGGGTTCTTTTGAGATTCGATACTCCATGGAGCCGTTTGACGGTTTACTTGAAGAGTGGGTTCGTGCACATGATTATCGTTTCGATAATGATGCGATCACAGTTCGTACGTTCGAGTCGACTGAATTGACTGGCCATAATGCACTGTACCTCGAAGCGACCAGCAATGTTGCTGGTGGTTATATAAATTCGTACTTTCTGGACGTTCAAGGGTATGTGATGCATATTGGCATCAATTCGCGGATACTTTCTATCGACAAAGAAAACCAGCAGGACTTTGACGATACGGTTGAGCGGATGATGAGCTCCTTTACTTTTTCGGAAGAACCGACGTTCTTGCTCAGCGATACGTATGAGTACGAAGAGTCTATCACAAATTCGGCAACCGGCGCGTCGTACGCGATCCGTCGCCCAAAGATGTGGGAACACTGTGGTAAGTCTGGTTGCGCACTTGTAGAAGTTGCCGATAATACTACATATAATGTCGTCGCCTATCTTTTTATAAAAGAGGGGGGCTTCTACCCATCCGCTTCGATTGCCGGTTTTTTGGATGCTGATACGATCGTATTGCATTATCGGTCATGGGATCACGGTGGTGGATACGATCGCCTTTTTTCACTCAATCTGAAAACCTACACACAGACGGAACTTCTATTTTATGATTCACGGGAAGATTCTTCGAGTGGGAAGTACATGTCAAACTCGATTTATTTTAAAAAGGATGGCAAGGAGCTGGCATTTGTGAATAACGTTGTGCCATACACAGCTGAGTATACGGAGACCGGCGTATGGGTGAATGCGGGTGACGGTTGGGAGCAGCTATCTTTTGCGGAAGAGCCAACGTTCAATATTGATTTCAAGCCACTCGAGAATTACCGGAACGGCAATCTGTTGTCATTGACTATCAATAGTCGCCAGTACACGTTTGATTTTGATACGATGGCGTTTCAGTAGGGAATCGAAAAGTATGAAATACCCCAAGGGCCTCACCCACATCGTTCTCATCATAACAATCGCCCTGATTGCCGGGCTAATGGTCGGCGCTGCGTGGTATTTTGAGCAGAACAAGGGAGAGGAAACGTCGGTCGTGAATGTTAATACTGCCAGTGCAAACACAAACGTGAATACGAATAGTACTATGGATGAGGAGCAGCAAACGTATTCGTATGCAACGGCGTACCACGCGTTCTCATTTGATCTGCCAAAAAGCTGGACGGTAAGCGAATCGAACGTGCACGCTGAAGAGCG
This sequence comes from Patescibacteria group bacterium, assembly GCA_041650915.1. GTDB lineage: Bacteria > Patescibacteriota > Patescibacteriia > UBA10025 > JAHIVO01 > JBAZKE01. Next base: position 176,666 of record JBAZKE010000003.1, read on the forward strand.
CCAAGGGCTGGTTATCGCATCTGACTCCGAAAGCGATCCTGGAGCTGCATACTTGACCGTCAGTTTTTATAATAATCCACGTTCGCTGGACGAATGGGTGGCAGAGCATACAGAGGAGTTAATTCGTAGCCACGAGGATATTATCGCAGGCGAGTCGGATTATACGGATGCCCGGCGCCACGTGGTGGTGGGGGAGATGAAGGGGCTATTTAAGCACGCGCACTGCTACGTGCAGGGCGATGGTGTTGTATATGAAGCTTACTTTTTCAGCGAGCTTGAGAATTGGGAGCGGTATAAAGAGATTTTTAACCGGGCGTGCTCGACTTTCCAGGTTTCATCAGAACTCATTGATACCTCAGACTGGCTAACGTATGAGAATGAGGAGTATGGGTATTCATTTTCATATCCTGGGGATTGGAGTTTGGATGAGGTTGAAGATACTGAAACGCGGATTTCTTGCCCCATAGGAGCATGCAGTTGGTCGCTTATGGTCATAAAAACGGATCAATCAGTCGAAGATTTCATTGCCAGCTATGGCAGTAATGAATCTGAAGACATGAGGCAATTCAACCAAATTCTTTCACAAGAAGATATTATTATCAATGGTCGAACTGGAGTCAGACTGGAAGGATCGACCACGCTCGGAATCCATGATGCCTACATCTTTTTTCCTACTATGGATGGGAGCATTCGATTGCAGTATCATTTGGTTAATTCAATCGATGATATTGGGCCGGTGATTGTAAATACTTTTAACATTTTGGAATAGGGGAAAACTTTAAAAAAGCACGAAAATTAGCACTCTTGACTGTAGAGTGCTAATTGCGTTATACTACCTGTGCAAACATATGAAAGACCGAAAAAGCGCTTTACTTAGCGCAATAATCAAGGAACATATTTCCACGGGAAGCGCGGTGGCATCCAAAAAACTTGTGGATAACCATACTTTTTCAGTATCTCCTGCTACGATCCGCAATGACATGGCTGCCCTGGAAAAAGAAGGCTATATCCACCAGCCGCACACGTCAGCTGGAAGGATACCGACGGAAAAAGGCTGGAAGCACTACATTGAGAACTTTTTACGCGATATTGACCTGACTGAAGCTGAGAAAAAAGCCCTCGACAGCGTCATCCAGAAGGAGACGGGCCTTGCGCACGATTCGGTAATCAAGCGGGTGGCAAAGCAGCTCGCGGAAATGTCGAAGGAGGCGGTATTTGTCGGGCTCAATTCGGATTCTTACTACTACACCGGCCTCTCGAACCTGTTTGGACAGCCCGAATTCCAGGAGTTGGACCTTGTCCGGCACATTTCATCGGTTGTCGATACGCTCGATGAGGTAATCAAGAAAATGTTCGACGATTTCAGGGACGGCACGACTGTCATGGTCGGCAGCGACAACCCGTTCGGCAATGAGTGCAGCTCGATCGTCGGCACGTATGAGAATAAAAGCGGGCAGCGGGGCGTATTCGGAATTCTTGGCCCTATGCGGATGGACTACGAGCAGAACCTCGCGCTTATCAAGCACGCACAGAAGCTTTTTATAAACATTTAAACCCAACTCGACATGCCTGATATTAAAAAGACCGTGCCGGCAGAGCGCGGAGGCGGGGAACAGAAAAAAGATACAGGAATGGCGCCGGAAATCATGCAGCGAAAAATGGAAGAGTACCTCAACGGGTGGAAGCGGGCGAAAGCGGACTACATCAACTTCAAGCGCGAATCGGAAAAGAAGCAGCAGGAGACGGTGCAGTACGCAACTGCTGCGGTGATCCTCGAGCTCCTGCCCATCTACGACAACTTCAAGCTCGCCTGGAAGCACATACCAGAGGGCAAGCAGCAGGACGACTGGCTGAAGGGGATCGGGCACATTAAGCAGCAGTTCAAGGAATTATTGAAGAGCCTCGGCATCGAGGAAATCAAGACAGTCGGCGAGCGCTTCAACCCCGAGCTGCACGACGCGGTCGCGAAGGAGAAAGCGGACGGCACGGAGAGTGGAACGGTTATCGAAGAGCTCAAGGGCGGATACAAGCTGTACGACAGGGTGCTCGAGCATGCAAAGGTGAAGGTAGCGGAATAAATCCACCTCATTCTGAATTTGTTTCAGAATCCCTGGCGCAATACTAGTGAGATCCCGAGATCGCCGCGCCCTCGCTCGGTTCGGGCTCGCGATGACAAGAATAACGAACGATTTACAAGTAATTAATCATTAAGAAAGGAACAGCATATGGCAATCGTACGGTGGAGACCTTCCTGGGACATGTCGGAGTTCGACAAGTTCTTCGAGGACATGCCGAATATGCCGACGAGCATGCAGGCGTTTACGCCCGCAGTCGACATCTACCAGGATAAGAACAACGTGATGGTAGAGACTCCGCTCGCCGGCGTTGACCCGGAGAAGGTGGATATCTCGATCGAGAATGACGTGCTCAAGATCGAAGGCAAGGCTGAGCACAAGACGGAGGTCGATGAGAAGAATTACTACCGCAAAGAGGTGCGGTCTGGCAGCTTTTACCGCGCCGTAGCCCTCCCCACGCACGTGAAGGGCGACCAGGCGAAGGCAACGTTCGAGAACGGCATGCTCAAGATAACCATTCCGAAAGCGGAAGAGGTCAAGCCGAAGACTATCAAGGTCTCGGTCAAGGGCAGCAAGAAGAAGTAGCATCGCAAGCACTCGGGTGGCAGCACGTATGCTGCCGGTCCGAGGCGAGCGTCCTGATGGACACTCCCGATCAGGCGTTCACCTCGGACAAGAGCATATAAAGAGCATACTCATATGAAGATTTCAAATAATGTGCCAGGCAGCAGCCGCGGCAAGCCAGGCAGGCCGGAACGCATCAAGATTGACGCCCGGTGCCCGGTATGCGGCAGCATGTACGATTTTGGCCACCTCGAGGTGCTCCAGGAAGAAGACGGCGCTACCCTCATGTACATTAAGTGCACCGTATGCCTGTCTGCGGCGCTCTCGATTATCGCATTCGGTTCGTTCGGGCTCAAGGTGGCGACTGCGCTTACCGACCTTGAGCAGGAAGAGGTGCTCCGGTTCAAGGAGCAGCGGCCGATCGGCAGTGAGGAAGTGCTCGAGCTGCATGAGATGCTCGGGAAGACTGATAATTTCTTGGACAGCATTTATTAAACAAGCCATTAAATACATTATGAAAGGATAAAAAAATGGGAAAGATACTAGGCATTGACCTCGGCACGACCAACTCCGCGATGGCAGTCATCGAGGGCGGCGAGCCGAAGGTTCTCGAAAACAAGGAGGGAAACCGCACGACCCCGTCGATGGTCGCGATAACCAAGAACGGCGAGCGTGTCGTGGGGCAGATCGCCAAGCGGCAGGCCGTCACCAACCCGGAGAACACGATTTTTTCGGTCAAGCGGCTGATCGGCAGGAAGTGGTCGGACGAAGAGGTGCAGCGTGACGTAAAGACCATGCCGTACAAGATCGTACAGGCGGGAGAGGGCATCAAGGTCAAGCTCAACGGCCAGGAGCAGACGCCGCAGGAAATTTCCGCGGCGATCCTCCAGAAGCTGAAGGCTGACGCCGAAGCGAAGCTCGGAGAAAAGGTAGAAGGCGCGGTCATCACCGTACCGGCGTATTTCGACGACGCACAGCGCCAGGCGACCAAAGACGCGGGCGAGATCGCAGGTTTGGAAGTGAAGCGCATCATCAACGAGCCGACCGCGGCAGCGCTTGCGTACGGCTTCGAGAAAAAGAAGAACCAGCAGATTGCGGTATACGACCTTGGCGGTGGCACGTTCGACATTTCAATTCTTGACGTTTCGGCGGATACGGTGGAGGTGAAGTCGACCAACGGCGACACCCATCTCGGCGGCGATGATTTTGACAAGCGCATTATTGACTGGCTCATCGACGAGTTCCGCAAGGACCAGGGCATGGATCTTGGCAACGACCAGATGGCGCTGCAGCGGCTTAAAGAAGGCGCGGAGAAGGCCAAGGTGGAGCTCTCCACGTCGGCGGAGACGGAGATTAACATACCGTTCGTCACGTCGGACGCATCGGGCCCCAAGCACCTCAACGTGAAGCTCACCCGGGCAAAGCTCGAGGACCTCGTCGGCGACTTGATTGAGAAAACCATCGAGCCGGTGCAGAAAGCGCTCGACGACGCGAAGCTGAAGACGAGCGAAATCGAAGAGGTCATCATGGTTGGCGGCATGACCCGCATGCCCAAGGTGCTCGAAACTGTTGAAAAGTTTTTCGGCAAAAAACCGCACATCGGCGTGAATCCGGATGAGGTTGTGGCGATGGGCGCTGCGGTCCAGGCCGGGGTGTTGCAGGGCGACGTGAAAGACGTATTGCTCCTGGACGTGACGCCCCTGACCCTCGGTATCGAGACGCTCGGCGGCGTATCGACTCCGCTCATCGAGCGCAATACGACCGTCCCGACTTCCAAATCGCAGATATTTTCGACCGCGGCGGACAACCAGACGTCAGTCGAGATTCACGTGCTGCAAGGCGAGCGCCCGATGGCAGCGGACAACAAGACGCTCGGGAAATTCATGCTGACCGGCATTCCGCCGGCGCCGCGCGGCGTTCCGCAGGTTGAAGTTTCGTTCGACATCGACGCGAACGGCATTCTCAACGTGAAGGCGACGGACAAGGCAACCGGCAAGGTGCAGTCCATCACCATCACCGGCTCGTCCGGCCTTAGTAAGGACGAGGTGGAACGGATGAAGCAGGACGCGCAAAAGCACGCGACGGATGACCAGAAGAAGAAGGAGGTTGTTGATACGCGCAATATCGCCGAGACCACCATGTTCACCGCCGAGAAGGCGCTGAAAGACGCCGGCGACAAGGTAAAGGCGGATGTTAAAAAGGAGATCGAAGATAAGATCAAGGCAGTGAAGGACGTGAAGGACAAGGATGACATCAGCGCGATCAAAAAGGCGACCGAAGAATTATCGGCCGCCATGCAGAAGATCGGGCAGGCAATGTACGGCCAGCAGCAGGCGGGCGCACAGCCAGGCGGTTCACAGGGCAAAGCGGATGAGAAAGCCAAGGATCCGAAGGACAAAGGCCCGGTAGATGCAGAATATGAAGACGTCAAGAAAGGGGAGAAGAAGTAACATCCGGCAATGGAGCTAACATTAACAGTTCAATGTAGATAATATGCAAAGGGCGAGCCGTCATTTAGGGGGCTCGCCCGTCCGCTATCGGCTTTGCTTTCAAGCGAAGCCGGGCGGGCTGTTTGGATGAGCGATAGAACAGAAGTATGTCAATTTTGGATAAAAATTTATCAGAAATAACCTTTAAAAATATTGAGGAATTTTGTGCTGAAGGGATACCTGAAGGTATTCAGCTTGATTATAAATTAACTCGCCCAGAAAAAGGTTTTTCCAAACACTTTGCAGGGTTAAGTAATCAAAAGGGAGGTTTAATAATTCTTGGTATTGACGAAGATCGTAATACAGGCATTCCAAAGGCATGGGTTGGTATAAAAAAGGATGGCAAATTACTCGAGCAGATTCATCACGACGCTGCCAATGTTGATCCATTTCCTGAATATGATATACATTATACCGATGAAGTTGATGGTCATGTTTTTTTATTAATTAGAATTTTTGAAGGTAGCCAAACTCCTTATTATGTATTTAATGATTCGAACCTTTGGGTTAGAACGGGAAATATTAGAAAGCCGATTGATCTTGCTAACCCGAAACAGGCCGAGATTCTATTCAATAAAAGAGAGAAGGCGATAGCTCAAAGAAATATACTTCTTAGACAGGCAGATTATTCATTTGATAATGGTTTACATCGTGCTGAGCTTGAAAGACTTACAAAAATTTCTGAAAAACAAGATGGCCAAGCGAGTATTGTATATGGAAATACCTTAGGTGAAAAATCGTCGATTTGTAAAGTATATCTTTTACCATATTACCCAAATATTAACTTTGCGACACCTCAGGATTTATTAGTTTTTAGCAACGAGCTTAATGAACGACCAAGCCGCGAATTTGAGACTATCCCCTATGGTATTTTTCAATTTATCTGGAGCCAATATAATGGGTACGTTGAATGTTGTCAGTTATTTTCAAAAGGATTGATTTATTATTATTCCGACGTTTTAACGGGAGATTATGACACAGGAGGAAAGATAGAATTACGCTTTGTCGCCGGAGCAGTGCATCGGGTTATTAACCTTTCTAAAAAATACTTTCAAAAATATTTGTTTACTGGATCATTAATTGGAGGTATCACTTTATCAGACGTCAGGGCTTTGAAGTTATTTCCTATTAAAACTCGAGGCATCGCTTTTGATCCTGGCGAATTGAAAACATGTTTGTTACCGGATTATCATTTAGAAATGAATCTTACTTCACAAGTATTATTTAGTCAGGAATTGCTAAATAAATGGTATTTTAAACAAATAAAAGAGATTTATATTAGTTTAGGCTTGAGAGCACCAAGTGATTTACTATTAGAAAGTTTCTGTAAAGAAAATGATTTCACTTTTTAGTTTTCGTCACATTAGTAAGACAGAAATAAATTGACAGTCCGCGGGGGTGTGGGAATGAAGAGACAATAATTATTATGTACCTCACCCTGAATTCGTTTCAGGGTCCCAATGTACAAGGTGCTAGCATGAGAGATGCCGAAATGAATTCGGCATGAGGGCATGTCAAAAGACCTCACCCTGAATTCGTTTCAGGGTCCCATTGAGGAGATTCTGAAACAAGTTCAGAATGAGAAGTGAGGATGAGGGAGGAGCTCCGTCAGTCAACGGAGCGACCGCATTCATCGGGCGGAGCGCAACCACGACGGATTGCACTCGGAGGAAAATTCATTAACAAGCAAATAAAAAGAGAAGTCGCCCGACGTACGTGGCTAGTACGTTGTCGTGGCAACCTCGATGTCCCTTGGCAAAATACCTCACCATGAAAGTGTTACCTTTCCATTTCACTCGCCATTACTCATCGGGATAGGTAAGCGACAGCTTCATTTTATAGTATACGGTAGCAGAGCGTGCGATTTGTTTTCTTGGTTTAATCCTAATCCCCAAGCGTTAATCAGTCAACACCAATGGTATTTCCCGTACTGCGAGTAGCCTTTTTCCCCGTACTGCGGTTTTTCACGAAGCGGGCCGTCAATATCGAGAACCTTCCCAAAGAAGGGCCGTACCTGATCGTGTGCAAGCACGTCGGGGCGCTCGACGGGTTTTTTCTCGCCGCCGTTGCAGTGCCGTACCTGGACAAGAAGATCCGCTTTATCGCCAAGGTGAACGAGTGGGGGTATGTCTGGAAAACGATGATTTCCAGCAACTGGGCGCGGGTGATAGAGTTTTTGCCCGAAGACCGGTCGCGGTGCCTCATTGACGCGAGCGATGCGCTCACCGCCGGCGACATCGTGGCGCTGTACCCCGAGGGGTACCTCGATGAGCTCGACCATAGCAGCAGGCCGAAAACGGGAGCCGCCCGCTTGGCAATCTGGAAACGTGTGCCTATCGTGCCGGTCGGGCTGCAGTACGACATCACGGTCAGGAGCCATCGCAAGGTACTGAACCAGTTCTGGCGGTCGGTGTGGAACGCGCTCAAAAATCCGCACTCCATGGTAATCACGTTCGGCAAGCCGTTCGAGCTTACCGAGTACTACGGCAAGGAAATGAATGAAGACGTATTGCGCAGCGCGACCGAGAAAATCATGGGCGAAATAGAAGCACTCACGCACGTTAATAACATAAATAAATAGACCTCACGCCTGGGGAAGGGGTGAGGTCCGGAAAGCGGCAACTCGACGGTTACCAGCTCGATTCGATTTTAAACGTTTCAGAAAAGCACATCCCCGCCATGCCAGCGTAACACAGGAAAGCGGGAAAGATACGCAGCAGGACGGCAGTAGGGGGATCGAAGCTGGTCGGTTGCAGGTTGAGGGTCAGCAGCATGGCCAGCCCGAACGCAGCGCACCCGAAATAGAATTCGAGCTCGCGCCATTCGTTAACGCTTTGCAGCGGCGCCGCTTCCCTGAGCTCATCAATTTTGGAAGAGCGAGCCACGAGCGTCAGAAAAATCAGAAACAGCGCATCAATCATGGTCAGGATATTGACCAGCGTGCCGAGGAACCCTCCGTACAGCGTCCTGAGCGAGCTCGCAATGGCGAGCATAAAGCTGATCACCAGGACAACTCGGAGCGCGATAATGCAGAGTACGACGAATCCGCTCGCTATCCCTTCGTCGTGCTCCTCGTCAACGTACAGGGTACTCATTTTGTACTCCCTCCTTTTTGGGCGATAAGGTTATTAAATGGCTATTTTCAGGTTACGCTACCACGGGCTGAGGCTCATGTCAATATAAAATTCGGCTCACTCTCGTGGGAAGAGTGAGCCTTTCATGGAGGGTATGCGATGACAGACGTCAGCGGATACCAAGGGCAAATAACGATGAATAATTTCGGACTCGCCTAGGAAAAGGATTGGCAGGAAGCCTAGGCACAAATGTACAGCGAAAAAAGTGGATTCCCTTTGTATATTAACTCGTAGGGCACTGGCAGTATAATGCGGTTTCAAGCAGGTGTCAATATAAAAAATCGGTCCGTCTCAGCTGTAGCGGAGACGGACCTTCGTTCTGGAATAATGTGGTAAATGTGGAAAAACCGAATAGAACGGTTTCTCCTGAACAATTTTTACGTCCAGGATAGGACGCTGGTCGCGCCTGAGTAAGCTTGCAGAAAGCGTTAGGCGCTGGCAGGTAAGGTGCTATGCATTGGCGTGTACATTCTCGAGGTACGCCGAGAGATACGGTAGAGCATAGAGTATTGCCGGAACATTGTCAAATAAAAAAGCCCGCGGCGTGGGGTGCACACCGCGAGCGTCTGTGGAGGAACCAGGGAGCGCACGCTCCCGCGTATCCTAGGTTTTCTGCCTGTTGAGCATTGATCCGTTGCGGACGTCGGTCATAAGCTTGACCGGGCCGACGATGTGAATGATGCCGCTGGCATCGTACCACACCTCGCGCGTGCCGCCGATCGAGAGCTGTACTTCGCAGTCGATCATGTCGAGCGTGAATCTGAACGTCGGTCTGATGCTGTCCCCTTGTTCCGGGAAGACGACGATGAGGCCGCCTCCTTCGGCCGCGATCGTATCGTACGTGAACCGCTGGTTGACGAACGCCCACTTGAGCACCGTCTGTACTCTGGCCTCCGCCAGAGATACTATGTAGCGTTCCCCCTCCTGGAGGATCCACCTATCTTCCTTTTCGGACGCGGTAATGATTGCGCGTCCGTCGATGATCGCTGCTCTCGGTATTTCGTACAGCGTGTTATTAACGTCGAGGATTGAGAGCGTATCGCCCTCGATTTCGAGCAGCCGGATCTTAATCCCCGTTTGGCCTGATCGTGCCATCTGCAACCTCCTGTTCTAGCGGACATTTTGTCCCGTTTTTTATGTCAACTGTACTATGTATTCCCAATTAGTTCACCTTATGGCTCAATGAAGGATATGTCAAGAGTCCAGAGCCTCCGACTTTCTGTAGCCAGATAGCGGCAAAGAGTTTTGGGATTTTTCAATGAGCGGGGCGCTAACGTGCCAATTGCATGCCATGCCGCCGAAGAAATCCTCCAAACCCCACCGTTGAAAGATGCCGATGCTTCTAACAATTTTAATTGAAAAGTGATAGTATATAAGTAATAAATGAAAGGATTCATTTTATGAACGGACAGCAACCGCCGCAAGGCCAGCAGCAGCTCAACATCAAGATCGACGATGCGACGCTCAAGGGCGTGTACACGAATGCGATGGGCGTGTCTCACTCCAAGGAGGAGTTCGTGCTCGACTTCATGAATCTGTACCCGTGGCAACGGGCAGGGGTAGTCAGCGCGCGGGTCATCACGAGCCCCGGGCACGTGAAGCGCATCTTCAAGGCGCTCGAGGAGAACATTAAAAAGTACGAAGGCAAGTTCGGGAAGATCGAGGTCGCGAAAGCCCCCTCAGCCGAAGATATCGGGTTCAAGACCGCGTAAAAAACGAGCCTCCCGAGGAAGAGGGGAGGCTCACAACCGAGGTCGATGTGATGATTATCAGTACTGGCGGAAGTGGTTCCTGAATTCTTTTTCACCGATGGAAACGGCGGTGCCGTCTTCGGTAAATACCCGGTAACCCGTACCTTTATCGCCAGCGACGTAGTACATTCCTTTTTGCCGAAAGTGGGCAGCACCCCTTGTCAAATCTCGCGTACACTCGTACGGCACGACGACCAGAAAGTGCTCGTCGAATTGACTAACGGGGACAGATTCCACTCCTCCGCCTGCTTTATCGATACTGATGATGCCACGGCACTGCCCAAAACGGATTTGATACGCCTTGCCTTCGATAAAGACCGGATTTCCATCGGCCGGGAAGGATTTCATACATCGAACGTTGCAAGGAACTGTTATGTTCATTTAACCTCCAAATGTTTGTCATCTCATTTCAGCAATAGGTTAGTGTAATGGTAACGAGCAGTGCTGTCAAGCTTTGCGTTCACATAATACTATATGAGAGTAGAGCAAAAAGAAGAGCCCTCCCTATCGGCGGGTAAACAAAAAAAGCCGGAAAAATTCGTACCAGCGCAGCCCATCGGCAAGGTAGCCACGCTCATGGCGCTCGCCGTCGTTGCGACGGCGCTGTTTTGGCTCGCGTGGCACAACGCGCTCTCGACCGGCATCAGCCTGTCGGGCAGCACGGATAACGTAATCGTCGTCGCCTCGACGCTGCTCGCATTCTGCCTCATGTTTTGCATGCTCGCTGCCGCTGAAATGCTGATCACGCGGAAGCTGCTTCTCTTTATCATGGCGTTCGCTGCGGCGGGCACGATGTTTGTATTCTTTGCCGTCACGCAGTGGTCGATCGTGGGTTTCCTGCTCATGAGCCTGGGCTTCCTGTACTGGCGGCATGAGATTCACGCCGACGCTGAGACGAGGACCAAATTCGTGCCCCACCGGACTGTCGGTTCGAGCCTCAAGACGGCGGTTGCCCTCGTGCTCCTCGCGGGATCGTTCGTGTACTACAGCTCGCTCTCAACGGGCGGTGATGCGGCCGAGAAGGTGACTGAAAGCCTCGTGAATACCGGCACGTCGGTCGTTGAGAGCGTCCTCCGGCGGACGTACGGAGAGCAATACGATCCGATGATGGAGCTCGACGCGTTCATCATGGGAGTCGGCGTCGAAGGGGTGGAGAAGCTGATTCCGGCCGAGACAGGCTACGAACAGATCGATGCGGTCATCGAAGAAGGCATTGAGACGGCGAAAACGGAGGCCGTCATCGAGATCCGCACTGAGCTGCTCGATACGTTCGGCATTGCAGCCGAGGGCGATGATTCCATGCGTTCCGTCGTCTCGAAGGTTGTCCTGAAGAACATTGAACAGTATACTGAACCGTATATCAAGTTCGTTCCAGCCCTTATGGCGATTGGCTTGTTTCTGGTGCTCAATATATTCAGTTTCATATACCGTGAACTCATAAAATCGTTCGCATACCTCGTATTCAACATACTCGTGTGGATTAAATTCATCAGGATCGAGAAGGCCCACGTTGAGGTTGAGAAGGTAACGCTCTAGGCAAACCATATGGCGAAAGACTACTACGAACTGCTCGGTGTTTCGAAAAACGCGACGCAGGATGAAATCAAGAGGGCATACCGCAAGCTCGCCCACCAGCATCACCCTGATAAGAAGGGCGGCGATGAGGCAAAGTTCAAGGAGATCAACGCGGCGTACCAAGCGCTCGGCAATCCCGAGAAGCGCAAGCAGTACGACCAGTTCGGCGCAGCGTACGGCCAGCCGGGCGCGGGCGGGCCGGGAGGCGGTCCCGGAGGTTTCTCATGGGAGGATTTTGCCCGGGCATCGGGTGGCGGGCAGTACCAGCAGGGCGGGGTGGATTTTGATTTCGGCGATATTTTCGGCGACCTATTCGGATTTGGCAGGCGCGGCGGCGGAGCCGGGGGGCGGACCCGCCGCGGCGGCAACGACATCCAAGCAGAAATGACGATTGATTTTAGGGAGTCGGCGTTCGGCGCGGACAAGGTCATTGACCTGTACAAGAGCGTGGTGTGTTCTCGCTGCTCGGGGGGCGGTGCAGAGCCCGGCACCAAGGTGGAGACCTGCACGACGTGCGGCGGCAGCGGCAGGGTTGAGCAAATACAGCGAACGATTCTCGGCGCGTTCCGCACGGTCGGCGTGTGCCCCGAGTGCCGGGGCGAGGGCAAGCGGGTGGGCACGAAGTGCAGGGAGTGCCGGGGCAGCGGCCGCGTGAAGAGCAGCGAAACGATCAAGGTAAAGGTGCCTGCAGGCATTTCCGATGGGGAGACGATCCGCCTTTCGGGAAAGGGCGAGGCAGGCGAGCGGGGATCAGGCGCAGGAGATCTGTACATAACCATGCGCGTGAAACCGGATCCGAATTTTGAGCGGAAAGAGGATGATATTGTTTCCTCCGTTGATATCACCTTTCCCCAGGCGGCGCTCGGCGATAAAATTCCCATCCTGACGCTTGACGGGGAGGTTTCACTAAGGATTCCTGCCGGGACCCAGTCTGGCAAGGTTTTTAAGCTCAGGGACAGAGGCGTCATGCACCTGCGTTCGCGGGGCAGGGGCGACCATCTCGTCACCGTTAACGTCGTTACGCCGACGGATCTTTCACGCAAGCAAAAAAAGCTGCTCGAAGAGTTCGGGGAGTAACCCATTCGAAAACAAAACCGCGGGTACCGTAGCAACCGCGGTGGTTGTTTTTGTTTTTTTGCTGCCGCAATTTACGCAGCGAGCAGCTGCCGTGCGTTCTCGAATGCTGTTTCGAGAAACCTGCCAGGCTTCATGCCCGCGTGGGCACTGACAGCCCGGAGCATGCTGTTCGCCGCCCGCTTCAGTACGGTGAGCGTGGGGCTCGACAGCCGGTAGTGGCGCTGCCCCTCCGTATCCAGGCCAGGATAACGCTCACGGAGGTACACGATGCGTCCGCCGATATCCGTGAATTCGCTATTGTTCACCAGGCAGTCGGCGAGGAATACGATGACCGCGTACAGGGGCAGCGAACCGGACGCCCGCTCGTACAGCCGGAGCGTATCGAGCGAAGCGCATAGCGCTGCCCTGACGGTACGTTTGTCCCATCCGCAGCCGCTGAGCAGCTTCTCCTGGCGGTCGGTCTGGCTATCGATCCACCCAAAGTCATGGCCGCCGTTTGCGTCCGCGTGCTCGATGAGCATGCGCTTCCAGAAATCATGGACCGCGCACGCGCAGATGCATTCGGTTTTGTAGCTGTACGTGATGAGCCGCGTCATCGCGTATGCGAGAGCCGCCGTGGCAACCATGTGGTTTACGATGTGCAACCAGCCGGTTTCCAGGAGCTGCCCGTGATTCCAGGTCTGTTCAATGCGCCGCAGCTGCCGGTCCGGCAGAATGCCCGAAAACGGCCGAAGTTCTTGTCTCACTCCACCCTCCTTGTTTATTTTGGCTGGACGTTTGTTTTTTAAAGCGCGCTGCAGCAATCTCCGCCGCAGCGTGCACTATCGTACCATAGCCGTTACATTTGTCAATTGATTGTGTGCAGTATTGACAGGGGAGCGTTTTTGGTGTACGGTACTATGAAGCAAAAACGAAGAAAAAAACCGTATCATGCCAAACAATGGAGGTAATATGGCAGCTGAGAAGAGAGTAGTACTGGCGCTTCGGGAGCTCGAGCAAGCGCCAGGATCCAGGATCGTTTGTTTTACTGGGTCAACGGACAGCGAAGGGCGCCAGCTTATGGGCCTTTCACAGGTAGTGTGCATTGTGCCTGACCGGCACGATGCTACCAAGTACCGTATCTTTTTCATGCCAGCGGACGGCATTGAATTCGGTGATGGCCGTTTGGCCGGCTACGTAGACGCTTTGCTTAAGCGCTGGCCTTCGTCGGCATCTTTCGACCGATGCGAGATACGGAACGGGTCAGACGGTCCGCAGGCCGAACAGATCCAGACCGGGGAATACCTGTGCTATCGTAAGGATGGTCTCGGGCGTACGCTGGCTACGCCATTCCCGATTACCCACATCTTCGTATGTGAAGCTGCTTAGCAAAGCAGCTTGCATCAACGATGCGGCAGATGAGCCCTGATTCCCACGGGGCTCATTTTATTGTTGATTTTTTCTCATTTTTGTGCTATACTAAGTTTACATAAAGAGTTATATGTAACGACGAAGGGTATGATTCCAGTTGCATGGGCAGCTGAAACTGCCGAAGCAGCAGCTGAGTCTTCGAACTTTCTCCAGAATATCGACTGGACCAGGCCGACCTGGGATCTGTTTATTGTACTCTTTTTCGTGATCGCAGCGTTTTTGTACGGTTTGTCGCTCGGGCGCGACCGGATTATCGTCATCCTCGTGAGCATCTACATATCGCTCGCAGTCGTCGAGCACGCACCGCTCGTGAACAACGAGGGTTTCCAAAGCATGATCAATAATCTTGTCGGCCAGTTTTTTGTTTTTCAAATTTCTGCGTTCCTGCTTTTGTTCATTGTACTGTTTTTTGTCATAACCCGCAGCGCATTGCTGAAAACAATCGCATCTTCGGATTCACCGGGCCCGTGGTGGCAGGTGCTGTTGTATAGCGTGCTGCACGTCGGTTTAATCGTTAGTATTATTCTGTCGTATATTCCGAAAGAATCGGTGGAGGGCGTTCTCTCGCCCCTCACACAGCAAGTATTTACCGGCAATTTTGCGCAGAACGTGTGGATCATCGGCCCGCTCATCGCGATGTTCGTGTTCAAGGGCGGCGCCTCGGAAAAGAAAAAGCGTAAAATCATCGAGGAGGAATAGCCGCCTGCTGGCAGCTGCCGTATCGCTGGGCTAATTTTTTATTGACAAAAAAAGCAGCTATGTTATATTTCTCCTCCAGGAGGAAGCACACAGTGTGCGGCTATCCGATCACCTACAGATCTAGGGAGGTTTACCGTGAACGTACGAGACGCGATGGACAGTGTGGCGCAGTTGCGGAAGCGGCAGCCATTGATCCGGCAGCAGCTGGATGACGATGGCAGGCACGATTTTGAAGAGCTCTTAGGGCAGATCGAAAAACTGCTCGGGGACATGCCTGTTCCGGACGGGCTGGGCGTGTCTAGCCTTATCGAGGAGGCGGAGGCGATAAGCGCCCGCGTTGTTCCCGCAAAGGAAAATCGGTGTGCGGGATTGGCTGACTGAATTGTGCACTGCACAAAATTGCGAGACGGGAGACTATCCGTCTCGCATATTTTTTTGGATTGACAAAACGGCTGTCCGTGGTACGATTGCGTAAAATCAAACAGACATAGACTGGAGGTACGGAGATGAACGTTGCAGAAGCGCGCCGTCGTATCGCTGAGCTGAGCATAACGGTTACGCACGGCAAGATTACGAGTACGCTCACGGACAGTGAGATCAAGCAGGTTGAGAGGGTGATACAATTGTTCAGGGATGCGATTGAGCGGGCGGTACTCCAGGAAGCAGATGGTCTACTGGCTGCAATCGATAGCGTATCCGGGGTTACCGCGAAGGTCAAAGCGCCGAACTTCGCTGCAATGACCAGTTGCACGTAAGTGAACTTTTTCCGAATCGAAAAGTCCGCCCCCTTTAGGAGCGGACTTTCATTGTGTGCAGGATCAACGGCGGGCGCATTAATGGAATGCCAGAATGAAGATAATGCCGATAATCATTGCCGTAGCGCCGACGAGGCGATATGCGATATTTTTTTCATGGAAGAATATTTTTCCCAAAACAATGCTGCCCAAGATCGTACCGCCGCGCTTGATCGCGATAACGTACGGGACGAGTATCCGGGCGATAGCGAGCATTTGGAACGTGGAACCGATGCTGCTCAGGGCAGCGACTGTTGCCAGAAGCCCGATGTGTGCCTTGGTTTGCTGTACGAATCGTTTGCGGGTGTACAGCACGTACGCCGTCAGGGGAATGAGCACCCCGATGTTGACTGTCAATAAATAGAAAAAGGCCGATGAACGCTCGAGCGCCATTTTATCGATATTTGACGCAACGCTCCAGATGAGCGCGACGATGAGCGCGTAGAAGCTGCCTCTCTCATGCCAGATCGCTTTTAGCGGAGCGAGGAACCCCTGGCGCGTCTTTTCCAGGTTAATGAGGTATGAGCCTACCACGATGCACCCGATGCCAATAATGCCCCACGTATTGGGCAGTTCATGGAGCATGATATACGAGGTAAAGATCATGAATGCCGGGGAGAATGACAGGAAGGGGAGAGTAAGCGAGAGCGGCGAGCACTGGATCGCGCGGATCAGCAGCACGCTGGTGGTAGTTGCCGAGGCGACCGCAATCGGGAAAATAATCCAGTACGACGGTTCGATTTCAGGCATGCCTTCCACGGCAAGCGCAATCGCGAAAAATACAAGCGACAGGAGCGTCGATGCCCACACGAGCACGCTCACGTCCATGCGCTCTGTAAGTTTTTTGTTTGTGCCTTCGCGTATCGCGAAAACAACTGATGCAACGATAGCAAAAAGAAAACCCGCCATAGCCATGGGAAGGCAATGATTATGTCCGCAGCTGTTTGATGACCGGGCCGCCCGGCGTATCCTCGACGGCGAATCCGGCAGCTGCTATTTTATCTCTCAGCTCATCAGCCGCGCTGAAATTCTTCTGCGCCCGCGCATCCTCGCGCCGTTCCGCCAGTTCTTTAATTGTATGCGGCACTTCGATCGGTTTGGCATCTTTGAGGTTGAGCGCGAGCACGCTGTCAAACTCGAGGAGCGTGGCTTTCTTTGCTCCGTTCGGCAAGCCCGATTTCAGCAGCTCCCAGGCGACCGCCACCGCTTTCGGCATGTTGAGGTCGTCATTAGCCGCTTCGGTAAAGCGTTTTTTGAAATCAGCCGAAACGTCTGTTGGTTCGCCGAGCTCGCCCGCCAGCGCGTAGAGGCTATCGAGCGTCCGCTGGGCGCTCTGCAGCGCTTTCCAGGAAAAATTCAGTTTCGTGCGGTACTGCGCCGAGTAGGTCAGGAAGCGGAAGGCGAGCGGATTGAATCCTTTTTCCTTGACGGTCAAGAGGGTTGTAAAATTTTCATCTGATTTCGACATCTTTATTTCCGCGGTGATTTTTTTGCCGCACGTGCCGCACTTTTTTTCAAATCCGCCTTCTTTCTTGAGGTCCTCGTCCTGGACCGTATGTTTTTCGCCGCAGTGCGCGCACATCACTACCGTGCCGACGTACGGATTAATCACGACAAATTCACCGTGCAGCCAGTATCGCACGAACTGTTTGCCGGTGACCGCTTCGGCCTGGGCGATTTCGTTCGTGTGGTGCACGGGTATGAGGTCAATCCCGCCGCAGTGGATATCGAGGGTGTCGCCGAGGTACTGCTGTGCCATGACCGAGCACTCGAGATGCCATCCGGGAAATCCCATGCCCCAGGGGCTGTCCCACTCCATATCGCGCTTGGCGCCTTTGGGCGAAAATTTCCAGAGTGCGAAGTCGGTAGGGTTTTTCTTTTCTTCATTCTTCCGGACGCGTGCGCCTTCCCTGAGGTCTTCAAGCTTCTGCCTCGAGAGGATGCCGTAGCCGGTAAATTTTGACGTATCGTAGTATACGCCGTCTGACGTCGTGTACGTAAATCCCTTCGCTTCGAGCTTCTTGATCCATGCAATCTGCTCTTGAATGTGGTCGGTTGCTTTTGCCCAGACTGTAGGCTGCTCTATGTTGAGGTCCGCGAAATTTTCTTTTACGGCTTTCGTGTAGAATTCAGCCACTTCCCACGCTGTCCTGCCTTCCCGGCGCGCTCCCTTCTCCATTTTATCCTCGCCTTCGTCAGCGTCTGAGGTGAGGTGCCCGACGTCGGTGATATTCATGACGTGCTTGACCTTGTAACCGTTGAGCTTGAGCACGCGTTTCAGGGTATCTTCAAAAATAAACGTGCGCATATTTCCGATGTGCGCGTAGTGGTATACGGTCGGACCGCACGTATACACGGTCACCTCGTCCGGGTTGAGCGGCTCGAACGGCTCTTTTTTTCTACTGAGCGTATTGTACAGCTGCAGCATATGCTTATAGTGTAGCTTTTTTATCGTGATCAGGCAATGCAAAAAAAGTTGCCACTGTTGCGCTGCACCAGGCGGCTGCCAGGGGAGCACGGCGGCGCGGTCGAGTGATTTGTGGATGCTACATTTGCAGGCGATCGTACGGACAGCCTGCCGGATAGATGTTTTATACTAACCGGTTTTATCTTCCGATGCGCGTATGTCGAGCCCGATTTCCTTCCACTCTGACATCACGGCCTCAATGTCTCTCGGCTCTACGACCTGGCGGTTTTGGCGGATCGATGGCTTGCCTTCGATGCTCGCGAGCTTCACCTTGGCAGCAGCCTCGTCCATGAGGTCAATCGCCTTGTCGGGAAAGACGCGGTCCCTGATAA
The DNA here is from genome assembly GCA_041650915.1 of Patescibacteria group bacterium. Lineage (GTDB taxonomy): Bacteria > Patescibacteriota > Patescibacteriia > UBA10025 > JAHIVO01 > JBAZKE01. Next base: position 195,033 of record JBAZKE010000003.1, read on the forward strand.
ACCGGTCCGAAAGTTCGACTGCTTTTTCGAGCGCCGCGTCGGTAATTTTCAGCTGGTGGTGGTCTTCGTAGCGCTGCCTGATGCCTTTCAGTATTTGTATGGTCATCTCCCTGCTCGGCTCCTCAATCATGATCGGCTGAAAGCGGCGCTCGAGGGTGAGGTCACGCTCGACATACTTCTTATAGTCTTCCATGGTTGTCGCCCCGATAACCTGCAGCTCTCCCCGCGCGAGGGCAGGTTTGAGGATATCCGCGGCATCGATCGCGCCGGTTGCCTGTCCTGCTTCAGCGAGCGTATGCATCTCATCGATGAAAAGGATTACGGAGCGCTGGGCGGCAATAATTTCATCAACAAGTGACTTGAGGCGCCTTTCGAACTCGCCGCGGTACTTGGTGCCGGCAACGAGCCCTGACAGATCGAGCGCAAGCACGCGCTTGTTCACGATGGTCGACGTGACGTTTTTTGCGGCGATGGCGTTCGCGAGGCCTTCGACAATCGCCGTTTTGCCGACGCCCGACTGGCCGATCAGCACCGGATTGTTCTTGGTCCGGCGCGAGAGAATCTGTATGACCCGTTCTATCTCATGCTCGCGGCCGATGACGGGATCGAGCTTCTGTTCGCGCGCGAGCGCGGTCAAATCTTTTGAGTAGAGCTTGAGCACCTGGAAGCTGCCGCGGTTTTTTACGTTCTCGCGGTACAGCCAAAAAATCACCGCCCCGAGCACGATGAGCAAGAGGAGCAATGACCAAGATGATGTCGGCAGTTCTGCCATAGCACTTGTTTGTGTTTTTTGAACGCTGTTTTATTGTAGCATATTTTTGGCTTTTTTTCAAGCGCTCTTTGTTAAAAAAATACGCCCCGATCTAACTCATTATAGAGTGAGAACCGGGGCATATTACTTTCGCGTTGTCAGCTGATAACCTGGTTGCCGTCTACGACTGGTAGTCGAATACGAGAACGTATTTCGCGATGTAGAACATCGCATCTTTCTCGACAAACGGCATACCGCATTTGTCGGATACGACTGCATCGTAGGGCTGGCGGATAACCAGTTCACACGACATCGAGGACGGAACCGCGACTTCGAAAAATCGCTTACGATCCACGTTTCTCAAGTCTTGAAAAACGCGGACCCCGTTCTGATTTCCGCAGTACGATATTTGCGGAAATCCAGGATTGCCGTTTGCAACCTTCGGGAAGCTGATCTCGAAGGCCGCGTGCAATCCGGTCACCCAGATCGTGTCCATGTTAACCGTGTGTTTGATATTTTTGTATTGAAGCACGCGGTCTTTGCTTTTTTCCGGGAGATTTATGGTGTAGATCTTGCCATCCATCTCCATGCACTCCTCGAAGGGGTAGTACAGCTGGGAGGAGTTCGTTGAACCCCACCGCCAGTGGCGCGTAATGAGCAGATGATCATCCGCGCCAGGTGTACACGCCCGTTTGAAAAAAGCCAGGTCTCCGCCAACCTCACCGAGGTGAATGCTGGTGCAGCCCGATAGCAGCGATAAGCTGACTAAGCTGACAATGAAAAGAGCCAACAGAACCGACAGTTTCGTCTTCATCACTCTCTCCTCGAGTATATTGATTTCTACTATTTTCCATTTACGAACAAGCCTACCATACTACCACCAGTATTATGTTTTGTCAAGGGTAGTTGTGCACATACCGAAAACCTTGATTTTTCTCGGAAAATGTGATATAATTGAAAAAGTTACAATTGCATTTTTTACTATGGCGCAAGGTCCGGACACCAATATTAAAAAAGGAGCTGAACAGGAGCCGGGGGGGATTGAAGATATTTTTGATTTGGCAAAGGAGGCAAAGCCGCCCGTCCCAGAAACAACCCCTGAGCAGCCCACAGCGAGGGAGGTTACCCGGGAAACGCCGGTTGAAGCGGCGCGTGAAGCAAGGCCGGAAGCGATTCCGGAGCAGGAGCCGGCAGCAGAATCAGAGGATGCCCGCCTGAAGTATGCTCCGCCTCCGGCAGCGGCTGCAACACCGGCAGCGGCGCCTGCCGCCAAGAGCGAAGAGCTGCGGAAGATCGAGACCGTGCTGTCAGAGCACCTCGACGAGCTTTTTCTGCAGATGACGCCGGAGCAGCAAATTGCATTCCAGCAAAAGGGGGAAGAGACGGCGTCGAAGATCGAGAAGCTCATGCAGAGCGCGAAGGTGAAGGTGAGAGAGATCCTTTCGCTGATCAGGGACTGGCTGAAAATTATCCCCGGCGTTAATAAGTTTTTCATCGAGCAGGAAGCAAAAATCAAGACCGACCGCCTGCTTGCGTTCCACGAACAGAAACACAGAGAAAAATAATTTTTACATTACCCTCTCGTTTTCATGGAAACACCAAGCGTTGACATCGTTGGCCCGCTCAAGGATATGTTCATGAACCTGCTCGAGAACCCGTCCTTCCCGGTCATACTCGTCGGTATTTCGGTGCTCGTTGTAATTTTCGCGGGCATTTTTATTTTTGGAAAGTTTTTGCGCAGCGAGAAATCGCTGCCGCCCGCGCTCCGCAAGACCGTGCTGCTCGTGACCGTGCCGAAAGAGTCCGAGATCAAGGATGAGGAGGGGCAGCGGCAGCGGACGGTGGCTGAGATGCTCGCCGAAGCTGAGGCGTGGTTTACGGCGATCGCAGGCATGCGCGCACAGCGCGGGCTCGGCGTGGTGGTCACGGGGCGGTACGACCACTTTTCACTGGAAATCGTCGCGCACGACGGGCTCATCTCGTTCTACATCGTCTGCCCAAACTACCTGCGTCCGTACATGGAGCAGCACATCCATGCCCAGTATCCCCGTGCGCAGATCGAAGAAGTGCCCGCGTACAATATTTTCAAGCCGACGAGCACGGTGCTCGCAGCCGGACTAAAGTCGAAGAAACCGTACATTTTTCCGATCCGAACGTTCAAGCAGCTTGACGTCGATCCGCTCAACGCGCTCACAAACATACTGTCAAAGCTCGCTGACGACGAAGCTGCAGCGATCCAGTACGTCGTCCGCTCGGCGAAAGCGGAGTGGCATACCTGGGGTGCGCGGGTCGCGCAGGAGATGCACCGCGGCAAGACGCTCAGGGACGCGATGGGCGGCCACGGGCTCGGCGGATTCCTCATGGAGCTCGTGCGGACGTTTTTTCCGAAAAAGGACAAGCCGATCGACGAGAACCGGATACTGTCGCCGCGCGAGCAGGAGGTTGCCAAAAGCCTCGAGGAGAAGACGTCGAAGCCGGGCATGGATGTCAACGTACGCGTGGTCGTTTCCGCACAGACCGGTGAACGGGCAAAAGCTTACCTCGATAATATCATTGATTCTTTTGCCCAGTATACGCTGCACGAGTATGGGAACGGATTCGTCCGCCGGGACCCGTTTAAGAAAGATGAGTTCATCAATGATTTCATATACCGGAGGCTTGTGAAGCGCGGCAAGCTCATCTTGAACACCGAGGAGCTGACGAGCATTTTTCACTTTCCGCTGCCGACGACCGAGACGCCGAATATCAGATGGCTGCAGTCCCGCAAGGCGTCACCGCCAACCAACATTCCTGCAGAGGGGCTCGTGCTCGGAAGGAGCATCTACCGCGGCGAGGAGACGGTCATCAGGATCAAGCGGCAAGACCGCCAGCGGCACGTGTACACGATCGGCAAATCCGGCGTCGGCAAGTCGGTGCTGCTCTCAAACATGATCGTTCAGGATATCTATAACGGGGAGGGGGTTGCGGTTGTCGATCCGCACGGCGACCTCATTGACGACGTGTTGCAGCACGTGCCGAAGGAGCGGGCGGAAGATATCGTGTACTTCAATCCGTCAGACCAGGAGTTCCCGGTCGGGCTCAATATGCTCGAGGCGAAGACGCCCGAGGAAAAGGATTTCGCGGTGCAGGAAATGATCGCGATCTTCTATAAGCTGTTTCCGCCGGAAATGATCGGCCCGATGTTCGAACACAACATGCGCAATGTCATGCTCACCCTCATGGAGGATACGGAGTACCCAGGGACGATCGCCGAGATACCGCGGATGTTCACCGATCCGGCATTCCAGAAGTACAAGCTCTCGAAGGTGAAGGACCCGATCATCCGTTCGTTCTGGGAAAAGGAGATGGCGAAGACGTCCGACTTCCACAAGTCGGAGATGCTCGGGTACCTCATCTCAAAGGTAGGGCGGTTCGTCGAGAATAGCATGATGCGCAACATTATCGGGCAGGCGCGGTCGGGATTCGATTTCGATGATATCATGAACAACAGGAAAATCCTTCTCGTCAACCTCGCGAAGGGCACGACCGGTGAGGTCAACAGCAATCTGCTCGGCCTCATTATCGTTTCGAAACTGCAGATGGCCGCCATGAAGCGCGTTACCGTTCCGGAGGAGCAGCGCAACGATTTCTACCTGTACATTGACGAGTTCCAGAATTTCGTGACCGACAGCATCGCGACGATCCTTTCTGAGGCGCGGAAGTACCGCCTCAACTTGACGATGGCGCACCAGTACATCGGGCAGCTCGTGCGGGATAACAACGACACGAAGATACGCGATGCGGTGTTCGGCAACGCCGGCACGCTTATCGCATTCCGCGTGGGCGTCGAGGATGCCGAGACGCTCGCTCAGGAGTTCGAGCCGGTCTTCAATGAGTACGATGTCATCAACGTGGATATGTATACCGCCAATGTCAAGCTCCTGATCGACAATACGTCATCAAAGCCTTTCAACATGCAGACGTACCCGCCGCAGCCGGGAAATCCTGAAATGGCGCGTTATCTTGTCGAGCTCTCACGCCGGAAGTACGGCCGGGCACGCCAGGACGTGGAAGCGGAGATTCTCAAGAAGTCAAAGCTTGGCGAACCGGCGGCAGCACAGAGCACGCCCGTTGGGGAGCGGAGCAGGTAGAGTTTTGAATGAAATAGCTGTATACTACCATTATGCAGAGTGTTCAAATCGATGTAGCAACAAAAGTCAGCCTTGCGGAAAAAGCCGCGGTCGCGCTCATGATGTACGGCGCGGTTGCCCTCGGCGTAGGCATCGTGGCAGGGATGGGCGCGTAGTACTGGCCGCTAATACGTATCGCGATATCTTATGGCAAGAATCGGTACCGTATTATTCTGTGCACTATCGTGCGTAAGCTCGATTTTTTTTATCGCGCCAGAGGCGCGTGCGGCAACCAGCGTGGGTGCGTGCGGAGACCTTACCGCGGCGAATGAAACATATGTGCTTTCGCAGAATGTATCGAGCGATAAGACCTGCTTTACTATACGGAATAACGGCATAACGCTGGACCTCAACGGCCATACGGTCACGTATGGAAACTACTCGGCGGTTACGGTTCCGAATGCGGATTTTGAAACCGGCAGCGGCACGGCACCAGACAGCTGGAGCCTGTCAAACGCACCCGACGCCGAGCGGTTCGCCGGTACGTACGTACAGCCCGTGACGCTCTATTCGGGCGATTACGGCATGCGCTTCGTTAACCCGTCGAGCGCGCAGTACATCCGTTCGAATTCGCAAATCACGTTCAGCGCGAATACAACTTACGCGTTGACTGCGATGGTATACAACCGCGTCAGCGATGATATCACCATGTACGTGGAGCTGGAAGGCACGGACTACCGCGCTGAGCAGGAGAGCCGTACGTGGCGCGGCTTTCAGCTCATTACGCATATTTTTCGTCCGACCTCAGACGTGACGGCCTACGTGCGTGCAGGCATCGAGGGTACGGGTCTTGCGGGCGACGGGACGGTATACATTGATGACATCAAGCTGCAGTCAGCGTATTATCACGGGGTAGCGCTGCCGACATACTGGGAAGAAAGCCGCGTGGAGTACAATTACTATCCTGATGTCAACTTGAATCTTTCGGGAACTTCGCCGCAAAATATTACGATCAAGAACGGCACGATTACCCAGGGATCCGGCAACGGCTACTTCAGCAACGACATCCAGGTGTCGGGCGGTTCCGGCATCACCATTGAGGATATCACCGCGACTGTGCACGGCATGCAGTCGTCGAATATCTATGGGTACTGGGGCAATGCCTATACGGTGCACGGCTGTACCCTGACGAGCAACGTGCAGACAATCGTGAGCCGCGATAACAACCACGGCAGCATGCTCATTATCGCCCGGAGCACCGGGGGCAATGTCATTTACGACAACGCATTTTACAACGGCCCCCAGGATGCGATCTACATCAGCGATTCGAATGACGCTTCTGAAGGCGGCTCTGAAATATACGGCAATACGTTCCAGCTGAAGACAAGGTACACGAATAGCTTTGCTGTCGAGAACGGCGGGCGGAATGCGGACGTGCACGATAATATCATTTTAAATACGGGAGACTATTGGGGGCGGGGCTTCCATATCCTTAATAGCGGCGAGTACTACAATAACTACATAGAATTTGAAGACCAGCCGGTGGTCCAGGAATACGACGGGTGCATACCGGCGTCTTTCGGCGTGCAGCTCGAAGGTGAAGCGGATGGCGCGAGTGATATTCATTTGTATAATAATACGATTATCGCGCATACGGACGCAGGCGGCTGTTCGGCCGCAGCGCTTCGGTTTTCCGCCGCGGGCACCGGAAACGTGATCGACGGCAACACCCTGACCGCGGTCGCGGGAACGGGCGCCACGGAGCGCGTCTATGCGCTCAGCTTTACGGGCGGCGACCAGTCCGGATCCCCGATAACCAACAATACGATCACGAGCAATTCAAGCTGGATTTATTTTTATTACTGGGGGGATGAAGCTGCGCAGAACGTTTACGCCAAGGATAACACGTTCGCGCTCGGCGATAATCTGATCGATTTCATACCGCTGTACGGCGCGAATACGGCCGGCAACACGTTTGTGAACAATGCATACGGGAGTGCCAATGCTCAGTCCCAGTTTGAGTCCGCTGATATACAGATGTACGGCAGCCCGGATGAAAATTCAAGCTTCTCAGTGCAGTGGGCGTATGACCCAGTCGTGCGGGATGCCGGTAATAATCCGATTTCAGGCGCGGCAGTCACTATAACGCGCAATGGCGCAGCGGTCTTCATCGGCACGACGGGGGCAGACGGTACGCTCGCGAATCCACCCGGGTTGACTGAGTTTGTTAATGCGGGCGGCAGCGTAACAACGTACGGATCCTACACGGTATCGATCGGCAAGAGCGGGTACTCAAGCTACTTGGATACCGTTGATCCGGCTGCTCCGATGAGCGTGGTCATAGCGCTGACTCCAACCGGCGATTCCGAACCAGCCACCTGCCTTGAGAGCTGGTCTTGCACTGAGTGGGCGGCGTGCAGCGGCGGCACAAGCACCCGCACTTGTACGGATCTCAACAGTTGCGGCACAACAAATGACAAGCCCGCGGAAACGGCCGCGTGCCAGATGTCGCCGGGCTGCATTGAAGACTGGCTGTGTACGGCATGGAGCCCGTGCGCGGGCGGCGAGCAGATACGAGCGTGCGTTGACCGGAGCAGCTGCGGCACGCATGAGGATAAGCCCGCAGAAACATTCGATTGTTCCGGCGGGGCGGTACCATCAGACGACGATATCGCGCCTAATACACAGATTATTTCCGGTCCCGCCGGTACGATCAGTAGCCGGACTGCCGGTTTCCGCTGGATCGGCGTCGATGACCAGACGGATGCATCGGATTTGGTTTTTTCTTACCGGCTCGATTCCAATGACTGGTCAGCGTGGAGCACAGCAACGTCAGTAGACCTGCGGAAAATCAGGAACGGGGAGCATACGTTTTCGGTGCGCGCACGCGATTTGGCCGGTAACGTAGACGCTTCGCCTGCATCGGTATCGTTTTCCGTCGAGAAGCTCGCGTACATTGCGGCGGCGCCCGGTGAGGGCGGCGGTCCGCAGGTCAGGGTTTTTGACCACCAGGGAAACCTCGTCACCCAGTTTTTCGCGTTTGAGCAGGAGTTCCGTGGGGGCGTTGCCATCGCTTTTGCTGATCTTGGCGGTGACGGGATCGAGGAGATCATCGTGGGTGCCGGCTACGGCCGTGCGCCCGAGGTGAGGATATTCCGGCAGGATGGGACGTTCATCAATTCTTTTATGGCGTACGCGGATACGTTCCGGGGCGGCGTCTCTGTCGGCGCGGGTGATTTTGACGCTGACGGCATTGAGGAGGCGGTCACCGCGCCCCTGTCCGGAGGCGGACCGAACGTCCGGATTTTCGGCTACCGCAACGGGTCTTTCGTTCCGATCGTAGAAAATTTTATGGCATACCCGGACACGTTTAGGGGAGGATTGTCTTTGGCCGTGTCAGATGTAGAGGGAGATGGCATCGATGAAATTATCACCGTTCCACTCACCGCGGGCGGCCCGCACGTGCGCATGTTCGGCATTCGGGATGGCAGGTTCCGGCCGGTTACGCTCGGGTACATGGCGTACGCGGATACGTTCCGGGGCGGCGTTAGCCTGGCGAGCGGCAACTTCAACGAGGATGCCCCTGAGGAGGTTATAACCGGAGTCGCATCCGGCGGCGGCCCGCACGTGCGCATGTTTGGTAGAACCAGATACGGGATTATCGGGCTCGTGCATCCGGGATTTTTTGCATTCATGCCGCAGTTCCGGGGCGGCGTCAGCCTGGCGGCGGCTGATTTTGATTCCGACGGGATCGACGAAATCGTCTCTGCGGTGCGGAGCGGCAGCGATCCGCTCGTGCGCGTGCACCGGGCGGACGGCAGTTCCATCGTTTCAGAGTTTTACGCTTTTCCCCGGACATTCCGCCGCGGAATACGCATCGCCACCGGCGGATAGACAACCCACAATAAAAGATATATGATGCCTCTATGCTAGACATGGGTATATACGTATTTTTGCTACTTGCTATTCTGCTCGTATTCGGTTCGGCGGCGTATGCAGGCTTGCGCGCGGCTCCGTGGCTGCCGGTATTCAAGCGTGATATCGCCCGTATTGTGGCGCTCGCGGGGGTCCGCGAGGGTGAGGTAGCGTACGATCTCGGCTCAGGTGACGGGAGGGTGCTGATCGCGCTTGCTAATAACACGAAAGCCCGCCTCCTCGTCGGATATGAGATTTCTTTTTTACTGTACGTCTGGTCAGTGATCCGCGTGCGGTTTCTCGGCTTTCGGAAGCGCATCGAGGTTCGGTACGGAGATTTCTTGACGCGTGATCTGAGCCAGGCAGATGTCATTTTTTGTTTCCTCACCCCGATGGCGATGAAGAAGCTCGATCCGAAATTCAGGGGCGAGTTGAGGCCGGGCACGAGAATCATTTCATACAGTTTTTCTCTGCCGGGATGGGAGCCCGAGGCCGTTGATCGCGTCGGGGAGAAATCGATTCCGATTTTCAAGTACCGTATTGACGGCTGACCGAGATTTCGTTACACTGAAAGCAGCATGAAAATCAATACAAACGGTTAAAGCGCAAACGGAGAAAAACAACGCAAAAATCAGAAATACATAGCCAATAAAAAAACAAAAGGGCAGCAAAAAAAATATGAAAAAGGAAACCAAAAAGTATGCCAAATCAAAATAAACTAGACCAGATCCGGAAACTTCTCGACACCGCACACGTCTCACTCGAGAGCGCGCGGCAGCTTTTGGTTCAGGTCGTCGGCAAGAATGATACTGAGGCGCTTGAGGTCGCGAGCAGGGCGAAAGAGGTTGGCAGTGAATCGGTACAAGGAACGGAAAAAATCATCGAAGGAATCTTCGATGGCCAACACATGGTCGGCCCGGACGGCAAGCAGTACAGCGTACCGGCCAATTACGCTTCAAAGTCAAAGCTTGTCGTCGGCGATACGCTCAAGCTCACGATTAAGGACGACGGGTCATTTCTCTACAAGCAGATTGGCCCCATTGAGCGCGGACGGCTCGTCGGACTGCTTACCCGCGATGAGACGACGGATGAATACCGCGTTGTAGTCGGTGACCGTTCGTATAAAGTACTGCTCGCGAGTATTACGTACTTCCGCGGCGAAGCGGGCGATGAGGTTGTCATCCTCGTCCCGAAGGACCGTGAAACTGAGTGGGCGGCCGTTGAGAATATCATCAAAGCGGCAGGAGGTGCCGGTGAGCAGCCTGCGGCAGGGGGAGTGCCCACGGTGCAGATTGCCGCGGACCAGGCAACGGAACAGCCGGCTGGGCAGGTTGAGGATATCGAGGAGCTGAGCTAGCGGAGGAGCCATTTGCTAAATTGAATCGGCTGTTATACAATCTATACACGAGTGTGATACTTTTTTTGTGTATAGCTTCATATGTCCCAAGCGCTCTACCGTAAGTACCGACCGCAGACTTTTGGTGACCTGGTCGGCCAAAATCCAATCAAAGTAACCTTGCAGAACGAGGTGGAAAGCGGTCGCGTCGCGCATGCGTACCTGTTTTCCGGTCCGCGCGGTGTCGGTAAGACCACGACGGCACGGCTGCTCGCGAAAGCCGTCAACTGTACGAAGCGGAAGGGGCCGGAACCGTGCGGTACGTGCAGCTTCTGCACGGCAATGGCAGCGGGGAAGTTGCTTGACCTCATCGAGATTGACGCGGCATCGCATACGGGCGTCGATAACGTACGCGAGAATATTATTGAGAATGCCCGCTTCACGCCCCAGCAGGCAGCCTATAAAATTTTCATAATCGATGAAGTGCATATGCTCTCGACGTCGGCGTTTAATGCGCTCCTAAAGACGCTCGAGGAACCCCCGCAGCACGTGATCCTCATTCTCGCGACGACGGAAATACACCGCGTGCCCGAAACGATTATCTCACGGTGCCAGCGGTTCGATTTCAAGCGGGTGAGCACCGGTGATCTCGTGAAACGGATGCAGCACATCGTGGGCGCAGAGAAGATAACGATCAGCGAGTCTATCCTCCAAAACATCGCGCGCCGCGCCGAGGGTTCTGTCCGGGACGCTGAGGTGCTCCTCGGCCAGATCATGGCGATCGGGGGAAAGGACATAACGGATGAGGAAGCGTCGCTCGTTATCCCGCGGTCGAACATTGGGACGATCCTCGAATTATTCTCATACCTCGTAGCCCGTGATGCGCCGGCCGCTCTCGGCGTCGTCGGGAAGCTCATTGATGAGGGAGTCAATATGCCGGATTTCATCAGGGAGCTCACTGAGTTCCTCCGGACGGTACTGCTGCTTAAAGTTAGCGGCATGGCTTCTGAGCTCGAGCGTTTTGAGCTCAATGAGGACACGAAGCAGTCTATCCGAATGCAGCTCGAGCAGGTGAGCATCAAGCGGCTCGTCGAGGTTATCGAAACATTCGTCGTACGGACGCGCGAGCTGGCATACGCACCAATCGTGCAGCTGCCGCTCGAGCTCGCCATCCTGGAGCTCTGCAACGATAACGGGCCCCAGCATGCGGACGCTGGGCGGGGCGGCGGGGCGGCGCCCGTTCCGGTTCCAGCTCCGAAAGCTGCTCCAAAGAAAAAAACAGGCAGCCCGAAAGCGCGATCCGGCAAGAAGACTCCGGCAGCCAGTTCGGCATCGCTCGAAAAGATCAGGTCGCAGTGGCCGAAAATCGTAAGTTCCCTGCAGAGCGCGAACCATTCAATCAGCCTTTCGCTTAAAGTTGGCATTCCTGTGAAGGTGGAAAATGGCGTTCTTACGGTCGGTTTTCAGCATAAATTCCATGCGGACCACCTTAATGAACGTCCGATGCGGTCGGTGATCGAAGATGCGGTTGAGCAGGTTTCTGGCTTGAAATTGACCCTCAAGATCACTGTTCTCGAACAGGATGAGTACCGTGAGCTTACGCAGCCGGCTTTGGGCGGGCAGGAGGGGGAAGGCGATGGCAGCCAGCAAGCATGGGAGCAGGCGCTGAACGTATTCGGCGGCGAAGTTGTTGAGGAAGAGTAATTGATAGAGAAACGGCCGAGTATTTCCACTGCAAGGTATCGCCCGGTTCAGGGCTGTATAACCCGCAGCCGCGCGAAGGTTTTTTCACTTGCAAAAAGGTACAACCTCTGCTACTATTTTTTACACGTTGCGGGATCGTCTAATGGTAGGACGACGGACTCTGAATCCGTTAATCCTGGTTCGAGTCCAGGTCCCGCAGCCATTGCGTGAGCAATGGCGAGGAGACAGCGACACAACTGCTTGTGTCGCGTCGGACTCGAAGGGCGAACGATGTCGCCAATGGCGACCGTGAGCCCAGGCCCGTGAGGGCGAGTCCAGGTCCCGCAGCCATTGCCTCAAAATAAGTTATTGAATAAAAAAAGCGGCCCGAACATTATCAGCAGGATATGTTCAGACCGCCAATTCCGCTTTACCGTGAGGTAGAGGGTGTTTTTTAGTTGTACAGTCCAACCCGAATCGTGAGCGTAGCAAGCATGAGGAATACCATGCCTATATCAACGTAGCGGTAGTAGTTTTCAAACCGCCCGCCGCGCACGAGTTTCCACCCCAGGTGCAACGGGAAGTACATGCCCAAGCAGTACAGTACGATGATGATGAACGGATACGATTCCCTTGCCGAAATCCAAATAGGATGGTCCGGCACTGAGAGCGGCAAGAACTGTGTGGCATACGCGAGGATGCAGACCGAGGCCAGCAGCACCATGCCGGCGATCCGGAGCGTTGGTTTAATGCCGAGGGACATGACCATCGTAAAGCGTTTGCCGCGGTTTGCATCCCGGTCAATGACATCCTTGAGAATCTCCCTGGCAAGATAGGCGCCGTAGATGGCCGCGACCAGATAGGGTACGATCGGATGCATTCGGTGGCCGGAGAGCCACCCAGCGGCTACCGGAGTCGAGCAAACGAATGCAATCACCAGATTTTTCCAAGGCCAAAATTGGTCCAGAAAATTGGCGTAGAGCATGATCGTCAGAAAATTGAATACCGCAATCCACAAACACCCAGTCGGCAGGTAGGCGAGCGCGATGAGAATCGAGCCAGCAAAGAGCAGGCTGCCGATCGAGATTAAGAGCCACGGACGCGCTACGGTCACCGGATCGTACCATTTCCGCTTGTAGATATCCGCGCGCCTGCCGTAGTGGAATAAGCTGGAACCCATGCAGCTGCAGACCATGCAGAACGCAACAGCCACTTTTGGCGTACTGAACCACAGTGGCCCGTTCGATAAGAGCGCGATCAGCCACGTGCTGATTCCGACAATCAGCGATTGTTCAATGCGGGCTACTTTATATACATATTTCAAGGTGCCCATGATTCCTCCCAAAGGTTTTTTGTTTCTATGTTTAGTCAGTGATTTTAATAAAAAGGAGAGCGGCTGTCAACTGAGGGGGTGCCGCTGCGGTTTTTATCTGCTGTGCTATACTGTATGCGGAGGGAATTGAGACTATGTCAATCAAGCTGGTACGTAATTTTTTGACTGATCACGGGCTGTACACGGTGCTGCGTGACGAGCGGATGAGGCGTATCTGCATTGAGGTATCAAAAATACCGTTCGGCGAGGGGCGGACGGTTGAAGAGGTTCTGGGTACGAAGCATGCCGGGACGTGTACAGGCAAGCATAGCGTGCTGCAGGCCTGTTTTGATGCGCTCAACATTGAATACCGCCCAGTAGTATGTGTATTCCGCTGGGACGAACAGGGAATTGAATTTCCGCTGCACCTCCGCCAAATTCTCAGTGAGGGGGCGTGGGGGCACGGGCATGACTTCGTGCAGGTGCGGGACCGGTTCCGCAACTGGATTGACGTCGATGTGACGTTTGATTCTGCGCTCTCTAATTACGGATTCCGAAGTTTTCCGCAAGACTGGGACGGCGCTCAGCCTTTTCTCGGGGTGCACAATATTATTAAGCGCTGGGATGATGCCAATGTGGATGCTCTCAAGCGGGAGTTCGTGGACGCGCTGACCCCCGAGGTCCGTGAGCGGCGCGAGCGGTTCCTCACTGCGCTCTTCGCGTGGCTTCAGAAGGTGCGAAGGTAGCCCTTGATTTTTTACATGCGCTGTAGTAAGGTAATGTACTGGAGCATATATAATGCATACGCATATGGAGCGCGGTGAAATGCCATTTGAACACAATCCGGATGGCGGAATCGAGCGGCAGATCGAGGCGGAGGAAGCACGCCTCGAAGAGCTTACGCGGCTCAGGAATGAGATCGAAGCAGCTGAGCCTGAGGATGCATAGCCCTATGTCACCGATTCAACAGACGTGCCTGGTAGCCATTGAGCAGATTACCCTCCTGTACGAGGACAAAGAAGAGATGCGGCAGGAAATCCGCACGCTTGGATTTACCATTGAGCTCAAAGAGAAGCTCATCCGGCACCTCGACAAGGAGATCGAGCGGTCGAACGCTACAATCAAAGATCTCAAGAACAAGCAGGCATCATCATGAGTGCCGGCATCGTTGGGATCTACAAACCGAAGGGCCCGACATCCCACGATATCATCGACCAGCTGCGGAGGATAACTGGCGTACAAAGAATCGGGCATGCAGGAACCCTCGACCCGCTCGCGGAGGGTGTTTTGGTCGTGGGGATCGGCAGGGACGCCACGAAGCAACTCGATGAAGCGGTGCAAAAAGAGAAAGAGTATGAGGCAACGATCACCCTCGGTGCCGAGAGCACGACGGACGATGCGCAGGGGGAGCTGCGGACGGTACCTATCAGCCGGATTCCAGCGCGTGATGAGGTAGAACGTGCCGCCCTGCAGTTTACGGGCGAAATCGAGCAGCTGCCTCCGCAATATAGCTCGGTTAAGGTAGGGGGCAAACCTGCGCACCGGCGGGTACGCCGTGGAGAATCGGTTACGCTCGGTCCGCGCCAGGTTACGGTAAAAAATATTGCTATGGAATCGTACAGCTGGCCTCAGCTGAAACTCCGGGTGGTGACTGGCCCCGGTGTCTACATGCGCTCTCTCGCACGCGATATCGGGCGGGCACTCGGCGTAGGCGGGTACCTGAGCGCCCTCATAAGGATGCGCGTCGGGGAGTACTCGGCAAGCACCGCACTGACTGTCGAGCAGTTCAGCGAGCGCTTTCGCACTGCTTAACGCCGCGCTGCCGGTACGGTATACTGGGGGTATGTACTATGCCTCGTTCTTATTACTTCATCATTAATCCCGCAGCTGGCAAGGGGAAGCGGCTCAGCATTATTCCGGATATTCAGGCGTTTTGCAGGCGCAACGCTTTTCGGTTTGAAACGGTGATGACCAAGCAGGCGGGTGACGCGACTCAGATGGCGCGTGCGGCTGCGAGCTCCAACGACGTTATCGTCGCAGTCGGCGGGGACGGAACGGTGAATGAGGTCGTAAACGGGATCGCCGGTACGGGTACGGAGTTCGGCATTATTCCGACCGGATCGGGAAACGATTTTGCCCATCTGCTCGGCATACGCACGAAGCACCAGGCTTTCCGTGCGCTGGCACGGGGGACCGTCCGGAAGATTGATCTTGGCCAGCTTAATGGCGAACGGTACTTCATAAATGCTGCCGGCGTCGGTTTTGACGGCGACGTTGCGGCGCGGGTCCGCACGTTCCTCAAGTACTCAAGGGGTTTTGTCGCGTACCTGCTCGCTGTACTGAGGACGCTGATCGCCTACCGGTTTAGCAGGGTCAGGGTGGAGCTCGATAATGGCAGGGTATTTGAGAAGCAGGTTTTGCTCGTCGCGGCGTGCAACGGCACGACGTACGGCGGCGGGTTTTATATCGCTCCATCCGCAAAGATAGACGACAGCGTGCTGACTGTTTGCATCATCGACCGTGCGAGCCGGCTCTACATCCTCCGCTGCATCCCCAAGATACTCAAAGGAACGCACGTGTCGCTCGGGATCGTCCATACGTACACGACGACCAAGCTTGACATTACGTGCGAACAGCCGGCAGCCGCCCAGGTTGACGGTGAGGTGCTGCCGAAGAGCAGGACGTTTTCCATAAAAATTATTCCTGCTGCACTGAGCGTGCTGACGCCGTAGCCTATGCCGCCGAAGCCCAAGGATGCAATAAAAGATTGGAAAAAACACGCCGCAACGTGGCGTGAGTTTGCCGACCTCATCGTATCAGTTGAGTCGATCCTCCGCGAACAGCACAGCACCGGAAGGGGGAAGCTCAAAAAGAGCATTCCAGAAATCAGTTCCGCGGAACCTTTCTTGAGTTTTCCGGTCGTATATTTGCCGCAACGGGGCGAGGCAATTTTTATCGGCGATACGCACGGCGATTCTGCCGCGACGACGTCAATACTGAAGCAGGAGCGGTTTGCCGAGCGTGTTGAGCGGGGAGAGGCGGTGTACCTCGTTTACCTCGGCGACTACGCAGATCGCGGTAAAGAGGACGTACGGAATATTGAGCTCATCCTGAACCTGAAGCAGTGCTACCCCGAGAATACCTTCATACTTCGGGGCAACCACGAGGAAGTCGCGATGGGGCAGTCGTACGGGTTGCTCGGCTCCTGCATCCGGCACTTTGACTACGACAACGGGCAGTACGTATTCCGGAGGCTCAATGACCTATTCGAGAAGTTCGCGGCCGTCGCTGTATGCGCGAACGGCGTGGTGGCGCTCCACGGCGGCATTCCGGTCGGAGGCGTCAGCTCCCTCAAGCAGCTGCACGACGACGATATCCTCGAGCAGATCCGGTGGAACGACCCGACGGACCAGACGGACGGATTCGTATTCAACCACAACCGCGGCATGAACTACCTGTTCGGCCGTGACGTATTCAGCAAATTTATGAAAGCAATCGGCGGGTCGGTCCTCATCCGTTCGCACGAGTACGTTGCAGCCGGGTATAAGTTCATGTTCGACGGCCGTATCCTTAGCATTTTTTCAAACGGCGGAGCCAGCACCGAAAGCGGGTACCGGGACTTCATCCTGACCCCGAAGTACGCGAAGGTCAGCCTTGCAGACAGCATCAAGCGGTGGTCGAATAAAAACGTTATCGGCGTACGGTACTAGCCCTTTACGTATGCGGAAACTGTGCTATACTTGAAAGTACAATTTTTCAGCTTTTTTTAAATACCGCACCCTATGCCAGGCCACCCGCTCCCTCTGGGATTAACCTACGATGACGTACTGCTCGAACCGAGAAAATCAGGCGTGAACCGGAACGAGGTGGATCTTGGTGCGCAGCTGACCACAAAGGTTCGGCTCGGCATTCCGATTCTCGCCTCTGCGATGGATACGGTCAGCGAGGTGAAGATGGCGGTCGCACTCGGCAGGCTCGGGGGTATGGCCGTCCTCCACCGGAGCTGCTCTATCGCCGAGCAGGTGGCGATGGCGGAGAAGGTAAAGCGCGAGAAGCTCCTCTGCGGAGCGGCAGTCGGCCCCCACGATATGGAACGTGCACGGAAGCTCGATAGGGCGCGCGTGGACGTTATTTTTATTGACGTAGCGCATGCGTACATGACGCATGTCCTTCGCGATGCGCGCAAAATGAAACGTGCTATCCGCGCGCAGCTCGTCGTCGGCAACATTGCGACACGGGAAGCGGCGCTCGAGCTCGCCACGTTTGCTGATGCGATCAAGGTTGGCGTCGGTCCGGGTTCGATCTGCATCACGCGGATCGTCACCGGCGTCGGCGTGCCGCAACTCACCGCACTCCAGAACGTGGTAGCTGCCGTGAAGAGCAAGGTCCCCGTTATCGCAGACGGCGGCATTAAGTACTCCGGCGATATCGTAAAAGCGCTCGCCGCTGGGGCATCGTCGGTCATGCTCGGATCAATGCTTTCGGGCACCGCAGAAGCGCCGGGCAAGATAATCACGATCCGCGGTAAAAAATACAAGTCATACCGTGGCATGGGCAGCATCGGCGTGATGGAGAAGCGAAAATCGGCCGACCGCTACTCGCAGCGTGGCGCTGAGCGGTTCGTGCCTGAAGGCGTCGAAGGTATCGTGCCGTTCAAAGGCCCGGTTGGCGACATCGTCTGGCATATGGTCGGCGGGGTACGGAGCGGCATGGGGTACCTCGGCGCGAATGCCATCGCAGACCTGCCAAAACGCGCCCGCTTCATCCAGCTCACCAGCGCGAGCCTCAGGGAATCCCACCCGCACACCGTGACTATCAGCAAGAAAGCCCCGAATTACTAAGCTCGATACGTATGCCAAAAAAAACCAGCAAGCCACGCGCAGAACTCCACGCGCATCTCGGGGCATCGGTCGATCCCGCGATCCTCTGGTCAATTGCGCACAGCCAGGGCATACGGCTCCCGAGCAAGGATTATTGGGATTTTGAAGACATGATTACGATGTCGGGCAGCGAGCGCAACAAGACGCTCGACGACATGCACAATAACTACTTCTTCTGGACTGAGCTCATCCAGTCATCGCCCGATGCGATTGAGGAGGCGGTTGCGAGCGTGCTCGGCGGAGGATACCGCAAGTGCAACATCGTACTGCAGGAACTCAGGTTCAATCCCATGTTCCGTAACCGCGGCGGTGAGAAAGACCTCGACCACATCATCGTTTCATCTCTCTGGGGGCTCGACCGCGCAATGCTGCAGTACCCGCAGGTCAAGGCGGGCATCATCCTTATGATGGACCGCACGCTGACCTACAAGCAGAATTCGATCATTCTCAAGAAAGCGATACGTTACAAGAACAGCGGAATCGTCGGTATTGATATTGCAGGCCCCCAACGTAAGAATTTTTCGATCAAGCGGTACCGGTCGCTGTTTATGAAGGCACGGGAGGCGGGCCTCGGCACGACTATCCATACCGGAGAAGAGGGGAGCCTCGCAGAGCTGCGGTATGTAGTGCGCGAGATCAGGCCAGAGCGAATCGGCCACGGCTTGCTCTGCGTGAAGGACAAGAAGCTCATGCAGGAAATCTCGGACAAGGGCATCGTGCTGGAAACGTGCCCGACTTCAAATATCAGGAATAAAGTCGTCGAGGGCATCGGCGAGCTCCGGCATGTCATACAATCCTACCTCAGGTATAACATCAAGTTTACGATCAACACCGACGGCCCGGAGATGTACTCGACAAACCTGTATGAGGAGCAGGAGCTCCTCCGCAAGGAAAAGATACTTACGCCCGCGCAGATTGACCAGTGTACGAAGTGGGCATTTGAATCGTCATTTTTCCGATAATGGATACGAAAAGGGATGTCATATTTGTGCTCGATTTCGGGTCCCAGTACGCGCACTTGATCGTACGGCGCATCAGAGAGCTCGGCGTGTTCGCTGAGCTCGTTCCGCATACCATGCCGCTCTCAGAGCTTTCGCGGGCGAACGGTATCGTCATATCCGGCGGGCCCCAGTTCCTGTCGGGATCGCGGGCACCGAAGGTCAATAAAAAAATATTCGATCTCGGCATTCCGGTGCTCGGCATCTGCTACGGTTTGCAGCTCATGGCGCACCAGCTCGGCGGGAAGGTTTCAGCTGCCAGGCGGCGCGAGTACGGCCCGGCGGACGTGGCCGTGCTGGAGCGAAACGGCATATTCAGGGGCCTAACGGGCAAGCAGGCAACCTGGATGTCGCATGGTGACCAGGTGTCGAAGCTCCCGAGAGGCTTCGTGAAGACGGCGAGCTCGGCAAACTGCAGGTACGCGGCAATCGCGAACGGCCGGAAGAAGCTCTACGGCCTGCAGTTCCACCCGGAAGTATCGCATACGGCCAACGGCGCGCGCATTCTGAAGAATTTCGTGGCGATAACCGGCGCGCGTAAATCGTGGACCATGCGGAAGTTCGTCGACGAGAAGGTAAAAGAAATCCGAGCACAGGTCGGCAAGCAGCGCGTTGTGTGCGCGCTGTCGGGCGGCGTCGATTCTTCCGTGGCCGCGACCATCGCCCACAGGGCAGTCGGCAGGCAGCTTACCTGCATTTTCGTCGATACCGGGCTGATGCGCCACGGAGAGGTCGGGGAGGTACGGAAGACATTCCGTTCGTACCAGCGCGTCAACCTGAAGGTGATTGATGCCGGGAAGCAGTTTTTTTCAAAGCTCAGGGGCGTTACGGATCCGGAGAAAAAGCGCAAAATCATCGGCGAACTGTTCATACGAATTTTTGAGCGGGAGGCCAAGAAGCTCGGCGCCCGGGTCCAGTGGCTCGTGCAGGGCACGCTGTATACCGATGCGATTACGTCCGGCGTGAGCGTCGGCAAGACGGCAGCCGTCATTAAATCCCACCACAACGTCGGCGGGCTGCCGAAGAAGTTCGGCTTCAAGCTCATTGAGCCGTTCCGCTTTTTGTACAAGGATGAAGTCCGAAAAGTCGGCCGCCTCCTCGGTTTGCCGAGAGCGGTTACGGAGCGCCAGCCGTTCCCGGGCCCGGGACTTGCCGTGCGGATCATCGGCGAAGTAACTCAAAAAAAAGTTGATATCGTGCGCCGCGCGGATTGGATCGCGAGGGAGGAAATCGAGCGGGCAGGGTGGCACAAGAAGGTCCAGCAGTACTTCATCGCACTGCCGACAATCCGTTCTGTCGGCGTGCAGGGCGACGCGCGCACATACGGCTACCCGGCGATCTTGCGGGCGGTTACCACGCGGGACTTTATGACCGCCGATTGGGCGCAGTTGCCGCACGGCTTGCTCAAGAAAATTTCGGTGCGGATAACGAACGAGGTCACCGAGATCAACCGTGTGCTGTATGACATAACGTCGAAACCGCCCGGCACGGTCGAGTGGGAATAATACCTTCATGTATTAGAGAAAGCAGAAAAGCAATTACAAAAACCCCGTTGAACCTTTCAGCCAATGGGGTTTTTATGGTGCGTGCCACAGGATGTTGGCGCGGTTATGCGTGTACTCGTATTTGCGCTCTCCCGTTGCCAGACAGCATGTCAGCTGAACGATCGGCAGGTGGTTATCAGCCGAAACATTGAAAAAACTGATAATCAGCACGGTGCAGGCATCGGGCGCCTCGCCGACGAGTTTATGCGCTACTGCCATGCGGAATGAGCCATTGAGGAGCTGTGATTCCGGGAACGTGCAGCTAGTACGCACGGCGAATGTATCGGGCAGGACGCCGAAGCTATCCAGGACATTGAACGTGAGGAACGAGCCATGCGCCCGTTTGTACCGCACTTCAGCGGAATAGCAGCTGTCGAGCGCCTCGAACGCAGCATACACCGTATCGCAGTTGACGTTGCGCGCCTCGCAGAGCTCCGTGAGCGTGCTGTCTGCCTGCGGCTGTCCAGTGGCAAGGACCACGATGGCAATGATAGTAATGAGCATCCAATCCTCCGCGGTATGGTTTTCATACCATTGTAGCGCTCCTGCGCACGGCGTGCAAGTTGACTGAGCCCGCGCACCGTGGTATAGTGAACTACTTGAAATAGGACTTTTTTCGTTATCACATCGGAGGAAAAAAGCAGTTTTGACAATACAAGAAACCAGGAAAGGAGGTACCCCATGCGGGTTCCTAAACGGGTGCGTCGGATGTACGCACAACTAGAAAGAGTCTTCTCAAAGTACAACATGCTCATCATTACCGGTACATACTGGGGTGATGAGGGCAAGGGGAAGATCGTAGATCTTTTGGGCCAGCTGTATGCGATCGCAATTCGGTACAGCGGCGGTGCGGGCGCCGGCCATACGCTCGTTACCCCGGAGCTGAAGAAGTTTGTCGGCCACCTCATCCCGTGCGGGATTGCACGTCTCATGAAGTGCGTACTCGGCCGGGGAGTTTTTTTCGATCTCAGGCGTTTTTTAACGGAATTAAAAGATGCCAAACGGGTTTTCGGCGACAAGCTGCCGCCGATCTGGATCGACAAGAACTCGATGCTCTGGACGGAGTACCACGAACTGTTTGAGAAGTGGCTGGAATGGTCGATGGGCCGGAAGCGCGTCGGTACGACAGGCAAGGCTATCGGCCCGCTTGCGGGGTTTAAAGCGCTCCGGTGCGGCCCGCAAGTGCACCACCTGTACCAGGATCGCCGCATACTTCGCGCCCGGCTGCAGGCTCTGTACCGTGCATTGAAGCCCGATTTTGATGCAATGGTGCGCCTGAAGCTCGTGAAGCGGGCGGATATCCCTCTTCCAATTCAGGTTGAACGTGGGCTCCTCGGGGATGCGCCGAAGATTGAATGCTACGTGACCGATACGGCGCGCGGTTTGGCCGATGCGTTTCGGTCTCGTGTGCGCATGCTCTTTGAGGGTGCGCAAGCCCCCGGTCTGGATATCGATCTGGGAACGTGGCCGTACGTCTCTTCCGGGCACTCGGTAGCGGCCGGAGCACCGCTTGGCAGCGGGCTTCCGTTGAAGGCGTTCGCTCGCGCAGTGGTTCTCATGGTGATGAAGGCGCTTCCGACGCGGGTCGGTGCCGGTCCATTCCCATCCGAACTGTGGAACCGGAAAAAATGCGAACAGTGGGCGCTCGACAACGCGAAGTTATTCAAGAAGAAGTACCGGAAGCTGCGGCTCGCATTCTTACGCGACAAGCTCGAGCTGCTGAACAGCGGCAAGGCAACCTGGGCGGACTGGGCACAGTACTTCCAGGTACTAGGGTATGAACTCGGCGCTACGACCGGACGCGGTCGGAGTGTGGGCATGATGGATATCCAGTGGCTCTGGTACGTCATCCGCATCAACGGACCGCGCTGGTTCGCACTGACGCGGTTTGATATGTTGAGCGGCTTAAAAAAGGTGCCGGTCGTGGTCGGCTACCGGCTCGATGGCGCGCAACTCTTGCCGGGTGATATGCCAGATACGGATGACCTGTGCAGGGTTGAGCCGATCATCGAGTGGTGGGACTGCTGGCCGGAAGACATTAGCGGTACCAATGACTTTAACGAGCTTCCGCTTAAGGCGAAGCAGTTCATCTGGCGGCTGGAGAAGCTCATTCGCGTTCCGATTCTCTTGATCGGAACCGGCCCGGGGCGTAACGAAATTATCGTTCGTCCCGTCGCTGAGAGGAACTTCCATTTCTCTGCATAACATTTTTTAGGAGGTGTCAGTAGTCACAACGAAGGTCTCGGTTTTCCCCCGAGGCCTTTTCTTATTGATAAAAATCGGACAATATGGTACGGTAATGTAATTCGAAAACAGAAAGCAGAAACTGATGTTTACACAAAGGAGGACCACGGTGATACTACCTGTTACACGGTATGATGACCGATTAGCGTCTATTTTGGATGCCCGCGGATCGATTATCCGCAAACGTGATTTTTCGCAGGTGAGCCCGTTCAGCTTTCGCTACCTGAATAGGGAGCTGTCGGGGTACACTTCGGAGGCGGCGAAAATCATTTACATGGCGTGCGTCGAGGCATCGATCGTTATGGTGATGTGCGATCGGGGGATGTGCTCTGAGCGCGTCATGGGCGAGGTGTTGAAGGCCTGTCGGGAACTGAAGGCGGCCGAAGTCTACCTCTTCGAGTACGGTAAGAAAGGCCGGGTCAAGGGGACTAAGCACGACGTCCGTGCGCTAATCAAGTCGATCTGCAATCGGATCTCGAAGCTCGCGCGTCCGTACGTGCACGCGTTCGCTACGTCGTACGACATCATCGATACGGCGAATGCCGCGCGCTTGCGTGACGTACTGTACGACGTGGTGATTCCGGGACTGATTACGGTCGAGGAACATCTTATCCGGCTGACGCTCGAGTACGCTGATGTGGTGCAGGTCGGCCGTACGCACCTGCAGCATGGATCGCCGCTCACGTTCGGCTGTCCGACCGCGTGGTTTGCCACGAGGCTCGGCCGGCAGATCGTCAGGCTCCAGCGCGACGCGAACGAGCTCGTCGGCAAGTTTTCCGGCCCGGTCGGGACGCATGCTCCCGCGAAGCTCGCGGTCAGGGATCCGCTGCGTTTCGAGAAGCAGGTTCTCAGCTGTATGGGATTGGGTGCTGGTGATTTCTCAACCCAGATCGTCATTCCCGAGTGCGCGGTGGAAGTGTACCACCGGCTGGTCATGATCGCGGGCGTGCTCGCCAATCTCGCCGATGACATGCGGCACCTGCAGATGACCGAGATTGCCGAAATCGCAGAGCCTGCGGGACTGCTGGAAGGCGCCTCGTCGATCATGCCGCACAAGATCAACCCGATCACCTGGGAAAACATCGTCAGTCTTTTCAAGGAGATCATCGGGCGGATGGTAACACGGTACCTCGACCTCGGGTCCAACTTGCAGCGTGATCTCACGAACTCCGCGTCCGGCCGTTTCGCCTTTGAAATGGTTGAGCTCCTCTTCACGCAGGTGAAGGGTGCGAACCGGATTCTGCCGAAGGTCATCGTCGATCCGGAGCGGATGCTGTACAACCTTCGGTTGACCGGCGATCAGATCATCTCCGATCCGCTCAACACGCTGCTGCGGCGGTTCGGCCACCCGGATGCACACGCCAAGGTAACCGAACTGTCCCGCGGCGCCCGGTCGAAGCTCACGACGCTCTTCGAAGAGCTCATGAAGGATAGCGAACTGCGGCCCTTCGTTGAACAGTTGAGCAGGCAGCACGTGTCGGTTCTCCGGCATCCGGAGAAGTACGTCGGCATCGGGCCTTCCAAGGCTCGTGCAGTGGTGCGTCGTTGGGCCCGCAAGTTTAACCTTGCGACCTAACGTCTTTTTACCGGAAGAGTATAGCAAAGGTCTCGGATTTCCCCCGAGGCCTTTTTTATAATAGAAGAGCCGGCGGTTCGGGTGAGCCGTCGGCTTTTATTACTTGTGGGAAGGAAGCTTACCTCTAGTCCTGATGCAACAGTTTGAGCATACTGTCTGCTCCGTCTACATCGCCGAGAGCGAATGTACCAGGCTGAGGTCCGCTTACGGTTCCAGCGTCCGATGTATTGTCAGTCATATTGATGCCACTACCGATAGTGTGTAGTGGAAAGTGGCTACCGGGCGTGTGGTTGGCTAGTGCTTCAGCGATTATTTGTCTTTTTTCTTGCCTAGCCTTGGTGTGCGAGCGGATGCTGTTTTCGGACATAGTGTACTCTCCTATCGTTTTTTTCATAGTTATTTTTCTATGTGCACTGCTTGAGTGCAAACGTTTAGGAGGTATTGTGAGGTGATTGTTGAAAGAGCATTTCGCTCCTTTCGGTTGATTGTTTGCGGTTTGTGTTGCCTTGTGGGAAAAAGGGTGGGAATGATCCGGTAATGCTTCCCATGTTTTTTCTCAAAAGGGATTCGGGGTGGCGGGACTTGGCCACCCGTCGATTTCCTGACGGAAATCGCGGTCGGTCCCGCCTCGCGGCGCTCGCCTGCCACCTCTGGTGGCAACTCGCGCATCGCTG
>JBAZKE010000004.1:0-107933 GCA_041650915.1 Patescibacteria group bacterium
CTTAATGGCCTTGATGTTGGCAAAGTGAAATCTATTCTTTTATCTAGATTTAAGACTAGATTTCCGGATGTTGACTTAGACGCTATAGTGGTGACTAAGGGTAGTGCATCCGTCAGACTAGACCAAGGCCATGGGGACTTGGGCAGTCGGATTAAATCTAAAAGACGTGTTTGTAACAAAACACCAAACTTTTAGGAACTATCGATCCTGATGTTGTGCGCCGCTAGTTCAGTCAGCGTCTCGCCCAGCATTTCGATCCGCTCTTCCACCGTGAACCAAGGTCGCTTCGCTGGGTTGTCCCCGATGGCCACCACGAGGTGGTCGAAGATCTCGGAACCGCGGGCAATCATCCAGCGATGCCCATTGGTCAGCACGTCAAAACTGCCGGCGTAGATTGCCGTCGTCATGCTGACCTCCACAATTTCGACCACCAGGAACGCTTGGGTGGAGCCGGTTCTGGCTCTGGTTCGGGCTGTCGGGTTGGCAGCAACACCAAATTCATGCCACGCTGACACCGCAGCAATCCGAAGAGTTGTTCATGGTACTGTGGATCAACTTTTGAGAAATCGTAGCGACCATCAATCGACGCCACCACCTCGCCATCGCGGACCAGTTGAAATTGGCCTGGGACCATGACGATCGGTGGGCCGGTCACTATGGTCTCGGATCCATGAGAGATGAAGAAGTTGTCGTCAGCCACGGTACACTCCCAGCAGCGCGGTTTCTGCCGCCTCGACGACACGACCACGAATTACTTTGCTGGCACGAGCATCGGTACGCTGTACAGTCAGCAATAAACAACACTGTTCTGCTTCGGTGAGCGGGACCACTGCTGTACTGACATATCGGTGGTCACCAACACGTTTGCACGTCATGATCGTTAGGCTAACTTCAATCTTGCTTATTTTTGTTTTCGCGCAGGTGATCTGTGCCGATACGTCGTTGATCTTAATTTTGGCCTGGTCGTTCCAAATGGTGACCCCAACGCCCGGGTACGACGACTCGGAATTGTGGTGCCAACTGGAATCCAGCACATCCTTGAGCAACTTGACGATCTTGCGCATATAGTTTTCTCCCTATTGTTGTATCAGCAGCCTAAGTACGGTCACGAGCGACAATGGCCTCCAGAACCTTTTTACCCCACTCAAGGTCTTTTTGCGAAAGCTTTGGCTGCTGTTCAGGAATGATGGCGGCGATTTCTTCCGCGCGTTTATCCACCGCAGCAGCGTCGAGGTGTGGCCATTGCGTTTTAACGTGCGCGATCAAGTCTGAGATTTTATCGTCACTCCAACTAGGGTGTAGACGTCTAATGTTTTCCATGATTTACCTTTCACCAGTTGTCGTGACCATCATGATGTTGGCGTCCCGCACCAAGTTACGGTACGGTAGTGCTGGGTTCCGAACAGCTCAGATTAATTGCACCAGACATTGACAACCCTCGACTTCCACCTTACACTGTACTTGAAGGGAATAGATCTGTCAAGTGAGAAAGAAGGCAAAAGACACCCGCCCCATCGTTTCGTACGCGACACGTGTACCTAACGAATGCGTTGATTACTGTGAGTCTTACGCTTTAGTCTTCAATACAGCTCAACGCTGCCTCCACGCAGCGCGACAAAAACCAGGTTTTGATGCTAATCGAACCAAGCGGGAATATCAAGTAAAATATGGAATTAATGCCAGACAATACAACGGAATCAAAATAGATCTCGACGGTAAAGAAAGCTCTCGCGTTGAAACCCATAAAACACATGTTAGTTCAACAGAGGCATCCGTTACAGCATTGACCAAGAAGGTTAAAGACCTAAAAGCAGAAATTAAAAAAGAAGATAATGTCAAAACACGTTTTATCCTACACCAAAAACAACGAAGACTGGGAAGTCAAAGAGCAAAGCTCAAAACACTCGAGAGCACAAAGCCAAAGCTCTGTTTCGGTTCTAAAAAGCTGTTTCTGGTTCAATACAATTTGAAAGAAAATGGCTACAAAGACCACGCTGAGTGGAAGAAAGTTTGGAGAAAAACCCGTAATAGTACGTTTATACTCGTGGGCAGCTCCGGAGAAACCCAAGGTAATTCCATAGCGCAGCTTGTCGAACAACCCGATGGGTCTTTCACTTTAGCGCTTAGAACTGCTCCCGGCCTGGTTAATAAATTTGGTCCTACTGTTGTTTTTGAAAACCTAGAGTTTCATTACGATCGAAGTGGCAAAAACAATACTGTTCACGACATTAGAGCTGCTTTAGACCGTGGTGATGCGCTGACATTTCGATTCAACCGAGGTAAAAAGAATCGATGGACAGTTCATGTTTCGCTTCGCAGAAGTGAAGTCGAAATAATTTCAAATAGGCATAACGGCAGGGTAGGCATTGACATCAATAACGGTAGTCTAGATGCTGCTTTTGCTGATTTTGAAGGGAACATGAAAGCTTGGATTTCTGTTCCTTTCAAGACAAGCAAGAGCGCTAATCACGATCAAATACAAGCTTCGATTGGAGAAGCAGTTAAACAAATCATTGCGTTTGCCGTTCTACACAAAGCTCCTGTAGTGATAGAAAACCTTGACTTTACTGGCAAGAAAAAGGCCATGAAGGATCAAGGTTTGCCACAGAGATCGATGTTGTCTGATTTTTCTTACAGTGCTGTCACAGCTACGATTAAAAGCAGAGCATGGCGAGAAGGCATTGAAGTCTTTACGGTCAATCCTGCATATAGTTCAGTCATTGGTTGCGTAAAGTATCAATCTCAATATGGAATAAATTCTGGAGTAGCAGCAGGAATTGTCTTGGCTAGAAGGAGTATGTACAAATCCGAGAGATGTCCCTTATCCGTGGCCTACACTCCTAAATCCCCAGAGGACGGTTTAAGACATGTATGGTCTCGTTGGGCAGCTCTCGTGCGTAACATTCGTGTCAAAGCAAAGATGAAAATCTTTGTCCGAAGGCACGATTGGTTCCGCAAAAGTGGTGCTTTAAGCACGGCAGAGGGCAAGCTTTTATGTACCGGGAAGACGATTTCTCAAAGGCATAAGGGCAAAGCGAAAGCCACTTCTGCTCTGGATGAAAGTTCCAGCACGAATCGTCGGAAAAACAGTTCGTCCGACGTCGGAGTCAAATGTAATGTTTGACTATGGTTTTAGGAACGGTCCTGCACGTAGGTGTCGAGGTCCCAGTCGGCCAACAGGCCAAACACCGCAAATTTGGTCGGGTCAATTGTTCGGTTTTCGCTGGCGAAATCGGCCACCAGTCCACCGTCGTCAATGTGCTGTTGGGCGGCTTCGGCGGTCGGGAATGCGTAGCCGCCCGGGTAGTCGGAACTTCCTGCCCAACTTATGCAGCGGAGACTCCGGAGTCGCTTCTGCGATGCCCTGGAGGTAACTGGCGCGATGTCCGATCGTGTAGATCACGGTGCCGATCCTTGAGTTTTGACATAGCACATTCGCCAACATTCCAGTACTCGAGAGCAACTCAGCGCATCGACTGCATTGGAGATGGTGTTTTGAAAATTTGCATTTTTATCTCTAATACCTCGCAACATTTGTTTGTTTTCGTGCACCATTTGTTCTCGGTCTATCATGACGATGCTCCAACTGCCTACACCGATGATGAACACTATGGCTAAAAATCCGAACACCAATACCGAGGCTTTTGCACTCATGTCGGCACCTTTTCAAATTTAAGCATCCACACCCAAGGGTTGGCATCGTACCCCAGTCCACGTGCTGCGTACACAGCATCCCACGTCTGAATGAATCTAGGCCGCTTACACTCACGGGTCGCGGGATGCCCGATGCCCTCGGCGATGCAATCCCGCTCCGAGATGTCCTGCACCCGCTGGACCTCGACGTCCGTAATCAGGAGCGTGATGCGCGAGGCCCAGCGAGGCATGTGAATCGACGGCGTCCAGATGGCGTTACATGTATCGTCCTCATCAGCTCGGTACAGACAGCACGCCGGTAGCTGGGCTTCGTCGTTTACCCACACGAATGTCTCACGAACCCACAGCGGCGACTCTACCTCGAAAGACAAATTGCACTGATGGCTGCCTGAGACATTCTTAACACCTTTGCTACATGGTGCTGACTGCAAAGTCCGTATTTTACTGCCCAACGCACATGCTCCCTTTCCACATCCGACAGTTTCGCCGCCCAGTGCTTCTCTCCCTCGCAACCGTGCCCGTGGGCCCTCCGATCCTGCCAGTTCTCCTCTTGTGTTCCCCAGCGTAAATTCTCCGGCGCGCAGTTTTCTGGATTCCCGTCCAGATGACGCACTTGTAACGTAGGAGGATCTGGCATTCCGTGGAATGCCATGCATACAAGACGATGAACACTGTGCGTTTTCTTTTTGCTGTTGTGGCACATAGATATACTTAAATAGCCTTTTTTGGTTCTGTGCCCAGCAAGTGAGTACCACTCCACGTATACCTTTGTCTTTCGACCAAAGCCGGCGCACTTCGTTCTGGAGTAAATCTTTCCGTCCGACCCGGCCGCGTAGTCTTCGTTCGGTGAAATCGGGATAGGGCGTAATTCCACCCCTGTCGAAAGCTGAATTATTTCCATGAGCGCCTCCTGTCGAATAAATACATTGGTAATCGGAATTTGTCAAGTAGTAAACTGAATCTGGTTGTGGTTTCACGGGCCGTCGAGTTTGTGTTTTCTGCCCAGTCTGGATGGCCCGGACCCCTTCGGCGTTGAATAGCATTCCGTGCGTTATCACTACTCATCCTTAGGGTTTTTACTTGATCCAAGCTGATGCAAATAGCGCAAATTATGGAAGTTGTCTTTTTTGTTTCTTGCTTCGGTTTCAATTATGTTCAAGACTACATGCAGTTTTTCTAACGCGTCTCCATGCCCGTTGTGCAGACACCAAGCGTACAGTTGTCGCCCCAATTTCAAACCATCACAGTCAAGGCAGGAATCCAACCATCGTGAAGTCCACAAGTCTTTAACTTCTGCGGCCGAGAGATGCAGACTGGTGCCCTGTAAGTAGGACTCTTTGACTCGCGTAGACACTGCGTCTGGTTCCTCGTAGAGCAGGATCTCGTCCGCGAGTTCCAGAGCCTCACCCATAAAACAACTAGATTCATGCTGAAGCCCATCATGCTTTTTGTCTTCGCCCGGACAATGGTCACAACACCGTCCATCTGCATCGAGATGACTGAACAATGATGTCTTGAGGGCCGCGACATATCGGGCCAGCCGAAAACCTCGGGATGTGGTGGGACTGCAGGGACGTGTCATGGCTGACAGTCTTTCGGCTCATTAGTGCGGACTGGTGGCTGCTTCAGTTTGTACCAGCACAATAAGCAAATGCCTTGTAGCGTTGTGCTGGTCGGCACAGCTACTGGGATCGGCGTTACGCCGCACATTGGGCACAACCGGTACTGAGGCCATAGATGCCACATTACGCGCCGCCTTTGTTATGATTGCACGAAAAACACATGACCTGTAGGTTTTCCAGTACCGCAAGTCCGCCAGCGCGTCGAGGCACAATGTGATCTTGTGTGAACTGCTCCTCGTCCTCACCGCGCATCCCGTAGAGATTTAAATGTGGTTTATATCCGTCCGCCACCTTATCGTGGTCTACTTCGACGGCCCAGTGCGTTGCGATGAGTCCGCAGGCACAGCACACCAGCGGCTTTGCGCAGAACAACTCCAGCCGTGAGGACTTCGCGTTGACGACATGGCCTTCGACGTCAAGCTTCCCGCCAAACGCCGCTTTGATCCTGGGCAGCAAGGTATCGACCGGGACCGTACAAAAGCGATGATAACGCGTTTGCCAATCGATTTTCTGTACAGTATTGTGTTCGCACATGTTTTTCAGTACGCCGTGGCCGGCGGATATGGGTTTTCGACGTGGAACTCGTGGCCGCACTTCTCGCACCGGCAGGCAATCGTTGCGCCGGGATACTCGATTTCAGCCTCGACGAACGGCGGGTCGTACCATGTCCACTGCACCGGGAGGGTTGCCATCGAGACCACGAAATCATTCCAGTGTGTGGGTGACACGAGAAAGTTCAGCCTGGATTTAGCCCGAACGTGGCACTCTTTCAGAGGCAGTCCTGTTGCTGTTCGCACAATCTTGACCAAGTTCAGAAGCTCTGAACTGGTGGGTTCGACACAGCACAAAACAGATTCGGTAGGCTGCCACGCGAGGAACTCCCGTGCCGGAAGCTCGTGGTACAGGCTGATGCAGTCATGGGGATCGGTATTGCGACGTGGACGAAGCATCTGTGTCTCCAGTGTTGTAAGTACTACGTAGCAGACGCGCGCTGGTCGTCAAGCGCTATTTTCGGGGAGATCGACGTGTCTTGGCCGTTTTAAGCGCCGCGACCTCGGCTTCGAGCTTCTGCACGCGTGCGAGCAAATCCTGAACCAGAGCTTCAATTAGTACATTGGGGAATGTACTCGCTGTGGTCATCGGCGTGTAACGCAAATCCTCTGGTTTTGGCGGCGTCCAGCCGGGATATTCATCAAACGGCGGTGCGGCATACAATGACGTGATGTAGCCGCCGGCACCGCCGCGATTAGTGGTTGTGTCTGAAGTCGTTTCGGCCAAGATCTTGCGCATTTCTGCGTCATCACACGGGTTTTTCATTCTTTCTCCTTAGTTATCGAGCAGCATCATTTGCTCGAAGATGTCGTCAATGCCGAGACCGGCGCCGTGAAGTTCCAGGATTACACGCGCGATGTCCGAACCTGTTTCATCGGCCTCAAACGCGCGCTTCACTTCCAGGAGCAGTTCGCGCTTACGTTCAGGAGTTAGTTTATTTTCCATAAGCTTCCAACCACTCCCGCGCCCACGTGACCTCTGGGCTAATGCCGCCGCCCTGACGAAATACATCGTTCTGCACCTCCAGGTACTGAGCCATGAAGTCGCAGTAGTTTTGGTCTAGGCCA
Organism: Patescibacteria group bacterium; assembly: GCA_041650915.1. Taxonomy (GTDB): domain Bacteria; phylum Patescibacteriota; class Patescibacteriia; order UBA10025; family JAHIVO01; genus JBAZKE01. The sequence continues at coordinate 6,896 of JBAZKE010000004.1, forward strand.
TAGCTCAGAAGGGACTGTGCGCGCTGCTTGACGTCATAGCCGTGACCCCGGCGATACCAGAACCATTCGAGATCCGCGGCGTAGGCCTGAGATTCATACTCCGCTCGATCGCTTTTGTTGCACAGGTAGAACACCGGGAATTTCACTGGCTCGTCGTGATACTGATTACAATGCACAGCTTCATGAATCGCAGTGCCGACCTGCTCCTCCAGGGAATAGCCGTGATCGTCAGGAATCCCAGGCGTGAATGGGCAGTACACTTTGTCGAAAATCGTTGTCGTGCACTGCTCCATGAAATCGGTTTTATTCATAATGTTGAGGCCGTCGAGGAAATTCGACACCAGCTTCATTAGGCTGGAATCACTCTTGTCCAGAATGCTGAACCCATACTGTTTCGTAATCGCGGCGTAGAACGCCTTGACTATTTCGGGTGTAAGGGTAATTGGCATTAGTCTGTACTCGTGGCAGCAAACAAAGCGTTTTCGAAGTCCTCTTGATCTCTGAATTTTTCGCCTTTGACAGCGTAAAAAGCCCGCATAACGGCTGCTTCCGTCGTTCTGGCTCTGGCCGCTAGCTCGGCGATTCGGGCCTTTGCACCTTCGTTCTGCTCCAAAAACGCTAGGCTATTAGCGATTTTCTGTAGTGAAGCATCAATACTCGTCAAAATGGCCAGTTCCTTGGCGTCCATGACAACTCCTTATTTCGCCGGCTTACAGCAGCGGCAGGTTTTGGCGTCCGAGCACTTGCAATCCCACGTCACCGTAGATACTTTCGAACAATCCGCAACTCTGGCCCAACGACCGTCGGGCCGACAGACTTCTACTGTGGTTCCGTGACACCGTGCCATTTTGGGCTGGCATTTTTTGGTGCAGGACACTTGGGAAAGTCCAAGAACTCCGCAGAGCGCTAGAAATTTGAGCATATTGACTCCTAGATTTCGAAGGTTTGGGGTAGGAACACCGGGTTGTATGCGTCGTTGCAGCGTGCGACATTCAGAAACTGCGTGTGCTCGTTGTAGCTGGCGCCGTGTTGGTCGTGAATGTGTCCAAAAACATGATAACGGGGTTTTACACGCTCGACGGCATCGAGCAGTGCTGCGCAGCCTGCTCGATCTCCTCGGGGCGTGTCGTCGAGCTGACCCATGGGCGGGCCGTGTGTCACGAGGACGTCGGTGTCGAGGGGAATCTGATCCCAAACGGTGTGCATTTGCTCGCGTGGTTTCATAAAGGCCCATGAAAAAAATTGTGGAGTGTAGGGGCTGCAAAATATATTAATTCCTTCTAGCTCCACGCTCTCGTTTTCGAGATAAATCCCATTTGTGATGGCAGCACGTGCTTTGTCACGTTTATCCTTATCGTGAAACGCCCAATCGTGATTACCCGCACAAATGATTTTGTATCGGTATGGGTAAATTGCCAACCAGTCATTAAACTCCTGTACTTCTGTCAGATTTCCGTGCACCGTGATGTCACCTGCGACGATCAAGACATCACCGTCGGGCCAACCAATATTTCGCCAGTGCCCGTGAAGATCGGATGTGCAGACGAATTTCATTTACTGGTCCTCATCAAGCCCTAGAGCTAGAAAATGACGAAGTTCCCACGCGAATTCTCGGAGCACGCGGGGTAAATCATCCGTGGGATTACCCAGATCTTGCAGCGTGTTAGACAGCGTTTCGAACTGGAACCTCATCACCTGATGCCGTGTTGGGAACGCTTCGTCCATTTCGTAAACACAAATTCCATATTCACACACGCACGTAGCGTCGAGCAACGTGCGTGCGTACTCGCTGGCCTCCTCGGCGGTGTTGAAAACCTTTTCCTTACTGAAATAGCTCCAGACGTACGGTAGATTCCAGAACCTCTTGTCCGGTTTCTCGAAATGCCCAGCGGGCACGTAGTCGAACTCTTCTAGATTCTGACATTCGTGCACGCGCCATTCGTAGTTTGGGTCTCCTGACGGCTTGTACTTCGGAGTGCCGATGGTGCGTAAAATGATGATTCCATTATCAGCCGACATGTTATTTCCTATCTGCTAGATAGCTGCGTGCAATCTCTACACCCAGATCTTCGATTTCGCGCCGCCGCGGCTGGTGTTGCAATGTAGTCACAGCGTAAAGGGAGTCAATCTCTTGTTCCAGTGTTTTGTACTGCTGCTCAAGCTCCTCAAACGTGAAATGACCGTCCAGAATTTCTCGAAGAAACGGAGCCTCAGGTCTCGTGACCGTAAGCGTGCCATTTTGTAAAATTTCACGGCAGCTGTACATAAGTCTGTAGACGTGAGACACGAATTTTGCATCAAAACCACACTTAGCCTCAATTATTTTACGCTTTTCGTTTCTTTCAGCTTTCCAATGCAGCCACGATTCGTAATGACGCTTGGCTTGTCGGTACTGCTTTTCGCGCTGCAGGAGATCCAGGAAATTGGCATCGTAGCCCAATTGTTGGGCCGCTGCTGTCCAGCAGCGCGCTTCGTTCTCATTTTGCGGAAGCCCTGTCGCGATCTCAATGAACTCGTGCAACCGCTGCCGGAATGCCGTGGCCATGGGTTTATCATGTTGTGCCAGGGCCGCGAGGTCTTCCTCAATGTCGTGCTGACCCAAGAATCTCCTGGCAAGCTCATCAGCCGCTTCCATGTTTTCGCGCGGAATCGATAAATTGGCCGGCAGGCCGAAATCTTCGCGCTTGGGTTCTTGTAACTCGCCTTGCAGTAGCCAGGCACGGTGGCTTCGGACACGTTTCAGTTGCGCTGCGGCGTACCCGCGGAAAGTGTGGTAGCACTTGGTCGAGAGAAACCAATCGCGGTGCTGGACCAAACGCTCCCACGCGAGCGAAGTCGTAACCCAGAATCGCGGCTCGATGTAGAGCAACTCCAGGATGTTGGGGTTGTTGTCAACCGCGAGTTTCAGGAATTTGTTGAATCCGTAGACGACGGAATCATGCGGGCTTGAACTCTCGTGTTGATCAAACTTGTGTCCATACCCCAGAAAATAGATTTCCGGTGGGATTGCTACGCCACGGTAGTCGTAGTCAGATTCGGGTGTGGAGGTCCCGTAAACGCGGGAACCCGTCAAAGTGAGGAAAATCGTATTCGTCGTGATGTCGAAATCCATGATGTACCTCGGTACCGATACTGTAGCAGCCAGGCAGACAGGTGTCAAGCGCAAACGCAGCGCGCTTGCGAGAAGTGCTGCCCAGTGCTAGTTTTTGTAAGTGGGTCTACCGGGCGGGACAATTATTGTCCAATGTAACTAAAAACGTTACATTGAGCCGGCAGTTACTTGCAAGTAAATGAGCGGACGAGCGCTAGGATCTGATCGACGTATTTACGCACCGACTCCGGCAGGAATTGCAGAACTTCGGCGACGGTGCAGATCCCGAGCTTCACGGGCGTAAACCAATCCACGGGCAGCTTCTGGTGTTTCTGCTCGGCCGACACCACAATGGCCTCGGCGGTGCTCGCGGAAGACTCCGCGACGCGCTTGCCGATGACCCAATTGTCCAGGTTGGCTTTGGGTTTTTTGATGCACTCGGTGTACCTGGGATCCGTTACGGGGAACTGCTTGAGGCAGTTGCCCTGTGCTGTGTCCCAGGCCGTCAGGAACGCGGCATCTGCGACATTGATGCCTCCACGGAAAATCGTGATGGTTTGCTTGGCTGACGCGTACGGGTCAGCACAGCCAACGAGAAGGAGAGAAGCGACTAAAATTAGTTTACGCATTTGTTTCCTCTGCGGAAATATCCGCTGTTTTGGGTTCCTCGACGAGGAACGCTAGTGAAGGGTTTGGTGGAATTTCTTGTGCCGCATAGTCGGGCTGCAGTCGGACCGGATCCGACCACAGGTAGGTTTCGGTTCCATCAGGTTGGTAATTCGTGCAGCACAGCGCCGCGTAAGTGTCGGCGTCATCCTCGTGCAAGATGTGCTCTTTATAGATGAGACCGTGGTATTTTTCACCGAACGCCTCGGTGAAACGGCGTATTTCGTATTGTGGCCGGAACGCAGGATCGCCATGCGCAAAGCGCACTGTACCTGCCACGGTAACGCGTTCGACAGGGGCGTCTGGTTTTGGCACGATGCTGTAGACGTTTTCACCTTCACGACATAGAACTTCTACTGATTGTTTGCCGGCTTTTATTACGGTGTTGGTTCTCTTCATTGCCGCCCGGATTATGGCACCGAGTTTTCTCTGCTTTTCCTGCTCTTGTTGAGGCGCCGCCGGTTTTTTGGTAATATTTACGCTTTTCTGCTCAATCTCTTCTACGTCCATGAGTCTGGGCGGCCGGGGCAGCGAAGCCTTTACTTCGTCCTGTTTGCCGAAGAATCTCTCTTCGACGGTTTCACCTAATTGTTCGTAAGTAATTGTGCGAGGCGCGTCGTTTTGGTTTGGTCCAGATAGTTTCTCGCCGGGTTGTCCTAGCGGTTCTATTTTTGGGGCTGATGCGTTTTCTTTAGTGCCAACGCAGTTGTGTTCATTTTGGGTCGGTTGTTCGCTTTGCTCGGATTCTGACTGACTCCTGGTGTTGACCGCTTCTTTGTCTTTGCTATGCTTTTTACAGTATGCTGCACCTACGCACAGTTTTTCCCGTAGATTTGCGTTTTCTTTTTGTAGCTGCTCCAATCTAAGATCTAACGCTTTGTACCGCGCTAGATCGTTCAGGCTGCACCATTGTTTAGATGCGATGTACCCCATGTTTCCAAGGGCTGCCATGGAATCAGCGTAATTATCGATATTAATAGGCGAAAGCGCTAGTTTTAGTCCGAATTTCACCAGTTCTGGCGTAGTTGGGTACTGCTCGGCGCCGGGCAATTTTTGATCTGCGTAGCTTTTATTATGCCGGGCGATGCACTCTTCTACGGTAGAACCAATGCAGTCGTATTCACAGTCAGGGCAGACTAAAATTGGGTATGCGCCCGGCTCCGTGAATCGCAGCTTTAGCCGCGTGGCTTTCTCGCGGCATTCCGGGCACGGCGCCACGAAGTCGTTAAGCATGATGTCTTGCGCAATGTTTTTCCAACACGCGAATTCTGGCGACACGACAGACTCTGGTTCCTGACGAAGCTCAACCATGTAAATTCCTCCGCCGCACAATTGGCCCGAGTGTTTTACAGCGGTTTACCTGTGTTTCGCTTATCTCCAGCTAGAGATACAAAATTCCAAGGCGGACGGACCGCTTCTGCGAAGCCGGCTGCTGCCGCCAAAGCACGAGTTATTTTTTCTTTTGGCGCTAGTTTGTGTTTCTGTAGCGCGTGCATAGCACCTAATGCGAAATACAAACCGCAGCCGCACGCAGCGTATTGCTCTACGGGTTGCCCTACTTGGAAATCAGCTTCGACTTCGTAAATATTGCCGCGGTAACCGACTAAAAATGTGCCGCCACCTGCTTCGTTGTCTTTCACGCGCAAAAACGATTTATCGCGAAAGCAACTCATCACGCTGTCGATGAACAGCGTTGTTAGATAAGTGAAGTCATCTACCGACTCGCGGTGCTCTGGGATCACCAGAGAAGTCTGAATCAGTTGTCCCATGCGGAACGAGGAAGTAAACCCAAAAATCATATTGTCGCGGCGAAATACTTTTTTGTCTTTACGGATAGTGTAATTAAATCCATTGCTCCCGCAAGAGTCGCTACCAATCCAAACCGAGCCTTTTTCACACATTCCGACTACGCAAGTCATTTATTTGTCCTTAGAGCGGCAGCTTGGTTTGCTGTCGGTCGGCCGCCTCTGCGGCCAAGCGTTCTTTTTCTTGGTCCGTGAAGAAATCTAAAATTGATTGCACAGATGGATCGTAGTCACCGAAGATTTCGAACATCTCTGGCTCAGTTAGATCACGACTGGGTGCTTCGAGCAACCAGTCCGCGGCCATGCGTTTATTTTTCTCAGTAAGCTCAAAACAACTGCCGCTCGTTTCCCAATCTACTCCAAATTCGTCGAGGTCACTGGAGTTGTGCTCTGCTACACGATATGCCGAGTCTGCATTTTCTGCGAGCACAACTAGTTCGGCGGTTTTTTGCAGCTCTACAACGAATAATTTCACTTTTTACGCCCTCCAATCATGTATCGATTTCGCCCGTACTGGTTTTTCTGCCATGCCGGCGGGTCTACTGGCATGTTGGCACGACGGCGCCGAATTGCAGCTATTTTGGCTTTTTCCTGCTGTTCCGGCTTTTCCTCAAACACTGCATTTAAGTCATCCCACTCGCCGTTTTCGCCGCAATGGTATAGTGCATCCCGGGCTTCCATGCAGAACGGCGAAATCGAAACGTCCATCATGCCGTTCTTGGTCCTGCGACTGAGTGGCCACGTCATCGTGAGCTTGTCTTTGGCCCGGGTCGCTGCGACATAGAAAATCCGACGCTCCTCCTCGAAGTGGGCAGCCAGGGTTGCCGGCGTCCAGACGGTCCTGTCATCATTTCTCGGCAGAATCGGCATGAGGCCGTCACAAACCCCGGCGATCCAGACTCTGGGAAATTCTAGCCCCTTGGCAGCATGGACCGTCATGAACAGCACGACGTTCTCGTCTTCCTTGCGCTCACGCTGCTGCATGAGCATGACGTGCTCCAGGAAGCCCGAGACCCCGCCGCCGTTCTGCTGATCGAAGGTATCGGCGGCAGTGACGAGTTCGTCGAGGAGGTCGATTTGGTCGAACGCCGCTTCCGTGCCTTTCTGCTCCAAGAAAAATTTGTAATGCGTTGCTTCGATGATGGCCGAAATCACCAACGACGCTTGATTTTGCGGAAGCTTCAGCAGTTCAACGAAAATGCGATTCAGTTCCCGGAAACCACCACGTCCAGGCTCGTTAAGCTTGTCCATGAATGCGCCTTTCCGCATGATACGGAAAAGCGGTAGATCTAACTCGTCGGCACATCGGCAAAATTGCTGCATGCCGACTTCGCCGATGCCGCGCTTGGGCGTGTTGTGAATTCGCGTAAATGACGCGTTGTCATCGGGGTTAACCAGCAACTTCAGATATGCGAGGACATCCTTGATGATGCTGCGCTGGTAGAACCCCAGGGCTCCCACGACTCTGTAGGGAATAGAATCCTTGACCGCTGCTTCCTCAAGCGCGCGGGATTGATACCGAGTTCTATAGAGAACAGCGCAGTCCCGCCAACTGCCTTTACCCATACGGACGAGGCGCTGAATGTCGTCTACGATGAACCTGGCCTCAGTTTCAGGGTTGGAGCACCCGACGCATTGGGGTTTCTCACCGCCCTCTCGTTTGGGGATAATTTTTTTATCAACAAGTTGTGGGTTGTTCGCGATGACGCGATTTGCGACCTCAGTGATCGGTGGCACAGACCTGAAATTATACTGAAGTGTATAGACCTTGGCGTCTGGGAAATACTCGAAGAACTTGTTTTCGCAGGTTTGATCAGCAAAACGGAACGCGTAAACTGACTGATTTTTATCACCGACTGCCCAGACATTTCGATGCACTGAGGACAACTGCTGAATTAACCGAATTTGTGAGATGTTGGTGTCTTGATATTCATCCACGAGCAAGTGCTGGATTCTGCCGGCGACCTGCTGCTGGCGGTCTGCGTCATTAAGACAAAACACCGCCTTCATGATGAGATCGTCGAAATCCATCGAATTGGCTTTGAACAGAATGTTCTGATATTCTTTATACACCCTGATGATGAATTTGGTATGCTCGCGGTCTTGCCCAGCTTCCGGGTCCATGTCCTCGGGCCTGATCAGCTGATTCTTTTCTCTGGATATAGCCCAACGGCAATGGTCAGGCCCGTACTTGCTGTCGTCTTCCTTGACCTGCTTGATGTCTTTGCCCTTGACTGTGGCAATGGCCTGAATGGTGTAGCGCTTGGTATCATCCTCGTCGCAGATTGAGAAATCTGGATTCTTGAGTCCACAATATTGCCAAAAGTGTCGAATGACACCGACACAAAACGAGTGCATCGTAGAGATTTGAATCTTTACATTGGAATTACCGAGCATCTCCTTGACTCGGGTCTTCATTTCGTTCGCGGCCTTGTTCGTGAACGTCATAGCCACGATGGTGCTGGGGTCTACGCCTTGCTCGATTAACCATACTATTCGGATAGTCAAGCTCCGGGTCTTACCTGACCCCGGCCCGGCAGATACGTAAGCTGGACCACCTATATGTGTTGCAGCGACCCGTTGCTCATCCGTCAGTTTGCTAAGATCCAGTTTGTTCATTCAGCTACTCGTGTTCGCCAGGCAAGTCAAATGTGAAATATTCACAAATTTCGTTCACGATATCTTGGTAAATCTGGTCGCACAGAACTGCCTTATCCGGCGTATCTGTGTGTTTATGCGCGTGTTGCCAGCCGGTTTCGATGCCGATTTCAACGCATGAAGTCAGCAGCGCGTAAACATTAACACGCAGAGCACCAGCGCAAGGCACCGGTTTTACGTCTGGTTTTTTAGCCATGCTATTTCCTGAATTTTGCAGCAAACTCCTCGACAGAGCCAACCGTAGCAGGAGTCTCCTCAACTGGAACTATGCCGTGAGCCCGCTCTTCGCGGCGAACACAGGCCGATAGCTCCTGCAGCGTCATGCCGGTAGGCTTATAGCCGAACATTGCCTTGTAACGGCGTTGCAGAGCACGCTTTGCCTTGTCGGTTTCGGATAGCTCGCGTTTAATCGGCGCAGGCGGAGGAGTGATCGCAGTGGCGGAAACAGCCGAGTAATTGGGATCGTCGTGAGTAGTGTCAGAGGCCATGGTTTTCCTATTTGCGCTCAGCGCGGTTATGCTCCGTCTTTCCAACCGCCCACGAATTTTTGATGGGCCGCGGAAGCCGGGAGATCGACGTGTTGCATTTCAGTCTTTTTGCGACAACCTAGAAACCAGTCGTGGGGCATGAGCCCAAAGCGGATTAAACGTATCCATGCATCATCGTACACGACTGTAGGTTCACGAAATTTTACTTCCGTGGGGTCTGAATAGCTTATGGAACAATAATTAGTATACTGATGGATTGTTGACGCTCCCTCATATAGGAGGCAGTAGCCTGCGGCGCGTTTGGTCTGTGGGGAGGTGCCGAGTAATTGCACCAGTGTGACTTCTTGGTCTACCAAGACATTTGGCTCGATGACTTCGTCGGCCAGAATGGGCCGCACGCGCATGCACAGCAGGCCAGGATGCACCATATTGATGATATGGGGAAACAGCGCAGTCCAATTCTGCTGACAGGCTTCGATGGCGCTGGTGAGTCTATTATGCATTATTCGGCAATGAAATCGAAAAATCGTGAAAAAGTCGCTAGTGTTCTCTGAAATTCCCGCCCCTGTTTTACCAGAGTTACGGTCTCGTGATCCATAGACTTCAGAATATATTCTGCGCCTTCGCGGTGCCGAACTTTTCGGCCTGATATGTTGCGATCGTCGTAGATCGTGGCCTGGAAAGTTTTGCGCGGATTATCGGATTTTGTGATCGACACGATAATGTGACCGCGGTCTGGCTCTGGAATTTCCTTGATGAGAATCTTGCTCGCGTAAGTCTGCACCGCGGCGATCCTGTCCGTCGCCGCCTCGCGCTTCGCAGCCAGCGGAATGAATTTGTCGATCTCCGAATAGATGAACTTGCAGTAATCATCAAAACTCTGCACGTTACCCTCCTAAGATACAGCTCGACAGCCGAACTGCCATCAGGGCCGCGAGCACGCCTGCCGCTACCGTCAGGCCAAAACGAAGTAGTCGTGAAGTGTACGACATGCTAATAAATGGATTCGAAGTGCCAGCGCTGTATTGGATCTGGGCGGTTAGGGTTGCGGTAGCGCTTGTCCTGCGGCAGTAGAGGGTATGCCTGTCCTCTGCCTTTGAAAAATCTGGAGCAGCGATCTAGGAACTTCATCATTTCGGATTCAATGGTGTGCGGAAAGCGCATGCAGAAATCTATTGGGTCGCATGCTGCGCTGTTTTCGTTTTTAGCTTTGTCCAGGTTTTTACGGCAACGTTCAGCCCATGCCGCGGCACGGTTGCGGCAAATCTCCAGTCCTCGGACCCGATCGAATTTGTCGTTACGGTGACACATCGCGAACGTTACGCTGTAAGTTCCGCTGTCATTCACCGCGGCGCAGAGAATAGCCCTGCGCTCGCCATGGCGGATAACGTACTCAATGATCTCGGTTTTGCTGGCCATTTTATTTTCCTTTGCTGCTGTGGTGTCGATTCTAGCACCGTTGCTGCTGGTTGTCAACTGTTTTAGTGATTGCTCAGGTACCAATGCTTTACGCCGTCGAACACCGTAGAACTTTCGAGCACACCTTCGACGCCACTCTCATGATCGCTGAAATTGAAGCTGTACAGAGCCACACCTGGTGAAAGCTCAGACAGAACCTTACGCATTTGGGCAGCGTCGAGCACAGCGTCTAGCGCGTCGGTTTTGCTGAAATATGTAGCCCAAGTCTCGTCGATTTTACTGTCGCCCAGTCGCGTGAACATTTCGCATTTGGGTTCTTTGCCGCAGAGCGCCGCAACAAGATCAGTTCGGTCTTTTCCTGCTTCGATCTCTCGACAACAACGCTGCCATAACGCGGCATCTGCCCCGTCGCTGGGCCCAAACGGTAGTAGGGCTTGCAGGTCGGCATTAGTCGTGAGATACTCTTCCCCCGTGATGCCATCTCTGATTTCTTGCGCTCTCCGTTCTGGCGTCATTTCTCGTTGATCCAGAATGCGCTCCCACAGGAACGCCGCTGCGAGTTCGCTGGAAATTGGAGTGTCGCCAGGGTAGTTGTATCGCGAGACGATCTCGTGCCTCTCATTATCACCAAATAACATTCTGTGGAGATCTTGCACGCCGTCTGGCTCGTGCGGGAATGCCACGACGAAACTGCTGGAACTTGAATTACTCACAAATCCGGTTCTGATTTTCATTTTAGCCTCTAGTGGTTATCGTTGTCCGTTTCGATATACGACCCCGGACTGAACAGGAAATGTTTCAGCGTGTTCTCGTCGTCGAAAATTTCGGTGTTTTGTCCCTCTTCGGACGAAGATTGATGGTCGATGTAGCCGCGTTTCAGCCACCCCAATTCGGTGTCGTCTTGGTAACCAATGCAGATCCTATTGATGATTTCGGTTGCGCCCGTACACTCGCGCATTACTTTGTCCAGCATAGCCATCCACTCTGGGTGGTTGGGACTGTACATTGCTTGCATGTAGGCGAAATTAATTAGGCTGTCTCCGTCGTGCCTGTCGTGTTGCCAACCAAATTCCAGTTCACCGTACTCGCCTACATAGTAGGTTTGGCCCAGGCGTGAGGTTTCAGGCTCGTGCGCCATGTCTATTACAACAAAGCTGCTGGAACTCGAATTACTTACGAAACCAGTGCGGATTTTCATGTTGCCCTCAGCGCTTTAATGATGACTAATCTGCCAGTGCGGCAGGTGGCTAAAAATGTCGCTGTGCTCTAGCGCGCCGTCGCCATTTTCGTCTCCGTATTCAAATACATAGTACTTGCGCTCAGCGATCTCTGCCTCCAGCCGTGCCTTGACTTTGTCGTGGTACGCGTTGTACATGCTCATTTCGGTGTCGAAACGCTCCTGCTGTTTTTCAGCAGAAGTATTTTCATCTCGTCGCCCCAACACCGCCCGAATGACCGATCCCACGTACATACTCCAGGGATCATGTCGACACCGCTTCCACTCGGACCAACGAGGGTCGTTGCGGTCTGGTTCGGGCCCTAGCATCTCGAACAGAATGTCGCTGTCGTCCACCCCGCAGTTGCCAGAGAATGCTTGCTCGCGCATAGTCTCGGCGTTGTCTGGATCGTTTCTATTCCACTCGATGTCTTGCCAGACGCGTTGTGCGATGCGATCTGGGGACAGATCATATCGCGTCATGTCTTCGGCGCCGAACATCATTTCCATTACATCCGCCGCACTTGTTGGATCGTGCGGAAAAATCACGATGAAACTGCTGGAACTTGAATTACTTACAAATCCGGTTCTGATTTTCATTTCATACCTCCCGGTAAATACTTGGGTACGCCGGGCACTCGCGGCAACCGCCCACGACAGCGAGATCCGATGTCGCCGTCGCGAGCAAACGGGCCCGCCATTCCAGTACGGCCGGATGCTGCCAAACCGACTCAATGCTCTTGACTTCCGCGAGCTTGATCCTGGGGAAATCTGACTCCGCCAGGAAACTGCACGGCCAGACGTATCCTCTGGCGTCCACGTAAATGCTGAACAGCATGGACTCGCAGGGCTCCGCAAGCATCTGATACCGGGCGTAATCGATGTCGTCGCGCATGGCCGCGAGGAACAGCGGCGCAGAACACGAATCGAAACCAAAGCCGACGCCTAGCTCCATCGCCAGGGAGATCAATTCCTTATACTTCGCGACACTACGAATCGGCGTCAGGCAATCTCCACGCCCCTTCGGTTTCGCCGTCAGGAACACAATGGCACGGACGCCCCGAAGCCTTGGGTCAGTCTTGCGGTCCCGAACCGTCTGGCAGCACTGCTCGAAGGTCTCCTCTGAAAGAAGAGCGTGTATATTGACTTGTTCCAGCCCCTCAGCACTCAGAGCGGCGCAGGCATTGTAGCACACGTCAGCATCGTACCGCGATACTGCCACGGCACCACAGAGCCTCGCGAGTTCGCTGTAATCATGCGGTGTCATCCGGGCACCGTTGATCGTGATGTTTGGGATTACACCACAGGATCTACAGTGCTCCATGATGGCGTAAAGGTCCGGATTTGCAGAGATATCGCCAATACCGAGCGGAACCTGCATCAAATTAGTGCCCAGCTTGGTCAGTACGAGCTTAAACTGAGCCAACGACATATTTACACCGGTTGGTGTGTTATTTTTGTAGCAAAATTTGCATGGACCATGGACGCCATGGCATGCGGTAGCAACTTCCACGTCAGCAATCTCTGGGGATGGGGCGAAAAGCGGGTCTTCTTCCTCGGTCCTACCCCAGCGTCTGAACGCACCCGTGCGTGTGTTGAAATCTAGGTTGTACTCTAGGCTACGTACATGCTTGCTGCTGCCAGTGATGAAGGTGTGGATTTTCATTTTGTTCCTGTTGTTCTGTTTTGGTCTCGCTGTACCGTGTTATTTTTGTACACCATTCGCGCAGTGTCGTCAAGGACAAATTGCGGCGCAAGCGACTATTTATATCTTTGTGTACCCATTGTACGTTGTCCAAGGCATAGCCTTTGGAGTTGTCTATGCGGTCCAGTGAGGCTGTAGTTTCTTGCCCATATTTTTTGGGCTTAATTGCTAACCCAGTTAGCGCACAGTATCCATGCTGCGCTACGAATACGTCCCACATTTCTTGTATAGTCAAGTTGAATTCCAAGTCTCGAACCGCAGCATTCCGTCTGTACTGCGAATAAAAGTCTAGTGCTATGTTTCCGTATCCTTTAAAATTTAGGTGGTGCGTGTGCGCATAAATGGCCGGATTGGGCGTACTGTGTTGCAGGGGTGTGGCTACCAAGCGACATAAATACAAGAAGTAATCTAGTTCTAGGTCCCATTTCATCTCATTTACTTTTTTGTGCACCCACCAGCTATTTTCTTTGGTGTAGCCTAGTGCCGAATTTTTGCGGTCTAGTGACGCAGTTATTTCTGTTCCATGGTTGGTTCTGTCGCTAAACTGTAACTTCTCGCCCGAGAGCGGGCAGATTCTGTTTTGTATTACGAAAATATCCCAAGCTTCTTGCAGGGACAAATCTACCTGTATGTTTCTTGTTTTAGCGTTTGTGGTGTATCCGCGCCAAGCGCGAGCGGAGATTTCTCCACAGCCTTTCCATAGATAACTGTCTGCCCCAGCTTGGCGCTGGTACATACTGCAGCCACACGACAGTGTGCTGCTGCGGGTGCTTTGTATTATTGATCCGTATGATTTGGTGCACATTTCCCCGCAAGCACACTCGCACACAAAGTGGTAATCTTCGGTTACCATAACTTCTACTATGGTTAATTTGCCTACGCGTTTACCTATGTATTTGTTTCTTATTGCACCAAACTGGTGCCATACTTTTTTAGGAAAATAGTTCCGTAGAAAGCCGTTTTTAGTTTTCATGTCTATCTCTAGTGGTGAGAAAATCGTACGTGCGGTAGAGCGTGAAATACATCCCCGTGCTCCATGTGAGAACCGACGACAGAGTCGTCTGCAAAACACAAGTAGATGATCCAGTGGTTAGGGTGCTCGGCCCTGAATTTTTTCCACAAGATTTGCCCACGTCGCTGCATTTCTGCTGCGATGTTTTTATCCCAAGTCGTGTACGCTTCCGTGTCGTCTGGTGTGGGCTCTACGCCGTTCGGCATAAAGGCTGGATCTGTAACAACGGTGTCATAGGTCAGTTCACCGAAGTACGTTGGGAAATCGTGCTCGTATTCCTCGACATTTGCGCGCCTAGTTTCAGCATCTTCGTACTTCCACGAAGATTCAAGATCGATACGGTGCTGTAATTCTTGGTACACTAGAAAGCTTTCGACACATTGCCAGATGTCTCTGGCCTTCATTTTGTTGCAATCTTCTACCCACGCAAAGTCATCGTGCCCCAGTAGCTTGCTGACGTCTCCCGTGCCGAGGTACTCGTCCTTCGGTCCTTTCGGCACCGCGACGATAAAACTGCTGGAACTGGAATTACTCACAAAACCTGTGCGAATTTTCATTTTTAACTCATTTGTGCCACGACGTAGTCGATTTGGGAGGGTTCGGCCATGACGTGGAAATGCAGGAATTTGTTGTCGTACAGCGCGAGCTGCAGGTTCACTAGCATAGGAGATACTTTCACGATCTCTACTAAATAACTATGCTTGGCCACAAGCTTGACCTCGCCGTCAACTTCCACCGATATCGGTGCCAGCGCGTGCCGGGAGTCTGTGGCGTCGTTCTGGGCTGCTAGAATGGCTTTCCCGGGTTTAATCCCCAGAGTTACAGAATTACGCAGCTTAGCTGCTGCCGTCACGGTATCGAGTCCGTCCTTGATGTCCCCGTGCGCAAGTTCCAGCTTGGCATTACAGTGCATTTCAGTAATTTCCGCCAGGTGCTCCTGTACATTAATGATGGCTTTTTCGATGACAGGGTGGATGATCTTGTATCCCTTGCCCACGAACACCACTACTCCGCGCTGAGGTACGAAATGGATCTCACACGTGTCTCCGTCGATTTCGTCCGCAAGTTTGCTGAATAGTTCGGTCGGGAGCACAAACGCAAACGGCGCCTTGGCCTTGATGGTTTCGTGCTCCGATCGGAAACACCCCAACGACACGTTGTCGAGTCCCGTGAACTCGAATACGCCAGGTTTAATCACGACTTGGCAGTCAAAGTCGGATTTTACGTCCGACTTGTAGATGCAGCATTTGGCTGCAGACTTAATCATACTGGTGGGAATCTTGGCTTTGGATTCAATCTGTGTGACCTCCACACGCTGCTCTGCAATTAGCTCCGCAGCTTGCGCGTGCAGAGTAATCTCATGTTTCGCTTTGCCGGCTCTGGCGATGAGCTTTCCCTTATCCACGTCCAGAGTGACGTCACCCGAAAGTTTCATCTCGGTCAGGGCTGCAGCGTTGACCCCTACGACACCCTCGCGTAACACCTTGCACGGAAGTGTACGCTCAATCGACGCGCCATTTCTAGCTGTCTCGATCGTTAATCCAGCTTCCGTGACCGTGAGACAGCAGGGGTTGTCGCCGGTGCTACCTCCGTAACTCAGCACGGCATTTACGCTTTTGAGTGCAGCTTTGAACTCCTTGGAACTCACGGTGCATTTCATAATTTAGACCCTGATGCGGATCTGATGTCCGCGGTGGTGAAGGCTTTGAAGAAATCCAGATCTGCCTGGTATTGCTTACGTTTTATCTCCGGCTGAAACAACTGTGTGATTTTCCAGTTTCGCTCGATGGTTGTTTTACACGCCAGTATAGCTTCACTTGTACCACGAAATTCGTCGGCTGTCAAGGCTTCTTCCAGTTCCATGGGCGTTTCTATCCTGGCCGCCAGCCTGGTCAATAGCTCTGTCTTGAGCTTTGGTACCGCTCTGGGAATGTTGTCTGATTTGTCTCCCAGCAGTGCCTTGAGCATTGGAATGTGCCGCGGGCGCACTCCCATGACACGTTCGCAGACGTTGGAATCAATGAATGGTGGATCTCCGGCGGCAAAAGCCTTTACGAGCACACCAGGGCGAATTAGCTGCCAGAGGTCGTGGTCTCGCGTTATGATGATGATGTCGCAAGGCTGTTCTGCCGTTTTGACCCAAGTCGCAATGGCGTCGTCGGCTTCTGCATCCACAGCTTTGATTATGGTGCCATCACAATGTTTGACGATGGCCTTGGCTTGATCTACCGCGACTTCTATTTCTGGCTTGTGCTCCCGGTTCATTTTATAGTCTGGGAATATTTCGCGACGCCGCGCAGTGCCACATCCTTCGATTGCGAAAATTAATTTTCGTCCTGGCATGGCAGTTCTGATGCTTGCCAGCCATTTCACGAAATTAAGCTCAAATTCGGTTGGATGGATATGCCAAAGTCGGTGCACGATGTTGGATAGGTCCACCAAGGCCACAGAATTGTTACAGAACAGTGACATTTTTGTTACCTACATAAATAGTTGCAGATTTTGGTAAACATTTTTGTAAAATCAGCGTATAGTTTAATTAGGAGGATAGTCGAGATGACTATTCAGGTAAATACACTTCAGGCTAAACTGCTCGCCCGGTATCCCAGGGCACTGCAGTTTTGGCGTGGAGCCCTGACGGAATCTACTGTCGTCGTGAGAAATCCCGACGGCACCGTCAGAGTGATCCGCCAACCTGACGCTAACTAAGTAGTTCTGACTACTTAGCGTGGTTCCTGCCAGACAGACGCCCAGACGAGTTTTGCCTAAAATTTCCCACCGGCTTTTTCTTTCCAACCCGTTGATTTCGCTACACATTTTATTCTTTCTAGAAATCAATAATTGCCCAAGTTGTTGATTTTTATGTCAAACGCCGCCGGTTTCGTACACGTTGGTCTGGGTAGGCGCGGATACGGGTGATGCTCTGTTCGGTGGAAATGTCGTGATGTTCATTATGTCCATGCGGAACCTCGCCGGAATGATACATGTTTCCCCATGTCGGGCTTTGCCCAAATGTATTTCAACGTTACCGGTAGCTTTTTCAGTTTCGCCAAAAGACCACCAAAGCCACCAATCGGCCGCTTCTTCGGGTCCTTTACCATATTTGACATGGCCGTCATCATTGAGCTGTGTCAGTAGTACGACAACACAATCCAATTTGGTCGCCATGGTTTTCAGGTATGTCGCAATTTCAATCTGCTGCTCGAACATATCCTTGGCCTTGGCCTGCAAGAATGTAATGTAGTCAATAAATACTACATCGAATTTGCACCGCGCCGTCGTCATTTCCATTTCGATGTCGAAAGGCGCGCGTTTAGGATTTCTGGGACCGAACGGCACGAAGTAGCAGTTCTTTTCCTTGGCGATCTTGAGCAAGTTTTGCGTTAAGCTTGCGTACATGTCTTTGCGAATATTTTTTCGTTCTTCTTGCACCAACCCTCTAAACTGTACACGCACAGTCTTTGAGGCTAAACCGGTGATGTGGGAAATCAGTCGCCCTTGAAGTTGCTCCCAAGGCATCTCCAACGAGAAAAAGGCTACGTTATACCCTGCCTTGAACTGCGTGTACGCCATCTGTAGCGCCACCGCCGTCTTGCATCCACCACGCTGCGCAGACAGTACTGCGAGGTCTCCACGTTTGAACCCCGTGATCTCCGTATCCAGCCCCGACAACCCCGTCGGAATAATTACACGTTCGTCCGGTGTGGTAGTTTTTTTGACGATATCTCGAATATCGTCCTCTGTCATGTCGGGCCCGATGATCAAGGGATTTTTTACCGCTTGGTCTAGGCTTAAATCCCGGTAAGCCTTTTCCACCAGTACGCGGGCCTCGCCTAGCGTTTCGTCCGATACTTCTCCTTTACCGATTTCAGCGATTTTCTGCACGCTGTCGAGTAGATTGCGACTTTTGCGCAAATCTTTGAGCGTGCTGAGTAGAGAATCTATAGTTTTTAGCGAAGCCCTACTCGCGACTTGTCTGATTTTAGGCGTGGAAGTGATGAAAATCTTGGACTTGGGCGAAAGGGCAGGTGATTCTGCAAACACATCGGCTTTGCCCACGGGCTTGCCCATGCGCACAAAGTCTTCAATGAGCTTGCGAACCTGCCGGCCTTCGTCGGTGGCGAAATCGTCTAGGTCTGTCTGCCCCAAAATGTACCGCTGCACCGTGACGTCGTCGGTTTGCAGACAACACACGAGCAGGCGTTGCTCTATTTTTGGAGATATGCGCTTCATGAAGAGAATTTAGTCGCGAGACAGCAAATATCGGGCCTCAGGACAAGGTTATTCATCGTCCACCCCCATGGATCTCTCGTCCCGTCGATTACCACGAGACGAATGGTTTTCGGGAACCTCAAAAGCAAGTCTCGGACGTGCATAATCCTTTCTGCTGGGCTTTTATCCAAGACATTATGCACAATAATGATGCCAGGACCAGGTCCAGACTCCCGTTTAATCGGAAGATGCTGCGCATCTACGCTGAGAATACGATATGTCTGGTCGTACTGCTGTTTTTTCTTGTTGAACCCCATGTCGTGGGCCAGCACCGTCGCCAAAGCTAACCCTGCACTTTCCCCCACGGACCCAATGAAGCATTTCTGGTTTCGCGGTTGCTTCAGCAGCGTTTTGCACCAAAAACGCTGTTCTGCAACGGATACTTTTCTGCCTCCCCAGGCGGAAATTCTGGCCATAGCGATGGAACTGAGTTCCAGATTCCAGAACTCACGAGGTACGCAGGCTTGCGCCAGACGAAGTTCGCGCTCGTCGCGTGCTAACGATAAATCGCTCACATCTACCTCTACTTTTTAGATCTCCAGCGACCGACAGTACCAAAGGCGGAAGTTCCGATTTGTTTTACTAGCCAGTCTTCAAGTTGACATATTTTCAGCCGATTTCTAGCCGCGCCGTCGAGCTGACCACCAGAGTCACGGTAGTCCCGGACAATGGGGATCTCCTTGCCTTCCATGGGACGACGCGTACGACCGTAGATCTGTTTTACCTGACGTTCTTTATTCACTGGCGTGCATAGATGTAGGCAATCCAGGTTGGGAATGTTGACCATGGCGTCGAGGACTTTACCCGCGCACAATACCTGGAACTTGTTTTGCCTCATTTTTTCGTACACGGTTTCGCGATTCTTGGTCGTACCGTCTACGTAAGCAACTCGATATCCATCCTGACGGAGCTTGGTCGCGAGTTTCTGGATGATGCCTCGACGTTCCGAGTATACCAGGACTTTGCGGCCGTCGTCAATATCTTTTTCCACATAGCTCAATATTAGATCCGTGCGATCTTTATTCGTCTCCATGGCCTCCAAGCTTTTGGTCCAGCGCCAGTGGGGTGGATAGGGTTTAGCGTAAAGCCAGGCTGGCGCGGCAAATCCGGTATCGATGAAGGTCACCTCGGGCCGCATCTGGTCGGCGGTGCCGGTCGTTACAATGGGGCCCACGAGGCCGTAGAGCAGGAAATGCCCGTGGTCCGATCGCTCCGGTGTTGCCGTCAGCCCTAGCCAGCACAACGGGTTCCAGGCCCCCAGTACTCTGGAGAATTCTGTAGACCCCAATTCATGGACTTCGTCGGGTATTACCAGGCCGAAATTATCCTGTAGGTCTAGCAGTCGTTGCCAACCCGCCGGGCTGAGAAATGACTGTACCGTCGCGATGGAAATGGGGTACACTTTGGTTCGGGATAGCTCCCCGATGATCGGGCCGTACTTTTTCTCCATGGCGTCGATGTTGGTGTGCCGTCGGAATTCTTTAATCCA
Source organism: Patescibacteria group bacterium (assembly GCA_041650915.1). Taxonomy (GTDB): domain Bacteria; phylum Patescibacteriota; class Patescibacteriia; order UBA10025; family JAHIVO01; genus JBAZKE01. Next base: position 26,717 of record JBAZKE010000004.1, read on the forward strand.
TTGATCTGCCGCGTCCGTGCGTTTCGACAAGATCAATGTCGAGAGCATCATTCTGCACGTCGCGGCAATGCCTACGATGGTTTTTCCTGACCCCGTAGCGCCTTTGGCAATGCCGTAACCGAACTGCGCCCACTCCTCCACCATTCTGGCCTGGTCGGGCCAGCGTGAGTCTGACGTTACGTGTTCTGCGAGCCGTATCCGGCAGCCCAGCGGCACAGCGGCTCTATTGTCCTGTGCTCCCCAGAGCCAGCGTTTCACCTGCCCCGCGTTGCCACGCGGCAACGACAAGTAATCTCCGGCAACAGTACGAATTATTTTGTACGTTTCAATGCAGTGCGGGATTTCTTGATGCTCCGTTACCGTAGAACCGTCGGCTTTATGTATGATATTGCCTTTTTCATCCAGAACATCGACGGTCCTGTATTCGATCCAATCGTGGATGTACGGAGTGAGATCCACGCCGGGATCGTCTGGAATATACAACCTGGCGGTAAGAAGCGGTCGTTTCACGATTAATTCGCGTGCGTCGTAACTGGCGTTTCTTTTTCGTCTTCGGGCGGACTAAGCTGCTTCCCCATGAATTCGATCATCCGCGTGAGGTTATCTTCCGTGTCATCCAGGCGCTTGGCGAAAACTACGTCCCCATCGCGCTTGGCCGCAGACCTATAGTCGTGCACACGTTGCGCTAGCTCCAACACATTATGGATGTAGCCGAGTGCCATGGCGGTGTAATCGACATCGTCATCGTCGTACACGTCGTTTCCGATGCCCTCGTCCTCGGCGTCTGGAGTCAGCTCCCCGCGCGCTAGTTTATCCTGACAATCTGGACAAACGTGTTTTGCATTGCATTTTTTGGCCACGACTACGCTCCTTTTTCGAGGTGAATAGTTTCCACGGGTTTGGGACCTTCTTGCGGAATCCAGGCTGCTAGCTTTTCGGCGACAGCCCACTTTTCGATTACACCGAGTAGCCCAGCGACGTTTGCGATGTAGCCTCGGCTGTCAGTTACGCAAGTATACTGCCTGGCTTTATTGTCCCAAAGCACGCACTCTACAGGAAGAATTTGATGCTGTTTTGTGTTTATTCTGCACTTCAGCGCCATGACGACGCAGTATTTCACTACCACAACTACACTATACCATTCAATGCCGTCTGTAATTTTAGTAATCCCGGCACGTGTTTGCACTAAATACAGATTGCTTTGTTTGTCAATATTAGGTATTGCCTGGTACTGCAGGTCTTTTATTGGAATTACGCCCAGGAGGTCTCCCAGGGCCAATACGAATGGTAACATATTATTTTCGTAATCTGTCACCCATTCATGCTGATGCGGCGTCAGGCACGGCCAGAATTCTATCGCATTTTTGTGCAGTTCAACAACGGGTTCTCCGATTGGAGGTACGTAGAGTTCTGATTCTTCCATTAGTCCACTCTCTTTGGCGAAATTACTACGCTTCTGGGCTTATTCACTACAGTACCTTCTTGATCTCGCTGGTCTGCGTCATCCGGCCCAAAAGAGGCAAATAAATCGTTGTTGCCAGAACCTTTTACTGCTATTTCGCCATAGAATTCCAAAACATGGTCTTTTTCATTTATTTTTCTGATTACCGGTTTCTCGTTTTCAATCCCAACTAGCCGGATGCTATAGCTACCGTAGCTGCCGCTTTCCGCGTGCCATTCAATCAGAAGTCCAGCGCTGCCGTTGTGGATGAACCATGCAGCTGCTTCAGGCTCGTGCTTTAGAACGCCGCAGTTTTCTGGGAGTACGCGGAGTAAGCTTTCGCTTAGCTTGAAGCTTAATGTATTGGGATTTTGATTCGGCGCGATCGTATAGGTCGTCACCGAGGGCGGATTCCCAGTCTGCGGTTCTGATCCAAGCTGCTGTGCCGTCAGGGCTACAGAACCCCCGGAAAGATTTACGTTCGGGGACGAAGCCACCAGAGCGCGTTTGTCTAATCGCGAGTACCGGCTCGACTTTGCCCGGCGTTGCTTCCCCGGGGATGGCGTCGTCTCGCCCGACTTCGAGCCACCATCGGTACTCTCTGGGGTCAAATCCGAACGTTGCGATAAATACTTCGGCGGTCGCCCCCTTCCCGAGTAGCCAGGTCGCAGCGTCATTGATCGTCTCCGGCGATGATTTCGCCAATTTCGTCCACAGTGGCCTTATCCAGTTCTTCGTCGTTTTGTCGAGCATGCGGATCTCCAAAGTAAGGCTCTAAATACCTGCCAAACCGGTCTCTGATTTTACCTGCTCGAAGCAGCCTTTGATCTACTTCTACAAAAACATCCGCCCCTTGCATTTGGGTCAGGGACATGACGGTATAGTCCGTGATTTGTAGCACCGGTCTACCAGTGCTGACGTCCATGGCTTTGGCTAGAAATAGAATTGAGAAGCATCCATCGGGCCAGTTTTCAATTTTTAGCGTTTCGAGCAGCACCGTTGGATCGATGGGTTCACAAGCCAATACTGGAAGATACTGCGTTTCATGTATCAGATATGGTTGCTTTTCGTGGATTTCCATTCCGATGCCGATCATGATGCTGCCCGACGCAAATAGCGCTTCCAGCACCGAGGCCGGCGAGGCATTTAAACCCATGATGGTGAAGTCTTGTTCAGATCCCTCCGCTATGTGCAGATTCAGTTCGTGTCCGTATGCGATGTTGTCCGCATAACGCGCAGTTTTTCTACCTTCGGGATCTTCATATACAATGACATCATTTTTCTCGATATCACTTACGCCCACGAGCACGTCGTACGGTTGCCCATTGGCCGTGATTTTATCCAACACTTCGGGTGTACAGAGTCTGGTGACTGTTTTCACGCGTCGATTCCTAAGCTATGTGCTGCGCTGAGAAACCTAATTTTGGCCATATCGGGATTCCAAAACTCGATTTCCACAAAGTTGGGTGACGGGACTGGCACCATGTCGCACCACTGACGTGTGCAAGTGCCCATGACTTTGGTCTGCTCAATCGCGAGCATTTCCAAATCTGCTTGCTTGGTGACACTCAACGCTATCTTATCTACTGGGAACTTGAATTTTTCGTAGATACGGTTTACGATTTTAAATTCTACGTCGGAGAATTTCTCCATGCCAAGAAGACTCTTGAGCGGTTTAACCATGTCACCTATGTACGCTTCGCCGGCATCGTGGAGCAGCGCTGTTTTTGTAATGGCGACGCCATGCTCACGGTTTATCGTTCCGGCTTTCACTAAAGCAGAGGCGATGTCTGCGGCTCGGATCGATGCCCAGTAACTGTGTTCAGCCACGGAATAAAATCGTTGGCAGTGACCATTGAATCGGCACTGCATCGACAAACTATGGGCAATATCGGTAATGGTGATGTCCTCTAGCCGAGGATTTATAAAATCGAAACACTTGCCGCTATATGTCTGGATCCAGCTCATTTTTGTTTATCCGCAGCGACTATATGTGCAAGCTGAACAATAGCCGCAGCTCCCAGTGATGTGATAAGCCATGGTACCACAACTGGGGCACAAGTCAAGGAACTTGTGCTCAGAGCTGTGCTCTGGCTCTTCTGGTGCTGGCGTACTCGCGAGTTCAGCTTTTAGATATGAAGATAGTTTGCCCAGAGCATCTTGTGGGAGAGTTGCGAAGTGCTCACATAGCTCGTCGACCTGTATGGCGCCAAACGGCATATTGGCCAGCGGGAAATTTCCTTCCAGGTACCGCGTGATGACGTGTGCAATGGTATCGGGTAGGGAAATCCTGACCTGTCCGGGAAGACCATCCTGGGTGCGACCGGGAATACCCGCGAGCTGCTCGCGCACGAGTTCGAGTTTTGACTGCTGCGACAACGGCACGCCGTTGAGACGCAGAATCAAACTACAGAGCCGGCCGATAGCTTGAACATCGGCCGCGATGTCGCCTTTGCCTGACGTAATGAAGATATCCTCTGGATCTCCAGTTTTAGGATCGTGCCGAATTGTGACGTGCAGTGATCCCACCGGGCTTGGAACCGAGAACGTCGGACCAATTCCAACTTCCAATCGGGGACGCATGGCATCGATTTCCTGCGCCACCACCGGGACAGGAACAGATGTTTTGTGGGTATAGAATACCTGCTCGTCACGGGAGCCGTCCCTGTAGACGGTGCCACCCTTACATCCATAGTCCCACATCATCATATAAGCATCGGCGATATCTTGCACGGTGGCTTCGTGTGGTGCGTTGATCGTTTTCGAGATAGAACTATCTACCCATTTTTGCGCAGTTGCTTGCGTACGAACGTGTTGTTCCGGGGTAATGCCGGACTGCGCCGTCACGACATAAGAGGGCCAGTTTTCTTTCGCGCCAAACTGCCGCGAGAGCAGTGCTACTACGCTGGCTTTTTCCTCTACTGTACCGATGCGGGTGGTCGCGGTATATTCCAAGTCGAAGTAGGGTTCAATACCGCCCGTGGTATTGAAGATTGTTGACACACTTCCCGTAGGCGCCACGGTGTTGGTTGTGACGTTCCGCATCCCGTGTTCGGCGATCATGCTGAGCAGGTTGGGCTTACCTGAGCCTTGCGCAGCCATTTCCGTGCAGTAGTGGCTGATGTGCTGTTGACGCATGAATCCGGAATTAAGGAATTTGATACTCCATTCCGGGAATGGACCACGAGTCATCGCGAGTTTGCATGATGCTTCGTACGACTTGTACCAGAGGCGTGCAAACAGATCATCAGTGAAGCGCAAGGCATCATCGGAGCCATAGCGCAGTCCTAGGCGAATGAGAAGCTCACCGTAGCCCAAAATACCTAACCCTACGCGGCGTTCGCCTGTTTGCTGTTTTTTGATGGCGGCGTCGTGGTATTTATTCAAGTCAACGACGTCGTCGAGAAACCTAACCCCGTCTTGAACCGCGGTATCAAATCCATCCCAGTCGAACGCCGTCTTGGCTTTTTCAGCCGTTACTTCCGTGGTCGGTAGCGTAGAATTTAGATTAAACTGTGCTAAATTGAGGTGGCTGAGATTGCATACTGAATTGCTAGACAAAGGCTGCTCGCCACAGGGGTTAGTGCAAATTAGTTTGTTAAAATAGTACGAGTTACTGAAGTCGTTGGACCTCTCCATGAACAGCAACCCAGGCTCTCCTGATTCCCAGGCCTTCGTGATGATGAGGTTCCAGAGATCTCGCGCCTTTACTGTTTTGTATACGTCAACTTTTTTGCCCAGCGCACGCCAGGCATCAATATCACCAGTCCAGGCAGTGTCGTACTCGGGATCTTTTTGATCTGGAAAAACCAGATCCCAATCTTGATCGCATTTAACTGCGTTCATAAACGCATTGGACAGCAGTACTGATACATTGGCGTTGTAGAGTAGTTTTTTGCTCAGCGAGACTTTCTGTCCGTTGATCTCGAATTCGTCCCGCAGTGATTTGGCTGCGATGAAATCATAGATATCGGGGTGCCAGCACCAAAGGCCTTGCAACGCGGCGCCGCGACGGCTATTACTCGTGTAGAAGCCGTTGCCGCAGATTAGATGCACATCTTCAACTTCAAAATCAAATACTTCTTGTGTGTCTTGTAGTATTTCTACACCCATAACGGGCAAGTATCTAACTTCATCTCGTTGCGTATTCCAATTCCAGTATAAGAGCGCAATTTCTTGTCCTAGTTTTAGCTCTATGGCAGGAATTAGCACTAGATCTTGTGTACACATTTTATGTTCTAGTGTCACATCAACAAATGCGCCCATTATGTGGACGCGAACTAAATTTTTTATACCGTTGCGAAATGCTGCTGTAATGCGTTTTGGTCCTTTATGCGTATTGGCGTATATAGTTTCGCCGTTATCAATAGAATCGGCAAGTTGGCGTGCAGAGATCTTCTGCAGTGTGTTAGTTTTTTTGTCAGTTGTCCAGATCTGGGTATCCCCGCCGAAGCACCCGCCTTGTTCTACTGCTCCAGTGATTTGGGAAAACTGCTCGGCCCACGAGACCACACCGCTAGATCGCCCATTTACCTTTGCGACGATGTTGCCTTTGGGCCGCAGCCGCGACAAGTCCCATCCTACTCCCCCACCGCGAGAGAACGTGTCGAAGATTCTGCCCCAGTGCTTGGCAATGGCCTCACGGGAGTCACCTTCAATGGCGAAGACGTAACAATTATACACCGTGAGATCGTGGTCGTCGCCTCGGCCGGCACCGGACAGAATACGTCCCGCTGGGATGAATTTGCCCTCGGTCATGTTCTTGGCCAAGCGCGCTGAATATTCGGGCGTATCGGGGAGCTGGTCAACCTGAGCGATGGACCCAGCGACGCGTTGACAAATTTCCGCCCAGCTTTTCTCTACGATGAATTCCAAACAGTGGCGTTCTACATTATGTAGAACCTGGAACCCTGGATTACCAGGAGTAGTGGTCACGGGGGCGGCCAGCGCGGATTTTTGTTCCGGTACCTCAACTGAAAACGAGGTTTCACCCCCAACTACAGTTCCAATTTCCCGCGACTCGCGCGCTTTGCCGTCTTGACCTACGCGCTGTACCGATACAACGACGAGATCTCCAGGGACTAGGTGTGCTTGTGGATCTTTGATGGCGTATCGATCGAGACGAACACGGTCTGAATATGAATAGCTCAAGGTGTGGCCCTCACGTAATGGTTGTGCCGCCGGTGCGGACCGATGGTTTTACAACGGCGCCACGCTGTACTGGGAACTTTATTCAGTTGTAACTAGTGGGAATTACTGGAAGAATCGGGAATCGTGCAAGTCTCCGGAATCGCTGTCGGTTCCGTCGGGCCGCACACAGGGCACACAAACATCGGTTTTTGGGGCTGGGCTATATCCCCCGTCCGGACGTTCTTGACCTGCAGTTCCAGTCTGCACTTCGGGCACAAAGGCATCGAATTCATCATTGATCTCCTTGATTTGCGCCGCAAGCTCCAGCACTGTGGCGAAACGACGAAGAGCTAAATTAACCGCACCGGGCTGCTTTTGCCTAGATTGCAGTGCTTCAATCACGGTATGCAAAATAATTTTCGGGTCGAGCAGCTCTAACATCGGTTCTGCTGCTTCGCTGACCAACCAGAATGTTTCGCCATGTTCGTAGAAATCTGCTAGGAATGCGTTGTAGTGTTCTATTGCGAGATCGTTGGCGCGGCCGGCTGCGGCGTCACGGCACGCTTGCGCTAGACCTAGAAAATCTGTACTAGATTCCGCCATGGAAAAAGTGTTGGTCTGGCGGAAAGAAAAGCATGGCTTCCAGGCGCAACAATCGTTGCTCGACATCGTGGAGTTTTTCAGCTAGCTTCAGCTCCAGTTCTGTCGGTGCAGCCGGAACGTCGACCGTGCACATATAATCGATTGTGCTGCGCGGCTCTATATCGATAAATTCGATCATTTTACTCAGCCGCTGGCGCGGCCTTGGCGTTTTTGCGCGCCACAGGCTTCGCGGGCTTTTTCGCTACAGCCTCCCGAACCGCAGATGCTGGCAGTTCGATTGTAATGTCGGAGCGCTCATTTCCCCAGGCAGCCTTGGCCTTGATTGTAGCGATGTCACCATCGCGAGAAACTGAGGCTACTTCGGCGATAACAACGTAACTCGTGCGGACCATGGGTGCATTTTCTAGCGCGGCGTACTTCGCCAGCAGGTCCGCGTAGTCTTCGCGTACCCCATCGAGTAGTTGCTGAAGCTCTTCGGTTTCCTTGCGCGATGCTGCTAGCGCCGCGGTGCCGCGTTCGAAGGTGGCGCCTTGCACCGGCATATTCTTCGGCGTTGGGTTCATTTCATGCGTTGGCTCTACTTCGACTTTATTCTGCGCGGCTACGGCTTCGTTGCGCCGATTGATAGCATCAGCGGCATCGTCGTTCAATGGGATGTACTCGCCCTGGGAATTTCGATAAATGGGCTTGGACTTCGGATTACGAGAATCTACGTGAACAAACTGTGTCATGGCATGTTCTCCTGCGCATAGCGCAAATGTCAAAACGATATTTTACAATGAGCTGACTAAGTTCCCAGCGGTATCCACTGAATAGCTTCATAAGGCTGCACTAGTCTAGCTTCGACGTCCCAGGAGGTTAGAAGCTTTTCCGGTGCAAACTTATTGACGGAAATAACTTTCCAGCGGTGCGGATCTAGCGTTTCAGCAAAAAAATCTTCCGTCGTCACCGAACGTAGCGTGGAATCAATATAGAATTTTTTGGATTTCCAGTCGTCTGCGGCGCCCATTTCGCTGAGCTTGATCGAGTTTTCATTGCGGGGTACGTTTGCTAGAATCTGGCTGCTGGCTTTCCGTTTGTATCTGATATACATGGTGTAGAGCTTGGGCGTGTCGGCCAGCACAGTATTGCGTGTAAATTCAAAACGGAATTCCACCCATGGGTTGAATAGCCGTGCTTCTAGATCTTGTTCTGTAGCGAATTCTACCCAGTCGGTATCAATCGGGCTTTTTAAGAAAACGCGAAGACCTTGATCCAGCAGTGTGGTTGTGAACAGCGCGTCAATTTTTCCTATATTGGTTTCGAGTGGCACACGGACTTCAATTGACCCGTGTCGCGCCCCAGGAACTAGTCCAAATGGCTTGGGGAAAGTTTGATCGCCGAGTAGCGGAATTACATTTACAGCTCTAATGTTCGGCGCGGTAACGTCAATGACAGCTAGGTTGGTGCCCCATTTACTATATCCACCGACGACATGCGTATTGAAACATGTGCGACATTCTGAGCTTGCAGACGCCGTTACAGAGGAGCAGCTACAGCGTCGACCGACACGCAAACGCTGGAAATAGAAAATAGGGGTTTGAATCGTCAATAGTGCCTGGGTATTTTCTTTGGCGATGCGCGGAATTAATTGTTTGGTCGCGATGTCGTGAGCGTGGTGCTCCAGCAACTCTGTTGAAAACGGCACATATTTATCAGAAACACGATAAAGTTTAGACATCAGACACAATTCTCCATTCAAAATTAAGGTGAAAACAAAAAACACGTTAATTTTTACTAGTTACTATTCGGTCCATAGGGACTATTCTGCCCAGAGGTCGTCATGCAAGTATTTCGCGGCACTGCCATTGCGTTTGAAACCACGTTTGTCGATCCCGATGGTGTCGCACTGCTCCCCATTGATGCCACAGCATATCCTCAGATTCAGATTAAAGACCCTGATGGCGTCGTTGTTACCACAGGTGTGGGGAGTAATGTGGGTGGCGGTAATTATCGCTTCTCTTGGTTTTGCCCGGAAGACGGAATTATCAATGCACACGATGACCCATGGCGCATTGAATGGTTATTTCTTACGATTTCTGGGCACTCTAAACAAACCGAGCAGACTTTTGACGTCGTCGATAAAGTTGAAGCCGATCCGCGCGAACGACAGCAGACTTATCTATCTCGCACTGGTGGGTCTGCACGCATCATGATCCGAAATCCTCGGCGCATTGACCAGATTTCGCTTACCGTCAAATACGGCGGCTCGGTAATAAAATTTGTAGAGGGCATTGCTAAAAATGATGAGGAATCAGCCATTACAAACCCTAATCGAAAAATTAAAGAATCTGTGGTTGACGGTACTTATGTTTATTATTTCGATACCATTCCGCTTACTCAGGGTGAGTATCTAATATTTTGGGACATCCAGGAAACTCTGGTTTCGCCACGCGACACGCTCGTACAAAAGCTCCGAGTTGTGCCAGATGTGTTTTGGCACTACGCTGTAGATCTAAGAATGCTCGTGGATAAACTTCAAAAGCGCATCGGTACTGTGCAGGCGTACTCCGACGCAGACCTCTACTCTTATTTGCTTTCTGGTCTCGATACTATCAATTTTTACGCGCCGACAACGAACTGGCTTTTGACCGATATTCCTATTGACGGCTCTCATGGTGTTCGCTCGGCTTTGCTCTACGCGGCAACGATTCATGGCCTAATCGCGCAGCAGATTCTGGAAGAAGAAGTCTCCTTTACGCACACTGGACAAACTGTAACCTTAACTGTAAAACATGATTATACCGGTGTCATCACCGCGATAAAGGCGCAGCTCGACGAATACGGCAAAGCCAAGCAGCAGATTTTCGTGCAGGCCGAAGGCGTTGGTTTTTCGGGAGTCCGGCCCAAGAGTTACCGCGTACTCCGAACTGTTTTCCGGGTCGACAAAGCTTTCGGTCCTGGTTTCTTGCCTCCGGGTGGTTCTTCATTGCTGCAGAGTATTGGCCTCTGACGTTCGTCGTAAACTACCGGGGAAGTTCCCCAAAAGAGGCTAATGTGGCAAATTTGCAAGAATTGATCGATTCCGGACAACCAATTTACGTATTGAATCGTACTGGTAGGATTACCGGCGGAAAGACTATGCCGTACGCGCTGGTAATCAAGACTGCACAGGGCAGAGCGATTGATATTGTGGTGCCGGCCACCAAGTTTCCATTTCTGCTCACCGGGCAAGTGCCTTCGTCGGCTTTGAAGGACGCAGAAGACCTATTCAAGGCTTGTCGGCGCGGCGGGGCACTGGAAGTACTGGAACCGGACGCCGCGATGGAAATGCTGCAGGACCCAATGGCGCAGAAGTCCATTGACGCCGCGCTGGCTCGCTTCCGGCGCAAGGCCGAAGCTCGTCCAGGCCATCAGGTCACTGAAGTCAAGAATGGGGCGACGGACCGAAAGCACATCCAGCGCACGGCAGAAGTCGATGAGGCAGAAAAGACTCCTATGCCGGTGATGCCCAAGCAGGACGTCGACATCGCCATTAAGCAGCTGTGCATGGATTTGAATAAAGATGAGAGCCTCGCTGAGGAAGTCCGTGGTCGGCTCATTGGTATGCCCGACGAGGACATTTCCAAAGCAGATTTAGGCCATATCATTTCGGCGGTTGATGTTTCTCGTTTCCCCAGGATCGTTAAGTGGGCCAGGAATGAGCTGGCTAAGCGCAGTGGAGCCGAAGATTCTGGGCAGGAAGACGGTGAAGAACCTCCGCGCCGTCGTCGTGGCCGCCCCGTCGGCTCCTAGTCGCTTATTTTCCGCATAATTTAGTCGTTCTAGCGCTGTGCGCCGTGTGGAGCCATGCCTGATATCCGCAATCTTCGGGTTAATATATCATCCACTAAAGCATCAACCCTGCAGGACATATACAAGAAGCTTGACGCTTCTTCCAGCTCGGCCGCGCCAAGAAATAGAATCAGTCCGCACTATAGAACGCCCTGGATTGTATCATGCAAATCTTGGATGTCGAGCAACAAAGGCATTGAACTGTACGTCAATCCTAGCAAAATTAGTTGGTCGCATGGACGTCGCGGTACTTCGGTCAAAACGGCAGCCGGTACTGTTAGAAATATCTGGTACAATCACTATCGCGGCACGTACTACGATGAAGCCGAGTTAAAAATTACGTTTCAGTCTGGCAACATCATGCCGTTTATGTCCTACTTGGGCGGCAATTACAATTTCAACGATCCTGCCACTTATGCCAATCTCATTAGTCTGAAAGAGGCGGTTCCACAGGGGCTGATGGATTTCTACAGATTCAAAGACTTGTTGAATCAACCAGCATATTTGGGCCCAGCGGAAAACCGGCACATCATGACCTATCATAGCCGTGTATTTCCTAAAATGTACTTGGAAGGGTTTTTCAAGGACGAAGACCCCATTGTTTGGGAGGAATCGGCCGAAGGCGGGGGTACTACGGGCAACACTCTGAACTGGACAGCAACATTTATTGTTTACGATTCGTATCCCAGACTAGACTCTGCTTCCCAGATGATCGCCGCGTATTCTTCCTGGTTGGCGCAAGAGGGCATGATGGAGGCGCTGCCGTCCGGGGCCAATACCGCGTTCGTGCTCGCGACGCAAGACGAAGCCGCACGCGGAAGCAAACAGGAAATTTCGGCTCCGGCACCGCAGCCGGCTAAAAACAACGGCGGTGTTGATTTTCCTGACGCATTTGACTTTGACAACTTGGCTGTATATGCTGAGGTATACGCTGAAGATGCTTCTGCCCAAGCTAAACCTAACCCAGGTAACAAGCCTCCTGCTCCGCCTTCTGCCGCCGAAACTGCAGCGTCGAAAGTTTCAGCCCGCACCCGTTCTATGCTAGGTGGATGATCATGAAAACTAAAATAAGTGTGGCGTTCCCAAGCGATCTCTACGACCACATCGTCGGTCTAGCATATGGGCAAAACACCTCTGCTGCTGCGATCATCAGAGCCGCCGTGTACGCTTACCTGTGTCATAATCCAGATTGCGAAGAGAATGATTGGCGAGAAATTTGGCAGACAGCGCAAAAGACCAAAGTCGTAACGGCTAGTTCCAGTCTTAGAAAATAGGTGTGACTGCTTTTTTGCACCTCGGAAAGCAGTCGCAACCGATTGCGCGGTGCTCTTTTATTGACTTGAAAACTTCTTACGCGCTTTGCGCTTCGCCGGCACTTCGGCATCAGCACAGTACACAGTATACTTCCAACCTGACATTGGGTCATACTCTATTGAGGCAACTATGCTCTTGTATTGACCCGACTTCATCTTGATCGTCCAAGCCCACTGCTCTGCATTGATTTTGCCCGCCCGCCGCGTCACCGTCTCCGCAATATCCCCAACCTTGAACTCCTGCACCTCATAGAGCGCTCTGCACAAAACTCCGTCGTTTCTTGGGTCAGAATAGTCAATAAAGGCTGGTTTGACGTCGGGTGTTGCGAGTTGCATGCTGTTCCTTTGTTAAGTTACCGTAACTGCTATAGTTATAGCACAGTGCCACCCACCTGTCAAGCTCATTCACCAAGGCACTGGACAACCAGCGGCTGCGTCCATGGATTCTGTGCCGCGAGCACGAGGCGCGCAAGTTCAGCTTTATACAGCTTTAGATTCGGCGCCGTGATGATCCAGCCGTTGTTCTGCACCACAGCACGGTGGTTGCACACGCAGGGACAGTCGGTTGTAGGCTTGGGCAATCCCAGACATTTGTCATCGATTTTTAGTCCCTTGATCCGACATTCTTTCAATGCAGGCGTTGATGGCACAAGCTGTTCACCAGAACATGTCGACACGTACCAATCTTTTGGAACATAAACATTGATCCAATTATAGTTGATATGATCCCAGACTTTATTCTTTTTCAGGCACGTTTCCAGCGCTACTGTGCGCCGGTCGATTTCGTCGAGAAACGCCTGTGTTACTGGGGCGTCTTGCCGCACCACATAGCTCCCGAGTCTTGTACGGCTCGCGCCTACCCGAGTCACGGGATAATGTGTGACATTTAATATTTTAAACGGATAAACTCCATCCGGGCAGGCCGTGAGAAATAAAATAGCGAATGGGAGTAGAATACGCATAATGCACTTCCTACAGTTTAATAGTTGATCTAGGTTCCCAGACCTTGGGGATTTGCCTCCTCCCCAAGATACTGATTAATTCCACGCGCGGCTCACAGAAGCAGCGTAAACGGGTGGAACAGCTCGAAATAGTTTCGTCATGTCTTGACAAGTCCTAACTTCCACCTTACACTGTAGTTGAAGGAGACAGCTCTGTCAAGTGAAAAAGAAGGCAAAAGACACCCGACCCATCGTTTCGTACGCGACACGTGTACCTACAGAATGCTGCGCTTATTGTGAATCTTATGCCTTAATTTTCAATACGGCTCAACGACGCCTTCATGCAGCTCGACAAAAACCTAATTTTGATGCAAATCGAACTAAGCGAGAGCATCAAATAAAATATGGAATCAATGCTAGACAATACAACGGAATCAAAATAGATCTAGACGGTAAAGAAAGTTCCCGAGCCGAAACCCATAAAGCCCATGTAATAGCCACAGAGGCATCCGTTATAGCACTGACCAAGAAGGTTAAAGACCTAAAAGCAGAAATTAAAAAAGAAGATAAAGCTAAAACGCGTTTTATCCTACATCAAAAACAACGACGTCTGTATAATCAAAGAGCAAAACTTAAGACACTTGAGAGCACAAAACCAAAGCTCTGTTTCGGTTCCAAAAAGTTGTTTTTGGCTCAGTATAATTTGAAAGAAAATGGATACAAAAACCACGTAGAGTGGAAAAAAGTCTGGAGAAAAACCCGTAGTAGTACATTTGTACTGGTCGGTAGCTCAGGAGAAACACAAGGGAATTCTATAGCTCAACTCGTGGAACAACAGGATGGCTCTTTCACTTTAACGCTTAGAACTGCGCCTGGTTTAGTTGGTCAGTTTGGTCCTGTGGTTGTCTTTGAAAATCTTGAATTCCACTATGATCGAAATGGCAAAAACAATGCTATTCATGACATTAGAGCTGCTTTAGAGCAGGGTGATGCTCTGACGTTCAGGTTCCATAGAGGTAAAAAGAATCGATGGACAGTACATGTTTCACTGCATCGAAGTGAAGTTGAAATCGTTTCAAATCGACGCAATGGTCGTGTAGGAGTAGATATCAATAATGGTAGTCTAGACGCGGCTTTTGTTGATTTTGAAGGGAACATGAAAGACTATCTTTCTATTCCGTTCAAAACTAGCAAAAGCGCTAATCATGATCAAATTGCTGCTTCTATTGGAGAAGCAGTAAAGAAAATCATTGCTTTTGCTGTTCTACATAAAGCTCCGGTAGTGATTGAAAAACTTGATTTCACTGGCAAAAAGAAAGCCATGAGGGATCAAGGTTTACCTCAAAGAGCGATGTTGGCTGCTTTTTCTTATAGCGCTGTTACAGCCATAATTAAGAGTAGAGCATGGCGAGAGGGTATTGAAGTTTTCTTTGTTACTCCTGCTTATAGTTCAGTTATTGGTTATGTAAAGTATCAATCCCAATATGGAATAAATTCAGGTGTTGCAGCAGGGATCGTTTTGGCAAGGAGAAACCTAAGAAGATCCGAGAGATGTCCCTTATCCGAGGCCTACACTCCTAAATCCCCAGAGGACGGTTTAAGACATGTATGGTCCCGTTGGGCTGCTCTCGTGCGTAACATTCGTGCCAAAGCAAAGATGAAAATCTTTGTCAGACGACACGATTGGTTCCGCAAAAGTGGTGCCTTGAGCACGGCAGAGGTCAAGCTTTTATGTACCGACGAGGAAACTCGTCAAAGGCATAAGGGCAAGGTGAAAACCACTTCTGTTCTGGATGAAAGTTCCAGCACGAATCGTCGGAAAAACAGTTCGTCCGGCGTCAAAGTTGTGTGTAATACATGACTATGGTTTTAGGAACGGTGGAACAGCATGATGGTGCCGGTTAGTATAGTTCCTAAAAGTTTTGCGCTTTATTACGTTGACGTTTAGGTTTAATCCGACTGTCCAAGTCCCCATGGTCTTGGCTTAGTCTAACGGATGCGCTACCCCGAGCACAGCCGAACGTCCTTACGCTTAGGCTGGCTTGCTCTTCATCAGGATAAATCCTGACTTTGTAGGCGTAATTTCTCAATCTTGCTCTCTACGTTGATTTTTTTACGGCTCGGGCTTTAAGCCATTCTTTGGTTGGAGTCGTGCGGCGCATCGTTTTATTCTTTCCAGAACGGAATTTTGCTTCTAGGATCCCATTCTGTGGGTATCTGCAGCCCGCCACCTTCGCTTACGGGGCCGCCCCACGTGTCACCTGCGTAGCCCACAGGTTCCTGTAGACCTTTAGTTACAGCGCAGCCCTCGCGCGGCCCAGGAATAGCCCCCGTTTTTTCCATCCATGGAATGGCTATTTTGCGCCATGCGTCAAAACCAGGGTCCGATTCTCGATCTCGACTGGACTGCCTATGCGCCAGAATGTACTTAATAGTCTGTCCGTTGCGCGCAAATTCCGCCATGAGCATTTCAAGTAGCTTATCCGCTGCCTTGACTTGTGCGTCGGTAATGGGGTGCGGGCCGCCCCCCGGTTTCCACCAGTAGCCTACTTTCCCTTCGGGATTTCCAGTGAATTCAATTCCTACTGTCCACATCGACGTTCCGTGTGAATGCCATATGGCCATTTCCCACGGGTGACACAAAATTATTTTGCCACCAAGCGTTACGCTGATGTGCGCGTTGACTGTAAAATACCGCTCTGGGTTTTCGCCCATTTCACATGCAGTGCGATGGAGAACTATTCCGGTGATGTCCGACCATGCTCTGGTATGTCGACCATTTTTTGGCGGTTTAATTTTACCTCTGTAATCCAGCACCTGTATTTCGTTTTCTGTCGTTTGGGTGCTCGGTGCTACTCTCGGCAGAGTAGTACTCATTCTTACTTCAGCCGCCGCCCACGTCGTTCCTCCGACAATCCCATCGGCAGACAATCCTGCGGACTTCTGAAAAGCTTTTGTCGCCCCTTCGCACGCGGGACCGAACACGCCATCTGCTCCCCAGGACCCGATGTCATACCCCAGGGCGATCAAAACCTCTTGCCATCTACGAACTGCAGGCCCTTTCATTCGTGGGCTATCGAGAAAAATCCAGGTGGAATTTGCCATGATGCTCCGGGTAGGCACTAGGCCAAAAGTTCCTCCCGTTTTACAGTTGTCGGCCGCGGTCTACGCCACGAGGTACTCGCGATTTCGACGCTCTCCCTGGAACTGCAGCTGTCCGGTTTTGGCCAGGCGACGGCAGTGGTAGCCCACAGTCTTGGCATCCAGCTCCAGCGCTTCCGCGATTAGACCAGGGCCAGCACTTCCTGCATGCTCTCGCAGAAAATCCATGACCTGGGTCGAGATCACTGTGGTCTTCTCCCTGGGCGCACGTGGGCGCTGCGCCTTGGGGGCGGGTGGTGCAGGCGTATAATCAGGATTGGTCTGGTACGCTCGGGTATTTCGATTGCCCTGTACGACCACGGCACCGAGGCGCGCCAGATTTCGGGCACAATAGTGCACGATGCGTAGGTCTACGCCGAGCACCTTGGCAATCTCCTGCGGAGTCACTGGGGTGCTTGCTAGCTCCAGCATCTGAGTTTTGACTGCCGAAATGGCGCTGCGTGGCGTGTAGGATTTCCTGGTCTTTGTCTCGCTCATAATGTTTCCTATCTCCTGTTTGGCGTTGTTCGCCGGTTACATCTACTATAGCACGATGGAGAGACTCTGCAAGGCAAAAGTGACGCCGGACGGCGTTATAGTGTCGATTTTAGTCGTAGGCCACGATTCTCGGGGTCGAGCTGCCTGGTTACCGCGCGCATGATTGCCAGGAAATAGAAGCTCGAAACTGTGTGGCAGAGCTGGCCTGCCGCCGCTTCGACTCTGGCAATCAAAGCATCGTGGACTTCTACACCGTAAATTTCTGTTTCCGACGCATACCACGGGTTGCGCGGAAAGCCCATCGTGAGTTTTCCAGATTCAATTTCCGTGCATAGGTCTTCCACGGCGTAGCGGACATATTTTTGCGCGGTATGCCGGTGCTCTCGAGCACACCACCGCAAAGCCCGGACGATTGCTCCGGGCAATCTGACAGAAGTCCAGCGTCGGACACGCTGAACCTTTTCTACAGTGGGGCGTCCAGCTTTCACAGTGAATTGAGTTTGCGCTGAATAGTTTCCAGAATTTGACTGAGCTTAGTGCTGTCGCTCGCTACACTTTGCAGTACTTCGACTTGCGCTTTTAATTTTTCAATTTCACTTCGCAGTGGTTTTGCATAGGCTTCGGCGAATTCGATTCGCTCTTGGTTCCATTGCTCCGACGTCAAACAGACTCCTTCTCGGAGTTTACTGATTTCTGTGCGCGCTTCGTCGAGTTGCCGGGACAGCGCACGACTCAAGTGATCTGGATCACCGCACCGCAGTAACGCATTTTCCAGATGGTTCTGTGTGTCCACGAGTTCTTGTACGCGCGCCTCACGCTCTTCTTTTTCTGCCTGGAGTTGTTGCTCCAAATGTGCTACTTCTTCGACCAAGCCTAGATTACGCTCCATCACATAACCGGCGAATTTGTGCTCCTGGCCGGGATGTGTGGTGTAGCTACCGTCTATATTGTATGTAGTTTCGGTGCCACATGAGATAGTCCATCCGTCTCGCATTGTTTCTGCTGTAATGCAAGTAGAACTACCGCAGTGTGGACAGAAAATATTTTCTTTATCGGTCATGTTGCTATCCTGTTCAGAAGGGTAATTCTGAGTCCAAGATCGGACCTGAGACGTCTTTGTTTTCGCTGTGCTCTTTCGGCGGTGCTGCCGCAAGCCACATAATGTAATCAGGTTGGTTCGGGCGTTCTTTATAGCGATTGGGCAGTATCATAATTACGGTGCCGCCAAGGCGTCCCCGCAGGTACTCGTTGCCGGCCTTGGAAGTCGTCTTCCATAGACCGCCCAGATTCAATAGTGGTGCTCTGTCGTCGCTCATGCTCATTTTCTTTCTAGATCGTCATCTGGTGAACGAGCATTTCCGTCGGTATTGAACAGTTCCAGGATGGCGGTGTCCATCGCGTGCTCAATCGCCTCGGTGGTGCTGGCGTTGCGTGGGATTGACGCTACAAACTTGAAGAGTCCGTGGGGATCGCTCCAGGTTTCATCACGTAGTTCTCGATGCACTCGATATTGCTGGTCCAGCGGAATCTCTTTTTTGGTTCTGCTGATGACCGCCACGACGCCGCGAAGGAAATTTTCAGGGCATTGGTGCTCGTGGAAGAAAAAATCCCAGTTGTCGCAAATAGTGCCGCGGTCATCCTGGGCTAGTCCGTCATATTCCGTCACGATGAACAACTCGTGACCTGGCTGCATGTCATCTGGATCGAGTTTCAGCAGCACATAGCACGGCCATGATTTACGCTCACGCGTCGTGACCTCGACCTCATGGTCGTTCACGATTTTGAACATGACGTCCGTTCTGCACTCTGGATTTCCGCACTGCCACGGCCCGGCTGTGCATGGTGTCCGGTCAAGCAAATGGTCGATCCCAAACCAATGCGTACCACATCCAGGGCACCAAAACCCGTGTTTGGTCGTCGTGATGGTTTCGATCGGCGTCATGTTGTTTACTCCTCCGTGAGAAACCGCTGAACCTCGCGGGTGGACTGCAAAATTAACTCATGCGCCGCTGGGCCCGTCGTAGGGACTGGAATGTCCAGTTTGTGGTCGCGGTAGTATTGCAGCACTATGTTGTAGACGTCCTGCAAGTCTGCCAGGGCTTCGGCCAAAGTGTCGCCCGTCGCGCTGCAGGTGGTCCAGGACCAATCAGGCAACCACGTGATCCAGTAAGGCGTTTCACCTGGCGCCACGATGCTGCCGACCGGGTACTGGTCGAATGTGTAGGTCATGCTACTTTCCTGCCTCGGTTAAGATCTGCTGCATTTCCTCGAGCGACAACTTTTTCAATTGTCGTGCCAAATCGTCATGCTGCGCTTTCTTCTGACGCGCCAATGCTGTCGCTCTGACGTCCTTTTCCTTGGCGATTCTGGTTTGGCGTTCAGTCGAGGTTTCATCCCGCGATCCAGTAACTTGCCACTCACCGTCTTCCGTCTCCCTCAGGTCCAGATTGCCAAAACCAAGGTTTTGTGCGATCTTTTGCACTCTTTGCAACTCCGCGATCAGACTGTCCAGAGTCCCATCGCTTTCTGTTATTAGATCGAATTCTTTGTGCATTCTGTGTTGGCGTTTCACGTCGGCCTCATCGCCATGACCAAAACCATGGCCTCGGCTTTGATTAAGTCTACCTCGGCGGCCCGCAGTTCCCGCTGTTCCGCGTCGCGCCGGTCCTCTAAGTAGACAGTATTGTGTCGGTAATCTTCGTCAGAGATGGGATGCGGAATGAACGGCAGCAGTACACTGTTCTCCCCTTGATAGCAAGGCTCCAGTGACATTTTGTAGTTGCAGTAATCTTGGTGCAGCATGTAGATGTCAGTGCCGACACGCGAGACCTCGTGCTTCGCCTTCTCAACGGCCTCGCGGGCAGCGACGACGGCTTTGGCGGCCTTATCGAGTTTTTGTGACATGTTATGGCTTACTTTCTGGCCAACCTTTCAGCCGCAGCAGTTTACTCTCGATCGATGCGCCATCTACGTAGCGGTAATACTCGTCATCGTATCCATAACCACGGAGCGGTTTGCCGTTGTCTTTCCGATCGTCGGCGTCTCTGCGGCTGATCTCGTCGTGCCAGGACCAGAGAAACCCGTTAAGATAACGTGTTCTGGGCTGGCATACCAATGCGGTTTTGGCCAACCGAAAAAGGTCTTTTTCAGCCCATACGTGTCGATAGCCGCACAAAAGTTCTAGAACAGCGGCCTTCTCTTTGGGTGTTAGATTGACTTCATTGTTTTCTGTTACTAAGCCAAACAAAGGATTGAAAACAAGATGGCGATCCTCGTAGTGCAGGACAAAAGTACCCCAACACGGCACCAGCGACTTCAGTAGACACTCCACCTGATAAAAGACGGTGTGGTTCTCCTGCTCGCGAAATTGTAACCTGTATACACATTCCGCTACCGCGTCCACACTTTTGCTGCGTAAAATTTTGTATTCCGCGCCCTTTTTAGCTACTTCGGCTTTGGCCTCTGCCGCCTCGCGCAACTCCTGTGCACGGGCCTCCCGTCGTTTCTCGGCGTTGGTTTTCTTGACGGTGTACTCGATGCCGGCAGGCAGCAGCACCCGCAGGGCATTGTCTTGGGCATCGAATACAAATCGGCCCGGTTCGTCCTGGGCCAACCGCTGCAGCACGGCCTTGGGGAACACACGGCCATAGTGATCGGGCTGGTCGGCCTTCCACAGCACGGCCGTCGTGACTCTGGCTTGCTCGTTGTGTGTCATGGCATCATTCTACTCGGCAGAGCCGCGGTTGTCAAGGCGTAGTGCGTAGTTTTAGTAGCACATCGGTGAAGTAGTGCCGCCCGACCGCGACGGCATCACGGCGCATTTGTTCCAGTTGCTCCAGGTCAGCCGACACCACTCGAATTGTTCTGGGTTGCTCGTGGAACATGCTGTGTTGCACTGTGCAACCGGGCACCTGCGACAATTCTCTGCAAAATTCGCTGATTTCGTCTAATGTCATTAGGACAGCAGTCATTGACAGCACATATTCAGGTTGGGCGGCGGCTCGGTTATCAGTCAACATTCAGCACCTTTAATTTTTGTCATTCGTGAGCATTGACGTCATGGCAGCCAACTCAAATGCCTCGGCAACGGCCGGGCGCAGCAATTCCAGAAAATCTTCGGGAAACATCTGCTCGGCCGATGCCATGACGTTTTGCTGCAGACGTGCCGCATACATGCGAAATTTGCGGGCGGTCTCGCCTGGGTCGTCATGCGGAAATGTCGTTTTGAGTTTTTCGGCCAAGCCGTGTAGTGCCCGTACACTCGCGGCCGTGATGTCGGCCGCGATTTTGGTTAATTCTGGATGCTGCTGCATGGTTACACCGGCGGCGCGATCGGAAACCAGGCAGAATCGGCCGGCGGGTACTGTTCGTCGAGGCCCAAATAGGCCGCGACAAAGCCAATGCCGTCGTGTCCGATTACAAGATAGCGATTCAGGTCCATCATCTGGGAAACGAATGTGATCATGGTGTTGCTCCTTTTGACTTCAGTCGTCGTCGTTAAATGCTTCACGCATGGCTCGCCGGATATTCGGGTCACCCGCATCGTAGGGACTAGATCTGTCGGCTGTGCCGCGTCGTGGTTTACTCTGCTGCGCATACAGGTCTCGCACCTTGGCTTCCAGATCCGCGACCTTGGCGGTCAGGGCCTCAACTTCACGCTGTAGTTGATCACACCGATTCATCGCTCCGCTCCTTAGTTGACCTATCGTTAGGGATAAATCTTCTCGATTACCCACAGACCATAAACGTTACACGTGTCCACAACCTCCATGTGACGCGCAGGTCTCGCGTAATACTGGGCGTCGAACTCCGCCAAGGTCATGTGGTTGTTGGTACAAAACTTGATGATGGCTTCCTGTTTGGGACTCACAGGCAGCGGAAGTGACCGGTAGACATGTGCGAGGGCCCGCCAAAACCCCATGGCGGTCTCGTCCATTCGGTTCTTCCAGCCCGGCACCACTGTGACCTCACCCCAACGCTTGACTCTCAGGACCGGCTGGATTTTGGCTTCGGGGTCGTCGGGTCCGCGGTGCGGCAGGTACAGCACCAGAAGGTCATCGGAGTCAGGACAAAACAGCAGTGTTGGCTGGGGGTCGGGGTTCGCTGCTGGTGCGACAAAAGTGACGCTAGGGTTAGACTGAGCCAAGCCAGTGACATCGGGGCAGGGTGTGGTCTGATCTGTGCCTGGTTGCGCCCCAGCGATTACTCGACAAATTATTTCTAGCGTTTTGGAACCATCGACTTTGTCTTCATTCGGCACCACGTCAGTCACGTACCCCATGATACTGCCGGCACCGTTGTGGTCGTGTGTCACGATGCAAACGGCGTCGCCCGCGCCGAAGCGCCCACAGGCTTTAAGATAATTAAGACTGATGAAGCACTCCTTTGCGGTGTTATACATGATTGGGTACAGCAGCCAAGCCGTGACATCGGTCATGCCGATGACGACCTGGGCATCGGATACAGTTGAACACTGAGGATTTGATTGATTGTACGCCATTTTATTCTCCTGCTTTGGCTTTGCGCCGAGATCATGGCCTTTGTCGTGGCTGTACTGTACACCCGATACTGAGTTCTGCATGCACCGTAGGGTTTCGGCGTCATTCTCTGACGACCAGTCGGGCGGTTGCTGGACCATGGTGTGATACGCACCGGGCCTATGGTAGCGCTGCATTGCTTTACTGGCCCCGGCCGTGATGGCGGTCATGATGCTTTCCGGAGTTTTATGTGCCCCGGCCTCGATAGCGACATTGAAGGTTTTCAGATTTTCCTCAGAGATTTTAGAAAAATTGGTAGGAACCATATTGGCCAAATTCTCGATCTCGTTGTGCTGGCGGCGAGCCTTCAGGAGGTCTAGGGCCTCGGTCTCATGCTCAGGTGATGCGAACCAAGCAAGCTCCATGGGAAAAGGTGCAGTCCCTCCAGCCTGATATTCAGCATAGCGGTCTACCGCCCGCATGGCGCAGAACACATGGTCTATATTGTCAAAACAAAACGATGTGCCTGGCCAGTGCTTTGCGTTCCAGTTTAAAATAGCGGTGGCAACGGCGTCTCGCGTAGCTATTGTCGTGCTCGTGTCCACACATTCCTCGTCGCCGCACCGAGGGCACCGGACTCTTGCGAAGCCTGTATCGTGACCTTTTTCTATGATGATGTCGATCTTGGGCCACACGATGTCGGCAATGCTGTCAAGGGCACTGGGGCACCTTGGGCACGGCCCACAGAGAATACTGTATCGCGCGTAGTTCGGCATGCTGGTCTCCTTACCTATTTGCTCATACAGATTTCAAAGCATCGACGCTGCACCCTGGCGTCCCGCAGTGCATTGTGCTGGGGCAGTGATGAATCTGACAGTGCGGCAAATTCCTCGCGATTCAGGTCGGGATCCAGCCCTTTCAGTTTGAAGACGGTCGCGAGGTCAAATGGAATGTAGAACACGTTGCTGGGCAGATTCTGGGCACCACCAAACAACTCGCAAAATAACACAAAATCATACGCCAAAACATCGCTCCAGATTTCCACAGAAGATTCAAACTGTCGTAGCCACTTTGACAATGTCATAGCTATGACTTCGGTGTTGTTCAGTACCTCAAACGTGTTGGGGCCCGCATGGTGCTTCGTCTGTAGGTACAGTCCGGACAACACATTCTCCTCAATCCAGTCGTCTACTTGGTCTAAATCACAATCAGTGAATTCCGCGTAGAACTCCTCGCCAGTTTCGGCCACGAGCGCCAGACTAATGAGCGTGGTGCCCTGATGCAGGCCCGTGAATTCCGTGTCGAGAAAAAGTCGCGTCATGCTGTCTCCTAGCCCACTGTTTTACAGCGGCCTCACCTGTTGGCGACCGCATAAGCCAAACTGCTGTACAGTTCCTCAGCGCCGCAGCAACTCAAGCCTGACATCTGACCGTCATTCAACTCAACGACCCGCCAGACCCCATCGGTCCGCTCAGCACAATCGAACACCCAGAACGGGATGGAGTTGCCAACCGCCCGGATGACCGACTGGACGAAATCGTCCGGCACATCATCCGGGCTGGGGATTTTGCTACCATCGAACAGATCCAACTGGCTCGCCCAGTAATACCCAGACGCCACGACAGCTCCGCGAAATACGAAAAAGCGAAATTCCTTCGTGACGGGAGCACCCGACAACGAGGTGCCGTACTGAACGAATGGCTCGTAGGTTCTAAATACTACTCCTTGGTCGGCGATCATGGGGTCTTCCATCAAGCGGAAATACACCTCGCGGGCAGCATCGCGATCCTGCGCGAACATATGGGTCCGCCAGAGGTTCTTGCGGGAATTTGTCGCGCCCTTCAGCACGAAGGGGCCTGGATGTTGGCTGGCCGTGAATTCAGCCAGCCCGAACCACGTCTCGGGCGTTAGGTCACGCAGGTCACGATACCAATTCTGCATATCGGCGACATATTCGTGTTGCTGCCGAGTCGTCAGCATGGTGCCGCCGAGGTGATGGACATCGCGTTCCAGTTCGTGGTAATACGGCAAGACGGAATACCGGCCCAGTACGACATCACCCGGTTTTACCTGGGCACGGGACTCGATGACATCGGAATGCCGGCAGGCTATTTCGTATTCGCCGAGTTCTGCAAGACTATGACGAAATAGGATTTTGGTCATATGGCTCCTGGTGGGTTACTCGTAGTCGCTCTCTTGGTTCCTCTCGATGCGTTTGACCCGGTTTCGGTCCTGCTGCGACAGTTTCTCCCAAATTTCGTCCATGAACGCACAAATCGCGTCGTCCTGCTGGTCCGTGGTGGTGCCGTCATTGGCCCGACCAAGCAGAAGCACAAACGCGAGTTTCAGGTAAAAGTCGGCTAGGGTAAGGACTCGGTAGTCCTCGGGAAGGACCCCCGGAATGGACACGCCCTGGTACCGCTGCCATTCTGGCTTTTTGATCTCAGACATGCCGTCCCCATTTAACATGATGTTGAAATTCGCTAACCATCTTGGATCTCCCCTCGCTCCGCCATTTCTGCCTTGACGGCCTCGGCCAGGTCCTCTGGAGTATAGCGCGGGCTCAGGAGGATTTCGGTTTTGTCGTGTACTTCCATTTCTGCGCCTTCCATAATCCATCCATCGATTTCATCTTGTGACAAATCATCGATGTCTGATAGGTCTACTTCAACAGACCCCTTGCAGGTCATTACGTAATCACAGATCAGTTTCATCGCGTTCCTCCGCATCACGCTCGTGGGTCGAGAGATGGGTTCCGAACAGCTCGAAATAATTTCATCAGGCATTGACAATCTTCGACTTTCACCTTACACTGTAGTTGAAGGGAATCGATCTGTCAAGTGAGAAAGAAGGCAAAAGACACCCGCCTCATCGTTTCGTACGCGACACGTGTGCCTACCGAATGCATTGATTATTGTGAATCTTATGCCTTAATTTTTAACACAGCGCAACGATGCCTTCATGCGGCTCGACAAAAACCAGGTTTTGATGCCAATCGAACTAAACGAGACTATCAAATAAAATACGGAATTAATGCCAGGCAGTACAACGGCATTAAAATCGATCTAGACGGTAAAGAAAGCTCCCGAGCTGAAGTCCATAAAGCACACGGCATCTCAACAGCAGCATCCGTAGCTGCACTGACTAAGAAGGTTAAAGACCTAAAAGCAGAAGTTAAAAAAGAAGATAAAGCTAAAACACGTTTTATCCTGCATCAAAAACAACGTAGACTGGGAAGCCAAAAAGCAAAACTTAAAACACTCGAAAGCACAAAGCCTAAACTCTGTTTCGGTTCAAAAAAGCTGTTTCTGGCTCAATACAACTTGAAAGAAAACGGTTACAAGGATCACGTTGAATGGAAGAAAGCCTGGAGAAAAACCCGTAACAGCACGTTTGTACTCGTAGGTAGCTCAGGAGAAACCCAAGGAAACTCCATAGCACAACTTGTTGAACAACCCGATGAGTCTTTCACTTTAACGCTCAGAACTGCTCCTGGACTAGTTAACCAATTTGGGCCTATTGTCGTTTTTGAAAAGCTTGAATTTCACTATGACCGAAGCGGCAAAAACGCAGCTGTTCATGACATTAGAGCAGCTTTGGAACAAGGTGATGCTCTGACGTTTAGATTCAATCGAGGTAAAAAAGGCAGATGGACAGTACATGTTTCACTTCACAGAAGTGAAGTCGAAATCGTTTCAAACCGACGCAATGGCCGTGTTGGAGTAGATATCAATAATGGCAGCCTGGATGCTGCTTTTGTTGATTTTGAAGGGAATATGAAGGCCTACCTTTCTGTTCCGTTCAAAACTAGTAAAAGTGCAAATCACGACCAAATACAAGCGTCAATTGGAGAAGCAGTTAAACAAATCATTGCTTTTGCTGTAGAGCAAAAAGCGCCTGTAGTGATTGAAAACCTTGACTTTACTGGCAAAAAGAAAGCCATGAAGGATCAAGGTTTGCCTCAAAGAGCTGTGTTGGCTGCTTTTTCTTACAGTGCAGTAACGGCTATAATTAAAAGCAGAGCATGGCGAGAAGGCATTGAACTATTTACCGTTAATCCTGCGTATAGTTCAGTTATTGGTTGTGTAAAGTATCAATCCCAATATGGAATAAATTCTGGAGTAGCTGCAGGAATTGTTTTGGCAAGGCGAAACCTAAGAAAATCCGAGAGATGTCCCTTATCCGTGGCCTACACTCCTAAATCCCCAGAGGACGGTTTAAGACATGTATGGTCCCGTTGGGCAGCTCTCGCGCGAAACATTCGTGCCAAAGCAAAGATGAAAATCTTTGTTCGACGACATGATTGGTTTCGCAAAAGTGGTGCCTTGAGCACGGCAGAGGGCAAGCTTTTATGTACCGAAGGAACATCTCTTCAAAGGCATAAGGGCAAGGTGAAAACCACTTCTGTTCTGGATGAAAGTTCCAGCACGAATCGTCGGAAAAACAGTTCGTCCGACGTCGTGGTTAAATGTAATGTTTGACTATGGTTTTAGGAACGGTACAGTAGTCTCAGGATTTACTGCTCCACCAGCTCAGTTCGTGTCTTTTTATCCTGCCTGTGCCATGGCACACCGGATGGTCAGGGCCATCCCAACCAGCGGCGCACCCACAACATCCTGGGCAATCTACCTCCTCTAAATCCGGATTTGCTTCGCCCCGCGCATCACTCTCTGCTTTCTCGGCCTCGTTGTCCATGTGGTCCAGGATTAGCCGCACCTGCATGGTGTCCATGCTCATCAGCCGGGCGATTTGTTCTGGTGTCTGGTGCATTACGTCCCGCTGCCACACCAGGGCTTTTGCACGGGCCTGCAGAAAGTCACCCCACGGGTGCGGATTCATCACGTTCCTCCTTGGTAGCACATTATCCGCGCACCATCTGTTTCCACGCCCAAGCGGCGCGAGTCACTAGATATGACGCGTCGTTTGTAGGGCACGGTCGAAACCCGCCGCGCGGCATTTCGGCCCATTGTGGCGGTGCAATTTCACGGCAATGGAGATCACACTCAGGACAGGAAATGCGCACCTCGTGTTCCTGTCCATCCCAACGCTCGAAAATCCGTGTGTAAGCTGGGCCACCACAGATGCACATTAAACCGTCGCGCCCCGGAATGGCACCAACACCTACGGTGGCGAGAGGCGAGGGAGAAGGAGAAAACCGGCGCCAGGCGTGCCAGCCCGAGGCGCGCAAGTGCTCGACGTATTCACGCGCTCCCTCAAAGTCAGTGTTGATCGTGAACACCACGTTCCTCCTCGGTCATACGGTCCGGCACATTGCACGCTGGGCAGTCGGCCGCCACACTCTGCTCAGGTACGAAAATATACCCACCGCCACCGCATACTCGGCAAGACTGTGCATGATCATCAGTGCTGTCCGGTGGCGGCTTAATCTGCCCGACACCCGTAGCCTTGACCAAACCTTCAGCGACGTAATTATCGTGTTGCTGGCGAATTGTCATGGCGTCGCTCCCGGTGCTGGATATTGGGCCATGATGTTGCCGTCATAGCGACGACGAGCATGCAGTGCTGTTTCCACCATCGCGGCAATGGCTTGGTCAACAGTCTCGGCGGGCGTGCATAGCCCGTGGGTCGTTTGAGTTCCGCAATCCCAAGAATTCTCACCTTTACCTGCATGTGGAATTGGCGTTTTCATCTCGATGTCAGCCCGCAGCACGACCGTACAGGGCCAGCTCAAGCGAGAGTGAGTCCAGGTATCGCGGCACATTTTGATGACCGCTGGATATGGGCCTTCAGGCATCGGGATCACGACGTCGTGAACCGACAGGATTGTTCGCCGGTACTGTTGTTTGCCCAGCAGAAAATCAAACGGTCGGAAGTTTCCACTGCGCCAGCGTGGTGTGTTGCTGTACCAGTGATGGCTGGGGTGTAGGATTTCCCACCAGACCGCGTCATCGAACATCTTGATCGAAAGTACGTCGAGTTCGCCCAGACTGCCGAGCCAATTGGCGAATTTGCGACCCAGCCAATCGTGATACTGGTCAAATTCCACGGAGCAGTAGACCCGGGCGAGCCACGGAATCCCACAAGCCACCTGCACGCCAGCGGTGTCGCCAGTGTTGGTTTTGACGCTGAAGCCGCCCATGTCGCCAGCACCGTCCGCGCACCATTCTGGACGAACCGTTACGGGTCCGCACGTTAGCCAAGCACGACCATGCAGGGGAAACGTTTTGTCCGTGCTGCCACGGGCGCGAAGTCGGCGGTTGTCTCGATTGAGATTCTGCCAGTGAAAACGTAACCATTGTTCTGGTCGGTGCATCACGACTCCTGCTGGTGAATAGTCACTGCTCCTCCGGCCGTTCCGCAATGAACTTCTGGATGATTTCCTCTTGGGTTAGCGAAGCCTCGTCGGGCCCCGCTCGGTTGCTGGCTAGAAGTTCCGCCAGCGTCCCGACCCTGCTGGAAGTACCGGTAGCGTCGACGCGGGCCAGTCGGCCAGGCAGGTCGTACTGGCCGTTAGCTCCGTATTCGTCGCGGTAGTACTGCTGGAACTCCTCTAACAGCATCCCGTAGGTCACGGGCGCGTCTACTATGGTTGACCACTCCAGATAATAATCTTGGCCTTGGTACGGCAACTTGACGATATAGCGTGGCACTTTTATTCCTCTTGCTCTCCGTCTCCAACGATCAACCGCAGGAACTGCGTACCTGCAGCCCAGCTGGTCTCGACCCGAAGGGCGACGTGTTGATTGGCGAAGCGCTTGCCCAGACACAGTCGGCCACGACTGTCCAACTGCACCTCGTAGACATTGGGGTCGTCGGCCGAGCGAGAGAAATGCCGGAAGATTTTACTGCGGCTGGGCATCTCTACTCCTCCGGGAGACTTGCCCAGAATTGCTCCAGCCACTCATTGGCCTTGCGGTACCGCTGCAGCGTTTTCTCGATGTCCTTCGTGTAGTACTGGACGTCATCCTTGGCCTGCCGGATTTCATCGGCTAACCACGCGTCCGGCGACTGGGCTTCGGGCTCGTGGTCATGGTGTTCGTAGTTCAGCATACCGCCCGTTACGAGTTGCTCCAGCATGAACTCCTTATAGCCCTGGTGCTGGGACGTTGGGGGCGTCCACGCCTCGACCTGCTGCTTCATCGCGAGGTAGCGCTGCCGTACTGCAGCACTCTCCTCAGAACACTTCTCCCAAGCCTCGAGAGTTTTGCAGTTGTCTTTGATGCACGCCCGTTTAACTTCTGCCACCGACATGTTCTTGAGTTTCTGCAGGCGCTCCTGGGACTCAGCCAATCGTTTCTCGCTGTAGGTGGTGTCGGGCTTCAGCACCTTGGGCGGCAGATCCTCAAGGGGATCGTCACGCATCTCCATGCACACGCCCATGCCACGAACGCACCGCAACATGAACTGCCGGAGCGTGGTGTTGGGGTTGTCGTCGATGATGCAAGTGTATCCAGTTGGCATAGTGTTAGCCCTCCTTGGCTCGCTCGAGACGTCGCTTGATCTCCTCATCGATGAACTTTTCCAACCGCTCAGGAAGCCATTTCTTTATGTCTCCAAACAACCAGTTGCCGATATAGCTGTCCATGTGTTTCTTCACGGCCTCAGCGAGCACGTCTCCGATTGCCTTATTCACCGCATCATTAATCTCGCGCTTGAGCGCACAACCAGGATAGGTACTGGTCAGGGGATTTTCTTTCTCCTTGCTGTCTTTCCATTCCTGGAACCTCTTCCTGGTGGCTTCCTCAATTAACCCGCGCCACTCCTGCTCCAATTCCTTCATTTGGGTACTGTTAAGCAGCGATTTCAGATGCCTGGAGGCAAACTCATTGGCGATCTGCTGTCGGATGCCGATCTCGATCTCGGTGTCTCCCCCGATGAGTCGCTCAAGAGCAGGCAGATTCAGTTCCAGTTTCATAGTGTTCTCCTGTTGTTTTATACTTCATATTATCCGTGTCGAGCCATCCAGATGGCACCGGCGCCGAACAGCAGCAGGCTCGCGATGACACCCAGCCACCACAGAAAAGTGTTCATCGGGTATACTGAAATTCCATCCGGCACCGTGATGCCGTCCTTGTCCAGCAGCGTCTCGCGCAACTTGAGCAGGAGATTGCTGCGCTCCAACTGCGTTGTCGTGGTCGTGACCTTCGTGAGTTCCTGCTGGGCTGACTTGAGGTTGTGGTACCAAAAACCAACATCCTCGTCGGGTGTGTTCCACAGGACCGAGGTGTAGCCCTGGGTCAGGTGCTTGGCCTCGATGTACTTCAGGGCCTTCCCGAGTTCCTGGTGGGCCGTTTCGACGGTGTTGGCGTCCGCGGCACGTTTGAGGTAACCGCCACAGTTCTGGTCAAAATCGATGGCACAGACGGCGCGGACCCCGCCCCAGATCAGCAGAACCAAGGCCGCCAGGCCCATCACGATGAAGTACCAAACTTGGTTGTCGGACTGGTAACGATTGTAGTACATTTTGTTTCTCCTGTTGGTCGTATTGTTACTGTGCCACAAATACAGCAGTTGTCAAGGCCATTTTACGTCGAGGTCGTGCCGGCGTAGCGTTTTGATGATGCGGAGCAGCACAATGTCGTGGTCCATCTGCAAAACGTTGACCCGGCGCTCCAGATGGTCAAGCCGTTCAATTGGGCTGGCATCCAGACTCGGCGCGACATCGGCAAGACGGTGCTGGTGGAACTGACTATGGAGGTGGTCAACGGTCTTTTCCAGACGCTTGGCTTCGATGGTCATGATTTCCAATCGGTGCTGCAACCGTTCCTGCTGGTTGTGTTGCCGCATGACCATGGTGCCGAGATCGTCCATTTTCTCGCGGTAAGCTGTGTTTTCTTTGCCCAGACAGTATTGTGCCCCAACGGCCATAATGCCGTACACAATGACGACTATCCAGAGTACAATTTTTGTATTATTCGTCATGGCGTTTCCTCACAGAGACTCAGGGGAATTTCTTTGCCTTGCGTGTCGTCCGGCACCAAGCACAGGTAAGTTTTGCCGGCACTTTTGACCCGATAGCCGTAGATCTTGCCACTGGATTTGCCGACCAACTGGATCTCGGCATCGGGACTGAACCGAGGTTTCAGGATTTTATGCACTCGGGCGACAGCCTTTTTCTGTGCCTCATTTTCGCCGAACCAGAACAAGAGGTAGAAAAGAGCTGGCACAGCCAGCACAAACCCAGCGGCCACGAGACCTATTTTAGTGTTGTCCTTCATTTGTTCAGCCTCTTTCGTGCCGCGTCGATGGCCTCCGCCATGGGGCCGAAATCTGTGCGGCCATACCATCTGTCCCACGTCTCGACGACGGCTCGGAGCAGTCCCAGCAGTTCCTCCGTGGTGGCCTCCTCGGCCCGAAGTGCTGCGGTTTCCTTATCGAGCAGCACCATGCTGTCCAGTGCGGCCGACGCGGCGTTGTCGCGCTCCTTTGCCAGACGCTCGATCGTAAGCCGCTGTTCAGCTAGTTCGGCGCGAAGTGCCGCATCCTCTTCTGCGTGCTCAAACACTAGGTCGGTCAGCGTCTTGATTTCCTCAAGAATTTTATTGTAGGCGTCCATGCTCATTTCGCGCACTCCACGATTTTGTACTCGACTCGGCCTTCGTACATGATCGTCACGGTTACGGGTAGCTCGCCCGGCAGGAATGGGCGGACTGCTACCACCAGAGCAGAATGATCATGGTTGGCCGAGATGACCTTTTGCCCACAGGGCAGGCGCACCACCCTGCCCTCACCTCTGCCCCACGGCTGGTCATTCGTGCAGGATGTCAGCAGTGTCAGTCCGACCAGGATTACTTTGAGCATTACGCAGGTTCTCATTTCCCCAACCTCTTTCGCGCTGCGTCAATTGCCGCGTCGGTTGCATCAACATCTTGGTCGTACGCCTCGATGATGGCGCAGAGTAGCCCCAGTAACTCTTTTGTGATAGAGGCGTTGCTGGTCCGTTCTTCTGCGACCATGCGCTTGGTCTCGGCCAGTTCGGCGCGGAGCGCGTCGTAGCGACGTCGCAGGTCAAGTACATCCTGGTAGGACGCACTCCATCCGTAAGCATCCCGCTCCGCTGGATCTCCCGTGTAGCCCAGCGCCGCGACCGAACAGCCGGCGAGTTGCACGCGCAGTCGTTCCACCTCGTTCCGCACCTCATCCCGTTCCCGGGTGGCGACCATGAAACCCTTCTGTAGGGTGATGCCCTCCTGGATCAGCGCGGAGATCCTCTCTTCGGCGAGGGCCTGGTTTCGCTCGGCCACTAGGGCTGCGTTTGCTGTGCACGTCATCTCGGTGTTTTGCTGTTCAACTTCTCGCCACACAGTGTGACACGCTTCGCACCCAAACCTACCGTCAGCAAGTTTTTCTACGCCATAACTATGCCTACATTTAGGGCAATTCGGATCGCTCATCTTTTCACCTCACTAGACGCTCATATCCAGGCGGCGGGGCACAGAAAATACCGTGTTCGTCTTCGTCCGAGGTACGCGCTAGAGCGGCCCGCAGACGTTCGGCCTCGGCACGGGCGGAATCCAAATCACGGCAGCCCGCGCATGGACCTTCCCGTAGCGCGATGACGTCATCACGAAATGCGTTTCTTTCCTGACGCAATTCGCGGACTTCCGCTTTGAGCTGGTCAAGCGGCGACGGGATGTCATTGCACACCGGACACAGCACCGTGCGGTTGTCATCGTACCGATAATTGCCCTTGGCTGGACGGAAACCACACTCGTCACAGATTTCAGGTTCTGGCTCTTCTGGCTCACGCCAGACTTCCTGCGTGGGCTGCGGAGTAGGAATTAGAGATTTGAGCCTGACGATCTCGGCTTCGGCTTTAACAACAGCATCACGCGTCGCGCCCAACTGGTGCATACTGTCGATGTACTGGGCCTGTAGCCGCTCCATCTCGGCGCGCATGGCGGTGCGCTCCTGAATCATCTCCCAGGCACCAGCCCGCAACACTTCTGCGTCGTTTTTGTACGACTCGGCCAGTTCTCGCTGATGCTTGGCTTCGGCCTCTGCCTTACATAAGTCACAGTTTTGCTCGGCGTAATGGCTGGTATTGCCTTGGTGCTTGGCGCAATAATGATTTCCTGGCAGTGCTGATTTCATGGTGACCTCACGTTAAACACCGTGTAGTGCGCGTAACCTTTCGGCGGTGCTGGCCACGACATCCAAAACGTCGTAAGCTCGCTGTAGCTCACGTTTGATTACCGCCAATTTGTCCTCGGCTTCCTCGGCCCGCCGGGCCTCCGACTGGACCGCCAGTCGCTCCTGCTCGATTTGAGCCAACGCAGTATCCCGCTCGGACCGCAACTTCCGTTGCTCATCCACCAACTCGGCCACTACGGCACGCTGAAGAGCAGCATCGTACTCGGCTTTCTCGGCCCTGGAGACAGCATCGCGTGTTGCGGCTTCGGCCTTGCACAAGTCGCAGTTTTGGTCAGCATAGCGACCGGCATCGCCTTGGTGCTTGGTGCAATAGTGATTCCCGGGCAGCGCTGTATCGGCCTTCACAGTAGCCTCCTGCTAAACACCGTATAGTACTCTTAACTTTTCGATAGTAATGTTCATGTCAGCCAGCGCGGCCTCGGCTTTTTTAGCCCGCAATACAGCACTGTCACGCTCGGCTTCTAGTTTGGTGATGCGGGCAAGCAATCCTTCGATTTCGGCGTGCATCACGACCCGCTGCTGCTGCTCCTGCTTTACTTGAGCCAAAGCAGTATCTCGTTCGGCCGTCAGTACTTCCAACTTGAACGCCACGGCGCTTTCGTCCAGCACATCCTGAAGTGTCGTCATGGCCAACACTCCTGGAACACCACCTTGCCGTCACCCGTGAACGTTCGACTACCCCAGTCCTTCTTTTGTCGAAAAGTCACGGGTTCAGGCTTCTCGCCGGGCCTGAACGGGCGCGTGAGGTACCACAGATCGTTTTCGTCTTTCCAGGTCGTGCTGACGACTTTTTGCCCACACTGCACCTTGACGACTGCGGTGCCGCCAAAATTTTTGGCGCGGTCCTGGGCGGTACAGCTGGGGATATAGATCGCTACAAGTGCGAGTACGAACATCAGCATCCCCACGCCAAGCATGAATGTGTCGCTGTTGTCTTGCCGCATGATTACTTCTCCTCCTTGTTCGTTTCTCGCTCGATCTCGACTTCCAGGTTGGCCGCCGAGAGCAACCGCTCCATCTTGGCAATGCGGCGCTGAGCCTGCCGCGCCGCGTGATCCTGTCGCCGCTGCTCAATGCGCTGCACCCAACGGCGCAGCACCTTCAGTAGACACGTCTGCTCAATTGGCGTCAAGACAATGTCTGGGCTCGACACCGTTCCGTGACTCAGATTCACCATGACGACTTCATCGAGATCTTTGAACCGTCGATCACGTCGGTACACCACGGTAACGTGATCTTGGTCGAAATTTCGTACCAAAACCATCACGTTGTAGCTACCGATAGTCGGCGGTTTTCCAGATGGACCCCAGTCACGCTGAATGGTCCAGTCCCGACGATTCTTGAGAGACTGTTGAAGCAGCTTGACGAATGGACGAATTTTGGTGGTGCTCATGTTGTATTTGTACCAGACGATCAGCAGTTGTCAAGCCGTTTGTGCAGCGTTACGGTGTAGTGGCTATTCGATGGTGTAACCGTTGCGCTGGAGCCGTTGAGTCGAGTGGTTAACTTCATTCGGGTATTTCGGTGTGCATGTAGGCAGCGTTCGTTGTGGTAAAATTCAGATTTTCTGGCGATTTCCACCATGGACATGAGCAAGTAATGGAACACGTGCAGTGTGCGCAGGTGCTCGTCTTCGGAGATCAGATTTCCGTAGATTGGACCGTCATAGCGCAGACCGTCATTACACCACGCACGTGATGCGTGATAGTCAAGGTACTGTTCGACTACACCATCAAAACGCTCTACGCGGTAGACATATTCTAACTTGCCTGGTGACAAAAGGAACGCATTGGTTTCGTCTTCACCTAGATTTAGAAACGTGTCGGAATTCACCTGTTTGGCGCGACACCGCAAGATCTCAACTACTTCGTCCTGTGGTGTAGCCATCGTGATATCTTTGCGGCTTATGGCTAATTCGGCCGCTTCTTTGTTCCGTAACTCCAGATTGCTCGGTAGTTCTGCGCTCATGCTGTAGTTGTACCAGATGGCCAGCAGTTGTCAAGTCGATTCTGCGAGCGAAAGAAACAGTTTCAGCTCGGCGATAAACTCACCGAACCGCTCCAGCATGATTTCGATTTCCTCAAGGCTCGAGAACCACACGGGCGCTTGTGGCTGCCCCAAAAATACCTGCAGCACAGGATTGTGCGGTGTCAAGAGGTAGCGATGGCCACCAGCCTCCAACGCCAGCCTCCGGTTCCATGTGACTTCTGCGACATCGTAGGCAACGACACGAGCCCCGATCATGCCGTTGCAGTCCGGCACGTCGTTTTGTAGTTCTGCCCAAACGTGCCAAGACCGAAAGGTGTCGTAGGGGGCAATCTTCGACGTCACGCTCAGAGTTCAGAACAAATCGTAGTTTTGGCATGTTGGCTCCATAGGAGGAAAAATAAGCTGTAGGTATTCGGTTTTACGCCGCAGAGTCTCGTATGGCTGTAGGTTCCGCACCCCGCAGCACTAAGCCAGCGACGCTACAAGGCCAACGAATTTTTTCTGATGGCTGCACGAACTTGCATCAGTAGTCGCCCCAATAAATCCTGTCCTTGACCGTTCAGCCAACCCCAGACAGCATCTGTTGGCGAATCTTCATGAATGACGCGGTCACCAGTCGCTAGAAGCAACGATTGCAGATCAGCGTGCTGCGTAAACTTAGCTAACAGCGCTGTTTTCATAACTCCGATCTTCTTTTGCTCCCAGTCTTTGGGAAGTTCTACGCGCCAGCCTAAACGTTTTGCTTGTGCTGGAGTAGACGCTGTTCTGATGACTTCTCGTGCTCCGCGTGTCGGCGCTTTCATCGCTTGAAAATAGTGTTCAACGGTTGGATACTGTTTACCTGCTATCTCAATAACGGCTGGATAAAAGTTGCTCAGCTCTGTGTACTCATGGTGTTGACCGTAAAACAAAATAGGCGGTTCACGTTGCGACGCGGATTTAGTCTTGGCCATCACGGCACCTCTCGTTGCTCTGGCGATTTAATTCTGTGGCCCGTACAAATCAGTATGACGCCGCTGTGCGTCTGGCTCGATAGATACAGCGGCCCAACCGGTACAATTAGAATCCCCGCAGCAGCACGGCAGCACCACCATGTGCAGATCAAAAAACTCAATTGAGATTTTAGACCGATTGCAGTACCGCACTTTAAATTCGTCTGCCGTCAGTTTCATGTTGATTCCTTATTCCGTTCCAGCGTTTTGCAGTATAACTCCATGTTGGCGCGGTCGCGTCGAGCTTCCTGCCGGCCATAACCGAGCCATACACCGTAGCCCATGGCCAGGCCCGCGAGATTTCAATCCACACATCATTACAGCTATAAGCCACAAAGGCGATGCGTACCGATGTGGTTTTACTGTGCGGTCAGGTCATGCATCACCCACATTTTCTGTAGCGATCGCGCAGTCGCAATCCGCACTATTCGGCTCCTTCGGCCAGTTCGGCAGTCTGCACCACCACGCAATACCCGCCTGCGGAACAGTCGTGTAGCCGCACCAAGTATCGCCTTTTTCTGTTGGTATTGCGGGTATACGGTCATTCAACTGGTCAGTCAAGGGTATATAGCGGCCTGGGATTTGCCCATGCGGCGTCATGCCGGAAATGTCAATTTGTTTTGGTGCGGCTGTGCAGCGAGCACAGGTGATATGCCAAGCTCCAATGATCCAGAGACGCCAGAGTTTCACGCCAGTAACGCCGCATTCAGCACAACGGTAATCTGGTGCCACGGCATCAGAATTGTAATCAGTTTTGAGATTTTTCACGCCCACACAAATCCTATTGACTTCAGGTAGTCAATGCTGATGGGTTGCAAGGCAATCAGATCTCGATAGACCTGTTTGGCCTGGCTTTTGTCCGCAGGATAGAGTTCCATGCCCATGTCGTCATCGCCCCAGACACTGACGTGATACCGCCGTGCTGTGGGCTCTTCGGCTCGCGGCCACATTCTGGCCCACGTCAACCTCACGGTGTTGCCGGGGAAATTAGGACAGAACTCGTCGGTTGTAGTGATGAAACACGATTCGCGTTCACTGAAAATTTCTGCGGCCAGGGCCTTGCGCTCTCGGGTACGCTTCTTTTTCATTTCACGGGTCATGCTGACATGGTACCGTACGGCCCGGCAGTTGTCAAGTGCTACTCTGGCCTCCAGTAATCACCATGAGTGCGAGGAAATAGAAAAACCGTGCCTGCGGGGTACGCCCGGGTACCTCGTGGATCTCGTGGATTCCAAACCCAATACTCCCATGGCGCCAACCCGTAGAGTCGAGCCAGTTGCGCGGCTCCGATGTAGTGCTCATCGCCATCAGTCGGACTCGTGATCCGGTGGGGGTACAGAACGAAACGCCTCGGCATCCTATTCCTCACTGAACCCATAGAGTTGGCTGCGGCGTTTCGTGACCTTGAGTATCCAAGGATCATCCAGAAATTCTTGCTTGCCGACGTCAACACCAGCGTTAGATTTTGTTGCGTCCTTCCAATGCTTTAGTTCATCCCCCTCCAACGAGATCAACAAGAATTTCGTGCCGCCGTGCAACTCCAACACGGGAGCAGCGTGGTCAACACTGTACAGGCGCAATCCTTCGTCCGGTTGTGCATGAGCACCACCACGGTCCCGCATGACGTTGAACCCGCACATGCAGCTGCTGCCAGAAAACAAACACGCGATGATGTAGCCAGGTTGCTCAGGCAGCACACCGGTGGCATGGAAAGTCCTGGCGGCGTTTCCAACCAAGAGGTGAGTAGGACAGCCCGACGCCGTGAGCAATTCAGCCAACAGGGCGAAAGATCTGTTGACTCGATCTTGAGGGTCTGCCCTCATACTGGCCAGCCGGTCTGCCTCTTCCTGTTGCTGTACGCGTCGCTGCTGGTTCCGCAACTTGGCGCTCTCCCGCATGATCTGTATTTCTTGCCGGTTTTGCGCGCGTCGCTGCTCTTGCTCAGTCAAAATGCTAGCTTCCTCTGCTTCAGCGGCAGCGACTGGGTCATCAGTTCCGTGTCGCTCACACAGTTGCTTCCGATATGCTTCTAGTGATGGTATCATGCTGTCTCCTCTTTGACCTGTTCAAGAGCAAGGCGAAAAGACTCAGGCAATCCGGGCAACCGGCAGAGGTCATGTAGGCGATGACCATAGAGCCACTGATTGGCCTCCATGACCGTGATGAGCACGATCTCGTCGGCACTGGACCTCAGAATGCGCAGCCGAGAATCTCCTGCATTGTCCATTATAGTACCGCGCAACGAGGCCGCTGTAGGTTTACCAACATTAATGGTATCGTTGGCATAGAAATACCACACCGCGCTGTCGTCTTCCAGTGCAGGTAAACGTAGCTGAACCGTTTCTCGGTAGCGACGAATCGTCAAAACCTGGAGGGGGTCGCCTCCGATATCCTGGTACAACTGCTTTAATTTCTCGCGGTCTTGCGTCACGCCATCTCCTCGAAAATGATCCTGGTGACTCGTTTTCTGCCGCCGTATTGACCATCTTCCAGTGATTCTACCTCCCAAAACTTGGCCCCAACGTGAATGCTGCGGAGATAACAACTCGACACTGACCTGTACGGGAATGACTCCACGGCACCGGTCGCAGCGTCAACGGCCTGGAACTCCAGACCTTCGTTGTAGCAATCCGCCGCAGCTAAGTCATCCGGACAGAAGAAGTCTGGGCTGCACGCTGCG
The DNA here is from genome assembly GCA_041650915.1 of Patescibacteria group bacterium. Classification (GTDB taxonomy): domain Bacteria; phylum Patescibacteriota; class Patescibacteriia; order UBA10025; family JAHIVO01; genus JBAZKE01. The sequence goes on from JBAZKE010000004.1 coordinate 65,850, forward strand.
ACTTCGTAGCGACGTTCCCGGTGCCACACGACCTGTACGACCTCTGCGGCACAGCGGAGTTCCTGAAGTGTGGATTCTAACGACATGGCGGCCTCGCGAGTTTAATCACCGCCTGTACCGCAGTCTGAAGTTCCAGCAACTGCCGTTTAGCCTCGTCGCGTTCCTTTTTCGTCATATCGAGTTCGCGCCGAAGGCGATCTCGGTCTTGCGCCAGAACCGTCAGTCGCCCGCCGTTCGTCATGGGGTTTTCGCCAGTGCCAGGAGTCGCTGGACTTCTTCCGGCGTCTTGTCCCGTAGCAACTTGATCAGGGCGTTGTGGTTTTGTTGCGCCAACTTCTGTGCGGCACGCTCGGCATGCCGGGCCGCCGTCAAGGCTTCGCGCTCTTCTCGATCTCGCTGCTCCTCATCGGTCTCGCGCCGAGTGCCAGACAAGTAGTAATCTTCGCCTGGGCTGTCATCCTCTAGCGTCAGGTTTTCGACACCTTCTCGCTTGGCGTACCCGCACGCACGCTCAATGCAGGCGAGCCAAGTGTCGACGGAATTGCCCGGAAAGCAATTCAGGTCAAAACGTCGCTTGATGATCCGCTTTTCTGTGTTGCTCATGTCGACTCCTTGCTCGTGTTCTTGATCACCTTGTCCAGCACCTTGAGCGCTGATTCGAGCGCAGCACGCTGGTCGTCTGGCAGACTGGCGAAAGCCGTGGGGCGGTCTCGGTACCATTGGGCCAGCCGCTCCAGTTCACGCGACGGCTTAGGCAACTCAATGGTGTGGAGTTAGACTTTTCATAGTCTTTCATTACCTCAGGGACTCCAGCTCCTGAGCAATCGTAAAGTACGTTCGAGTATATTCTCTGCACCTACGACATCACTGTCGTTGCTGTAACCACACGAAGTGCAGAGAAAATTCTCTCCCTTACGATTGTCACGATGCACCGCATTACACTTGGGACATGTCTGTGAGGAGTAAGCAGGGTTGATCTTAACCAAGAAAATACCATTTTCTTGGGAGATTTGTTCCAATCTGCCGACAACCTGACGATATGTCCACGATGCACGAGTACGTCTAAACGCTCTAGACTGATTCTTTCGCTTGCCTTGCTTTAATCCTCTGAGGTCTTCAACCCCAATGGTTTTAATGGTTTTCCAATCAAATGCGTTTCTAACTACAGTAGAGACAAAATTATCTCTTCGTCTCTGTGCTCTTTTTCTACCCTTGCTGCCAGGCTTTTTCCTATTTATGCTTGCCATCATGGCTTTCATCTCTGTGCCATGAAGTTGTGCTTCAATACCATCCGTAGTAACGATTAATTTATTGATACCAATGTCACAACCTACTACACGACCTTCCTGTCGATATTCTGGAATAGGCAGAGAAACTCTAACGATCAAAACATCTTCATTTATTTTTCCACCTGGAATTAATTTTGCTCCGGGCTTTTCCAACCAATAATTTAATCTTTCAGTGCTTTTAGTCGGAAGCGCAATTTTGTTGCCACGATCAAGTGTAGACAACTCAACGATCAAATCGAATAGATTACTCGTTGTATTGTCCAGTACATTCAACACTTTAGCGTCAAACTCGCACATTCCTGTGAATTTAGGGCAAGTCGGTTTGGCGCCCAATGCTTCCGCAGAAGCGATAGTCGAGGTAATGATTTCAATGGCTTGCTTCAATGCAGCGTTTTTAAACCTAGCAGACAAATGTTGGATTTGACATTTACCATAAGTTTGCTTTTTAAGACCGACGTCGATGAGGTCTCGATTGTTCCATACTAAATTAATGTAAAAATTGACAGCGCTTCTGTAGCGAGAAAGAAGCGCTTTCAGCTTGTTTCGTTTCTTTTCCGTGATGAACTTCAAAGAAATGACACAAGAACGTGTCATCAACGTTTGCTGTTCCTGAAGTTGTTTCTTAGTCTTGTACATTACAGTGAGGTTTTACCACTGATTTACTCGCTGGGCACGCTGCCACAGCGCCAGCGCTTCCTCTTGAGAAAGCCCTTTGAGTACCTTGTCGGCTATCTGGTCCCGGATCATTTGGACATTCTGATGCAGGCGTTGGGATTCCTCCTGGGCCGCTTTGGCTTCCTCGGCTTCACGGGCCTGCTGCTCCGCAGTAGTTTCTGGCCGGGAGCAGCACAATGAAATTGAGCCGGTGTCATAGTCCGGGTCAGTTGAGACGTAAACGCGCTGGTCCGTGAAACCCTCGGCTTCGGCCTCATCGATCAACTCGCGAAGACAGGTGATCAAGTCTCGACCAGTCAGTCCACCATCGGTGGAGAAGTCACTGAGTTGGTCATGCCAGAAATCTTTTTGTACTTGCTTGGGTGGCATCGTGGTCTCCTGACTGCTGTTGTACCAGATGGCCAGCGGTTGTCAAGCCTTTACCAGGCAAACCCTGATCCATTTATTATCCAAGGGCAACAAACCTAAAGAACTATAATGCCACAGGCGCGCGTAATAAGGCTTGTGTAGGATGGCAAGGGTGTCGGCCGAGACGTCGTAGTGCTCAAACCAACCTTGCTGCTCGTCATGCGGACGGCGATAGGTCAGGTGTTGAGGTTTGAAGCTAGCAATCAAGGAAGAGCGTAGATATTTTTGACCGGGCACGAGTTGATCCGGACTCAAAATCTGATCTGGATCCCCAAGACGACATTGTTCGTCTGTAACATGACTGCAATATTCCTTGCCGGTGGGCCTCCAAGTGTAGTCAGATATATTCCAACGGTCAGGCATCATGCTTCTCCACGCTACGAAGGAAAGAATCCATTATTATTGTACCAGATGGCCAGCGGTTGTCAAGGTCAATTTGCGTCGGGTGACACCGCTGCGGCCTTGTCTGGCTTATTTTTCCATTTTCGCTTGTACTCAGGGCTTTCGTCGTCAATGGTCAGGCCGGCTCCCCAGCGTGTAACGCCAAGTCCGCAGGTACAGCAGACACGACGCTTGCCGTGGTGCATGCTGGGGAGTTCTGTGCTGCACCGGGGGCACACGTAGTACTCTTCATGAGCAGTGGCGCTGGACGCCAACTTACTGGTACGCTCTCGTGTTTTGCAATATGGGTTGCCGTAAATGTCCTCTCTCATGTCGTCCTCATCGTGGATTTCATGGCCGCGACGGCACAAAACAGTCGGCCCAGTGTGTCGTTCATTGCGGCCTCGGTGTCTGCTTGGGTTCGTGCCAGAAATAGGTCATAGTGTCGTTTGATTTCAGACTTGAGCGTACTGAGGTCGGCATCGCAGTCAAACAGTAGATCTTGCTGCTGGTAGATATGGTACTCGTCAAAACCCTCCTCCACGATGTAGACCCTGATGGCCTTGATGTCCCCCGTGGTCTGACTGACCCTACAGATAAACCGCAAAGCGACGCCGGGTAAATTCCGCGTCACGGACCAGATGGTTGCGTTGTCCGCTAGACCTGCGTAACGATCCAGCAGATATTCTGGCTTTGTCTCGTGCTTCCAGGTCCACTTGTGTTCCTCGTCGACTAACTGTAGCAGCCAACGCAGGTGTTCAAGGCAACGTTTTCGTGCATAAGGTACCATGCCGCTCCTCAATTTGCGTCGGGTTCGTGGCCCACGGGCCGTGCCACTGGAATGTTGCTCATGCCGTGCAGCGCCCGCCGGACTACAGGCGGCAGTTCCGCCTCGTCACAGACCGCTGTCTGAAATTGCTCCACGGCGTCGGCACACCTGACCAGAAGTTGCTGTACCTCTGGGTCGGAACAATGAAACACCGCGAGCCGCAGGGCCTCCGGCACCGTGGAGTAGATCATGGTTCTACCTCACTGAGCAATCGGTAGTCAAATCCGGTGGGGCGCTGGCTACTGACGATGATCATGCAGCCGTGCTTTATAGCCAGCGCCTTGACTTTATCGCGGATTTCGATGTGGTCCCCAGGAGTCTGAGGACACAGAAACGGGTCGTTACGGTCAATGAAAATTGGCAGATTAGACCGCGTCACACTACGCCTCCGAAAATCTGCTCTAACTTGGTTTCTAATCGTCCAAGCTTTGCTTGCTCGCGTGCAATGCGTTTGCTCCTGGCTTCTTGCTGCTTGCACTCCCGCCGCGCGAACAATTGGTTTAACGCCCTGCATAGGGTTTTGTGCTCGTGCTGCGTCAGCGGCATCTCGGTCATGGTGTCGGCTTGGACTACTTCCAAAGTACACTTTTCGGTGCTGGGCATCGGTACCGGCACTGTGTGGACGTGTCGCGTGCAACATTTGATCTGCACACAACAAGGATCTGGTTCCTTGGCGGCATAACTGAGTTTCCAGAACTTATTAGTGTGCCCTGGAAAAGTAATGGCGTTCTTGTCGGAGCAGAACCCGTATGGCATGTACGACCCGGCCTCGGCTTCTGCATACTGGAATTCTACGTGCCACAACCTACGCTTTTTGAGCGCCTGCTTGATCAGCAGTACAAATGGTCGGATTTCGTTCGGTACGTTATTGGTTGGCATTTAAGTACCTGTTGGTTACAGAATAAGTCCGTGCGGTAGTGGCACGTGCGGCCTGTACTCTTGAAGGGCCTGCTCTAACTTCACGATTTTGCGGGCTTCTCGCTTGGCCAGGGTTTCCTGTTCCTTCTGCTTGTAACGCGTGACGAACCGGAGCAGTGACCGACACAAGCTCGTGCGTTCCGCAGACGTCAGCGTGATGTTGGTAGTACGAATGTTCTGCTGTACCAGGACTCTGCAAAGCTCAGGGTAGTGAACTGCCCCGTAGCGCTGTTCCTGCCGGTAGTCAATCCGCACGTCATGGTCGCCGAGCAACTTTGTTGTCGTCAATGTTGACCATTCAGCAGCGGTGCTCATCATCCACAATTTGTGATTCTTGAGCGCCTGTTTCAACAGCTGTACAAACGGCCTGACTTCCTTCATGTCGACCTCCGGGCACGTCGTTGGGCTCATGAGCCCAACGACGTGCCCCACTACCGCGCTACTCCGTCAGAATCCCGCCGCTCAGCGCCCCCATGACGGTCCCCTCGATCAGGGCCTTACCACGGGCCAGCAGCGGACCTGCCGACTCGTATGTCGCGGCCGTCAGGGCCAGCTCTGCAACCCGATTGGCCTGGCTGGCCAGCGGATGCTGCACGGCCTGCGTGGCCAACATCAGCATGTAGGCCGACCCCATGCTGAGCAGTGCCTTCCCGACCTCCGTCGCGAAAAACTCGTCCGGGAAATGCGGGCCACACATCTTCTTGACCTGTGCGAGCAGCACCTCCTGAGCAGCATGGGCACCCGCCTGGGCCGCACCCGCCTGAACCGCCTGAATTGCCTTGGTGTTGGTCGTGTCGATTACCTGCTTGACGTTCATGATGATCTCCTGGGTAACCTCAGTTACCGGTTGGGTAGCGCACGCTACCGTGGTTGATTGTTCGTTCCCCATGTACTCAAACCTGTCTGCACGTATCCAAGTATCGTTAGTTACACCGAATTGTGTTGAGTCACCGTTGCGGGTGTGCGTGGCCCTAAAACCGCCAACTTCTTTCTTGACTATTTTGACTAAGTCGTTGGGTTTTAAATATTTGAAGTCACCATTTAAATGCTCAAAGTTAAGGCGAGACTTCTCATTGTAGAACCTGAACACATCTCCGACCCGGATGTCATCCCACGCAGGGAAAGCCGGCGGCTTGGCCACGCCTTCACGATACGCATGGTCGACTTCGTAACCGTTCCAGTCAGCACCACACCAATTGACCGTATGGCCCTTCGATACGAAATGTCGTGTGTCATCCTGGCTGATGACTTCCGCTTTTCCGACACTCTTCGCGTTCATCTCAATAACACGCAGTCTAAGCGCTTGTGCAGCACCTTTGTGTAGCGCGTGATCTTGTTTCACACAGACAGCAGTAAGCTTTAGTACATCACCAACTTTGAACATTTTGTTTTTGCTTTCTGTACTCTCGTCTCGATACTCGTGGTCAACCTCGTAGCGGTTCCATTCGGCGTCGCGGCGGTGGAATGCGGCGCCTTTGTGTGGGAAAGTACCTGAAGTGGCGACGACCTCTACGGTTCCATCGCCTGCAGGATTCATTGTGACGACACGAACTCTGTAGACGTCAGCGCCAGTTTTATCGTCTTCGTGTCCTGCTACCCAAGCGTCGGTAAGTTTCAATACATCGCCTACTTTAAACACTTTGGTTTCGGTCGTGTTGCTCTCGTGATACTCATGATCGACTTCATACTGCTCCAAGCCGCTACCACTACGCTGGAGTATCGTGCCGTTGCGTGGTAGGGCATCTGAAGGGTCGTGACTGATGACCTGTACTTCTACGCCGGAGTTCTCACGATGCATTTCAGTGACACGAACTCTGTACGCACGTGCAGCAACCTCGCAGTGCGAGCAATTTCGTTTCACGTAAGCCTCAGTAAGCTTCAGTACATCTCCGACCTTGAACATTTTGGGCTTATCCTTAGTGTCGTCCTGGTACTCGTGGTCAACCTCATACCGATCCCACTCATCGTCACGGCGACCGTATGTGGTGCCCTTATATGGGAAATCACCTGAAGTGACGATAACCTCTACAACTCCGTCGCGTGCAGTACGCATTTCAGTAACACGAATCCTGTATAGGCGCGCAGCGCTTTTATCGCCTTCGCGTTCTTTCACCCACTTGTCAGTAAGTTTCAGTACATCGCCGACTTTGAACATTTTGGGCCTGTCCTTAGTATCATCTCGATACTCGGGGTCTACTTCGTATAGATACCACGAAAATCTTCCAATTCGGTCTCTGTTTCCTCTTACCATACGACTTTGAGCTACACCATCACACAATGCTTCGACGAAGATGCAGCCTGGGTCTTTATGTGTGCCGACAACACGCAATCTAATGGCTTCAGCAGCTGCCTGATCAAAAGCGTTGTAACTCGCTATACTAGCGGTTGTGTGCCTCAGAACATCGCCTACCTTAAACATTACTTCTGCCCCAGGATGTCGATGCCGGCCGCCGCCTCCACGAGCTGTGTCGCCATCTCGATGAGCGGAACAGCATGGTCATACGTCGCGGCCGTCAGGGCCAGTCCGGCGACCTGATTAGCCCGATCGGCCATGGGGTGCTGGGCCAGCGCCTCGGTCGCGGCCATCACGAGATAGCAAGAACCGAAATCCAACAGCGCCTTGCCGTGCGGAGTCGAGAAGAATGCCTTGGGGAACTTCTTGCCCAGGATTTTCTCGACCTGGGCGATCAGGGCCCGGTGGGCCATCCGGGCGCCGGCCTGCGCGACACCCGCCTGCACGGCTGACTTGGCCTTCGTGTTGGTCTTGCTGACAACATCCTGTACCTTCGTCATGGTGGACTCCCGAGTAAGATTGACTCTCATGTTGGTCTCCTTGTTCTGTGGGGTTGCTAATTTTAGTGCCGCACAGTCGAACGACATTACGTCTACCCAGCATTCCTCTCCATCAGAGACTTCAACCGCAAAAGTGCGTTCATTTTCGTTAACCTCAGTCACTCGCGCTCTATAGGCACGAGCTTCTTCAAGTGAGTAGCCGTGTCCTATAAAATTTGCGTGTCCTTGTCGACTGAGTTTCAAAACATCGCCAATCTTGAATGGACATTTGGCTCGCATTACTTTTTCTCCTTGAACAGGTCAAACAGCAGACGGAACAGCGGAATCCTGAAGTACACGGGACCAATGGGCGTCCGGATCCTGGTGTTCAGCGTCAAGGTCGTGAGGATATTTTTTGTCTTGGTCATGTCACCAGTCCTTCATCTTGGTCTTGCGGGCCGGCACCACGACGTGACCGCATGGTCCAATTGTGACGGTGCTGGCCGAGACCAACACGTCGGTGCCGCGAGCAAAACCAACCACAAACCCTTTCGGCAACACAGTTCCCGGCACGCCCGAAACCCTCACGACAGCGTTGGGTTTCTGGAACAGCCAACGGGCGAGCAGGAGTCTCCTAGGGCGATGCCGGCCACGATCAACAGGATGATCGTCATGACCACCCGCCCCTGTCACTAAAGGCTGCGTCCAGGTCATCTATGGCGGTAAGGCAGGCATTGGTGTTGCCCACCAGCCTGCCGTTTACCTTTTCTACCACGCCTAAACCTACGCTGTCGAGACTCACGGCCCAATCGGGATGGGCGGGCGGCGCGAAATCGATAAGGCCGTTCGTAGCGATTCTACACTTAACCACTTCCTTTTTCCAAATGCCCGACCGATTTGGTATGTGAAGGTAGTAATGCCTCCAATAATATTGACCATCAACCAGCTCGGTCAGACTCACCGTTACCTTGCGCTCGTCTTCAGTGCTATTAGGCAGATAGCACACAGCGTTACACGGAATCGGAATCATCATGGGCATCATTTCTCCCTGACCTCGCCGGCTTCGATCCACACACCCTGCTGGCCCGATTCGTCATTCACGACGGTCCAGATCTGGTTTCAATCCACTCACCTTCGTGAAGGTGAGACGTCAACTACCTTCGTGGTTTTACGCGCAGGAAGGCTTTATTCTGCGCAACGGCGTACCAACTGTGCTGTTGTCAACACCACGAACGCGGTTCGTTTGTGTTAGTGTTACTGTAGCAGATGGTCGGGGAGGCGTCAACAGAAATCGTTCAGAAGGGCTAAACCAACGTAATTTTGCGGGCTTTTGCGCGTTCGGCCTTCGGCAGAGTTAGTGTGAGCAAACCATCTCGAAGTTCTGCTTTGGCCTGTTCGACGTCGACACTGTCGGCTAGTCGGAACTCCCGAGTGAATTTTTCGCTCGTGAATTCCCTCGAATAGGGCTTATCCTCGGTGGTCTCGACTTTACCCTCGATGGTCAAGACACCGTTCTCGAACGAAATACTGAGATCATCTCGCGCAACACCCGGCAGTTGTGCCTTGATGACGAAACCATCCGGAGTCTCGTATAGATTGCAGCGTGGTGGCCTGGGACCAGACCTCACGGGCGCATCCAAGAACTCGTCGAAAAGACTTCGCGCGGAATCCTGGAAGTAGTAGGGCTTGGTGAAGTAGCGGTCGATCTCGAACTTCATTTTTGACTCCTTGCGCTGAGCGCTATTGTGTGCTGCTATGGTAAGTCGCGGCGCTGTGCTGTCAAGCACTAAAAACACCTTGACACTCGGTGCCGTTCTGCTACACTACAAGAACAACCTGCAAAGTGACGACATGAAGGCCCACATTCTGAAGCTCGCGATCGAAGAGGCAGAGAAGTCCACGCATTCCAAGGCGCGTGTCGGCGCTGTGATTTACCGCAAGAAAGCCATCCTATCGGCCGAGCACAATAAAGCTATTGCCTGGAGCAATCGCCTGGCCCCACAGTTCCACAAGTCCACAAGTCTGGGCATCCATGCCGAGGCCGCGGCAATCCTTCGCGCCAGGACAGATCTCCGCGGCGCAGAAATCCTCGTCGTCCGCATCGGTCGCACCGGTGTCCTGCGTCTGGCCAAGCCGTGCGCCTGGTGCTGGCTTTACTTGCAGTATGTTGGGATCAAATCGGTGACGTACTCAAATGACGAGGGTGGTTTCACTATGCTGCGGATCTGATCGTGTAAAACCTACGTGATGGAAAACAAACTTGCTCCTACTATTCAAACATGTGCCTGTGGCCAGCAGCTTCCTAATGCAGACGAGTATCCTGAAGCAGAGTATACTTGTCCCTGTGGGCAATTATTTAGAGTTTCTCCTGTGATGGCGGTTAATCGAATTTATAGCCAGATGTCTAGAAACGCCGACGGCACTTGGACATCGACACCAGCGCAACAAGGCGTGTTACGTGCCAAATTTTGGATGGCAAGATGATCTCAAACTACAGCCACTATTGGCAATTATTCCGCACCATTGGGCCCCATGAGTGGGCTAAACTCATGCCCGTGCTCGAGGAAATCCTCGTGCAGGCTAAAGCCCAAGGCAAGGTTGAAGAGTTTACCCCTGGACGCCGACGGTCTATCGGCCCACAGTTTCGACGAGACCCGCGGCTCCGACCGCCTGTCCTTCGTGTTCCAGCGCTTCGAAGCGCAGCAGCAATGCTGCACGACGCGGCGTCAGAGCATTGATAGCGTCGTGACGACGATTCTCGCTACCGTGCGCCAGAAACTTCCAGGAGTTTTGTCGATAAAAAGCGATGGTGGCCCGGACGTTTTTATTCTCGCCTGATTCTGCTATTCACGTTAATTTTAGATGTAACACGCCCTAGCGTAAGGGACAGTCTTGCCTATTTTATACAAAAATTGTGTATATCGCCTTGCGTATCCAACTCGTCCGCCGAGTTGGAAGATCGCGAAGCGTAGGGTCGTCGACGCAATCAACGCCTTGACTGCTGCGACCAAGAACCGCTCGATTTATTCCACCGAATCGTTTGAGGATTTTGCGCATGCCGCCGCGGGCGACGCCGAGTATGTTTGCTATCTCGGTGCCAAGGTAGCAAAAGATTTCGGTGATCTTGATTTTTGGTTTGCAAATTCTTCGTGGCGGCAACTTGAACACGAATCGCTAGGTTGGCAATTTAGGTTGAATCCGTACTGAGCCACTAGGAACATTATGCCAATCTTAATTTATCGTAATGCCATTTACATCCCACAACCCGGCACGCCAGTCGAGCAACTTGCAAGTGTAAACCGAAAAATTGAGGCTCTACACAGAGATAAAGACGATCTCATGGCCACGATTTGGCCATACGCAGATAATTACAGCAATCCCGAGCACCTGGCCCTACGTGAAGTGCGCCGGGATATCGACGATGAGTTACGGGTTTTGCGCAGACTGAAGCAGGAGCTGGAAGCGAAGCCGATTGCGGCAGCAGCGCAAAAAGATAAACAATATGTTTTAGATCATTACCCAGAACGCCTTTTGCAATTCTGGAAAAAAGACCTGGGTCAGACTCCTAACCCCGAGCTTGAAAATGTAGAACATCTGCTCGAGCGTGCCAAGATGTTCGCGAAACCAGAACTCGATGATCTCATCGCAGTCAAAGGCCTAGATTGGGTCACGGCCTTGGCGGAATCTGTACTGGCATGACGACTAATCAAGAATCCAACGCCGCCCTGCTTCTTGCGGCCGTGCGCCAAATCACCATGCGGGTGTCGACGGTTGAGGATCAATTATTGGTCCTATCGACCGACATGGAACAGCGTGGAATAGAAATTGACCAGCTCAAAACTGCTGTTGATATGTTGCGTAGTGAACTCGTGACGTTGAAGGCTATGTTGCCGAAGTAATCCAAGGTTTCTTTCGGACTAGCCGTTTCCCGCCCAATCCCTTTTCTCGTTGACATCTGCACCCGCGTCTGCTACACAACATCTATGGTAGCGTGCATTCCTCCCCGGTTCCCCAGCCCACTGTCGGTCAGCATTGTTTTTACTACCGCGTCGTCGACACAGCAACGGGCAAACCCGCGACATACTTCACGCAAGAACGTCTGGCCATGCTGACGGGTCGGTTGCGCCACGGCGTGGGTCGGGCGTTTGTAGCCGCAGGCACCAATGACGACTGGGTGCAGAGTTACGTACACGGTCACGGCGTAGATTGGTGTGATCAGCGTCTATCCTACGTAGGATTTCCTGACGTGCAGCGTGGCGGTGGCGCTTTCGGTCTCCGCGTCGATTGCGCTGCTGTCGTATTGCCGGCCGGAGATGCCAGAGCACTACAGCATCTCCAAGCTGCTGGCCGCCTTGATTGCGAAGCCTATGCAGCATCCAATGCTGTCTCGTTCATTCCGACCGAACAACCTGATTTTTGTCGCGTGTTTAACACACCAGCACGCACCTGGACCACAGTCACACCGGTCGCGCACTTCGGATCTCTCTTCACTGCGGATTGGAAATCTTCGGAATTTCTTACTGGATTGGCTTCCAGCGCGCTGGCACAGATTGATCATGATGAGGCAGCGATTGCACGTGTACAGGTCAGGTCGACGCCGTTCTATTCCAGCGTGCTCGACGACATGCTTGGCATTCCGGCCAATCAGTATTTCATTCCCGTGCACATGCGGGGCAAGTTCTCATTTGCCCACGTGCGAATTGAATTCGACCGCGATGTCACGGGACCTGTACTCATGGGATTGGGACAATTCCGTGGATTTGGGCTGTTCGCGGGAGGTGTATAAAATTTCGTGCTTGACGCGACCAATGTTTCGCGCTACACTACAATAGTGAGACAACAGGAACACTAGAATGAAAACCAAAAATAAGAACCTGAGCATCAAGTTGGGCCAGAAGGAGCAGGCACTGCTGCGCCGAGCAATTCTTCACATAGAGGTGAAACTGGATCAGATTGTAATTGATCTGGGTTCCGTGGAACTGTTTGGCCAACCGGTGGTGCTCAAACACCACCAGTATGCCGAGGAGGTGGTGCGACAGGCCAAGGCCGTGAAGCGCGTGGTGCAGTACATGGAGCATATCCTACTGGAGGATCAGCCGTTTTGGCCCATACCCGACATGTCGAAGGACTGGACCTACGCTAAACTCTGGGAGCGATACTTCGATGCTGTTGACCTGCCGTTTGACCGCTACGACCAGGAGTTGCGCTGGTTCGGTAATCCAGACCCCGAGGGCTACCATGACGCAGGTGGTTGGGATGGCCGGGCTCTGGAAAGGACGTGGAACGAGTTGAACCGACTCGGCGGTCGTGAATACCGCGTGTGGGACAAGGTGTATCGGAAGGTTCTGCGGTATTTGAAGCAGTTGAATTAAGAGCCTTTGTAAAACGGCACCAGGCTCGCCACCTTTTACGGCGATGGTGCTGTCATGCTGAAGTGTCGACTCGTTTCCTATTTGTCCCCCGAAAAACCAGAAATCCCAACAGATATTCCGGCGTTGTTGGCCGCGTGGGCCGACGGAACCCTCTGCCTGAGCACACGGTTGTACGACCGACACGAACGGCCGGCGTACAGCATTCGTCCTGGCGATGTGCCGGCATGGCAAGAGGCTATCCTGAAGGCCACGGAGTGTCTTAGTCTGGCCAAGTTACTCTGTACTTGCAGTCCTGGTGACCGTCGCGCCTCTGGATTACGTCTCTACACCGACTTCAAACCTTTTACAATTGTTCAAGAAATAACAGTACTGCCGACTGACTTGTTGGCAGTAGGAGGACATCTGGTTTGTCCAGGTCATACTACCTACGACGAGTACAATAAGACCTACCGTCTATTTTTCAATGGCATCACCTTCCGGTTGAATATGGCGTTGCTTTTCCTGCTAGAGCAAAAATCCGCGACGTGTGATATGACACAAATACATGCCGCGCTTGCCCGCGTTGATCAACCCATGATTTTACTGGGCAGTCCTGCGGGGCTGCTCAGGGCTGGCGTAGGTACTGAATTGGCTATGGACCCCAGCAGTGTTCCTAGACCCACGCTTTACAGCGCAGGCGTTGCAGCCAGTGCGGACGACGGCGCCGATATTTATGTTCTCGGCAAACTCCGTAACCAAGGCCCCATCACGGTTATTTGTACTGGCGTTCCTGCTAGTAACGCTTTCGTCGATGTGCCAGACGACACCGTTTGGCTGTTGCCATCGGCCGTAGGTCATGTCAGTAATTCTGGCGTCACGTACGGCAGCCAATCGCGCAGCACTGCAATAGTACCAGATTCAGAGCACGGATGCGCTTGGCTTCTTACGGATGATGTCAGCATGGAGCCCCAGGCGCTTAGCCTGAGTGCTGCACAGAGGTTTGAACTGATGGTGCATACCGGAGGTACACGCTTTATTGCGGTGTAGCGTCGAGCTACACTGGATATCTGTATTCTTTTTCTTGCCAATTCCTTAGCTTTAATTCAGTTTCTGTTCTTCCCACCACGTAATCCGGCATCACGGGAATTTTCCCACCGCCTCCGGGCGCATCGACGACAAACGTCGGCACGCCATAGCCGGAAATCCTACCTCGCAGGTAACGAATAATTTCAGTTCCGACGCTGGGGTCACAGCGGAAATGACTCGTGCCCTCTACGGGGTCGCAGGCGTACAGATAATACGGCCGGACGCGCATTTTCAGCAGTTTGACCATCAAGAGTCGCATGACCTCGGGGTCGTCGTTGATGTTTTTGAGTAGTACGGTCTGAGATCCCAGGGGGCAGCCGCAATCTGCTAGCGCATTGCACGCTGCTTCGACCTCGGGCGTGATTTCGGCGGGATGGGTCGCGTGAATCGAAATCCAGGGCCGATATTCTCGAAGCAAACCGCGTAAATCAGCGTCTATGCGTTGTGGCAGCACCATGGGAACCTTGGTGCCGATGCGGATCATTTCGACATGCGGAATACGGGAAAGTGACTTTAGTACAGTCTCCAGTGTAGAAGTCGTGAGAGTCAGTGGATCTCCACCCGAAACCACGACATCGCGGATTTCTGGGTGATGACGAATATACTCGATGGCCTCTGGATTATCCGGGGTATAGCAGTGTTGCCCGACAGACCTAGATCGTGTGCAATATCTGCAGTACGCGGCACAGGAATTAGCGACGAGGAACAACACGCGATCCGGGTATCTGTGAATTAGTCCAGGGACCGGGGAATCATCATCCTCGCCAAGTGGATCTTGAGCTTCGCCAGGCGAAACGATTAACTCCTGTGTCGATGGGACCATTGTTTTATTTAGTGGGTGGTTGGCTCCCAGCCGGGCCAAGAGGTCCGCGTAATACGGTGTGATTCTAGCGGGCAGCTTGACACCATCGGCTGGAAAATCAGTAATGGTGTGACGGAGTTGCCAACGCCAGTCGTTCCATTGATTCGAATTTTTAATTTCGTCAGGATAAGGCTGTAGCGTACAGGGCAGGGGGTCGGGGTCGATTAGTGAGATGTCGGGCGGTTCGGTCAACGTGGTCTCCTTTCAGGGTTTGGACAAATATAAGGTGATGCGAGCGGGAGGACGGGAACTAATTACTGATTTGTTTTTGTCTGTGCGTGTTTAATTTCTCTATAGATGTCGTCGGAAATTAGGCTATTGAACACACGTTGTTCAGTTTCCCAGTACTCTGCGCTTTTCCGGTCTGCTTCGGCCACGCTAATTTTTTTGCACGCTTGCTCTTTTATCTGCTTTACTTCCTCGCGTCTTGCCATTATGCCGTCTAGGCTATACTCTGCCGTGTTTGCTGTATCGTCTTCAACGAGCAAGGCGCAAATGAGTTCATGCGCTAGGTGTTCGGTTTTTGTCAGCTTAGCCTCACCTAGTTCTGCAAGCTCAAATCTGTTCCAGTTTTCGCGTTGTCCTGGTGACAACTTTGCCCATAGTTTGCTAAGCTGTCCGCTGTCTTTGTCCAGCCCCAGTCGGGTGAATTCAGCTTGGCATTTAGCATACCTAGTTTCTGCGGGTGTGCAGGTGCCGTCTAAGTAGTGTGAGGAAACCGCCTGGGCTAACTCCATTACGTGGAGGAACATCGCGCTGGTATCCAAAATCGGGTCAGGTGGCAGTATTTTGATGCTTTTGGGGTTGATACCGTTTTGTTTGCTTTTGCTGATGCAGAGTTCCATCCCTTTTTCCGTGCCGTACCGCGCGATAGCGAAGCTCAGTCGGGATGTTTCGTCTACCTCGGCGTTGTGCACGGGTTTGTACAAACTTTGATATTTTTCAGGTATTAATTGCCACACCTGTGTGCATAGGTCGGGGTTGAGCTGTAGTGTTTCTAGTTTGTCTTTGAGCTGCTGCTGCACGGTGTCTTTGTCATAGTGGTCCCAGTGTTCACATCGGTCTAGCAAAAAGCTCAGGGCGCGCTCTGCATCAGTCCTAACATTTACAGTGCTGTGCTTTACACTTGGGTTACTATATTTTTCGTGTGTGGCTTCTTGGCTTTGGTGCCTTGTGCGCTGCCTTAGATCTTCAACTGAAGGGCTGTGTCCCGGCTCCGGTGTAAGTTTTCCGTCTAACTTGTACTTTACGATATTTTCAACGATCTGTGCGAGCACATGTGTGCTGGGGCATTCTGCTTTATGCAGCATAGCCATACGATCAAATTTGACAAACATGTCGGGTGAAGTCCAAAGCAAGTTTTTTATTTGCGTTGGTGTAAAAGCTAGTTTTTCTACGGCTCCGGTGCAGTGAGTACTTAAATCAGCCCTGTTGTTTTTGTGCTGTTCCACTAGCGCGTCAATAGCCGCATCTAGCCGTTGTTCGTCTGCGTCGAGACGTTGCCCGTATGTGTCAACCCGCGCTTGTTTGGCTTTTTCGCGTTCCCCATCCCAATGTTGCTCTTTCACAAAGACATCGAGTTCCCGGGCAGTCCGGCGAAATTCGTCCGGACTGCATTCGGCGTCGTTCTCTTGGCACCAATCCGAGAAGGCTTTCAAGGTGTGTGCGAGTGCGGCGCGGCGGTTTTGGCGGAATACAAAATCGGTTTTGTGTACCATAGTAATCTCCAACGGCCCGTAATTGGGCAGTTGGGTTTTACATGTTTTACTTGGATGTGAACACGACGCTGCACGTTAAAAAGGTGGCGACTATCCCTCAGCCTCGATCTCGTGGGCTACGTTCTGTTTCAACCTCGCGCCATCCTCGAAAGGACGGCAATATTCCCAACGATCCGTAATTGGGCAGTTGGGATTTTAGTTTCAATCCACGTGCCTTCACAAGGAAGGCACGACCGGTCAACCTTAGACCCGCAACCCTGGTGACGGTCCAGTTTCAATCCACGTGCCTTCACAAGGAAGGCACGACCTGCCAATCCCGGAGGTTGCAAAACCGCCATGGCCATGTTTCAATCCACGTGCCTTCACAAGGAAGGCGCGACCCGGCTTGTCGTCTGGCAAATACCATGTCGTGATGCCATTTCAATCCACGTACCTTCTCGACAGAAGGCACGACGAATCAGTGAGACCGATATCACTAATACCTCTGAATTATTTCAATCCACGTACCTTCTCGACAGAAGGCACGACGCGCAAGTCGGGAGCTTGTTTACCCGGCGTAGGACTTATTTCAATCCACGTACCTTCTCGACAGAAGGTACGACCGGGGTTATTTCGTGACCTTCCTCGCCAGCTGGGATGTATTTCAACCCACGCGCCTTCTACCAAGAAGGCACGACCTGGATACAATTATCGAGCGCTGCGCGGATGTCCGTTGGTTTCAATCCACGCGCCTTCTACCAAGAAGGCACGACGACCCATGGGTCAATCGAGATCACTGAAGCGACCTGGTTTCAATCCACGCGCCTTCTACCAAGAAGGCACGACCGAAAGCCGAAGTTGCCTTGGCCAAGCAATTCGTGGTTTCAATCCACGCGCCTTCTACCAAGAAGGCACGACCCGCTGGATTTTTCTGGGCCCAACCGGTCCATCCTCGTTTCAATCCACGCGCCTTCTACCAAGAAGGCACGACTCAAGCCTCGATACGCAAGGTGGTTCCTGCGGCGCCTCGTTTCAATCCACGCGCCTTCTACCAAGAAGGCACGACCGATGCCCTGGGTTGATGGCCTCGATATGGTTAACCAGTTTCAATCCACGCGCCTTCTACCAAGAAGGCACGACCTGACACGGCACGGGCTGCAGCACGATGCTGACGCCGTTTCAATCCACGCGCCTTCTACCAAGAAGGCACGACATGGGAGTCCAAGTAAATGCAACCCGTCAACCCACCGTTTCAATCCACGCGCCTTCACAAGGAAGGCACGACATCCTTACCGGTGCGGTGCGGATACCCTCGGTTGGCGTTTCAATCCACGCGCCTTCACAAGGAAGGCACGATCCTCGGACAGGCTGTCACGGGTCGAGAGTGAATCGTGGTTTCAATCCACGCGCCTTCACAAGGAAGGCACGACCAACTCGCCTTCGAGCAACGCGAGGCCCACGTCATTGTTTCAATCCACGCGCCTTCACAAGGAAGGCACGACCTCGACAATGAGTTGCACCCCGATGCGCAGCGCCTCACGTTTCAATCCACGCGCCTTCACAAGGAAGGCACGACCCGACATAATGACGGGCCCCATCGGTCGCGATGCTGTTTCAATCCACGCGCCTTCACAAGGAAGGCACGACCAGCCTGGGTATAGGCGTAGGTAGAGATTCGTTCACCGTTTCAATCCACGCGCCTTCACAAGGAAGGCACGACGCGCATTTGTGAGCTTTTCCATGGCAGTCATCGCGTTTCAATCCACGCGCCTTCACAAGGAAGGCACGACTCTGGCGAAACTCCCCATATCCGACCCGTCCATCACGGTTTCAATCCACGCGCCTTCACAAGGAAGGCACGACCAATCTGTCGTGACCAAGGCTTCGTTGCTCTGCAGATGTTTCAATCCACGCGCCTTCACAAGGAAGGCACGACCTACCAGAACCGATTTACCTGCCCGCGTTGGACCCCTGTTTCAATCCACGCGCCTTCACAAGGAAGGCACGACAAACACGTTTGGTCCAGGTCCTGCAATACCCAGGTGTATGTTTCAATCCACGCGCCTTCACAAGGAAGGCACGACGACCTGGCCGAGGATATCCGGGAGCACGGTCAGGTTGTTTCAATCCACGCGCCTTCACAAGGAAGGCACGACAAGCTCGTTCTCCTGGACTCGCAGCGCACCTAGTTTGTTTCAATCCACGCGCCTTCACAAGGAAGGCACGACAGCGACCGATTAGAAACCCTTTACTCAGGAGATAGATGTTTCAATCCACGCGCCTTCACAAGGAAGGCACGACTGCTCGCTAAAATTCACTAGCAATTCTACGCCGTTGTGCACCGGTTTGCGAGCACTGCCAGATGAATTGGTGTTTTTGACTCTGGGCGCGCTTCTGAGCTTCATTACTGTCGGCCCAAGCCATTGATTTTGTTCTCCTGGTGTTCGCGCGAGCGGGTCCGGGGTTTTCGACGCCACCGAGCCGCTCGCGAGTTGTTTCAGTACAGCCGCACTGTTTTGATCCACGCGCCTGTCGCGCTCCACGCGTTCGAGGCGCGGCGGAAGATGATATCATACCTGCATACCGCCTGGGGTTTTGATCCACACACCCGCAAGGGTGCGACGGCTACCAACGAGGCCATGAAACTGCTCGACATGTTTCAATCCGCGCACCCGTGAAAGGTGCGACTGCCCGGTCTCAACCAAGCAGCAATCATTGGCATTTTCGGCGCAGTTCCGCGAACCCAAGGAACAGAGCGCCGACATCGTGTTGTATTCAGTTACCAATGTGCAGACCACCAAGCAATTCAGCAACTTACTGTTCCGCGAACCTCCAGGCTTTTACTGAGCGCTGGAGGTTCGCGCAACCCCCTACTTCGAGTTGATGAGTGCCCATCCGCCAGCCAGCCAGTCGCAGTGCTCGACGTTGGCCGGCAGACCCTCGGTGTTAACCGCCAGGGTGTAGTCCGTGATTTCCCGGACCGCCGTGACTTCCGGCTTCCGCGTCGCCGTAACTCGCTGCATCAGACTGGACCGCGACGCATTGCCCAGTGGGCTCATGTGCTTGAACGCGTGGAACGCGTGGAGGCAGCGCACGCCCGACGATGCCGTCATGGAGTCCCAGCAACCTACGAATGCTCGGACGAATAGATCTAGGTCGGCCTGGGTGAATCCCGTCTTGGCTGCCCATGCCGGCGCCACCGTGCCCTCGATGCGGTACAGCCCGAAAGGTACGATGAATTTTTTGCCCATCGTCCGGTTCGCTGCGGCGCTGTCCTCCGCAGTTTCGTTCTCCCCGCCTGCTTTGTCCTTGCGATTCGTCGCGCACATCCGCGTGATCGTCATGGGCAGGATCTCAATGGGGTCCACGGATAGCGCCGTGCAGATTTGCACCGGACCCGTAACTTTGCCCCCGCCCGACTTGCCCTTGGCCTTTTTGCCCTTGGCCTTGCCCTTCTTGCTTGTAGGCGTACCCGCCTCAGTCTCGGGCGCTTCAGGCTCGTCCTCTTTTGCATCGCCGCCGACCATCACGGCGCCAAACGTGCGTACGTCCCAGAACTTACGCAGCAGTGCTTGCTGAAGGGTGTCATTCTCCGGCTTTACCGTTTTCTGAACCTCGGCGTTGACTTCTGCGAGCACAGCGCCATCGGTGTAATAGATATTGTTTTCCTGCGTGCCTGTAGCTGCGGCGTAATCCTGCACATAATTGCGAATCTTGCGCTTTACGCAGACATCAGACATGATCCCCCTGCCTGTGGTGTAGTCAGTTCGGGGTTGGTTATCTGCATCGGGGTCACCGTTGGGATTTCCTCGGGCGACAGAAACAAACGCTACAAAATCATACCGGTTCGCGATCGTGGTCATTTCGTTCTCCTTTATTTCACTAGGCCAAGGGTTGCGCGCAGCGCGGTGGTTTCCAGGTGCTCCTGCTGCGCAATTTGCCGCACCGTTTGGGTGGCGTCTTGGGTCGTTAGCATCAGGACGGCCAGCGGCGATAGTTTGATTACTACTTGAGCGCTACAACGGTTGTTACTTTTGCTCCACATCGGTGTTTACTCCTCTGCGTCTGCCTCCTTTTTGGTTTGCATTCGCGACGCAATGTTAGCGTTGAATTGCTGGCGTTGGTGCTCGACGCCGAGAATGAAGTTTTCGCGTGCAGTTAGATCTGCATGCAGCGGCAGCGCATTATCCCGCGTAATTTCCGCGTTCACCTCCGTCAAAATCTCAAGATAGTGGTCAACCAAGTGCCCCGAGTTCTGGTGCGCTTCCCGCTGTACGTGACCATTGATTTCTGTTACTAGCTTCACCCATGCGTTGCGCTGTGCAGTGGCTGCCTGCTGGAAAGCGTTGGCCAGCCAGGCGCTGCGACGCAGTTCGGCCTGCACGACGTTCATCCCAGTTTTACCTCGGTACTGGCAGTACTTTACTTGTTCCAGTATAGCGAACGCTCTCCCCCACAGATAGGATGGGTTTTTATTCTCTAGCTCCAGCATGCTCGATACCTCCTGTGCATCAGTTCGGTTTCTGCCGAGTTTGACCAATTTAGCCAATAGGCTGAAACGCGTGTTTCCTGCTCTCCGGTCGTTGCGCACGTAAATCATTGATGCAGCCAAAGTCGCTGCGTTACGCATACCCACGGGCAATGGAAGTCCTTGGAGCGCGCAATTCCAAAGGCTCTCTTTGTACCTAGCCATCTGGGCATCGATCTTGGTTCGGTCCACTTTACGTCGGTCGGCCATAGCACGCGTAAGCTCGTACACTGTGGGCAGCCAGGTCATTTTGCCGTCACCCATGGCGAGGTCATTTCGGTATTTTCGCACGTTACCGATGACTTCTGCGACAGTGCTCGTGTATTGTTTGACCATGGCGCGCTTCATATTGGCCGATAGACTCACCAGGAAAAATGGCGAATAGTTTTTGGTGTCTAGATCCGTGTGCTGTGCTGCGTTGGTCAGGTCATGGCGAAGTTCTTTGCCCCGCACATGATCTAGCTGGCTGTAGTCCTCCGGAGTTGCCTCGGTTTCTTCTTCCGCATTTTCAAGCTCTAGCTGCTGAATAGTGGTTTGTACCCTGCGTAGGGTTTCCAAATCGCCATCGAGCCAATAGTACATCCGGCTCGTGTCTAGCGAAATGAAGAAACGATTCTCTGCTAGATACGCGAACGTTGCTCGGTATTGCGCAATACCCTCAGGCGACATCGGCGCTGCGGCCCCGCGGGCTCCACCATAGCGGAGCAAGTGAGGTAAGTTATACGACACCAGGGATGCAGACGCCAGTTTGCCGTCAGCTCCTGGCATCACAACGGAGTCGTGTAACTCCTGCGGAGCATCCGTGAACTCCCCCGTGAGAACGCAGCGTACGGCTTGCTTACACTCAGGCCGGTTAGCCACGCGCCAGGCATCGAAGTAAGGCACAAGCTCCGCTTGCTCGTGCACATACTGTCCGTCGACGATAAATGCAATCATGGGTGCGATTTTCCAAGCCAACGCACCCTCTTGCTCCAGCCGAGGGCGCTGTTGTTCCCAGCCGGCATAAAACTTGGCTACAGCTTGGGCACCGACGTTATTAGAGGCTTCGGCGAAGTAGTTTACCAAATCTACGAACAGACCGAAACACTCGGCAGCACGGTCTTTTTTATCTTCTTTTTCCCACAAACCCAACACGTATGTAGCGTTGTCGCAGAAAGGGTTTGCTCGAGCGTTGCGTGTGCGCGGCCCGGGCAGTTTGGGCACTTGCGTGAAGGGGCGTTCGTCACCTTTTAGCGCGTAGGTTTCGGTGCGTAGTAGATTGCCTCCAGCGTCAAGGACCAAGGCATACCCCAGCGACATAGTTTCGTATCCGGGTCTATTTCCTAGTCCGCGCTGTACGGCGAATTTAGTGGCTGCGCGTAGGAACATTATTGCACCGTTCCATAGTGGGTGGCGATAGCGGCTTCGCGCGGTGGAATGTTCAGGACTCCATTCTCCATGATGGCGTTGTAATACAGCGACACTTTTGGGGACACTTCGTAGTGAAAGTCGTAAAACATGTACCCGAGATCTACTGAAACTGGTAACGCCGTTTCGCTTTCGAAGTCTGCCGGGGCAACATCTGCGGGGAACTCGCGTCTCCCAAAATAGGGTGCGTGGTGGTATTGTCCGAGGTCTAGACGTCGTGTCAGCATGGCCTCGTACTTGGTGAGATTGGCGTCTTCTGTCGGTTTAACAGTTAGGTGCATGACGAATTCTACTAGATAAGCGACGTCACGCAAAATTAGCTGGGCCATTTGTGTACGAGCTTGCGTAACATCAATTGTAGGTTTATCTTTCGTTGCGGCTTCTTTGATTCCATTGGTGCGAAATCGTACTAGCCTGATGGGTTTTAGTACTTTGAGCCTGAGCGGCTGGATCCGTACCTCTGGATGCCAAAATACACTCTCGAGCATACCACGAAGCGCGGAAGGCGTAGGCACCTCATAAGATACACCTTCGATGCGGAACTCAGGTCGGACGAAGTTTGCGAAGTTGCCTGAAAATTTCACACAAAATGGTTTGCCGGTTTGGCCCACGAAAAAGGGTTTGCCTGTCATGCTGCGGTTCTCCTGCTGGTTCAGAACGGCGTTTTCTGCCGTGCATGTTCCCCACTGTAGCGGGATTCAGTGCTGCTGTCTAGGAAAATCGTCGCCGGGGCCTAAATTTTTTGAGGTGGGTGCAGGCGGGTTAGACGATAAGAGGCTGAAGTTGCAGGGATTGCTCGTTTAACTGGCGTACTTGTACACCATACCGCGGGTCATACTGAAGCGCGGTAGGGTTCACCAGGAGCAGCGTCGCAGTGTCGACTTTCTTGACCTCGCCCTTGGTATCGTCACCCGCATCGTCTGCAAAGATCTCATCGTCCAGATTGAGCATGCGGATTAAACCGGCGTCCAGCCATTTGGCCAGACAAGTTTTTGCGATGTTTACGGTGTAGGTCCGCAGTGTACGATAAGCTGCCCACGGGCGGTTCCCGCGCTCAATGTTTCTAACGGCTTCAGCACAGATTTCATCTTGAACTATGACGACTGGCGCCGACCAATCGCTCTCGATCATCCTGAATTTTTCGCTCACAGTCTGAAAATTAAGTTTTCTACGCTCGGCTTGAATTTCGTCGCCCTGGGCAAGCTTTCGTGTTACGCGCCTATACCATTTTTCCCAGTACTCTCGCTGCACCTGGGGATTAAATATATCGAAATCTTCTCCTCTGTTTCGTCGGTTCGTCCGCATTTCCCAAACTGTGGTGATGGCGGCTTCCAAGCCGTAGTCCATGATATTTTTCGTAGGCGACGCATATAATTTAAGCCTAGCCGCAGCCAAGCGTCCTTCACGGTTCACGCGCCCGGCGAACTGAATGATGGAGTCCAGGCCGGCGATCGGTGCAAAACCAAGTGGAAAATCGAAATCGATTCCGGCTTCCACCAGACTCGTTGTTACAAGATGAATTAGTTTTTTATTTCTAAGTTTGTTCCGTACGTCTGCAATGACCCTAGACCGGTCCATAGGAGTCAGTAGAGCCGACAGTGCTATGATCTCTGCCCCTGTCCTTCGCGCGTCCAATTCTTCACACAGCGCCTGCACGTCGTCGCGCAACACTACTTTTGTAATGCTAGACACAGTTGAGGCTGTGATTTCGTTCACTAGTTCTGGCCAAGTGGTGGGCACAAATTCATCTGGCCACTCAACCGCCACACGCGGCGGTATCGTTATTTCGCCAGGTGCAACGATTTGATTTATTGACTTGAATCCGTATGCGGTTTTAAGCACAACATTTCCGGGTCCGCGCATGCGGTTCATGACGGCGCGCACACGCTCCTGCCCTTCGAAATCCCATACTGGCACTGTAGCCGTAGAAATCAATAACGACACACCAAAGTGTTTCACCAGCGTATCCAAAATGTTAAGTACAGGAAATAGCACGTGTGCTGGAATCGTTTGCGCCTCGTCAATGAACACTACTGTGTTAGCGATGTTGTGGTTTTTACGGCTTTTGCGCACCTTACGCGCCAGTAAAGACTCGAAAAATTGAACCGTAGTCGACACGAGTATCGGGGCAGCCCAATTGTTAGTAATGAGCATGTCTCTGAATGTAAAGCGCCGGTCACTGCTGTTTTTCTCTGGATCGTACCCAGAATGATGCTCAATGACGTTATTTGGTCCAACTGCCCCGCTAATTGCTGCAACCGTTTGCTCGATCAGTGCCTCGAACGGCTGCAAGATGATTATTTTGGATTTGTTGTATTTGATCGCATGCAGAATAGCCCATTCAAGGCCCGAAAGTGTTTTGCCAAGCCCCGTTGGTACGTTCAGATAGTGAATTCCAGGAGGAAGCAAGGCAGCCACTCTGCATCTTTCTCGAACTAGAGCACGTTGTGTGTTTATAAAGGAAGGCTGTGCAGCGTTTTGCAACGCGTCGATCGTGTTTTCTAGTCTTTGACTGATAACAGGTAAAGAATCGAAGCCTGCTGCGCGCAGCCGCTCGCGTCCAGGCGTTTCTGCATTTTCGGCATCCAGAGCGTCTGCATCGCAAAGGGAAGAAAACAGCATGCGGAAGAATAGCTCGACAGTATAGATGTCTTTGCGCTGCTCTTGGCTTAATTGCTCCAGAGCGGGAAGTGTTTTAAGCTGCGCGTCCAGCCAAAGAAAACGATCGGCTATTGGAATGTTTCTCAGCTCGTCGAGTTCTACCCTGCCCCAATCGATCGATCGGTTCCCTTCGGCATTCATATCCCGCATACCCGAATGGTGGTGCAGAACGGAGAACCAAACGGCAACGTGTTCTGGTCCTTGCTTGATGATCTGGGCCGCAATTTGTTTAAGATAATGGGCTGCGCTTTCCTTCGCGTGATACGTGGTCATTGGGGCTTGCCCGAGTAGATATTGCTGCCAGGGGAGTACGCGCTTCTCGACGTCATGTACCAGGCCAGCCAGTAGGCCCAGATTGCCCAGCCCAAACGCCGTACAGTATTCTGAGCAGCGTCGGGCCACGCCCGCCAAGTGGTCGACTAAAAGTTGCTGGGCTCCAGCTTCCGAAACTCGGGCAAGCGGCTCAGTCATGTAGAGAAAATAGCAGAAATGACGAGATTGTCAAGTACAGATTTCACTTGACAGCGAGGATTAGACCGCTATACTGGTGGATAGCAAGGAGGTGTTGCATGCTTTGACCAATTAAGTGCCGTAGCGGTACGCGTCGTCGCCATGGCTCTGGCTTTAATGACGTGTGGGTTGAAACTACTCCGCACAACTGACATCAATCGAGAGTTTTAGCAAGTTCTCGGGTGTGCTGGTCTGTTAGATCTTCATCCGATTCTACATAGCGGATGTGTTCAATCTCATGCAGTACTCATGACTGCCCTACTCTTCCTTCATTGTATTTCGCGCAACTAATGTCCAGGCCCAGTCGGCGGGCCAAGGCCTTGGCGTTGCGGTCGGTAATATCCTCATCGGTTTCAACATACCGAATGTGCTCAATCTCATGCAGCACTACGTAATTGAGCAGGCACGGCTTGGCGTTTCGCAGCAGCGTAGCGTTGAGCAGCACTACACCTTCGTACGTTAACGCCCAGCCTAAATACGTCGCGAGCTGTGTTTTGGATGCCCACGGAAATGAGTGTGTCCGCATGATGTTAACCAAATCTTCACTCTCTAGGCAGAGAATCGAGATCTTTTCTTTGCGACACAGCTCCTTGATCTTTGCGTTTACTCTGATGCCATGCGTCGGA
Organism: Patescibacteria group bacterium; assembly: GCA_041650915.1. Lineage (GTDB taxonomy): Bacteria > Patescibacteriota > Patescibacteriia > UBA10025 > JAHIVO01 > JBAZKE01. Next base: position 91,850 of record JBAZKE010000004.1, read on the forward strand.
TACGTTACTCCGCCTTCAACTTGCGGGCTCTGTCGGTGGAATTTGCGGCCCAAATATGTGCCGACGGGATGAAATAGATTGGCATCAATCATAGAGAGGTTTTACCTGCGTCGTGCGCTTCGACCAGCGCAACTGTGTTGCCGAATTCAATCCAGGCACACCTTTTACAGTAATCCGCCAGGGCCGGGTACGCCTCGCTGATCGCTTTGTAGATCCTGACATTCAGGATTTTGTAAAAATCCAGCATGTTTTTCGTCGTGAGTCGACCGTGATTTTTATCTTGTTTGAATCGCACCAACGAATACTGGATATATTCTAGCTGAATGTCTCGTTCGGCATCCCGTGTTAACTGATTTACGTGAATTTGTCGTTTATTCCAGGCGTTGCGATAACGAAGTGCTGCTGTCGTCAATTCCTCCATCGGCATGCTCGGAACCGTAATGGGGCGTGACCAGATCTCCTCCATAATGATGGCTTCACGGGCTTCTCTGGCTTCGCGCTTTTGCTTGCGGCGTGCGTTGCGCTCTTGTTCTCGGATGAGGCGCGCGGCCTCGAGTTCAGCTTCGCGGATGCGCGCTAGACGCTTTTGCTCAGGTTCGCGATCAATTTTTCCCTGCCGGATAGCCTGAGACCTGTGCAGTGTTTTCTCGACGGCAGCCCGGACTTCTGGCAGATTCTCTAGTGCCTCGACGTGCGAGACATAATAGAGCAGCATCGGTGCCGCACATTTGTAATGCGGATTGTCCGCCTCGACATGGGCATCGCCGAGCCAGCGCTCGATGAGCTTTGGATTCCAACCTCTGGATTTTAACCCAGAAAGCGAAACCATGGCTAATTTCATGCGGCGGGCTGCGTCGTGTTTGGGCATGACGCTACTTTTCAGTTCGCTTTCCCCAGAAAATATCGGGCAGGTAAAGGTCGTGCCTAACACCTTCCGGGAAGTGTGTGCCGAAAGAAATCGCAATCATGCTTAGATCTAGTTTGACGTTTTGCATATAACCAATGGGGTCCTCGTAATTTTGTAGCACTCGTAGATCTAGGTGTTTGATAATTGGATTATGCGTTTCAGGGTATAGCGTTAGAATGGCGCGGAATGCGTGCGGAAACGTTTCGACTTTAATATGCCCGACTTTAATCTGCATGTGAAACCAATATTTATCGACTGTGCGCCTGTACTGTTCCACTTCTCTGCTTAGTGTTTTAAACACCATTGGTGTGATGTGGTGTTCTGATGACGCGGGTGTACAACAACGTTTGCCATCACATTCCAGCCATACTTTATAGTCGAATTTAGTGTTGAGCGTTTGAAGATGCGCCCTAGTTTCGTTCTCGGAATGAAACCCCCAATCCAGTTTTGCAATACCAGAAAACACCTTTGGCATTGCTACTCTAGTCGATAGTATTGTTTCCATGCTATTCCTTCCCCCAGAAAATGTCCGGCAGGTATAGATCATACCGCCGCGGAGGTTCTCTGTGCGTTCCAAGTGATATCGCGACCATAGAGCTGTCCAGCGCTACGTTGGCGATCATGTCTTTCGCGTCCGGGAACTTGCGCAAGACATCGAGGTTCAAGATCTTGATGTTGGCGTGCGGCGTTCCTGGGTACAACGTGAGCACCAGTTTGAAATCGGGCAGCGTTTTGAATGTAGTGTGCCCAATATCAATCTGCATTGACATCCAGTAATTGTCGATGCGGTAGCGATCTGCTTCAACAGCCGTCTTTAGCTGCATAAAAATCGGCCTTGGGATTGGCTGCACTCCAGCATCAATGAAACACCGCTTATTCTGGCATTCGAGCCAGACTTTGTACTTTTCTGAAGCTTGCAGCGCTTGCAAGTGCATTCTGGTTTCGACTTCAGAGTAAAATCCCCAGTTCAGTTTTGCCACACCAGACAAGATTTTTGGCATGGCCAAACGTTGTGTTGTATTTTTCATGGTCGCTTTACCGTTTCGCTACATCTTCGAGACGTCGATCCCGAAATCCCGGCAGAGCTTGTTCACGGCCTCGACGAGTTCTCCACCTTGGCCGGTGGACTTCGCGGAAACAATAACCCGATTGTGCCGCGTTTTGATGATCTGCACCGTGTCGCCATCACGTTGCACCGAGACTCGCGTCAGCACATTGCGCGGTGCTGGGCGGCTGCGGATGACGAGAGGTGTAGGCTCGGCCTCGGGTACCTCGGCCCACTCGGTAGGCCCAGACTCCGGGAAAGACGTGAGTTTGACGTCAGACACGGGCGCTGGGGAACGCCTATAGTTGGGCGCGCCAGCGCTTGGCGTCGCGTCTGTGCGTGGAACAGACTCTCTAATGAACTTCTCCTGAATTGCAGGAAAGTTGTCCAGCGCCAGCTCCTGTTGGGTCTTGATCTTCGCCGGGAAATACTTCTCGTAAATCTCGGGTCGCTCCCGCTTGCATCGGCGCACGAGTTTATAGATCTTGGTCTCGCTCCAAGGACCTCGGGATTCACGAAACAACTTGGCTGCTGCGTTGGATGAGCCGTTGAGCTGTTTCGCAGCTGCGGCGTAGGTGCCGGCCTGCTGGTGCGTCGTGAACACAAGGTCAAGAAGGTCGACGAAGAATTTATCTTTCGACGAAAGCCGGCCCATGAGTTTCATGCGTTTCGCCTGGGCGCGCTGAGCAACTGCTCCGGTTCCTCTGGGAACGCGCGGGCGAAGTACAAGGTGGTTGCGATAACCATCTGGGGTGTACCAGCAGGAGAGTAGCCGGGCGGACGTCGGTGTCCAAGTTTTATTTTCGTAGAGCCTGACGTCAGGCAGACTATTGAGTTCGTCTGCAACGAGGTCCCATCGCGAGAAAACGCGATGAAACATGTCGATGCCATATCCCTCACGGAGAGTTTTGTAAACTGATTCCAGGAGATGGCGGTTATGTTCAACCGATAGTTTGTTCGACATTTTACTTCTCCTTTTTTGCTAGTGTGGCATCCCGGAACTTCCGGAACATTTTCGTGAGGAACCGAGTTCCACGGGCTTGCTCTTGAACCCGGATTCTCTTGATTTTATCCATCACTTTGCGATTCAGTTCCCCAGTTTCGTCGTCAAACGGCTCCAAACCGGTGTCGACCTCCTCGATGTGCTTGAGCACCTGCATTTCATCATCCCGACAGTAGCTGTACGGCGCGATTTTATGGTCAACCGCGTCGATGTACATGGACCTGAGTCCCTCACGAACGTCGTAGTGCAGGAACGAAACGCCAGCGCCGTTGAGTGCTGTTTGCCACTCTGCCGCCATGGGCGTATCGACCGAAACGCGCCACTCGTACCCTCGGTCCTGGAGGTCCCGTGTCTCCTGGAGCCACCAAGAATAGTCAATCGGAGCCTTTTTCTTACCGCGCCCCTTGGCCTTATACGCCAGGAGTGTCGTGGGCAGGTGGTATGCCGCGGCCTTCTCCAGAATCGTTCGGAAGTCCTCCTGGGTTACCGTGCCCATGACGATGTGGATCGACACCGCGGGGCAGTCGGGATTGTACTGAACTCCACCGTCCTCGGGATCGATTCGGAATGCCAGGGCGCCACTACCACGGTCACCCTGCTTCACGACAGTATTCTGGTGCTGAATTTCTTTAACAAAAGCATCGACGTCTTCGGGTGTTCGGACCGTATAGGCAAAGCCACCGCAGTTTCTCCGGACAGAAGCCAAGATCTCAGGGTCATCGAGCCACTTCAGTGTGCCCGTGGAGAAGTTCGGGATGATGTCGTGGTCTCGCATGATCCGGATGATGTACTGGAACTTCGGGTGTTCTGTGGGCTCCCCGCCACCGATTGCAACCTCCAACACGCCGCAGTCATGCATCTGGTGAATGAGGCGCTGTAGCTCCTGGTAATCCGCGTGCCGCCCCTTGGCTGTGGATTTCTGGTAGCACCAGGCACAACCGCGGGTACAATAATTTGTGATCTTGAGATCCACCAACTCGGGAAATCCCGATGCAGCTGTACCTCGGTACAGCGCCGCGTTCGGATATCGATATTTCTCGTCGCTCAGGGCTTCGTCCTGGAACTGCTGAAACGACAGCCGAGTTTTCTCGCCGGTGTACTGGTTGAACAGGAGCCACTGGTCGAACTCTTCGTCGTGCCGAGCGACTAGACACCTGGGCTTTTTGTCGTAATCCCCGCCGTCATAGTCAACGGTCCTGTCACTGGGCAGACAAAGGTTCACGCTGGGGCCTGCTGAAGCCTGGGGGTGTGGGCCATCACTGTTATCGTTTCCGCCCAGCACCACGACGTCTTGCGTGAGCATCATGTCGAGATAGGCTTTGTAGAACTCGACGTCGAGAGTGTCCTTGCCGTAAGCCCGGGGGAAGTTCAGGACACTCTGGTGATCGATATCCTGGGCGTCCTGAGGAATAACATCGCTGGTGAAATACGCGACGATGGCGTTGAGGTAGTCCTCGGGAACGCGGCCGAGCATTAGGGCAAGGTTTGACCGGAATTGCAGGGCGAAGTACAGGCGTTTGGCCTGGGTCGACGCCGCAATCCAGTTGCCCCAGCCGAAATCGCTGGACGCGGGGCCGCCATCCCAAACATCTTGGTTTTGGAGATTTTTGCCTGGGGCAAATACAACAGAATGGGAAGAAGAGGAATTCGTCGCGAACCCGAGCCGATGTTTGAGAACACGCATTTTTGCTCCTGTTTAGTGCTCGATTTCGCGCTGCGCTTTGAGAAACGGTGCGGCAGCAATCTGCACTGCCAAAATTGCTTCCAGGGTACTTCCGGTCGACGACGTCAGCCCCCTGATGGCCGTGAGCAACGTTTCCAATTCTGGTGTCGCTTCCAGGGCTTCAGCTGGCGCTAGCTCAAACCGGGTCGCGCCGCGTATAATTTCAAATATCTTGGGCGCCAGAAGATTGTTCAGTTGGCTCTCGAATAGAGCAAACAGAACTATGTTTTTGCTTCGCTGTGTCTGTGCCATGGTGACATTGTAGCAGACGACGCGGAGGTGTCAAGCAGAAATGCAACGGAATAGCCGGTTAGGCGCTGTTTTCTTCTGGCCTGGTGTAACCTTGGCTTCCCAAGATGTTGGGAGTCGTGGGCCATGTGACGAGCCAGCCGCACGACTGGCAATAGCAGTAATCAAGCTCCACTCGTTCCGACACCGACATCTCTGTCCATTCGTACGGCGACCAAAATTCACCGTCGGGACTTCGGTAGTGTGCCATACGATTGCACTTGCTCGGTCCGGATTTCCCCGGGCACGGTAACGGCACCAGTTTTTGCTTGTAAATCCACTGAACGTCAGTGCCGCGCAACACATCAGGTGAGCAGCACTGCTGACAGCCAATCGGCTGAATCTCGACGGTGGGCGCGTAGAATTTTCTCATACTGGTCTATCGTCTTCCACCCATTCACCCGTTGCCTCGTCCCAATGAACGCGTTGTGCGTGCTCGTAAGAATCGCCCCAATCATCCAGTGGCAGCGACGCCAGCCACGAGTTAAACCCTTCACGCGCAATTTTCGCAATTTCTGCTGTCTCGTCAGCAGACAGCGCGTTGGGTTGCTTAGCCATATTTACAGCAGACCTTCCATGGCTTTGACCGCCTGCTCGAAGGTGCAGCGCAGCATCACACTCGCCACCTCGGTGTCGAATCGATCACCCAGCAGTCTCCACAGTACCGCAGCCCTGGCGGCCAGGTCGATCTGCGTGTGGGGAACTTCCACGGGATACTCCTGGACGATTTCCTCCAATTGCTCATCGGTCATGAGCCCCAGTTCATGGCTGTACTGGTAGGCCAAGAAGTCCCGGGCATCCAGCAGCGCGATGAATGCTTCTTTAATGACCACTAGGTCGAAAGGGGCATCTGGTCTTGGGGCGCACAAAATTTCACTTGGATTCATCGTGGGCTCCCTCCAGTGAGGCCAGCCGGACCTCGATCGTTGCCGCTTGTTCATGGCTGCTTTTCCTGATATTTACACCACAGGTCGTCGGCACGTTGGTCGTACTCGCCGAGTGCAGCCAGTGCTTCTGGATCAGTTGGGTCGATGTTACCAGAAATGCCGACTTTGATCAGGGACCAGGGTGCTCTGATCATGAGGGTGCTGTCAAACAGCTTGGAAGCGATTCTCGCCATATCGGCATATGGTAGGCGGACCACGCCGGCTAAAAAAGCCGCCAATTGCTCCTCCGGCATGTCACTCATGGCAGCAACTTCGGCTACGGTTAGGCCTACGTAGGCGATATGCTCCAGCAGATCGATACGTAATTGCGTTTGCGCATACCTATGGTCGATTACGTAGTATTTCACGATTTACTCCTTGCAGGTCTATTTGGTTTGTGTTGGATCGCAACAAGGCGCGCAACCCGCATCCTGGGCTGCATCAGACTTTTCGGCAAAATAGTGACCTTTTCCGGTCTTCAGATACGTCTGCACCCATTCCTCCAGCAGAACGCCATTCACCACAATAGTGCCGATGCGGTCGCAGCCATCGCCATCGAAGAAGAAATCACCGTAATCCTTGATAGAAATTTCCCTGCTGCTCCCAGCATGCCCCATTTTGCGGAAGGTGTCAAGCAGTCCCGCCAAGGTTTTGACTGCTGTGGGCGAGCACGTCACCATGATGGTGTGGACTGGACTGCCCAGCGGAGTTATTTTCTGTGTTGAAAAAACGGCAGACTTCATAGTCGGAAAAGCAAAGCGGTCTTTACGACGAAACATATCTTTCAGTTCTTCGGGGGATATGAGCATCTTGCGCTGGTCTATTTGCTTTTCGTTGCTGTACAGCGATTTTACCAGTACCCAGGCGGAACCGAAATGCGAGACGAAAACGTTCCCAGCGATATCACAAGTGATTGCCCAATCACTGAGCCGGCTGTCTGGATAATCCCAGCGCCAGCCATATTTACGATCAATGGGTTTGTCTACGCTGCTGACTAAATCTTGAACTTGTTCCATGTAGGCATGGACTGTTCGTGGAAATAGAATGAACGGGGAAATGCCCCAGTATTCCCACCAAATGTCAAGATGTTCCGGCAATAGAGTACGGTTTTCCGCCGACCCAAGCCAAACCATGTCAGTAGGCTCGGTGCCAAGATAGAAATCAACGTGCGTGCTTATTTTGCTCTTCATGGTCGTATCTCCTTTTATAGCCCAGTTGCTCCGTAGGGCGGCAGGTGATAATGCTTGGTGTAACTCGGACCAAGTTCTAGGTGCAGATTTGGCCCCGCGATGCCATACACGATGCCGTACACGACGGCGTCGAACTCGGCGCCGACCGCTACCACGGCCCGATAACGTGTGCCAGACTCGTCGAGCAACAACCGGATCTTGCTGCCCACCATTACACCCTCGTCAATGTCGGCCTCTAAGCAGCACCTATGGGTAACGACAACGCTCGGCAGATTCACCGGCACCTCCCCAGAACCACCCGAACGCTTTTCTCTACCGTACCAGCGTTCGCGCTCTTTTACCGCCGCGTCGAATGCCTGCAGACAACCGACGAGGTACTGGGCCAGGATGAAGTCCGGCGTGTCGGAGCCGTTCTCGGCGGAACAGCGGTTGATCGCATCGGAAATGGATTTTCTAAGATCGGTCATGGGGCGCTCCTCTTCGGGCAGTCGGGACACGCTTTTATGGCGTCGTTTAGGTCATCAAATAACGCGCAGTCCATGGCTTGGATATCTTCGCTGGTGGCGCTACGTAGTACAATGCCTTCGTGTTTCAAAGCCCATACTGGTAATACGATGGTACAGAAGCCGGGCTTGGCCGCTGAAATTGGGTAATCTTTACTGTTGGTCCAGTGGCGGCACTGACCACAAGTTTTGATAGTTGGCATTGTTATTCCTTTTTCTTTGCCCAAGCTGGGTGGATACCTTTTACACCCGTCAAGGTCAGGATCGTGAAGACATCGTCTTCTTCGCGACGAATCATTACCTGCACCTGCTCGGGACTGTACCACTGTACTTTGGTGCAGAGGTACTCCATGAAATCAGTTTCTCTAAAATAGTTGAAGGCTCCGAGATACAGATTGACCTCCAACATTTTGGATCCGCCGTACCAATGGGGCGGAAGTTTCGGGTCGTCCACAGCGACGAGGCCCCGAACGTCGCGTTCAGGATCGAAAAAAGCGTTGACCTCACGGATGCGCTCGTCTTCGTCCTCGCTGCAACAGAACGCCAGTAGCAAATTGGTCACGTTACTCATGGGGTGCCTCTAAAACCAAACTCACCTTTCCGCCTGCTTCCACCACAATGTTAACTTCTCTCGCCTGCCTGATCGCTGATTCAACCTCCTCAGCGGAAGCTTGAAAGCGGTGGCGGAGGCTCTGTACCAGTTCGCCGCGATCAACAGAAAATTCAGTTCGACCAATCGCGCCGATCTCTGAGACTACACCCTCGATTCCGATTCCACGAATAGCAGTCATAGCTTACCTCTTCAGTTATACTACAAGCCGAACCAGTCTGCGGCAGCTTGCTCTGCTGCCTCCCACGACAGGAAGGCTTCGTCGTCCACGTAGGTATCATAGACTTCACCGTTTCTACCATAAACATAGATAGCGATGTTGTAGATCTCAGTGCCGTCTTCTACTGTGCCGACAACGATATACCAGTTTACCCGGATCATGGGCTTGCCCCGCATGATCGTGAGATTCATCAGGTCACGTAGCGTGGGAAAGCGAGCCTCGATTTGTGCCTCGCCGCTTTCAGTACGGAACATCGCCAGCCAACTTCCACCGCCGCGCGCAGATGGTTTTAGGTACGGCTCGATCCACCACTCCACTACATGGCTGATATGCTGCGCGAGTTCTTCTGGACTAAATGTTCTGGTCATGATGCTTCTCCTGGTTTTACCTATCTACGGAATGATCACTTGCCGGTAAGATCCGTCCGGTAGGCACAGCAGTATTTTGTTTCCCGCCCGCACTTGCTCCTTCTATCTTCGGCACTGAGATCCTCTCCGCCTTTAGCTCAGTGGCGCCTCCTTTCAAGCTACAGATTAGTAAAGTGCTGGCTGTCTCCGCCAAAAGGCAGTCTTTAGCCTTTGCACTAGAATGGATTTTAGTGCCGTTTAGCTCTCGGAGATCAAAGTAACCTGCAGTTCTCCTCCCAAACACAAAGCACTCCACATCTCGGTACAACACTTTGTCGTAGCGTTGGAATCCGTGCACAAATCGAGTGGCAGTATTGAATTCTTTCATCCATTGTTTTAATTTATATTAATTCCTTTTACGTTTTCTACCTTAATTTTTGGTAGAGGTTGTAAAACGTAGGCATGAAACTAAGTCAGTACGCAAAATCAGTCGGTGTTGGCTATCACACGGCATACCGTTGGTACCAAAAAGGATTAATTCCTGGGTACCAAATGCCTACAGGCACTATCATAGTTGATGTGCCGCCTGACGTCAAGGAAAAAAGCACAAGAGGCCTAGTTGCGATCTACGCTCGTGTTTCGTCCACAGAAAATAAAGCTAATCTAGACGCTCAAGCCGAAAGACTACAGAATTATTGTGCGGCCAAAGGCTATGTAGTGAGTGAAATAGTAAAAGAAATAGGTTCTGGTGTGAATGATACCAGACCCAAGCTAATTAAATTGCTGGAAAGACCGGAAGTAACAAAAATTGTGGTGGAGCATAAAGATCGACTGACTAGGTTTGGCTTTAATTACATTGATGTGTTGTTGAAGCAGCAACAAAAATACATAGAAGTTATCAATGAGGCAGCTGACGAGAAAGAAGATATAATGCAGGATTTCATTAGCATTATTACTTCTTTCTGTGCTAGGATCTATGGCAACCGCAGGAGCAAGCGGAAAACAGAAAAGATCATAGCCGAGTTGAACGAAAATAAATAGATGAGCAAGAAGCCTAAAAAAGATGATGGTTGGCTCCGCAAAGCACTACCAAATATTAAACTCGATAGATCTAACCCGGGTAAAACCAATGAACTAGACCTATTAGCTGAAGAATATTACATACTTATCAATCAGTACATCGATGTTTTGGTCAAAGTAGGAAAGTCTCCTGACAAAGACCAAAAAGAACTTCCTCTAATAAAATCAGTTCTTTCGGCTCGATGGAAAAGAGATTGTTGGAGACATGCCTGTGGAGTCGTTTCAGGTTGGATGGAGCGTGAAGGTAAAACTCCGCCTTCTGTAAAGAAAGGCTGCATAAAAGCGTCGGTCAATGTTCTACGCTACGAACCATCCAAAACAAGCGAGTTTGATGCTTGGTTGGTTGTTTCTACGCTTAAAAAGGGGCATCCAGTAGCGCTGCCAATAAAACTCCACCCCTATGTCGTTAAAAACATAAAATATTGGGGTTTACTTTGTACTGGGGTTGAACTAAATAAACGACATGGTCGTTGGGAATTGACCCTAGTGGTTAAAAAAGAGAAGCAAAAGAAGGATTTCAAAGAAGTCGTCGGCATTGACATCGGTATGGTCTCGATGGTTTCGACATCAGAAGGAAAACAATACGGTCAAGTAAAAGAAAAGGTTGCACAAAAAGTAGCCCAACAAGCCGAAAGAACGAAAAATAAACAGAAATTAAACAGTTGTTTGAAAAAGAAAAATAAAGAAACAATTCCATTGACAGATGGAAAAGCCGAACGATATGTAAGAAATGAAATAGGAAAAGCTCTCAATACCGCAGTAAAAGAGCTTCCTCGGGACACTGCTGTAGCGTTTGAAGATTTATCCGTAGCAACCATGCGGATGAAATCCAGGGAGATGAACCGCAGGCTTAGAGCAAGCCAACTTGGCTACATTCGAGACAAACTTGAATATAAGCTGTTGGAGCATGGTATTCAACATAAAAAAGTAAATCCAGCTTATTCAAGTCAAATATGTCCCAAATGTGGTTTTGTTCATCGAGGCAATCGACCGACGCAAGACAAATTTAAGTGTTTACACTGCGGGTTTGAAGGAAAAGCTGACATTGTGGCATCGGGCAATCTAGGGGAACGTTTCCACGACGATTGTCTTAATGGCCTTGATGTTGGCAAAGTGAAATCTATTCTTTTATCTAGATTTAAGACTAGATTTCCGGATGTTGACTTAGACGCTATAGTGGTGACTAAGGGTAGTGCATCCGTTCGACTAGACCAAGGCCATGGGGACTTGGACAGTCGGATTAAGCCTAAAAGACGTATTTGTAACAAAACACAAAACTTTTAGGAACTATCGTGGTACTGCGGATTGAGAAAAATGGTCGACGACATAAAATAGTCGTTCAGCGTCAACCAAAGCCAACCCTGATACGGGTTGGTCAGGAGTTGCTGTCGGGTCTCCTGTGTGCGGAGATATTCAGCTTCAACTTCGGCTGCGTGCTCAGGATAGGTCATTACCCCACAATGATTATTTGCATTCTCTTCCATGTTGCACCTTATTTTACAGTTTCTTTGTGCGAGGCACGTGGGTCTACAGCGAGCAGTCGGGTCCAATTAGACCAGAACACTTTGCCGGCCGTAGACAGAATGTAGTCCCCAGTGGGGTCCTTGGTGATCAGGCCACCGATGAGCAGTTGCTTTGCTGCGCTTTTGTCAATCAGGTCTCCCGCAAAAACAGGCCCGTGCTCCGCGATATTCCGCAGTTGCTCCAACAAACCGCGCTGGTGGTTGGCGCTGAGGTCAGGGCCAATGACAACGCTGGTTTGGTCCGATACTACCGGTTGTGTGCACACGGGAATCATTTGTTCTCCTGTGTTTAAATACGCCTTCGCCCAGTCATCTGACTCCATACCGTTGACCAACAAGGTATAGATTCGATCGCTTCCATCCCCGTCAAAATAGGTATGGACGAAATCCAAAATGTCTACGGCGCGGCTGGAACCGTGGTCTCCCATTTCCTTCAACCGCTCCAAGATCAACGCCACTACCGGCAAGGTATCGTGGGGCATCACTGCCATGATGGTCCCGGTTGAATTGTACCCGTAAGGCACAAGAGCGTCGTGGTCTACCTGTAGACCGCGGAGATCGGGGAAATTGGCCTTTTCCTCGGGCCAAGCCGGCAATACTACTTCATGCACAGTTCTAGCCTTGCGCATGGGTGCAGCCTCAATCTTTACCTCTCGGTAGAGGTCAGTGGCCTTTACCCATGCAGACCCGAAGTGCGAGACCCACACGTAGCCGTGAAAGTATGTATAGGCCCAGGCGCTGGCTTGACTGGTCTCTTGCCAAGGCCATGCGGTTCCTTTGCGGGCCAGCAAGCACGGGTTGCGCTGGTCTAAGCCATCTCGATCCATGTATTCATTAGCTAGCTTGAGGTACTCGTGCACCGTAACGGCGGTCATGAGGTAGTACGATACGCCATACTTGTGATCATTTGTGCCCACAGGCTGGCCGTCATTCCGCACCGACCCCAGCCAAACCATTTGATCATCGTGCTGTTCAGCGCGGCCAATGTAAAAATCTGCACGTTCGTTTGTCATGCCACCCTCCTATAACCTACTAATGTTAGGGTAAATTCCCATAGCTTTTTCTACATTTAGGCCAATATTTTGAGCCAGCAATTCAGTTTCCTCAAGCAGTTGGTCACAGAATTCTTCCCCGGTGTCTCTACGCACATACGGATTTTGGGCGAACTCCTGCATGGCCACACTGCAGCAGAGCTGTAGCTGCTGCATCGTGATGCCTTTAACCTCGACTGAACTACGTTCTTGTTGGTTAGTAGCTTTGCCAAACCGCGCAGACTCTTCGATATACCGCTGGCGGTCACCTCGCAGCAATCCATGCTTTTCCAGTCGATCCAGGGCTTCCTGGTGTGACGGCATGTACTCCTCGTAGTTAAGGCTGTTGGGTGGACCGTCATCCATCTGGTACAGACAGTCGTGTGAATCGTTGGTCGTGCAAAAATGGTAGCGACCATCACGATTTGGACACTGTCGCGGGCACACTGCATTGCGGCAAGGATACGGCTCTTTGCCTGCTAAACGCAGCGCCTCGGCTTTGCGGTCTGAGGACGCTTGATATGCTTTGCTACGCTCGAAACTGTCTGCCAACGCACTGACCAGGTTGCTGTTCTCCGCTGTGATGCCGACCTCAGCCAATGGCGCCACGAGCCCCAGGTCATCGGCCAGACGCAGCACTGCACGCTGCTGCCGGACCTCTTGCTGATGTTGCTCTACCGTGATGGGCTCGGCTGCACAAATAGGAGTTTCGTCATTCGTCATGTGGATTCCTGCTCAGGAGAGGTCAACCAGCGGTAAAGTGCTGGTACGTCTTATTTTTCGTAGCCAAGGTAGGAGGATAACTGCTGTTTTGCCCAACTCAAAGCCCGGATCGACCAGTCGGTGATGCCGTGCTGTGCGGCGAGCCGCAGACCTATGCGCCAAGCTTCATGCTCGATTGCAAGTTTAGTAGGCGCTTGCTGGTAAGGACTGTCCGACATTATTGCATGACCCAACTCATGGAAAAACGCGATATTCCTGATCTCTGGATCCTTGATGTTGCCAATGAAAATGGTGTTGCCACAATGAGCGAATTGTTCCTCGTTTCCTTCCGGCGAAGGCACCGCTACCAAACCATACTGTAGCAGCAACTTACTCCAGAGCGGCGGCAAAGTCAAGTCAGATCGTGCCGTGTCTACGGTGCCGGCCGTACGGCCCGCTCGGTACTGCTGCAGGATGGCATCTAAGTACTGGGCCAGGCAATGGTCATCATGGCCCGGCGGGGTGTTGAGCATGGTCTGGTCGATCAGCTGCTGAAGGCCCAGCACAAAACGAGATTGGTGTTGGTCCATGATTACCACCTTTCATCTTCAGGAATGGCGCGCAGGTCCAATTCAGCACATTCCCGACACAAATAGTGCCCGTCACCCGCACAGAAAACACCGTCGGGTTTGCCTGGCCTAAAATCAGCACACGGGGCATTGACGTCCCGGACGCCAGCGGTACCATCTGGGATACGGTCGGGTGGTGCTGCCTCCGGCACTACGCTATAGGTGCCGCTGCGCTGCACCTTGCAGATCAGAGGCACTGGAACAGTAAGATCTTCCGGCAGCAGCGTGAATCTGCTGACTAAGCCGCCAGGTACCTCGACCATGCCGTACCACATTGAGAGGGGCTTGGCCCAGCGGTCACCAGTGCTCATGCGCTGGTAGATCACCAGAGCTTCTTCGGTCTCGGTGTGCTGCACCACGCAGATCACGGCATAGATACCGCCTTTGTAGTGCCGGAAGACTTCCCCGGCATGCGGCGGTTCGGGCAAAATAAAGGTCATGATTGTCTCCTACGTGGCACTGTGATTTTAAGCGACGTCATGAGATCTTCGCCGACCTTGATGTCTTGCTCCAGGTGATACACGTAGTTCTGTTGGAGCAGCTTGGCCTGCTTGCCTCTGGGCTTACGTGCCATCTCGCGCAGCAACCGCATCTGCTGGTAACCTACCAGCACGCCGCGCAGTAGGCCCCCCAGGTCCTGCTGGGTCGCCAGGATATCATACTGGTCCCCAGCGGCGTACTTGGCGTTCGACACCAGCTCCATGGTGATCTTGATCCGGCGGCCCCTGCCGAATCCAGCGCGGGCCCAACGATGGGCTGCCGCCTCGGAGTCGAAGAATTCTCGTAGCAGTTCTTTGCCCTGCCAGACCTCCCAGCGACCATCCTGTGCCTGCTCGACCCTATACTTTGTCATGGCTCAATCCTCATCCCATTCCATGTGGTGTTTAAGCCGAGTCACTACTCTGCGCACTCCTTAAACACCACCTTACCCTTCATGGCTCCGTAGTCGCTGTCCTCCTGCATCACGGTGGTCTCGGGCACTTCTCCGGTCCTGACTGGTCGGTGCGCGTACCAAAGGTTGTTGCCCTTCCATGTCGCAAATGCTAATTTGCGTCCACACGGCAGGTCGATGGCGTAACTGCCTCCGAGATGCTTGGCGCGCTGATTGCCGGTGCAACCGGCAACGCAGAGCAGTAGAGCAGCAAAAATCAGAAAACGTGACATAATCATTTCCTTTCATCTTCAGGAATGAAATGTGGACAGGCTGGGCATGAAGCCTCGTCGGGCCGGTCACAAGAAGAAGCAGCGCACCGAGAAGAAAGGGCTAAAAGCCTGTCCCAACACTCGGACAATTCTTTGGGGCTCATGGCTTCAATGCGGGCCTTCAGCTTGGCCTTCATCTCGGCCGCATTCGTCACGATTTCACCGGCGTTCTGGCGTGGGTGGTTGGCTTCGTCTACCGGCGGCATGATGCTGTATGTTCTGACGTCTAACTCTGGAACGGGTGGCATGATTGCGTAGCGTTTCATGATTATGTCTTGACCTCAGTAGATTCCTTGGGCTCAACCAACGCGGTGTATGCGGCCCGAGCGGTGTCGTCCAGGACATTGACGTCGATGTACACGTCTTGCAGGGCCTGACGAATCTGCTCGGCGGCCTGCTGGGCCGGAGTTGGCTTGTTGGCTTTTACATGGTGCCGAGTGGGCTGCGCAAAGGTTGCTAACGAGGCCCGCAGGTAGCGCGGTACCCACTGCATCAGGAAAGCCCGAAGGTCTTGCATCGCCTCTTTTCTGGACGAGACTTCGTAGAGATCACAGTCGTAATCCCCGAAGATTTCGAGCGCCACGGCAGCACGTAAGTCGGCAAGAGCACGCAGCAGCAAGGTTTTGCTTTTCAGGCTCGGCAGATCGGGCGGATTTCTGCGACTAACAGTTCCGACCAACACGTCTGCATCAGGGCACATCGTGCTGTCAAGATTACTCTGGGCATCGGTCAAGGCTTTCTCGGGACTATCGAACGGGCCATAAAGGTCATGTGGATCGTCGTCCCATGCCCAGTAAATACCCTTGGACTTTTTGGTCTTCTTAGAAGTGCTCATGGGACTTCCTTTTTGACCGCTTGCTCGGGCTTAGATTCTGTTGGCTTCATAGACTCCTCTGGCTTCGACACCGGAGTCGTCAGGGCCACGCGCAACTTATCTAGCAGTTGGCGTTGCTGCCACTTTCTCGCCCGCGCCACCAATTTCATGACTTCGCTGCGCAGACGTTGGTGTTCTGCCGCGGACAAACGAAGGGTACGGGTACCTATCCACAACGCCACTGTGGGTTTGTTGGGCTGCACCGTTACGTCGTTTATCGTGACCTTTAGGTCTTTGGTTAGACCACTTAATGAGCAAGTCCCCCCCCCCCAATCATCAG
>JBAZKE010000005.1:0-79289 GCA_041650915.1 Patescibacteria group bacterium
GGATTATCCTCGGCGCTATCGTTGTAGTACTCGCAGCGGGAGGATACTACTTCCTGGCGCAGGAAAATGGGAATACAAACAGTTCAAATGCCGTCACGGTTACGAATACAATGGCGAATGAGAACGTGAATGGAGCAGCGAATGCTAATACAGCATCTAATATAAATACAGCCCCCAATACAAATGAGGCTACAAATACAAATACCAAAGTTGATACCTCAGATTGGCTGACGTATGAGAATAAGGAGCATGGGTATTCAATTAGTTATCCTGCTAATTGGAATCAATATCAAAGACTGGGGGATGATATCGTTTTCGCTGAAGAAAGTGGTAAATATCCTGAAATATCGATTGAGTCGATGTCAAAAGAATCAACAACTTTTGAATTACAAAAAGGTGTTATTGCTAAATATGTACTGGATCAAAAAATTCAAAAAGAACTCTCTATCGCAGGGCGAACTGCTTACCTAGTGTCGGGAATTTCATCAACATCTACCCAAATGGTCAATAAAGCTTCTTGGCCGTTAACAACGGTAATTGTTGATTACAACGATTATATCATTCAGTTATCGGGTAGAGATTGTGATGAAATATTCAATCAAAGTATTAATTCATTTAAATAAAAACTTTCTTAAACGGTACTTTAACATACAAAAGACCTGTAACCTTAAACTAACGGAGGTTAGAAATGAAACAGGTTGCATTATTGGTGTTAGTTGCAATTATTAGTGCAACTACCGCTGTGAATGCTGGGGATACCTGGTTATTTAGCTTTCCGCTGAATAGCTGGTATGAGCCTAACTGTGATTTTAACTGCCACGTCAATGACCCCGAGTTTCCGCGTCCGGGTGGTAACGACTACCCGTGTGGGCTTGGAACCGCGGTTCTTGCCGCTGAAGATGGTCAGGTAACATTCGCTGGCTGGAATCCCAATGGCTATGGGAATCTTGTCAAAATCCAGCATGATAATGGTTATGAAACCTACTACGCACACTGCAGTGAGCTATACGTTTCAGCTGGTCAATATGTTACACAGGGCAGTTTAATTGCAGCATCGGGAAATACCGGTTGGGTAATCGGCGATCCAGGCTATCATCTTCACTTCGAAGTTCGGCAAAACGGTACGCCGATTGACCCGTACAATACGAGCCACTGGCTGTGGGCAACTAGTCCGCCCACGCTCTACTCCGAGCTCTCGTACTCGGGCACTTATGTAGGCAAGTCCCATAGCAGCACGCTCGTATTGCTGCCCGGATCAACGGTCAACTGCTGGATCGACTTCCGCTGCAATCCGCCGCTCTACTGGTCAAGTAACGGGAATAGCTCTCACTACGTGGCCCTGCACTCGGTGGCAAATAATTGGACGGATATGGAAAACTCTCCGGTCATTGCTGGTTCCAGCAACTTCCTTGACGATGACGGTAGTGCTGCAGATCCGAATGGCGTAGCGCGGTTCAATTTTATGGTTACTGCACCGAGCACTCCGGGAACATATACGCTTCGAACGCGCGTGTATCATCCATATACGGAATCATTCATTACCGGAACAGGATCGGATGTGATGTTTACGGTCGAAGTTGTCAATCCCGATCCAACCCCCGACTCCTATGCCGACCTCGCCATCCTCTATGACTACGGTTCCTGCCAGACGAGAGCGCACGTCTTCACGTCGACCGGCACAACCTTCAACAACTATGCCACCTGGCGGCAGCAGTATAGCTACTGCCTGTCAGCGGTAAAGTTCACGGTTGAAGGCGACTACGACGGGGACGGGGACGGCGATATTGCCATGGTCTATAGCTACGGTAACAATACTATCGCGATTCACTGCTTCATGAGCGCGGGGAATGCCTTTGCGTACGAACCCTACTGGTGGTCAGCAAGCCTCGCCCTCTCTTCCGTCAAAAACTTCGTATCCGGTGACTTTGACGGGGACGGTGACGACGACCTCGCTTTCGTCAAGGACTGGGGAAGCTGTAACACGAGAATTCACGTTCTCAAATCAAACGGCAACGGCGCCTTCGCCTATCAAGGCGATGCGGGCTGGTGGGCCGCCCCCGGGTGGTATTGCGCGTCAGCAGTGCGCAATATACTGTCCGGAGACCTTAATAGGGACGGGAAGGATGATATCGCAATGTCCTACCGCTACGGGGCGCAGGAGGCCGCATTCCACTGCTTCCTGTCCACCGGACGGGCATTCTCCTACAGGCCGAATTGGTGGCATTCGAGCTATTTCTCTCTCGACCTCGCTCCCAGAATGGTCATGGGAGATTTCAGCGGCGACGGGAAAGCGGATATCATCGCCGCCTACCGGTACGGTGCCTACCATACTGCCTTCCATGCGTTCCTTTCCAGTGGCAGCGCCTTTCTCTACCGGCCTTACTGGTTTAATTCAACCGGCTACGGCTTGGACTTCGTCAAACACCTCGTTGCCGCTGATTTTAACGACGACGGGAAAGATGACATCGCCACCGCATACCAGTACGGCACCTGCACCACCAAGCTGCACCGTTTTATCTCAACGGGCAGTTCGATGACCTACGAAGGCATCAAGTGGAGCAGTTCCAGCTACTGCCTCTCAGCTGCCAAATACATGGCGGCAGGGAACTTCAACGCAGTTGGTTTTCCCAAAATCGCACAGCCGGAAGAAGACCGTGGGCCTCTTCCGACAGCCTTCACCCTGTCCCAGAACTACCCCAATCCGTTCAATGCCGCCACGATCATCTCCTACGCTTTGCCTGAGGCTGCGCACGTGGAACTGCACGTGTACAACATCCTCGGACAAAAGGTAACAACGCTCGTTGACGAATACCAGACTGCTGGCCAGCACGAAATCTCGTGGGCCGCTGACCAGCATGCGTCAGGCATCTATTTCTACCGCATCAGGGCGGGCGATGCCGTGGAATCGAAAAAAATGGTACTGCTCAAGTAGTACCGTCTTTTCCAAGAAAACCTGTCATCCAAATCCCCTGCGGAGCCTCGCTTCTCCGTGGGGGATTATTTTATATCCTGTCCTGGAAATTCTGCCAGTACCGTTTCCGGATGTCCGCCCACGTGAAGCGGTGCGTCTGGGTACCGTACTTCTCTACCGTGTACACGCTTACGACCGCGGCAAGCCTGCCGACGACCGGCATGGGATAGCCCGCGAGAATCCCCTTCGCATATCCTGCTCGGTACGCATCGCCTGCTCCGGTCGGATCCGACTCATTTTTCGGCTTCGCAGGCGGGATAACGTACCGCTCGTTACCCGTCCGGATAAACGAACCGTTTTCTCCCCGGGTAGTAGCGACATATTTAACCCGCTTCAAAACGGCTGGCAAAGAAAGCCCTGTCTTTTTCATCACGAGTGAAAGCTCATAATCATTTGAAATAAACGTATGCGCCCCGGTTAAGCCGCGCAGCAAGTCTGATTTTGAGAGAACAACGGTCTGCTGCCCCGGATCGTAAATGTACGGCACCTTTGCGCTCCGAAACGATGCCGGGTACCGCCGCATATCGGCAAGGTTCCCGGGCGCGACGATCCCGAGTGCGGCTGATTTTAAGCGCTGCTGTGGAATCGGGCCGTTCGTGCGGTCCATCGCTCCGGAAAAAAAGCCGGTAATCTGGTTGTCACGCTGATCGGTAATGATGTACGCCGATGCCGTTGGCAGCGCTGTGATGCGCCTGCTGGCCGATAAATCGACCGAATGCGTGCGCAGCCAGGAAGCGTACGGAGCAAAGTCGTTCCCGAACGTAGCAAGCGTGCGGGGCGATTCCCCGAGTAACGCAAGATTGTAAGCGATATTGCCGGCAGTGCCGCCATAGCTCATTCTGAACGTCCGCACGTGGAAGCTTACGTTGAGCACGTGCAGTTTTTCGGGCAGGATGTGGTCCTCAAAACGCCCGCCGAAATTCATTATGCGGTCAAAGGCGAGCGAACCTGAAACAAGGACATGCCTTTTCTTTTTTTTAGCGGTAAGCATCGAAGGATTCTTTGATGTCAACGGGGCCGGCAGGCTGCTTGACGAGCGGAATGCCCGTCAGCTGCGGCAGCTGCTCACCGAGCGTCTCACGGTCAGTTTTGAACAGGACCCCAAGCGGCAGCCGTCCGTCATTTCGAACGGCAAGCTCGAGCGCTTTGCCGATGCTGGAGCGGTCGTGCGCTTGATCGTCGATCTTGTAGATGTGCTCCTTGAACCAATCGAAGGTGTTCACCTTGTTAAGCGTTACGCACACCTGCAGGATGTTAATGAACGCAAACCCACGGTGCTGGATGCCCTGCTTGATGAGCCCGGTAAGGTGCGCAATATCGCCCGAAAATCCCTGCGCCACGAACGTTGCTCCAGAGACAATCGCCGTTGCGAGCGGGTTGAACGGCATATTCTGCGAACCAAACGGCGTTGATTTCGACTTCGTCCCCTTGGCGGATGTCGGGGAAACCTGCCCCTTCGTAAGGCTGTACAGATGGTTGTCGTGCACGAGGTATGTGATATCGACGTTGGTGCGCGCGGTATGGATAAAGTGGCTTACCCCTTCACCGAAACCATCGCCGTCGCCCGAATCGGCGATCACCGTCAAGTCATGATTTGTGAGCTTGATGCCGAGGGCAACGGGCAGCGTACGGCCATGGATGCTATGGAATGCGTATAGGTTGAAATAGTTTGCGCCGTTTGACGAGCACCCGATACCGAACGTCATCGCGACTTTGTGCGGCTCGAGCCCGAGCTCAACGAGCGCCCGCTTGGTCGCAGGAAAAATTCCAAAATTACCGCAGCCCGGACACCACGTCGGCGAAAAGGAACTCGTAAAATCTTTTTCTGTCACCATAGGTGTGGTTACTTTAATTCCTTAATCGTCTCCACGAGCTCGTCAGCGAAAAACGGACGGCCGTCGTACTTTAGTATTTTATAGTCCGGTGAAAGCCCCGTCTGCTCGCGGATCCATCCTGCAAGCTGCCCAGTCTTGTTATTCTCCACCACCGCAATCTTCTTTGCCTTCTTAAAAACCTCAGCCACCTTCTTTACGGGGAACGGGCTGATGAATTTGATCTGGAGATAATTTACTTCCTTTCCTGCGGCTCTGAGCTGCTCCATCGCCTCGAGGATAGGGCCGCGCGTCGATCCCCAGCCGATGAGCGTCAGATCAGCATGCTTGTCGCCCTCGAGCTCAGGATCAGGAATATCCTCCAGCGCCGCTCCAATCTTACGAAAACGCTTGTCCATCATCTTTGTCCGCTCTTCAGCACCCTCTTCGGTAAAACCGAGCTCGTTATGCTCATCGCTGTTTGCCACGTGCACGCCGCCCTTCGTGCCCGGCAGCGTACGGGGAGAAACTCCTGTTTCCGTATACTCGTAACGCTTGAACGCCGCATCTCCGTCAATCTCGCCTTCACCCAGCACCTCGCCGCGTTCAATCGGAACGTCCTTAAAATCTTTTTCTTCCGCCCACTTATTGCTCTCCGCAAGGCACTTATCCGTTATGAACATGACAGGTGTTTGGTACTTCTCCGCAATGTTAAATGCGCGCTGGATGAGTTCGTAGCACTGCTCCACGTCACCCGGTGCAATGACGAACCGCGGAAACTCCCCGTGCGATGCTGACAGCAAAAATTTGAGGTCCTCTTGGCCGCTCCAGGTCGGCATGCCAGTCGACGGGCTCGTCCGCATTGCCTCGACCGCAACGAGTGGCACCTCGACGATTCCTGCCATCCCCCACGCCTCCGTCATGAGCGCAAACCCTCCGCCTGATGTTGCGGTCATTGAGCGCACCCCTGCATACGCGGCACCGATCGCCGTATTGATCGCGGAAATTTCATCTTCCGTGTGCACGACAACAAGGCTGTACTTTTGTGACAGCGCTGCCATAGTATGGAGAATCGAAGTAGCGGGGGTCATCGGATACGCAGCGAGAAATTTGCATCCTGCCTTGATTGCACCCCACACGATCGCCGTGTTGCCCGTCATGATCATTCGTTTCGGATTTTCAAGCGGCCGCACCGCATACGGAAAAGGCTGCTTGACATTCCCCTTCACAAAATCGAACCCTGCCTGTGCCGCCTTTAAATTTGAAATGACGACCGCGTCGTCCTTTTTTTTAAGCTTAAAATTAAGCTCAATGACGTCTTTGAGGCGCTCGAAGGGCGCATCAAGGAGCGCGAAGGTCGCACCGAGAGAAACGACATTCCGTTCCACGCGCTCACCGCCAGCCTTCATCGCGAGCTCCTCGAGCGGCATGCCGACGACGGTGTTTGACTCAGGGAACGTACTCTCGTCAACTTTCGAATTATCGGTATTCCAGATTACTGCCGCATCATCCGAAAGTTCGCGCCGGTGGAGCTCAACCGTTTCTTCGTTGAGTGCAATGAGCAGATTTATCGGGCGCCGCGTAGCGTACACCTTCCGGTTCGACACGCTCACCTCATACGTATTGTGGGCGCCGCGGATGAGGGACGGATATTCCGCATAATCATAAACGTACAAGCCAGCCCTCAGCATCGCGCGCGAAAACATAGCGCCGGCAGACATAATCCCGTACCCGGCTTCACCGCCGATTTTCCAGTTGAAGTTATTGTCTGGCATACGTTCCGATGGTCTCGTTAAAATTTATTTACTCTTTTAGTATACACTACGCGCAACCTGCTGGGCAATTGCGAGCTCCTCTCTCGCCGGTATTATCACCACGCGCGGTTTTCCCGGAAGCGAGAGCCCGCCCATTGCAAGCCTGCGGACCGCAGCGCTCCGCTCGCCGATCCCGCCCGTAAAAACAACCGCATCGACAGTACCGAGCAGCCCTGCGTATGCCGCAATGTAGTGCTGCAGCCGCACGATGAAGGCATGCAATGCCAGGCGCGCCCGTGTACGCTGCCCTACCGCAAAGTGGGCTCTCCCGTGGTACCCGGATACCGGCTGGCCCGCCGCCCTGAGGATTTCCCTCATGTCCGACGTAAAACCGCTCAAACCGAGCAAGCCCGATTCCGCATTAAGGAGGTGGTCTATTTGTGCAGGAGTTTTTTTCAACGCCTGCTGCAAAACGAGCGGTACCGCCGGGTCAATGCTCCCCGAACGGGTTCCCATAACGAGCCCCTCGAGCGGGGTGTAGCCCATTGACGTCGTAACCGGTTTTCCATTCCGTATTGCCGCTGCGGAGCATCCATTCCCAAGGTGCAGCGTGATTAGGTTGGCCGTGGACAATTTTTTCCCGAGGCGCTTAGCAGCGCAACGGGTGGCGTACCCGTGGGATATGCCATGAAAACCATACCGCCGTATGCCTAACGTCAGGTAGTACCGGTACGGAATGGCGTAGAGGTAGTGCTCAGGCGCAATGCCGGAGAAAAAAGACGTATCAAAAACCGCAACGTGCCGCTGGCGGCGCATGAGCTTCATGCTCGCCCTGATCACTGAAATGTTTACCGGATTGTGCAGCGGCGCGAGTTTCGAATACCGCTCAAGGTGCCTCAGCACCGCAGAAGTAACGGCTACGGGTTTCGCATACCGTTCACCGCCATGCACGACGCGGTGGCCGACCGCTCCAATGTTATCTGCGGGAACAGGAAGCATTTTCAAAGCTTCATGGAGCGCCTGCGAGTGCGTACGCACGGCAACGCGAACCGGTTTTCCTCCCCTCACGCATGCGAAAGATCCGCGCAAACCGATGCGCTCGATAGAGCCCGCAACAACCGATGCGAGCTTCCGCGGATTCTGAAACAGCTCGAACTTAAGCGTCGCTGACCCTGCATTGAGAACAAGGATGTGGCTGGTCATAGTGAAGTTAAATACGTTTGAATCCGGGCTGCTTCCTGCTGTACGATATCACTATCGTACTGCCCGCTGTGCCGCGGGGTAGTGCCGTATGAAGGCTGTTTCTCGTCGAGGTGGACGCTGATGACAATGCCATCGCCCTGGGATTCGATATAGACGTGGAAGCGGGGGTACGGCAAATTCCGCAGCCGCCGGACGTAGCTCGCCGTTCGCGAACTTCGGTCCGTATGTTCGTGGTATCCGAGCCTGTTCATCGCGACCTTCATGCTAGTGCCCGGAATGTCTTTCAAAAAAACTCTCATGATTTTTTCTGGATGCCATCGAGCAGGAGAATGCCCGTACTGCCCTGCCGTACGCCTGCCGCATTCGCTTCATCCGTATCAATCATGAAAGAAAGCTCATCAATGCCCTTGCGCGAACGGACGATCACGTTGCGAAACACAATACCGCGGTCTCCGCCTACCTCGATCGTGACGCGGTCCAGATGGCGCAGCCCGAATTTCTTAGCCTGCTCTGCAGAGAGATGCAGATGGCGCTGTGCGACGATGACCCCCCGCTCGAGCTCGAGCCTTCCTTCCAGGCCTTCGAGCGTGACGCCACCGCCTGAATTCTCGATATCACCCGATATCGCAAGCCGAGGTTCAATGCCGAGGGTATAGCAATCTGTCATTGATACCTCGAGCTGCGTATGTTCGCGGGTTGGAGCGATGACGCGTACGGCGCTGAACTCGCCTTTCGGGCCGATTACTTTCAGGGTCTCGTTCGCCGCCGATTGGCCGGGCTGGGAAATCTTTTTAAAAGCAGTGAGCTCGTACCCGTTTCCGAACAGCAGATTAAGGTGCTCCCGTGAGAGGTGGATATGTCGCGCGGAAATTTCAATCGGTACCTGGACAGTTTTCATAGTTGGGTGCCCGGTTAAAAAACGAGTAAGTTATTGCCGGTCATCGCCGGTGCCGGTTTTACATTCATGTACGTGAGAACCGTAGCGGGAACGTCCGAGAGTATCCCGGTCGGCTGCAGCATACTGAGATCGTAGTCGGCAATCATGCTCTTGTACGGCGTTACGCCCTCCCACTCGTTTCCAACGGCGATAAAGGGCACCGGATTGACGCTGTGTTCCTTGTCCATCGCGCCAGTTTGGAGGTTTGACAGCTCTTCGGCGTTACCGTGGTCCGCTGTTATGAAGAGAATCCCATCATACGACAGCACGGTCTTTATAAGCCGCTCGAGGCACTGGTCAACCGCTTCAAGCGCCGCAATGGTAGGTTTCATTTTGCCCGTATGGCCTACCATATCTGCATTGGCGTAGTTGACAATAATGAGATCGTAGTGCTCACGCTTGATTTCTTTGATGAGGCGGTCGGTTACTTCCGGTGCGCTCATCTCAGGCTGCTGGTCATATGAAGATACTGACGGCGAAGGAACGATAACATTGTCCTGCCCCTTAAAGGGCTTCTCCTGCCCTCCGTTAAAAAAGTAGGTGACGTGGGCGTACTTTTCGGTTTCCGCGATGTGCAGCTGCTTGAGCCCGGCCTCTGAGACAACGCGGGCCATCGGGTAATCGATCGTTTCCGGAGGGTACGCCACGACGACCGGCAGATCCTTGTCGTACTGGGTCATCGACACAAAGAAAAGGTTTTTAAGGTATTCAGGACGGCTGAAATTCTCAAAACCGGGCAGGGTAAAAGCCTTTGTGATCTGCCGTGCGCGATCAGGCCGGAAATTAAAAAAGATTATCGCATCGTCATTGTTGACCGTTGCGACCGGCTTTCCTTTGCTCCCGATCACCGTCGGGATAAACTCCTCGTCGTAGACCTTTTTTGCGTAGGAATTCTTGATAATTTTAATAGGATCGGTGCCGTATGCCTCAGCTTCACCCAGCGCAATCGCACGGTACGCCTTTTCAACGCGATCCCATCGGTTGTCACGGTCCATCGCATAGTACCTCCCCGACAGCGAAGCGATCTTGCCGATCCCGGCGTCTTTTATTTTCGCTTGCACTTTTTTCGTCATCGCTTCACCGCTGTCCTTCGGGGAGTCACGCCCGTCGAGTATGAGGTGCAGGTATACCTCCTTGAGCTTCTGTTTCTTGCAAAATTCCAGCAATCCATAGAGGTGGTCAACAGAAGCGTGCACGCTCCCGACCCCGATGATCCCCATAAGATGCAGCGCTGACTTTTTTTTCTTAGCGTGCTCTGACGCACTGATGAACGCTTCATTTTTGTAGAAAGACCCGTCAGCGATTGATTTCGAAATGCGGGGCAGATTCTGATAAATTATTTTTCCGGCACCCAAGTTGAGGTGTCCGACCTCGGAATTACCCATTTCTCCCCACGGCAAACCAACTGCCTCTCCCGAGGCCTGGATTGCCATGGTCGGATAGGTATCAATCAGATGGCAAAACGTGGGCATTTTTGCCTTTGCAACGGGATTCCCCTGGGCGAGCGGGGCATTGCCCAATCCGTCGATAATGACTAATACTGTTGGTTTATGCGGAATTTGCATAGGGTTGAATTTTTCATTTCCTCGGGTTTCTCAATGCCCATGAGGTATAAAATTGTCGGTGCAATATCTGCGAGTATGCCATTTCTAACCTTCACCGTGCGTGGAATGGAATTATTGACGATGATAAAAGGTACGGGATTGCTCGAGTGGGACGTGTCAACCTGTCCTGTCGCGAGGTCGATGAGCTCTTCAATATTCCCGTGGTCTGCGGTAATGATTAAAGTGCCGTCTCTCTTGCGGAGTGCCTCGAGGAGCCGCCCGACACAGAGGTCTACCTCCTGAACCGCCCGTATGCATGCAGGCAGGTCCCCAGTGTGCCCGACCATATCCGGATTTGCGTAGTTGACACAGATAAAATCGTGCTTACCCGCGCCAATGTCCTCGGTAATCATATTAGTAAGCTGGTCAGCGCTCATCTCTGGGCGGTCTTTATACGACTTCATCTTCGGGGAACTGATGATCACCTGATCCTCACCGGCGATGGTATGGTCGTACCCGCCGTTCATGAAGTAGGTTACGTGCGCGTACTTTTCCGTCTCTGCAGTGTAGAGCTGGCGGTATCCCCTGAGCGCTTCGGGCAACGTACCCGGCAGTATGCGCGCCGGATAGGCGGAAAAAATTCCCGGCAAATCAGGCCCAAAGTCAGTCAGAGAAACAAAAGTCAGGTTCTTCGGGCGCTTAATGCGCTTGAAGCCGGCAAACCGATCCTGCACAAAAGCCTTGCTAAGCTGCCGTACGCGATCAGACCGCAAGTTGAAGAAGACTATACTGTCGTTATCGTGAATGCGGCCATTTGATCCGTTATTTCGGCCGATGATTGTCGGCATGATATACTCGTCAGTTTCGTGCCTGTTGTACGCCTGCAGAATCGCTGATTGGGCATCGCTGGCGCGGTGGCCTTTCCCGCGGACGAGCGCATCGTATGCGAGCTTGGTGCGGTCCCACTCCTTGATACGGTCCATGGCGTAAAAACGGCCGATAATCGTGGCGATCTTCTCATTATCCCTCAATATTTTCGTCATCTGCGTGACGAGTTTAATCGCTAGGTACTGGTACGAATCCCTGCCGTCCGTGAAGAAGTGCAGGCAGATTCGCTTTACCTTCATATGCCGGAACAGCGTCAGGAGAGCGAGGAGATGGTCAGGATCTGCGTGCGCAGACTGCTCCGAGGTGATGAGCCCCATGAGGTGCAGCGTTGAATGGTACTTTTTTACGTGCTGTACCGCCGTATCGAAAGCCGGATTTTTAAAAAAGCTGCCCTCGTTAATTGATTTTGAAATGACCACGGAATCTTGTTCAATGACCCTCCCGGCGCCGATATTCATATGGCCCGCTTCGGAGTTGCCATCCTGGCTCGGAGGGAGCCCGACGTCTTTTCCTGACGCACCCAGCAATGAATGCGGGTAATTGTCCCACAGCATATCCATCACCGGCGTCGAACCGAGGGCGATAGCATTTCCCCTTGTTTCATCCCATATCCCCCACCCGTCGAGAATCGCAAGGACAACCTGTTTCGTTCTTTTGACAGCCATGTTACTACTTTCCATTAACTTCTTCCTCGATTTCAACCAAGCGGTTGTACTTCCCCGTCCGTTCCCCCCTGACTGGCCCTACCTTGATATACTCAGCGTTCACCGCAGCTGCAACATCCACCATAAAGGTGTCATTGGTTTCACCCCCGCCGCGGTGCGACACAATTTGCCAAAAATCATGGTCTTGCCCGAGTTTGATCGCCTGCATCGTTTCGGTGAGTGAACCGATCTGGTTGAGCTTGATCAGCACTGCATTGATGGTTTTACAGTCGATTGCTTTCTGGATGCGCTCGATATTGGTCACGGTCAGGTCATCACCGACAATCCTCGTTTTACTGCCGCACTGGCGATACAGCTCAGCCCAGCCGCTCCAATCGTCTTGCGCAAGGCAATCTTCGAGGCTGATAATTGGGTACTTAGACAGCCAGTCGTTAAATAAGCCAACCATCTGATCGGATGAAAGGCCGGTCCCCTCCCGTTTGAGAACATACTTTTTAGAATCAGCATCGAACAGCTCGGACGTTGCAGGATCGAGCGAAACTGAAATATCTTTTCCGGGCACGTACCCCGCCTTCACGATGGCTTCGACGAGCAGCTTGAGCGGCTCCTCATTCGACAGGATGCCCTCGGGCGCGAAGGCGCCCTCGTTGCCGACGTTCGTATTAAGCCCGCGCTTCTTGAGAATCGACTTCAACGCAACGTACGCTTCTTCCCCCCACCGGACCGCCTCACGGGCAGTCGGTGCGCCTGAAACGCTCAGCAGGTATTCCTGAAAATCAGTAGAATTATCGGCGTGAGCGCCGCCCTCGATGACAACCATCATCGGACGCGGCAGCACGTACTTTTTGTGGGAAACCTTATACGTCTTCCTGATGTACTCGTAGAGCGGCACGCCGGATGCCAGGGCGCCGGCACGGGCGCACGCGAGCGAAACGGCGAGAATGCTGTTACCGCCGAGTTTACTTTTGTTTTGGGTGCCATCGAGCTCAATCATCGCCCGGTCGATCTTTTCTTGCGCCGTTGCATCCATACCGGCAATCTTCGGTGCAATACTATCGTTAACATTTTTACACGCTTTCAGCATGCCCTTGCCATTGAAGCGCTTCTGGTCACCGTCATTCAGCGTCAGCGCCTCGTGGATCCCTGCAGAAACGCCGTATGGCACGGAAGCGCTGCCCGTCGTGCCGTCCGCGAGCTCGACAATAACTTCTACGGTTGGCGCCCCGCCGGAAGCGAGAATTTCACGTGCTCTGATGCTTGATATTTTTTTTGGCATTTTATTCCTTGATAAGTGGCTTAAGCGCTGGCAATAGTTCCCCCTCGAGCAGTTTCAGCATTGCACCGCCGCCGGTCGATGCAAACGAAACCTGGCCTGCACACCCCGACCGCTGGAGCGCATCGAGGGAATCTCCTCCGCCGACGATGCTGGTCCCCGCCGAGGCGCAAACGCGCCGCGCGATTTCCCGCGTGCCCCGCGCAAACTCCTCAATCTCGAAATATCCCATCGGGCCCCCCCACACGATCGTATTGGCCTTGGCGATGATCTTCCCGTACATATCGATTGTATCCGGCCCGATGTCGAGTATATACTCGTCATCCTGCACGCTGCCCGCAGCCTTCGTAACGGTCTGCACGCCCGATGCGATTTCCTTCGCCGTCACGACATCAACCGGTATGTGGAAGTGCGTGTCAACGAGAGCGAGCTCCTTCGCAACGTCCATCATTTCCGCCTCGAAAATCGATTTCCCGATCGCCAACCCCTTCGCCTTGAGAAGGTTATTCGCCAACGCTCCGCCTATGAGGACATGGTCAGCGACTTCCAGAAACTTTTTAATGACCTTAATCTTATCGGAAATTTTTGCGCCGCCGACAATCGCGACAAAGGGGCGGACCGGGTCAGCGATGACATGGGTCAACGTATCAAACTCCTCCTGGAGGCGAAAGCCCGCCGCCGACGGAAGGAATTCAGTTACCCCGAGCATTGATGCGTCGGCCCGGTGGCTCGCACCGAACGCTTCATTGACGTACACATCCGCCACCGAAGCCAGTTCTTTGGCAAAAGCTCGATCACCCTTCTTTTCCTCTTCGTGAAATCTCAAGTTTTCAAGGAGGACCACATCTCCGTTCTTCATTTTTTCAACCGCCGAACGCACGTCTTTTCCGATGCAGTCATCGAGCTTCCTGACTGGCTTTCCCAGCAGCTCGGAAATCCTGACGCCGACGGGATCCAGCTTAAGCCCGGCAATTACCTTGCCTTTTGGCCTCCCGAGGTGTGCGCACAGAATAACCTTCGCGCCCTGATTTACGAGGTACTGAATGGTAGGCATGCATACGGTAATGCGCTTATCGTCCGTGATCGCACCGCTATCATCTAAGGGAACGTTAAACTCGCACCGTACGAGCGTTCGCTTGCCCGTCAGCGCCATCTCTTTCACCGTTTTTAATTTCATATATATCACGATAAAAGTAATTTACAGGTACTGCTCATTATAACACTTTTTTCAACTTATTACAATAATGATAACACATTCTTTTTCGTGCAATTCGGATTATTTTCTAGGTTTGCGCGCCCCGCACTTCTATGACGCTCAGCTCCCTTCCGGTCCCCTTTTGGATGACGAGATCCGCCCCTTCAGCAATCGTATTTTTTGAGATGAGCCCGAAGTTAAAGCGGAGATTTTCCGGTGATAGTTCCTCATTGTGCTCAACAATTTTTCCAAGCCGAATGATGACCTGAGTAATCTTCGTGAGCTTATTCTTCTCTGCCGTTTGGACAGCGGCTCTCACAATGTCCTGCGCTGCAAGTAAATCATGCATACCATGAAGTGAAAACTATGCCGAGTTAATATACGAGGCGGCCAGGTGGCTCAACACGCAATGAAGGAAAGAAACTCCACAAAAACAGCCCGGATTCTTTCAGATTAATGCGTCGCACAGGTCATGCACGGATCATAGGCGCGAATCAACATGCCAAGCTTACGTTCGTCAGCCGCGGAAAAACTCTTTTTTGAACCGATATACTGCACAAGGTCGTGTTCGAGATTATTGATCATTTGCGCGGTCGGCGTAATGATATTCACGTTCTTCAGCTTCCCGAGTTTGTTCGTCTCGTAGTAGTGGAGCAAGATGCCGCGCGGCGCTTCAATCGCACCCGTGCCCTTTCCCGGACGTACCGAATATCGAACCATCGGTTTGACGTTTTTCATCCCGAGGTACTGCCGGAGCAGTTTTTGCGCTTCCTCAATGCAGTGGATAAGCTCAATTCCCTGGCACAGGACGTTGAAAAACGAATTGTCGATCGGCAGTTTGACATTCACGCTTCTGAGCGCCTGTTTGGCAATCGGATTAAGCTGTTGCCAATTATTATTTATGCGCGCGAGCGCCCCGACAAAGTACGGCTTGTTCTTATGCGTTGTCCGTTTGACGTAGTCATCGGGCGAATGAAGCTCACGGATCGACTGCATAAATGCGGCGGGGGTTTGCTTCAAACCCTTGTTCGATGCGACCGTACCGTCGTAGATCGCATATTCATGGGCTGAGCTGAGGCAAATATTTTCAGTCGGGCGGTGGAAGTCGGTAAACCTGAGATGCGACATGAAATGGGCGAGCTCGAGCGTTTGCTGCACAATGGCCTGGCTCCCGTCGAGCAGCTTCTTCATTTCGGCGGCATCCGGCAGCTTGAGAAATCCGCCGACTTGTGAATTGACCGGGTGCAGGGGCCTTCCGCCAATCACGTGCGTTATTCTGTTCCCGAATTCCCTGATCTCAAGCGCAGCAGCGGTATACTTCGGGGCAATCGATACGAGGTCAAGCGCGGAATCCTTGCCGTAAAAATCGGGAATGCACATAAAGTACGCGTGCACGCCGTGGCTCGTTACCGTCTGACCGAGCATCATCAGCTTCCGGAGCAAAACCGTGCTCGGCGCGACCTGTATTTCCATTCCATCCTCGAGGGCTTTAATTGCCGTCAGGTTGTGGACGATCGGGCAGACGCCGCAGATGCGTGAGGTCACGAGCGGCGCGTCCATGTAGTCCCGCCCGACGAGCACCCCCTCGATAAGGCGGGCTCCCTCGAGCGTACGATACCGCGCTTCTCCCACATTGCCTTTCTTGAGCGCGCCCCAGAATGTCGCGTGCCCTTCTATTCTCGTAATATGCTTTATGGATACCGTTTTCATATAGTTACTTTTGTGCTTCATACCAATCTTCCTGGATGCCGAATATCTGCAGTATGCTGTTGAGCTCTTCCCTGGTATGGTTTTCGAGGATCTGCCGTTCGAGCTGCTTCGTGGAGTAGCCGGGAATCATCCCCCTGCATCCCTTGCAGAAAAATTTTGAGTTGAGGCATACCGCGTCGCACCCGCCGCGGGTGACCGGGCCGAGGCACGGTTCGCCCTTCTGCAGCACGCATTCATTGCCGTTCAGCTGGCACTCGTAGCAAACCGGATTCTCGAGAAGCTTGGGGCTGATGCCTTCCCTGACTGCATTGAGTATTGCGATGATATCCCTGCCGTCAGGCGGGCATCCGGGCAGCTCGAGATCAACTTTTACAAAATGCTTGAGCGGCCGGATGTCGGGATTGAAAACTTTCGTGTGGGTCTGCGGATACACGTAACGCACTGCCCGCTCCTTATCAATGTGGTTTTTGATATTGGGAATAACGCCGTGGCACGCGCACGCGCCGAACGATACGAGGACTTTCGTACGCTTTCGCGCCGCCTTGAGATTCGCGATGTTCTGCTTGGTCAGCGGCGCGCCCTCGACGAACGTCACGTCATACGGCTCATTATTTTTTTCGTCCATGATGAGAAAAAAATCGCCGAGCTCAAAGTGGTCGACCGCGCCGATAAATTCCGCTCCCATGTCGATTGCGGATACCGAGCAACCGTCGCACGAGGTCAGCCCTACGATCGCTATGCGCAGTTTTTTTCGGGGCGGCGGTGTCCCTTGTTTTTTCTGAGCTTTCTTCATACGTTCGTACACTTACTACCTGGGCAAAAAGTCAGCCTGGCGTTCAGGATCGCAAATGCTCATCGTGACATCCAACATGAAATCGCAAATCAATGACGTTTCACCAGTGCGGCCCATGAGTTCTTCGGTGCGTGAACAGTGGCCCGTATACTCCTCGTGCAAATCGACCTGCTCTTTCTCGTTGAGCACCCCGTCGATCACGAGCTCTGAACCGCGTTTCCACTCTCTGCAGAGGCTTACAGCATCAACCGTGCTGCTGACAGATTCTGCAATAAGCTTCTCGCAGAAGTCCAAAAAAATCTCCCCGGTCATCACACTGCTCCCATGTGGATCGTAGCACGCTACAATTTCATCGTAATCACTGTGCCCGTCATCGTCCGTATCCGACGTACTGGCATCGAGTCCAAACCAGGTTTCGACGCGGTCATCAAGCTTATCATCATCCTTATCGACGGCTGCAGCCGGTATGCCGCCGGCATTAACATTCACCGCAGTGTTTGTATTTGTCGTACCGCTGTTTTTTCCGGCCAATGGATGGTATATGTGCGCATCAGCCGAATCGCTGCTCTCGGCATCCGATGCATTGACGTTTGCGGGCGTATCACTGCTTTCCGGCTCTTGTTCCGGGCTGAGCTCATCGCTGCTCATGATCACGAATCCGCCGGCGTACAGCTCAGTGACCTCCGCGATGACCTGCCTGCTCGTAATATCATACGTGCTGTCGAGCCCGACAAACCGGCTAAGATCCTCATCCCAGAATGCGATCACAAAGTTTTTTTCCTCGTGCCGCGCTCCGTTGATGATGCCGACCTTTTCAAGGCCGTTGCTCGTATAAGCCATCATAAGCATGGCCGGTTTCTTGAGCTGGAGCCCCTTCGGTTCAAAATCTACCGTACACCCGATATCCCCGCGGTATACGGCGATGGTGATCTCAACGCCGGGATCAATCGCGTCTTCAGGCACGTCAATGCGAGCCCCGCCGTACGTCGTCACATTTTCTTCGTCAGTGCACGTTTTCGCGATCGTAATCACCCGGGTTGATCCGGCATTCGTACCGGCTGTACCCCCGCTGAAAATATCCCCAACTGCCGCATTCTGGTTCTCGTCGGTAACCTCAACCCCCCACACGAGATAGGCAGCGGCACCGATAATCACGATCAGTAGGATCGCGATTACCATAATGAAGAGCGTATTCGAGCGCGGCGGCAATGCTGACGGCTGTTGGCCAATTTTTTTCCGGCTGCTGTTTTTTTCCGGCTGCGGAGTCATAGTGAATATCAAATAATTTTTTATTACAAACCTAGCTGGTCAAAATACAGGTTGAGCCGCTCCACATCGCATATATTGAAAGCTGCGTTCGAGAGCACGTAACAAACCGAATCCAGGTCGAAGCCTTCGCTCGCAAACTCGGCTGACTGTTCACACAGCGCGTTAAATGCCGCGTCGTATGTCGATATTACCTCACGGGGATCATCACCTCGCAGATGGGCATCAATTGCCCGCTCGGCGAGCGGCCACCATACCGCGCACGGCTCCTCAAGCCCGCCCTCGTACGTAAACTCATACGACTCGAGGAACGCAGCACAGTAAGACACAAACTGCTCTTCAGTCACGTCTCCTTCGCCGTTGGGGTTCGTGCAGGCGTTGATCTCAAAATAATCTGACGTGCCGTCTTCGTCCGAATCCTGGCTGTCCGTACTGGTGCCAAACCACGCCTCGACTTCATCGAGCAGCTTATCTTCGTCACTGTCTGGCGGGCTGGCAAACGCAATGCGGTCCGGGTCGAAAAAACCTTCGGATTCGGCGATCTCACTCACCGTCTGCGGCAGGGTTTCATTGCCGGCTGCCGGTTGCCCGTCAGCATCCGTGCCGATCACGCTTACTGAAAAATTGCTGAAATAAAAAGCAAATCCAGCCCCCACAATACCAAGCAGCACGGCTCCGGTAACGATTACCGACAGCAGGCTGCGGCTCCGGATCTTCGTTTCCGGTTCTGGTTCAAGTGAGTATCGCTTATCGTTTCCTAGCATAGGCTCGAATGATTACGGATACCCACAAAAGTTTTTAA
Organism: Patescibacteria group bacterium; assembly: GCA_041650915.1. Lineage (GTDB taxonomy): Bacteria > Patescibacteriota > Patescibacteriia > UBA10025 > JAHIVO01 > JBAZKE01. Next base: position 18,813 of record JBAZKE010000005.1, read on the forward strand.
AGTATCCGCCGCTTCTTCTTGTGTGAGTTTGCTGACCGCGAAATGGTTTTCATTGACCACGTAATCGCCTTCCTTCACGCCCGGAACAAGCCGGATATCGAGCGTGTGCGTTTTTTTGCCGCACGCAACGGTAGCGGTCGTACCGTCGATGCTGATAATCTTATGCGGAATAGTGAGGCACATACGCTAGCTTGAAAATAATACCGTATCTTTTTTTTGGAGTGGGGCTATAACGCCTTTCAAATCCTCGTCAGTCCACAGCTTTTGGAAATTGAAATCCCGCTCTGACTGCCCAAGTATCTTGCCGGCCATATCCGTTTTGAAAAAAGATTCCTTGGCGTAGTCAATTGGCTGCCTGCTCCCGAGCACCTGCTTCATTGTCTTCTGGATAAACGATTTCCGCTGCTGCTCGCGGGCGAGCCGCCTGGCAAAGGTTTTCAACCTTTCGCTGCCAGCGGCCGCGACGACCACGCCGAAGTGGTGGAACACCGTCTGCTCCTTGGCGGCCTGCAGACCGGGAGGCACGAGTACGTGTGAAAAGTGCACCGCCCCGCCAGCGAGAACGACCTCCAGTTCAACGAGCTGCCGCTGGCCGACGCGCTGTGCATGGGTTACCGTGCCGGTGGTGAGCACGTGCGCGAGCGCATACGCAGGCGGCATTCCGATTAACTCGGCATTTTCTTCAACGGCATCGGCATGGTCGAGCGCAAAACATTCCAGTAAATGGGCTGCCGAAATCTCCGTAATGCCCGTACGCTGGGCGAACGACGCGACCTGCGATGGGAATGCCGTGATAATGTGCGGAGAAATCGCTGAGAGCGGCACCGGTACGCCGGTTGCGAACGTCGCGAGGTTGATGTCAGACTTGCATCCGGGATGGATAAATAAATGAACGAGTATGCGCACTGCTTCCGGCTCGAGCACGATCGTTTCAAAATCCGGATGCGCGAGGCGGCGTGCTTTTTCTAGGTTTATAATAATGTTACGTTGTTGTTTTTTCACTCTAACATTCTTAAGAATGTTCCTACGAGAGCATGTCACCCACTCTCACTAATTTGTCGAAATATTCCAGAACCTTTAAATGATTTCGTCAACTTGTAATAATTGAATTTTCCTTTCCGCTCTTTTTCAAGAATACCTTCGCGCTCCATCTTTAGTAAATGAAAAGATCCAGCTTTAAATGAAATCTTTAACTTCGAGCTGATATCGACAACTGACCGAGAATCCTTTGCGAGTAGTTTTATGATTACCATCCTCCGCTCATTGGAGAGTGCCTTGAAAACGTGCGCTAACCTTTTAGTAGAGTATACCATTTTTTTTTATTCTAACATTCTAAAGAATGTTCCTATATCGGTCTTTTTAACTTTAGCATATTACGGAACGATTCCAAACCAACGACAAGTACGATACCAATAATCAACACACCTACGCCTCCAATCTTTTGCGGGGACCATGTAACGCCCTCAGTTGCAACGAACGCTATCAAGCTGGTAATGGGCGCACCGAGCGCGAGTACTGACGTGGCAACAGACGCCCGCGTGTATTTCAATCCATGGTAAAAAGTATAAACATACCCTAATAACAATACGGAAGTAATCGCAACCCACTTCCACTGCTCAGGATTATAAGCAAACAAGGAACCCAGCTGGTCCGTCAACATCAGAAATACAGCGATGAACGCCGCACCGAAAAACATACGTCCCCAGGCAACGATTCGCGGCGAGAGCGTCGCAAGCAAACGCTTAGAAAGAATGATTTCTACTGCCCACAAAAGCGTGGCGCCCAAAATCAGCACATCACCCCATGATACTGTCTGCACCTGGATATCGAGAAACAGGAAGTTGCCGAGCAGGAGCGCACCGAGGCCGAGTAGTACGCTCTTGTTCAGCTTTTCTTTAAGAAAAATAATCGCCAGAAAGCTGACGTAGATAAACAGCGTCTTATGGATAAACCCACCCTGTGCAGCTGACGTCATTGACAGACCCTTGAAAAACAGAAGGAACGGTACTGCGCCGCCAACCAATCCAATAAGTCCCAATCTAAGCCAGTCTTTTTTCTTGAGCTGTTTAATTCCCTGCCACTCCTTCATCAAAAGCATGAACAACAGCAACCCCAGGCCAACAAGCAGATTCTTCATACCGGTAAATACGTACGGATTCGCGAACTTCACGCCCATACCGTTTACGTATATCGAAACGCCCGAGATAAGCGCGGTTGCGAGTACGAACAGTATGCCTTTTCGTTCATTCATAATGTTATCCTCATTCTGAACTTGTTTCAGAATCTAACCAATATAATCACGTGTAGTACTGCGTATTATCCCGCAGCTGGTCGAATGAAAATATGGGCCCGTCTTTGCACACGTACAAGTCCCCGATCGCGCAGTGCTGGCACGTGCCGAGGCCGGCGCAGTGCATCCTCCGTTCGAGCGACAGGTAAATGTCTTCGTCTTTGTATCCAACCTTCTGCACTTCAGGCACCACAAATTTGAACATGATCGGCGGGCCGCACAGCACCGCGACACCGTTCTTCACGATATCCGCTTTTTCAAACAGCACTGTTATCACGCCTTTGTAGCAAGAAATTGCCCCGAACGTTTCATCGTTGCCCTGGTCCATCGACATCGTGATGTTGAACTTTTTCGCGTGCTGCATGAGCTCATCACGCCACAGAATTTCTCCGTAATTCCGGCATCCGTACAGCAACTGAATCCGCCGGTTTTCCGTATCGAGTTCGTCCCTATTGGAGAGATAATGGATGAGCGAACGGAGCGGGACAAGCCCGAGGCCGCCGGCAATGAGCAGAATATTTTTCCCCTTAAATTTTTTCAAATCGAATCCGTTGCCGTACGGGCCGCGGACGCCAAACGAATCCCCTGCATCAAACGTATGGAACTTCGAGGTAACCCTGCCGACCTTCATTACTCCGATATCATACGCATTCTTTATTGTCAGCGACTCCGCCGGCACAAACACCGACTCCCCGAAGCCGGGAATGGAAAAGACAAAGAACTGCCCCGGCAAATACTCCAATCCCTTGCCGTCTTTCATGGTAAACGTAAACGACTTCACGCTCGGCGATTGCTGCTTCGTGCTGATGATGGTCGCTCCTCTGTGTTCGTACGGATTGCGCATATGGTACTGTCATTCTGGCCCCGGACAAAGCCACGGAGGGAAAACCCCCCGTAACGCTAATAAAACTAAACCCGTTACAATAGCCCTCACCTGTTCTTTTCTTGCCCTTGCGTGCTTGTACGACCCCTTTCCTTATGCTCACGCAGGTACTTGAAAACGTCAGCGCGCTTAATGCCGACCGGGCATACCCTGTCGCACCTGCCGCAGTTCACGCAGCCCATGATCTGGAACTCCTTCGGCGTCCGCACCCACTTGTGCGTATACCAGTTCTGGATGCGCTGGGCGTTCGTCTTGAGAAACTTCTGTCCGCCGCCGATCTCGGAAAAATCGTTGTAAAAGCAGGTTGTCCACTTCCGGACGCGCCTGCCGCTCCCCTTTTCCTTCGTATCCTGCTCGTCCTCAATATTGAAGCAGTAGCAGGTCGGGCAGTCTACCGCGCACTTGCCGCACGCAGTGCAGATCGCCCCCCAGTGCTCCCACGCGTCCTGTGAAGCTTCAACAATCTCCTTACGGTGGCGCTCGAGCTCGGGGTCAATGCCCTCTTCTTTCAGAAGCCCGGCAAACTCGATGTGCTCAAAATCCTTGATGCCGAGCTCTTCGAGTATCACCTGCCCCTTTTCCGATCCGGTAAAAACCTTCCACGCCGCTTTCCCCGTCTTTGCAAGGAAAATATCGAAAATTATGTGCTCGAGAATGTCCTCCTCGTACCGTTCCCTGAGGTGCCCGGAAAAACCCGATCCCTCGAACAGCGCATGCCCGACGAGCAGGCTCGTTTGGCGTTTTTTCTGGTAGTACGGGTCGCGCTCGAACGTCTGGTGGAAAAGCCCGACAGCTTTCAGGTCCATCACGGACATCAGAAAAGCGCACTCCGGCGCATACTGCAGCTTTGGCTTGAGCATCGTGCCCTTTTTGTAATCGAAAAGTGTTTCACGCTTCGGCAGGAGCACGTGTTTGAACGTATTGACCGGGATTTGGGGCGAGAAATCGATCTCACCTATGTCCGTTACGCGCTGTACGTACAGTTCGCTGCCGTCCCGTACCGGTGCGTACATCGCATACGCTTCCAGCAGGTGCGCGATAAATTTATGTAACGTTGCCCGATTCATGGTGCGTGCATTATAACATAAATCATCACTCTGCTCAACATACGTGTTCATAAAAATCCCCCACGAAGAAGCGAGGCTCCGCAGGGGATTTGGATGACAGGCCTCCCGGACGGGAGGGAGTACTACTTGAGCAGTACCATTTTTTTTGTTTGCACGGCGTCCCCCGCGCGGATGCGGTAAAAATAGATGCCTGATGCGTACCGGCCAGCGGCCCACGAGATTTCGTGCTGGCCAGCAGTCTGGTATTCGTCAACGAGCGTTGCTACCTTTTGTCCGAGGATGTTGTACACGGAGAGCTCGACCATGCACGCGGTCGGCAACTCATACACAACCGTCGTTACGGGGTTAAACGGATTCGGGTAGTTCTGCCGGATAACGAGTTCTTCGGGCAGGACGTCATCACCCAGCTTATACGCATAGTGCGGGATATCAAGCGGGATAATGCCGGCCTCAACGGTATCGCCCGCGTTGATAGCTGCGGCAATGTCACGAGCAAGGAGGTCGCACGGACTCGCGTTGCCGCTGATCCAGCAGTCGATGGGGCTCGCACGGATAAGCGAATCACAGTACGTAATCGCCTGGGAAACCGACGCTCCGTCAGCGCTCACGGAATCCGACAGCGAGAGCCGGTATGCCGCGGCGTTCAGCATCAGCGCGGCAAGCTGCTGCTGTGCCTGGGATTGGATCGTTACGTAGCAATACGGGCCGGTTCGTTTTGCCATGACCGCATAACGCTCGGCGTTTTTGACCTCGAATTCCCGATGGCACACGCGCCTGTTGAAGAGCCCTGCCAGCTGCCCGAGCCGAGCGGAGCATTCCGGTTCATCGCTGATCACGACGGACCGAATGGGATGCGCACGGTTCCCGTTGAAGTGGCGTTTGATGCGGTCAGCGAACGCGCAGAGGCTGTCGACAGGCTCAACGCCGGACGAATCGCCGTACACGATCTCATTGAGTTCGTGCCGCCAGTAGCTGGACCGCTGCTGGTTCGGAACGATATCCAGCTGCGTCAGCGAAAATGCCACACTGGCGTCCGCGCCCTGCAATACGGATACCGCTGCGAGATCGGAATCGGCCGCATACCCCAGCGGCGGCAGTATTCCGACCGAGTACTCGCCCGTAAGCACGTGCGGCAGTTCAAACGATCCGCTCGCGTCGGTATGCGCCGTGTATTGGCACACGCCGAACGTATCGCACACGTCAACCGCAACGCCGCGAACGCCTGCCATCGCGTCGTCAACCACGGTTCCGGAAATGGAGCCGATCGGCGCTGATCCCGCGACGAGCGCGTACGGATACGCGTCATGCGGGATATCGATGGCCTCAACCCCAAACGTCCACTCGCCGGCTGCGTCCGGCACGAACTCCGCTGTTATCGGCGGCTGGCTGGACTGCCATTCGCCGAATACGGTCCCGTCAGGACGGTACGCCGTCAGCTTGAGCTCGCTGCCGAGCCAGTTGAGCAGCAGCCGCCAGGTCTCGTGGAAACTGTCAATTACGAAATCCCACAATGAAGTGTCGCCTTCATCTATGTAGCCTTCGACGCCGCCTTCCTGCGTATACGCATCCGGCAGCTGATCTCCAGTCTCCTCCAATAACATGGCAGCGTGGTAGAGCGCGGCGATATCTTCATCCGTCAGCGCCCGATCGTACAGGCGAACCTCATCAACCGTGCCCGGCAAAAACCCGTCGAAATTGCTGTATCGCCCGATACGAAGGTTCTTGCCATAATTCTGTATGGTTCCGCTCAGCGGGCATGAGCCGATGAACTCCGCGTTAACGAATAGCTCTATGGCAGACCCGTCATACGTTCCCACCACGAAGTACCAATTCCCAGGCGTCCAAAAACCATTGTCAGTTCCCACAGAAGCGTGGGAGCCGGCTGTCACCGAGAAAAGGAACTTCGCGTAGTATTCGCCGTCGTACTGGTCGCCGCACGCTCCAAGGTGGTACTGGTAATACGGAAACGCGTGCCGCAGATACCCCTTGTCGAAAAGAGGATCGTTGCCCGTGCCCTGGAATGACACCGGCCGGTACCATGCCGCGAGCGTGAGAGCATTCGGAGGATTGAGGCTGGCCGCATTGCCGAGATCGATATGGTCGTCAATGCCGTCGAAATCCAATGCCAGGCCGGATATCCCGTCAACCGGAGTAGCGCCGTATACGGTGCCGTCATTGCCATTCCCCGAATTATCGCCCGCATCCCCAGCATCGAAACTCCAGTAAGCGACCAGGCCGGCTGACAGCGGGTCTACCCGGATCTTTAGCGTCAGCCCTTCCCCGGAAAAATGCTCTCCCGAGTGCGGCCGGTACAGCGCCACGTACAGGTAGTAGTCACCCGGCGTAAAAGGAGCCTGAATCTGGAATGAATACAAACCCTGTCCGCCGGGATTAACCAATCCTTCGGGATCGCCTTCCGTAGAAACAATGGCTACACAATTGGGATCAATCCAGTCGTACGCCAATTCGGATGGCAATCCGTCACTCCACGGTTCAGCGCTTCCCGGACCGGTCACCGATTGCAGCTCCACATAGTGCGGGCTGTTCTCATCATTGGTCCAGTACGCCGTGCCGAGATTATTGAACGTAAACGACACATTCAGTACCTGCCCAGGAGCTACCGGATAATAGTCCAAGCCGGGTGGGTAGATGGGGGTTTGGGAGGACCAGCAGGCGTCGTAAGTACCACCATAGTCAGGATCCCGGAGCCAGCCTTGGGTAACATACGCACCACTACTACTAAATGATCCTACACTATAGGGCGGGTTAGATGATAGAGAAAGCTGTTTCGGATCCGGCTCTATTTGACCATCGGTTCGATTCTGATCAATCATCAGCACATAGTCCGGCCCAACTTCCATTATGATTCCTACGTGACCAGCATTATCATGCTCCGGCGCAGGGCCAAAACAGATAATGTCGCCCGATTCCGGTGGAATAATGGACTCGCCATTTACATACTGATCAAGAGTGTCAGTACTCGCCCATGAATCGAAGGCATTTTTGGCCACTCCTCCACTGATGGGATTAAGTGGGTTTAATACCTCAAACTCATAGAAACGCTTCACATACTCGACACACTGATAAAAGCCGCAGCCTCCTCCAGTCCAATCACCATTGGAGTGGGCAGTAATTCCTCTGAACTCAGCGAGTGGACAGCCATAGTTACCGGAAGCCCATTGCCCCTCCTGACCACAGTCTTCATCAAAGTAGATCTCAGGACAATCAGCAAACGATGGTGTGGAGAGTAAATTCCATACCATGAGACACAAGAACATCACGTGTTTCATTAGAAACCTCCTTAAGCAACTAGTTCAACAGTTACAGTTAATTGAATTGTCAATTTACTATTTTCCTCCTATGCTTTTTTTATGTTAGTTTAAGTGTTGAAATTATCATTTCTATAACATCAATTTCACTCGAAAGGTCTGTTGCGGCAAAGTTTTGTTCGTAGGTCGCGTTGTCCGATAGAGGATAAATGACCGAATACTCTGCGTATAACACCCTATCACCGACTTGTGGAAAAATTGTTGACTCATTTCCTAAATACCATGCTTTTATTTTACTATCAACGACAACAACGGTAGTAGGCACTTCACGTTCATGAATGGTTACTGGATCACCTGGCACATACTTTCCATTATATGTCACAAAAAAGTAAGTCCTACTGGTTAATAAATATGAATCATCAACCTTCTTGATACCTAATTCTAACTCTCGATCATTATTTTCACTTGAAAACCTCACAAATTTTGCATCGCCTGATAGGTTTGGATTATCAATTAATTCAACATCCTCGACTGTCCACTCGGACGGGATTTTTATCGAGTATCCGTGCTCTTCATTCTCATACGTCAACCAGTCTGAGGTATCGATGTCTGAAAGAGTGGCTGTATTTGTGTTCTCGTTTGAATTAGCATCGGTATTAATATTGGTCGCTGTATTCACATTTTCATTGGTGGCAACAATATTCGTAGTATTCGTATTCCCCTCATTATCCTGAAAAAACAGGAAATACCCGCCAGCCAGGATAATGGCGGCGATGAGGACGCTGACGATAAGTGTTGTTTTTGACATGATCTTTTTTGGTTAGAGATTAAGTGTATGACATATATACAGTATATATGACCTATACCCAATTTCCAACTTCCTAACTACCTTCTAAAAACTAACAACTAACTACCAAACTTGAACGTAAACGACACATTCAGTACCTGCCCAGGAGCTACCGGATAATAGTCCAAGCCGGGTGGGTAGATGGGGGTTTGGTCGGCGTAGGTGGCTTCGTAGAACTTGCCAGGAGTGTTTTGCACAATCCAGGCAATAGGATCAACCCAGCCGTTGTATGGAGGTGTAACCGGTAACTCGAGTGCCCCATACGGATCGGGGGGCATGTCTCCACCAGGATGAACTCCAAAGTGTAAGTGAATCCCATATGACCACGGACCAACAATCGCAATCTCTTCACCAGCTTTAACCTCATCTCCTTCTCCCAAGCCACTTCTGACATGACCATAGACCGCAACAAACTCCGTCCCGTCTTGAAGGGTATGAAGGATGAACAAGCCTACGTTATCATCTCCCCAGCCGCCATCACCGACATCCAGAATCTCGCCGTCTGCTATTGCATAGACGGGATCCCAAAGGTAGGTAGCGATATCCCAGCCGATGTGATAGAAACCAGGAAAGTAGGTTCCATTAGGCGGGGGCTCCTCAAGCCACGCCGCATAGTCTCCGAGTTCACTGGTGCCAGTCGGATAATAAAACCCGGTAGGCGTCTGCTCAAGCGTCTGTGCATTTACTATGATATTACCAAGCATCATAGTCAGCACAACAACAATTACAACCATTACTGCTTTCATCATTTTCTCCTTTTTCTAGCAGTTTCTGATTATTCTGTATGTTATGTTTTCAATTTACTATTTTATTCCCTCCAGTTCTGATTTTAAAAAAGGTATTTATTATAGTAATTCAAATGTGCTGACAAACGCATCGTACAATTCTTCGCGTTCTGAAGTGAATACAGGTGCGAATTGACTCCCTGTTGCAATCTGGTAGTAATATGTTTCTCCAAGCAGAATAGAATTTGCACCAATCTTCCTTGTACCACTTTCCAACTGAGCAGTGGCATTATATCTCCATGCGTCTTTGTTGTTAACAGAGATAGTTAAATATTCGTTTTTATCGTTAACAGAAAGAGGCACTCCACTATTTACTAACTCATTTAAAGTATTTGCACCCGCATTGTTGCTTGCTAATATCCGAATGACCAGGTCACCTATCGAAAAATTAACAATATACCCCAAATCCTCGTCATCATTGATCCCACTAGTCAACTCTTGATAAGTCGCATCACTTGGATACTTCACAGAATACCCATACTCCTCGTTCTCATACGTCAGCCAGTCTGAGGTATCAATGTCTGAGGTAAGGGCGTTGACATTAGTATTTTCATTGTCATTAGTGGCTGTGTTGACATTGGTGGCATTCATATTCTGATTAGCAGCAACAGTATTGGCGTTATTGGTATTATCACCCTCATTATCCTGAAAAAACAGGAAATACCCGCCAGCCAGGATAATGGCGGCGATGAGGATACTGACGAGAATGGTTGGTTTTGACATGATTTTTTTTAGGTTAGATGTTAGTTATTAGATACGTATTTATATTATATAACGTATGTACCCAATAACCTACGGCAATCAGCACGAAATTCGAAACTCATCTTGTGGCCATGTTTAGAACATTTGAATTTAAATATTTAGATATTGTTTCGAGTTTCGGATTTAGAATTTCGGATTTAATCCCAACATGCCTCCGCAACATATACGTTGGGGAAGATTCGTATCTGCCTCAAACCAGCTCTAAAAACCGTCCGTGCCGTTAACTCCTTTTTTCCTTTTCAGCGGTTGTGCTCTCCCCGCTGTGCAGCGGAATCAGAACGTTGAACGTTGATCCCTTTCCAATGCCATCGGACTCAACCCAAATATTGCCTCCGTGCGCTTCGGCGAGCCGCCGCGCAACGTACAGCCCGAGGCCGGACCCGTCGGGGTTGACCTGCGCGATGCCGTACCCGCGCACGAACTTCGTGAACAGCTTCTTCGCCTCTTCCGGCTCTATGCCGCGGCCGGTATCCTTAACCGCAAAATGCATATACTCGCCGTGCGGTTCGGCGATGAGCGTAACGGACCCCTCGTCAGTGTACTTGATCGCGTTGTCGGTGAAGTTGAGCACGATATCGCCGAGCTTGTCCTTATCCGCAAACACAAGCGGAAGCTTTTTCTTCGGTTTGTGAAAAATCAGCTTGAGCTTTTTCTCGTCCGCCGCCTGCTGCACCATCGACATGACCTTGTCGACAACCTCCTCAATGTGGACTGGCGTACGGTTGAGTTCGAGCCGCCCTGACTCGATCTTGGACACATTGAGGAACAGGTTGATGATGCGGATCATGCGCTGCGACTCCTCGAGCAATCCCACGAGTATCTTGTGCTGCTCTTTCGGCACCTTGCCGAAATCACCCTGCAGGATCATTGACAAATAGCCCATAATGCCCGTCATCGGCGTCCGGAGCTGGTGTGACGTGATCGATACGAACTCGGATTTAGCCTGGTCGAGCTGCTGCAAATGCTTGTTCGCCTCGCCGAGGTCTTTATTTGACCGTTCGAGCTGGCGGTACAGCTCGATGTTCCGCGATACGATGCCGGACTGGTTGGCAAGCGCTTTCATGATAGAGATGTCGGTCGGCTTGATCTGGCCGGGCTCGTGGGCGAGCAGATAGACAATAGCGCCAACGATTCCCTCTTCCGAATAGATCGGGACGGAAATCACCGTCCGCACCTTGAGCAGCTTCTGCATTTTCTGTACGATTTCCTCCGGAACGGCTGGCGAGAGAAAGTCGGTAAACTCCGTGCCGATCTGCACCTGGCCTCCCTTAACGGTTTTCACCGTCCTGCTCTTGCTCGTCGTGTAGTCGCCCCAATACTCGCTCATCGGCTTTGGCAGCAGCCCGAGGGCTTGCTTGATTGGCTGGCTTTGCGTCACCGCATCGGCAAATAGCCGATGCCGGTCTTTCCCGAGGAAGAGCACGATGCCGCCAATGTACCCGAGCTCGGTCGCGATGCTGTCCGCTATCGTCTGTGTCACTTTATGGAAATCGAGCGTGCGGGTGATGAGGTTCGTGACGTTCTGCAGCGCTGACAGGAACTTATTCCGCTCCTGGAGCTGCAGATTGGTATTGCGCAGGTCTTCCGTGGAGATCGCAACCTCTTTTTTAAGCCGCTCGGTGAACTGCTGGGCTTCTTCATATAACCGCGACTTCTCGAGCGCGGAAGCGAGCTGCGGCCCGATCAGCTTAAGCAAGTTCAAATCTTCGGAGCCGTACGGATCGCCGGACAGCTTTTGCCCGAGCACCATAATGGCGGTGAGTTCGCTTCCCGTCGTGATCGGCGCGACGATCGTGGCATCGAGGCCATCGAGCTCTTTTTTCGACTCTTCGAGGCCTTTCCGATCCGCTTCATGCTGCGTATCTTCGATCTTCCGCTCGAGCCCCTCAAGCACGACTACCTCCTGCGATGCGCGCATGTACTTCACGAGCGCGCTGTTGTGGCTGATGCGCTGTTTATAATCATGCTGGTCACGTTCCGCGAGTTCAGCCAAAATTGCATCGTCAATCTTTTCACCAGTTCCCGGATCGATCCTTCCCCTGCGTTTATAAAAAGCTCCACCCGATGCTCCGGTCAGATAAATGCTCGTATTCTTTACCTTGAGGTCTTTTTCCAGTTTTCTTGAAAGTGAAAATAAGAGTATATCCAAATCAATTTCGCGATTGATGATTTCGGAAAGATCAGTTAAGAGTTTTTGGTAGTCAACACGTGCTTTAAAGAAAAGGGTGTCAGTCGCCGCGCCTATCCATTTTTTTAAAGGATCTAATATTAAGACAATAAAAATTGAAACGACCAGTGCAATTAATAATCTTAGAGGAGTGTTCAATACTGCTTGAGGCAAACTGATTGTCATAACTACCACTGTCGTGGCAATAATAAATACTAGAACAGAATAGGTAATAGTGCGTAGCACTACAAAACGAATATCTAATAATCGATGCCTAACAATAGCATAAGACATGAAACCAATCATAAAAACAGAAAAGGATGGACCGATATTACCAAACTCCACGCTAAAAAATCGAGGCAATATTAAATTTACACTAAAAGCAGAAATGATAAAGAGTATTATTCCCAGAAAAGTATACTTCAATTGCAATTTACTCACACCAGATGACTTTCGAAATTTCTTGACAAATAAATACAAGATATATATTACATAGATTGCAGCATATAAAATATAATAATTAACCCCTGGTCCAAATACATCTCTTGGATCCAAACCTTTAATTACAGCGACACTCGAATCAAGTTTAATTAGAAACGGACTTGTGAAAATCGTGCCTAAAAAAAAGATTCCTCCCAGAATCAAAATATAAAAGAATACTTTATTTTCTTGCCTATCTCGCCTAGGAAAATTCTTTAAAAAAATTAAAAAAACAATCAAGGCAATAGTACTAAAAAGGTAAGAAAACTTTACCCAAAGAACATGTTCACCTGATAATCTGGTGATTAGTACCGAACAATTCCACGTGGCAATAAATAACGTTGTCAATGCAAACAAACGATTGATAACTGCCCGTTTCCGAGAATAAACAAGGTAGCCAAAAAAAATACTCAATAACGTGGTCAACCCTAAAATGATATTTTCTGGATTCATATTTACTCAGCTCTTGCTATAATCAGCTCAAACTGGTCTGAATAGGTGAGGCGGCAATCAATTATATGGAAATTGGTTTTTTCTAAAAGGCACCTAATATCATTTTGAAAAAAATATCTTAATCGTAAAGAAAAATACCGTCGCTTAATGTTGACGAGAAAGGAAGAAATAATACGAGGATTTCTAATCATCTTGTTGAGTAACCCGTGCCGTAAATCACTAAAAAATATTTTCAATCTATTCGATCCCTTTCTTGGATAAGTTAAAATAAGTAGTCCCTCTTTTCTTTTCAATATCCGATTAAATTCTCTTAATAACATTTCCGGCGATTGAACATCCCAAATAACGCTCAAGCATACCACGATACTAAAATAATTCTTTTTGAATGGTGTTGATGAATCTAAATCGATATTTTGTAAGTGGACCCGCCTACCAAAAAATTTTTTCTCCAAATAACTAATAATCTCAGCTTGGTTATCAATGCCCCAAACTTCAACATAAGGGAACAAACTTTTAAATCGATCTAGGAAATTTCCAGTCCCAGTGCCCGCGTCAAGTAATCTACTTGCTCTTCTCTTTAAAATGTCACCTCTAAACTCTCCAATAATCTCGATAATGTCCGACATCATTCGATTATACGAAGGGCTGTTTTGGACAATTAAATCATAGTCGTCTAAATAGCTCGACCAAAAATCTTTTTTTTCACTCTTCACGATTATTTACATACTTATTTTTAATCCCTGAGGACATATTCCCACGAATAAAATCTATAATAATCGGGGTATAATTTATGTGAGTTACTGCATCTGCAAACTCCCGATTATTTTCCTGGATCTCCTTAGTAATTATTTTTCTAAAATCTTCACGCAAAGATTCCGATCCCTTAATATCCTTTTTTAATTCTATCAAAATTGAAATTATGGGTTCTTGGTTTTGATTCTCCTTTTTTTCAACAATAAATCTTCCTGTATGATGACGCGCGATGTGTTTGTTGCTCAAGGCTCCTTTAATATTTTCAATGTATACATTTGCCCCCCTAAAAGTCACCCCTCCGTCACTTCGACCAGCAATCAACAAAAACGGAAACTTCATCATCAATTGCAAAGAACCCTCGTAGGTTCCGATAATTTTCTCAATATCGATATCAAACCTCAATAACTCCGTCTTCATTCGCTGAAAAGTTATTACGTCGCCTAAATCATGGATGTTGTATCTCACCAATGGCGATATCGACCTAGTACTTGCGATGACTTCGTTATTTACAGCCTCAGCAAAAAAATTAATCGGATTATACTGAAATAGCATTGGTGTCATATTCGAAAATCTAGAGAAAACCTCGTTTGCCACGGAGTGGTCAGCAAAACAAGCTCTACGAATCTTTATCGAAAGTGGTGTTTCAAAACCAGTACCTCGACCAAATTCCGTAACGCCATAACTCGATTGAATTCTTTGAATAATATCCCTCTCGTCACTAATTTCTAATAATTGGGCGAGATAATCACGAAGTCCCTCAGGAAAGCCTTCTCCTCCGGTATTAATGTATACTTTTATTTTTTTATGAAACCCCAAACGATTCACCTTTTCAATTAAATTTTTTATAAAGGGGGGGTAACCAGTAATAATAACCTGATCGTAATAAGAAGAGAAAACCTCGAGAATACTAATCACTGTATTTATATCAGGGCCTGGGTTTACACTCAAAAGAGAATATCTTTTCTTATACCCAATCTCTTTAATTAAGCGAGACACTTTCTCACCGCTCGGCCAGATACCGAATGCATAGCAATTAATAAAAAGTGTAGAACGCCTATCTACGTTACCAATAGTACGTAATAAAAACTCAAATTGTTTTCTAGTTTGATAATCTTCCTCCGGAGATCTTAAAAAAAATGTTGTTGCGCCAGAATAGCCAGAACTTCCTTCTAAAGAATGTGCCCGTTTTATAGCACTCTTAATAGATCTATCGAAAATATTAAACCTACTCAGGTAACTTGTCTTATCAATAATGGGCAATGCTCGAAATTCCTGGAAGGAATTAATTTTCTTAACCGACGCTCCTTTCTCTTTCAAAAAAATACAATAAGCCGAAACTTCATTTATTGTATCATTATAAAGCTTAATAGCATTCTTTATACTATCTCGATGCATATTCCTTATTTTTCTCCTTGCAATAGGAAATAGTAAAGCCTGAAAATCCATATTAAGTCATAATATTGTTATATTCTTGTGATCATGTCGTAAAAAATGATAAAAAAAGGGATTCAATGTTTTTAACTTTTCATTACTATCGGTAATATCATTAATCAAAGTGACAGAAAGACTCTTATCATCGACTCCGTAATATTTGTATGGAAAACTTATAGCACGAAAGCCAAACTGCTTATATCGCTCTCCATGCTCTACAGAACATGTAATAACAAAATGAGTAATCCCGTTGTTAATTGCATATATAATTGCTGACTTTATTAAACCCAACGAAACAATTTTATTTCGAAAATCCTTTTTCACAACAAAACGTGATAACTCTGCATACCTCGCATTATTAGGCATATATTGCTTCACCGTATAATGCTCTTCTGTCAGAACTTGCTTTTGGTGATTTGGTATGATCCGAATTCCTCCAATTACTTGACTGTGTTGATTTGTGACTACAATTGACGTTGCATACACATCGTATTGGTCTGTCTCCATCTCGGAAGGATAATCTTCCTTCGGTAAAAATCCCTTCTCTAGACAATAAACTTGATACCTTAATCGGAATAAATATTTTTGCTCATCTTCTTTTGCGATGTGAAAAGAATACTGTCTCATCCTATAATTAACCACTGGCAGTGAGAATATTAATAGAATTTTCCTTTCAAACCATTTTTGCACATTCATATCACAATTTATATCATACCACAAATTCCTACTTTTTTCAAGTCAGAAAAAACGACAAAACATCAAATACCCTAGTATTTATATGCTCCTCGACTGTGCGAGTTATATTCATATGATTTTTCTTTGTATTTTCTGGCGCCTTAATTATAACAAAAACTCACCCTTAAGAAAAGAGGTCTTATTAAAACATCCTTTTTACTTCCTTATCCTCTCAACAGCCGGCAAGGCTAAACTCTAATCTTTAAATCCTAAACCCTAAACAATATCAAAATTCAAAATACTAATGTTCTAAACAGTTATTTTGATTTTTCCAGAATTGCCCCAAAAATCTTCATGAGCTCGGTTGATTCCTGGATGAGCTTTTTTCTACTTTCAAATTCTCTCTGGTCAGGTTCAGTAAGTTCTAACCAATATCTCCTCTCCTTTGCTTCCTTGCGGCAGATTTTAACGCGCATTATAAAATCCTTCTTGCTTAACGCTTCGTTTGCTTCGATGTAGTTTGCACCGACAGAACCTGCTGAACGAACTAACTGTTTTCCAAACTCATAGTGGCTCACGCTCTTTGGTAAGGTTTTGCAGTATCGAGATACACTTCTGGTATAGTTAAGCGTTCTATCCTCCAAATCAAACCGTTTTGAATTTTGAATTTCCGTCATTTGAACTTGTTTAGTATTTCGAAATTAGGATTTAGTATTTAGTGCCTCGTACCAATTCGTTCCACCGCTTGTTTATACAGCAACGCATTCGCTATTGCATTCGTCATTTGGAACTGAAGTCTGGATAAATACTCCACGTTGTCGGAGGTATATGCCTCGTTCTTTTTTTTGCGTCCGAACGTGAAAGCGCCGATGAGCTCCCCCTTTTCTCCGATCGGCAACACCATGCTGACCCCCAGCTTTTGTAACGTCGCCTCCGCATCGAGGAGGAGCTGCTTCTCGCCATTTTCCTCCTCATCAGCCCGGTACGGAATCTCTTCCGTTATCAATACTCCCAGGTGCTCGCGTAAATACTGGAATACGGAATCGGTAGGCTCCAGCTCGATGCGCTTATCCTCTTTGTAGTAATTTTCTAGTTTGCCATTCCGTTTATTGAGCCAGATAAATTGAATGTCCTGCACTTCCAGGAAATCAGCTAACAAAAGTATTACCTTTTTAATCAGCTGGTCAAACTGGACCGAAGACGAGAGTACGATCCGCAGCTTATGCGCCTCTTCCTGGGCTGATTTTTTCCGTGCGTAGAACACCCTATCAATCATTGTCACTAAAACTCTCCGCAGTGGTTCAACGCTGGTTACAATTATCAATACCAGAATAATCGTAGCAGTCTGTTCTTGCCAAGCGTACTGTTCGATCAGTAATCGCTGGAATATTATAAGAAGGTAAATGTATAAAAAAAGTATTATCAATAATGCAATAAAATGTACAAACCCTTTGCGGAAAGCGAGTTTGATATCAAGCAAACGGTAACGAAGAATTGCATATGACATCCCAGCCGTCATAAAAATTGTACATAGAGGTCCGAACAATGATGGCCGTACATCCAGAGAACTAATAAAAAGAGGCCAAATTAAATTTGTGAACACTCCCCCAATAGCACTGATGGCAAAACCAGCAATAACATACCTCAATTTTAGCTTTTCAATGGGAAGCGCACTTTTGTACGTTTGAAAAAAATAATAAAATCCGATAAAAAAATAGAGCAGGATATACATGCAATAAAATGGGTACCAGGAACCGTAAACGGAACCATTTAAGCCGCCTATAGCATTTTGAACGGACTCTTTAAATACTAGACTTGTTAAACTAAGGCAGCAAAAAAATATTGGCAGTACTGACAATATAAAATTCTTTTTTATAGGAACTTTTTTCTCCTTTGGAAAATGTAAAACAAAATAAATAAATAAGGGTACAATCAACGAAGCAGATACAAATGCTGCTCTACCAGTTATTAATGCCAATTGGCAATCGCTACTAATATTTGAATAATAGCTGCTTCCCACCCAAGCACTCACAACAAACGATAAAAAGAAAAAATAAATATTGACCTTCCGCCTCACTCCTTTTAGCAGAACAAACAATCCGAGCGAGATATTCGCCACAACCACAAAAATTGTGATAATGCCAAGTAACGTCATTGCTTTCTCCCTTTAAACCCCTCATCCTTACTAATTATCTCTTCCAAAAAATCCCGCAGGAAATCCGCCTTTGTTTTTTTAACCTTTTTCGACTTCCACTCCAGGTACCGTTCCATGGTCGGCGTGATGCGGAGCGTAAACTTGACCGTCGGCTTTTCCTCGACTCCCCTGCCGGCGCCCGCCTCACTGAGAAAATCTACCACCTTCTGGTCGAGGTCTTTATTCGTGTACGGCGTCAGCCGGACAAACTCCGGCGCACTCTTCCGGGTCAAGTACCCGTATGCGATCTTCTCCGGAGCGCCCTTCTGGTACAGGTACAGGAGCGGCTTTTTCTGCGAGATGGCGTACGCGAGCAAATATCCGATCTCCTGGTCGGGCCTCGATGCTTCGATGATGATGCAGTCCATCTTGTCGAGCAGGATCTCCCCCGACTCGTTCATCCGCTCGAGGTCTTCCTTCTTGAAATCGGAGTTGTTCTCATCGGACGATGCGATGACGAACACGCCGGCAGCGCGCAGCGTCTCGACGATCCGCTTGTAATTCCGGTCGAGTTCGGCCGTAGATATTAATGGTGAGAAAAAGTATATCCGCATGAAAATTTCTAATGAATGAATATCTAATTTCTAGTCAATGAGTACTGTATCAATTACTAATTAACGACTCCTCGATTCGTTGAATGCACTATTGCATTGAAAATTAAATTCAGTTCCTTTGCTTCTTGCAGTAGTGGCTGTACTTTTTCTTCTTGAACAGAATCAGCTGCTACAACCATTCGTAACCAATGTTTTGTTTCACGCGCCTCTTTCTTACAGATTCCGATTTTGTGCTTAAAATCCTTCCTCGATTCAGCATCGTCTGCCTCGCAGTAATTTGCGCCAACGCTTGTCGCTGACCGTACGAGTTGAGTAATGAGAGGCCGGGTTACGGAACTCTCCGGGATCTGCCGTGCGAATCCAATAACGGCTCGGCCGAACTTCGCAGTACGTTCTTCTAAATCAAACTTCTTTGTCATTCCGTCATTGGTCATTGCTGCTTGATTAGATATTAGAAATTACTAATTACTCATTTACAACCCATTACTCCACATCATCATGCGGATCTTGCCTACATCCCGCGTCTGCCCCAAAACCCACATGAAGCGGACAAACGCGGTTTCAAACGTCATGTCGTTGACGAGGATATACTCGCGCTTTTTCTTTTTTACGTCCAGGGCAAAGGGGTTGTGCGCGAGAATCGGCACCTTTTTCTTGTACGCACGATCGAGTACCGGCTTGTAGCTCTCCGGAAACAAATTCGTATTGAAGCTCTTGATAACGATGCCTTTGCACCCCTTTCGCATCATGCTATCCAAGAGCTCCGGCCCTGCGCCCGGGTACAGCTGCAGCAAACATACCGTATCCTCGACCGAATCAAACAGCTTGGGTTTTTGCTTCGAGCGCTTTTTGGCTGCCTCGTATACCTTGATGCCAAAATCAACCTTGCCGAGCAATCCGTCCCGATACGCGTCAAAAATGTTGAACGAAGGCGAATCGCTCTTGACCGCCTTGGTCGCCTTGAGGAGGCGGTTGCCGAACATGATCGCCGCCTCGGCGATGTCCATGGTCGCGACCTGTATCGCGTTGATGAGGTTCGCCTTCACGCCGAGCGTCTTGTAGTTGTGTATGAGGCCGGAGAGGTCCTGCTTTCCGCTGTCGGTCACCTCGACTGACAGCGGCGATCCGGTGAAGATGACCGGCTTCGGAAGGGGCTGCAGCATGTGGGCTATCATTGCGGATGAGTAGAGCATCGTATCAATTCCGTGGATAATGACAAAGCCGTCGTACCTCGGCATCCGGTCGAATATTTCGCGGGCGAGCTTTGACCAGAGCTTCGGTTCGATCTCGGACGCGTCCCCGCCGAAAACGAACACCGGCTCGACATCGGCGATAAGGTTGATTTCCGGCACAGCGGCAATCCACGCCTTCATGTCAGGCGCTTTTTGAACGGAAATCACCTTCTCCCCTGCAACGAGTGCAGATCCTCCGCAGAACAGCAATGCAATTTTTGACTTTTTTGATGACATTTCTGTTGGTCATTCTGGGTCCCGCTTTTCGGGACGAAGAATCTTTATGGCGTAATTGAATGACTTTCTTAAATTATTTCACGGTAGGTTTCGAAACTCCCAGCTTACTCCTTCAGATGGCTCCTTCCCTGCCTATGGGCAGGCCCACGCGATGTCGGAAAAAAGCATGCCATGGCGAGGAGGAATCCCCTTCTCCCCTCCGCCACTCTGAGCCCACCGAAGCGCCATCGCGGAAGGCAGGAAAAGAATCCCCTGGCCGGAGGCTTCGAGATCGCCACGTCGCCTTCGGCTCCTTGCGATGACCCAGGGAAAAAGCATGTCGTTGCGAGAAAGAATCCCCTTCTCCCCTCTGTCACTCTGACGACGGCGTAAGCCGGAGAAAGAGTCCCCTGGCCGGAGGCCAGGAGATACTTCGCTTTCGCTCAGTATGACTCGGGGAATAAGTCTTTGCTCAAGTCACGCCACGTGGGATTCAATCCTTTAATGAGCATCACCTTCTTCTTCCGTAACCATCCTTTGATCTGTTTTTCTCTCGCGATGGCTATTCGTATGTCATCTATTACCTCATAGTAGACAAGCTTGTTTGCATTGTACTTCGCCGTAAAACATTTGTTTACCTTATCACGGTGCTCATGAACTCGGCGTTGCAAATTATTCGTTACACCAGTATAAAGAACCCTGTTGAATTTATTCGTCATGATATACACGCAGTACTGCCGTTCCCGTCGCATAGGATTTTTATACGGCATCAAGGTTCTTCGCCCGCCGCGTCCGCCCAGAACGGCAAACGTAGGCCACAATTACTGCAATAATAACGGTACTGAATGCCCCGATGGTATTGAGAAGCATATCATTGCCCGTATCTGGCCCGTCGCCAAAACGGTTGCCACCAGTAATCAAATCCTCAATGTACTCTTCCAGTTCATAAAAAACTCCGAGCGTGGACGCGATCGTGAATGCAAACAAGCCCACAAGCCATGGCGACAGCGCGATCTTTCCGCTTTTTTTCAGGAGCCACAGCGCGTTGAATGACAGGAGCGCTGCCATTGCCGTGCCGCACAAATGCCCTGCCTGGTCATACCAGTCAAATTTGTTGTACCAGTGCATCGTATCCCCGAGAGCGTCAAATGATACGCTGAAAAGCGCTCCGGCGAATACGAACCACGGCAGCGGATTGCCAGTAGACTTTTTCACCCGGTATGAAACAAACTCAACCGCAAGCCACACGAAAAACGCCGTAACGAACAGCCCGAGCCAGGTGAAGTCGAGCGTGAAATCCAGCACCCCAGCGTAGTTAAGCAATTCAAACGATATCCAGCCCGCAAATCCGAGCCGCATGGCATTGGTGAGCACTTTGTTTGTCTTTTCCATAGTCGATATGTAATTCTATTTATTTGTCACTCTGACCCTGGCCGGAGGCTTCGAGATCGCCACGTCGCCTTCGGCTCCTTGCGATGACCCAGGGAAAAAGCATGTCATGGCGAGCGAAGCGAATGGTCCCCTGCTCCCTCTGTTACTCTGAATGAAGAGAAGAATCCCATGACCGATGGTCTGATGATCACCACGTCCCTCCTCCTTCTGTCACTCTGACGACGGTGCAAGCCGGAGGAAGAATCCCCTGGCCGGAGGCTTCGAGATCGCCACGCCCTTCACTCCGTTCGGGCTCGCAATGACAAAGAAAAACGCAGGTCATTGCGAGGAGGGACGACGAAGCAATCTCATTGGTACCAATCTACCGCTAGGTCCTTCCACTGTTTATTATCCTTTTCAATTAGCTGAACTTTCTTACGTCTCGAGCCTGCTTTCAGTTGCTTCTCCCGTGCGATTGCGTCCATCGGATTATCAAACACTTCGTAATAAACTAACTTATTAATATTATACTTGCTCGTAAAACCTTTGACTGCTTTTATTTTGTGTTGGTACACGCGGCCTTCTAAATGACCCGTGACCCCTATATACAAAACCGTATTCGTCTTATTCGTCATAATGTACACGCAGTACTGCCTTTCCTGACGCATAGGATGTATTCATACTGCATGAGGGTTCTTCGCCCGCGGCACTCGCTCAGAACGGAAAACGTTTTTTACCCCACCTTCTCCCCCAGCATTTGCAGCCGTATCCGCTCTATCGCGTCGCGGTACTGCAGGGCGCTCGCCAGCGTGTACGTTACCTGGTCCCGCAGCTGCTTAAGGTACTCGACGTCTTGTACCGTATACGCCTGCTGCTTCTCCCGCTCTCCGAGCGCGATGAGCCCGATGACCTCATCTTCCGTTTTGAATCCCATGATGAGCGACAGCTTCCGTTTTTTCATCTCTTTTTCCAGCCGCCCGAGCTGCTGCGCATGCCGTTCATCGACTTCACTGATTATGTGGGGAATCTCGTCGCGGACGAGCGGCCGCCAGTGCGAGGAATAATAGTGGACGAACCCATTGCCCAAATCGAGCGACTCGTGTATGTATTCGTCAGGATGGTACGTAAGCTTGCCCTCCTTGCGATCCAGCAAAAAAAACTTAAGCTCCTGTATGCTCAAGTATTGTTTAATGTTATTCACAATCACCTCAACGAGCTCATCAATGCCGGTCTTTTTTGCAATCCGCTCCTTCAGCTCTTTTACCGCAAGATCAATGCTCTTGCGGTCTTTGAAAATGGAGTTGATAAGCCGTTCGATAAACTTCTTGAGCGGCGGAAAACCGAGCGCGACGAGTACTATGAGGATTACCGCTGTCCAGGTTGGTGAAACATTCCACGACTCTTCAATATTTGTTTTCAGCAACAGCGCAAGGTATGTATATACCGCTAATGCAATAAAAAGTGAAACTCCGTAAACAATACTTTTTCGGACAACGATATGAATATCCATAAAGCGATAACGAAGCATCGCATACGCACTCATAAATGCGAACAAGAACGTTACACTTACTAAAGGTGCGTAAATTAATGGCGACAATCTGCTGTGCAAGGCATTGAAAGCACTTGCAAAAAGTGCGCAACTGATAGAGATACTATATCCAATTAGTATATACGTAATCTGCATCCTAGTAATCGAATTTGAGTTTTTATATTTTTTGAATAAAATCAAGAGAGGAAACACTAAAAAGTAAACGACTAAAATAATAAAATAGATAATATAGAACGTAAGGTCATACTTGGCGACGTTATACTCAACCATCATCATAACCTTGCCAATCAGTACTAGCCAGATGGCGATTAGGATTGGAATGAATAATAGAACTGCATAGAATAACTTAATCTTTTTCGACCTAGCCGGAAAATGAAGGCAAAAAAGCGTGAACCAATACGGAATTAGTGGTGCAACAGCAAAATCAATTTTACTTAGTATGATATGTATGTGAAAAGGAATGGATGCAATCATTTCTAAAAGGGTGAGAAGAACCCAGGAAAATCCAAATAATAACGTAATAAAAAAAAGAATATAGGTACTATTCTTTTTCCAATTCAAAAGCACAAAGATGAATAGTATAACATAAGCAAGTACGTTAATTGTGGTTACTACTATTGCTACTTTGTAATCCATATCCTTGCGCCGTCTCAATAATTAGCGCCGTCGCTCGTTTTTAGCGTACCACCGTCCCCTCCGGTGTCAATCCCGGCTTCTGGATAAGCTGTGGATAGTCATTTACAAGCTTGTTCAACCGTAGTAAACTGAGCGTATCAAGAAATACAAAAATCAATATTGTTTCCTCCATGGGCTTTCAGTCCGTTTGCAGAATGCCTTAACGCCGCATTGAGTCGCCTCAGGCGCGTGACGTGCTGGTACTCCTTCCTCCTTTGTAGCGTGGATGCCGCGACAATCCCCCCGGGTTTGGCAGTTGCCTGGGGGGAGAATATTTTCTGCCTTTGGCATGGTGCGGACGCTTCACATGGAGTGCGCTCATACATACGGATGCGCATGCAGTCCCTCCCCGAGGTCATGGCAACCGCCCGGATTGCCAGCCTCATTCCTCGCCGGGGTAGCGTTTCTCGCTGCCCCGTGCTTTTTTTATGCACATTGACGAAAAATATGGATTTTGTACAATACATCCAGAACGACCATCGGCCCACGATGGTTGTTCTTTTGTTTTCCTCAAGTAAACGATGCATAGAAATGGTATAATTACCGTGTAAACAGCACTTCACACGCAAAAAAAGCGACGGCGCACGTATGAGCGCGCGGTCTCGGTTCGCGTGTGTTTACCCGCGTATAGCTGCTCGTTCTGAACGTTCTTTACTGCGCCGTCGCACCCTTGCGCCGTCGCAAAAAGAGGTGGATAACTTGATTACTGATAAAAAATAATACTATGCAAGACCAGCCAAACGAGCCAAAGGAAATGTCAAAAACAACCGCCTGGATTATCCTCGGCGCTATCGTTGTAGTACTCGCAGCGGGAGGATACTACTTCCTGGCGCAGGAAAATGGGAATACAAACAGTTCAAATGCCGTCACGGTTACGAATACAATGGCGAATGAGAACGTAAATGGATCGATGAATGCAAATACTGAGTTGAATACGAATACAACTTCCAATACCAACGAGGTTACGAATACAAATACCGAAGTTGATACCTCAGATTGGCTGACCTACACCAACAGCGAGTATGGCTATACCATGCAGTATCCCAGTGATTGGACGGTGGAAGAGGTTAAGCTGTCCGAAGATCCAGATAGCCGAGGTAGGATACCACCGTTAAGAGCTGTTAAATTTCGTAACGAGAATAAAAGGTTCTTATTAGTAATGTATTTGAAACCAATTACTGAACTCGGAACTCCATATATGAGCGCATCTCCTGCATGGGATCAAAGTGAATTCAAAATACAGGTTGGCCAGTACACCATATCGGCAATTAAAGAAACAAGCGAAGGAAGAATTCAAACTATTTATATCCCTGGACCATCGCAATTGGTACAGCTGGGTAGTTACGATTTTGCAGCCTATCTCATTGACTACTCCGATAATGACGCAAGGGATTTATCAAAGAACAATGAGTACTATGTAATACTCGAAATCCTCAAAACCCTCAACATATAAAACAAAAGGAGGATAATAAAAAAACGTATTTTGACAACTAGAACACTGTAACAATCAAACTGAAGGAGGTCTGAAATGTTTTTCAGAACCACTGCAATTGCAATTGCCACATTCTTTTTGGTAGTGCCAGCGTTAATCATGGCAGATGAAAATGAATGTGGTGGAGTTGTCTATCTGGGAAACCAGTATGATTGCTGTCCCAACGGGAGTAACTGTGTATGGTGGGCATATGCCCAACGTCCTGATCTCGAAGATGAGGGTGTACATGGGTATGGGAAAGATTGGTGGGTAGACGCTCAAGGTAATGTCAGTACTGGCACTCAAGCAAAGGTTGGCGCTATCGTAGGATTTAGCGAAAACTATTTTGACGATAATCCTTACGGTCACGTTGCCTATGTACAATGGGTCAACACTGATGGATCATTTGAAGTCTCAGAAATGAGCTGTAATTACGGACCGAGTGGCGTCACTTACAAACACTATACCAGTACTGATCAAGGTTTTATCTACGGCGGCCCCGTACCGTTCTACGAACAGCGCTCGCCGGAAGGAGCCATCAACTGGCGGGAATCTCACTTGCTGACCGAAGCCAATCCCTACTCCGGTCATACCTCGAGCCACCAGCCGTTGTCAGCATTCGGATCGCGTGACCAGTGGGGCATGCACTGGTACCACAATTACATCATTTCCAGCCAGGACAAGTTCTTCTCCGACGGTACGCCGAAAAACTGCTATGTCCAGGGCTACGTGGGTCGTTCTGGAGGGTATGGGTATGACGGTGCGGTCGTGTACGATGCGCTTGGCGGTGCCCGGTCGGCGTACGTTGTCGGCTGGGACCAGTGGGACGTGTGGCATGAGCTGCTGCCGTACGGGGATTACCATTTTGATCCCGGTGATGGCGGTCCGAATTCATCTTTGGGCATGCCTATCACCAATTCCTATTGGACCGGCTCAGTGTGGCGGCAGGATTTCCAAAAGGGATACCTGTCGTACGGAACTGTCCATGGGTACGGTGATGACGGCGCGCTGTGTGCTCCGGGATGGAGCACGTCAGGATGGAATCATCGTTATTCATACCTCTTTACCGAAGCGTACGAGCGTAATGGTGCAGCGGTTCGGGTCGGTAAATCGTTTAATAAGAACGGGACCAACGGCAAGGTCATGAACTACGTTGGCGATTACCTTATCCAGTACTTCAGCGGGGGAGTTAATGGAGAGGGAGCTATTGTCTACGACATGAACAACTGGGCAGGCAATCCCGCAGCCACCAACGAGGCCTACTACCTCTACGGCAACTTCTACACCTACTGGACAACGGTATCTGATATCGGCCCATGGGTACTTGGCGCTCCGACAACCGACCGCACGGGTAACGTACAGTACTTCAAGTACGGTCGCATGGTCGATGACAACGGCGTCACCCGGGTATACCTCGGCGAGCAGGAGATCTGGAACAACCAGGTTGGTGCTGTTGGCGGCCTAGACCCGATTGCAGACGGCCACGAAGACCTCGCCTGCATGTACGGCGGGCGTTCAACCATGCATATCCCGGTATGGCTCTCCGACGGTACCCAGTTTAACCTGGATAACGGCCTGGCGGGTTGGTACGGATCGTCATCCTGGCCTGTGGCGAATATCCGGCACGTTGTGGAAGGCGATTTCAATGGGGATGGCCTCGATGATATCGCCGATTTCTACGACTACGGACTGCAGCCAAATGGCACGTACCAGACGCGGATCCACGTATTCAAGTCAACCGGCTCCAGCTTCGTGCTCTCCGGCGGCCCGCAGGGGTGGTGGAAAGCAGATGGCTACACTGCCAGTCACGTCGTCCACGCGGTCGCAGGCGACTTCAACAACGACGGTAGGGATGACATAGCCTCCCTGTACGACTACCCCGAAACTGAAGCGCGGATCCATGTGTTCATCTCGACCGGATCCTCGTTCACCTATTACGGCCCGGTCGGATGGTGGCACGTCACTTCCGGGTACAACACCGATTGCGTGAGGCATATGGCCGCGGGCGACTTCAACGGGGACGGAAAGAGCGACATCGCCGCGGTCTACGACTACGGCGGCGCCCAGACGAGGATACACATGTTCCTGTCAACGGGCAGTTCCTTTGCCTACCAGGGTCCGTCAGGATGGTGGAGTTCAACCGGATACTACGCGAGTACGGTCGTGCACGCGCTGCCCGGTGACTTCAACGGGGACGGCAGGGACGACATTGCAACCCTCTACGACTACGGCAACGGTCAATCGAGGATTCATGTATTCCTGTCGACCGGCTCGTCGTTTGTGTACCAGGGTCCTACGGGTTGGTGGAACAACATCGGGAGCGGGAGCTACCATGCGCAGAACGTCAAGCGAGCCGCAGCAGGCGACTTCAACGGGGACGGAAAGGACGACGTGACGCTTGCCTACCGCTACTCGGCAAATGAAGCCCGGTTCCATATGTTTCTGTCGAGGGGAACGTCGTTTCGCCAGAACAACGCAGCAACTGGCTGGTGGTCCAGTACAGGCTTCTCGCTCGATGCCGTGTACGGCATGGTGGCGGGCAGGTTCAACTGGATCGGCTCGCCGAAAATCGCACAGCCGGAAGAAAACCGTGGGCCTCTTCCGACAGCCTTCACCCTGTCCCAGAACTACCCCAATCCATTCAACCCTACTACCACCATCTCCTACGCTTTGCCTGAGGCAACGCACGTGGAACTGCACGTGTACAACATCCTCGGACAAAAGGTAACAACGCTCGTTGACGAATACCAGACTGCTGGCCAGCACGAAATCTCGTGGGCCGCTGACCAGCACGCGTCAGGCATCTATTTCTACCGCATCAGGGCGGGCGATGCCGTGGAATCGAAAAAAATGGTACTGCTCAAGTAGCACCGTCTTTTCCAAGAAAACCTGTCATCCAAATCCCCTGCGGAGCCTCGCTTCTCCGTGGGGGATTATTTTAAGTATGTGGTTACAAAATCGTCGGCTCGCAAAAACTTATTCCACAAACCCAAATCCATCCAGTATTTTAGAGAATTCGGCAGAATATTTTTCTTTGTCATCGAGCTCGCCGACAGAGGCTGAAATCGTGTATTCAAAATCATTGTGCCGCACGTATGCGGTAATCGTGTACCCAAGCGAATTTGCCGTCACCTGCACCGCTGGCTCGCTACCGACGACAACCTCCCGCTGCTCGAGCAGCTCGTCGGCTCCGTACCAATCCGTTTCCTCGGCAACCCACTCCCCGAGCAAGCCATATTCCGCTTCATAAGCGTACACCTCGACCTTCATGCCCTGTATGGGATCGGCATCAGGCTGCCGCAGCGCGACCGCGTCAATGAATGAGACGTACCCGAACTCATCCGGGCCGTCGATCGCCCAGCCCTCGGGTAGGGTCAGCGAGTACCCGTCGTCGTACGAGGTAAAGACAGTTTCGCCCTGTGCGGTCTCCCCGATATCGTAACCCCTGCCGGCGGGTGCTGCGGTTGTATTCTCCGCTGGCACATTCGAAGTATTCAAGAAGCCGTCCTCAAAACCGTACGTCCACCACAACGCCGCACCGATGACGATAACGACGCCGAAAATGATCCGAAATATCAGTTTGTCCTGCCGAATGCTTACCTTCATACATTTACTATAACACATATCTGCATCCGGCACAGAAAAGGAGAGCCTACGGCTGCCATTCTCCGGTCTGCCGCACGATCAGCTCTTCAGCGCGCTCCGGCTCAGCCATGAGCTCCTTGACCACGCGCTCCATGCGGGATCCCTGCGATCCCTTGATAAGCATGATATCGCCAGGTTTGATCCGTTCCTGGATAAATTTTCCGGCGCGCTCGGTGCTCCCGAAGTGGAATACCCTGTCCTCAGGCATGCCGCTCTCTTTTGCCGCTGCAGCCGTATCGAGGGAACGCCCGCCGACAGCGACGAGCACATCCGCAACCTCCGCTGCTGCCATGCCGGCCTGGCGGTGCCCCTCCTCCGTGTAGGAGCCGAGCTCGAGCATATCGCCAAGTATGACAAACTTCTTGCCCGATACGGCAAGCCCGCCGAGCACTTTAAGCGCGGCTATCGTTGCCATTGGCGATGAATTATAGGTATCGTCAATGATTGCCGTGTGCTTAATCCCCCGCAGCAATTTCATCCTGCCAAGCGGCGACTGGTACTCCTTGAGCGCTTCCGAAATATCGGCAAGGTTCATGCCGAGGCCCAATCCAACGGCAGCTGCCGCGAGTGCCGAGTACACCTGGTGCTGCGCGAGCACCCCTTTGAGAAAAACGGGTACGGTCGAGCCTCCGTAGGACAGCTTGAAGCTCGCGCCCTCAATGTGCTGCTCAATCCACGGATCCGGAGAAGACCCGGCAGAGTGGGCAAATTCCAGGGCTCGCACGTCAGCCCCGTCCGAAAAGCCGAACGTAATAACGTTCGCCTTGACCTTTTCCCGCATTCCCATGACGCGCGCATCGTCGGCATTGAGCACTGCCCAGCCTTCCTTTTTGAGGTGCGTAACGATAATCTGCTTCTCCCTGACGACCCTGTCCAGCGTTTTAAAGAGTTCCGTGTGCACCTGCCCGACCGCGGTGACCACCCCGACGGTGCAGGGCGCGAGCTTGGTCAGATACGCAATGTCGCCAGGGCAGTCTGCTCCCATTTCGAGGATGAGGAACTCCGGATATCGGGCGCAGCGGAAAAGAGCCATACAGAGCCCGCGAACGAACACCCTAAGCCACGCGAACGGATTTTTCTTCCCCGACTCCGACCCGATGATAGAGAGCGGCACTCCGAGTTCGTTGTTGTAGTTCTTCACGTTCTTCCGCACCGTGTGCTTGGATGACAGCACCGTATAGATCGCTTCCTTTGTCGATGTTTTCCCGACGCTGCCCGTCACGCCGATCACCTTCGGCTTGTACACTGCCAAAATCCATCTCGCGAGAATGCGGAGCTTCCACTCTAGTAATTTTGTTATCTTCTCCTTCATTACGGTAGCCATGCGTATGCCCCTATTCTACCTTCTCATCGGGCGGAATGCCATAGTAGTTCAAAATGAACTGTGCGATCTGCCCGAAGAGCGGCGCGGCTGTTGATTCAGCCCACTGCACGTCGCGCGGCACATCGATCTTGACGCACATCGTAAATACTGGATCATCGACCGGCGCGAAGCCGCAGAACGTGCCGATCGTGTGGTTCGGATCGTACCCCGGCCCGTTCGGATTCGGGATCTGTGCCGTGCCGGTCTTGCCGGCGACGAAGTATCCGTCCACACCGGCGCTCTTGCCGTGGCCGTTGCGCACGACATTGACGAGCATCGCGCCGAGCGTCGTCGCGGTCTGCTGCGAGATTGCCTGGCGGATCATCCGCGGTTCCGTCTTCGTGCTGAACCCGTCCGGGCCAATCCGCTCGTCGATGATGTACGGCTCCATGAGCTTCCCGCCGTTCGCGATCGCGGCGAACGCATTCGTGATCTGCAGCGGGGTGACTGAGATTCCCTGCCCGAACGAAGCGGTCGCCATGTAGAGCTCCTTATGTTCCGCGAGCGAGCTGATGTTGCCCTGGGCTTCCGAATTGAGCTCGATCCCGTACCGCTCCCCGAAGTGAAACCGCTTGATATAATCCTCAAACAGCTCGGGCCCGATTTGCCGCGCAGCAAAAATGACGCCGGTATTGAGCGACTGCTCGAGCACCTGGGTCATCGTATTGATTCCGTGCGCCTTGGCGTCCCAGTTCTTGATGGTATACTTTCCGATCTCGACGCTGCCCGTATCTTCGTACGTCGTCGACGGCAGTACCGCTCCCTGGTCGAGCGCGGCGGCCATCGTGACTGGCTTGAACACCGAACCGGGTTCATAGATGTAGAAGGTTGCCGGATTGATATACGTATTGGGGTCCTCGACCTCGTTATATGCGTTCGGGTTAAAGTCGGGCGAACCGCACATGGCGATGATCGCACCCGTTTTCGGATCGATGACCGTGAGGCTGCCGCCGTCCGCTCCGTGCTTCAGCACCTCCTCGTTAAGGCTCGTGCACGCCTCGTGCTGGATCGTCCGGTCAATGGTGAGCACGAGATCATCGCCGTTTTTCGCTTCCTCGAGCAGTTTCGTGCCGAAGGTAATCCAGCGTCCTTGGGCATCCTTTTCGGCCTGCAAGTACCCCGGTTTGCCGGCGAGCTCTTCTTCCCAGTACTCCTCGAGACCGTACCGGCCGACTTTCGTATCGCCGCTGTAGCCGATAAAGCCAAGGATATGCGAGCCGATGTTTTGCTCGGGGTAGAAGCGAAACAGCTCCTCCTGCAGCTTGATGCCCGCAAACTCCTTGGCCCTGATCTGGTCCGCTACTTCCTCGCTCACCTGGTGCTTGATCGGCTCGTAGAGGTCGTTCTCTTTCATGAGCCGCTCAAGCAGCTCATCCTCATCGAGCTCGAGCAGCGTACTGAGCTCTTTCGCTGCTTCATTGGGATTTTCGACCCGCTTGGGCTCCGCATAGACGAGGTAGTACGTCTTATTCGTTGCGAGAGGATACAGCGTGCCCGGATTGTCCCGGTCGCGCACGAGTATTTCGCCGCGCTTGGGGAAAAGCTTCTCATAGAGCTCGTGCTGGTCAGCCGCGAGCGCTTCATAAAAGCCATGCTGGAATATCTGGATATCCCCGAGCCGTACGATGATGAGCGCCGCAAAAATAAAAACGGCGGCACGTAAAAAGTCGATCCTATCCCGCTTGCTTTCTCTCCTGCTCCTTCTGTGGAGCGATCGCCCTACCATGTCCTACGTACGGTCATTGTGTGCATATAGTTAAAGAGAGCGCGAGCCGTTGGCCGAGCTGTCTTGATCTGTCGGGTACGCTCGCACGGCTGTTACCTGACGGCGACAGCTGCACCGACCGCCGGCAGGTACTCAATCTGCGTCGTTGCAACGAGGTCGAGCGATGCGCTTGCCGCCTCAATCGTTACGAGCGACTGGAGCTCTGCAGCCCTCAGTTCGAGCTCCTTGTTGTCTTTGAGGAGCTGCTCTATCTCATTCTCCGCTCCCTTGATATTGAATCCGCCCGTAGCCGTTAGGTTAATCAAGTAGAGGTACGAGAAACCCGCGGCAACGACCAAACCGAGCAGCAGGAGATGTAAGCTCACCGATCTGAGCTTCATGCGCTCTCCTCCTGTTCCGTTCTGCCTGAGGCAACCCGTACCGGCAAACTTTTTTCGTGCGAATTTTGTCATTCTTTTTATTATAGCTTTTGGACCGTACGCAAATGGGCGCTACGCGACCGGGGATTCCGCTCCATCTCCTCCCGGGTCGGCGCCACTCCGCGCCGCGTCACGAGCCGCACACGGGCGCGATGGCCGCACCTGCAGACCGGCAGCTCCGGCGGACAGATGCAATCGCGCGACAGTTCCCTGAAGAACCGCTTTACGATCCGGTCTTCGAGCGAATGGAATGTCAGCACGCAGAGCATGCCTCCCGGCACGAGCAGATCAACCGCCTGGGGCAGCACGCGTTCGAGGCTGTCGAGCTCGCCATTAACGGCAATGCGGAGCGCCTGGAACGTCCTGGTCGCGGGATGGGTCCCTCCGATCCACGGTACTTCCTTTTTAGTTTTCAATTTATTTCTAAAGGCCGGGAGTATGGCCTCGACTAACGTTTTTGTTTTTATTATCGGATGCGTTTGGCGCGCGTTGAGAATATTTTTTGTTATTTCATGCGCCAAGGGCTCCTGGCCATACTCCCGAATTACCTTTTCAATCTTTTCAAACGGCCACGTATTGACAACCGTTGCGGCAGTGAGCTCCTGCCGGGAATCGAACCGCATATCGAGCGCCGCGTTTACCCGAAAAGAAAATCCTCTATCCTCGCCTTCGAGCTCAATACTAGAAATGCCAAGGTCAAGTAGAATGCCGTAAACTTTATGTAGTGAAAACTGTTCATCGTATATTTGTTTTAGGTTTGCGAAGCTCCCCTGGACAAACGTGGCGCGGTTTCCGAAGCGCCTGAGCCGCTCCCTGCTGATTTTCAGCGCCTCGCTGTCGAGGTCAATGGCGAGGAGCCTGCCGCCGGGTGCCGTTGCCTCGAGTATCCGTTTGGCATGCCCGCCGCCGCCAACTGTGCAGTCAATGTAGTGTGCGCCTGCCTTCGGCTGGAGGTGCTGCAATACTTCATCGAGCAGCACCGGTATGTGCTTCCCGGGCATACGGCAGCGCTAAACGCCGAGCTCCCCGAGCGCCTCAGCGATATCACCGCCGCGCTTTTCGGTTCCGAGCTTGTACTTTTCCCACGCAGCTTCATCCCAAATCTCGAGCCGGTTGTAGAGGCCGGCAACGACCACCTTCTTGCGGATCGCCGCATACTTGCGGAGGTAGTCAGGCAGAATGATCCTCCCCTGCTTGTCGATCTCACAGTCCATCGCGCCGGCGAGCATAAGCCGGGCGAACGCACGGGTATTTGCCTTTGATATAGGAAGCTTTGAGAGCTTGTCGGCGAGAACCTCCCAGTCTTTTTGCGGATAGAGAAACAGGCAGCTATCGAGCCCACGCGTAACTACGGCTCCTTTCGCGAGTTCAACGCGAAACTTGATAGGCACAGCGAGCCTTCCCTTTTCATCTACTGCATGCTGGTACTCTCCAATAAACATATCGTATATAAAAACCAGTTGGTGTGGTGCGGCTCGATGCCTTTTCCACAGATTCGTTTACTTATCCCCACTTTTATCCACTTTCTACCCTATGCCTCCATTTTACACCACATTTCATAAAAAGGCAACCGTGTAAAAATCCGGCAACTATTGCAAAACGAATGAGGCGTAGTGTCAAGAGAATATTTTGACCATGTTGTATCCCGGCGCATTCAAAACATACTATATGTAGTTACCACGCAAAAACATCTATCATTATTGGTACTATGAGAAGAGATTCCTGCTGTGGATAAATAAAAAAAGCGCCGGATACGGAGCACCCGACGCTTTTACCAAACTAATTCTACGAAACCTCCAAATTAAATTGCTATTTGATGAGGAGCATTTTCAAATTCTTGTGATACTCCCCGACTGTGACCCGGCACAGGTACATGCCGGTGGCGAAGTTGCTACCCGCATTCCACTCTACGGAATACTCACCCGGCTCCTGCTTGCCGTCGTACAAAACAGTCACTACTTGCCCGAGGACATTGTAGACATAGATGTTCACATCGCACGTTTTCGCGACCGAATAACGGATAGTCGTGCTGGGATTGAACGGATTTGGATAGTTTGGACCTACCGAGACCGTATCGACTGGGTCACCCTTCAATTCCGACGAAGGTGATACCACAAGCTTTGGTAGCGGGCCACCGTTCGGATGACACTGCACCGGCATTACCGCAAACACACTATCGAGCGGATAGTCGTACATCTGATAAATGCCCTGCCCGCCGGAATAATCAAAGGAGTTACCCGTCGAATAGAATGATTGCAACCGCGTCTCTTCCTCGCTGATGCGGGAAAAGAGGATAATATCACCGTAGGCATCACCGTTGAAGTACCCTGCGCAGCCAAAGAGCTTGGTTGCGGCATTGTACCCATCCGCTTGCCACCACCCTTGACCACCGGTGTAATGGAATGACGAGCCTGTCGACAGAAACGTCTGAATCCGAGTCTGGTACTGACCATTAGGCTGGAGACCGATGTCTCGCACGATCGCGATATCGTCCAGATCGTTTCCATCATAATCGCACACGAGTACATGTACTGACCGTCGCGCCTCGTACCCGTCGGCTTGCCACCAACCCTGACCACCAGAGTAAGCGAAGTAGGTGCCCCGGGACATGAATACCTGAATCCGGGTCTGGTACTTGCCGTTGGGCTGCAAGCCAATGTCGCGCACGATCGCGATGTCAAAACC
Organism: Patescibacteria group bacterium; assembly: GCA_041650915.1. Lineage (GTDB taxonomy): Bacteria > Patescibacteriota > Patescibacteriia > UBA10025 > JAHIVO01 > JBAZKE01. The sequence continues at coordinate 53,775 of JBAZKE010000005.1, forward strand.
GTCTACATGATCGAACCGACCAGCGACGAACGCAACGCAACGCCGCGCTTCATAGCCGTCCGCGGCCCACCATGATACAGGACAGTTAAACTGCCCTGTCGCAGGATTCCATGCCGTAACGAAGATTTCCGACCGATACTTACCGTTGAGCTGCAAGCCCCTGTCAACAAGAAACGCTAAATCCACATAGCCGTCGCGGGTAAAGTCCCCACCGGTCATATCGACCACGTCATCGACAGTGAAATCGATCGATGGACAATCGCCGCTGAACATCGTCTCTCCGAAATCAACGTACTCTCCTTCATGATCCCAAACGGCCTGCTCTATGCAGAAACCAACACCATTAGGGGAAGTGGCATCCGTCTTATACAAGAGCACAACGTCAGTCATGTCATCCCCGTTAAGTGACCCACTAAACGTTTGCCAGAGTGTCCGCGTAGTATCGACCGTGAACATTCTCCAACCGTACGAACCTTCATAGATGATACCGTCTCCCGTTGAAAGAAACGGCTGTGCACGAAACCGACGTTGCCCACCATTGAATCTCCCATGTCGTCCGACCGCTAGAATATCCGTTGCCTGTACAAGACCATCGGCAGGATACACGTCACCGGTCCTGATGTACAAATCATTGGACATTCCAGACCAATTTCCGTATGGGTCGGCAGCCCGAGCAGTCACATGGTAGCTCGTGCTCGGACTCAATCCGGTCAGGACATACGTTTCCATTACGTCCGGCAGGTGTGGCGGGAACGGATCGAAGAAATGCGTACCGTACACCTGCCACTCATTGAGTTCCGTCGGTGGAGTATCCCCGCTGATGCAGATATCATACTTATCCACCGGCAGCTCAAGAACTACATTCGAATCATTGTCGAGATCAGCCGGCGCAGGCCAGACAATCCTCGCGGAATACGCATTGTTCGACGATGCACTTACCGATACGGCTATCATCAGGACAACTAGTCCTACAGATACTCCTAAGAAACCTCTTCTTTCCATGATCTACAGCTCCTTTCCTTTTCTGTATATATTCAACTGTCAATTTTCTATTTTTACAACAAAGTTTACAGATGATACTACCCTAAAGTCCCAATCTTGTCAATCCCTACTGCAAACGGGCAAGACGTGTTGTTGATAAGTCAATCTTGACTTTCGGTTTTTATTCGGGTATACTTACTCTATCCTCTTTATAAGGGGCCGTGCAACCAGGCTTAGCAACACCAAAACGCATAAGCTAATCGCTGCAAACAGTATCCCATACATAAGAAACTGTGCGGCAAGAAAGAGCGGCGTGGTCATCCAGGAGATGACAGTCCAGGTCATTGGTACCTGCAGCCATTGGTCAACGATAAAAAACAGCGTAAAAAGCGCTGCGATGCCTAGCAAACCAGAGAATGTATGCGAGAGATCCTCACGTGACGGCGCCGCATGCGAGCTGAGGCTCAGCATGAGGTATATGAATACATATGTTTGCCAGGAATCCCAGTTGAACGCCTGGACAAGCGAAGATACGGTATCCCAAAACTGCGAAAAGTACTGCACGGTAAAGCGGAAGAAGCTTGCGAAACTCGAGAAGTCAACAACGGCAGCCTGCACCGTCGAGAGGCTCGAGTGGTACAGATCAGGGAGTAGTGCCCAGGCCAGCAAGAGCATCGCGGCGGTGACGCCAAAGAGCGGCGCAATGGAGATCACGACCTTTTTCAGCGGATTGCCCGTGCGGTCGTGCTCGACAAAACCGAGCGAATCACCCGACGGATAAAAAAGCCTGACACGGCGCACGCGGGTGAATGTAGCAAGGCATGCAATCAAGTGTGACAGCTCATGGCATACCACGCCGGGCCACATCGTCAACAAGTACCACCGCCGCCCAAGCCGCTGCAGCACGATACGATCAACCGCTCGCGACAACCCATACAGCAGAAGGATCTGTATAAACAGCGGGAGAAAAATATTAGCGATGCCAATCATATACGTTCAGTATAGCGTAAATAAGTAATACGAAACATATGGTATCCATCCTGCCGGCTAAAAAACAGCAAATGCTCAACTACCTCCGCGAGTACATTGCCGAACGCGGCTATGCGCCGACCCTCACCGAGATCGCGCGGGAGTTTAAGCTCTCATCGCTTGCAACAGTCCACGAGCACCTTCAGTTTCTCCACGATCACGGATTCATCCGGCGCGATAAGGATGGGAAGCGCGGCATTACCATTCCGCATCTCAGGCATGAGAAATCGCGTGAAGAAAGCGTTCTGCTGCCCGTCGTAGGGCTGATCACCGCGGGCTTACCGATCGAGGCTATCGAAAACCGAGAGTCCGAACTCCCCGTGCCGAAAAGCATCGTCCAAAATAAAAACTCTTACATCCTCAAGGTCAAGGGCGACTCGATGGTTGAAAGCTTAATCGCCGACGGTGACTATGTCATCTGCGAAAAAACGGAGTATGCAAAAGACGGCGACACGGTCGTCGCTATGCTCGAAGACGGCACTGCAACACTCAAAAAGTTTTTCAAAACCAAGCAGTACATCAGGCTCCAGCCTGCTAATAAAAAATATAAACCACTCTATGCGAAGAACGTAATTGTCCAGGGCAGGGTGCTCGGCATTATCCGCAAATTTTAAAACCGCACTACAGAACGAAAAACGGAGAAACGGCTACGTCCTGAATGCATTCTTCTTTGGTTTGGTGATGTTTGGTTCGCTGCCATACTGCGGCAGGACGATAGACTGCTTCTGCGCCGTGGCAATCTGTGCGGCGCCCTTTCTTGCGAGGCTTGCCATCCCCCTCCCCGGCCGTTTTTGGACGCCGACGACCGGAATCTCAAGGCCGTAGGAGAGCGCATTTGCGGTACTGATTCCAACGCGGAGCGAAGTGAAACCGCCCGGTCCGGATACGACAATAATCCCCCTGAGCTGCGGAAGCGGCTGCTGCTCCGCTGTCAGCAGTGCAACTATCGACGGTAAAAGCTTTTCGGACTGGGTAAACTTGCTCTGCACGGTCCGAGAAGCGGCAATCCCGCCGTTTGCGCTGACGAGGCCGACCGTAAAACGGTCGCCATCGCTCGTATCGATAAAGAGGAACATGCTACTTGGTAAAAATTTTATCGGTAATGACGATCTTCTTGTTCTCAAGGATGTGGTACAGGAACTTATCGGTGAGGTCGTTGCGGTATTCAAACTCGCGCCTCGACATGACCGTGTACCGGATTTTCTTGTCAAAATCCCGCTGGAACGAAGCGACGAGCCGCTTGAGCTTCGTGCGGTTCACCTTCCCGACGATGAGAATATCGGTCTGCGTATCGGTTACCCCCGTGAAGATGCCGCTGAGCGCCAGGAATGATATCTGGCCCATGCCCTTGATCTTGCCTGCAAGATTTTTTTCAACGGTGAGCTGGGACTTCAAAATGAGCGACTGGAGCTCGGGGAAGAGGATAAACTCGCGGTCAACGCGGTAAAACTTTTTATGGCCGTCTTCGTGGGATATGATGAGGCCGATCTTCTCGAGGTTATCAAGCTCCCTCCGCACCGAATTGATGCGCTCTTTAATCTTCCGCGTCAGCTCCCGAACAAAGTAGTCAGTCTTCGGATTTGTCAAAAAAATGCGAAGCAGTTTGACGCGCGTCCTTGAACCAAATAATTGCTCAATCATAGCTGCATGAATCATCTTTACTTATTGACGTACCTGTATTATAATATGGGCGTAAAAAACAAGCAAGAAATCAAATTACCGACATGCCCGCAGCGCGACTTACGTTCGACAAACTCCTCCTCTGCGATCCAAGCAAGAGCAGGTCGACAAGCAATGTATATACATCGCAACGCTCACATGCCGAAGAGCAAAGCCTCGGCAGGCTTTTTATACTCACAGAAATCAGCTCGCGCGATAACGTTAACATCGATATCATCAGCACGATCCAGACTGAGCTTGAGGCGAGCTACTTCGGCACCGACGATCTCAACGTAGAGACCGCCTTTGAGCGGGCGCTCGAACGTGCAAACCAGAAGGTGGCGGACCTCGTGGGCGATTACGAAATCAATTGGCTCGACAAGTTCAACGCTCTCGTCGCGATCGTCAAAGACGACGTGCTGCACTTCAGCACGGTGGGCAAAGTGCATGCATTTATCATCCGAGGCGAAAAAATCACTGACATCCTCAATACGGCAGCGGTTGACGAGTCGCTGCAGGATAAAATCAACCCCCTCAAGGCATTCTCGAATATCATTTCCGGCAACCTCCAGGAAAACGACACCGTCGCCTTCTGCACGACGTCGCTGCTCGATTATATTTCACAAGAAAAGCTCAAACGTACGCTCATTGACGCTACGGTATCGAATGCTGTCGCCTCTCTCGACCGAATTCTGTCAGAAGACACGAGCACTGCATTTGCGGCGATTGTTATACGCCTCCAAGCAGCTTCAGTTGCAACGCCGGTTTACAGGACGGTCGCAGGCCCAGCAGCGCTCTCCCAGCCGACAGCCAGTGCGGTGCCGACAGCTCCGCAATCATCGCTCGACGATCTCATGTACAGGCAGTCGGAAACCAATAAAGTGCTCTCGCCATCACTGACACGCCACCTCATGGAAACGGCACGGCGCTCGGGCAGCAAGGTTGCTGATTTCATCAAGCTCAAGCTGTTCAAACAGTCTCCGAGGCGGGTTACTATGGACCGCGAGATGCGCTACCGGGCACCCGCTCCGGATAAGAAGGCCGTTCGCCAGAGCACGCTCGTGTCCATATTCGCCGCAATCTACCAGGGCATTGTCGCCGTGGTGGTTTTTATCGGCAGGGCGCTCACCTCCCTCTTTAAGCAGCGGAAAAAAATCGCTTCCGACGTCAAGGCAGCGCCAAAAACCTTTACGCAGAAAGTGTCCTCGATGATAACCGGCATCAAGCGGCTTCCGAAAATGAGCAGATACCTCCTCGCACTCGTGCTCATCGTTGCGTTCGGCCTCGCACAGAGTATTTTCTCGCTCGCCCTCTCAAAAGAGGAGGCTGTTCAGAGCGTAGAGTATGACAGCAGCATCGCTACCGTATCGGAAAATATTCTCAAGGCAGAGGCGGCCATATCCTATGGTAATGAATCCGGCGCGCGTGAGCTGCTTGATGAAGCGCAGTCAATCATCAATAGCCTGCCGTCGAAGACGGACGAGCAGGCGGCAAAAATTGCAGAGTTGCACAGCGACATCGCACTGCAGCTTGGGAAGCTGCGGCACGTCGTTTCCGTCGAGTCGCCCACCGTGCTCGCCACGTTCGATCAGGATGGCGTTGCGGCAGGCACTACCGAGCTGGCGATCGCGGGGCAGTCGCTTTACGCGCTTGATCCGGCGAAAAAGATACTGTACCGTGCGGATAAGGAGAGCGGTGAGGTTGCGGCGCTCGCTCACGACGAAGATAAAACATTCCAATACGTTATCGGCCAAACGCCGGCTTCGCTCCTCCTCTTCACGACAGCGAACGGACTGGCAGAATTCGATACGGAGAGTGAAGAATTCAGCAACCTCGCCTTCGACCTTACGACGGGAGACGTTAATATTATCGGCATCGCACCCTATGAGGGGAGGCTTTACCTACTCGATATTAAAAACAACCAAGTGTACCGCTCATACCGATCGGGAAACGGCTACGGCACGCCAACCGAGTGGCTCAAAGACGACACGAACCTCCGTGAAACGAAATCAATTGCGATCGACGGATTTATCTATATCCTCCAAAAAAATGGCACGGTCGACCGCCTGTTCCAGGGCGCCCGGCAAGACTGGTCGCTCGATACGGTCGATCCGCAGCTGACCCAAGCGGATTCCATCGTGACCGACACCACGACCGATAACCTATACGTACTCGACATACAGGGCAAGCGAATCCTGGAGTTTGCGAAAGACGGGTCTTTCTTGAACCAGTACACCTCACCCGCCTTTGCCAACATCAAAGATTTTACGGTCGACTACGGCAGTAAAAAACTGTACGTCCTGAACGGGAATACGCTCTTCGCACTCGATCTGCAGTAATACGCCCAATGTATATCAAAAGGCCCCGGCTGAGCGGGGCTTTTTTGATCGTAAAAAACGTGAAAAAATTTTACTTGAGAGCTACCTGTGCGCCAGCTGTTTCGAGCTTTTTCTTCAGCTCTTCCGCTTCCGCTTTGCCGACGCCTTCCTTGACGACCGCCGGTGCGGCATCAACGATTGCCTTCGAGTCGGAGAGGCCCTTTTGGGTAATCTCACGGACAACCTTAATTACTGCGATCTTGTTCGAGCCTGCCGCGGTGAGCTCAACGTTGAACGTTGACTGCTCCTCTGCTCCTTCTCCGTCTCCGCCTGCCGGCGCTGCGCCTGCCGATACGGCGATCGGAGCCTGCGCCGATACGCCAAACTTTTGTTCGAGTACCTTGACGAGCTCTGCGAGCTCCATCACGGAGAGCTTCTCGATCTTCTCTACCAGGTCCTTGAACTTTTCCGGGACCTCGATAGGCTTCTCCTCTTTCTTTTCTGCCTGCTGTTGTTCGTCTGCCATTGTATTGTTCCTTTCGTATCGTTATTGGTCAATTATTTTTTCTTATGCTTTCTTGTCGCCGATCGCCTTAAGCGCGTAGACAAAATTACGCATCGTGCCAGCGAGCACATTCACGAAACCGGCAGCCGGATACTGTATGAGCCAAACGAGTTTCGCCGTAAGTTCTTCCCGCGAGGGCAGCTTGGCGAGGGACGCGACTTCAGCTGCTCCGATAAACCGTCCGTTAAAGATCCCGCCGACAAGCTTGAGCGCCGGATGCTTCTTGGCGAACGTATGGAGAGTTTTTGCTGGCAGCACCTCATCTCCGTAACCGAGCGCAACCGCAATGCCTCCCTTGAGTGAATCGATCTCGGAATGTGCGAGGTCGAGGCTCTTACTCGCGATCTTGAACAGGGACCGCTTTATGACCGAGTAGTCGATACCGGCATCCCGCAGCATGGTACGGAGCTCGTCGGTTTCCGACACGCTGAGCCCGTCAAAGTTCGTAAAGACGACCGACTTCATTTTTGAAAGCCGCTCCTCCATCTGGGATACTGCCTGCTCTTTTTGCTTCTTGGTCTTTGCCATAGTCGTAGTGAATAAAAAATCTGTGGAAAGCCACAGACAGTCTTTTCGGTACGGCAGTGAATCCCCCAACACTCACGACTCGTACCTCCTGCGCCTCGGTAGGATATTGAGCCTGGCCTGGATACTGTCCAGATCCCCGGCACCTACGGTCTGTGGCTACTATTTAATTGGTATAGCCAGTATAGCAGGCTTTTTTAGCCTGTCAAGCGATTACCGTCCCGCGGAACTTTTTCCCGGTAATGACGCTGCCCAGATTCTTGAGATCGGTTCCCCTGCACACAACGACTCTCAATCCGAGCTTCCGGGCGAGTTTTGACGCTTCCGGATCGAACGGGACATGCGCACCCGGCCTCCAGGTACTGCCGGTGAGCTTGAGGAGCCCGCCCCAGCTCATCCGCTTGATCGGTTTCGCCGTGCTGCTCTTCCGCGGGTCCGCGGTATACACGTACGGGATATTGCTCATGTTGATGACGGTTTTTGCCTGATAAACCTTGGCAAGCATGACGGCATCTTTATCCGATGAGTGGCCTGGCCGCCACCCGCTGCCGACAATAATGCGTTTCGCTGTCGCCACCCGGCGCATCGGATTGCCGAGTACCCCGCCGTACGCGTGCGGCCCGAATACGGAACGTACGAGCTCCGCATTGAGCCGCGTGGCCGCGATGCCGATCCAATCCAAATCCGCAGCCGATACGTGCGAAACGGCACTGGCTCCGTGCTGGTAGTGGCGGCAGATATCCCCTCCCCCGGTAACGATGACAAACCGGTGCCCAGCCCGGACATACCTGAGCACGAGGCTGCGGAACTTTTTCAAATACGCGGTATTGATCCGGTCAGGGATAATGATCGAGCCGCCAAGCGATAGGATGATCGTTTTTCGTCGCATTACTGTAGGTACCGCTGTTTATTCTCGAGGTGCTGCTCGTACGTTGTGCTAAACACGGTTTCCCCGTCCGGCTTCGTGAGGAAGTAAAAGTAGTCCGATTTCTGCGGATAGATTGCCGCCAGTATCGCCGACAGTGACGGATTGCAGATCGGGCCGGGCGGCAAGCCAGCATACCGGTATGTATTGTAGGGATTATCAATCTCCGTCTCTGCAATTGTCGGCTGCAGCGCCTGGTTGCCGGTTACGTAGTTGACGGTAGCGTCAGACTGCAGCGCAACGCCTGCATCGAGGCGCTCGTAAAAAATTCCGGCAGCGATTTTCCGATCCTGGTCCGTACGGACTTCTTTCTCGATAATGGAAGCGAGCGTAACAATATTGTAGACGCTCATGTTTCCAGCCGCGGCGTCCGCCACCATCTTATCGGTAAACCGTACGCTGAAGTTATCGAGCATCCGCTCTATGATATCCGCCGTATTTGCATTCTCAAAAATGCGGTATGTGTCGGGAAACAGGTAGCCCTCCAGGCTCTTACCGGTAGGTATCTCTTCGAGGAAATCGTACGCTGCCCCGGGGATGATCGTGCTGACATCATTCGTGCTGACTGCTGATATAAAATCACTCGTGTCCGCGATTCCCTGATTTTGAAGGTAGTCCGCAATTTCCGCGTTGGTCCACCCCTCAATAATCGTTATTTGGCGTTCGGGAGCTCCCTGCCCGGTGGTCAGGACTTCCACGATATCACCCGCATCCATGCTGGGCTTGAGGAAGAAGCTGCCAACGGCGAATTTCGTTTCCGAGCCGTCAAAAAAAACGTACGCTTCAAACCAGTACGTGCTGCGGATCAATCCGGCGTCATGCAGGTTCTGCGCGATCTCCTTGACTCCCTCACCCTCAGCGACAACAAAGAGCGCCTCCTCATTCGAAGACGAAACCGGCAAGCTGGTCTGGGTCCAGTACATCAGGCCGGCGATGACGCCGATGCCGGCGGCCGTGAGGACGATAGTGAGGAATGCCTTACGCAACATAGCGAAAACGTTAGAGGTACTTAGTCATGCTTTTTTTCTTGAGCTGCTCAACGATCTTCTTCACGTCCTGCGCCCGGTCGCGCGAGCAGACGAGCAAGCAGTCTTCGGTATCGATGATGATCATGTCGTTGACGTCAACCGTTGCGATGAGCTTGCCCGTATAGCTATACACCAGATTGTTGGTGGAGTCAACGGTCAGGTGCTTGCCCCGCACGACGTTTGCACCAGCCTTCGTGGCGAGAATATCCTTCACCGCCCGCCAGTGCCCGACATCAGCCCACCCGAAGCTCGCCGGGATGACGAGCAGCTTGAGCGTCCGCTCCATAATGCCGTAGTCTATCGAAATGGGCTTGAGCTTCTTGAATTCCCGCTCGACGGCTTTCCGCTCCTGCTTCGTTCCGAGTGCTGGCTGCAGCTTCATGAGAATCCGGTAGTGGTTAGGCAGGTGCCTCTTGAACATGCTGAGCAGGTAGTCAACGCGCCAGCAGAACATGTTCGTGTTCCACAGGTAATCCCAGCTGCGGGCGTACGCCTGTGCCGTCTTGAGGTCCGGTTTCTCGATAAACCGCAAGCCGTAAAAAATCTCGTCACTGCCGGCCTGCTGAAAGAGCTTATTGATCTTCACGTATCCGTATCCCGTCTCCGGATAACCCGGCCGCACGCCGACGAGGAGCGAGTACGCCGGGTTGTTCTTCACCGTTCGCTCGGCGAGCCGGAGCAGGCGGATGTACTCCCGCTCGTTCCTGACGTAGTGGTCGGAACCGACCGTCATCATGATTTCTTGGGGATTGCCTTTCGCGATATACGCAGCGGCGAGCCCGATCGCAGCCGCCGTATCGCGCTTCGCTGTCTCGAGAATGCAGTTCTCCCGCCTGAAACGCGGAAGCTGCTTTTGAATGGCAGGATAGGATTTATAGTTTGTCGAAATGAATATATCCTTCGTCGCAAATCCCCTCCGCTGCCGCTCGTACGTTTTCTGCAGCAATGTCTTGCTCCCGATAAAGGGTTGCATCTGCTTTGGATTGCGCTTGCGGGAGACCGGCCAGAGCCGCGTACCACCGCCACCCGCTAAAATTACAATCTTCATATATATGGGTTTACTGCATTCTCAAATCACTTTAGCCCGCCCGCGCTCCACGACTCATTCCTATTCCCCCCACTCTTTCGGCACGAGCGGAACGAACTGGAAGCCCGGGTGCCGCTCTTCACGGTAATCCGTGCCGGTTACTTTGTCGATTACGACCATATCCTGCTCGTACTTCCCGACAGGAATGACGAGCCGCCCGCCCTGCTTGAGCTGCTTGAGGTAGATATCGGGCACGCCGATCTCGGCGGCGGCCGCAACAATTATCTTATCGAAGGGAGCGCGCTTTGTATAACCTTTCGTGCCGTCACCGGTGACGAACTCAACGTTGTTATAGCCGTATGCCTCCACGTTTTTCTTGCCGTACGTGAGGAGGTCCGGCACGCGTTCGATAGCGATGACCTTTCCACGAGCACCGACGAGCTCGGCAATGAGCGCCGTTTGCCATCCGGAGCCAGAACCGACATCAAATATTTTTTCACCGGCCTTCGGCTGCAAGAGCTCGAGCATGAACGCAACCGTGAGGGGCTGCGAGATCGTCTGGCCGTGAGTGAGCGGAAGCGGGATATTGAGTGATGCATCTTCTTTGAGATGGTCAGGCAAAAAATCTTTGCGCTTCACCTTCCGGAACGCCTCGATGATTCGGGGGGTCTTGAGATACCCCTCCTCGATTAAATCCCTGATCAGATCCTCCATATTGATTTTCGCTTCGAACTATGCTATAATGGAAGTACAAAAATAAAAAACAAAAGTAAAATAATGGGCCCGAGAACCACTTCACTGCAAAAGTGTATGGCAGGCATTGTACTGTGCCTCTTCTTTGTCGTGCCGCTCAGCGCATCTTCCCAAACCGTCGACGAGCACCTCATCCGAGAAATAATCAACCGGCAGCGCGCTGAAAAAAATCTGCAGCCGCTAGGAAGCAATGCTGCGCTCGGCGCCGCAGCCCTCCTGAAAGCCGAAGACATGCAAGCCAAAAGCTACTTCGCGCACGAAAGCCCGGACGGCCGCATGCCATGGGATTTTATCGACCCGATTGCGTACCCGTACGAGTACGCCGGTGAAAACCTCGCACTCGACTACGACGATCCCGCCGAAGTCGTTGCGGCCTGGCTCGAGAGCCCTACGCACCGCGACAACGTGCTCAATCCCAACTTCAGCCATCTCGGACTCGCCACATCGACTGTTGACGGCAAAACGGCGATCGTCCTGCTGCTCGGCAGTGCGCCCGTTGCCGACGGTCACGCTGATGGCAGCAACACCGCACAAACGGACGCGATATCAAATAGTCAAGGAACAAATACCCCTGTACTGAGCATACCCATTATATCAGATAACGCTACTCCCGAAAAACGCGCGGTAGCTGGCCGATATTACGCCGGGAATGAGCCTGAAATCGGTTCACGAACCCATCAAAAAACCAGTCTCCCCTACATCCTGTTTACGGCCTATACAGTATGGCTCGCGGGAGTCTGTCTTGCCATTAAGAACGAACAATATGAGCTGCCCAAACCTGTGAAAAAGTAGGTATTTCTGTAGTTTTAGTTATCCACAATAGAATAGTAGAGCGCTAATCAATGGGGTATTTTTACGGTAATGCCCTTTTTTAAGATTACATTGACAAAAGGTATGGATATTCTAAGATATATTAACGGCTAAAACCAGCCCTTGACAAACAATTCAGGATGTACTAACATAGACTATTAAAATCGTTCATTCGGATAGAGCAAAACCTTGGAGGGATGCACATTCTACATGAGCTTTAGGAGGAGCTAAAAAAAGACCAACACCAGGCTATAAAGCCTAAAAAACAAACTTTTTCACTCAAACGATTCGCAGAAAACCTTTAATTCGCAATTTTATTGCGAAAAGTTTATAACTTGGTGTTGGTTTTTTGTTTGCTTAGCTAAATTTACGAGCCGAAGTAAAAACCCAATCAATAATAAAATCGGCGATGGAAATTCGGCTAAACAAACAATCTGACGCAAAGCGTCATCCTGAGCTGCCCGATGCACCAAAGGACCTCCTAACGACCAAATTAAAAATCTTACATATATTTAATCAAGCTAACAACGATTAACAATAATTAAACGAAATGAGATCAACTAAGTCAAAATCTATGATAATCAATCTAATTCCAAAGAGAAAGGTCCTGCAGACGACCTACAAAACCCTGCACTTCGTGGCTGGCTTGGCCATGGTATTTAATATGTCGATGCTCGGGACATTTCTGACGCCAAGTACGGCTCAGGCAATTACCACCTACTGTCCTGCGAGCGGTAACCCGCTTTACATGTGGGATCGTACTCCAAGTACCGGCTGGAGTCACGGCAACATCTCCGGTTACTTTGAAGGAGAATACATACCCGTACAGCTTGCGTTGGACGGTCTTACGGCAGGGGTTTCGACAACGATTCGTGTCCAACACGAATATATACGCTACGGAGTAGTTGGTATTGAGCGCCTTGATCACGTAAACGCGCCGGTCGAACCTGGAGTTACTTACAACGCTGACCGTCTGAACTTCACCATGAGCGCACCGACCACGATCGGCTCCAATCCATCAAGTAAGCGATACGTGCTTACATTCACACCAACCGGTACAACGGCAAGCCTCTACTTTGATGCTCTGCTCGGACCGCATGCACATCTGTACAACGGATCCTCTCTCCACGTGAGCTTGTCGGACTGCGGCTCAAAAGATGTACCGATCAATGTAAACCAGATACTCTATCACAACCTGACGGTTTCTAAATCAGATAATCCAGATCCGATTTTAATCAATACCAATACCACTTACACCATCACCGCAACGAGTAACAGTAAGACTGATGGCGGAGAAAAAAACTTCACCGTCACCGATACACTTCCAGCGGGCATGGAATACGTAAACGGTTCCGCAACGCCCACTCCAACGTCGGTGAATGGCCAGGTGATCACGTGGAACTTCGGTACGGTTGCAGACGGAACGATAAAAACAATCACGTTCCAAGCAAAAGGCATCAGTGTTGGAACGCATACGAATAGCGTTAGCCTCACTGCGGATGGTGCTACGCCAGTTACTGATACCGAGCCGACGACCGTGATTGGTCAGTGTGAACTGACAATCACTAAGACGGTCAACAAGGAAACCGCCGTTCCTGGAGACACTCTTCTCTATACTTTGAATTTCGAAAATACCGGAACGAGTAATTGCACAGGTGGCGGCGTTCGAATTGATGATGTAATGCCAACTGGCACGACATACGTCGCCAACTCAGCCTCGGGAAGCGACGGAAGTAAAATCACGAACACCAATGATCCAGGCAGCGACGGTACGCACTTCGGATACATGAGCGGAAAATTCGGTGCGAATAACCCCGGCTTCAACGGAACAATGCTGAGCTGGAATGCACACGTCCTAAGCCCGAACGAGTCCGGCACGGTAACGTTCCAAGCGACTGTCAATCCAATCGATTACTGCACCGAAAAAGACATCACCAACAAAGGTAAAATTTACTCAAACGAATTTCCTTCGGGAATCAACTCAAATGAGGTTACAACTCTCGTAACAAGCCCCTGCACCTACTGCGGTGACGACATCAAGCAATCGCCAAATGACGCGGGTCAGTATGAAGAGTGTGATGGCACGGACGGAGTCGGGCCTCATCAGAGTTGCACCACGGAATGCACACTGACCAATCTCACCTACTGCGGCGACGGCATCAAACAGACGCCCAACGACGCTGGGGAAAATGAAGAGTGCGACGGGACCGACGGCACGCCCGATCACTATACCTGCTCAGCGGAATGCACGCTCGAGTACATCCCCTATTGCGGCGACGGAATCGTGAACCAGACGAGCGAACAGTGCGATGACGGCAATACGGTTGATACCGACGGGTGCAACAATCAGTGCCAAATCCAAACCTGTGATCTTGTTATTACAAAATCAGTTAACAAACAAAACGCGCTCCCGGGCGATACTTTAACGTATACCCTGGAATACCAAAACGACGGCTCAATGATCTGCACCGGCACGGGCGTAAAAATCTACGACCCGCTCGACGCCAGGCTGGCATACGTCGCTGGTTCAAAAGCGGTTACCATTCACAATGACGGTGAAGGAGACGGCTATAGCCCGACCGAAGGCAGCAATTACAACGGCCATGGCGATAATCTCCTATTCAACGTCCGGCGCGTTAGCCCGGGCGAATCCGGAACGGTCACGTTTGACGTGACGGTAAACGGCAGTTTTGATTGCGGGCATACGGTCGTCCCGAACAAAGGAAAAATCTGGAGCGACCAAACAGGCTATATCTGGAGCAATGAAGTTACCACCGATATATATAAAGCTTGCTACGGCTCACTGAAAGTGATCAAATACGTTGACACGGGAAACGCGACCCCTGACCAATGGAGCTTTACCGTCGGCGATACAACGCTGTCCCCGGCATCGGGCGACAACTACGTTGTATTCAATAACCTATACATGGGTGAGTACACAGCCACGGAAAGCGAACTCGCGGGATACCACCAAGTCTCAACGACCTGCACTGACGTACAAGTCAATCCTGATGAAATGGCCGTGTGCGAGTTCCATAACGCGCATGATACGGGTGAACTCACGATCAACAAAGCGCTCGACACTGACGGTGACGAGCAAATCGACGAAACTAATCCGGCTGGCTGGACATACGACATCGACCCCGGCAACCAAAATTACGCGATGGGCACGACCCAGACGGTTTTCACCGGTACTTACACGGTATACGAAGACCAGCAAACGAATTACCATTCACTCGGATGGGTTTGCACTGACGGTACGTCAGGCACTGGCGAACAGCTCACGGTAAACGTTACCACCGACAATGTCGCGTGTACGTTTACAAACAGCCGCGATACCGGCGACCTCAAGATCATCAAGCAGGACGGCAACCAGCAGCGCATGGAAAATGTCGAGTTTGACATCGACGGCCAGACGTACTACACGGATGCAAACGGTGAAATCTACGTGAGCGGCGTCGAGACCGGTGACTACCTTGCGACAGAGACCGAGCCCGCGAACTACTCATTCGCGAGCGTATCGGGCGTGAACTGCACCAACGAGAACCCCTCGACCGCAACGGTTGTGAAGGACTCGACCACAACCTGCACGTTCACCAATACGCGCAACACAACGAAAATCTACTTTGATAAAGTCGTCTTGGGCGGCGGCCCCGGCGTTGACGCTGACTGGGAATTCACCGTCGGCGGTCAGGCCGGCACGTACAATGACGGCGACTACATCGTACTCCCGACCAACACGGGTCCGTACGCGGTCACGGAGGCATCCCAATACGACGACCTCTATACCCTGACGCACGCGTGGGGAGCCTGTTCGCTCGACGACGGCAGCATCGTGCTGAACGTCGGCAACGGCGAAAGCACCTGCTATGTCAAAAACACGAGAAACACCGGCTCGCTCCGCATCAAGAAATTCCTGGACAAGAACGCGAATGGAGAATGGGAATCCGGGCATCCGCACTACGAACCGCTTCTGACCGGATGGGAATTCACGGTTAAGCAGGGTGACCAGGTTGTCGGCACCTACACCACCGGATCGAATCCTGGCGGCCTCTCATGGATCGTCATTCCAAACCTGCCGACCGGCGAGTATACGATTACCGAAACGCTCAAGAGCGGATGGACCAATACGACCGAGCTCACGCAGAGCGCGATAGTAACCACGGGTGAAACAACGCGTTACTTCGGCAACTTCGAGAACGTCGACATCAAGGTAATCAAGTACATGGATACTGACGGCAGCAATGCCACGACCGGTGACCGCACGCCAGAACAGAACTGGACCGTCCAGCTGTGGAAGGGCGCGGTACAGGTTGGCACTGACCAGCTGACCGGCGGAGACGGTTCCTACACCTGGACCGACCTCGGCCCGGGCACGTACACCGTTAAAGAGCTGTTCGACGTGAACGAGTACACTGCAATTTCAGCGACCGAATATACCTTCACGGTCAGCTCAGGCACGGACGTCACCAAGAAATTCGTCAACTTCGAGAACGTCGATGTCACAGTTTGCAAATACATTGACGTGAACGGTGACGGCAGCATCGCAAATGATCCTGTCTATACGAACGGATGGACTGTCTACCTGAACCGGACTGAAGCAACGACCGGCGAAAACGGATGCTACACCTACGAGAACCTCGGCCCTGGCGCATACAACGTGTCAGAGGGCAGCAAAGAAGGCTGGACACAGACCTATCCCGCATCGGGCGACTACAACTTCAACGCATCATCCGGCGTGGACATGACCTACAACTTCGGCAATTTCAAGCTCGGCTTTATCTCGGGCTACAAGTTTAACGACCTCAATGGAAACAGCGTCTGGAACGATGGCGAACCCGGCATCCCAAGCTGGAAAATCATGCTGGACAACGGCAGTGTCAGGTACACGGACAGCAATGGCTACTACTCATTCACCGGCCTCGCTGCCGGCACGTACGTCGTGTCCGAGAAAAACCCCTACGGCTGGACTCAAACCTACCCGGCTGATCCCGGCACTCACACCGTCAATATTCAATCAGGAACGATTGACGAGAGCAACGACTTTGGCAACTTTGACAACATCGATGTTACCGTCTGCAAGTACGTCGATGCCAATGGCGATGGTTTCCTGACTGACGAACAGCCATACATGGGTTGGAACGTATATCTTGGCGACAACATGCAGGTAACCGGAGAAAACGGCTGCTACACCTACGCCAATGTCGGTCCTGGCAATTATGACGTTACTGAAGATACCAGCGTTGCAGGATGGGTGCAGACCTATCCGGCAGAAGGCAGCTATAACTTTGACGCGGTTTCGGGCGAAGACCGGACGTTCAACTTCGGCAACTTTGAAACGCCGCACCTGACCGTCATCAAGCACGTGATCAATGACAACGGCGGCACGGCAGTCGCGTCTGACTTCACCATGAACGTGACCGGAACCAACGTATCTGACGATTCATTCGATGGAACTGAAGCTCCTGGTGTTACGGTGGATCTGGATGCCGGCGACTATAGCGTGGATGAGATCGAACTGGCCGGCTATGCCAAGACGCTCGGCGCTGACTGCTCCGGATCCGTCTTGAGCGGCGACCACAAAACCTGCACCATCACGAATGACGACATCACCGCACATCTGACGCTCGAAAAATTTGTTACCAATGATAATGGCGGCGACAGCGTTCCTGCTGACTGGAATCTCAGCGCAACCGGAACAGCAACTCCCCTTTCTGACTTCGGTTATGCCGATGGGGACGTTGATGCGGGCGTCTACACGCTTTCTGAATTGGGTCCTGACGGATACGACGCAACAGACTGGAGCTGCGAGGGCGGAATACTTGAGGGCAATACCATTACTCTTGCTCTCGGCGAATCAGCGTATTGCTCAATCTCAAACGACGACATCGCACCGAAGCTGAAACTCGTGAAAACCGTTACCAATGATGACGGCGGTACGCTCGAAGTATCCGACTTCCCGCTCTTCATCAACAGTGGCGAGGTAACGAACGGCGAATGGAATACGCTCGTAGCGAACGTACTCTACACTGCGACGGAAACTGAAAATTCTGGATACGTAGCGTCCGTCTGGACCGGCGACTGTGCCGAGGACGGTACGATTACCCTGCAGCCGGGCGACGAGAAAACCTGCTACCTGACCAATGACGATATTCCAGGCCGCATCGATGGCTTTAAGCTCGATATGCACGAAAACCCGCTCAACGGCTGGATGATCTGTCTCGTACCTGAGACCGGTGAGCAGGCACAGCCCTCGGACACCCGTGGGGAAGTACCTGAAGCAAACTGCGTGGTAACAGGCGACGGTGAATGGGAAGACGGTTATTACGCATTTGAAAACGTCCCTGCCGGCACCTATACACTCTATGAAATGCAGCAGTATGGCTGGACTCCGGTTGATCCCGATACGGGCGGCTACACGGGCGTACTAGTCGAACTTAATACGACCACCAGCAGAAACTTCATGAACCGCTTGAACGAATTCGCAGTGGACATCGAAAAGCTCGCACCAGAAACCGTGGTAGCAGGCGGCCAGATGACCTACACGCTCAACTGGGCGATCACCGGCAATACTGACGTATTCAATGCGGTTGTTACAGACGTGCTGCCGGCAAACACGACGTTCGTTTCATCGCCGGACGGTACCTATGACGAGGCTACGAACACCATCACCTGGGACCTCGGAACCGTAACGCCCGATGATTCTGGCACCGTTACCTTCATTGTTAAGACAGCTTCGCCGCTCGATAACGGAACTGTTATCGAAAATACCGGCGAGGTATGCGGTACGGGCTATATCGTACCTGAAGGCGAGACCGAACTCTTCGATGAGAAGGGCGTGACCAAGTGCGATTCGAGCACGACAACCACAACCGTTGAATCGGAGCCGATACTCGGCATTGAGAAGGTCAACGACCGGCCAATTGCGAATCCGGGAGACACGGTCAACTATACCGTCTCCTGGTCGGTGGATGGCAACTCGCAGGCGACTAACGTAACCCTCGTCGATACGATTCCCGTTGAACTCACGGTCGATACCGCATCCATCAGCGATGGTGGAGCATACGACGCCTCCGCGCGCACCATCACGTGGGACCTGGGCACCCGGGTACCGCACGCAGAAGGGTTCGTCACCTACTCCGGTAGCGTGGCTTCACCGCTCGCGGACGGCACAACCTTCGTGAACGTCGCCAAGATAACAAGCACTGAAACCGATCCGAAATTCTGGGAAGCGCAGTCAGAGGTGCTCGTACAGGCTGGCCCGATTCTGACCATCGACAAGGTGGTTGACGCAACATTCGTCAATCCCGGCGGCACAGTGACCTACACGGTCACGGTAGCAAACGTCGGTAACGATACGGCGTACAATGTTGAGCTTACCGACCTCCTGCCAGCCGGATTTACGTTCGTAGACTACGCAACCGCGACACATACGTACAGCCTCGGCGACATGGCGGCCGGTGACGAAATCACCACGACGTACAAGGTGGCGGTCGGCACGAGTGTCACGGCAGGCAACTACGACAATCTCGCGACCGCATCGGCGGACAACCACGGCAACATATCGGACGATGCGACCGTCGAAGTCCGCATCCCGCAGGTACTTGCCGAAGAAGCGTATCCGAACCTGCAGCTCGTCAAGACTGTCGACAAGGAATTCATCAACCAGGGCCAGTCCGTCACATACACGCTCACGGTGTCAAACACCGGTGACGCATCGGCGCTCGCCGTCGCGGTCAACGTGCACGTGCAAGACGTGCTGCCCGCAGGCTTCACGTTTGAGGACGGCGAGGTAACCAAGGTCTGGACGCTCGGAGACATCAAGGAAGGCGAATCGAAGACGATCACCTACACCGCGATCTCCGACAAGACCATCCTCCCCGGCACGTACGAGAACCTGGCTGTCGCGTGGGCGGACAACAACGACCGCGTCACCGACTCGGTTGACGTCGAGGTGCGTGAAATCATCGTACTCGGCGAAGCGCTCCCGACCACCGGCGGCGGATTCATGAATATCCTGTACGGTTTCGCGGCAATCCTCGTACTCGCCTTCTCGGCGTACGTGCTGCGGCTCACCGCCTCGCGCGGAAGGACTGAGTAACCGTTTCTCACAGCAAATCGATTGAAATAAACAAGGCGCTTGGACCGTTCCAGGCGCCTTGTTGCTTGCCAGCGCCGACTTCGCTAGTTGACAATGCTGAGCCAAAGGACAATCAGCACCCGACGATCCTGGGCGTCGAATTGCCGGTTACCGGCGCCGTCTTCTACGGCTTGCTGCTGGGCGCCATCGTACTTGCACTGGTTGCAATCGTGTACTGGCGGCACCATAAAACAAAATACAACCTATCCACTGATAATCTTCATTAATAGTTCTATTACACCAGCGATGTTTCGGTAAACATCCTGATTAGTGACCCTCACAATCCGGATGCCGAACGACTCGATATATTTCTGGCGCTGTTTATCGTATTCAATTGCTTCCTTTGAGATATAATGCGACGGCCCGTCAACCTCAATCCCAAGCCTGAGCCGGGGGCAATAAAAATCAAGCACATACCCGCCTACGCTGTATTGCCGGCGAAACTTATAGCCAGCCAGCTGCTTGTCTTTCAAATAACGCCACAGTACCACCTCCGCGCGTGGTGCACTGTTCCTGAGAGCCTGGCGCCGTTGCTTCATCGAGTGTGTGTTGTAGATGATTGTCATAGTGGTACTAACTTCTCCTCCCCTTTCAATTAAATTAAGTCCGCATTTTTACGTTTGTGCTCTTCCCCTCCTCAGTTGAGGAGGGGAAAACGTGACAAGTATGCCATACCACGACGTTCGTAGAGAGGTGGTGGGGTCCTCTTCCCCTCCTCATAAAGAGGAGGTGCCTGAGGAGGGGAAAAAGCGATACGCCCGCCTTACCTGAACGTTGGTAGAGGGGTGGTGGTCCCCTTCCCCTCCTCATAAAGAGGAGGTGCCTGAGGAGGGGAAAAAGCGATACGCCCGCCTTACCTGAACGTTGGTAGAGGGGTGGTCGTATCACACCCCCAAACGCATGTCCAAACAACCTCCCGCTCATGGGAAGGTCTGTTTCTATACTACTATTTTTCAGCCGGGCGCGCAATCATTTTTTCAGCGCTTCTTCGTTTGGCAAGCCGCAAGCTTTACCATCACGGGCGCTGAAACCCGCGATGGTTCGAGGGTGTGGCGGCGTTTCAATCTCCTCCGAACGCAGGTGTCCCCGCCCGCGTTCACGTCCGTACGGTATACCAGCAGATGCATGGGAAAGCCTATCCTCATAGTAACCGCGCGATATCCAATTGGGTGACTTCCGCCCTCCGGGACGTTCCGATCTGCCGCCCATCTACCGCCCAATGCAAAATCCTGGAGCCGGCGGTTAAAAATCCGGCTGCATAGTTCTCCACTTGACAACAATTACCACGTTTTATATAATCAACCGATTTATGATATAATAAGCCCTGCTCCCAAAAACAACGATTTCCATATATTAGCCCGCAAAAACAAAGCCAATAAACTATATTAATAAAGGTACCTAGGAATAAGGAAAAAACTTATGCACAATGTATCAACAAAAAAGGGCTTTTCTGCCCTGCCAGTTCTCATCTCAGTGGCTGCGGTTGCGTTAGCAGCAGCGTTCTTTTTGCTAGCTCCGCAACAGGCGGATGCGGCTACCGGAGTCAACTGGATAAAAGTGAATGACATGGGAGCGGTCCACGTGGCTCCAAATACTGAAGTGACAGTTAAGGTTAATGTTTCAACTTCTGGTATGTTTGAAAATGATGACTGGAAATCGACCGAATATAAAATCGAAGGCGGATCCTGGATTTGCGTAAACACAGCAGACCATACCAGTGACGGAACATATACAGAAAGTTTTTCCGTGAATGCACCTGCGTCAGCCGGTACTTATGACCTCACTGTGCGCGCATATGAAAAGAATGGATGTGACGGTGACTATGGATGGAAAAAGTTACCTAACGCTTTCCACGTAACAAATCCAAAAGTCTGTGGAGATCATGATATTGATTCGCCAAATGATGCTGGTTTTTATGAAGAATGCGACGACGGCAAAGGCAACGGTGATGTTTGTACGGCGGTCTATGGGTCATCCTGCAATTACTGCACTAACGATTGCACAATTGAAACGGTAACCGGGCCATATTGCGGTGATGATATAAAAAACGGCCGCGAAGAGTGTGACGGTGAGAAAGGCTGCGCGGAAGATTGCACCTGGGAACCGGCCACCATCCACGTCTCAAAAGTAGTCTGTAACGATGAATTAAAACTTCCGAACTGGGGCGATGGCGGTGATAATGAAATTACGTCTACAACCGCGTCCGAGTGGGCAACCCATGATGGTTGCGAGCTCGCCGAATGGACTTTCCAGTGGGCACCAGGTAACACAAACAATGTCGACAACAACATGAGTGTTGCCGGCGGAGCATGGTCAACGCCGTTTAGCGGTTCAATCGATGTACCCGCGCCAAACAATAAAGTTTGGCTTCGCGAAGTCGTTAACTCAGACTATGTCCCTTTTTCCGGTGACACTTCAAGCCCGTGGGACGAAGACAGCGCCGAATTCTACTGCCATGAAGACGTGCTGAATTACGATAACTACGACTATATCGAAAACCTGCAGCCAGGCCAGGATTACTACTGCGTAGGATTTAACGCATTAGCATTCCAGCCTGCGTCAGTCAAAGTCTGCAAAGAAATTGACTATGATGGCGATTTAGAAGGCGACGATAAAACAATCATGCCCGGTTGGGAAATGTATCTGCAAAAAAATACCGGCGATCCGGTAGCTACCCAAACCACAGGAGATGACGGCTGCACCACGTTTACCATTACAGAACCAGGTGCTTATAGAGTAGTCGAAGAAATCCGCACCGGCTACACCAGCCTCAATGGCGATACGTTCTGGCTTGGCCAGGTTGAAAGCGGCGAACAGAATTACATGAATATTTTAGTGAATTACAAAGAGCCGGATTGCGGCGACGGCATAGTTGACTACGGCGAAGAGTGTGATGGCGGCCCGAACTGTACTGAAGAATGCACGCTTCGCTACGACGTCCACGGCTACAAGTGGAACGACCTGAACAACAACGGCGAATTCGACTGTGAGAGCCTCCTGAACGGAGCCGTTTCCGACACGAATACTAATAGTGCCCCGTCGACGTTTGAACCGCTGTGCGAGCCAAAACTCTGTGACTGGACCATTCAACTAAAGCAGAATGATGCGGTTATTGATGAAACAACGACATCGTGCGAGGAAGGCGAAGATTACGGATGGTACTGGTTTGAAGACCGCGAAGCAGGAACCTACGAAATCTGCGAAGTGCAGCAGGGCGGCTGGATCCAAACCTACCCGGAAAACTGCCATGAAGTGACGCTACCCGTGAGCCAGGAAACAATCCGGGCAACTGTTATCTCGGACAATCATGTCGAACAATCCCCGGAATTCGATTTCGGCAACTACGAAGCGATGTGCGGTAACAATATCCTCGATGAGGGTGAAGAGTGCGACGGCCGTGAAGGTTATACGGTCGGCAAGTTCTGCTCTCCACAGTGCACCCTGGAAGACGTTTTCACGCTGGCCAAAACCGATAACAAGGAAACTGCCGAGCCGGGCGAGCTCTCAACCTACGAAGTATCATTCGGATATGCGCAGGAAGAGCACTACCTGATGATGGGCGGCATGATCGTCGATACCTTGCCTGCTAACTTCACGGTAGACGAGGCGACCATTTCCGACAGCGGCGTATATGACACTGATGCGCGTACGATCACATGGGACGTCGAAGGCGCGGAGCATACCTTCACCTTCTCCGGTACCATTGATGAAGAGATGCCAATCGGAACCACCGTACTGCTCAACACAGCGGAACTCTTCCAGAAACCGATGAATATGGTAGCTGCAATTTCCCAGCAGCAAGAAATCATTTTACCGGAGCCGGAACCGACCCTGCTTCTTACCGCAATTGATGAAACGTCAGTAACAGTCGGCGAGCCAATAGTTGAGCCAGTCTGCGGCGACGGCGTCATCGAAGGCGATGAAGCGTGCGATGACGGCGCCGAGAACGGCGTTGCGTGCACCGCGGAAGCCGGCGAGAGTTGCGAATACTGCTCGTCAATCTGCACGGTATTTAAGGTAACGGGCGATGAACCGATGCCAGTGCTCGCCATCAGCAAAACAGCCGGCAATACGCTGCGCAATCCGTCCGATACGGTTGCCTACACCATTACAGTTTCGAATTCCGGCAACGGGGACGCGCTCAACGTCGAGCTGACTGACGTGCTGCCGGCAGGATTGACGTTCGCCAACGAAGACGGCACGAACTCAGGTGAAACAGAGAAAACGTGGACCTGGGATACGCTCGCCGCTGGCGCAGACGTGACGGTCACGTATAATGCGCTCGTCGACTCCAGCGCGGCAGTCGGAGACTACACGAACGTCGCGACGGTATCAGCGCAGAATGTCGCAGGTGAAATATCCGATGACGCGGTCATTGCGGTGCAGATCCCGACGGTCCTCGGCGAATCAACGCCTGAGCTCACGGTCGTAAAAACGGCAAACAAGGAAATTGCGAATCCCGCAGGCACGGTAGAGTACACAGTCGTGGTCACGAACGTCGGCGATGCAGTCGCGTACAACGCGACACTCTCTGACGTGCTCCCAGTAGGCCTCGTGTACGCAGGAACCGCAACGCAGACTGAGGCGTCGTGGAAGCTCGGCGACCTCGTTCCGACCGAGAGCGTCACGGTGAAGTACGACGCGGTGATCGACATATCGGCGGCGGCAGGCACCTACGTCAACACGGCAATCGCACGCGCTGACGACACCCCGATGGTGAGCGACGAAGCTTCGCTCGAGGTGCGCATTGTACAGGTCCTCGGCGAGGAAACGGAGCCGACTGTGCTGCCGACCACCGGTGCGGGCATGCTCGGCATTGTTGCCGGAAGCATCCTCGCGTTCGGTTCCGCGATGGTTATCAAGCGCCGAATGAAATAGCATAAACGCAGTTTTTCAGAATAAAAAGGCGGGCTACAAGGCCCGCCTTTTGCTGTACTGCCGCAGGAGGCCTTGACAAATAAATTAACCTGTGGTACGATACGGTGTTAATTTCAGCGTGCAAAGTATGATATAATACTACCAGGGCACTCCTATGGCGGAACAAAAGAAAACATTTTTTAGCCAGCTGTCTTACCACGCAAAATGCGTACCGCACCACACGTGGCACTTTTTGGTGCCGCACAAAGGCAATGACCACAAGCCGCACGCACTGCGCCCGACCGCGCTCAAAATGTACGCGGTTGCCATTGTTGCGGTCAAGCTTTTTGTTTCCGGATTCCTCTTTTTGTCGTACCCTACCCCCGGTGAATTTGCCGCGATCGCGAGAGCGGATATCCTCAGTTTTACAAACGCGTCACGCGCCGAAGCGGGCATCGCGGGGCTCACGCTCAACGAAACGCTCAACCGCGCCGCACAGCTCAAAGCGGAGCATATGATTGCCAATAACTACTTCGCGCACACCGCGCCGGACGGCACGAAGCCGTGGGCATTCATCAAGCAGGCGGGATACAGCTACGCCGCTGCTGGTGAAAACCTGGCAATGGATTTTACCGAAGCCTCATCCGTGCATACGGCATTCATGAATAGCGCTTCCCACAAAAAAAACATCATGAACGAAAAGTATACTGAAATGGGAATCGCGATTGTCGACGGCGAGCTGCAGGGGCGTTCAACGACGATCCTCGTCGAGTTTTTCGGCAGCCCCTATGAGTCAGCTGCGATCGCTACGCCGGAGCCCGAACCAACCCCGGAGCCCCAACCAACCCCGGAGCCTGAACCAGTCCCGGAGCCCCAACCAACCCCGGAGCCCCAACCA
>JBAZKE010000006.1:0-78067 GCA_041650915.1 Patescibacteria group bacterium
GTAGTGCATCCGTCAGACTAGACCAAGGCCATGGGGACTTGGGCAGTCGGATTAAATCTAAAAGACGTGTTTGTAACAAAACACCAAACTTTTAGGAACTATCAGACCACGAAGTAGAGGAAGGTTTCGTTCCCGTAGTGTTGAGGTTCTCTCCTGGTGTTATTTCAGACGTTCAGGAAGACACAACCGGAACTCAGGATGCAGGTGCGCCCGCGTTTTTCACTACTGAAACTATAGAACCTGCAGAATTAGAACTGTACGTCGGCCAAGCCTGGCAGGCTGTAGAAAATGTTGATGAATATGAGTTACGCGAAACTATTTTGATGAACTCCCCGCGCGAGCAAGAAGAATACGACGGTGGAGTACAGGAATTAATTTTACTAGATGAAGATATGTTGCTGCCACCATTGTAAAATAAGGAAATGACTGAACTACAAGACAAAGAAGCCAAAGTTCGCGCGGAATTACCTGATCCCGTAGCGTTGATTCAACAAGCTATTTCGGCAGACTTAGATTCGTCTGTGTTCAACGAACAGCAGTTTCCGACTGCGCCGAATGTCATCGAATGGTGCAGAGGAACAGAGTGGCTTAATTCATCCACAGATCTATTCCCCAAACAAGTAGAAGTTTTGGCTCGTTTTTTTGAAGACGTATGCTATCAATGTAGCGATGTAGATTACATACATAATGTACCAGTCGATGCGAATATTGGAGACGTTTTAGACAGATTTACATTACTTAATCGTGGTGTATGCCCACAGTGCGGGCGCAACAGAACTGAAATATTGGACGAATGGATCAAGGACTCTCGCTACGGCAAATTTCATAATTGGGACGCCTCTGTAGTTCCGCGCCCTGTTCCGCCCAATGAGTTTACTGGTATTTGGGGGCAACGCTCAGGCAAATCCATAACAGTAGCCGCGTTTATTTTTCCGTATTTGTTACATAGATGGCTGGCGCTGCCTAATCTTTGTCGTTACTACCGAATGCCCAGTACAGTGGTACTGGAAGCTGCGTTCGTCTCACCGACGTTGAGACAAATAAACCAGCACATTTGGATGCCGTTTCGGAATGCATTTGATAATTCTCCGTGGTTCCGCAACATGGTGGATTATCTGAAAGATGAGTCTAACCGCACAGGGCTGCAGCTTTACCATGCGCAGCAAACATTTATTATTTTTCCAGGCAAACGTTTGGCAGTCCACATACTCGCGGCCAATTCATCAACATTACGTGGCGGAACCAGGGTCATGGGCGCCGTCGATGAGGCGGGCTGGTTTTCTGCGTCAGAGGACGGCAAAGTGACCAAGGGAGCCAGAGACGGCGTAGAAGTATTTACTTCACTGAACAATTCGTTGCGTACTGTCAGAACCAGGGCGGAAAAGCGTAGAGCTACAGATTTTGACGCCATTGACGGTTATATGGTAAACATCTCTTCACCGTCTAGTATTTCAGACCCCATCGAACAACGAGCCGCAGTTGCGCCTAAATCGTTCCGCATGTTCTTCACGCGATACGCTACATGGGAAGTAAACAAAGACGAAGATGAAACTCTCATTCGAGAGGAGTTTGCCGGAAATCCGCTGAAGTTCAAGCGCGATTTTTGTGCGCAGCCTCCGAGAGCGTCGCACCCATATTTTGAAAATGACGCCATTCTCAAAGACATTGTAGCACCCAACCAAAATAAACTGTTTGAGTATGAAATTAAAACCGAAGAGGCCGTAGCGGGCAAAGTTCTGAGGCCCTGTATCACGAAGCACATGAATGATTCCGTGATCCCACGTATTTTAGCTGTAGATAATGGAGAGAAAAAGAATTCATTTGGTCTGTGTGTTGCCAGGTATTACCCAGAGCAAGAGGGCGTGCTGTTCGAGGAATTTGTTGAAGTTTCACCTTACCCTGATATACCTATAGACCTGGCGTGGTGTTATAACGAGTTCATTGTACCGCTGGTCAAAACCTACCGGTTCCAGCACGTGGTTTATGACCGCTGGGAATCTGGATACGCGGTGGCGGACCTCCGAAGCAACCACAACGTCGATGCTCAGCGTTATAGCTCGATGTGGCCAGACTTCGCTTCGTTCCGCGATGGTCTCCTGGGCACGCGCATCTGGCTACCGCAGCCGGAATGCGATCCCATGGACCTTTTGAAAATGCAAACTTTTCAGGAGCGCGCCAAGTATCCCAGAGCACACTTTCAAGCGCAGCTCCTGACAGTAAACGAATTTGGCAAAAGATTGGAAAAACCTGATCAGGGTAACGATGACCTTTTCCGCACTGCAGTTTTGGCTTATAGATTTATTACCAAATACAAAGATCTGTACCGCCACAATGTAGTTGAAGGCCCCAAATTCGATCAAGACCGCCCCGTGGCCATGTTCTTCGGAAGAAGTCAACGCCAAGTATCAGGGGCTTCGGGCTCGCGAATAGGTGTAGGTTCCGGGCGGCTGTTGCGCTCGCGTAGTTTTTAGAGGAAGCCATGTCACTTTACGCTAACATTCGTCAAGCCGCTGTCTCCAACAATAAATCTATTTCGGACGAGGCTGTGTATCGGATTGCTGGTACACTAAAGCTTGCTTACGATCAGGACGTTCCTCTTTCCGCAATTCTGCGTGAAATCGCTAGTCACGTTGAAGTCACTGCCGCGACGGAAAAAGTCAGTGCTACAGAAGCTATTGCCACGGCGCTGGAGCACGGAACTTGTCCCCGGTGCAGTCGACTGATGTCGGAAATTAAACTTGCGGACAACACGCCGTCAAAATACTGTACTGGCTGTCGAATTGCGTTGTGGTAGATCGGTAAAACAGCAAAAACAGTAGATTTGAGGCCTGATGTTTAACTCACCAAAATATAATTTCTCGTCTGGGTTATTTCGGCCTGAGCCCAGAACTGCAGCTTTCGGGCGACAGCACCGCAAAGCTAGCCTGGATATGGCTGGCAATATGGTGGGGGCCGGTGGCGGGCAGAGACAGATCTATTCCCCGCTATACGAGCGTGCTGAAGCTCCTACTCTCGTTGAAGAATATCTTCCTACCGATACTAGAACGCAGAACAAGCTATTCAGAAATATTCTAGCGTACGATGCAATTGCCGGCACCACAACGGAGTACTGGTGCTCGATGGCGTTTGGGGATGAAATTTTCCTTAGTGGCATTGAAGATAATGCCATCATGCACCTGTACGAAGACGCATTGTCGGCCTCTGGTGTCGTCCCACTTATGCCTTTGATGCTGAGTGAATACCTCACAATTGGCCGACTATTTTACTTTATGATGCCGAATCCAGGTACTGGTTATTGGCAAGGCACTAAAATTCTAGATCCAGACTACGTGCGCTTGGTGGCACCGCGACTGCCTGGGCTCGACCCCATCATGGACTGGCAAGCCAGCACCGATGACCAGGCTTGGGCCACGATGAACGATCCGCGCGCCGCTCTGCAGCGCAGCCTCATCGAACCGAAAATCGTCAAAGCCATGGCGGGCGGTACGACAATTCCTCTGGACCCAATTAATTCGTTATTTCTACCGCGAAAGGTTCATGCCGTTGACGACAACGGTATGTCGTATCTCTGCCGTATTTTGCCTTTCAAGATTTACGAAAAAGCAATTCTCGATGCTTCAATCCAAGGCGCTAGACGTCGTGCGGGCCCGGTTTGGTGGGCGACAGTACCCAACGACTACAAGGCCGAACAGATTGAACAAATCATTGAGCAATTGTTTGCTGCCGAGGAAGACCCCGTTGGCGGTAAAGTTGCTTTCCGCGAAGGGGTAAATATCCAGCTTCTCGGGACTAAAGATGACGTCATCAAGCTCGGCGATGACTGGGACTTCCTCTTCAAAGCCAAAATGGCAGCATTAGGTATTTCTTCGGCCTTCCTGGAAGGCGATACCAATTACAATACCCTGGAAACGATTCTTTCGTCTTTCCTGGAAAAGCTACGTGGTGTTCGCGCTCTGTTTACCCGAAAAATTATTCAGGAAAAGATTTTCCGCACGCTGGCGCAGCAGCACGGGCATGTGCGACGTAGCAAAGCCGAACTCAGCCACCGGATTCGTATTTCACGGAATAGAATTCCCAACGACTCAGACCTGATTCTACCTAAGATCGAGTGGGACAAATCTCTTGAGCCCAGAGCAGACAAAGATTATTGGGATATGCTGACTTCTCTGGAGGAGAAGGGTTTCCCAATTCAGATGCGCAAGTGGGCACAAGCTGCAGGTTACGATATCAAAGAAGCTCTGCAAAATCAATCAGCAGAATTGCAGGATCGCGCGAAGATTTACGCGTACAAGCGCGCATTGATCGAGCAGGCGGAAGCTGCTGGATTTGACGGCAAGGGGCAATACCTGGGAGGCGAAGGTGGAGGTGGCGGGGAAACGGGTGGATTTGGAGATTTAGGCGGAGGGGAAGAAACTGGTATGCCGGAATTGGGCGGGGAAGAAGAGGCTCCGGGCCTTGGAGGCGGCGAAGCCGGCGGAGCAGAAATGCCTGCGCTTTCCATGGAAGAAGAGACTTCTGCCGCACCACCTGCGCCACCCGCGGGTGGGGGTGAAGGCGCAGCTGCAGGGCCCGGTGGGGAAGGCGGCGGAGCAGCAGCCGAACTGCGCAAACCGCGGTTTACCGTCAAGCAGCCAGCAACACAATACCGCAAGGGTTCTATTTATTCCAAGCCGGTGGATTTAGAAGCGTTACTCGCTAAGATTCCAATCTGGGAATCTGGGCTTACGGTTGGGTTACCGAGACGGCGTGTTGCGCAGTTACTCGATGAAATGACGCGGCGAGATCCACGTGATCGGCGCGGACCAGAGTTTTACCGTTGGGCACGACGAGAACAGCTCTCGACCTTGCAGGCCGACATTGTCGAATACTGCGCGGCGCGCGTTGGGATTGTAGAATTTCCAGAGATGGCCAGCGATTCAGTCGCCGTGCTGGCCAAAATGTTAGTTAAACAGGCCGATATTACTGGATTGACTCCAGCTTTGGACGAAGAACTGGACGTTGTTGGGCGTATGACCGAGACTGATCCGCTCAGTACGGCTATTGGCTCAAGCAAATTGACGTCACATTCCCTTCCCGATAGCAAACTCCTCACCGGACTGACTGAATAATGCAAAAGCTAGTCTATCGTGGTCATTTCTATCGTTTGGCCGAAGGCGAAGACGTTACAGCGGCCGAAGAAATAGATTGGCATGAGCATGTTAATTCCATCATGCGGGCCATCCGGGCCAAACTCGGAGCGCCAGGCGAAGAAAATCGCGGCGCCGTGAAACTCGATGAAGCTTCGCTAAAGATGGTTGCACCGACGGGTGAACCGGAGCTTGGATACGAAATCCATGGCGATATCATTACCGAGCTGCCGGTTGATGTAGATCTGTACGGTGGACCGCCGTACAGATTTGAAGCCATTATCCCACCGGCTAAAGAAGTCGCAGAAAAACAAAAAAGCAACGAAAACGTTTTTTCTTCCATCCTGATCAAAGGCGGCGACCGCGAATAATTATTTCACGTTAATCTCTAGGTGGAATCAAAGCGCTTTATGCTGGTGTTGCTATGTGTGCAAATTGGAGCTACGTTTGGCAAACTTCTCAGTATCCCACGAGTAATTGTGGTCCTAGCATTTGTATGCCTGTGAATAATGCCTCGTGCGGCTCCGGTGCTGGTCAAGACATCTTAGCTAACGTCGATACATCAATTACAACGACGGCACAAGCCGTAGCGCACTACGGCGAACAACTTCGCCGCCGGCGTGGTGTTCAATTCTGCACCACAACCTATAACGCCGGCCAATATAATTGGGAAATGCCTGATGCCACTGTAGCGATCACTGGCGGCGGGTCGTATCCCATGACGGTTTCGTATGTACAGGGTGCGGATTCAGGTTCATCTATTTTTCAAGATGTCGAACAAGCCATTGAATGGCTAGTTCGCAAATTGTAAGCACCACACCTCACTGATATTAACTTGCAAGTGTGGTCACAAAATCTGTCGTATTAGGAGTTTACCATGGCGATCAAGAGTCAAAGTCTTCGTAACAGTCTAGCGCGTCTCCGCATGGCCGAAATCCCCGAGACCGAGATCCTAGATCTCGATGCTCCTGGTGCTGATACCAGTGAACTCGTCATTCTCGACGAGGAACCTGGCGATGCGCTAGCACCCGAGGTCTCCCCTGCCGGTATACCCGAGGTAGTGGTTGATGGTCAGCCCATGTGCCCGTGCGCAGGTGGCGAGGTTGAGGGTTCCCCAGCGGATGTGGTCGAGGACGCTGCCGAAGACAAGGCGGAAGACGCTGCCGAGAGTGATGAGGACAAGGCCGAGCGCGAAGCCGCAGTGCGCCTAGCTCAGTTCCGCGAGATGCGCGCTATGCGTCGGCAGGCAGCTCAGACTACTGCGGCTGCCCCTGCTGAAGCTCCTGCGGCAGAAGTTGCGCCAGTAACGGCTCCTGAGCCGAAGACTGCCGAGTCTAAGCCTGAGGAAAAAGAGGAAGAGAAGGCTGAGGAAAAGGAAGAGGATAAGGGTATGGAGAAAGACGCTGCTGTGACCTGGGCGCCGCTCATGACTCCCGAGGATATGCAGACCCGGGACGGTCGCATTGCTCTCGACATGACGCTCCGTGGCGCCGATACCGCCACTCCGTATTACGTCATGTGGCTGGATGGGCATCCCTTCGGTGAGCTGCACCTCGCTGATGGCAACACCGAGGAAGATCTCCACGACGTATTCGTTAGCGATACCTTCGTGAATGGCGTGCGCGAGACCGTGGCGGCTTGCGGTCCGGCCAATACCTTCGAGACTCTCCGGGTGCGTTATTACGCCGCTGAGACCAAGGAGAACGAGGCTGTGCGCAAGGCGAAGGCGGAGATCGCCGGCCACGCTGACGCTGCTTATAAAGCACGTGCGGCTGCCCTGAAGGGTAATCTCATGGTCACGCTGCACCTCGCCATGGAGGCGTCGCGCAAGAATTTCATCCTCGAGAATCCTCTCAAGGACTCTCTCGTGGAGAATATGCGCAAAGCCGGTATGTCGGAGCGCGTGGCGATTGACATCATCGAGGACGCGTTCGTGAAGTCCGGTGGTGAATACCTCAAGGCCATGGTGAACCAGGCGGACGAGTGGTTGGGTTGGGAGCCCGAGGCACTCCGCCAGATCGAGAACACCGTGACGAAGATGGCTTATGTCCATCCTCTCGACATGGCTCCTCTAGTTGAGGAAGATATTCCCTCCAAGCCAGTATTCGAGCGCGCGGCTGCGGTTTCCACCGATCCGAGCCTCGATGCTGACACTGATGCTGCCCTCCGCGTAGTTCGCGCTCGCAAGCGCCGTTAGTCCACAGGGCGGGCGGGAGATGTCTCCCGCCCGCCCATCTTGTACGACTAAGCAAATGTCAAAAATTCATCCTATAGTTTCCTACGGCCCTGGAATACACGTCGGGGATTATATGTTGGCGACTTCGGTCGACAACAAACCCCTGGCCATTGAAGGGCACAAGCTAGAAAAAATCCAGCGCAACGGCAAGTTCGTGGTTGCCGGGGCCGGACTAGACGCCTGTGCCTGCGGCGTTTTGGCAATTGATTGGTTACCTTTCTGCAGCGAAAAATATCACATTTCCAGCAAAATTGATGACTACGTTATTGTAGAAGTCCCCATCGTCGTCGAGACTTATCCAAACCGTAATCTTGACGCATTTCCTTACGAAGAACTAACGGCCTGGTCGACACAAGCTGGACGACCGCGCTTTCAGACTTTCGTGGGAAAACCTGTTCACCAAGACCATAAAAATCAAGATGACACCAAAGCCAAAGGTGTCATTTTCGACGCTTCGTTGCGTCAATATCAGGGGCGCTGGCACGTTGTAATTCTCAAGGGATTCGATCGGTCCAAAGATCCGCGCCTAGCAGAACTAGTCCAGAAGAAAAACCGCATTGGCCACTCCATGGGGAGTCTGGTCCAGCGCACAGAATGTAGCTTGCCGTGGTGCAGATATATAGGCGATGGCATTACTACGTGCGAGCACATTCGTAAGGGTTCGGGTAAGGGGGATGTGGTCAGGGGGCATTTGGTATACGAATTACTCAGAGATTTCGACTATGTCGAATCCTCTTCAGTTGAAGACCCGGCCTATTGTGTCGCGCTTAGCGACTCAGTCTGGCAGCCTTAGGAGATAAAATGTTTAATCTTACCCCCGAGCAAGAAGCCTATATCGTCGAGCAGTACGGGCCAGAACTTCTGGACCAGCCGATACAGGAGATCATTGATCTCCTGGACGCCGAGTACAGTTATTTGGTCTCGGATGAGCAAGACGCGCTATCGCCCGACGTCATGGTTAAAACTGAGATGCTCGGCGGCATCATCGCAACGCTGCAAAAACCGGCACCCGCCATGCCCGTAGCCGCTGGTCTTGCTAAGGCTAGAATTCAGCTCAAAGCCAAGCTGGCTCAGATCAGCCGCGTTGCCAGTGCTGCCGCGCAGCAGCGTGTCGCCGCCGTGAAGCCCACAGGCGTACGAGCGCGCACTCGACTTGCGCGTGAAACCGTTGCTGGTACTCCAGCAATCAAGCAGGCCCAGCGTAAAGAAGTGCTCCTTGCCAAGGTGGCAGAGCGTCGAAGCTCTTTGCAAGACGAACAAATCGCAGATCTGAAGCTTCATGTTTCTGCCAAACTTGCCGCGCGAGAGCGCGTTGCCGCAGCTCGCGCTGTTGAGGCTGCGCTTACGGACGCCAGCGAGGAAACTCAGGTCGAGACTCCGGTAGTTGAGACTCCGGTACAGGTAGAAGCGAGCGCTACTCCGCGGTTTATCAAGAAAAACGGTCAGATTTTTGAAATTGATGTCGAAGCCACGGCGAAACTTCGGGCTGCCCAGGCGCCGAAATTCATCAAGCTGGCGGGCAAGCTTTTCCAGCGCGAAGATTAGTCCCAAATTCTCAAAACATTAAGGAATTAGCTCATGCCTAATTCGACAAAAGATCAAGAATTACAAAGAGTTGGGGCTAAAAAGAAGTACGTTGAACGGTTTGACCGCTACGACCGCGCTTCCATTGCCAAATGGCTCGCGAGTGTAGTGGATAAAGCGGCGCAGGATCAAGAAGACGCGCAAGACCTAATTGATGAAATCGCGGACAGCGACGACCCGCGCGCCGGCCAGAATTTCTCCAAGCTGCTCAAAGACCATATCGCAAATCAGAACCACATCATGACCTGGGCTTTGGATAAATTAGAGCGCATCGACGAGCTTGCCAAGAAACCAACGCCGGAGTCAAAATCTGAAACTGCAGCTACTCCAGTAGCTCCTGCAATTTAATTTCAGCCGTAGAGGTTTTATATGACAAAACTAGCTGATCGCGTTGCTCAGTTTACCAAGCGACTTGCAGATTTGGATGTAGATCTACAGGCTCAAGTTGCAGATTCAGTCGCCGACCCCATTGAAACCATGCCGGACCCGGAACCCGTGGAATCCGTGCAGCTCGGTGCAGTGTCGCCAGCGCTCCGTGGACAAATGGGAAATGCTCTGGCCGACGTGTTCGATAATTTCGGGCCCGAGATTTACAATGGCGTCGTGCTTGCGATCAAGGAAGCGCTCAAGTCTGCTTTCGAGGAAGGCTCGAACCAAATCGAGTCGGCCGTCGAAGAGGAGCTTGGTGCCCGGGGCATCAAAGCCGCGCAGAAGCATTTCCGCAATTGGATGACCGAACTCACAGCAGTCATTACCCAGCAAGGTCTATCCGACGCTGCTATCTCGGCTGCTGATGAAGCTTCGACGTTGGCGGCGGAATTCGCGAGCGAGAAGTCCGTGTCCGAGGCGCCAGATCTCCCCGGGCTCGAAGACATCGAAAACGTTCCCCTTGAGGACGTCGAAGTCGTGGAAGAGCAGCCTGCAGAGACTGAAGAAGCCGCTGCTCCGGCATTCGAGAACACTGAGGCGGAAGGCGAAGCCGGTGGGGAAGCTGGTGGAGAAGTACCGCTCGAAGCTATTCCGGCCGTCGGTGCTGGTTTCCCGCAACCCCACATTACGCGCCGGACGCCCAAGACGTTCAAACGCTAAGGAAAGCACCATGACACCTAAATTTATTCGCGTTGCTGGGAAATTATACCGCAAGGCCGAGGGCCTCGAAGATATCGAAGCCGCACTCAATGCCGTCGTGAAGGCCAAGAGCGTGCTCCAGGGCCTCGGAATTGATTTCTCCGACCTCGTGCAGGCAGAGAAAACTCTCAAAGCAGAAGCTCCGAAACCCAGCACGCAAAAGATTGATGCCGCGGTAAAGCCGGCGCCAGAATTAATTCGCGTCGCCGGCAAACTCTATCGCAAAGTACCAACCCCAGCCTAATGTCACTATTTGCCAACAATTTCCTGGTAAAGCAAATCGAAGCGGAAGTCTTGCGAGATCATCTCGCAGACTTCGAATTAATTTCTGGCGTGGCCAGGCGGCACTTCGATTTGATTCCAGGCATTGAATTGGCAAAACTAATTTCCGAACTCACGCAGGACCAGTACAAGTTATTTGACCGCTGGTTCTCTGAGCAGCCGCGCTATAATTTTGCCGTCGCCGTGCGAACCGCTCTGGCACTTTGCGTGGCGATCAAGTTGATCGAGAAATAAATTGGATTTGCTAACCCTAGCCCACGCCTTAGCCGTCTGGCCTGAACGCGGCCCAGTCAGTCCAGGTGTAGCGCAGGAGTTTCCAGAAATTAATCCCTGGGCTTCCCGTGCAGTGCTCTACGGAGCAGAAATGCACGTTGCTTACCCGTTGGCACCTTCTATATATCCCAGATATTTCGATAAGCCGGTTGTCAAGCAGCACAAGCCTACAGGACCATCTCG
The DNA here is from genome assembly GCA_041650915.1 of Patescibacteria group bacterium. Classification (GTDB taxonomy): domain Bacteria; phylum Patescibacteriota; class Patescibacteriia; order UBA10025; family JAHIVO01; genus JBAZKE01. The sequence goes on from JBAZKE010000006.1 coordinate 10,813, forward strand.
ATCTTCTGCTCTGGTAATTCGTCCCGGTTCTACTTTGCCTGTAACTCTAAATGGGCATCAGGCCACGGCAAACGTTGACTCCGCGCGCCGTATTCAGTATTCGGGCAAATACACGCATTTGAAATTGACCCTAATCGTCAACACTGAAAAATTACCCCTGACACTGCAAAACGAAACCAAATGTGCGTGCCTGTACTGTGGTACAGAGCCCCGGGGAAATGATTTCACGTGCCGTTCATGCGGCTCTCCGTTACCGGATTGCTAATTATTCATGCGTAACACGATTAAATATCTTGGTGTCGAATATGTGAGAGTCGCCGAAGCGCAAGACGCTTTGAGCACCGCACTGCAGCAGCTTAAAAATGCTAGAGAACAACTCAAGCACGCTACCGGTGATTATGGCAATAAGGCAACGTTGGCCAAAGCAATCGCTAGTGCTGATTCTTGGATCGAGGCGGCGAGAAATAAAATTAAACAGCACGTCAAACAAATGCAAGAACCGCACATCGCCTCGGCAGAACTAGATAATATAGCCGACGAGTAAATCTCAGGTACTCGACCCGCGGCAATGAATTAAATAGTTTCGATTCCACCTTAATTTTTGGTTAGAGTCAGTTTTGATACCAAGAAACTGGTTTGTGGTATTTCCGGAGTACCGGAATTCATTAGCGCAAACTGCATTTTCAGCATTCGGCTGAAAATGCGTAAAAATTCCGCAGGAGGATAAAATGGCCCTACAGCCCACTATGTCTCGTCAATCCAAGCTCGATATGACCCGTTCTTATTTCCAGCGTCGTGAGGAATTCGCTCTCACGGCCGCGACCAACCTCGTCGAGGAAGGCCAGCTCGCCGCTATGGGCGGGACTGTGGGGCGCGAAGTCACGACCACTGGCGGTCTCGCGGTGACTGAGGTTCCCGCAGGCGTAATGCTTCTCGGTTACATCGATGCCAATACTTTCTCTTACTGCGAAAGCGGCACCGTACCGGCTTCTCTGTCCTACACCTTGAAGTTCAACAATCTCGTAGTCAATCCCTACACTACGCCGCTTGTTGACGCCTTCGTGGCGATCAATTCCACCGGGCTCGAGATTCCAGTGGTTGCCCCGGCTCCCGCAAACGGCCAAGTTAGCATCGCGGGCGCCACAGGCGTCATGACGTTTGCCGCACTTCAGGCCGGTGGCGCGCTTTCGATGGTCGGCGTAGTATTCACCGTGCGGTATCGCTGGACACTTACGACTGTACAGGCGCGAGAGATCGTGCGTCAGTCAGCGATCGGTCGTGGCTCTGAAGGTACTTACCGCAAAGCCATCGTAGGTCGCGGCGACGGTTGCCGTTGCTTCACTACGACTTATGATGCTGATGGTGTGTGGGAGCTAAATCGTCAGGACGGCGCTGCTGGTTCTCCGGTGCTCGGGGCTGGTGGTGTATGGACGACCTTCACGAATAACAACAACGGAACTCCGTTCGGGCGCGTTGTATCTCTCCCGAGTGTGAACGATCCATACCTCGGTATGGAATTCACGACTCCCTAACGGCAATTAGTTAATTGCAGCCCGCTGGAAATAATTTCCAGCGGGCTTTTTATTTGCCGGAAGCACAAATTTAATTACTGGTTATCTATTTTTCACGTTACACTTTATTAGACCACCATAGAATCACAACATTAATCGTCTTAATCGAATTACACGGTACCATTAGGTACTGAATAAATTTCTGGCGAAAGTCAGGAAAAATTAAACATCGTTTTAGGAGGCCAAAATGGCTATTCAGCCGGGCGCAAGCCTGCAAAGCAAGTATGATCAGACCCGCAGTTATTTCCAGCGGCGAGAGGAATACGCTCTCACTGCTGCCACCGTCCTCGTGGAGGAAGGCCAGCTAGCGGTTCGTGCTGGGACTTCTCTCACGACCGTAACGACTTCAACCGGTGCTGCGCTTGAGATGCCGGTCGGCGTAATGCTTCTTGGGGAAATTGACGCCAATACTTTTACTTGGGTCGAGACTTTCACGATCCCTAACGCGGCAATTCCGACCTTCACACTCAAGTACAACAACCTCGCGCCGTCGAACTACACGCTCGGTCTCGCTGATAACAGCGACATCTATGTGTACGACAACACCGCTGCCGGTCAGATGGCGCAGGCCAACCCGGCTCCCGCGGACAATCAGTTCTCTTGCACGGCCGCAACTGGCGTGCTGCGTTTCCACATCAACGACATTGGTCACTCTGTGACCGCGCGTTACCGGTGGACCCTCACGACTCCGCAGTCACGCGAGATCGTACGCCAGTCGGCTGTGGGCCGCGGGTCAGAAAATACTTATCGCAAGGTAATTATCGGCCGCGGTAACAACTGCCGAATTTACACTACGATGTACAGCCCGCAGGCACTCTGGACTCTGAATCTTCAGAGTGGTCTCCTGAACTCCCCGGCGCTGGGCGCGGGTGGCATTTGGTCGACCGTGACCCAGTCGACCACCGGCGTGCCATTTGGCCGTGTAATTCAGCTACCGAGTCTCAATGATCCCTACCTGGGCATTGAGTACACGACTCCTTAACTAACGGTTTAAACCGCTGATTTTTAGAAAGGATTCAATCATGTCTATTTATCGCAACAAGATCGTGAACCGGCAGGGCGAGGACGTTGCTCAGCAGCCCCGACTTGCTACTCGCAGTAACGGTACCGTGGAGCGCACCGCGGCTCCGCTCGTCAACGCCAAGGGCGAGTACAACGCCTTCGATCAGAAGGATCTCAAGAACATCCTCATGACCCTGGCGAACCAGGTCGAGTCCGGCGAGATGCAGCGCGTGACTGCCGTCGACGAGGATGCGGCTTCCCGCCTCGTGACTGCTGCTCTGACCGAGCGCAACGCTGACCTCCGCGGCGGTGCCTTCGAGCGCGTCGGCCAGGTCGTCACGGACATGATTTCTGAAACGATGGGCCGCCAGTCGTTCTCAGATAAGATCTTCGCCCGCATGGACGCCAAAGAGGGCGTGGGCTTTGTGCCGCCCGTGAAGGTCGATCAGATGGACGTTGTTGCTTGGCACTTGACCGCCAACGGCCAGGTTGCCGAGTCTCTCGTCAATCCCAAGTTCATCTACCCCGAGGGTTATTGGCTCCAGACTCTAGTGTACGTTGAAGAGCAGGATCTGTATTTCGCAGGTTCCAGCTTCCTCGAGCAGAAGCACCAGCGTGGTCTCGAGGCCATGCTCGTCCGCCAGGACAACGTGGCCAAGTTCCTCCTCGACGCCGCTGCCCCCGTGGCCAACGACGTCGTGACGTTCGGTACCTTCACCCCGACCGTCGCGGGTATTCTCCGTGATCAGGTGTGGCGTTGGAGTCTGACCCCCACCACGATGCTCCTCGCTGTCGACCTCCAGCGGGACATTCTGTCTGATGACGACTGGCACAACGTTTATTCGCCAATTCAGAAGCACGTCCTCTTTGAAGAGGGGAAATTCGGCGAGATCTACGGGATGGAAGTGTTCACCGACGGTTTCCGTTACCCGACCCTGCGCGTCCTAGACCCAGGCGAAGTGTACTTCCTGTCGGCCCCCACGACCCTCGGCGTGCACATTCCTCTCATTCCTCTGTACAGCGAGCCCGTAAATCGGCACTTCGAAGGCATCCCCAAGAAGGGCTGGTTCGTCGCTTCCTACCAGGCTACCGTCGTGGCCAACAGCAAGGGCGTGTCCAAGGGCATCAAGGTCTAACTTCTCCTAACTCTCCTTCCTAATTTCTTCTGATTACCAGGAAGCCCGATTTTGCGATCGGGCTTCCGCATAATTGGGCGAAATTCTTCAGGTTATTATGAAAAATTTAGACTGGACTCCTGATACCGCGGAACAAGCCGGCGAGGCCATCGGCATCGCTTGGGATACAGCGGAATTTACACCGGAAGATTTGCTTCAGGGTATGAATGTCGAGCTTGAGCACTGTTCAGACCCAGATACCGAAGTAATTACTTGTAATTCTGAAGATACTGCTCGAATCGCTTGGGCACACCTTAAAGAATCGTCCGCATATTATCGCAATCTAGCTAAAATGGAACAAAGCTTTAAAGAAGCCTCCGCCAGAACGGCCGCCGAGCTTGAACCCGAGGACTTGGCTAAAGCGCGCGGTCTAGAAAAAACTCGTCCTGTAGTTGACCCCTATGAAATTCGTGCGCGCGAAATTCTTAAAGAGCAAGGCAACGAGCAGCCGACAAAAAAAGAACTCGATGCAGCCTACGATTTAGCCTCACGTGAAGGGCGAAAGCCCGGCGCGGCACCGGCCCCAGAAGCCGCGTCCGAGCCAGTTAAAATCAAGCGCGGAAAAAAGGTCTATAAGGCGCCCAAGCAAAAAGCTGAAGAGCCCAAGCCCGACAAGCAAGAGTTCATCGCGGCTTTCCTGGCCGATTATGACCATAGGCGCAAGTCTTTTATCATTGATAGTCTGAATGCGCTACGCGCTGATAAATCTATTTCTAAAGAGCAGCGCGTTCAAGTAGGTAAAACTATCGCGGCCATGCAGCCCGAAGCTCTGGCGGCGTTTGCTTATTCTAAAGCACTTGCTGATTTTGAGACCAAAGCAAAAACTAAGGCACAAGAATCGGCTTTTCACACCAAAGTAAAACAATACCTCAAAGCGCAGGGTATCGAAGACTATACGCAAGAGCAATGGAGCGCGGCAGTTTCTGCGATCATCGCCCAAGAGCGCAAAGAAGCCAAAGAACTAGAGAACACCAATATAGAAAAAGGCACCAAGCATCTGCAAGAGAAGAAGGAAACTGTAGACCCAGAAGACGAACAAAATGATCAACAGGTTGCGGAGTTCACGCAGCCGCTAGTCACGTCTGCGGTCAGTCAAATCAAGTCTTTTGTCAAAAATCCAAAGGCGGAAGTCTGGACACAGTATCCTGGTGCAGATAAAACCCGGTGCTTCGTTTTAGATGTGTTGGTTCCTCGCGGTGAGCGCTACGCTGCACGCGTAGGTAATTATCTCAATATACCGGCTGATGTTGTGCTCGGTGCAATAGAATCATCCGGCGCAGCGTATAAAGAATACATTACATACATCTCAGAGTTTAATACAGAACTCACCCAGGCTTTAACTGCAGCGTTTGAGGCTGAATTACCAAAGCTAGCACCGTACATAGATTTGGGTTTAGACAAAAAAGACACAGCGGATGCCGCCGACGATAAAAAAGCTAAACCGAAGATTAAATCCGATGTCCCCACACTTGACACCAAGCTCATAGGCTGGGAGCTGGAGATATTTGATACTGTAGCGTTTGGGGAATCTATTTCTGACGCACCCGAAGGTTTGCTTTTGGTTGCTACAATCGAAGAATCGTATATCGCCCATTGGTCCGCTGTGGACAAAGCGGCAATCAAAATTCTGCATACAGACATTCCTAAAACAGTTAAAAATCCAGGTAAGTGGCCTGATTGGGCAAAAACTGACAAATGGTTCGACGTCAGCACCGAGATGGCAGAACCCAGCGAAGCCGTGGTCGTGGCACAGCTTGCGAAGTACGCTGGCGGAAATGATTCCTACAGTCTAAGCGCTAGTTCGGCGCTCAAGCTCAAGCGTGATTCTGGTTCACCAGCGTACACTAAATATTTTGCTAAAAAGTTCGAAAATTTAAAGACTAAACCAGAAAAGACCGATACTCCGGTCATTGCGACAGAGATTTTCCGTGATTATTTAGAATTACCCGAATCAGATCCGCTACAGTCGCTAGCCGAAGCCATCGTTATGGAAAAAATGGGAGATATAGCGGAGCATCAGACAGCCAGAATACAAGATCAAGGATATACAGATTGGATGGTCCTGGTATACGATTCAGTCAAGCAGACTGTGATTCCTGACGCGCCCAAAGGTCTATTGCTTTTAGGTATTATTTCCAAAAAAGATAAAGAACAGCACACTCAGGCGTTGGCACGACGCAAAGCCATTATCAATAGTGCGCAGGCTACAGGGGCACAGCAGCTTGAACTTTTTGGGCCCAATGCGGGGCGCGGTGAAGGCCAAGGTGTGGCTGAGTTTACCAAAAAGGCCGAGGCTGAACTAGGACTTTCCGAGGATGAAGCCGATCTATGGCGCCAGTATTTCATTGTATCGTTGAAGCAAACTCAGCACACTCACGTGAAACCTATGCCGCGCAAACCAAAAAAATTCAAAACTGAAACAGGCAAGCAAGTGACTATGAAGCCCGACGAATCTGAATTCGCTGAAGATATTTCACAAATTGGTAAATCGGACGTCGAAACCTACGACCAGCGTTACAGCAGCGTGAAGACGGCGGTGGTTAAGGACTGCAAAGAAAAAGACCTGGATGATCGCCCCAAGGCCGAGCAAAAAGTTTGCCTCTACAGCGAAGAGGGCAAGCTGCTCGGCCGGCATCCCACGGAAGAATCGGCGGAAAAGCAACGCCGCAAGGTCGAGATGGAAAAGCACTCGGCCTACTTCAAAGTCAATCCTCTGGCTTTCGTTTCGGCAGACGAAATTTCTGATTACTACGAAGAGCAACATCTCCGGATGGCCTATGGGTTCTATGACGCAGACCAAGCGCAAAGGGCCCAAGCCAAAGTAACGGCAATCTGGAAAATGCGCAAAGCTCGAGTTGGCGCAGAGTTGACCTATACCAAGCAAAACGGCAACGAAGTAGAATTCATCGGTACGGTGGACAGCGCGCGAACGTACCGAGGTACGGCTGGGCTGGATCCGGTAGCCATCACTTCCATCAATCCCTTTGAAGAATACGCCCAAGGCAAAATTGGCAACGACACGGCTGCACTGACCGCCGCACTGCAGTCTTGGCACGGAACGCAAACTAAAGTCGCTTCGAAAGGCAAAACCATGCTTAAAGTTAAAGCTTCAGCTCTTCTTCGCATTGCGGAACTCATTGAGGTCGATGCCCCGAGTAAAGAACAGATTCGTGCCGCTGGGCTCAAGTGGCTCGCCGAGGCAGTAAAACCACGACAGCGCACTGCGGCAGATCTAACTCCTCGCGTTGAGATGATGGACGCGCTGGAAGATCTAGGTATTGTGGTGAAGAACTTCCAGGACGAAGGCAAATTTGTCGGCATGGTTAAAGATATCGGTAATGCCTTTGCCGCACAAAAAGACGCCATGGGTCTAAAACTGTGGAACGCGCTCAAGGCGGAGCTTTCGGCGCAGCTACGCGGAATGGCTGAAGATATTGGTTCAGGTGCTTCCGAGCAAGAAGGCTTCGCTGAGGCGCTAGGTGAAGCCATTAAAACCGCAGAAGGCAAAGTTCAGGCTTTCTTAGGCAAAGCCCAAGCCCAGCCCAGCGGAGTTGCAACAGCAGAAGTCAAGACCGCACTGAACGCTCCAGTATTCGCGCCACCGCAGGACCCCACCACAGAACTGCAGAGTAAGCTAGCATATATCCTCAATACCATCGAAGACTACATTGCGCAATATGCAGGCGATGCCGCCAAACTCATGGAAGTAAAAGGCGCGCTGGTTCGCGCTTGTGCTTCAGCCTATATTGATTTGAATTCACCGCGCGCCGCAGCCAAGAAATAATAGAGGTTTCCATGACACGCCAAGCTGGACTAGAAGCAGTTATCGATCTCTCGGATGAGATCTCCGACCTCGCCGATCTCGTCGCCGACGTAGCTTCAGCGATTAATTACAATTCGGCCAAGGCTGAGCTATTTGCCGTCATGCTCCTCGACGCCATCGCGGAGTCCGCGCAGGACAGCCAAGTCGACACTTTCATGGGTGTACCGAATGGTGTTCCTGGTGTGCCGCCGGCTCCCGGGGCACCTGCCGATATGATGCTCGAGGCGCCCGCGCCCATGACGGATATGCCCGGGGCACCGCCCGTGGACATGGGTCTGGGTTTGGGCGGTCCTGCGGAAGCTGAATTGGGAGGAGCGCCTGTACCAGCTGAATTGGGAGATACGCCCGGCCCAGACGACGAAATCGTCGATGTCGATGAAGCCGACGTCGAGTTCTAGTGCCGCTCGCGAGATTCATTGTAGCGTGGTGCTGTGCGGCGGAGCTGCCCGACCGCAATGCAGTCATGAAATACTGTACTTCCACCTTGGCTACGCTGCGTGACGTTCGGCATCATGGCCTCGCTGTAGAAGTCAGAGAAGCGATCAAGAAAGGTCGCGAGCGCTACATAAAAGATTTCATTAAGGACCTGTCGTGCCGGTAGACCTGGATTCAGCAACGTTCCTGCAAATCGGCGAGCCCGTTGGCACTCCTGAGGGGCCCGGCGTCGTCGTGGACATCGCGCTGAATCTAGCGAACTATGGCGGCGAATTGCAGATCGATCCGCCTGCCATTTCAGTAAAACTCGATTCAGGCAAAACCATACAGGCATGTCTCTGCAGCTTGGACTTCGGAGATCCAGACATCAATGCTGAAATTAGTCGAGAATTTGACCGTCTGTGGCCGCCCGTTGAATCCGTTCCAGAAGCTGGACTAGAGAGAACTGCCATCTCGCCTCGATACGATACAACGGTGTTGCTCGGCGAAACTCTAGAAGAGTTCGCGCCGGACGTTGCAGCCAAGGCAGCGGGTTTGGGTCTCGTGGACGCGATCAAAATCTACGATAAAGTCTATGCACCGCTAACGCGCGATCGACGTCCCGGTGAAGAGGTCATGCGCCTCGTTGAGCTGGAAAAGTATTTGGTTATTGAAATGAATTCGATTCCCACCCACTATCGCGACACCATCGACACCTGGCTGATGCGGCAGTTTGAATTAAATGTCCGCTGGGTCGCTGTGCTACCCGCCTGATTCTTTTCTTCCACGTTAATTTATAGTAGTCCAAAACTCCTGCGAGTTGAGTTATCCCTATGCCCAAACCCGGCGCGGTTATTACAAGCATTCCCGGCTATGACGTCGGTTCCGGCGCCATTGTGTTGTCGTGGCGCAATAGTATTGCAAAACTATGGCTTCAAGATAAACAAAAAGTCGTAAGACTCAAGATTCCCGAGTCTATCGTCCCGAAAATCGAAGACTTTTCGCTCAGGGCGGCGCCGTCCATAATCGATCAATCCGTTGAACAGCGACCAGATCAAATCACAGGGCTACCGAGTTTCTGGGGACCCCGAGACCCCAACTACCCATCGAGCCTCACGGATGTGTCATATAGACCACAACAATGGTGGAACCGCATGGTGGGGAGATGGGCCAAATTATTGAATAATTCCGCTGAGTTGCAGCGCCGAATCGCTTCTCTGAAAGGTGCAGAAATGCTAAATCCACAGTCAAAACCGCAGCGTATCATGCACCTGGAACTCTGGACACCGGAGATGGAAAAGGACGCTGAGCTGGATAAAGAGACTTTGGTCAAGCTCACCCAGGAATGTTGGGATGAGTACGAGCACCTCCGAACCCGAAGTCACCCCAGATTCGGCCGAGGCTGGAATACCCGGATTGCGGAATTCCTGGTATTTTTCATCGCCGAGAATGAGCTTACCCGAGAAGAGCGCTGCTGCTTCCTAGAATTCATGAAGACCATCGGGCTGATTCAGGAAAATGATTGCATTGAGGTCAAGACGCTGATGTCGCAGTACCTGCCCGAGGCTATGCGGATCGAAATTCAGAAGTAATGTTGTACCGCGGCCATCTATATCGTCTGGCTGGGTTAAGCGCCGCACCACGCAGCGCTGCGCCCAAGCTAGACCCCAAAGATAAGAAACTCACAGACGAGGATAAGAAACCTGTACTCGAAGCATGGCAGCCCCTGACGGACAAGCTCCTGGCACAGTATGAAATTAGACCCAACGGGCCCATAGTGGTTACGCAGGAAGCCGATGGGTACGATTTAATCTATAGTATTGACCAGGTGTTCAATTCTCCAGCGTTCATTCGATTCGACGTCTCGACGGCCAAGAAAGCCATTCAAGAAATCCAGGTCCGGCTCATGTGCTCGCCGCCGCATTCATTCGTCGCGGCGCAACCGGCTCATGTCAAAGACCTCATGATGGCATTGAAGACAATTTCAAAGTGCCAGAAGCGATCTGGTACATTCACGCCTCTCGACGAGAACGCCGCACAAAAGGAAGCCGAGGATTACGTCGAGAACACCATTATGTTCCTGGTGAACGCAGGCGTGGAAATAGATTTCACCAAGCAAGATGATGTCGTCGCGGCACTGGAAAAAGCCGACCTCGATGAAGGCGAAAAAGCCGCCGCGCAAGCCGCTGTTAAACAATGGGACCGCGACGAATATACAGCTTTTGTGAAGTTACTCCAGCAGCAAGCCGGGGAAATCATCAGTGTCCGGGAATCCATTTACAAGAAAGTCGCTGAGCTGACTCGGCACGAAGCCTTCGCCGTTAGCCCAGAAACCGTCAGAATCGAAGGCTACCATAACGGCGCCGCGGTCATTGGATTAGACGTACCTTGGCCCACCGTTCTGGAACTCACGGGACGCGGCGAAAACCTCAAACTCGTGAACTTCGCCACGACTATCTGCAGTGTGATTGTGAATTCCGGGCCCAATGAAAACTTAGCCAAAGCGCTTCTCACTGCGCAAGTGGATTTGATTCTCGCGGGCGACCGTGCGGCCAACCCGAGTCTCAGCAAGCCCACGACCGATAAGCTCAATTGGACCGACGAGCAAGTCCAGGAGTTCTTGAAGACGGGCGTTGGCTTGTTGGCACACAGGGTGGATTTGAAACAGCCACGCAACAACGACCTCACGAGCGTCGTCGTGGACAATAAAGTAATTGAATCGTATGAAAAGGGACCGGAGAATCAAATCGAAAGAAACGCAAAAGAATATCGTGCTAGCGTTCAGCGGCAGCTAAATAGTAGAAAGCCGGCCTACTGGTTTACATATTATGAAAACGATAATAAAGTAGAAGTTCACGCTACTGGAAACGGTAAAATCGTCAAAACTTTCCAAAATATTCCGCATCGATTCGACTATGATCTGGATAAACTCCCCATGGAGACAGCGCAACGACCAGATCAAGAGAAGCCGCAAAAGAAAAGAAGCGTGAGAACTCGCGCCAGACAGTAAAACATCTGCATGAAAATTACACCGGAAATCATGGCGGAGTGCAAGCATTACCCAGATGGTACTATAGGTGTACGAAATCGTAGCGGCAGAATGATAAAGTATGAATGCTGCGCGTCCTGTGCTGGGTGCGGCGAACCATTTTTATCTGAACATTTCTACAAAAACGGACAGCGCGTTTTTAACACGTATTGCTCTGTTTCTTGTAGAAGTAAAAATATGGTTCTTTCCGACGAAACACACCACAAAATGGTGGTGTCGCATCTCGGTAAACCTGTTTCACCAGAAACGCGTAGGAAGTTAAGCGCAGCGTCTCGTGGTAGACCAATGCCCCTGCACGTGTCGGCTGTATTGCACTCACCAGAGGCCAAACTAAAAGCCAGAGCAGGGCGAGACGCCCACGTGGCACTGCATGGTGGAAATTTAAAACCAGCACAGCATGCTGCTAAACACAACCACTACCGACACTATATAAATAAAGCGGCAAACCGCGGTTTGATTTTTGAACTGACTAAAGATGAATTCTTAGACATAACATCTAAGCCTTGTCATTACTGCGGTGTAGCATCCAGCATCACAGTTAAAAATCATGCTTGCTGCACCACAGATGGTTTTTATGTCTGCAATGGCGTAGATCGCGTGGATTCAAGCAAAGGATATACGCTGGATAACGTGGTTCCGTGCTGCACCCAGTGTAACATAGCAAAGTTAAATAAAAATATCGCTGAGTTTTTAATTTGGGTACTGAAAACGGATTTGTTTTTACGTAATAAACCCACTAGTTTAACTTATTTCGGAGACATCATTGAGGCACAGCAGAGCGTTATGCGCGTTGTATTTGGTGAGCATAAGCGTAGGCGTAAGCACGGCAGTAAAGATTATATAGTCAGCACGCTGAGCATAATTGATTTTGCACGCCTAATAAGAACGCAATGCTTCTACTGCGGTGGAGGGTTATCTAACGCGCGTGCACGCACTTACGGGCGTAACAGAAAACGTCCGGCTGATGGTGTAGTGCTGGAATACAATGGTTTGGACAGAATAGACCCCGATGGTGGCTATACCCTGGAAAATGTGGTTCCGTGTTGTGCAACGTGCAATAGAGCTAAATTAGATTACTCACAGGACGAATTCTATACCTGGGTAACACGCGTAGCCAACCACATTAGAAATACGCCAGAACTGTTTGATTTGGTCTCGTCCCATCTTTGTTAGTTTGCCGAACTTCAGGAGCCCAGAATGCTCAAAGAGACAATCATTTCGAGAAATTCGCTGGGTGCAACTCAGCTCACGCATAACATTGTAGCCAATACTTATGGCAGCGCTCCGACACTTGCAACGGATGGTTTCTACATCCGCTGCGCGGCGTCTCGCAACTACGATGCCTATGAGGCATTGTTCAGTTTCGACGGTACCGCTACCATCCTGACCAAGGCCGTCGTGAGGCCGTGGTTTTGGGTGCCGGACCACGATCCCGGCGCGGCTGGCGGCACCTGGCTGGCCGGCAAGTTCATGGAGAACATTTCAACGGGCGCTGGTAGCACTGATGTATTTGCTGCGGTCAGGAGAATCAATAGCGTCCCGGTAGCGGCTACCCGCTGCTATCTCCAGGTCGTCAGTGTTGTGGGGTTCATTCCCGTTGACCTATACATGACGGTCATGGGGATTGAAGGTATTGTTGCCGAAGTCGACATGACGGATGTCTCGGTTGAATTGGACGTCGGGGACGTCTCGGTTATGGCACCGTTCACTCAGGCAACCCATACTACGCCCGTATCGTTCACGGCGGCATTCGCGACTGCAAACACGATTCTCTGTGCTTCGGCGCCGTTCGTGATCGATGAGGCTAACTGCCGGGTAGTATTTGTGTTGTACCGACACGTCGGTGACCTGTGGTCGGCCCCGTTGGTCAATGGCATTGGCGGCGTATCACTGACAGCCGCCGCCAACGTCATCACGCTGGCCGGTACTGCTGGGGCCCCGCTGCTCGCAGGTGATGAACTGTGGGTTGGGGTGCAGCAGCGCCCAGTGTCGGGTGGTGGGGGCGGCGCAGCCGGTGGCGGCGACGCTATTTACACTTCCCCAAACGATTTCTCGGTTACGTTTTTGGCGCCTACGCAGTTGACCCTCACGGGACTGTCGTACACCCCGACGTTGGGACAATTCGTTTCGGTGTACTATGTTGACGTGGCCGGTATGGCCAAGACTCTAACGCCCGACACCAACGCGTTCGCCTGGAATTCAGGGACCGGAATTCTGACCGTCACGTCCGCTACTTTTGCGGCAACTGATTCATACCGCGTTATGGTATTCGGCCCCGACAAATCTCTGGACCTCGCCAGTAACTCAAAACGAACAGCAGAAATTAGCCCCGCAAATCTCTACGCCACTACCGAACCCCTGGTGGACGCCACTAACGTTGGAGCCGGAACCGTATATTACCCGAGCGACACGGGTGGTGATATGTTAGGTTACGGTGGATTGTGCCTACAGATGGTTACAAGTGGAGGTGTTACGACGACCGTAGAAGTGACGAACGACACGGCCGCGGTCCCTGACTGGCTGGACATCACGTTGGCGGGCGACGATCTGTGTCTGCGGTCATGGGCTGCCAGCTATGTAGATCGATCCACCATGGTGGACTTCGACAATCTGAACGTCCGGGCATTTCGCATCAAGTCAATAACGGCCGATGCGTCCAACGCTGTCCAGTACAACATCCGTCGCAAGGCCGTCAGCTAATAGGTGCAGCATGATTCTTTACCCGAAAAACTACGTTGAGAAGCCGTCGACCGAGAAGCCAGCGCAGGACAGCAAACCGGCTATTCTGCTCATCAAGGCCTTGGCAGATAAAGATGCCGTGACTTACGAGGAAGCCGTCAAGGCCGTGATGGTGGCGGAGAAACAGGCAGGCCGTTATTGGACCAACGATGAGGTCTGCGAGATGGTCAAGGCCGTGGATAATGAGTGGCACGGCGACGGGAAACCAGCGGCCGTGGAAATGCTGGTCGAAGACAAAGGAAAAGTGAAATAATGCGCCCCTGCACGTCTTTGCTACGTAATAAAGAAGTCACGCTGGATCTCACGCAGGCCGCTGCCCCCACAACCTATGATGCCCTGACGGCCACCGGCGACGTCATGATCATGGGCATAAACGCGTACGTCCAAACTGCTGGTGGCGGCGATCTGACGTCTGTCTCGATCCAGACTAATCAAACCACACCATTGGTACTGCTGACCGCCGGCCAAGGCGCGGTGGCCAATCTACTGGCCCAGAGCCACCCGACCTCCACCATGCAGACTTTGGTGGCGCCTTGGACGTTGCGGTCGGGCCAGAAGGTGCAGTACACCTTGACGGCCGCAGGTGGGGCCCACACGGGCTCCATGCGACTATTCTGCTCCTATATGCCAATTAGTCCCGGAGCTACTTTGTAGAGTAGAGGTGCGGCATGATTGGTGCAATGTTCCCGGGTTGGGAAGATCTTCGAATCACAGCTTTTGAACCAAATAGCGGGGCCGATGCTCCGCAGTTGATTCAGTTTCCTGCTGCCACGACCTACGCGCCTCAGGTTTGGAGATTCCAGAACGTGGGGTCGGTGAATTTCTTGAACGCCGTGTCCCAGATGAGCCATGGTGTTGACCTGACGCAACCGGCTTACCTGCATCTACATCTCAGCAACGACGCCATCATGGTGGAAGGCGCCATCATTGGGCTGTTTGTCGCGTTGAATGTTTGCACCATTGGTGGGGTCTGGGGAACCGAAGAGATCTACTGGTGCAGCTATACGGTGCCGGCCGGCGGCATCGCGGCCAAGACGCACATCAAAACACCAGATGTTCCAATTTCGGCCGCACTACAGGCCAAGATGGGCAATAGTTCGGCCATTTTGATCAGTGTGTTTCGGGACAAAGATACTGTGGTCGCGACCCAGAACGCCGGGGCCGTGACCGAGACCCTGAATGACGAAGTCTGGTTCTTGGAATGCGACTTCCACTTCTTCAAGTACCGAGGCGGTAGCCAGAATCATGCGGCTCCGTTTGCTTAGTAGTTTGTCCGCAGTGCAAATTAGACTAAATGATCAGTAGACAATATAAAGGTGACGCATGTTGATAACACCTACATCGGAAAAAATGAGGGGCTTGGTCGACCTTATTGATCTGACCGACCCCGTCGCGATAGCGCAAAGGGGCGGCACCGTCACGGGAGCGCTGCAATTTGATGCTGTGAAAGGGGCCTACCTGGATGGCGTCAACGACTACGTCCGATATCCTGTCGGTACCCAGGTGTTCGGGGCTCCGGGTGTCTGGTCAGTAGTAATTGAGTGTACTCCGGGGTTTGAAGCCAATGACGCCGGCATACATTATTTTATATATGGATCAGCTACATCGCGTTTGTACCACTCGGCAGGCAATCTGCTCTTCCGCATGGGGACTACATTTTATATAACTGCTGCGTATGCGGCATATGCGGCATATTGGAAAACAAACCAACGCAACGTAATCGTGTATACGGCAATAAACGGAAGTCCAAAGCTTTACCTAAACGGCAATCTTGTTGTTACGACAAACATACAGGTAACCGCAGAAAATTTATCTTCATTGTATGTTGGATCTGACAATAGCGGATCCGGCAAGTTCCTCGGACATATCCATAGTATCAAATTCTTCAAGGGCACCGTTGCGGCCGATCTCCTGACCGCCGGGGAGGCGGCCTCATTTTACGACCGGTCGACTTACACGTTTCGCAGTCGCGCAATCTGCTGCCTGCCCATGGGCGCAGAACAGCACGATCCGGTCAATAATCTCGTTCGTGACACCAGTGGACGGGGCAACCACTTCACCTTGGGCGACGGCACCGCGGCAACCAAACCGACCAAGTTGGCGACCCGGGGCTATAGTTTTGACGGTGGGGATTATCTAAAAGCAAACTACAACATCATAAATGGAACCCCGTGGACAGCCTGTATGTTGGTGTCTATCACAGGTTCTAACTATTTGTTTGGTGCATATACTGGCGCGGCAGAAGTAAGGGTGAATAAGGCAATAGGAACGCCTGCTGTGCTTTTCACCACATTGGGTGCTGGCGACGTTTACACATACGACAACAAAATATCTACTAACGCAACCACAATAGTTAATGACCGGGCTTTGTCATTTATTACATTTAGTGACACCGACTGTGCATACTCGTCTGTAGTGAACATCATGAGTCGGTATAACAATTCGGGTCCAGCAACAGGGAACGTATATTATTTTTCACTATACCCGTTTGTTCTGACCTATCTACAACGATTCGACGAATATCAATATGCCTTGCAAAACCTGGGGAAAATCTAAATGTCTAACGTGATCACCTTGCTCCGGGCCGAGGGTTCCCTGGTAGGGTATTTCGACTTTAGGTCCGGCACCATTCAGGATTGGTCGGGCCGGGGAAATCACGGGACGTTTACCTCAACACCCTACTTCACTCGTGACGGTTTGGATTTTGGGACCGGAAACTCCCGGTACGTTAATGTTCCTGACAGTGACAACCTGCGATTGACGACCGGGTGTCTCGTGGGATTCGCGGCCGGGGGTGGTATTAGGCAAGTAGCCAATGCGGCGTTTGTGTTCAAACGAGCCGCAACAATTGAATATAGCCTTAATTTAACTGCATTGGCTATCGTCACCGACGGCACGGTTGGAACGAATATCACCTATACGCTTCCTTCCAATACCAAATACGTTGCGGCCAACATCACCAACGGCGCTAAATCAAACTTCTATGTCAATGGTCTTTACATTGGTGACAGTTCCAGCAACCTGACGCTGACCCCCTCGAATCAGGCCGTGAGGCTGGGAAATTTCGTCGATACCGTGACCAAGGTATCGGCTGTCCTGATTATCAACCGACCCTTGACCGCCACAGAACATTCCGCGCTGTTCAGTGAGCTTTCGGCCGCCACTTGGCCTGCCCTGACCCGTTGCATCAGCTATGTCGACACAAAGCCCCGGGTTCCGGATACTGGATTAGTGGCGGCATGGGATTTCGGGGCCCTGCAGAACGGCAAGGTTGTGGATCTGACGGGTCATGGTTATGACGCCACGGCCTTTGGTGTCGTGACGGAGCAGACCCCCTGGGGCCGCGGTGTCCGGGGCAACGGGACCAGCTCCTACCTGCAGACCGGAAACGTCGACCTCAGCACCACCGATAAGGTCACGGTCGTGATGGTCGCGAAACCCCGAGATCTTGCTGTGTCGGCTGCAATGGTTGAGTTGTCGACCGGTTTTCCATCAGCCACTGATGGTCTTGCCCTGTACGGTGGGTCCAGCAACGTGAACGCCGGTTTGCGTGGCAATACCGGAACTTGCCTTGCTTCTACTGCCGCCATGACCTCCGGTGTGCCGTTGATGATCGTGGGTGTATTTGATAAATCGCTGGCCACTAACGAGTGCACCGTTTACCTCAATGGATTTGATGCCACGGCTACCCGGACCGACCTCAACAATACCAATTTGTTTGGAAACAAACCATTCTATTTCTTGGCCCGTGGAGGAGCCTCGCTGTTCTCGAATGCCTGGTTGAAAAGCTGTGCTGTCTACAACCGTGCCTTTACGGCCGCAGAAGTCCGGGCCACCTGGGATGCCAGCGGCCTGAAGTCTGCCGGCTGGTCCACAGACTTTGGGGTTCCCGTGAGTGTTGCGGCGCGGGGCGGAACCGCGGGCCAGCAACTCGAAACCACAGATTTCAAGTTCCTGACCTCGACACCTCGGTATAGTGTCGCGACATCGACTATTTCCGGCACGGTCGTCAAAACGATCTCGTGTTCGACCGCTGGTCCTTTGTTCCTGGGTTCTCCGTCCCTGGGCCAGACCCCCACAGAAGCAGCCTATGGTCAGTGGAGTTGTTGGTTCAATAAGTCGGCCGGTGGGGTAATCGATTGGATGCCGGTCGCCAGTGACAAGATTGCGCCGGCAACCGCCGGGAACAACGGCTACCTGCTCCGCATTGATGCCAGTGAAAAAGTTTGGTTCTATAAGAACAATGGCGTGACCTTGACGCAACTATTTGCCACGGGCAATGACTACATCGTAGCATCGACTTGGTACGGCTTGAGATTGGCCCGCAGTTATGCTGGCGCCTGGACCTTGCAGATCATCGGCGGGGCTTTCACGGGCTGGACCACTGTCGGAGGCGCCACCAACAACGACTATGTTGTGTCGGGTTACCAAATCTGGGATGTAGATTCGAGTGATTTGCTGAGTATCGGAAGTTGTTGCGGGAAATATCAGTACAGGAAATCAATAGCGTGATGTCGAAACATCAATACTGGACCGCGAGGAACCAACATGGCGTTCACATATAATTCCGGCCTGTTCCTCTTGGCCGACGAAACCACGGGCGTACGATGGAATGACCCGGCTGCTGTATTCCACATGGCGCTCGTGACGGCCGCGTATGTATTTGACCCCACCCATACTGTTTACGGGGACCTAAGTGCGGAGATTACAAACATATCTTATGTCGCGGGTGGTAATGCCATCACTACTCGCACATGTATAAAAGACAATATAAATGATCGCATAATCTTTGATGGTGATGACGTAACCTACGTCGCGTTGGCCGCTGGTGACCTTCCGGCAGCCGGCGTGATCTATTTAAATTCCGTCGGACAGCCCAAAACCCTCGTCAGTTATAATGCCATCACGGTGCCGATCATGCCGAGCGGTGGAGCGTTCACCATCATGGCAAATGCCACTACAGGGTATTTTATTATCTCAAATCTGTAGTGCAGTATGGCCGATTATGCCCTGACGGATCTCAGTTGGTACCGCTATCTGCAGGACGTCCAGGCTCCGGTTTCTTCTGCTTCGGCCAACGCCGAGGCTCAAGATGTTACCGTTCAGGTCGACCTGTCGGTTCTGGTTTCTTCTGCTTCGGCCAATGCCGAGGCCCAGAACGTCACGGTCACAGGTGGGGCACCGCCGGTTGTCAATCGTCGTGTCTTGGTCGCGACGGCCTCGGCCAATTGGTCGGCGCAGAGCGTCACGGCAGTCGAGCAGGGCTACTGGGTCACGACCTTCTGGGCTGCGGTCCAGACCACCACGGACCTGGCCAGCATCGAGAACATCGCGTCCACGTCTCTACAGGGCGCAGGAGTTTTCAGCACCGACTTGGCGTCGTGGAGCAGCAGTACTGACCTTATGTCTGCCGCGGGCGACGACATCACGTTGACCTTGGGATTGCCGGCCAGAACTGATTTTTGGTCGTCAGCCCTGCACGAAACTGAGTTCCTCGGTTTGGCCATCAGGACCGACTTCTTCTCCACCCCAACCCCGCTGTAAAATGTGAAACATGGCCTATGCAACGTCCATCACGATGTATCGAAATCGCAACCACACCGTCAGGGTAACGGTGGACCTCACGACCTTGGTGTCGATCCAGAACGCCACCGTGCGGTTTTCAGTTCGGCGCGGGGCCGTGACGGAAAACGGCGCCATCGTGATCAACAAAACAAATCTTCCCAGTATTGTGCTGGGTGCTGAAGTCATCTTGCCCGACACCGTCGAGTTCTACCTGCAGCCCAGCGATACCTCAGGGTTGACAGCAGGAAATTACACGGCTGACGCGACCATCACGACGACGCTCGGTACCTTCCAACTCTTGGCGCCCTTGGCCCTGACGCTCATGGAGCCCGTGACACCGTAATGGCCGATTTCAACGATCTCGACCTGACGCAATACACCCCGGCAGAATCGGATGACATCCGCGAAGCCGATTTGGATTTGGTACTGCTCATGATGTCGAGTGACGCCGACGCGCCTGGGCAGATTAATATGGACAACATCACGACCGGAACCGATCTGGGGTCTGACATGGCTGTTTGGGCTACTCTGCGTAATCGAGTTTTGACCGATGCCGTCAGCACGACCAACCGCGCCTGTCAATTCCTGGCGTTTGTTGATGAGCATTTGGTCACGACGGCCGGCTGGACTCGTGTCGGTAGTGGTGGCGGAACTGCCAGTGGTCTCTACGGATGGGGCGCCGCAAAGGTCCTGCCGGCCTTTGCGGCTTCCCCTGGGTTAATGAAAACCCTGGCCTGGGGCCTCTATCAGAACGCCAGTGGTGCTCAGGTACTGTTCAGCCTGTCAACCGCCTACTGTAAGATCCAACTGGCCCCTCAAGGCGGGTTTGCCGCCGGGGCGTCCGATGAAGACACACTGCCAACGGCACCGGCCGAAAATCTCGTCCTGACTACCACCACGACTTACACGAATGTGGGCGCTAATCTCAATCAAGTGTTCACGTTTGCCTATACTGCGGACCATAATTCATTTATATTTTTCGGCAAATTTGGCGCCGTCGACAACCTTGCGTATGCGATCGTGAAACTTGAGGATTACAAAACCGGCGATACCCGACCTTACTGGGCCTATTGCAATGCCAGGTCTGACGCCGATAATTGGTCATTACTGTTGATGTCATCCACGCCCATAACCGACAGCATGATCGGCTGGCACCCCACGACCGGCAAACAGGTCTACTCGATCTTGAACCCCGTGACCAACTCAGCCGATGTGTTTCTGAACATGCCGGTTGACCCAGTCAGCGGATACCACCAAAAACTAGAATGTTTGCTGGGCTGTACGACCGCGGGCTCAATTCACTTGCGTGGCAAGATACCCGGAGTCTACCGAGTGTCCAGCGCCTTGGCAACCGGCGACAAGCTCAGCCTGTCCGGCGGCGTGTATGAGCAGGTGGTGATCGGTGATTATGCGGTTCCGTGGATGAGTTCCGACGCGATGACGTGGTAATATCATGACCAGATATTTAGTCTACCGAAATGCTGTTTATCGCATCGCTTCCATGCCGTTGCAAGTTTTGCAGTTGGGCCCTGGCCAGAAATTCGATCCTGATTTCAAGACTTCCTGCACGCCTCCTTGGCAGGTTAACCCCTTCAATTACAAGCCGCTGTGCAGCAGCGGTAATCAACAACCGCTCTGGACCTCATCATACGACTACGAGGCAAAAAGTACTGAATGGCTAAGGTACTGCGCTCGCGGCTATGAAGACGACATTGGGGAACAGGCCGTCATTTTTGAAGTGTCACCGTCTGCACGTGTGATGCATATTTTGAACGAAGACGACTTTGAAACAGCTTTAGGTCTATATCCTGGTGAGCCTTCCAACGACATGAAACGCATGGGAATGGGCCGACCTTTAGATTGGAACGCTGTCGCGCAGGAGTACGATGGATTTCATGTAGGGCGCGAAGCAATTTCTACTTCAGAACTTCGGGAGTGGAGCGTCGAATCGACCGTATGGTTTAACCCGAAAGTCTTGACGGTAAAGCAAATAGTTGACATCCAACATTACTGTGACGCCGCTGGACACGGTCGTAGTTTGTCCCCACAAGAGCGTAAAGACATCAAGCAACAAAAAGAACAAACAGAAGAGTCTTTCGGGGAAAAACTTGACCAGTGGCTCGAGCACAGGACTGGGCCACAACCACAGCCGCCCCATGACCAGTACAGGTTCCGTTACGAAATACCCCGGCCATAGCAGCAAGGAAAATTCAATGCCGACAAAACTGCAATACCGTGGTCATGTTTACCGGCAAGCCAACCCCTGAATGGTGGGGACAGGACCAAGATCATCACTACACGCAGCCCGCAGATCCCGAGACTGAAATCCCGGTGGCAGATCTGCTGCGGGAATTCGACGAGATGATCGAGATCGCGTGCCGAGACGGCACCTGGAATGTTGATCCATATCTCTTCGGCATGGCCAATGGCATGATTTTCATGCGGTCAATAGTCAGCGGCGAAGAACCTCAGTATTTGGAGGCGCCGGCCGAGTGGTCGGGCGAGTCCAGTGGGGTAGAGGCAGAATCGGATAAGCGTTCACTTGCGCGGGGTGAAACTACACGTTACGTTACCCGTGACTATCTTCGCCAATATGTAGAGTCTACCGGTGTCGATTTGGACGACATAAAGCGTCATTATGGCCTCGGACAACATTCGGCCAGTGCCCAGTACCGACGGGGTTTTGTCGACGGGCAGGATTTCGGGCATGCTATTTTAGACGACGCGGCCCAACTTGAGCATGGTACCACAGCACTACAACGTGATGTCGACCGATTAGGCTGGGACGGGGCCGTTGAGCACCAGCAAGATTTAGGCGACGCGGCCCAGCAACGTCTGGACCCCAATGCCATCAGCAAAACCATGTGGCAAATGGGCGTGCGGGATGCCAAACTGCTCGGCCCAGGGCTTATAACAGTCGAAGAGGCGAAAGCTAGGGCGGCCAGAAGTGTCGCCAGCACTAAACAAGAAATATTGGCAACCCTGACCTCCAAGTTTAATTTCGGCGAACCCAACGAATTTGACACACAAATCAGCACCGAAGCGGCCTACGCGCAGGAGCAGGACGCCATGGTGGCGTGGACAGCAGTCCGGCAGTACATCGATTCCGTGCTGCGGCAGCTCCTTCCCGTCACCACGACCGAAACAGATTTCGGCATGGCCCAAACCATCCTTGGTCTCATTGAGGTGGCGTCACATGTCGGTCGTGTGCGTTGCCGATGCTCAGATCCTTGGCGACTGCATGTCGGCATCACGACGCTCGCCAAATAGTCTGCCACACACCTGCTTTGCCATGTCGTACTCCTCAGATCCAAACGATCGACTGAGAAATATTTTAGCAATAATTTTATTGCTTTACCTAGTTTATTGGTTCTGGAGTTACTTCCCGAAGCACCAATCACGTTAATTTTGGGTATACGACGAGTACACGAAACAATTCGGGCAAGCAGATCCCACGGCTCCGCTGGTCAAATACCTTCAGACTCTCAAATCGTTCGAGAAGTAACAACTGCAGCACACTTTTCCGCTTGACATTCCCACCGTTCCCTGCTATGTTGCTAGTATGCCAGCCAAATCCTACTACGCATTTGCCTTTGGCAAAGCCGATTTCGAAAACAATATTTTAGTTCCTCTGAGTGCTGCGTTCCGTCATTTCTGCATGGCAGAATGGTGTAAAGCGCTCGGCACTACACACAAGTTTTTCGATCACTGGTCGGCAGAAGTCGACAATCTCACCGACACTTACCTGGAAGCTGTCGTGCAGCCAACGACGCTGCAGCCGGCTGGCAGAATTAAAGTTTATCTCCGCGTAGTTGCCCGGCTGCGCGATCAAGACGAGCACTTGCAGAACCTGGCGTTCCAGCACTATTGCAAGTCATTTCCAGAACAGCATCCGAAAACTACACGGCTGCCCAAAGTCGTGATCGACGCATTCTGGCACGACATCCATCTCCGCACCAAAGCTGCACTCGTCGACACCCGGCAGACAGGGCGCATTTGGCTATTCGAGTCTGTTTTCAGCCCGATTTCCGCTTGACATTCCCACCGTTCTCTGCTACTCTGGCTATATGACTACTGTATGCCGTATTGGCTTCGCATTCTCAAAAACTGAACTCGAGAACCAGATGTTGGTCCCGCTGCGCGCCGCATTCCGCCACTATTGTTTGGTCGCGTGGTGTCGGCTACAGGGCACCACATATCAGTACTACGACCACTGGCAGGCGGAGGTTGTGAATCTTACTGCAGCGTTTTTCGATGCGCTGACGACGCCTTCAACACTTAAACCTGCCGGTAGAATTAGAGCATACGAGCACGTCGTCGCAGGAATCCGAGATAATACGATTGTGTTCGAGGAAGCAGCACGCGACCACTATTTGGACGCCTTTCCCGAGCAAGAAGACAAGATTAAGAACAAGCGTTTGGACAAAGCTACATTGGATAAATTCTGGATTTTATTGAACGCGCGTGCGAAAAAGAACCTCGTCGCGAACAAACTCGTGGGCAAACGCTGGCAGTTCGAATCAGTTTTTGGTCCTATCGACGCTTAGTTTCTTGCTAGCCGATTTTTCCTACCCTACAACCACGCCACTTTCCCACGTCTCCTGCATAAAAATGGCTCCGGCTGCCCTTTTCCCGTGACACAGCAGTAAAAGCACGTTATACTTTAGTAACCACCGCGGTGATTCCCCGTGGTTACTACCAAAGGACGCCTCATGCTGTGGAATAAAGCCAAGTTTGATTTCGCCGTCACGACGCTTAAATCCCATACTTCCATTGAAAGCGTCTGCGCCATTCTTTCCAAGAGGTGGAGAGAAACCATCTCACCAAACGCACTGCGCCGCGCGTTTCGCCGCGAAAAGCTCAAGCAGCCCCAGAGCTACTTGAAAAACGAAAAGTCCTTGGGACCTGAATGCCAGGGCAAGGTTGCGAAAAAGAATTTTGTTGTCTGGGATGCCGGCGTAATCAAAACTACAATCGAAGTGTTGAAGCGCCACGGCACATTGGCACCGGCTTGTGCGGAATTAGCCGAATTGTTCAAGCTACCGGTGAACAAATACTCCATGGCGCGGGGCTTCCAGCGCCTGGGGCTAAAGCCTCCAGCGAGTTTCTTAGATCCGCACAAAAACATTGAAGCTCGGCACGAACAAGCCCGCCGAGCCGGAAATGCGTTCGCCCGAAACGTCGAGGCGAAGAAACTGGGGACCAGAGCGGGGATCGGGAAGATTGAGATGCCGGAGTGGACCCTTGGTGAAGACGAAGAAGGCCGAGCGGTTAAGCCGCCAAAAATTGGCTTAAACCTAGACGAAGGGCAACGCCGATTATTCCTAAGCACAGTACAACGAGGGCCTAGAACGATCAATGAACTAGCAGACCAGTTTGACGTTTCGCCCAAAACCATTAGAAGTATTTTTGAATCACTACAAGGTCAAGGGTATACACTAGCCCTAGAGCACGATCAGGTTATAAGTTTTAACTCTAACGCAGAAAACAGCATAGAAAACGCGAAAGAAATTCCAGACTACGCCGGAGAGGACGGAGTTTTCTGTTTCGGCGCTGTGGCTGATACACATTTTGGCTCCAAATATTGTGACGAGCAAGCGTTTAAAGATTACGTTGATTACGCCTACTCACTAGGTGTTAGAACTATACTGCACGCAGGCGACTTGATGACTGGTTTGCTTAACCACCACGGTATGTCATACGAGGTAAAATTATTAGGTTTTGACGAGCAGGTAGAGCATACCCTCAACTCTCTACCGCAGAGAGAAAGTCTATCTTATTGGTATATTATCGGGAACCACGAGCAAAATTCCTGGGCAAAATCAATAGGTTACTCGCCTGGACGCGCCTTAGAGCGCCGCGCCCGCGAGCTAGGACGCACCGATATACACTATATAGGTGATATACAAGGCAGAGTGGTATTCGGACAAGAAGAACAAGCTATTAAGGTCGAGCTGGCGCACCCCAAAGTCAGCGGAAGCACATATGCAATTTCATATCCGGTACAAAAATGGGTAGAACGCATGCCTGGAGGGGCAAAGCCGCATATACTTTTGTCAGGCCATCTTCACAACTACTCTATCATAAATACACGAAATGTAGTTTGTATCCAGCCAGGGTGCTTTGAGCATTCCACTCCATACACTAAAGAAATGGGCTTGCACCCCGCCGTTGGAGGAGTTATTGTTTGGGCTAAGCGAGACGGCGTAAACTTATGGCTTCGTAGTGAGTGGGTAGCAACCCGCACCAAACCTGTAGACTGGACCCAGATCGAATGACTCGCGGGTGACTTATGTTGCTTTCGGGCGTGTACAAGATTCAAAATACAGTTAATGGCAAACAGTACATAGGTAGTTCTGTGAATATACGAGAACGCTGGCAAGACCACGAAAGAAACCTGCGTGCCGGTACGCACGCTAACGCCAGGCTGCAACACGCCTGGAATAAATATGGGGCAGACGCGTTTATATTTTCTATCATAGAGCTAGTCTCTCCAACCAAAGATGCTTTAATTGCACGCGAGCAAGCGTGGATAGATTTGCACAATACTGCTCATCGGGATGTTGGGTACAATATAAGTCCGACGGCAGGATCTTCTCTGGGCACCAAATTTTCTGCGGAAACTTGTGCGCGCATGAGTAAAGCACAAAAGGGCAAAGTGCTCACGGAAGAGCACAAAAGAAAGATAGGCGCAGCGGCAAAAGGCAGAAAAGCGTCGGACGAAACTAAAATAAAGATTGGAAACGGTAGTCGAGGCAGAAAGCACACAGAGGAATGTAAAGCTAGAATCGGAGCTGCGTCCGCTGCTTGGACACGTGGGCCTGTATCGGACGAGACGCGCGCCAAACAAAGTGTAACGCGAAGAGCGAAACGATTGGGACATGGCGCCTCTAATGGCAGGGCAAAATTAACAGAAGAACAAGTGATTGAGATCCGCAGACTTTACGCCACACGCGAATACACCAACGTTCAAATAGCGCAGCTTTTTGGCGTGTGCAAATCCACCATAGGCAGGATAGTACAGGGTAAACACTGGATTTTTGTAGCTTAAAATTGTGCGGTATTAATTAATGCACGCTGGCAAGATAAAGTATCGAATTCTTTCATTCATAATTTAAACTTTTATGCCTTCCTTTTGTGCTCCATGCCAGTAAATTTTGTAAAACAATAGGGAAGAATTTACCTGCTTCCACGGTAGACTATGCTCGTCGACCTCCTCCACGACTTATTCCTAGATCTTGACGATATGGAATTTTTCCTTGACGCCTATTCCAATGACTACGAAGAGACGCTAGCTAAAATAGAACTATGTGAAACTACACGCGAATTAATTTATTTACTTCAGCGCTATCCTGTTTTGGTCGTAGCGTGCATTGCACACCTCGAAGTAATTCTAGCGCGACCCTACGATGAAACCGCGCAAGATCTTCCTTGTCTTGTGCTCCTCCATGTGCTATATAAAGTGCAGAGCGCAGCGCTGGAGCCTGCAGTAAAACTGTTTGTAGGAAAACAACACCGCCACGCTGACCGCTTTATCGCCGATCTCGGCTATTGAGGTAAACTTGGATTTCATCAAGCTGGCAAACGAGATCGGCGAACTCGTACAAGAGAAGAACCAAGTCTACGGCGATTCGTTCGCGCGTGCTGGTGAAATTCTGAAAATTCTATACCCCAGGGGTATTGAACCTTCGCAGTACAGAGATGTCCTGGCTATCACGCGCATCCTGGACAAGTTGTTTCGCATCGCTACAGCTCGTGATGCCCTGGGCGAATCCCCGTACCGAGATCTCATGGGCTACGCCCTCTTGGGTCTCGCGAACGCCGAAGCAAAACAAGAGACAACCACACCTGCGGAACAATTTAAACGCGACCTTGCCGACGTAAGACAGCAACGTAAAAAGCCCGCCATTTAGCTGTTTTGACCACTTTTATACCTACCTGAAAAAATCGACATTCCCGATTAATTTTTTCTTGACTTCATAAATAATCTGTTCTATAGTGACGTCATACACAATTCGCGCGCTTTTCTGCGCTTGGAGCATCATGCCGTTATCCGACGTCACCAAACAGGACTTTCTACAACGCAACATAATTGATAATCCCGGACTCAAACGCTATATTGGTTCGTTGGCCAAGCAGCGCTTGCGTTTCGTCTGGGGCAACGACCGGGCTATCGAGCGCGAGGACATCGAAGCCGAACTCATGCTCAAGGCTGTGGAGGCCGCGAGGAAATGCGAGGCCAAAGGGATCGATGGCCGACACTGTACCAATACTCTGAGAGTCGCGGTAACGAATCACAGCTTGAATCTAGCGACACGCTTCGGGTCAAAGGCACGCAACCCCCTGACGCGTGTCAGTAAGGCCGACAAATTCCGAACTGCCTGGTGGACAGATTTGGAAGCGAATTCAGTAATTCAGGTCATGGTCTCGACTCACCCCCGCCACCGCAAAAATAAATACATCCTGACGTGCAATACTAATTCTGGCCTACAGCAGTATTGCCACGTGAACCGCCTTTTCGATACTGAAGAAGATGCACGCAAAAGTCTAAAACGCTATCGCGTCTTAGGCGATGGCAAGCGCAAAGCCGTCGTAGATCTCACTGTCGATATGGACGATTTCCAGCCCACAACCAAATCATTTGATCTCCCGACCTCGCAGGATGGCGAAACTACTTTGTACAATTTCGTCGGCGGCAAAAAAGACAAAAGCACCGAAATAGAATTAAACAAAATACGCAATCCGAAAACCCGTGCTTGTTGCGCTCTGGCGCT
The DNA here is from genome assembly GCA_041650915.1 of Patescibacteria group bacterium. Classification (GTDB taxonomy): domain Bacteria; phylum Patescibacteriota; class Patescibacteriia; order UBA10025; family JAHIVO01; genus JBAZKE01. Next base: position 38,925 of record JBAZKE010000006.1, read on the forward strand.
GGGTTGTGGGGACTACGAGACCTTCCGGGTTTGGGCACAGCAGCACGGCTGCGATATCGGAACTACCACGTATCGTGAATTCCTACGGCTCGCCATGGAGTTCTGCGGGGTGGAAAAAGAAGATCTAGAGCGTGCCTTGACCAAATTCCGCCAGTAGCGCTTGACTTTCACCCGTCTGTACAGTAAACTCCTACTATTGCAGTAGGAGCAGTGATGCCAAATAATTCTTTCTGGTCTAACGAACTAGTACAAACCGGCCCAGACACCTGGGAGGTCCGCTACGGCAAACACCAAGGCCAGCGGCAAAAGGTCTCCGCAGCCAGAAACAGGGAGGCCGGCGTCAAACCCGCGCAGCACAACCGCGTCAGGGTATACAAGTATTTCCTGGACCGTAGACACAAAACCATTACAGACGCCCAGGGTAATGTAGTAGCACGGCGCGTTACTATTACTCAAGGCAAAAAACTCATGGGGCACAAGCAAACGCTCGTACGCTTCATGATGGATGGATTGGAATGGGCCGGGCGTACGGTGCTGGGCGGTAAGAACGCGTTGGTGCTTCGCCCAGGCCGACGGAAAATTGCCAAGTGCCCATGCGGTAAAACGTTGAAATCGGATAATGCCACAGGGCTCTGCCGTGAGTGCAGGAAAAAAGAAACTCAGAGCAAAAATAAAACCTGCACAGAATGCGGCAAGGCCATCAGAGACCAAAATGTGACAGGTCTGTGTGCAAAACATTACCGAGAGTCGAAGCACGCAGCAGAGCAAAAGCGTAATTTCAACCCCTTTGCACCGTAACGAATTTTCACCTTAAATTGTAATAGCGGCTTTCCGCCCACCAGGGCGAAGCCCTGCTTATGATCCAAACTCGACCCTCCCCACAATTTATTCGTATCGACCCCATGAGCGAAACTGCGCTCTCAGGGCTCGCGGAGCGCGACATCACGCGCTACCTCGAGGTCGTGAAGCTCACGTTGCAGCGCTTCATGGAAGAGTGTCTGGGCAAGGAAGGTCAGTTCCGGGAATTCTTCGACCGCTTCGCCAGTTTCACCACGGGTTTCATCGTAAATGAAACTCTGGACCGAGACCCCAATAAGCGGCATCTACAAATAGCCAGATATTTCGACGACATTCAAGAGCGCCCGCCACAGATTTTCATCCAGGACAATGGGTATAATTACCAGCCGTCCGGCTTAGGCGGAATTGACGATGGCTGGAATATGCGGAATGAACGCGGGCAACAAGTAATTCGTGTTGCAGACGTAGTGACGATCCCCTGCCAGATTACCTGCGCCGCGTTGTCTGAGCAGGACATCAACAACATGGCGGCATTTATTTCTGCGGCTTTCGGACAGTTTCAGCAGGAGATCTGCAAATATATCCTGAAGCCCAAGCCAAATCCGGACCGTCCTGCACACTGGGAAGTACGCCTACCCTTCACGTTCAAAGTCAGTCCCAAGAAACATGAATCTCTGCACGAGGACACTCGGCAACAACTCTGGTCCGTGACGGCCGACATGGACGTAGTGTTTGAAAACTCCGTCTACATGATCTACGCGAACCAACCCAAACTCGAGTTCACGGAAGGCACTCTGGGCGTTTCCGTGCCGTCAACTATCCGGTTGGGCCAGAACGTTCCCATTAACCTGACGAAACATCCCCCACGCTTCACCGTTTATACTGATGATCCGCGCGTAGCTGTGGTGCACAAAACCAATTTGACTTTCTCGCTGCAGCCCAGACGCCCCGGCACCTGCACGTTGTTCGTCACCGCAGAAGATGGTGGGTCCAAAGGTCCCAGGATATTTTTCCAGCAGACCATTACGGTGGTTTCCAGATAATCATGGATACAGATTTACAGAAAGAATATGGAGTTCTGTACACCAAAGTACTAGATATTTTGTACACAGCGGATTTAGCACAAACCCACAGTCCAGATCCAAATGAATACTGGCCAGAAGTCGGTGAAATAATTCCTCGACTGCACCTGTGCGGATCTCCGGAAGAAGTCCATAGTCTAGTCTATCGAGTTTTTTGCCAATTATTTAGCGATAAAATAGCTGGAGATTTTGATCGTTATCGTGCCCCGGCAGAACGAATTTTTGAAGCGTACATTTTATATCAGCCTGTCTAGTAAATTCACGTTAATATCTATTAGCAATTAGCTTCCTTTTGGGTGCAGTCAATAATTGCGCCCGATTTCTTGTAGTTTAAGGAGTTCAACATGGCAATCGGCGATATCCGGCTTACCAATTCGCGTTATGTGCGTCCCGGCGCTTACATTGGATTTGTGCCGCAGCCGTCCCCAGTTTCCCCGACGGGAAACCCACGCTATCCCTGCATCGTGGGCCGTGGGTCGCGCCTCGCACGGGTTAACGCCGAGCAGCACGTGCGTGCTCGCGTGTACGGTGAGCAGCTCACATTCACGTCTACGGCGCCGTACATCGCGTACCTGGACAATAACGCCAATCCCGACAAGGGTTTGACGCAGGTTTACGACTCCTCGGGGCGTCCTGTGCCTTCCGACAAGTGGGCGTTCCTGGTGAATCTCTCGGCCTCGGGTTACTACAACCGCGTGCAGATTGATTCCACGACGTTCAACAAAAACGTCACGTATTACGTGGAATACCAGTCGGTAGACCGCGGCGTGCTCGACGAGATGATGTTCGACGGTGTTCGCGAGATGCTGCTCGTCGGCGATGCCGAGGGGCAGAATAAGTACGTAGAGTTCACGGACTATCGTGTGGTCACGTCGCTCGTGGGCTCCACCGTGGACCCGGACGCCTGCACGGCGGACACAGATAATACGTTCTACGCTAGCACCATCGTGCCGGCTGCACTAGTACCCGCTCCTGCTCCTGGCGCGGGTTCTGTCGCGCTAAACGCGGCCACCAATTACATTGGTGGGTATAACCGCAAATATGTGCTAGAGTGTGTGGCCGTCAACGGTGGTGTTTCAGCAGACTTTAGTCTAACTGTAACCAACTACTCCGGCGGTAACGCGCAGACGCCAAACGTGCCGTACGTCCCGGCAGCTACTACTTCTATTTTCCGGCGTATTTTCGCAGACCCGGCCACAGCGTTCTCGTTGTCCAACCCCGCGAGTGTTGGTGTGCTGTCTGGTTATCTGACCACCAACCCGCTTCCCAATTTCTTTGGGTCCGACGGAATCGTACTGGACATCGACGCGGCATTTATTGGCGGTGACGTAGGCATTACTTGGACTTGGATGGCGTATGGACCGGGCAAAGTTGAATTTGCTTCGGCACATGACAATACTAACCAATACTCGACTGTTCTAGACCCGGTGGAGCTTGGTGATATTGACCCTGCACTAGCGGCCACCGCACAAACGTCGGGGGGTAAAATCACTGTTCATGCCGACACCGATTTTTCTGATACTTTGGACCGTAGCTATTTCCTGCACTGCAGCGCATCCGGCGGTGCGGTGCCTAATCGTACGGCCACCATCACTTGGGCAGGGTACAAGGAACTTCCGTACACCACCGGCTCCATCGGTCTCGTAGAGGGTACTCCGGCTTCGTACCAGCGGGTGCTGCTGGAAAACGGAATCTATCTGACGTTTGCATTCGGAACGTCACACAACCTGGTGGACACTACCAACGTGCTAGCTTCGCCGGCCGCGTCTACACTTTCTAGTGCTATCACGCTGGCCAATGAAATCCGTACTGAATACGGCGAGCACGACAATAACACCGGTGGTGCTTGGCATGTCGCGGGCTCTGGAGCGCACCAAATCGTGGCTGCGGCTTCAGCAGACCTCGCGACTCTGCGGACACTTGCGCTGGATATCCAGACCAAGTACTCGGCGCACCTCGCTGACACAACTGAGCACGTCGTCGTTGATGCCATCTGGACTCTCGATACTGATCTGACCATCACGGCAGCGTCGGACCTGGCTGCGCTGGTCAATTTCCTGAACGATGTGCGTACCAAGTATACTCGGCACGGCGTAGCCAACGGATTTGACCTGGCAGACACCTGGCGCGTTGATGCCAAGGCAGCGCGGCGTGAGTTTACGGGTAAAGACGACCGTACCGTTACCCTGACGTTCAGCGCTCCTGTGGCCGCGACGTCCGTGACCGCAACGTACACGTCGTCCACTCTCGAGGGCGGTTGGGCCACCGAAACCATTTCGGATTACAGCGACCCCTGGTTTGATCTCCCGGACAACATCCGGCTCATGGTCCGAAACCTTCAGGGTTTCACTTCGAACCCTGGCCCACCGCTGATTCCTAACACGCACGAGCGCTATGCGGCCAATGACGTCTTCACGTTCGCGACGCTCAACCACGATGAGATTGACTGGTCACTGGTAAATCGTGCGTCCGAGACCACGGATTCCTCAGATATTCGACAGGATACTCTCGGGACCATTACCGGTACTCCGCTGTATTTCTACCTCGTACTGCAGGAGACCCCAGAAACCGTGCTCAGGGTGAAGGACGCCGCTACCCTGCTGCCCATTTCTTACACCTGGATTTCTGATACTCCGTACATCGCATTTGCCTCCGATCCTACAGTCGATGTCATCGTGGATTACGAGTACCGCGGCAACGAGCCGGACCCCGGTAATGCTTACTACATTACGGCGAACCGTATCCGTATCGACTCGGGCTCTGAGAATGAGTACGAGATCCCGCGGCGCTTCCTGAATCATGATGCTTCTCGTCTGGGTCTGTACCCCGCGGAGACCAATAACCATCTCTGGCTCGGCAGCGAGACCATGTGGGATGCCCGTCCGTTCGGGATTTACTGTGTGCAGGTCAAGAGCGCAGCTGGCGACGATACCTTCACGACCACGGACTATCGACGGGGTATCGATGCGACCGAGACCTCCAATGCCATCACGGACGTAATTCCGCTGTCTCACTTCGCGGTTATTCCGTATGCCAAAACCTCGATCGAGAATATGAACAACCCCTTCGAGGCGAAAGAGCGCCTCCTGTGGGTCGGTGCGCAGGTTGGAACTCAGGTGGGTGACGAATCGACAGCCAATACCCTGGTGTATTACGCGCGTCGCACTCTTCAGTGTAGCCCAAGCTCTCCCGGCAAGGGCAACATCATTCTGATTGGTAACAACGAAGCTACCCGGACCTACGCCCTGGAAGACGGTTCAGCGACTACCGTGACGCTCGACGGTTCGTACATCGCGGCGTACACCGCGGCTTTGGTAGCGTCGTTCCTGAACCCCAGCGACACCATCGGACGCAAATCGGTGTCTTCATTCGACACCATCACAACGTTCAACGAGAAGGAATTGGTCCTTCTGGGTCAGGCTTCCATCACGTCGCTGGATTCTATCGGTACTGGTATTTATCAGTACGTGGAGTCTGTGACCGTCGATACCACGGAACTCGCGCTGAACGAGATTTCGGCTCGTACTCAGGCACACTACGTCGTGAAGTACGTGCGGCAGAAGATGGACGAGACCCTGACGTATCTCGTTCCTCCTTCTCCTCTGGCCGGTGTTGCGATCATCACGAACCAGCTGGTGCTCTGCCTCAGCGGGCTCGTAGCGAGCGGCGTGATTGCGCCGTACGGCAGCGACACGAATCCTCCGACGATCCGGCAGATTAATCCGGACCAGGATGTGTACGTGTTCGCGGATGAGATCGAGAAGACGAAGTATCACTTCTGGTATTACTTTAATGCCAGGTACCCGATCAAGCGCCTCTTCGGTCTCTACAGTGTTGATACCAAGTTCTGGCAGACCCAGTCTGCTGGTCAGTAACTAAGGGCGCCGGGTCCACGCTTAACTATATGTGGACCCGGCGCAATTTTTCATGATTCTAGAAGTCAGTGCCGAGTATGATGCCGCCACGGACGTCGCGCAAGTCGCAACGATTGTGCAAACTGACGCCGGAGTATCAGCAGCAGACCAGGTCGAATCCGGAGTAGTGGAATTACTTCAAGGTTCAGCTGCACAGTACAGCGCGGCGTTTAATTATCGTGACGTCGTGTTGATCGAAAACGACGGGCAGTATTCTGACGTTGGGCGTTTTTATACTTTTGTGCTCCATCCTAATATGCAAAAGCATATGACAGCTCGGTGCACAGTGACGCTAAATAATGGAGATACGGCGACCCGAGTCGTTCCTGTAAATTATCGTTATGTGGGATCGACAATGCCGACATTGAATCCTCTGTTCGGCGGTGTTGAGAATTACGATTTCGAACAAACCCCAGACAAGCCGTAGGTCCATATGTTATACCCATGCAGAATTGATTGGCCAGCCAATATCACAGCGGGCGATGAGTACACGTTTGTCGTTGAAGACACGGCGCTGGCAAACGCCAATGCGATTTACGAGCCGGTGCTCAGAGTTTATAATTTCGGGACTGAAACGTTAGATCTCACGATTACCCACAAGCTAGACCTGGGTACTGGCGATGACCCACTACACAACGGTATCTTTGAAATGGATGTCGTCGTGACGATCATTCCAACCGGTACTTACGTGGACTTCACTTTCGGCGGTCTGCATCTCGCTACTGATACCGTTTTGGCCGTTACCCACACCGTTGAAGTCGCGAATGCCTCGGGGTCCACGCAGCTCATGCATGCCGTACTTTACGGCAAAGCCGAACTCGAAGCTCAGCTTCCAGCGTCTGCGGCGATTATTCGCAACGCTTAAAGGCACGACATGATCCGCATTAGAAACATTTCACGAACTCCCACGGCACCCGGAAACCGCATAGGTTTCAAGATTAAAGGCATCGGGACTTCCGGCATGCACGCGGGTTATCTCGATCTGGAGCCGCAGCAGCAAGTGGAACTCCCGCGTCTTGCCATGAAGGACTGGCCGTTTTCTGCCAAGCAAGCCCTGGCGGAATACGTGGCCCATGGTCTCGTGGAAGTCGCGGAAGTCGATTCCGTGCATCTATATAAAGACAAGGGACACGACCTCGCCTATTCCCCCGATTACATTCTGGCCGAAGCTGGTGCCAATATGCTCACGGCGTCCATCACAGCAGCCATAGATTTCACTGCACAATTCAATCAGCATGCCGCGAGCACGGCGATACACACTGCAGCAGCGGTCCAAATTACGCATGCAGTGCCTACGACCACTCTAGCGAGTCTTCAGAATTGGCTAGTTAACGCGGGTGGCGCGCAGCTAGTATTCGTTGCGCACCTAGCCGATGCTGCCGCGCATTCTACTTTGGATAATTCCAACGCCATCGCTTCGATCGCGCCGGTGTCTATCCCCGCAGCGGCAGCTGCGGTCGTAGAACTCATGCGTGCGTACACCGCGCACAAAGAATGGTTTTTAGAATCTACCGCGGCCGTGCTCAACGTTCCCGGCATCCTGACTTACTAACGTTGTCGGGCGCGGCCTGACAAAGAAAAGGTGATCCATGGCACTAGATTACGCAAAATATGCATCTAACTCCGTCGGCGTCGTGACCGAGCCGCTCAATTATACTCACCCGCAAGCCCCGACTGAGAAAACCTACCACGGCATCGCAATTTCGATCAACGGTGCCGTTGTGGGCCGCGTCCAGTCATGGAACAATAAGGGCGGTAAAACTCGTGAGGCTTCTCACGTTTACGAACTAAACAACCGTACCTTCGGGCGCCCCGTCGATGTTGTGCCTGGCGTGGCCAAAGGGTACACTATTGCGGCTTCTGCGCTTGAATTATGGGGCAAGGAGATCGAATTTATCCTTGGATCTTCAACACGTTACATCGATCTCGTGAGCCAAACGGCTCCGTTCACCGCCGAGGAATTCTGGCACCGCGGCTCTAACCCTTATGAAACGTGGACGTACCTTGGCTGCTGGATGACTGATATGGATCAATCCGAATTCAAATCGGACGGTGATGCTAAAGTTACGACCAACGTGAACTTTACGTATACCGCTAGAATGCACATTCAGCATTCTATCTAGATTTTGGTAAATACCTAAATTCTTTGTTGTAAAACGTCCTCCGTCAGGAGGATACGATGCCGACATTTGCACGCATTGATGCCAAGAGTGCTACTGTTTCCCACCACCTCCGGGCCGCGCGCCAAGTAATTCTCAATTCCCTTCCTCGTCCGTCCGATCGTGCAGTAAACAAAGTATTGGAAAGGCTCACGCAGGCATATCAAACTTTGCCGCTGCACAGGCTTACCCTTTTGATGCAGGTTATTGAAACAGCCCCGAGGATTAAACGCGCGGAATCGATGCGAAATGTTTATCAGCAACTGGACAACATTTTGCTGGATTTGGGACACTGTACAAAAACACCAGATCAAGACGACGCCATTTTAGCGTTCATGAAAGCAGTTTCTACCAAGGGGTGGAAAACTCAGGAATTGAATGAACGCGAGACGCAACAAGATGGATTCAAACAGTCACAAGACTACATCGATACTATTGCCGTCGACGCAGACGAACTCCTGCAAACTGAATTCGGCGTAATCTCGGTTCCCATTGTGCTATTGCAAGGATATTCTATTCCCAAGCAGGCACTGAACGATTGGTCGCAAGAACCTTATAATTTAGACATCGCGGTCGTGTTTGGCCGCTACATCACGCTTTCACCGGTTCCATGTATTGGAATTGCTAAAAAATTAGTCGAAATTCATCGGGATAAAGAAACTATCGTCGACATGACAAAATTCTTCCGGATGGCTCGGGAGCTTAAAGCTGAAATGCCAATTCCATTTCCGCGTCTGGTTGGTGGACATTATTACTGTCCGGTGTGGACAGAACGAGACGAAGCTCGACGATTTTTGAGACAGTGGGATTTGTTATTGAGATAACTGTAAAACCCAACCTCACTTTGAGGTCCCAATGCCCACACAAAAAACCGGAATGACTCCTCCCCAAAATCCTGCTGCGCCGACGACCCCTGTGCCAACCCAGGAAGTGTCGCAGCAAGCGCCCACGCTGCAGCCTGGACAGTCGATGACTATCGGTGGGCGCGAGATGACGAGGATGTCGGTGCTCGGCGCAGTGAACGAGCACATGCAGACAACGGGCAAAGATCTATTCGGCAACCCCGCTGGAGGAGGCGTTAGTCCAGACGCCGCACAATTCGCGGCAGACGCAGCGCAACTGGGACTGAACGTTACGGCTGAGCCACAGCGCAGACCAGATCTGCCAGTACGTCAGGTGCCACGACAAGAGGACGCTGATGTCGTTCGTCCGCCGGAAAAAGATGAAAACCCGAACGAATTGGTCAATATTATTTCCGACCAGATCAACATGGCGCATCGGTCAGGAAATGAAGATCTGGCTAATGAATTACGGGAAACTTTGAATAAACTCCTGGGCACGCAACAGTCACTCAAAAAAGTGCACAGGGCCAAAAAAGAGAACGCTATTCTGTCCAGGTTGAAGGCCGACCTAGGTATTCAGAAAATCAAACCCGTGTCAGTGGATTGGGGCGGGTACAAATGGCACTTTGCTCCAGCCCCCGCAGCCATGGACCGTTGGCTCGTCGCGATGGCAGCGACTGATGGTGCCAACATGTATTCCGTCCTCAAGGTCGCGATTTCCCTGGTAGGGATTGATGGCGAACCCGTATGGAAGGTCCTGGGCATCGAGCTAGAAGCAGATTACCGCCAGGATGGCAGTGACAAAACTGTGCGTGTGCCGCTGTACACGCGTCTTTGCCCGTCGTGTGGCAATAATGTCGGCTTTGAGACTGATACGTGTCAGCAGTGCGGAACACTGCTCGACGTATTTTCCATGCCGCTGCCTCTACGGCTCCGGTGTGCGGATGCGGTGAACCAGTTTTTCCAGAATGATTTCGGTCCGTACGAGCAACTGGTCGATTTGTACGATTTGCTCAATAAAGCAATGCCAGACCGAATTAAAAACCACAACGATATCTACCCTTTTCTGAAAGTATCCCAGCCGCAGCCGCAGCCGACCCTTACTTAGCAATTTGGGGTCGTGTTTGTGCTAGGTTGAGGCTTTCGCCGCTGGAAGAGCGCGCGAAGCAGTTGTACTACAATCCCACGGCTTTGCTGTGGACCGATTGGAATTGTGGGCAGGAAAACGATGCAACGTTTGATCGCCTAGGTGATATGCTGGGCGTGCGCTGGACCCGGGAACAAGTCGAACAGGTTTTCAACAGTCGTACGGACCCCCGGCAAAAGCTGGAAACTATTTCGATCCCACTGACATTTGTAATTCAGCCTGAGTTCCAAGAGGCTGTCAAAAGTATGTTTGGTTCTAAGTTCGGTATTGACCCGCCTGAATGGGCCAAGACTGCAACGGTGGTTGAAGGTTGGGATATCCCTCGCGATCAATTCATGCATTTGGCTCGCGGTGCTTCCGTGGCGATCCCTGTGGAGCAAATGCGACAGCGTAAGCACTAGGTGAAGTCATGACGGTATTGGGCGGCACTCCTCCAGGCGGAACTGGCAGCGGTAAAGGCGGAAACCCGCCTGCAACCCCGTCTAACATCAATCTTGCTAGCAGCACGGCGTCGATTAATGCCGAAACCGAAGCCTTGCTGCCCAATACCAAAGCACTAGATCAAAACGAGGGTGCACGTGAACGCTTAGGGCGACTACAGAAACAAAAGATACCCGAAACGTTCCTGGAATATTTAAAACGCGAAACAGAAGAACTTCAAAAAGCCACCGTGGCCATGGGGCAGTATCGTCAATATGTCGGTCAAAGCTTTGAAGCGGTCAAAGGCTTCATGACCGAAATGCAGAACATGAATTCGTTGACTGCAATTTACACGAGAACCTTGAACCAGCTCGAGCACAGCACACAAACCTATACGTCGTCCATGCAGGCCAATACGGACAACATGGGGCAGGCAACAGAACAAGCCGATAGATTCTTTGAGGGTACCAGGGCAGCAGCAGCAGAAGCAGAAAATCTAGCTGCTACGTATAAAATGTCCTCGGAGGAAATCAACGCAGCGAGTCGCACGGCGCAGAAAATGTTCGCAACCCAACTCGGGGCCATGGACGACGTGGGCCAGGGCATGAAAGACCTGCAGAAGAATTCAATAGTACTGGGTCGCTATCTTGGCGTTGATCAAAAAGAAGTCATGGAATCTTGGCGCGAACGTATGGAAGCGTCGAACATGACTTTGGAAGACGCGCAGCAAGAAACCGCGATGCTCACGAAGGTCACGGACCAGTACACCAAGGAATTGACCTCGCTGAGCGGCGAGATGCTCAAGACGGCTAAAATCGGCAAAAAAGAGATGTTCGAGGCGACCAAGGCCATCAACAATGAGTTTAAAATCGGGGTGCCGAATGTCGTCGCGTATACTAACGCCATGGCCAAAATGGCCGTGCAGGCAGCTAAATTCGGTGGAACAAAAAATGAGCAAAAAGATGCCATGGAAGGCGTGCTTCGACTAGGCAAGTCGCTCACAACGGTGAAGGGCGAATTCGGGCTCATGGGTATGCTGGCGTCTGAAAAACTATACGCCCAGTTTAAGACGGCACCAGAAACTTTGTCCAAAGGTCTACGTGAGCGCTTCAGTGCACGCGCCAGCATGATGGAGGGGGCACCCGACATCATGAAACGCCAGTACGCGATGGAAACTGCTGGAGGGAGTAAAGAATTTACGCGCTTGGCTTTCGCTGAGTTAGCTGCAAAAGGTAGCGGAAATGTAGATCAATTAGCTGCACAAATACAAGAAGTTGCTGGTGGTTCGGCCATAACAGCGCGTATGCTCGCCAGTGCAACTTTGTCTAAGGATGAAAAGTCTTTCGACAAAGCATTCAGCGAGCTAGAAGAATCTAACAAAACTGAAGCACAAAAACAGCTCGATAAAGTGGAAGAGACCGTTAAAAACGGAGCGAAAACCAATACACTGCTGGGTAATGTCGTAAGTGAACTACAAAAAATTCAAAAATACATGATGTATATGGCCGTAGGAAGCCCCATATTGTCTGCACTTGCCGGACCATTGGCTGGTAAGCTGCTCGGGGGTGTACTAGGTTTAGGCACTAAAGTCCTTGCAGGCGGCGCAGTGACCAGCGCAACTTCAACGACAGCAGCCGGAACCATTGTAACGGGCGGCAGTACTGCTGCGGCTACGGGTGCCGGCGCGCTCGCAGCGATCAAGGCGGCTGCCGCGGCTGCGGCGGTCCCTGCTGCGCTGGCCGCAGGTGCTGCAGCTGTGGGCTATGTTGGGTATAAAGCGTTCAAGGCTCACGAAGGCGATAAGGAAGACGAAGCGTCGGGCAGAAGAGCGCGTGGCGGGGCTAAATTCTCGAAATGGTTGACAGGGCAGGATTCCGTAGATCTAAACAATGTCGTTATGAATATGTCGTGGGAGGAATTAGCCAACAGGAAAAAAATGATCGTTGAGCTTAAAAAGGACGTAACTAGGCTAAAAAGTCTGGGCGACAAGATGACGGAAGTAGACAAAAAAGAGCTAGAACTACGTGAGGAAAAGCTCGCTAAAATACAGAAATCTATCAAAGCCATTACCGACGCCGAGGCGAAAGAAAAAGCGTTCACCGACCAAGAGCTTAATGCACGCCATGAAGCCACTGTGGCAGAAACCGTGAAGCGCGGTTTTGCCAATCTGGACGTTAGAGGCGGCACTCAAGGTATGGTGGCATCTTTCCTTTCTGGTCAAGGCCAAGATGTCATGCGCGGCGACTTTGCAGGTAATATCGCTGCGGCACTCGAGGGAAGCGAAGGCAAAGCGCTCAAGGAAAAGCTCGGTGAGGTTGGATTTAAAGAGTTTACAACGGCGTTAAACAAAGAAACTATGATTAAACAGATGGGTATAGCGACATACGCCGAAGAGGCAAGAGTGCGTCGAGGCAGTAATACGCAAATAGCAGAAGAATGGGGCAAACGCGGGCGTGGTGCGGCGTCCACCATCATAGGGTTCACAGACGAAGAGCGTAAAGCCGTAAACAAGGGAACCAAATTGAGCATTTCGGCTGCCGCGGGAGATGACGGCAGCATTGCAATTCCCACAGTCGACGCCAACGGCACCATGACGATAGCTATGCCGTCGCAGTTCTTGAGAATAAACGGTAATGCGATGTCGACACAAATGTCAGATCTGCAGAACACCAACAGCAAGCCCGGTCTGTAAAACCGTTTCAGAAAGGATTTCACATGTCACAAAAACTTCGTAAGTGCATTCAACTCGGTAAAGTGGTGGTTCGTAATCGGACTTCCGGCGAAGTCATTGTGTATTACCCACTGCCAGACGGCTCGCCAGCGACTGCCACCATTTCCCCCGGTGGAAGTATGGAACTAGCGCCCAAGTTCACCACGCCGGCCATGTTGATGAAATCCAACCTGGAAGAGCTGGCCCGCAAAGGCCACGTGACTTTCATATAATGCAATGTCACATCCATGACAATGTTCCCGCCAGTGCAGATTTATTAGTCATTCACCACATTAAACCGCAAGCATTCGGCGGGCAAGACATACCTGAAAACCGTGTGATGCTGTGCGCATCATGTCACGACGTTCTGCATAAAGCAGAACATAAATTATCCAAAGGAAAGACCGGAGAAGCACTAGATATTATCGATCGCTTTTTACCGAATCAGACTGCCAGGCAACAGCGTCTCCGTGCACTGATGAATTCTGTGGCCTCGGCGCGTAAGGCTTGGAAGACCAAGTCGAATGTTGTTCCGGAGGCTCAGGGTAAAGTTGACGACACTGTAATCGTACAGCTAAATCTTCCGATTTGGTTACACCATAGGCTAAAAACAACCGCGCAAGATCAACAGGTTGGGTTGTACAAGCTCTGCCTCCGGGTGCTGGAGCAATATGTCGTCAAGCAAGACATGCCAACCTTGGACCCGGCTATACCCGCGGCTCCGGCACCAGAAGTAAAGTTCATCGCACCGAAGCCAAATAAAATAATCCAGATCTGGAATGTTTTGGATAAAGCCGACGCCATGGAACTCGAAACACGAATGTTGTCCGCGGGATCGAAAGAGCGCTATTGCGAGATCATGCAAAAGGCACTCAAGCTATCCCCGTTGCCCCGCCACTTAGAAGATAAAGATTTTAGTCTGGACGACGCGTTCGGGCTGCTGACATGTGTGTTCGACAAACTTAAAAAAGCGCAAATGCGCGGAGTCGACGAACTATACTGCGGTGTACTTTTGCTGGCGCTCAAGGGTTACCCCGTTACTTTACAAATCCAGGCAGAAGCTCAGCACTATAAAACAACAAAATGGTTATTGCATTTATTTCCTGCTGCGTAAATCACCTTAAAGTTTAGTAGTTTGGAGGTCTCGATGGATACTTTTGTCTTTCGCGATGCTGTATATCGGCGTGTAATAGTTTCCCGTACGGCGGCTAGTGCCATGCAGGAGCTGCAGAGCGTTCCTCGAGATCTCACCGAGGAACAATTCGATGGCCTGTTGTGGCCGCTCGCAGAGAAGATGGTGCAGCAGTGTAGCACCAAAGATAAAGGGCCGACTACACGCGAGTGGTGCGTGTACTCTGGCGACAACCAGCAGGGCCTACAAAGCATGCATCTTGACCGGCAAGACGCCGTAGATCATGCTTTTATGTGGTTGCAACGCTATTTCTTGACTGGCCTTCGTGGTAACCCAAAAATCAAGAATTTCGATACTTTCCTGCAAGAATACGTGAAAAATCACTAGCTTCGATCTTTCCCGCCCCTTTCTGCTTGACTTCCTCCGAATAACTGAATATAGTGGGTGCTGTTGCGCTGCCGGCGGATCCATTAATTTTGCCGCTGAATACCGGCCGCCGGCAGCGCAATGCCTACAACCGAAAGGAAACCAATGTCCCTAATCATCGATCCAACTGCACAAAATGACACACCTTCTCCTGCTTCGGAACCAGAACAAACCCCAAACGCTGATGGAATGATGACCCCAGTCATCATGCTGTTCTGTCCCAGATGCCATGCACAGGCCGCCATGGAAGTCAGGCCTATGATGCTACTGCTTAGGTCCGATGGTGTCTTGGTAGTGGAGGAGAAGGAAGGTGAGGAGATCATCGGCCAGGCATTTGTCGTCGGGATGTCGCAGCCGCAGGCCAAGTGCCCGCAGTGTTCTTCGGGTGGAATCATCGTGCCGAACGGCGGCATGCCGCCGAATCTGAAGTTATAACCTCTCGGATTGGTTGGTGTAGTCCTAATAATTACAGACACTTACATTTATTGTAAAAACACCTTATCTGTATTGACTGGCACGGTAACATTTACCGTGACCATAAACCACGGACAGGTGTCCGCGAGAGGTTTGTAATGTATTTGATTTTTTCTTTGCTCCTGCTCATTCAGCAGGACACGCCAGTGACGGTTTCGGCAGGAGCCCGCGGGTTTGTTCCAAGCCTGGTGGCTTCCTCGCGTCCTCCCAGTAAGGCCGACATCGTCAAATCCATTGAAGCTCTCAAAGCGAAAGGGGTTCCAGTTTCTCCCGAAAAAGTAAGCAAATATGCGGACGCAATTCTAACCGCGTCGCGCCAGCACAGCATCGATCCATATTTGCTCGTGGCCATCGCCCGCGTAGAAAGTAATTTTACGGCAGCAGTGCGTAAAGATATCCGCTGCTCTTTGCCTCGTCAAGGTTTCTGTTCCCAAGACTGTGGCGTTACCCAGCAAAACTTTTCCGGTGCACCGAAGTGGGTTAAATTTCGGTGTGCTCAAGTGCAGAAAGATTATAAAGAATCGTTCATGCTTGCGGCCGAGGAACTCGCCAAGCACACGGAATGGTGTCGAGAGAAAATTCACCTCGACAGAGTGCCCGAACGCTGCATACTTAATCGGTACAACGGCGGGCCTATGTACCGAAAGGAAGAACAGTGCAAGCGTCTGTACAGCCAATGCTCGGCATTGCCCGAGGACCGAAAGCAAAAGTGCCTGTTTGGTCGGCGGCGCTGCATGATTATCGCAACGTACTGGACACGAGTTCTGTGCTTCCACCAAGCAGCGCGCACCGCAACTACACCTACGCGCGACTGCCGGTGGTGCTGGAGCGTCGACTCCATCGATAAACATTTTGAGTAAGGTGAAGAGTTTTATCTTAGCCTAATTTCTTACGTAAAGGTATGATTTCCATGGAAAATTCACCAGAAAATAAGCAGCAGACAGCAGACTCTGCACCACCGCTGCCGGTCAAAACGGCTGGCCCGGTGTGTCAGCTTGGCTTGCTACCTCCGCCTCCCCCATCACCCTGCATAGAGCATCTCTATTTCGACTGCGATTTCTAGCAAAACTTAATAGCACGTTATCTTTTAGTAGTTCTTACGAAAGGTATAATCATGTCCGTACCTAAATTTATCCGCGTCGCCGGTCAATTATATCGTTTGGCTGAGCCACCGCCGCAGTTCACACAGGACAAAGACGAGCTTGGGAAGCTCGAGGCAGATCTCGAGATGGCAGAATCTATTGGCGCTACCGAAAACGCCAAGCAGATTAGGCAAAAAATTGAACAGCTAAAAACAGCTTTCGCACCCAGAGATAAATATTATGCTGACATGCCCGGCGCGAAGTACGTAATTGCACTTTCTCCCGAAGAAGAAGAGATTCTATTCCAGATCCATGAGGGACAGGGCGACGCCGTCTATGCAGTCGCGAGCCGCAGTCATAGCGCTGGGTTAACTTGGGTCACTGAGGACGAACTCTCGACCGTAGTGTCTCGTCTTGCCTGGCTGCTCAGTGACGCGACCATCACAGCGGAGATGTCGGAACAAGAGCAAGAGACTGCCGCCTCGCTTCTCTATGAACTAGAAAACCTATCGTCCGGCAGCACTGGAATTGAGTATCCTCCTGGTGTCATCCGGGAATTTGATTTGCAGACCCCACCCAGCGCTTAGTTTCATCTGTTTCCTGCTTTCTACCTTATATCTAGGTAGATTTGCGTCTACCGGAGAACCTCCATGCCTGAAATTATTTATCGCGGCCAGCGCTATGTACTCCACACGGCAGCCGAAACCTATGCCCCGCCTGCCCCGCCGGCCAATTGGGAAACAAATAAGCAAGAATATATCACCAAAGTCATAGCCGATTTGGAGGCTTTGGGCGAACGCGTTTATACTTTGGGTATTGAAAGCGACGTTATCGCGGAGCAACCCGGAGATGTCGACGCAGAAGTAACGCAAACCAAAGTAAAACAAGTCCGGCACGAGCTTAAACTCCAAGAAGCCGCCGGTAATGCCGAAGCTGTGGCTGCTCTCAAGGCGCAACTCGACGCACTGGGAATTAAGAAATCTACCACGGGTTTGGCATTGGATAACTTGGCCAAGGTAATTGACAATACAATCGCGGCAGTTGAACTCGGAGAGTATCTAATCAAAAACCCCACGGTGCCTGCAAAACGTGCGGTAAAAATTCCTATTACTGAAGTCGTACCAGAGCTTACTCGTATCGTTGATCAGTGGGAAAAGTTTGCGCTATCGAGTCGGCCGGCGTCCGATGTGCCCGATCAGCAGCGCAAAAAAGAAGAAGTCCTGGGCTTCCCTAAATTCGTGAAGGTACAGCTTGACTTCATCAATAAACACATTGTAGAAGCTACTGAATTAGTCAACCGTGCTGCAGTGACCGAAGGCCAGGATCCCGAGGAAAGCGCACGTATCCAAGCTGCGCAAGCCGCACTTCCTAGTTTTATGTACCGGCTCAAGGTTGTGAATGAATCCATCGCCAAAGGCAAATATGTAATTTCCAACCGTGTCGACCTGCTGGCTGAGATGGAAGATGCGCGGAAAGCCGCAGAAACTGCTGGCGACGCAGCACAGGCTGAAGAACTGCAGAAGCGTATCGATTGGGTGCAAGGTACTCAAACAACCGATAAGGACCTGAAAGATCGATACATTAAAGACATTGTGAAAGAGTTGTTTACAGAGTTTAAAGCGCACTGGCTGGTGGCCAAGGCGCAAAAGGCTAAAGAAAAAGCCGAAGCTGACGCGAAGGCTAAGGCAGATAAGCCCGAAAAAGAAAAGAAACCGAAGGAACCCAAACCCGACAATCTCATGGAGGTAGTAAAAGAACTCCTGGCTACGCTGGAGGATATCAAAAATAAACAGCCTATGTTCTTGCAAACCGCAAAAGCGCGCGAGGGTTTCGATAAACTCGTGCAGGACACCATCGCGGTTGGAAAGGCTGTAGACGCTGGCGCCGCTTCTGTGACGCTGTCGTCTGGGGAATACCCAATCAAAGAGGCCGTGAAGCTGGTGCAAGACGGTATGCGACAGTACCGCAGCATGATGAAGCGAGAGTTTGAGCCCGGGGCCAGAGCGCAAGAGAAGCAAGTCGGTATGGGCAAGAGTCTGGAAGATCTAGATAAAAAGATTGCGGAGATTGATCAGGCCATTTCTGCGGTTCGCAGCCAGCAGAGTCGTGCGTCTGCAGGTAGCCTGGAGTTGCTAGAACAAATCAAGCGAAAACCGGATCGTGCAAGCAAACTGCCTTTGATGGCCCGGCGAGATAAAATAGAGCACGAAGTAGCAGAGCTTACTAAGCAAATCGACACCCTGCGCAAAGAGCGTAGTTCTGTGAGTCTAGCGCGTGACAATCTGCTTAAAAGCGTACGGCCAGGCCCACAGGCCACACCCGAAGTTACCAAACCAACGGGTCCCATTTACCAGACACCGGAGTTCTAAACTATGGCCAACGCAGTTAAATTCAACGGTGCGCTTTATGTAATTGCAGGCAAACCTGCGGCCGGAACTCCACGTAACACCACTTGGACGAAAAAACAGTTCAAGCACTACACATCACCAGTTAAAATGCCGGGTGTGCGCACCGACGTCATCCAAGGAGACGAAGCTGCTGTACAAACAGAAATTAATCAGCTTAGGCGGGACATCGCAAAAGCTAAAGCTAGTTATGACAGCTTACTAGATCAGCGCAATCAGCAGTACGATAAACGAACTATTTCTCTCGAGGCGACGCGCTCGCCGGAGCGTAATCGGCTGATCCGGGAATCAGAGCAAAAGATACTCGAACTAGATGCAAAACTAGACCGAATGGAAAAAGGCATCGAGCGCCTGATTGAAACACTAAACGAAAAACTAAATGCTCAGGTTTCCGAGACACCAAGCCCAGCAGATCCAGGAGGTCTCGTGGTCGAATATGACCCCATCAAGGTGCGCAAGCAGCAAGAGCTGCAGCGTGATTTGGCACAACTGCAGTCACACAAAGAAAAGCTATTAGCTGTGCAGCAAAAGTTCCTGCGGGATAAGTCTCAGCCGATGAGCGAAACTGCGGATAAACTCATCAAAAAAGATCTGCTCGACACCGACGACATGATCGCACAAAAGCAGCACATGCTCAGGGCTCTGTCGGCGCCTGCAGACCCAATGCTCAAGGATTAATCATGACGCCTAAATATATTCGTGTAGCTGGTAAACTATATCGTGCCTGCCCCTGTACTGAAGTTCCTGCTGCGGAGCATGCAGATGTAGTGCGCGAAGAACTCGAGATGCAGGGCTTTTCCGCGGTGCCATGCCAGGAACCCAAGAAAGTGTGTGTAGAGACTCCGCCAGCCCAGCCACAGATTTCGGCTCCACAACGCATTGAAACTACACAACGCTCAGCGCCGCAGTTCATTCGAGTACAAGGGCAAGTTTATAAAAAGGCGGCGGCAAATCTTCCTGCTGTTGCTGCTGGAACGCTCAAAGCGCTGAATCGCGTCAGAATGCAAATTACTGCAATTCTGGGCGAAGCCGATCGCGGGGACGAAGACCGCGCGTCGGACACCGTCTGTATTTCCAATGTTCCAGGTGAGTTTCAGGTGCTGTCGGCCGATGCGCTGGGTGAGCGCGCACGTGAGGCGCTGGAACTACTGTACAATTCTATCGCGCTGTGGGAGCGCAGCGCTACCGTCGCGTTGGCGGAGAATGAGATCATGCAGCACGCGTACGTGCTGCTCAATGACGTGCACGGCGCAGTGTCTGAGGCCGTTGAATCCGGCATTAATGCGCAGCCTGGATTTTTCTGTGTAGAGCGCGAAAAGTTCTTCGGTCTGGTATCGGATATCTCTGCGTGCATGCAAGCCTTCACGAAGCTAGAGCGGATGTTGACCCAGAAATACAGCGTAGCCTCCGTCTCTTAGCTTGCATTCCTGCCAGTTTCTGCTATAGTGTTGACATGTCACAGCGCCTCCAATTCCGTGGGCACAACTACCGCCTGTACACTCCGAAAAGCCAACGCCGTGAATTTCGCATGGCGGTTGCGGGTCTATGGCGCGACGTCACGACAGTAATTCGGTATCTCGCAGAAAAAGGAATTGATCCAGTAGTTGTCGGCGGCCTCGCCGTGCAACACCACGGCGTAGAGCGTCTGACCGAAGATATCGATATCTTGATCTCCAGAGCTGCATACACGAAGCTCGTTGAGGAAGGCAAGATTAAGTTCGGGCAGCTGAAAATCATCCCCGGCACGGAAATCGATGTGCTGACCGAGGGAAAGGACAACAACCCCGATCCTGAATTCATTCGAGCCGGAGATTCTAATTTCCCGACGTTTGCCGGTTTGATCTACCTGAAGCTGAAAGCGAACCGACTTAAAGACCGAGGCGATGTCGCGGAGCTACTTAAAGCCCACGAGTTCAATATCGAGGAACAGCAGGAAATCCTAACGTTCCTGCCAGAAGAGCTAAAAATTAGATTTTTAGCCATTTGGGACGAAGCCGGGCAAGAGCACGACAAACGCAAGCAAATGGTGGAAGAATAATGCAACGTGTGTTTTCAACGCTGAACGATCTCATCGCGCAAGGCGTTATTACCGATTATGCTCTTGGTGGCTCCGTTGCGTTCATGTTTTACTGCCAGCCGTTCCTGACCAACGACACCGATTTCTTTGTACAAATGCCGGGAAGCGGACTGCTAGTCTCGCTCTCGCCAATCTACGCTTACGCGGCAGAACATAATTTTCCTCTGGACCATGAGCACATCGTTGTCGATGACGAGCCGGTGCAAATCATTCCAGCGCCCTCACCACTCTACGACGAAGCAATCGCTACAGCGCAGCAGCGGACAATCGAAGGACAGAATGTAAAGGTCATGCTGCCGGAATATCTCGTCTGCACGGCACTGAATGCCGGCCGAATGAAAGATTTCGCAAAAATCGAAAAACTGCTCGAGGAAGCAGAAGTCGATCTGAGTAAACTAAAGGAACTCATTACCCGGTTTCAGCTATCTGCGCAGTGGAAGCGCTACCTTGTCGCCATTGGAGTTACTGATCCAGCTTTTCTGCATTTGGCGGAAACAAAAGCAACCTGGCGCCGTGCACAAGCCGATAAACGGATGGAAGACAAACTACAAGAAATAAAAAAGCTGCGCACCAGAGTCAGCGCAATCCGCTATAGAAACGCACTGTACAGACCTGTTTAATTTTTGTCTTGTGAAATTCTACCTTCACGTCCGCTAAACTTGATATTACTGCCCACAAATAAACGAGGCGTAGGCGAAAATTTGTGCGTTTATTGTGCGGAGGCACGAAGCAGCCGCAGTACTGCTGTAAAACGGCAGCACGCCGCCAGTGCGCGGTGCGGAGAACACCGGTGCTTACCAGCGATAAAACTGTAGATGGACGTTTGATTACTAGTTTGTCCCCTTGTAGTGAACGCAGAGTTTCTGTCAAATGCGACACGTGTGGCGTGATCAACACCACTAGTTATGCCAACTACAACCGGGCGCAAAAGACGACGCACAATGGATCCGGGCGAACAACGTGTAGAAAATGTGCAGTAACAAAATCGGCGCTAGCACGCAAAGGCAAACCACGCGCACCTAAACCAAAACTGCCGCCAGAACAATTAGGGGCAAACCACAAAAGTTGGCGTGGCGGCAGGTACATCGACGCAAACAATTATGTAATGGTACACCAGCCAGACAGAAGTAAAGCCAGAACAACCGGCTGGGCGCACTATCGTAAAGAACATATCGTCGTTATGGAACAGCACATAGGCCGACGCCTGTTGCCCAATGAAACTGTACACCATATAGACGGAAACAAACAAAATAATGTGCTGTCCAATCTGTATTTAGTACACTCGCACGCAGAACACCGCAACGCGCACACGTCCCTGCAGCAAATAGGTTATGCGCTCATTAGAACCGGTATGCTTACGTTTGACCTACAAAATGGGCAGTACATCGTGGGCGAAGCGCTTCAGCACCTGTTAGACCTTGCTAAAACAACTGAAGGGAACACCTGAAGCGCAGACAGTATCGAAAATAAATTCGTCGAACACTGGGGAGACTATTGGTCTTAATTGTTCGACCAGACGCACCAGTGCTTGTCTTATCTCCCAATGTGCTGCTCTTGCGGTTCGCTGCGCTATGATGTGGCGCCACGCGCGGAAGTTTGCCGTAACTACGATTTGGTTTTCCATACCAATAGGTAGAAATTGACGTGCGTCTTCCTTCGTTACACCCAAGGCACGAAGCTCTCTGTACGCGCCTAAAGCTTGTGTCATTAGCTCTCTGGCACGCGGACTATTTTCAAGGCGAGGTGGGAGTGCGAACTGCGCTGCTTGCTCGTCAACATACCGCGTCGATTCTTGCGAATAAGCCACGCCTACGCGGTGTCTTACAAGCTCGTGTGTCATACCCCGGCTCACACCGCCGAACAACACGGTAATGCTTCCGTGCTCTAGCACAGACTCATGGCCACGCTTGATAAGCATAGCGATGAATTTCCGCGCCGTGTAGATTGTAACGGGTTCCTTGTACGATTGGTAGCAAACTCTTCCGGCGCGCTCTACGATTTGCATTTGGCTTTCAATTTCGGGCGTTGACGTGAGAATTTCTACGCGCATAGTTTTCCTTTTGTTTAGCGGCGTCCCTTCATTTTAGACACATAGCGTTACAGACATAGCGCCTTTGAAACAAGCAACAGCCTTAATAGATTACGAGTAGATCATGATTTTAATGTTTCCTTCTTGCGGTCTTGCGGTATCCCCTTTTGTATCATAAACTATAGTAGGTGTCAAGAACAAAAACAGTACGAGGAACGCGCGGTGTTCAGCACGGCACAAATAAAAATTGTGTCTGTGGAGTCTATAAACACCAGAACCGTCAAAACGCGCAAAACCGTTAAACTTCTTAGGAGGTACCATGTACTCAGCACAAGCTTCTCGCTTCATAGGTTTTGATACATCGACGTACTGCTCACCCCAGTATGCCAGAATTCTCTGGGATGCCGGGTACAGGCTGGCGATTCGGTATATTCGGCGGGATAAACACGTCAACGCCGTGCCAGACCTCAATGGCCTGGTTTCGCTGTCGCTTCAGGAGCGTGACGAACTCCTGAGCATTGGGTTCAAGATTACATGCGTGCAGTTCGCCAAACTCTCGCTCGTGCCATCAACCGCCGAAGGCACTGCGGCAGCCGAAGCTGGAGTTTACAACGCCAAAGCTTTGGGATTCAAGGCCGGCGACACTATTTGGTACGATTTTGAGTGGTCTACCTCGCAAAATGCTTCTGCAGTAATGAGTTACATCGACGCCATTGGTAAATACACCGTGGCGAATGGCTTCAAAATGGGGTCCTACGTCGGTCCCAATTGTAGTCTTTCTGGTGATCAGTGGTATGCGCGGCCCTACTGCACGGCGTACTGGAAATCCGGCGCGATTGTGCCTTGGGTTACGCAACGTGCGTTCCAGCTGATCCAGGGAGTTCCCATCACTGTCGGCAAGACGAGCACACGGGCCGGCATCAACATTGATCAGGATATCGTGTGTTATGACAACAAAAATGAAATTTTCTCTTGTCTCGCGGCCTAACGACTATAGATCCATCACGACGGGCTTCCCGACGACGTTGCCGAACCGATCCATCTGCGTGACGTTCAGCGCTTTGGTCCTGGCATAGTGCTGCTTCCCATTGCCGTGACTGAAAACATGGAGTCGCGGAGCGCGCTGCCGCACGATTTCCGCCAGGCCGCCGAATTCCGGCGGGCAGTGAGTAATCAAAATATCGAGGCCCTCGGGAATGTGGCACCAGCGATGGATCATGTAGTCGTCATGATCGCAAAATGCACCCGCCAGGCTAAACTCTCGACTGAATGACCACGGAGACCACGGCGTACCGAAAATTTTGAAGCCTTCAACTTCCACGGTTTCGTCGACCAAAACCTTAGCGTTGTAAAGGCGCGAAATTGCCTCGGTCTCGTTGGCATCGCACCATTCGTCTCGGTCACCGAATACGACGAATTTGTACTTGTGCGGTAGGCGCCCGAGCAACGCGTTGAAACGGTCGACGTCGTAGCGTGTACCGAACGTGGAGCTGAAGTCCCCGGTGCAAATCAGTACATCACCATCGGGAACCGACAGCAGGTAGTCTTCGTGGTGGGTGCATCCAATAAAAACGAAGCGCATGGGGACCTCCTGACTACAGTGTAGCAGAAGTGGACAACGCGTCAAGATGCAACTTCACCTTAGTTTATAGACAGGAGACAGCATGACTACACCAAATAAAATCCGAGTTCGCGGTGACGTGTACGAACTCGTGAAAAACGTAGCGCCGCTGGCGCAAATGGACCTCGCCGACGAGATGTCCCAAGATATGCGGTTGGCCCAAAATGAGTTCGTGACGACGGTAGAGAACGTCATCGATGCCGTGGATGAAATCGATCCGCGCGGCCTTGCATCTCCCATCGCCGGAATGGCCGCGCCAATCGGCAAGATATTCACCAAAGCGCAAGGAATCCTCAAACTATTTCAACACGACAAAATCAGCGTGGAACTCTACAAATTGGAGTACGGTCGTTGGTACTTGGTACACGAGCTGGTGCGTGTGGCCTATCACTTTGCGCGCCAAGATTACTACAAGCGAGACAACAAACTAGATATTGACACCGTGGTCAGCGCACTTGACTACGACAAAACACTAAAAGAACTGCGGCAAGACCACGAGCGCTATTACGCGGCAGCCGCATCTAAAATACTGCTGCGCTTCATTAAGGCCGGCAGTGAGGATGACACCCCTGTCGTACAGGATTCGAAAACAAGGCGTGAGCTAGACCTCAGTGCCGTGACGATACAGCGAATTAAGGACACCATTAAGCACGTGCTGCAGGCTGCACTTGACCTCGGAACCGCCACGGCCGAAACCCTGGACAAATACGACAGCGCTGCTCGGCATCTCGCGGCAGCTACAAATCTGGCTAAAGAAATCGCCAAGGCGCCGCAGATGTTGATGAAACCTGAACCCCTGACTCCGCCAGAGCACAAAGAGCGCATCGATACAGACGCTACAATAAGTAAATCCGTTGAGGACGAGCCCACCGCCATTGATCCGCGCGTAAAGCACGGCACCTACCTTCACTACGCCGGAAAAACCTACCGTCCACTCACGTAGTTCCCTCCCTTTTCGCATAAAACCCGGTTCCGACGCGTTTTCTGCTTGACGGCCGCGTTGCCGTGCAGTACAGTCGTGCCATGCGTCGACTACTGCACCACCACGCCGAGCGCCGCCGTGTCCACGAGCACCGGCTGCGCCGCCTGCATCAGCACTACTACACAAGGCCATTTTTCTTAGATGGCGGTTGGTCGCTACACGATGACCGAATCCCAGTAATTCGGCTAACGCCAGCGGCGTGGGAAAAGCTGCTCGAGATGCTAGAACGTCCACCTGCACCCACGGAAGTGTTACGCAGACTTATGAAAGGCTAATAATGCATAAAGTCAAGAATTCCACAGCGTGGAACGCAATCAAACAGCTTCCCATCGGCACGAAAGTCATGGTTTCGGCGGAGTTGGTACAAGCAGACGACGTGGCTGGACGAGTTGACTATAAAACGGACCCACCGGCAGAATACCCACATGTGGTGTCGATGCCCAGAATTTGGCGCGCCAGAGCTTGCAAACCGTTCGTTGCGTGGATTTCGGGCGCCCGATGGTGCTGCGAGGGTGCACTGAAAACCACGTATTTCTACGACTATTCGGCGCCTACGCACGGAAGTAGGTTTGTAACGAATAACAAGATTCCGGCGTTGCTCGTGCGCAAAGCACAGTTCAGCAAGGAAATTATTGTCCCCGTCGACGCCGTTGAGGAAATCGTGCTTAGCGTTACGGCGCCCAGACTTATGCTCGCCGAAGCAGCACCATTGATGCAAACGACGCCCTGCTCCGACGCCGCTCGCGAATATCTGCGAGAACGAAGCAAAGCGGCTGCGCGCGGGCAAGGAGGCAAATTTTTGCCATCCGCGCCAACACCAACAGCGGAAACTCCTGCTCCAGCCACCACATGGTCGTGGGCGCGACCAATTTGATTGGTGAAATATGTCTAAAGAAGCGCTTGCAAAACTACTTAGAAAACGGCTGATCAAAGCCGGTCTGGTTCCTACGGAACTCGTCAATCGTGTGTCCGATGACGCTATTATTGACAGCTACATAACGTGCAGCGGGTGCCACACAAAAATTGTGACTTCTGAGGAGCTCGTGGCAGCGGTTGCACAGGCGCGCTCGACAGAACATTTTTTCGAGTTGTGTGACTTCGATGCACGGATGAAAAACCATTCCGCCGGACATAACTGATAGGAAAGCAATGCAAAATCAAGAAAATGATCTCCTCGCTGCGCTTCAAACGCTAGATCTCGTTGAGCAGACTCAGGGGCGCAACGCCAAAAGCGATTTACTCAAGCAACAAGTCGACAATCTTTATATCCAGGATATCATGCGGTACGCCCTAGGCTCCTATCGCTATTTCGTTACTCCGCCTGATGACGTTGTATCGCATCCTAGTTTGTCTCTGGAGAAATCCTGGGTCGAATTCAGAACACTGCTCAAGCGCCTGCGCACCCGCGAGGTAACGGGGAACGCGGCGCTGGCGGAGGTCAGCGCGCTGCTTTCACAGTGTCCTGCCTCAGCCTTGAAGTGGTACACGAGAATTCTGAACCATGACCTCCGTATCGGCATCGGGCACGATGTCGCTAAAGCTCTTTGGGGAGATGAGTTCCTTCTGGGCAAAGAAGCCAAGACCGAGGATTGGAAGTTCACGGGATGCGCCCTGGCCAAGCCCTGGGCCGACGTCTGGTCCAAGGGTGCCCCGTACCCCTTGGGCGTAGAGCGCAAGCTCGATGGAGAGCGTGCTCTGGTGTTCATCTGGCCCGCGACGGGCAAGATGGTCGTGACGACACGAAACGCCAAGCGGCGTGAAGCCATCGAGGGCGTTGAGGCGTTTGGGCAGCAACTCATTGATTTGGCCCACGCGATGAACCCCGACGATCCCGATATGCCGATGTTCTTCGACGGGGAGTTTCTGGCCAAGACGTGGAATGATACGTCGAGCCTAATTCGTAAAACCAAGAACTTCGACGCCGAGGCATTCATTCGCGATATCCGGATGCTCATTTTCGATTGGGCCCCAACAGCGGACTACTGCGCTGGGCGTTTCGATATGCCCTGGCTGGAGCGTAAGATTCGGCTTCTATCCGCCGTGGGCTGCACCAGGGCGACTCCCGAGCCTGTAGAGTTCTCTGCCAACCTCACAGTTCTGGGACATGTCATCGCACACAACGACGAGGAGCTTCAGGCCGAGTACAATGCGTGTCTTGACGCCGGGTTCGAGGGCATTGTTGCAAAGGTCATGACGGCGCCAGAGTTGTTCAAGCGTACGGCAAATAACGTCAAGCTCAAACCCACGGACACGCAGACCGTAACGATCACGGGCGCAGTGGCGGGGCAAGGCAAGCACGCTGCCGCATCGAGCGCGTTTATTTCTGCGGTATCTGGGGTGCTGAATCGGTACGGCAAAGCCCAGGGCACGGTACCGTACATGCGCTGGACCGTTGACGATGTCGATGCCGCCATGGCCGCGGTCAGGAAGGTCGTGGCCGACGATACGGAACGCCGGCTTGAAGCCGAGGGCAATGTCATTACGCTGCGGACGGGAGCCCGGCTGGGGTATTTCACAGCTGTAACCCCGAATGGCGACGAAATCCATGTTGGCGGCGGGTATACACATAAAACCGGACGCGATCAGCGCATGGATTTCTGGCTCCGGCGGGACGAACTCTTGGGCAAGAAAATCGATATCAAAGTCCAGCAGGACAAGGAGCAGGTTGGTGTAGGGCGTTTCAACCGGTTTAGCCGAATCAGGGACGATTTGTAAAATTAGTTGAAGCAGTACTTTGCAGAGCTAGAGGTGGCACATGTGGCGCTAGAACAAAAATTAAAGACGTGGCTTGTGAGAGCAAACTACGAGGATTGAAACGATTGCGCGCATTGCGACGACAATAATTTCAGATGGACAGACCAGCGTACTTGGACAGAGACACTGAAATTTGCAGACCAACTGGCCGATTTCGCCGAGAAATACAAACCGACTCTGTAACAGTAGCAGAAAGGCAAAACAATGTCAAAATACGATCGACGCCAGAAAACTGAATCTATTTCTCTGTTTGACATTCTTTCCGCGGTTGACGCCAGCGTTGACACGGCGAAAACGGTCGCGGAGCTTAACTCGGATCTTAATTCAGATAAATATAAATTCACATCAGCAGAGCGTGCGGTACTAGCTACACTGCAGCACAAATGCGTTCTGATCGCAGAGCAGCACGGTGCATTTTTGGATATGGTTCTGCGGTCTATGGACGACGTAGAAGCCGAGGTCGAGAAAAGCGAGGACTAATGCGGCGCAAAAAGGAAAAGCAGGAACTCCCGAAACGTACTGCCCGGGGTAATGAACGCCGCGAGTTGGAGGGCTATGTTGGCGTCGACGAATACTTTGATGACGACCCGCGTTCTATCGACGAGTACTGCGCCAGGATCCACTTAGCCTGCGAAGACGCACAGGCCTGCTGGCTCGCTCGGCATCCAGGCTGTGAAATCGAGCCAGGTACATTTTGGCTTAGACTCATGGAACAAGGCGTCTATGACCAAACCCGCCTGTACGGCGTTTTCTATTACTGGGAGGCAGAAGAAGACGCCGACGAGTACGCAGAGACCCTGGCAGCCGCCCAGGCGACCAAAGCCGCACAAGAGCGCGAGCTGTACTTGCAGCTAAAAGCAAAGTTTGAACCATGACCAAAGTTCAATTTGAGTCAACCACCCCTCCTACATGGAGAGACGCGAAAAGGTCTCTGGTTGACTAGGGAACATCGAAAGGTGTAGCAGTTGGTCGAGAGAAATACATACACACCCGTGGACGCTCCTCAAATCTACGGCTCTGTGGATCTGTCGTTAAAAAGCTCAAGGGGTAGAGCTGGTGCGCAGATCTTAAAAACCTCTTCCAACAATCCCGATGAGGCTCTCACTTCCCTTTCGAGGGAAGGGCAGGACTTGAGAGTACCTGCCGTTTATGTTCTTAATCAACGCGGCGAGCCATTAATGCCCACAACGCCAAGGAAAGCACGAATGCTTCTCCGGGAAGGAAAGGCCAAGGTAAAGACTAGAACTCCGTTTGTAATTCAATTGCTTGTTCCAACCGGAGAAACCAAACGGCCCATCGTTTTGGGAGTAGACGCTGGATACCTCCACGTTGGCCTGTCGGCCGTAACGGAAAATAAAGAAGTATACGCCGCGGAAATCACGCTTAGGTCTGATATTGTAGCCTTAATTTCGACTCGTAAAATGTATCGACAAACACGAAGAAGTAGAAAAACCTGGTACAGACAGCCGAGATGGTTGAATCGAGTAAAAAGCAAACCCAAAGGCTGGCTAGCTCCGTCAATTCAGCACAAGCTCAATAGCCATGTAAAACTGGTCGAGCGCGTTAAACGAATTCTTCCCATTACCTCAGTAATAGTGGAAATAGCTGCTTTTGACATTCAGAAAATCAAAAATCCAGATATACAGGGAGTAGAGTACCAAGAAGGTGTGCAAAAAGGTTTTACAAACGTGCGAGAATATGTGCTGTACAGAGATGGACATAAATGCCAAGCGTGCAAAGGAAAATCCAAAGACAAAATTTTGAAAGTAGTGTTGAACGCCCACCACATAGAGTCTAGAAAAACAGGCGGAAATCGACCTGATAATCTCGTTACACTCTGTGCTGAGTGTCATAAGCTTTACCATAACGGTACCGTAAACATTAAAACTAAACCCAGCAAAAGTTTCAAAGCCGAAGCATTCATGACGATGGTGTGGCGACGATTGGTTGAACTATTAGGTGCCGCAATCCGATATGGCTACGAAACCAAACAAGCTAGAGCAGACGCTGGACTTAACAAAAGTCATGTTAATGACGCTTTTGTCGTCGCGGGCGGATGCTACCAGAACAGAACAGTTCCATTTTTAGTAAAACAAGTTAGGAAACAGAACCGAAAACTTTACAATGGACCACACTCCGGTCGGCGCAGCACCGCTGCTCGATTTGTTCGTGGGTTCCAACGATACGATAAAGTCCTGTACAAAGGAGTGGAATGTTTTGTGTTTGGAAGAAGAACCAACGGTTATTTCGACGTCCGAGATCTATACGGTGCTAGAATACATGACGGCGCAAAAGCCAAGGACTGTGTTTTGCTGGAAACAGCAAGCACTTTATTAACCTGTACCCTAAGAGGTGGCACTCCCCTGCCTAAAGGCAGAGGTCTCCATGCCGAAGCCCAAATGAAAATCAGAACTGGTTTTGTCAGCAATTCGAGTAGTTCTAGCTTTGTCGTGCAAATCCGGCAGAGTCCGTGGGAAAAATCCGAGCCCAAATTGTTGCTTTCGCCGGAGCAACTCGCATGGCTAGAGTCTCAAGGATTTCGGTACTGTGCGCACACGTATCCCTCGCGAGTTGAGGAAACTGGGATTCTGGAAATGTACCCTGGCGCCGAAACGCCTGAAGCAGCAGAAAATATGTGGCTGTCGGTGATTTGTAACCAAGACGAAGTCATCGACGGTTTGGTCCGGCAGGGCATTCCATTTTGTGCGTCATGCCACTACGGACACGAGACTGTGGTTTGGCGCGCTGGCGATAAGCGCGTTTATGCATTGCCAAATTTAGGGCACGAATACGAAACATACCAAGAGGAGAAACTTTTCAAAGCTAAAGTCAAAGTAGCATCACAAACCGTAGCAAGCATCAAGAAAAACGGGTGTAATCTCGTTTAGGAGGAAACATGAAGATCAGAACCGGGTTCGTAAGTAATTCCAGCAGCTCCAGCTTTTTGATCTGGGGCATCACAGTAGACACGTCGGAGTTTCAGAAAGAAATTCCCGTAAGAGATGAAGACGGGGAAGACTGCGAGGAAGAGAGCCCGTACGATGTCGCGGAGCGGCTTGAGTCCGAATACGGTGACATCGTGCGGTTTGCTTATGAAAACGACATCCTATATCTCGGTCGGTGCCCTTCAACTTGCGGCCTAGACGAGACCATGCGGAAGTTCCAGCAGCGCGTGGAAACCGAGGTGAAAGCCATGGCTGAGAAAGAAGGCGTAGCTCTGGGAGACGTGGAATTCGGGTGGCTCGAGGAAGCCTGGCACGACTGAGGAGGACAAAATGAAAATCAGAACCGGTTTTGTAAGTAACTCGAGTAGTTCAAGCTTTTTGATTTGGGGCACCTTTGTCGAGGTAGACAAATTCGGCGAGGAATTCGATCGCGATGAAGTCGAAGGCGACATCGTGCACTCCGCCGGGCCCGACGACGACTATTACGTTTACGTCGGACGTGTGCCTAAAGAGTGTCGTGATGACGAAACCATGGGGCAATTCAAAGCCCGCGTCGAGACCGACGCCAGAGCGTTCCTGGCTGAGCAAAAAGTCGACGCGACAAATCTGAAATTTGGATGGCATTCGGCCGCGTGGTACGACGGATAGAACGACTTTGGTCGTTTTAAAAAATCAGATACCTGCCGGGCGACTGTAGTCAAATCTGCAAAACGTGAAACCATTATCATTTAGTCACTGGAGGATGATGTGCAATTAATTGCTCTACGTTTTGAGATCAAAACCGACGGCATTGGGAAATGCGCGGAGGAGTGTCCGCAGTTGGCACGGGAGCACCCAGGATCAACTTATCCAGATCGCTGCAGGGCATTCAAGGCCGACATTAGAGGTCTGGAACGTTTGCTCCAGTGCATGAAACACGAAATTGAGGTGCATTAAAATGGTGACAAAGTACGTAGAAGAAGATCTGGGTGAGTTTGTTTCTCAATCCAGGCTTGATCTCGATGCAGTAATTCAGCATCTGATGGAACTGCGCAAAAACATACTAGAAGCTGGGTTTTCAGACGTTTGGCTGGAATATGACCCAGACGATATATGTGGTGAATGTGGTAGAAGCAACTTGCACGTTAGAGCTTCGCGACCCGAAACGCCTGCCGAGCGTGAAAAACGAGAGCAGCGCGAAGCTGCTGCACTAGCCCGCGATGCGCGCGAGAAAAAAGCCAAAGCAAAGAAGCTAATAGCTAGAGTTCGTAGTCTTGGTTTTTCGAATGAAGAAGTACTCGCCCAGTTCAAGAAGTAGTTAGAATCCCATCTTCTTTCCACCTCGTCCTAATTCCTCAACGAGATATTCCCGTGTAACCTCGACGCCCAGGACCTCGGCCTTCCGGATGGCCCGGATGAAGTTCTGCGGCAGGCAGGGCGTCGAAACATTTCTAGCGCCACCGGAAAACCGATTCAAAAATCCAGCAATCTGCTGAGGTTTAAGAAAATCAAATTCCAGAGTCACGGCGAAGCAACTCAGCAAACCGCTGGGGAGTCTTTCGCTGGGACCCGAGGTACACAACACCAAGCCTGGATGACGTGAAATCAAAGTTGCCAAATTATCCGACATGATAGTGTTGTTGGCGTCAGTATCTTCTGTCTGGCAATCGAATAGCGCATCAATATCCGTGATGACTCCAACAGCGCCTTCCCGTCGAAGTTTTTCAAAGAATTTCCTCATGACCATGGCGGTATCATGGGGCGAATCCGAAATAAAGTCAGTAGCGCTTTTCTGGGTCACAACACCTGCAGATTCCCCGAGCCAGCGCGCAGCACTTCTTCGGCCCGAGCCAAATGGTCCGGAACACAAAACAGCACAAGGGTGCTGGGCCAATTTGGGAGCCAAGCTGGCCAAGTCCAAGGAACAGTTTACAAGGGCAGGATCGAACTCCAAGCTGGGGTTAGTTCGAGGCAGAATTTCGTGTTCTGAAGAGTAAAGCTTCAAGTACTCTTCAGCCAGCAAATCCACGCAGTGGTCGGAAGTTTCGGGCGACACGGCGTGAATGACTTCCGTGACCTTGGCCATGCGGGCCAAGTCGGCGGCCGAGAGGTTGTCATTCAGCAGGTACTCAGGTACTTTCGCGATGCCAGAGAAATAATGCTCGGCGATTTTCTTTCGAGTTTTTCGCGCTGGCACCGACATATTCAGGACCAGGTCAAACCTACGCAACACCGCCGAATCCATGTCCCGACAGGAATTGGTAATCCAGAATGTTGGAACTGCATTGGTTTCCAGGAGGCGGTTCACAAAACCTTTGGCGCGTTGTTTAGCGGTAGTATCGGAATCCGGGGCGAATACATCTTCGACTTCGTCAAACAATAGCAGCGCGGCAGAACCTCGACGTAGAATTTCCTGAGCCAGACGATACGCCGTGAGTCGATCGTCGCGGTCTTTGGCCGAGAGATCGGAGTTCTCTTCCACGACGCCAAAAAGAGGAACGCCCAGACTCTGAGCCAAAACTCTCGCGACCTCGCTTTTGCCTACACCTGGACGACCGTACAACAGCACATTGACGCCAGTTTTCTTTTTCGCGATGGCAGCATCGAGGTATTGACGGAACACCGTGAGTTTATCGTGATAATATTCAAAGTCATCCAGTGTCAGGCTGGTTGGGCTTGTGGGCAAAAAGAAAGTATTGAACACTTCATGGGGTTGCGCCGTGTAGATTTGTCGAGCCAAATCTTCCGAAAGTTCGAAAAACCTATCGTTGTTTTCAGGGCGTAGGCGCAAGATACCTGAACGAACCAGCGTGCTGCCGGGCTGTAGACACGTCTCGATGACTTTTTCGTCGTGGCCCAAAACAGCGTAAATATTACTATATAATCCTTTCAGAGTACCGATATCAGTTTTACAAACCAACGGTTCGAAAAAAGTGCAATCATACACCGCGGCAAGAAATAGCAGAACATCGCGTTCGACTGGAGTCAAAGCCAGAACACGAGTAATCGCCGCCACGTTACTGGTAACGTGCTGGTCAAATGGAACTATTTCATGCTGTGCCGCGAGATACTCAGTGATGACGTCTTGAAGTTTAGTAAGTACCGCGGCGACCTCAGGCTCCTCGATAAGTGCACTAATTTTATCCGCAGAATGCAGCCGCTTGAGGCTGGAGGGCAGTCCGGCTTTGGTCGTACATGTTAGACCACGGCAGACAGAAAACTTTTCCTGTAGTTCTTCGGGGAGAAAACGTAACGGCGAGGCGTGCCAATTCGACACCGCCGAAGCTAGAAAATCCGGCCAACTCAAGGCGCCGGAGTTCAGACCACGGAGAAGCCATAGGCCAACATCACAGCATTGTGTCATGCGGGCATTGTAGTGCACGACGGCCAAGCGGTCAAGCGGAAAATTGAGCTTGACGGCCGGGCTGCCAGGTGCTACAAAGGTCAAGGAGGCCAAGATGGAAAGCTCTGATGTTCTCGATCCCTGCCCGGTTTGCTACAATTTCAGCCATCGTGGTGTTCCCTGCCGCGATAAAACCTACGAGGAGTCCGTTATGCACTGGTGGGATGGAGGAAATCTACCGGTGCTAAATAGCTTTTTCCATGCCGTCGAGGAAGTCGCAACCGGGCTTAGAAGAGCCACGATGGCATTCCCAGCGCTTATAGACAATCTAGTGGAAGTAAGGCCGAAGATTTCCGCGCTGTGCGACGCGGCGCGTGACACAGTGGATGCTTGGCGGAAACAAGGGCATCAGAACTGTCAGTGCGAGGTTTGCCAGGCGGTTGACCGCCTGTACTGTTGCTGGGAAGCGTTTGACCCAAGGCGCTGACCGATCGGAGCATGTAATGACGTATAAAAAACTCATGTACACCAAGAAATATATCTTCGAGCGCCTCGATGAGTTGCTGACTACTGCGCTGCATTACCATTACCTCGCGACAACACAGGCGCAATCAGCGCAGCACTATAAGCGTTACTGGCAGGATGAAAAAACCATGAATTTGCTGCTGGTTGCTAGGATCATGCGGCATTCGGCCACAATTTCAAGCTCTGCGAAGCTCAAATGTGTTAAAAAAGTCGAGCAGCAACTTAGAAGGGAAAACACCGGGCGCATCCAAGATGCTAGAGAGCATTTCGGCAAGGTGTTCCCCGGTGAAACCACGCTAAATCCCACGAAGCAGGATATTGATGCCTTCTGGCGCGAGGTCAACGACAAAATGGCCGGAGCTGTAGCGGATTTTGAAGCGTAGCGCTCAACAAGAGGTGAACCTTGTCATATAGGCACATCGGAAATCTCTACCAGAACCAAACAATCCTTCAGTTCAAACGTTGTTTTTGGACTGAGAAAGTTCATGGGACCTCGGCGTCCCTGTCTTGGAATTCCGGTACTTTGAAGTACTCTCCAGGCGGATGCAAATATGACACTTTCGTGGCCATTTTCAACCACGAGGCTCTCGTCGCGGCGTTTACCGAATTGGGCCACGACGAGGTCGTGGTTTATGGGGAGCAGTACGGAGGCAAGCAGCAGGGGATGAGCAAGACCTACGGGCCAGATCCAAAATTCATCGTGTTCGAGGTTCAGGTCGGTGAGTTCTGGCTCGATGTTCCCAAGGCCGCAAACGTCGCGGAGAAGCTCGGGTTGGAGTTTGTACCCTGGGGAGAAATTCCAGCCGAGATGGCAGACATCGACGCGGCTCGGGATGCTGATTCCGAGGTAGCAGTAAGGCGCGGCATGGGACCCGGTCATAAGCGCGAGGGTGTGGTGCTCAGGCCCATCACGGAATGGATTCACCAATCCGGTCATGGGCCCATCCGGGTAAAACACAAGCGCGAGGATTTCCAGGAGACCCGGACCAAACGGGTTGTCGGCGACCCCTTGGCCGTGCAAGCCGGTGAAGCCGCTGCGCTCGAATGGGTCACGGACGAGCGCATGCGCCACGTTTGTGACCATGTTGCTGCGGTGCTCGGAAGGCCGCCCGTGATGGAAAATGTTCGTGATGTCATCGCGGCTATGATCGAGGATGTCTTGCGCGAGGGTGCGGAGGAAGTCACTGACGATCGACCGACGCGCAAGGCCATTGGGACAGCGGCAGTGAAAGCATTCAAGGCGAGGTTGATGGCCCACGGAGATGACGCTTGACACTGGGCAAAAATATGCTACTAATGAGTCGAGAAGTAACATGAGCACGAATTCAACAACGGGCAGAACATTGAGTTGGTGGGGCGCATTGGTCTGGATAGTGGCTAGCGGGGCATTTGCCGTAGTAGAGAAAACCATGTTTCTTCGGCTGATGTTTGTTCTCAGCGCAGTAATTACAGCGTTGACCCTACCGAGGAGCCCGTCGTGAGTTTCAAAGCTGAAATCGAAATCGATCCAGACGACGATAATGTGCATTGCGGGTGCTGCCGGTGGGCAGACACGGACAGGGGATGTTGCTTCTTCGACGTACCGCTATGGGTGCTTCAAAACAAAGATGGTGAGTTTGTGCACGGGGCAGGTTACATGCGCTGCCCCGCGTGTCTGGCGGCGGAAAAACGCAGCGGTTCTGGAATCGCGCACGAGAAGGCTGAGGCCGACAGCAGTTACTGGGAGCACAGAGCCAGAAAGACCGAGGATTCTCGTGGTGCCTTTTTCACCGCCCTGATGGTCGTCTCAGGCTGGCAGGAGGACGTTGCTCGGGCGCTGGGTTTCCTGAACCAGCCCGAGGGACAAGAGGGCTACGAAGTGGCCAGCGCCCAGACCGTGATCGAGGCTTGGCAGGCGATGGAGCGGGAGTGCATTGATCTGCGCGCCCGGCTGCTGCTGGAGCAGGGCAAGCGTCAGGACCTCTGCGGCATTCCCGTCGAGGCGGACCCCACGGTGCCGGCGGGAGAAGTGCAAGTTCGCGTGCCGCGGTCCGGTAGTCGACGGCTGCAGCGCTTGATGATAGCAAAAAGACGATGAGAGGCATGCAGGCCTGGACGAAGGAGCAATTCGAGAAGTCAAAACACATCGCGCGACAGCACGACCGCAAGTGCCGGCTCAGGATGGCGATGGTCGCGGGCAACCCAGACGAGGTCTGCACTTGCGACGGGCACCGCAACCGCTGGGGCGAGGTCACTCGGGTGCCCCGGGAGCGTACGCTCGACGAAGTGGAGGTGGCGATCGGAGTCCAAAGTGACATCGTCGTTCTGCCTCTTCAACCGGATGCAGGCGTGTTCGCTGAGTACACGAAGGACGCAGTGAAGGCAGTCCGCCATGCCTTCGACTAAGCCGCGTCGAGGAGTGACGTTATGAAGCCGAAGGTCTACATCAGCCCGGATGGGCATCAAGTCGAAGCAATTCAGTTTCCCGACGACAGCGAGATCGACGACGATGCTTGGTTCGAGGGCGCACGTGAGTGCCTGCGGTTCATCGGGTTCGACCGCCTCGTGAAGGTCGATTTAGAAAATCCCGACGAAGGCATCGTCTTCTCGACCGGCGGCAACGACAACGCCTGGTGTGCCTGGCCGGGAAGCTGGATCGTCCGGGACACGAACTACCGATACCGGGTGATGAACGACATCGAGTTCACGGCCAACTACAGGCCGCGGGGAGAAGGCTGATGGCCGGCAAACCCATCAAGGTTTCACGTCTGGAGCACCGCTTGTCCGGCGTCAAGGCAGACGTGCTGTTCTGCCGCTCGACCAAAGCGTTTTACGTGAACATAATGGGGCACCAGGTAGGCGCAGAGTCAGAAAAGGAGTGCGTACGAAAAGCGCACGAATACTGCGACTCCCTGGTCAACCTCGAATGGAAGAAGGTGATTATCATCAACACCCGAGTCAAGGAATATTTCAACGATGCAGACGACGCGGTGTGTTTGCGGTACCGCATCGATGTCATCGCACGAAAACTCGGAGGTGGGTATCTGCACGTCGGTTCCGGCACGGTGCCCGTCGAAGAATACGCTTACTTTGCTTCGTCCTACCACGATCCAGTGGAGAGCAGGCCAGAGAAGGGTGAGTACATTCTTCCGTATTCGGAAGAGCTGGTCATGGCTTTGGACAAGATCATGTTGGGCATCAAGGTGCTCAGGTCTTCGCTCGATGCCCTGATGGCATCGAGCGATTCGGCGCGCATCATCGAGACGGCCACCAAGAGTGCTTGGGCAGCGCTCACGGACGGCAAGTCTGAATCCGAGGAGGTAACACCATGAAACTCTTCAAAATCACCTACAATGTCACGATTTTTATGGCTGTTCCAGACCACGAAGTTTTCGAAGGCGAACTCGATGACGAACACGTGCCTGCCCTCGAAGCTGTGTTGAAGCGTGGTGCTGCGCGCCTACTGCGCCAAAGCAGTGAAGAGATCGAGAGCATGAGTCAGGTCATGCACGACGAGGATGACGCCGTGATTTATGGCTCGGGTGGCTCCACGGTCAAGGCGTATTTCACTAAGCAAAACGGAAAGGTCGACTAATTATCGATGCGCAAAATTAAGCGCCGCCCGCTTTGCGGGGCTAAAGGCCAAAGAATCAAGCTGTCACCTGGCGGTGCTGAGTTTGTGCGGTGTGCTGGCCTCGACTGCGAAATGCACGACGTAACACTCAGAATTGAGACTTGGAACTGTCGTGCCACTACCGTGGCTGATGCCGTGCAGGTTCCTGAGGTTAAAGCACTAGTAGAAGGAGTTAATTCTTTAATTGATTTATATGGCGACGACCCAGGAACTAATTATAACGTCATAACTGCTATGATGCGGTTGGTCGGACCATTTACCATCTACTGATCGAAATATGGAGGCAAAAATGAAAATCAGAGTTCAGTTCAAGGACCCGGATGCTATCTACGAGGCCATCGAAGCCGCGGTGAAGCGCAGCGTAGCCGAACTCTCGGGAGTTTCGCCGACCGAACGCGAACTAATTCTGGAGGCCCGGCAAGAAGAGGTATCGGAGTTTTGCACTCGCTGGTTTGAGTCAGGGGATTACTGCGTGGTGGAGATCGATAGTTCCTAAAAGTTTTGCGTTTTACTACGCACACGTTTAGGTTTAATCCGACTGTCCAAGTCCCCATGGTCTTGGTCTAGTCTGACGGATGCACTACCCTTAGTCACCACTATAGCGTCTAAGTCAACATCCGGAAATCTAGTCTTAAATCTAGATAAAAGAATAGATTTCACTTTGCCAACATCAAGGCCATTAAG
>JBAZKE010000007.1:0-37128 GCA_041650915.1 Patescibacteria group bacterium
TGGCGGCGTCCATTGCGTTATACGTTGCGGCGAGCGTTGCGGCGAACGTTGCGTCGTCCATTGCGGCGCGCGTGGCGTCGAGCGTTGCGGCGTCTGTTGCGTCGGACGTTGCATCATACGTGGCGGCGTCCATTGCGTTATACGTTGCGGCGAGCGTTGCGGCGCGCGTGGCGGCGCGCGTTGCGGCGAGCGTTGCGTTATACGTGGCGTCAGTTGTCATTTTGCACCCACTTCTTTCTGGCAGTCCTCGCATATCAGCCGACGCCTTCTCAACTAATCCATCACTTTTCGCTCCCCATTAAACGGGTCATACTCGACGACGCGGTCTGATGCCCAGGCACCCGCTGGCAGCGTAACCGCGCCGTGTTCTTGGTGTGTCACCTGAGTAGGATTTGCAATGGTAAACTCGCGTGTGCCATTATCCACTTCATAAACTTCAACTTCCGGGTCTGCCAGTTCATGCACGTGCCCCGTCAATTCACCGTCGGCCAGGATAGGCCTTTCCAGCTTCTTCTTTTCCATTGTCTGCTCCTTTCAAGTCAAAATTTTTGGTCTCGGTTTAATCGCCTTCGCGTTCTGCGGCCAGATACATACATCTCCCTGCTGATACCAATCAGCGCCGTTATCGCGTACTTTGATTTCCCGCAAACGGTGCGGCTTCCGCGAATGCAGCGCTTCATCGATTGTCGTACACGCATCATCAACAGGCTCCACGTGCCACAAATCGACCGATGGGTTTTTCATTTTCAGATATTTTGCTGCACGCGTTTCTCCTCC
The DNA here is from genome assembly GCA_041650915.1 of Patescibacteria group bacterium. Taxonomy (GTDB): domain Bacteria; phylum Patescibacteriota; class Patescibacteriia; order UBA10025; family JAHIVO01; genus JBAZKE01. The sequence goes on from JBAZKE010000007.1 coordinate 778, forward strand.
CAAATCCAAGCTGTACAGCTCATAGACTGGCGGCTCTGACGCTATCAATGTCCCGCCCATACGCGACAGAAACAATTCAACGCCAAGCTTTTTCAGAATTTGAGCCCGCACATCGACGTTCTGTTCAACGATGAAATACTTCATCAGAAAGTCGCGAGTCATCAGCTCGGGGGGCGTCGTGACTACTTCCTTGCGCACACGAACGCCGTTTAGTGTGTAGATTTCGAACCCATCTCGCCATCTGTGCGATGGGCCATTATCGTTGTGCGGCAATTTTTTTTCGCCGACGTGTAGCTCCACAGGGAAGCGCGAGACAATGCAAAACTTTTCGTGCATCACTCTGAATCCGCTGCATTTTGCCGCATCCTCCCATGCCTGGTACTTTTCCCAACAGTCAAGCCCAGTCAGTCCTATAACATCCCGTAGCGCCTCCGCGTATGCGAGGAATCCCGCCCACATATTCCCGCCCTGGTACACATGCCCCCACTCCCTGCCTGTGGCATCGCTCTTTAATTGCGAGAGCATTTCCAGCGCTTTACGATACGCCAACGCCATGATATATGGCGAATCAACAATTATCACGCGCGGTTTCGCAATATTTGCAGCGCGATACAAACGCTCGATTGCATCGCGGATTTTGTCGTCATTATCAGGACTAACACTATCGAGCGTCGCGAACGCTATGCGTATCCATTTGTCCCTGATTGCGTACATCCGTTCGAGTTCTGCTGGAGTCACTCCGCCGGTAGCGCGTGTCGGTGTTCTGGTAATTGTCACTTTGCACCTTCCTTTCTTGGCTGGTCGAGCAGGATTCGAACCTGCGACTACATCAAAAGCCCTTTGCAGACTGCGATTGCTTCCTTGTAATTCTTGGCAGTCCTCTCCATCTGGTTAACCATTGGAACTATCAACAAAAATCTGATTAAGGACGGAAGAGGCGCCCGGAAAATCCATTCGACGTACCACGCCCCGAATCGCACAAAGGCCATTCCCATTTTCGCTTTTGAAAACCACATTATAAATAAGAACCTTCTCATGGCATTCTCCTTGCGGCATTCTTGCCGCCTTGCCTTATACAATCTGCTTCAGGACTGCCTCTTCAAGATGTTCTCTTACTACCGCTGAAGATGACTTGCCCGTGCTCTTGGCAATAAGAAGAATCTTCCTATATGTCTCATTCTCAAGCCACGTGCTTATCTTCACGCCCTTCTTCTTCCCGGTCAATCTCACGTATCCTCGCTTGTCACGCATATCACATGCTCCTTTCGTTGAAGCCAGCAGTTGTTGGGGTGGACGATGAGATTTGAACTCACAACCTTTTGAGCCACAGTCAAGCGCTCTAACCCTTTGAGCTACATCCACCACCCTCGTCGGCATTTTTGCCTCCTTGCTTTATTGTCTCATACCTTCATCATATCACACCTTTCCCGAAAGTCAAGACTTTTTTTCGGAATTTTGTGGAAAAATAATTTAATGCTTGACTTTCCCACTTTTATGTAGTATAAGCCATTTGACCGGCAAAATCTGCCGGTTCGTCGGCGGCACCGGCAAAATCTGCCGGTTTTGTGGGAGATGTTATGATTAAGAAGCGCGGTTCCAAGTGGGCTGTGGTTCATTGTCATGGCTCCAACAAGGGCAAAGCCATCAAATCGTTCTCGACTCGTGCAGCTGCTGTTGCGATGCACAGGGCCATACAAGCGAACAAGAGGAAAACGAAATAGTGGCGTTCAAATTCAGAAACGAACAAGACTACGACCGTGACCTTGAACGCTTCTATGCTGACAAGAAGCAGGGCAAGGGGGCGCGCCCGCGCCCTTACGACCACAAGGCGTATGCCGAAACTATTGAAAGGATTTTCGGGAAGAAAAAGTCTTTTGAGCCTGGCCTTTACATGAGAAAGAACGGCAAGCTCGTAAAGCTCGACAAGATAGATGTCCCGCGAGAAATCCAAGACTACCCATATTACAATCCGCTCCTCGGCAAGATAGTTACCAGCCCCGGCGACTACGAGCAGAAAGCGCGCGAACTGAATAAGAAACTTGAACACAAGAAAATTCCGGCACCGGATTTCAGGGAAAGAATTAGAAATGGCGAACGTGGACAGTTCAGAAAAAGCGACTTCTCAAAGCCGTTTTCTCGAATTATCGCCTGAACTTCAGCAGTTTTTCGCAAACTCGCTGGAACAGTTCGATGAGCTTTATATCTTCAATGACCACGGCATCGAACTTATTGTTGCGCTCCTGAAGCAAATGGAAGCTGCGACCAACTCAGATGAAAAGTCAAGACTCTTTGGGAAAGCAAACCTCATAAAACTTTGCATGGCGAACAATCTGAAAATCGTGGAGGCTGCCGCGCGGGTGCTCTCCGGCGTTGAGGCCGGGGCGAAGAAAATCAACATGGCAAAAGCAGAGAAAGAGGCTGAAAAGAAATTCCTTGAGCTTACTGAACGTCGGAGACAAGCGATTAAAAAAGTATCGGAAAGCGCTTGACGAAGTCTCCCCGGCAGCGCGGCAAGCGCTGAAGCGGAGAATAGCCGAGTCTGACTTCTGGTATTTCTGCAATGACATTCTTTATATGCAGGTGCCCTCGGCACAGGGCAATCTTATCGCGCTCGATGAAAAAATCCATAAATTCGTCTGTGACCTGCATTCGTCAGATTCACGCATGACCATGTTGCTTCTTCCACGTGATAGCTACAAGACTACGGTAGGGACAATAGCTTTTTCGGTCTGGCTGCTTTGCAAGGACATAAAGACCCGAATCCTCATCTGCAATGCCTCGTCTGAAAAAACCAGGGATATGCTTCATTCGATACGGAAATGGCTTGAAGAGACTCCAGAAATTCAAGAGTTGTGGTCTCCTAAATTGGAATCAGCTTCCGGGAAAAGCCTTACTCTAAAAGGACGCGGCCCTGGGGCTAAGGAGCCGAACGTCGTCGCTGCTGGCGTGGGTACGCACCTGACATCAGGGCACTACGATTACATCATTTATGACGACATCGAAAACGACCAAACCACCGCAACCATGAATCTCCGGGCAAAGAGCAAAAAGTGGTTTGCCGAAACCGTTCCCCTGAGAACAGACGGCAAGGCGCGGATTGTTGGAACGCGGTGGGATATAGACGATGTTTATTACACCATCCTTGACAAAAAAGACACAAGCGGGCTTGGAGTCGATATTTTCATAAAACCGGCTGCAACGGTTGTTGGGAGCCTATCCGACCCGAAAACAGTTCGCTTTACAAACCTCCTATATCCAAGCAAGCTCAATGAAAAGTTTCTCAAAACTGCTCTCATTGAGATGGGGCCATATGCGTTTTCATGCCAATATCTCCTCGACCCGCTGCCTCAAACTGAAGCGTGTTTCAAAGATGAATGGCTGCATTTATTCACTCAAGCCGACTTCCCCCACAAGCTCAATGACGCAAACGACCCCCTCAATATCTACATAACCATCGACCCGGCCTTCAAGGTCAACAGCACTGCCGACTACACAGGCATTGTTGTTTCGGCGGTCGATACCGATGGGATAATCTGGGTTCTCGACGCCTATCGAAAGAGGATGGAAGCCGACGAACTGATAAAACTGCTGCAAGACCTCGATAATATTTACAACCCGCTCATTATCGGGATTGAAGCGTCCACCGCTCAATACGCGCTCTATAAATATCTTCAGCATCTTGCCGTGGAAAACAGAGACAATTCTGTACTCCGAAAACTCCACGAGCTTGAAACGATGCAGAGAAATAAAGGAGAGCGTATCCAGCGGCTTATCCCATATTTCGCAAACAGGATGATTAAAATAAACGAGACGCTTGTTGATTTTATTCATCAGCTGAAATCATATGTTCCAACATCACGCCACCCGAGCGATGACCTTATCGACGCATTCGCCTATCTGCTCGATGATGGCATGATGAATAAACCGACTGTGCGCCAGCCCGCGCTTGATGAGCCAAAGCCGGGGACATATGGATATTATATGTACCATTGCCGCCGCCCAAAGGAAAATGACCCGCTTCGGAGAATAAAGAATGCAGCTATCCAAAGAACAAGATGATAAACTTTCCCGCTGGTTCAGTCGCATTAAGCGCGGAAAGAAGGCCTTGACAAAAATATTGAACCGCACGACGAACTATGTGAAAGCATATAACAACGAATCGTACGGCGAGTATGAAAGCTCCCTCACGCTCAACAAGATAAATTCAAATATCAAGCTCAAGATGTCGGTCTATTTCGCTGATGATAATGAAATAACCCTGAAGCCTCGCGACCCTCAGAGCGAACAGAATACCGAGATACTTCAAGAGTCGCTTCGCTACATCTGGCGCAATCACAAGATGCAGAGGGAAATCGAGAAGGCCGGTCTTGATATGTGCCTCCGTGGTTATGGCATTTGCAAGATAGGTTATGAGGCATCATCCGAGGAAGTCGTTGTCAGGGTGCCTATTGCAAATGTCCAGGAATTCCAGAAATTCGGAGACATTGACAAAGACACTACCGACGAGCGCGTTGTTTTTCACGAGCCGTGGGTTATTCGCATCGACCCGGCGGATTGTATCATAGACCCCGATTGTACTGACATCAGAGCAGCGCGCTGGATAGTTCACCGTTTTGTCCGCCCGCTTAAAGATGTGCAAGAGGATGCGCATTATGATAAATATGTCGCGTCCATGCTGCAAGCATCAAACATGCAGGAACGCACCAAAGAAACGCAAAGCATGTTGATAGATGGATTCCAGCCGGAAGAAGATGAACAGGTTATTTTGTATGAATGCTGGGATAAGGACGACGGCGATATATGGGTTCTCGCCGAAAATAATGAGAGTTCCCCCTTGCAGAAACCATTTGATAACCCATATGGTTTCCTGCCGTTCTACATGATGCGCGGGGATAACTCGCCGAACAGGCTCTACCCCATGAGTGGAATCGAGAGTTACTTCCAGATTGTTGAGGCTTTGAATGTCCTCATCGAAAAACAAAACGATAAAATCCAACGGGCGACTACCAGAATCCTAACCGACCGGGCCGGTTCGACCCCAGAGGAACGCGAGGCCGTTACAAGCAACAATGTTGATTTCGGGGTCGTTGAGGTTTCCAATGTCGATAACTGGAAACTCTTTGCGCCAAGTGCGCTTGATAATGCAGCATTGCAGCATATATCATATCTCGAAAACCAGATACGGGAAATCTCCGGCATCTCTGCTCTTCAGCGCGGCGCTGCCGCTGGCGTGAGAAGCGCTACTGAAGCAACGGTCATCGATAAATTCCTGTCTCTTAGAGAGCGGTATGAACGGAAAGGAATCCGTGATTTCACTACCGACATCGTGATGGGGATAAAAGACTTGATGCAGATGTTTTGGCAGCAGGAAAAATTCATACAGATTACCGGCGAAAAAGGGCTTGAATGGCGTCCGGTCAGAAACGAAGATATTAAGGGAAACTTCGATTGTGTCGTTCAGCTTGGCGTTGATATTCAGCAGAGCAAGGAACAAAGCTCGCAGGAAATAATGAATGCGATGCAGATATTCTCCAACCCGACGATGCTTCAGATTCTTGCGTCGCAGGGAGTTGTCCCGAACCTTAAATATTTGTGGGGACAGGTAGCCAAGACATTCGCAAGCCTCGACATAGAACAGCTATTTATAGATACGCCAAATGAAGTGCAGGCATTACAAGAGCAACTTGCCATGATGCAGCAGCAGGGAGGGAATCAAGATACGAGTCCGGTTGTCCCGCAAGCATTCGGCTCGTCTCCTGGTGCTGCGCAAGGTGGTATTTAACAGGAGCGCATGATGACAGACTACAGGATTGGATTATTCGGCTTGACTGATTTGGACATTCCGGGAATATCGAAGTACGTGCCCGGCGAATCGGTTATCATTACGTTGCAGGCGAAAGTCACGACGGTTACGCAAAAGGCAGATGGCACGGAATACGCCGACCTTGGAATAGAAGCCGCAAGAATCGAAGACGCAAAAAAGGGCGATAAGGGCGGCAAGATGATGAAGCGCGCACTTCACAAAGTTCAAGGTCAGGACATACTTGGAGAAACAGACAAGCCCAAAGCACGGACTGGCATACTCGGGCCTGGAATCGCATAAGGAGTAAACAATGGCTCACGATAACCCAGTTATATATCGCAATGCAGATGACGAGGCATCGAGTTATCCGGCAGGATGGACTATGACAATTGCCGGTTGCGAGCCAGGAGTTCTTGACAAGGACGGCGGCTTCACCTTCGTCAATGCGATGCGCAAAAACCTTATCGCCGAAATGGTGGGTCAGGCGTTGCGCGTTATGGCTCCCGATGGCCCGATTACCATCACATGGGGCGCTTTCGGGCCGACGATAATTGAGAAAACTGTTGACGGCGTAGAATACGCGAAATACATTACGTATACCGGCTCCGAGCCAACTGGTGTTACGGCTTGGGGCGATGTTCTGTAAATAGGAGAGAGCATGAGTACGGCAAAATTTATCGGAGATATTCTTGGGCGCATTTTCAAGAATGGCAAGTACGCCTCCAAGGCTGATTTGGACAGAGCAAATGAAAGGATAGATAAATATATTATCCCGACTGCCCAGGCAATAGGAAGCCTTGGAACGCTTGCAGCTGAAATAGTAAAGCGGCTCGACAAGGGCGATGAAATATTCCCGACGCATGACAGGGTAAAACTCATGATTGCCGAACATCACGAGCATTGCCGTCAACGCCGGAAAGAGGACAAAGATAGTGTTATATGAAGATTGCAAAAACTGTAATAACAATGTTACGGAAAATCATAGAAGCGCGGATGGAGCGTATCCTCCAATCATTTGGTGTCATTGGGAAGGATACGATACTTGCATGATGGTGCATAAAGGGACTGTCTTGGACTGTCCAAGGGAAACGGGAAAGTAATGACGCCGACTGAAAATCTTTTACTTCGCTTGCACAACACGAAGGTCTGGGAGAAGCCGGATGGTTCGCGCGCATACACGGAGAAGGGCGACGGTCTGCACTACTATGACAAGGCCGACAAGCTCGTCGACGCCGACCATGCCCTGCGCGACCCTGAGCTTGACGATGACAAGAAGCTCTGGAAAAAGATTTCGTGCTCGCGCCTGAAGGTGGGGTTCTACCAGAACATCTCCGATTCCGGGTGGACGGTAGGGTACAAGTCGGACGGCAAGCTTGGCAAGAGTATCAGACTCGCGCCGCGCCGGTTCGGCTTCTACAACCAGAAGACGCGCGAGTTCAACTGGCAGAGCACCGCGCCTATCAGTACGACGGGCGAGGTCGTCACGAGCGGCAAGGAGCTGAGCGAAGTTCGCTACCCGAACGTCTTTCCCGATATTGACCTTGCCTTCGTTTCGCAGCGTGGACAGTTCGACCAGATATTCCGCGTGAAGGCGTTCAACTACGCGCCGACTCCGACGTGGAGCGAAGATGACACGTTCGTCGTCTTCGCGACGGAGATGGACATCCCGGGCGCCGAGCTTGCCGTCGATTATGGCAGTGCGTGGCTTGGCGAGGAGGTCGCGGACGCAAGCGAGATTCATTTCAAGGACGGCGCGGCGAGCGCGTTCCACTGGGCCGACCGCACGGCCTCGCGTGTCGCGACGGTAGGAAGCGACGAAAAGGAAACTCGCATCGTCAAGAAGCTGATGAAGCTCGACGGGAAATATTTCCTTGTTGAGGCCGTGCCGTATACGTTCCTGAAAACGGCAGACTACAAGGAATCGCCCGTCCTTATCGACTACACGACGAAGAACGGAAATGAAACGGCAACCCAGAACTGGACGGCGGGCACATATCATATCAGCGCGATTTACAACATGCTTACGTATGATTTGAATATCAGCAGCGCTGCCGGAGATGTTATTGTGAAGTATGCCTCAGGTAACGTGTACATATCTTTTGCGAATACAGGGAAAATAACCGCGACCGGTTCGATGACGAATAAAATTTATTTTACCTCCGCGCACGATGACACTATTGGTGAAGCTATAGCGGGTTCGACTGGGAATCCTCTTGCGAATATTTACGCAGGATTCAGCATCAGCAGAGCGGCAATCCAGACAGATACATTCACAGGTTGTGTTTTCCGCTATGCTGGTTCAAACTTGAATTGTGTATTTTCTGTTGGCGGCAAGTCGGCCATGATATTTACGAAATGCGAAATCGCTTATTGCTTGACTTCATCTTATCCGTTTGTTCTTGTAAACAACGCAGATACAACCGTAACGATGAAGGGTATCTTTCAACACAACTGTTATGGCATGTTGTGCAACCTTTCATATAACTGGGGCGCGTTCTCATTGTCTGATTTCATTGTCATCGCAGGTATTTATCAGCCGGTTGTACAGGCATTGCATAATACCGCCGTCGCCCATACATACACCATCAATAACGGCCTGGTGTTGTTGATGGGTGGTAATACAAATGCCACTGTAACACGTGCTTACGGTACTGTTGACGGTACGCTTGTGGCGACGGTGACGAACGTGACCGTGATTGGAATGCACGGTGGTCTCAGTACTGACGGGGTGGCGTTTAAGGCTGGCCAGACTGGCGCTGCTGTCGTTACGGTGAATGTCAAACGGTGTATCGCTGTCAATTGTAATACTGACTTATACACAGAGGCTGGCGCACCCGACTGGAGCGGTTCAGATTATAATTGCAGCTGGTCAAATGCGACAAGAAATATTGCCGGTGCGCACAATATTTTGACTTCTCCGCAGCTGACGCATTCGACTGCTGCAGTCGAGAATGTGATTCTCAATGAGACGATGAGCGTGGCTGCTGCGTGTCTGCCCTTGGTATTTCTTGGAGCGGCGTCACCATGTATAGACGCGGGTGATGTAACGGCGGCTGCGGCTGGACTTGACACGAAGACCACGCTTGCTACCGGTGTTGTCGATAGTGGCGTTTGTGACCTTGGATTCCACCATGACGCCTTCAGTCTTCCGGATTTTCCGGATGTTGCGAATGTGCGCACGACGGATACGGTGAACGGCGTCACTGGGACTTGCACTATCCCGGCTGCGGGCAAGCTGGCAAACGGCATACAATGCGGCGCGGCGGGAACGGAAGTCACGGGGACGAGGACTGATGCCGACCCTGATTATGTTATTGATACGCAAGCTGATTACGGCGACCCCGCCGCGCTATTTGACCCGAAGTATAAAGCGGTGTCGGTAGCGAATGTAAAAGACGGCGTGTTATTTGGCCCGAGCAGTACGCTTGAAGGTGAATTTGTCGGCGGTGGAAGCAATATCGCAGGACGCGGTTGTAATATCGCAAGGGGAGTCTGATGAGTTACAGACAGTTAGGAGCCACGGTCAGGGATTTGTTTTGCACGTATACGCTTGCCACCGGGGCCTTGGTTAATGCTGACGCCCTTCCGACTGGGACGGTCTACAAGAATGGAGTCTCAAACGCCCTTGCCGTTACGGTCACGAATAAGGGCACTGGCGTTTATGAGTTCGCCTATACCCCTACAACCGTCGATGGATTTGCATCTGGCGATGTCGTATATTGCAAGGCTCTTGCAACCGTTGGGGCAGTCGCTTCAGGCGGTGCATTGCCATCATATGTCATGCAAGCCTATGACATTGACGACACGCTCGGCGACCTTTCAAGCGATGTATCAGACCTCTTAAAGAGGCTGAACTTTATTTTGGTTGCGGAATTAGGAAAGCTTTAGAAAGGAGATATTTATGCCGAAAGACAGCAATTCTTCAGAAATCCCGTTCAATGAGCGCTTGGAGAAGGTTGCGCGAGAGGCCATCGCGAAATCTGAACAGCAAGAAACCGAGGCTCTTAATGACCCTGAACGGCAAATTAAAGAAGAACCTGCCCAGGCTAAAGATTTAGACGAGCAAGTTCCAGAATCCGAGACTGGCGTTCCCGGCGAAAAATTGGCAAACAACCCTGAAGCCGGAAAAACGCCAGTCTCGAATACAGAACCCTCGGCTAAAGATGAGACTGTTGAAAAGTCTCCCTACGATGATGAAACATTCACGCAAGGGATTGAACGGCTTGTCAACGGCCTCGATACAAGCATCTACGACCCGGCAACGGTTCGTGGTGCTGTCGATTTGGTGACGAGAGAGTTCAAGAAAGCAAACAACAAACAAGTGATGCGCTATAAGCAAGAAGCGGAGGAAAAGGTCAACCAGATTAAGCAAGAAGTAGCAGGCATGACAGAAGCTGCGAATTACTGGAACGCGCTTGTTGCAGACCCTTCAAAGATGCAGGCTGTAATGGACATCCTGAATGGAAGGGCGCCAAGGCGTGAAGAAGAAATCGATGATGAGTTTGATGATGGGACTTCAGGTGACAATCCTGTGCTTGAAAAACTCCACTCAGTTGAGAAGGAGTTGGCGGAAATCAAGCAGGTGTCAATGCGCCGGAATCAAATAGAGACCATTCAACAAATGTATGAATCGGTCAAACAGACGTTAGATAGCGTCGAAGGCGAACCGAAGTTCTCTGACTATAAACCCGAAATCGATGCAATAATCACGCGGTACTACAAGAGCGGCACTCCGATTACTCATCAGCTTATCGAAGATGCTTACTACATTGCTACCCGCGAGGCGAAAGCAGTGCAAAACCGGGAAGAAGGATTGCGGCTTAATTCTCGCAGGAAGGACGCGGCAAAAATTACGAACATTTCGACGCCTTCGGAAAATATCGGGGACAGTGTAAAACCGTATATTCCGAAGGGCGAGAAGTTTGAGAAGATGAGCCGCGACCGAAAGCTGGTTGCCCAAGGCTACGCTGCTGCCATGGCGGGAAAAAAACATTGAAAGGAGTGTGTCTAAATGGCACTTATTACTCGGTCTGAAACTTTTGATAATGTTTACACGGCTACTCAGCCGTTGTTCCTAGATGACCTGAGGGACAACTTTTTCGTTGGCAATCCAGTCCTGCGGCGTTTTTATGATAACGACGCCATAATCAACACGGAAGGCGGGATGGATATTCGGCCTGCTATCGAGTATGGACGCCTGGGTTCGACACGCGCTATCGCTCGTGGCGAGGTTATCGAACCGACCCCTGCTCAGTTTATGACTCGCTCGCGTTGCGAGTGGGCGGAATACGCGACTCCTATTCTTGTTGATAATCTCGAAGTCAACAACAATAAGGGGCCGCAGCAGATGATAAATCTGCTTACCAAGACCCTCGAAGCAATGCGCAAGGATATGCGGTTTGTCATCAACCAAGACCTGTTCGGTGATGGCAGCGCATGGACTGGCAAGGCTCTCGATGGCCTTCAGATTCAAGTTGAAGGGACTGGTGCGTGGTCAACGCTTCAGGGTATCGACAGTGCGGTCGAAACCTGGTGGAAGAATGGCTATGCTGTTTGCGGCAGTTTCGAAACGAATGGCGCCTCCAAGATGGCGAAGGCCGTTGCCTCTGCTTCTCACAACAGCGCTGACAAGCCCAATATCATCGTAACGACTCTTGATATTTATGGGTATTACGAGGAGTATCTCCGGGCGCATCTCATCACGAGCAACACCAAGTCTTCTGATGCCGGTATTGAGACTGTCACTTTCAAGGGCATTCCCCTTGAATACGATGACTCGTGTGCCGCCGGTATGATGTATTTCCTCAATACGAATGCTCTGAAGTTCTACGTCCATAGCGAGTACAACTTCACGATGCTCAATCGTACCCCCGATGGTTTCTTTCAGCCGCCGAATCAGGATGTGCGCAGCGCGTGCATCATGCTGCTCTGCAACTTTGTCGAGTTGGAGCGTCGGCGTCAGTACGTTCTTGCAGGAATCACTGCATAAAAGGAGGTGTATTACAATGGCTTACCCTATCGAAATTCAGAGCATTAAGGAAGCTTCTGCTACTCAGAAGGCTTCTCTTGGTGCCGTCATTGATGTGAACGGCTCCAAGTACATGTACGTTCGTGCGGTCGGCACGATTACGGCGAATCAGGCTCTTGGTCGTGCGGTTGCTGAAGTAACGAAGGCGAACGACGTCGCTTCCTCGACTACGACTTCGGTCGTGTTTACGACCGCGAACCTGACAGCCAATGCCCATCGTGGCGATTGGCTTTGTGTTTATGGCGGCACGGGCCGTGGCGACAAGGTTCGCATTGCCGATAACACCGCGTCTACGCTCACTCTTGAGGACGCGCTTGCTACGGCTCTTGGTGCCACGTCAGACATCGTGATTGTGAGTCAGTATGCAGTTGCACCGCTTAACGCGACGTATGTTATTCCGGTCGGCGTTTCTAATATCGCCGTCACGGATGACTACTACTTCTGGATGCAGGTTTCCGGTATCGGTCTGTGCAATGTCGATGACAGCGATACTGCGATTACCGGCGGCCAGGCCGTCATTGCAGGTACCGACGCTGGTAAAATCCAGGGGTCGGGTGCAACCGCGTTCAGCGCCGCTACGCTCGGTATCGGTATTGCCGATGCCGGTGGCGAAGGCGATATTGCCCTCCCGATTATAATCCTGCCTGGTGGCGGGTATCAGGGTGGCGGTTCCATTACGGCAATTTATCAGAATTAGGAGTAACTTATGAGCACATGGGCTACTCGCTTTCTGACTCAGTTGAGCCAAGGCAACGAATTCAACTCGAAGAGGTGGCGGATACCGTCCGTCGCTACCGCCTCTTTGGAGGTAGCCTCGGCTTCAAATGAGAGTGGCATAGTTTATGATGCCACTACGAAAAAGCTGAAGTTTAGCGACGGCACCTCATGGGCAAATGTCGGAAGTGGTTCAACGTCGATTATTGACGACGGCTGTACTCTCGACGATGGCGGCGCGAATAGCGCCACCCTCACGTTGACCGCGCAGACGGTCGCCGCTCCGACTCTTACCATCCCTGATTTCGCCAGCGTCAGCGATACATTTGCGTTCGTGACACTGGCGCAAACTCTTCTTAACAAGGGACTGACTGCCCCAACGATTACCGGTGGTTCGGCAATCGAACTTGCCCATCTTTCGGTGCGCGATACCGCCGCTGCTTTTGACCTTGAGTTCAAAAGCACGAGTACCGGTATCAACGCCGATAGGATTATCACCTTCGATTGTCGCAACTCGGCCAGGACGATTGACCTTTCGGGCAATCTTACCCTCGGCGGCAATTTCACAACCGCCGGTGCGTGGACTCATACCGGCGCGCATTCCATCGGTCTCACTACCACGGGGAATACGACTCTTGTTCTCCCCCAGGGCAGCGCGACTACGTTGCTCGTCGGCATTGATACCGCGACAGCGGCCCAGGGCGATGTCTACTTCCACAACGGTACTGGCTTCACGCGCCTTGCGGCGGGTGCTGCCGGGCAAGCTCTTGTTACCGCCGGTGCCGGCGGAAACCCGTACTGGGGTTCCGTGGCTATCGGTACTGCCGTTGCGATTTCCAACGGTTGTACGTTGAATGACGCGGGCGCGAATGATGCAGTCCTCGCATTCACGACGCAGACGGTCGGTTCTCCGACTCTTACTATCCCCGATTTCGCCAATGTCGATGATACGTTCGTATTTGTGACACTGGCGCAAACCTTGGCGAGTAAGACTTTTACTGCCCCCACCATTAATGGCGGCACGGCAATCGAATTGACGGGGTTCAGTCTGCGCAGCACCGGTGCGGCTCATGACCTTGTGGTTACCACCAGTGCCGTCTACACGGCAGACCGGACGCTTACGATTAATATTCCCACTACGGGGAATGCGTCCCTTACGCTGACTGGTAATGTCACGTGGGTAGGTGCGTTTAACACTGAGTTCACCGTCACGGCTGCTACTACTGTCACCTTCCCGACTACCGGCACACTGGCGGTGGTCAACGGTGCGTTGGGTACGGCGGGGATTACGGGTGGAACGGCTGTTGAATTGACTGCTCTTTCGGTGCGCGATACTGCCGCTGCTTTTGACCTGCTTTTCGCAAGCACAAGCACGGGTATCAACGCCGACAGAACTATCACCTTCGATTGCCGTAATGCCGGAAGGACGATTGACCTTTCGGGCAATCTTACCCTCGGCGGCAATTTCACAACCGCCGGTGCGTGGACTCATGCGGGCGCGCATTCCATCGGTATCACGACTCAGAATAACGGCACGTTCGATTTCACGGGTGCCGGTGCGTATGCCCTTACCTTCCCAGCTGCCACGGCAACCCTGGTCGGCAAGGACACCACGGACGTTCTGACGAACAAGTCAATCAATTGTGATGGCGCTGGCAACGTCATAACAAATGTCAATGCCACGGAACTTGACCCGATTACTCCTGGGGCAGCGGCGCTCTATGCCGTTCCGTTTGTTATCCACATGCAGATTTCCAATCCGGCGGCGGCGGGCATTAATATCTATGAAGATAACTGCCCGTACAAATTGCGCATTCTGGATGCTTGGACGGTCTGCGTCGGTGGTATCGGGACGTGGGCGCTTACCAAAGGCAAGGTCGGTGCTCTTGGCACCGTCATTACCGATACGGTTACGGTGGCTGCTGACAAGGATATTGACCGTGCCGGGACGATTGACGATGGTCAACACGAGATTGCGGCGAACGGTTCGCTGGCAATCATCGGTGATGTTGGTGGTGCACTCGATGTTGAGTTGTACATCCTGGCAATTAGGATTGATTAAAGGAGGTGATTGACATGGATTTCGCTAAAGAAATGGAGCGTGTAAAGGCTGAGTTTGAAGCTCTTGACGTAAAAGAGAAGGAGCTTCGAGAGAAGCATGCGCAGGCTGACAGAGAGTTGGCGGCAATCCAGGCGCGGAAACTTGAGCTTCGCGGTGAGTATAGCATCATCGACAAGGCTCAAAAGAACGCCGAGAAATCGGAATAACGTAACGGTTAGGGGGGAAGGAAACTTCCCCCCTAAACCACTTTTAGGAGATGTCAATGTTGATGAAAAGATTTACGACCGCAACAACTGGTTATCTGTATGGAATGCTTGCCGCTAACCTGACGGGCGTCGGTACAGATGTCCATGTTTCCGTTACAAATGGCAGTACTGCCGTTACTGGCACGAATACTTCGTTTGTATCTGATAATGTCGGCGATTTAATCCAGCTTGGCGGCGACTCGAAATGGTACCGGATTAGAACCGTGACGAACGCCACCACCATAGTCCTTGAAGACAAATTTGCCGGGCCGACGGACGCTGACACAAACTTCAGTTTGAAATTAAAGGGTATCTATATCAAGAAGATTGCCCTGCTTGCGGAAAATGATGGAGCAACCATTACCATTCTTGACGGCGGCGCGAGCGGCACAACTAAATGGGCACTGGGCGATATAGCTTCTGGAGTTGGTGGTGATTTCCGGTATGTAGAAGCTGATTTCTCGAACGACCCTATCCCTTGTGCAACCGATTGTTATGTCACGGTGACCGGTACACTTGCTGTAGCCTATGTTGGCTATCAGCTTATCTAACAATTTTCATAAGGAGATTTGCAATGGCTGCCTTTCAAAGCGTTCTTGGAGATGCGAGTCATGTTTGGGGAACAACTGTCCGGCGCAGTCCGCTTGTTCTGCCCGATGATGGAAGCGGCATTCGGTATATCCCCCGCGAGAAAGTTGCGGCCTATCAGCAGTACTTGGAACATGTTACGAGGAAACCTTCCGAGCCTTTTTTAATCAATGGCTTTGCGGTGGAAAGCGAGGAATATTTCATTACTCGCGATTGGAAGACTCCCGGCGGGAAATTTGTTTGCGAGATATGCAACGAATACGATACGAACGACATAAAGGCTTTTAACAAGCACATGAAGACGTGCGCGGAAAATGTCAACAAGAAGAAGCTCATCGAGGAAAAAGAACTCAAGGCCCAGGAACCCAGGTTCATTTGTAAATATTGCGGACTTGGCCATAGCAAGAACGGCACTCCGTTCATCACCGAGCATGGCCTCCTTATCCACGAACGCATGTGCGCCGAGAACCCGGACAATATTCGCTCGAAAATTAAACCTCAACCGAAAGAAGGGGAGATAAATGACATTCCTGGAACTACAGAATGAGGTTGCATATCGAGTAGGAAATAGCACGGCGGCAAGGAGCAATGGCACGGAACTTGTCCGCACAAAGGCCGCGATAAATCAGGCGCAGCGGGAAATCTGCATGATGCAGCGCTGGCCTTTTCTGCTTGGCTATTACTCTTTTGCAACTGTGGCTTCCACGGAAACATACGCTCTGCCTTGGAATATAGATGAGGTATTTGAAGGAGAAATAGAACCGACGGCTGATTATCCTGAGATACTGAAGCTGGTCTCGCCGATAGAGGCGCGGTCTTTTTCGAGGTCGTATGCGGGAAGTACCGGTCTCCCTGAGTTTCTTTATGTCAGCGATATGACAACGTCGGCCTATCACAGTGCCGGTACGATAACCCTTACGCATGGAAGCGCCGCCGTTGCCGGTGTCGCAACCGCTTTTACTGCGGCAATGGTAGGGAAATGGCTTCGCGTGAAGGGCGACATAGAACTCTACAAAATCAAGACCTTCACAAACGTTACAACGCTTGCTCTCGACAGGCCCTATGGCGGGACGAGTGCAGCGCTTCTATCATATGAAATAGACCCTCCCGGGTGTGAGCAGGTGGCATTGCTTCCCATAGCAAACGACGCTTACACGGTAACGCTATTCGTCAAGAACAGGTGCCAAGAACTTGTGAATGACACGGACTATTCCATTATCCCCATGAACTACAGCGAGGTAATTGTTCTTCTCTCTGTAATCAAGATGAAACGTGCTCTTGGAAATATCGACACGAGCACTGACGAGCGCAGTTATTTTAACTTGCTTAACGCGATGAGAGCTTCTTGCCGCCACGACCATGGACTTCGTTACAGGATGAAAAACTTGTACGGCAACCGAAGGACATTCAGTCCTGACGAAATAGCGTCGCTCAACTGGACATGGTGGAGATAAGAATGGTTGTCAGACCCAACAAGACCACCAAGTATTTTGCCGGAATCAATACGATGGAGTCTTCCATCATTCCGGATATGGATAGCCCAGAGTGCGCGAACGGGATTGTTGACAAGCCCATCGGAGAATTGAAGAAGCGCGACGGCTGCCGCAGGATAACGAATACGGCGCTGGCAGGCCCGGTTGACGGGATAGCATTCTTCCAAAGGAAGGGCAGGATAATC
Source organism: Patescibacteria group bacterium (assembly GCA_041650915.1). GTDB lineage: Bacteria > Patescibacteriota > Patescibacteriia > UBA10025 > JAHIVO01 > JBAZKE01. Next base: position 17,896 of record JBAZKE010000007.1, read on the forward strand.
CCCATAACAAGCTCCTATGGATGCTTGTACACGCATGAATGGTATGACCCTGAAACCGGGAAATATATCACCGGATATACATTCAATGACCTGAGCCAGTATATCTTTTCGACTGCGGGGAGCTGGCCTGCTGATGTTCCTGTCGGCGGCAATTCGCAGGATGTTGCGGATTACTTCGACGTGACACTGAGCCAGTATACAAATATCGCCGATAACGCTGCATTCACCATGACGGTTACGGCGAAGTTGCGGGCTACCGGGGCGGTGGTGGCAGCATATGCCCGCTCGTGCAAGATACGTGTTTTGAGGGGAACCGGGAAACTCGGCGTCGTAAGTATCGCCGGTGGCGACTGGGTTGCTGGTGTTGCGACCTTAGCCACGCAGAAGTACAACGCGAACGGACGCGCGGAGGTAGTGACATTTAAGGTCGAGGAAAATATCAACCCGGCTGTTTTCGGCGGCGGTAATTTCGAGATGAATGCGAATACCGCCGCTGCACTTACCGATGTGACTGGCGTCTACTATTCCGATGACCACACCGCCCTTGCAGGCGCGACGTATCTTTATGGAGCGCACAATCGGGCACCTGGCAGTTTTTACTATTATATCTGGAAGGACGGGCAGAGCGAGGCGCTTACCGCCCAGATGCTTCCAGTCCTTGGTAGAATGCGGGCAGCCGCCGGTGTCGGTCTTCTATCTTCATTCAGTCCGCAGATTCCCATCCCGACAATAACGTGGTTCCCGGCCCATACCATTACCGACATCGACCATGCCGAACCGTTGTTTGTAGCAGAAAAAGGCGGCTGGAAGATAGAATACAAGTTCTTCAGTCTTGATAACCCGGCAGGCTCTTGGGCGCATAGCGCGGTATTGAGAACGCTTAATAATACGAATGGCCATGATTTGACAATACAGAAAGTCTGATTATGGGATTGTTAACATCATCTCTCAAAGCTGGCTACCTCGCGACTCACGCGGTGATGAACGACCTTTTGTTCTGGGTGAATGGCCGGGACAGAAACGTCAAGTTCAACGGAGAAGGCGCGGCTGTGACGAATATGGGGATACGCACTCCGGCGACAAATTGCGCGATAGCCGACGGAGCCGCCGGTCTGGTGACAGCAGGGAATCACTACGTCGTCTACACATTCTATAATCAAAACGATGGCACCGAAAGCGACCCGTCGCCCGTTTCAGCTGTCTTGAACTCTGCGGGTACGGTGAAAATCGACGTGTCGAGTGTTGACGTTTCTTCTGATACGCAGACGACGCATCGATTGTTTTATATGACTGAAGCCGGAGGCCCAGATTCGGGGCCGTTCTATGCCTGTTTTGATGAAAATTACACGACCGGTTGCATTGCAGATAATACGTCAACAACCGGAACAATCGACGTATCCGATGATAGCTTGCAGATGGAACTCGGCGAATATGATTCAGATGAAACTTTCATGCATTATTCTTTCGCCGTTCCTCCATCGTGCAAGTTTATCACAGAACATGCTGGCCGGTTGTTTCTTGCCGGTGACGACCCGATGGTGCTCGGCACGGCCTCAGTTATAAATGGGAACACGAGCGTTGTTTTGACGGGTTCTGATGTGACTGACGGGGACATCGGAAAATTCTTTCAAGTTGAAGGAGACGAATATCTCTACACAATCACCGCAGTTACCGGCGCTACTCTTACGCTGCATGTCGCTTACAAAGGAACGACAGACACCGCCGCTTCCTATACCATCGTGGGCGACCAGCGACGTTTATATTACTCGAATATCGAAGAGCCTGAAGAATGGCCTAACGATTCAGAGTACGGAAATTCTTTTATTGTTACCGACACACCTATTACAGGAATAGTTTCGTTTCAAGGAAACATCGTTGTCGGAGAACTTGGCGCATTGTGGATTGTCGCAGGTTCAGGAAGAACATCATGGCAACGACGGAAAATGGAGATAGCCCTCGGTTGTGTCTCGCATTATACGATGCACGAAGACAAAGGGCTGCTTTATTATCTGAGTCCAAACAGGGGCTTGTGTGTATTCAATGGGCAGTCCTCGCAAACAGTCAGCGGCAATCTGCAAAATGACAGTGGGATATTCGGCTTCGATGGCCTGAACTCGAAATATCTAAAATACGCTTACGGCGCAATTTTCGATGGGAAATATTTCCTTGCGGTTCCTTATGGAGACAGCACGGAAAATAACCACTTGTACGTATACAATCTGAATACGCGGAATTGGATGCCATACACCGACTTGAATATCAGAGTTCTTGAAATCGGCCTTGATGCCGATGAACAATATCATCTGTTCGCCGGTGATTATGATGGCTTCGTCTATAAGCTCTGGACTGGGACATCCGATAAAATTTCTCCCGCCTATTCCGGCACAGCAACCGGCGGAACGGTCGATACGCTAATCGACCTTGGTGCATCTTTCAGCACTCTCGGTTCCGGCATTATCGGAGCGAGGATTGAAATTGTTGCCGGGACTGGCATAGGCCAGGTGCGATACATTTCAAGCAATACCGCAACGATGGTTGAAGTTTCGCTGGATTGGCTTGTGACCCCGGATGCGACTTCCGTCTATACGATTGGCGCGATAGACTTCTACTGGAAGTCAAAGCGCGACGATTGGGGCATTCCCATAATTCAGAAAGTGTACAGTCATACGCAAGTTGCCTGCGCTGAGCAGGGGTCGGGGACTCTTAAATTCGACTACTTCCCCGATTATGCTACGATAAGCGAAGGCCAGACCGATATTGATATGACCAGCGGCTGGCGTAATATCGTTTCCTGGCAAGCCTATTCGAGAGCGCGGGCGAAATTCATGCAGGTCATGTTCTCCAACAAGGAGATAGAGCAACCGGTCGAGCTTCTTCATTATGTCGTAGAAGCCGACAAACAGGATAAGATTTAGAATGCCGACACGTGATTTTGAAAGGCTGATGGCTCCCCTCTGGATTCCGAACCAGACTGTCCCGAAGCTGGGGGGCAACGTCGATTTTAGCGGAGTCAACCATCTCTTCAATGACTTATATAGCAAACTCACGCCCCTTGTGAATGCAAGCGGCGAAGTCGTATTCGACGTGTCCGTGACGAATGGCGACTTGATACCCGATGTTGACAATGCGTATAACATAGGAAGCGCATCATATCGGTGGAAGAATCTTTACCTTTCAGGAGCCGCGACCTTGCCGACGGTCACGATTTCCGGAGGCACCATATCGGGTTGCGATATAACGGTGGGGGCCGGGAAGACGCTCAACGTGTCCGCAGGAACGCTCACCCTCGCCGATAATCAGATAAGCGGCGACAAGGTAGAGGGCGGGACTATCGCCGCCATAACAATCACGAGCGCGACTATCACGGGATTCGCGGCAAATACAGACCTTGGTGACCACAACATCACGTCTTTGGGAATTTGCTACGGTCTTGACAATGACTTGTATCTCAACATGTCGGCGGATGGTTATACCGCGCTTGGTGCAGATACCAGTATCTTGCTTCAAAGTGATACGATTACGCTATTCGATACCGCAACCGAGACTTTGGAATATTCACCGGCCATAATCGCCGGACTCCTTGCCTGGTGGAAGTTCAACGACGATGCAACCGACAGTTCAGGAAACGGATACAGCTTGACGGCCTACAGCGCGCCGACTTACGTTCCTGGTGTCGATGCGAATGCTATCGACCTCGAAAGCGGCAGCAGCCAGTACCTTAAGAGCACGGCGGCAGCCTTGACTTTTACGGGCGACAAGTCGATAGCATTCTGGTGCAAGCCGGAAAGCGTGTCGGGCAATGAGCGCATTATCCATGTCTATTCCGCTACGGCTGCTCAGCTTGTGAGGCTGGCTATTGGTAGCGGCGCGAACCTCGGAAAGCTTAACGTCACGTTCGGCGCTACCGTTGTGGTTACGAATGCCGTCGTCTTCAACGCCGGTGTTGGTGTTTACATCTGCGTGACGTGGGACTCTGGCACGAGCACAATCACCGTCTACGTCAATGGCGTGGCGGCGGCTACTGGCGGGGCGACGAGCACTTTTGTCAACACTACGGGATTCTTCGTCGGCTCCGATGCGACCCCTGGAAACTTCTTTGATGGCATAATCGACAACTTGTCATACTGGAACGTTGTGCTCGGCCTCGCCGATGCGCAGTCGCTCGCCGCTAACTTAAGCAACCCCGAGATACTTGGGAGTGCGGCTCAGTCTGTTTTCAGCGGAAAGCTCAGAATCAATGACAAGCTCATGTTCACGCAATCCGACGGGAACGAGTACATCGATAGTCTTGCCGATGGGTATCTTGACATTGGCGCAACGACTGCGATACGGCTGAACTCCGGTACTACATTCGGGGCCTCTACTACCATCGATGCAAGCGCGGCGTATTTTACGCCAAGGCGGCTGCGGCAATCCGCGCAGCCAACCCCGGAAGCTGGTGAATTGCTTGTGTGGAGCGACAGCGACGACGATGCGGTTTATCTTGTCTATACAGACGCAAATGCTGGCGGTGTTAAAGTGGCAATGGCATAGGAGTTAACGATGGCTTACAAGAGTCCATTTGAAGGCGCATATCTTGGGTTTGACTCGGGAAAGAAAAGCTACTACAGAGCGCCACAAAATATTTCTGATGCGCAAAGCGCTCTTAAAACATCGAGCGGCTTGAGGCCGACGGGAGCTTATGAGCAATATCTTTCCGAAGATATAAAAAATATGCAGCAGCAGGGCGCCTCTAACGCGCTAATGTCTCAGTACAACTTGCCTTTCGACCCGAACGACCCGAACAGCATGGCGGCTTGGCAGTTCAATGAATCTGAAAAAGCCAAGGCTTTAAGAGAGCAAGACCTGAACAAGGCGCTCGGCGGATATCAACCTCTTTACGAAAATGCTTTGCAGGAAAGTATCAATGGAGGCATCGACGAAGAAACCCTCAACAGGATACTTGGCCGCATTAAGGAACGGACTGGCGCTCGCTATCAGGGGCTTGCGCGAGAAGGGGCGGAGAATCTTGCCGCGCGAGGCATGGCAGGAACCGGCCAAATCCAGTCCAACAATCAGGTTATGGGTATCAGGAGAAGCCAGGATATGGCGAACCAGGAGCGGGAGGCTATGATACAAGCCGCCCTGTCAAACATCCAGACAAGACAATCCGCGCGGTCGCAAGCGGGCCAGTTTGCCGGTGGCATGGCGAACCTTTACGCGGACATCAACAGGTCGCCCGCCGATATTTCTGCCTTCCTTGCTCAGCCTGGCGCAAGCAGCGCTGGATGGGGCGGCGGCGGTGGCGGCGGTGGTATTACAAGCGGCGGGCAATCCGGGTTCTTGTCTGATTTCATGACAAATAAAGTACAGACCCAGAAAGGCGCGGCTGGAATAGGCGGCGTTGGGAGCGGTGGCCAGGGGATAAATAACCGCGCATTCGCGGATATAAACTTTGGCCCCAATGGCCCGACTGCCGTTGGCCAGAATCAATATGCTGACGGTGGAGCAAACCAAGACTTCGACTTTCTTAACTGGTTACAAGGTTCTGCGGCGGGCCAAATTTCGGAACGCCTCGGCGGCGGAAGTACCTTGTCATTCTAAGGAGTAGAACATGCCGTTTAATTTAGGTTCTGACATACGGCCCTTCGCAGCAATATCCGCGCGCAAGGCGGCAGAAGCGAGGCAGGCAGAGGAATATCAGCAAAGACAGGCCCAGCTTGCCGCAGAACTTGCGTCGCGAGTCCAGCTTCAGAGGCTCGCTCAACAGGCCCAGGTACAATCAATGGAGGCTCAGGCTAAAATCCTCTCCGCCGAGAATAAGGCAAAGGCAGCTCTGTATGAAGCTCAACAGAAGGACGCCGAAATTCGGCAAAGGAAACTTGAGGAGTTTGCCAAATCACAGGGGCTTGTTCCTACAAAAGCAACTACTTCTGGCGTCGAGTATGGACAGCCGAAAGCCGAGCCAGCCATGACTCCTTATCAGGGCGAATCACTTGAACTCAAGAAGTCTCAAGTAGCTGTTTCAATGAGAGAGAAAGAAGCCAAAGAAAAACAATTCGTCTATGACCAAGGTATTTCGTCAATTGTTTCAACTATCGCATACTCTCCAATGGATTTTGACCCCTCTTCGGTTCCTCCCGAGGAGTTCCCCGATGTCCTTAAAGGACTGAGAAAGGAAGGATTTACTCCTGAAAGTATACGGGCTTTCGGCCAGACCAGAGACCCGGGTGTTCTTGTATCTGAATCGCAGGTGAAGCGAGAAACAGGAGCTGCCTTGGATTTGGAAAAACTTAGGCAGTCTGCAAAGAGGATTGGAATTAGTGAGCAACAGCTGGAACTTGCCCAAAAGAAATTCGCCGAATTGCAGAATAAAGACCCGTTGTTCGTTTCTAAATACAACTTTCTTGTTGATTTGTTGACGAAGCTTGGGGTGGAAAATCCAGAGCAGGAGGCAATTAACAGGCTCATGCCAGACCGTTCTGATATTGATTCTATTTTGGACGAGCTGAAGAACAGCTTGAAGAAGGGGCGGGCAAGTGAGTAAGATAAATTATTTCGCCGATACATTCGGCGCTCCTGAAAAAGCTCAGCCGAAAGATTACTTTTCCGATACGTTTGGAGGAAATGAATCTCCACCTGTCGAGCAGCCTCCTATTGATATTCCGTCCGAGCAGGCACCAGCAAAAATAGATGAGGAACTTCCGCAAGGGCAGATAGGGCCGTATAACTCGCCTTATAAAACAATTCGCCAGCATTTTGCCGATATGTCGCACCCGGATATTGTCGTTCCAAAAATAGAAAAATCCTGGCAGCCGTTTAAGTTTGACAAGAATGGCGACCTTATAGCACCTCCAGGTAACTTCTCTGCATTATATGACTCAGCCCATGAACTGGCCGATGGGAATTTTGGCTTCTCAAATCTTGATACGTACATGCAGGGGCAGGATGACGCCTTCAGAAAATCAGCAGAAAATATTCCCTCGCTTTCTTCTCAGTACGAAAAGATGGGGAAAAGGATAAAAAAAGGCGTCGACCTTGTAGCTCCTCTTGTTGCCGAACGCTTGAAACAAGGTGAGCGATATACTCAAAACATAATAACCAACGCGCTTGATGTTCTCGGGAGGAAAGCCCTTATCCCGGCATTGAGTGCTGTAGGAGGATTCCTCGCGAAGTTTGTTGCGGAGATAGAAGATCCTCTCGTAATAGAGGACGCCTTGAAAGCCGGGGGAGATGCGTATCAGCGGCAAGTATTGCTTGCCAAAGATGCGCCCTCGACGTTTATGCAGCTGGCTTCAAGAGACCCGAGAATGACCATGGAGGGCGCACTCCGGCGAACGGCTCATGCCATTGGCGACGAGATATTCGGCGAAGATAGCATGATGTCATTCGTTGCCGAAGATATAACCTCGGTTGCCTTGTCATTTGTTGACCCCACTAAACCGCTTAAGACAGCAGAAACAAATATCACAGCCGCCATTCTCGGGGCGGGGTTATCGAAACTTTTTAAGGGTGCGAACATTCTGGCCGGCAAATACGCTCCCGCGCTTATAAAAGATATCCCGGCAAAAGATATTGCTACCCGGATGCTGAAGGTTCTTAAAAACCCCGGGGAAGGCATTCATAGGGAAATTATAGAGCGGCAAGTAGCAAAGATTGTCCCTGAATTGACGGCTAACAGGGCAGTCGCCAGCGTTATCGAGCAAATAGCTGAAGGTAAAGATGCCCTTTCTATCACAAAAGCAGTCACGAACGAGACGCTTGCGGCACTGAAAGCAAGCGGGGAACTTGCTGATAAAGTCACAGTCTTTGAAGCTGTCCGCTCTTTTTTCAACCCTCTCATTGCTAAGGGCGAGGAACTTTTCCCGTTTGCCAGTCCAGCTACCGCCAAGCGATTGCTTAGGGGACATAATGTTCTCGGCACGATGACGAAAGAGGAATTTGAGCGGGAGGCAAAGAGATTTCTTATCGCAAGAAGACCCGTCAATTGCAATACCGCGATTGGCAAAGCATTTGGGGGGAAGTCATTTGCTGAAGCCGAAAAGACGGCGGTTGGCAAGATGCTGCAGATTACAAACAACCTCACCGATGCCGACTATTCCGCCCTTAATACCGTAAGAAACATAATAAGCATGTCGAAGACTACCGGCGAGGGTGCGAATATAAGTTCAATCGGGATTACGGCCCCCCTCGACAGGCCCTTTACTTCTTATGAAGCCCATGTGTTTTTCCAGGAGGGGCTTGGCTCGCTTAAGAAAAAAATAGCACGTGCTCCCGAGCCTGGCTTCCTTCAGGAGCTTGACGAGTCCGCGCGGGCTATTACGCCAGATAAGATTAAGGCGAGGTTTGATGAAGTGTTTAAGAGTTGGGACCTTAAAACACGCGAAACCGCGAAGCAACTCGCGGATGAACTAAAAGAAAATGAGACGCGCGCGGAGGAACTAAAGGATTGGCTTGAAAAGCACGAGAATACCCCCGAGAACATAATCAAGACGCTTAGACAGTTCAAGCTGCTGAATAAGATTGCAGAAGCTTCACCGCAAATATTCAGGGCCGCATTTAAGACAACTCTAACTGTATTGATGAAGGACATATCCAAATGGGGCGGGAAACGCGGCTCAGTAATAAATCCATTTTCTGAGATGTTCGACGGCTATGCAGCAGGGAACGATATAACTGCACATGCCGACCCCTATGAGCTGCCCGCGTTCGAGGAGCCTAAGTCTGGACAGCCTGCACCTGAAGCAAAACCGGGAGATGTTGAATCCCCCATGCAGGGTGAAGCAACTTTCTATTTTGAAAATAATAAGAAGCTGCAAGCGACAAGGGCAATGATAAATGGGGCGCTGCTTGACGCCACTCCAGAAGAGCGCGTCGGCTTGTATCCAGAGTGCATTAAGATGTTATCGCAAACGCCTGAACTCGGCGAGAAGGGAATTTTTGCCTCGTTGACAGAGAGTGTAAAGGGTTCCTTAAAATCGCTCTTTGGTCTTGCGAAAGAATCTGACGCCAAGATGATTGCTCTTTCAGGACGAGACATCATACTTAGCCGTGTCGCCGATAGAGCGACAGCCATGTATGATGCTGATAAACTTTGTGTTAACATCAACAATCTTGTTCCAAATGAAGATGAGCGTATTGCGATTTCGTTTCTCATGGAAAAAACCGGCCCCCCGATAGGTGCCTCTGAGGGGGTAAAAGCTGCTTGTAAGAATCCAACACCAAAGATGATAGTTGCGGCGCGCATGATTCGCCACTATTTCAAGATTGGCTGGCGCGGGTTGGAGGGACTTGCCGGAGAAACTTTTGGCAGAAGGGTCGACTATGTTCCTCATGATTGGGAGCTTGGAGAAATTGAGTCGAATCAATTTATGAAACAAAGAAGCGTTGCCACGCTGAAGGAAGGTATTGATAGCGGACTTGTTCCCAAGACTACTGATATTGCTCACCTGTTAAAATTGTGGGGTTCTCATGCAGCCAACGCATTTTTCAAGCTTGGCGCTGCTCGCGACCTCGCCGGTCTCGCGGAGCAAGGAATAACAGTCATTGGCGATGCTGATAAGATGCCAAAAGACTGGCCCATAGTAAATCATTCGGCCCTTAATACTGCCTTGAGTCTCAAGAAAAGCGCTTCCGTGAGGGTGCATCCTGAGATATTCAGAGCTGTAAACGTCATCTTCGGCCAGAAATTCACCATGCCCGTGACGGTCGCAGGGAAAAGATTTGACCTTTGCGACGCAATAACTTACATCGGTGGCCTCCTAAAAACCGCGAAGCTTGGACTCAGCACATTTCACCCGCTCGCTCTTGCTGAATCAGCCGTTTCGACCGATATTGTAAAGACAGCCAAGCTCCTTAATCCGGTGAAACTTTGGGATGCTGTCGTGAACGGGAAACATGAGATATATGAGAGTGGCATCGGACGCGATGCCGTAGAGCACAACGTTCAGCTTGGCGAGATTCAGGAATATCAGATTAGGTCATTGAATCAATTGCTGCGATTCGTTTCAAACAGTTTTGAAAAGCTCGGTATGCCTGGAAAGGTTGTTGCATTAGCGCCAAAGGGGCTGGAAAAAACAAAAGACTCCTGGGATTTTGTCTTGTGGAAATACCTCCATACGAATTTTAAGCTGTTTTCTTACGAATCGCAAGCGACGCACCTTCTTAAACTTAAGGAGTCAAACGGCTGGTTTGGAAGATTGCTTGGGATGAGGGGTTTAACTGCTGACCAGTTGAAGCGGGAAGTCGGGCAGTGGACGAACGATAGTTTTGGAGGCCAGAATTTCGAGACCCTCATGCTCAATCCAAAATGGCGGCAATTTCTCGGCTGGACATTCCTTTCAGCCGACTGGGTTGCAAGCACAATGAGACAGGCGCTTGGTGTAACCGGTCTTGGAGCGGTACATTCAAAGCGAGTGCGTTCATATCTCGCCACAAGATTTTGGGTAAAAGCTGGTGTTATTTTCTACACCCTTGGTAACATGATAAACTATTACAACACAAGAAGAGATTATGGAGAAGGCCGATACCTCTGGGAAAACCCTGACGAGTATAGCTGGTATCCCTATCTCTACTCAGACGAGAATGGGCAACCGACTCATCTTATGTGGGGAAAGCAGTTCCGCGAATTGCCCGAGTTCATAGAAAACTTTTCCAGAAAATTAGGCTCCAAGGCAAGCATCCTTCTCCAAATGGCTTCCGCCTTTTTCACAGGGAAAACCCTCGGCGGCTATGAAGAGCCGGAGCTGCGGGACATTCAAAATAAAACTTTCCTTGAAAGCCTTGGAACAAGACTCAAGTTTGCAATTACGGCTGCACTTGTTCCAATAAGTTTCGAGTCTTCTACAAGGCATAATGACCTTATATCTCTTGTCCTCCCGATTAAGAAGGGCATGACGAAAAACCAGGTTATCGATAATCTTGCGAACATCATACAGAACGGCACCCGAGAGGAACTTATCACCATGATGCGGTTTTGTTCTGAGGCAGGATACAGCCCTGGCAGGGCGCTCAATTCTGCGGTGAATAGGATTAAAGCAAGTCTCAGAAAAGAAGATTCCCTCGCTGCATCGAGGATATTCAAACGGGTTGGAAGGGAACGGGCAATGATGGAAGTGAAAAATCCTGCCTTGCCGACAGGAGTCAGAAAAGCATTGGCCATGATTATTGCAGAAAACTTATCCGCTCAGAAAGAAGTCGAGCTGCAGAAAGAAAGGAGCAAGCGATGAAGAAGTTTTTGGTGATTGTGTTCCCGATGGTGGTTATGGGGTGCCAGCATGGCAGTGATATTGCGACCGGCGTGGCGCAGGCTGGCGATGTTGCTACGGTGGTCGGCGGCGCTACGGGCAATGGCTACCTCATTGCCGGAGGCGCGGCCCTTACTGCCCTTGGCGCGTTTCTGGCGATGGTTTTTAAGAAAAAGGAGGTTTGATATGAGTGGAGTTGTAAGCCTTTTGGTTTCGAGGAAGTTCTGGCTCATGGTCTGCGGGATAGCCCTTCCTGTTCTCAATGAGAAGTTCGGAATCAATATTCCGACGGAGGAAGTCGTGACCGCTATGCTCGCGGTCTGCGCGGTCATCCTCGGCATAGCCCATGAGGACGCAAATAAATAATTTTCCTGTTGACAATTCGGGAGAATGTGGTATAATAATGGCGCGGGGATAGGGACAATACGCCTTATCAGGTGGATACCTTCCTGCAAAATACAAGGGCGCGCCTTGTAGCTGGCTCCCCCTGGAAACGTACCGGGGGGAGTGCTATTTCAGCGCGGCATTCCTGCCGCCTTGTTTTATCTTATAAGCAGCGGAAATCTCATCGTACTTGATTGCCGTCGGGGTATAGCGCAGGAGAGTCCACCCCATGAGCGCGGCGGCGTTGTACTTTTCCATGTCCTTGGTAAATCCTGCGCCGCTTGTGTGGCGGCCTCCAATCCAGACGCCGCCCTCGATTTCAACGGCAAGCTTTACGTCTGGCCAGGCAAAGTCAAACGCCCATCGTCTCCCAATTTCCTTGGCGAACTTCCATTCCTTGACCGGCGGCGGAACCTGATATTCCTTGGCCTTCAGGATGGTATCGAGCGGAGCTGTATTCCTGCCGCGCTGCCTTGAGGCCTTACTTTTTTTTGCCAATGCCGTCCTCCATTTCCTTCCACCGGAACTTCATGTTTCCGTCGGCGTCCATGTAATACTCTCCATAACCGCCGACAACGGACTCCCTTTGGATTTCATGGATGGCCGCTTGCTTTTGGAGGTCGTTGTACAAGAAAGTAACAAGCATGATGCCGTATATAAGCACCACCGACACGGCGAAAATCTCAATCGTTTTCAGCATGGCGATTGCTCCTTTCTATTTCTTTTAGAAATTCTGCATGGCAACCAGGGCAATAGGTATGGGAAACCGGTTCGCCTTCGAATGGCTCAATCTTTTCCCACTTCCCGCCTATTCGCATCTTTCTGCACACACAACATTGTACTGCAAGAGCTTCATTCTTCATCCGGTATCCTCCTTTTTGACTCCGCCTCCCAGACGGCGTCCATATCCACCTCATTTGAATGCAAATACACAAATAAACTTTCGACAAACTCATACGGAACATCATAAGCCATCGATAAATCAACTGATAAATCCTCGACAATCCCGTCATTTTTTGCACATAAACCTGAGAAATGCACAGTAACCCCATAAAAAGCCTTGTTCCAACTCACCCTTGCCATCATTACCCCCTCCTTTCTAAAATCGATTACAATGCGTTGTAGCGCAAAGTTTTTGTTTTGCCGCCCCAACCTGCCTATTTCAAAAAAGAACGCAGCCGCGGAAATCCTATTGGGTTTGGCGGCCCTTCCGGCGCATAGGTTGAACCCAAAACTTGCCATCCGCTGGTTTTTATTATACAACTTAGTTGTTTGTTTCATGGCAATCGACCGGTATCCGAAAGTTTTCGCAGCCGCGCATGAGCCATCCGAACCAGAATATCCAGGTTGTGATGACTATGAATAAAATGCCGTACAGTGCTGACTTTTTCATGGTTATCGTGCCTCTGATTTCTTTGCCCGACGCCGTAGATTTTCGCGAGCCTTGGCCTTTTTCGCCTGGATTGTGGCGGCCCCTGTAACCGCCGATGGGCAAGAAAACAGCGGCTTCTCGGCCATTTCCCGCTTTGCTTGCGCTATGGCCCAGTCCGATGGCTGATGAACCGCGCCAAGCTCCCGGTACATGTAGCCCCCGGGATTCTTGATGTCCGTCCGCCGTCTTGCCAAGATGCAGAGGATGGCCCAGGTCCTTTCCCGGAGGTCTCCGTCAAGTCCAAGACTGTCGCAGAACTCGCGCCGCTCCATGTCGGTCTTGGGTACACGCTCACGGATTTTTGTAGCTATTTCCCTTCTCCCCACCTCTTTGCCCTCCGCAAATTTTTTGAAAACTTTCTCCGTTCCCCTCGCCCCCTTGTAGTTAGTACTAAGATAGTTGTTTAGAGACTTATTAGAGTTAGAAGGGAATCCCGGGGATGAAGAGGGGGATATATAAGGGGGGGAAGAAGGGGGCACCATTTTCGCTTTTTTTGTATAGGGTATGGATACCCTTTGTTTTTTTTGGTATATTATCGCTTCAACACCGTGTTTTTCAATCAACTTAATAACCTTTTTGTGCGGCTTGCAATCGTTGGAAAGGCTGCCGTATTGGAATCTGATGAACTTGGTGATGAGCCATTTCGTCCCGCCGTCGAAAACGAAAATCCTCTGTTCGGCGGGAGAGCTGTTGAATGCGTCGAGCGCGCCGTCGAGGTGGCAGCCGATGACAAATTCGGCGAGCGCAATGTCAACATCCCATACACCGGCAGCATCACAAGTATCACAAATATACTGCCAGAAACACTTAAATTCAGGGGAAAGTTTTCGGAACCATGAGCTATTCCACTTCGCCGTTTCCGTGAATCTTTTCATCCTTCACTCCATTCCCGCGATAAGTTCGTTGTCCTGGTTAACACGCCCCGCGACATCACCCGCCGCGGGCGCGACAAGAGGCGTCGCGGAAGGCAATTTGACCACGGTCTTCGGAAAGCAAGCTATTACCCTTTCGCAAAATTCCGGGAACTGCTTGCCGTCATATTTTCCGCCCGGCTTGTTCTCGGCCTCGTAATCAACAGGAAAACATTGGTAGGCAACACGACCCGACTTTCTCCGAAACCCCTGGCACCGGTGACAATCGGCCTTCTCTTCGTTTGGTAGTTTCACGGACATGCCGGGCTTATATGGGCCTGCTCCAGGCAGATACGACCAGACGACAACGCGCAGAAGTCCATTCCGCGCCGTCGTTTTGCGCATCCCCCGATACTTTTTCTGCTGGCGCGGCGAAGTCTCTACGACCAATTCCGCTCCGCAGTAGAACGTTATTTTATAAGGCATTGGACCACTCCCCGCATGTATCGAAATGACGTGTAGTTGGCTGTTCATATGCTATCTGATTCGTTATTCTAATATTGCCGTCTGGCGTATGGGTGGAATCATCCCACGATATAAAGCATGGTGGATAGCGGCGGCACAATCCGCTCTTGATGCCACCGGATGGTGTATGGAGCCAGTGATTGCAGTCATTACAGATTCTTTCGCATTCGGGCATTAGTGTATCTCCTCACGTTTATTCGCTTGCTCGACCGTGCCCTTCGATTGCTTCCGTCCACCCGAGCGCAAGGTCCGCCAAAGCTCCGAAGCAATGCCCGCCGACAGATCAACCGGAACCGCATTGCCGAGTTGCCGCATGGCCTCGGTCCAGGACCCTTCGAATATCCATTCATCAGGGAATGTCTGAAGCCGAGCGCACTCGCGAACCGAGAAGTACCTGACCGAGTCATCCTCAAGTCGAAGCATGTTCTCGCCTCCGGGCACTCCGTGATCGCCAGCCTTTAGCGTCTTGGCAGGCTCGTCCCACGCGCAGCCGTCGTGTCCCGCATAGCTTCGCGCGCCTGGGTTCAGAAAGTGATTCGGAATCTTGGAGGAGGTTTGCCCCAGACCGATCCTAGGCAAGTCGGAGATGGCGTCTCGCACGGTCCGCCAAGGCAGACCGTGCCCCCCATTGCCTGACGCTGTCACTTGTTCAATGCGGTGCCTCAATCTAGCCGACGGTTCTGGTCGCTTCGACTTGGCCAATCGATGACGGTCCCAGTATGTACCAGTAACCCACTGATCAGAAAGAAGCGCGTCTTGCGTGTGCTTGCCCTGGGGGAAGCTGAACTCAACGCCAAGGTCCGACCTGATCCCAACGACGAATACTCGTTCGCGCCTCTGCGGGACACCGAAGTCGGCGGCGTTTCGGCACTCGTAGACAACGTTGTAGCGAAGCCCAGAGTGCTTTCCGCTCGTGTAGATTTTCTCAAGGCGAGACAAGTGGTGGGGCCATTCCTCGCCGTTCCGCTGCGGCACGTCAGGAAAGCGGAGTTGATGGATGATGTAACTGTAGTAATTGGCAAAGCTCGTTCGCAGCAGCCCCTTCACGTTCTCAAGGACAAACGCCTTGGGTCGTATGTCACGGATTGCCCGAACGGCCTCGGGAAACATGTTGCGATGGTCGGCATGCCCCCGATGCTTGCCACCGATAGAGAATGGTTGGCAAGGCGGTCCTCCGAAGACTACCTCGACTTGCCCCTCGTACTGCTTGAATTCGTGCTGGCACACGTCTCCTTCGATAATCTCCCAATGCCGGACATGCTCCACGTTTTCCGCCTTGTTGCGACGAAGTGTTCTGCATGCGTTCCCGTTCCAATCGAGTACCGCGACGTGCTGAAATCCCGCTCGGGATACACCCAGAGCTAGCCCCCCGGCCCCAACGAATAACTCTAGCGATCTGCCAAGCGCGTTCTCTGGTGCAATCCCCTTGAGCCAAAGGTCTATTTCGTTTTCTGTCATGTTAACCTCCTTTGTTAACTGCCTTATCGCGGGTTATTTGCGTTTCTAAGTAGCCTGGCGGTTTCTGTGTAGCCCAAGTACGAGGCCCATATCAAGGCGGTATCGCCGCACTCGTCCTTCGCGTTCACGTCCGCACCGGCGGCGAGGAGCGCCTTGACGATTTCCGTATGGCCCCAGCGGCTGCTGGCCTCTATCAAGGCGGTCTTGCCGCACTTGTCCTTCGCATTCACGTCGGCACCCGCGGCAAGCGCCTCCTTGACACCCGCGAGGTCGTCCCAATGTGCCGCGGCGATGAGATTCTTGTCTTGCTCTTTCAACATTAACTCTAATGTCTCGCCGTCACGTGCGTTTATTTTGACCACGTCCAATTTAGTTTTGCCCATGCGGTTCTCCCGTGACAATCTCGACCACCGTCCCCCTCGCCTCCCCGGCAAAGTCAAGCGCCATCGTGGCTTCGACCTCTTCATCAAATGCGAACCCGTCACGCTCGCGCAACTGCCTGACTGCGGAATCGAGTGCATCGTAATACACTTTCAGTTCGCGATCGAGATAGTTAATCTCGTCGTCCTGTTGCTTCATTATTGCCATCAGCGCCATCAGCGCCTCATACTTCTTGCGCGGCGTGTCGCCCTCCAGCGCCTCCATGATAAGCTTTTCATATGGCTGCATTATCTTTGCTCCCTTTCTGGTATACGTACAATCTCGACGAACTTATAGTAGCCGTTGGCATATACGCGCTCCGCTTCTCTTTCGGCGGCCTCGCGAGAAGAGAATGCATTCGCCCACTTTTTACCCGGCGCGAGCTTCCAGCAGTTATAGCGGTCATACGCGAACAGGATATACAATTCTTCGCGCGGAGGAAATGGCAACTGGAAAAGAAGCGACTCGCCCGCGTTACTTTCGATTGTCATTTCGCACCCGCCTTTCTCAGCACCTTGGCGATGTCCGTATGGCCACAGCGTGAGGCCTCCATCAAGGCGGTATAGCCGTCCTCGTCCCTCGCATTCACGTCTGCACCTGCAGAGAGGAGCAGCTCTGCGATGGCCGTATGGCCCCAGCACGTGGTCACCATCAAGGCGGTATTGCCGGTCTCGCTCTTCGCATTCACGTCGGCACCTGCAGAGAGGAGCAGCTCTGCGATGGCCGTATGGCCCCAGTACGCGGCCTCTATCAAGGCGGTCTTGCCGTAATCGTTCTTCGCGTTCACGTCGGCACCTGCCGCGAGTGCCTCCTTGATGTCTGCGAGGTTGCCAAAATATGCTGCGCTGAGGAGCTTCTTGTCTTGCTCTTTCATTTTGCACCCGCCTTTCTAAAATGGAAGCTTGTCTGCATCGATTTCGTTTCTGTATTTTGCGATTATTTCTTTCGCTTCATCTTGGTCAAACTTGTCTTTGTCAATTCTGCGAAAATCAAGACCGTCGGCGAAAAAGTTTTTGTATGGTATATCAGCGATTGGAGTGCCAGATTTGATAAACTTTTCAAGGCACGAATAGGCTATGTTCGCGAAGCTTGATTCCAGCCATTTTTCCCGTTTTGGTTCCATCAATGCTGAATATCCAACCGACACTTTCTTGCCCTCTTTCCCCGTGAATTCACAGCAAAGCGAGACAAGCGAGTTAGCATTAAGCGATGTCGGCGAACCGAATAGGCGTGACAGCCAGACAGTTGCAAGCATCACCATATCATCCCGGGTTGGTGGAATAGGCCCCTGATACACAAGCACCGGGCCTTCATGCGGCGACGAAAAAGGCGCGTCAATTTCTGTAAAAGATTCTTGGGCGGCAGGCGGTGGAGAATCAAGGGGTTTGGGGGGATTAATTGGAGAGCCTGAATTAGTGACTGAGGGAGTCACATGCCGCCCAAGAATGCGCATTACTTCTTCGTATGTTTTCCATCCCTTTTCAATTGCCGTATATTCCGACGATGAGCAGTAAGCAGGTTTAATGATGAGGTTTTCCGATGCATAGAGGTATGAGCCAACCCCGAACATTGCCGCCGCCCGCTTGAACGCGCGGGCCGAAACGTCCATGATATCATCTCGATACGCGGCATTCTCGCTTTCCGCGTCATCCTTCAACGGGCAGGCTGAGGCCGCCCGCACTACACCAAGGATGGAAAGCTGCGCGTCAATGCAAATTTTCCCGTTCAGAATATATGCCTGCCCCTGTGAATACATCCAATTCAAATCTACCTCATTCAATCGCCGTTCGACTGCCTCTTTCGTAACGTAGGTAAGCAGTACGTAGCCAGCTTCCTTTTTGAGCTTAGAACCAACTCTTATTTCAAGGTCTTTTGGGTCAAATTCACGCGCGAGAATTTCAACTTGTTCTTTCGTTAACATGCTGTCTCCTTTTTCTTTTCTTTGTTGTCACGTCTTTTTTTTGCGTTTGCCTTTGCAGAGCAGAAACGCGAGCAATATTTTGTCCTATCGTGAATGTTTACGACAATCTCGATTCCGCACCACCCGCACCGTATTGAATGGTATTCTATTTTGCTGCTATTCATAATAGAAGTTGTCCTCCCCTTCTTTGTACTCTATGCCATCGGGAATTTCTCCTGTTGCCTTGTGGTGCGCAGCGAGCGCCTTCTTGTCGAGTTCTTTTTTTACTCTGATAGGCAGGCCGTGCTTCTCGCAATAGGCAAGCGCTATTTCCTCATTGGTTACTTCAAGACTTTCTTTGCCCTTTCGGAATCCTATGCGGCCAAAGTCAGTATCGACGTACCGCGATTTCTTGCCTGAAATCTGAGCCGCTGCATATGCTGCCAGATGCGGCTTGACGAAATACTCCCACGTCTTTTTTGCCCCCTCAAGCTTTGACAATTGCCGTTGATATTGTTCTTT
Organism: Patescibacteria group bacterium; assembly: GCA_041650915.1. Classification (GTDB taxonomy): domain Bacteria; phylum Patescibacteriota; class Patescibacteriia; order UBA10025; family JAHIVO01; genus JBAZKE01. The sequence goes on from JBAZKE010000007.1 coordinate 36,613, forward strand.
AAGCGCGTCAAGTCTGGCATTAAATCCTGCGGAAAGAGCTGCCATATCGGCAGTGATTTCAAGATGGAGCCTCATAACTTCGTTGACGTCCTCTTTTGACTCGATAGGATGCGCAAGCTTGGCGATTCGCGCTGGTATCTCCTGCCTCTTCTCTTGTATTTCAGGGAGATTCGCAAACACGTCCGCCAGGATTTCGATTATGTCGTTCATTTTGCACCTGCCTTTCTAAGTATCTCTGCAATTTTCGTATGGCCCCAGTACGCGGCCTCTATCAAGGCGGTATAGCCGTTCTCGCTCTTCGCGTTCACGTCGGCACCTGCCGCGATGAGCAGCTTGACGATGTCCATATGGCCCCAGTACGAGGCCTTCATCAAGGCGGTCTTGCCGTCCTTGTCCTTCGCATTCATGTATGCGCCTGCAGAGAGGAGCACATTGACGATGGCCGCATTGCCCCAGCGGCTGCTGGCCTCTATCAAGGCGGTATTGCCGTCCTCGTCCCTGGCATTCACGTCAGCG
>JBAZKE010000008.1:0-33927 GCA_041650915.1 Patescibacteria group bacterium
GACGGCGCAGTAAAGAACGTTCAGAACGAGCAGCTATACGGGGATATTCACACGCAAACTTGGACCGTGCGCTCATACGTGCGCCGTCGCTTTTTTTGCGTGTGAAGTGCTGTTTACACGGTAATTATACCATTTCTATGCATCGTTTACTTGAGGAAAACAAAAGAACAACCATCGTGCGTGTTGCAAACGGCCGTCTGCCGGATAACCTACGCACGCAAATAAAAAGGCGGCACCATAGTCAGCATGCCGCCATGTAGTTGTTTCTGGCCCGCGAGTATCGAGTACAGATTGATTCCACTTGCGTGGGTTTTGTTTATCCGCTGAACTGCGAGCCAGAAATTTATCGCGAGGGGAGGATTTGAACCTCCGGCCTTCGGGTTATGGGCCCGACGAGCTACCAGGCTGCTCCACCTCGCTTCTATGTGCGATTTAGTTAACATGGGTCTGGGAGGATTTGAACCTCCTGGCCATCCATACGCTCCAGCAGCTTCTGGATGATTCTATGAGTACAGACCCATCTGCGTTTTCCGCCACTGTCCGTGCCAGGGAGAATGGTGCATATGCGATGAAGAACATCATGTCCCTTGTAACAGTCGGATACGCAACCATTTTGCGAGGTAGGAGGGATTCGAACCCACGACGCGCGATTTTGGAGACCGCCGCTCTCACCACTGAGCTACTACCTCGAATTTATTTTTATATTTTAGTAACAGTATATAAAAACATGGCGCTTGTCAAGGAAAGCGCTATTTTTTAGCTCAACTTAGCCTAAATACGCCAAAAGAGGAACCATGACAGGAACGCGAGGCCGATCCCAATAAAATAAAAAAGCGGGATGCGGATCGCTCCGAAGCGGATGCGGGGGTAGTAGTTTGCGAAATCGGTGTTCAGCTCACGGAGTTTCACGACGGGATTGACGACGTACCACATGAAGTCTTCTAAAACCGAGCCGGAGAAAAATGCGCTGAGCAGTATGCCGAAAAGGCGCGTATCCCATCCGTGGACCACGAGCGGGAGCGTAATGAGCAGGGGCCACATGACATAGAAAAGAAAAAAGTGGTAGCCGGTCAGTTTGAAATTGCCGATTTGGATCTTCCAGCCGAGCTTGCCCTTATCCCAGGCATTGCGCCCTTCGACGTATGCTTCCCAGAATGACGTTGCGACCATCGCCGCGTAGATCCAGATAAAAATGAGGAGCGTGTTCATGCTAGCGTGCGTTATATGCTTCGAACGCGGGGTGGAGATTTTCAATCAGGTCGGCGTTCTTGTATTCCCGCGGATTGATCCACTTGAAATCATCGTGCTCGCGGTTCAGTACGATGCGTTCGGCGCTTGCACTGCACTCAAAAAAGATTCCGACGATCTGCCACTGCTCGCCCCTGACCGCCGGCCGCCACTCGTTGGCAAAGAAGGTGCGCCCGACTTCGACGGCTAGCCCGGTTTCTTCCATGACTTCCCGCCTCAGGCAGTCGAGGAAATGTTCGCCTGGATTGAGCCGGCCACCCGGTACGTCGTACTTATCCGGATTAGTGCCATTGGGGTTTTTCGGGGATTCACGCAGAATGAGCACCTTGCCGTTGTGAACGATGAACGCCTTCATCGCGAGGAAAAATTTTAGAGGCTTTTTTTTGGTTGTTGGAGCATTAGCCATAGAGCAGTGAACCAAACACGACGAAAAGTTGTACGGTCATATAACCGCCATTTGCGACGATGATGGGTTTTTCCTTGTGCACGAAACCATAGAACAGCCAAATGGCAGATATGACGACAAAGCCTGCCCACGTAATGATAGAAACGCCGTCAGCTTGCTGTTCGATAAAAATCTTGAATACCTGGGGGAGGCCGAGCGCTGGGCCGATAATTCCGACTGCATAGATTGACCGGTCGAGCAGCCGTTTCCACGGGACCGGATGGGGGAAGGCTTCATGCTGCTGGTGTATGCGTTTTCGCAGGTGTACGTGGTGAAGCGCATCAGTCATAATTTTTTGTATTACTAATTTTTTTCAGTATAGCACAAATCTGGCTGAGGGAGGCAACCGCTACGAGTTTTGACCGGTACGCGGATGCATTCGGAAGCGCCTTGACGTATGCGACGAGATGCTTACGGATTTCAAGCAATGCGATTTTCTCTCCTTTCAGTTTAATCAGGAATTTTGCATGTTTGAGTATGAGCGGAACTTTATCCCGAAAAGCGGCCGGCTGGCGATCGGCGAATGCCCACGGATTGCCCACTGACGCCCTGCCGATCATGAAGCCGTCGAGGTTTTTTACTTTCGCGGCGCCATCAGCGATGGAATCAATATCGCCGTTTGCGAGGACAGGTATGCCGATTGCCTTTTTTAGCTCATAGAGCGGCTCGAATGTGGCGCGATCGCCAAAACCTTGCGCATATGTCCTGCCATGTACGGTTATGAGGCTCGCTCCGGCTTTTTCAATGCCGCGGGCAAATTCAACGAGGTCATCGGCACTGTCCCAGCCGAGCCGCGTCTTTACCGATACGGGGAGCTCCGTGGCCTGGGCGACTGCGCGCACGAGTTTGAAAGCGCGTTCAGGTTTATTCCTGAGGGCGACACCGTGTTCCGATTTTACCACCTTTTTCGAAGGGCAGCCCATGTTGATGTCAATGCCGTCAAAGCCTCGCGACTCGCAGTATCGGGCGGCCGTTATGAAAGTTTCTGCGTTCTTGCCGAAAATTTGGGCAATGATCGGATGTTCGGATTTGTGGTATGCGAGTTTATTGTGGAGCCGCGCCGCGCCGTGGTGCAAGCCGTCCGCTGAGGTGAATTCCGTAAAGAGGACGAGATTCTTATTCACCGATTTGCACGTACGACGAAAAGCGCTGTCCGTGTACCCGTCCATGGGTGCAAGCGCGATAATGGGCTTTGGTGCGTTCTTCCAGGAAAAGCGTTTCATAAATCAGGCGGGGAGGTTACCGCCCCCAGATGGCATCGAGCAGCTTGATTCTCGTAATGTGGATTGCGGGAATCAGCCCTGCGCCGATCGCAACCCAGATAAGCGTCTCGAGCCGCGCAATAAAGTCGCCAGGATTCACCATAAGCGTCGCGTCCGCGATGGGAAGCACGAAGGGGTGGGCGTTGAAGTAGGGGATAATAGCGCCGAAAAAAATTGCCGAACCGATGATCACGCCGGCTACCGAGTATACGGCTGTCAGGATGACGTACATCGCCTGGATGAGGTATGGCTTGATGCCGATTGCCCGCAGGATTCCGATTTGCTTCCGTTTGGATGAGATGTCGATGTAGATGACGATGAAAACTGTGATAGCGGCGATAAGTACGCCGACGATCGACAGAATGACGTTGATGCCGAGAAAGCTGTCGCTGATCGACTCCATGAGCGTACTCGCCTCGGTCCAGCTGTATACATTCTGCTTGATGCCGTTTGCCTTCAAGGAGCTGATGAGCTCCGCCTCGCTGCCAGTTTTTTCTGCCCGTACGATTATTTTCGTTGCTTCATTGTCGTACAGGGGATTCATTGCTTTCAGCGCGTCGAGTGTAATAAACGCTTTATCATCGGTGTCGATAAATTTTGTTTTAAAAATGCCGCGGACGGTCAGCTCGTATCCGCTGCTCCCAAAAAGTACCGTGACGGTATCGCCGACATTGATTCCGCTGAAAGCGAACGGATTAGCAGCGCCTTCAGCTGCGTCGCTATCCGCAATAGAGCTTCCGATGATGATTCCGCCGGCATCGCCTGCATCCAGGTAGTTGCCCTCGATCATCTTTGCGGCAACGTTGGTCACTGTCCGTTCGCGTTCCGGGTCAATGGCGAGAATCTGCCAGGAACCCTTTGTATTGCCGTATTGGATGCTCCCCGGCACGATAACCTCAGCGCTCGCGGCCTCGATTCCGGCTATGCTTTCGATTTTTGCCAAAATGTTCGGGGCGTTCTTGATTACGTCCTCGCCATGAGCAGGCGTCACGAGAATGTGCCCGGTTGAGGTATCGATGATCTGCTCGTTAAAACCCTCGATGATGCCGTTGAACAGGGAGGTCACGAATATCATGTTAATGAACGCAATCGCGATAAAAAAGATAATGAGCGAGAGCGTCCACTTGTTGCTCCTTATGAGGTACTTCCACATTAAGAAAAATGGTATTTTTGTTTCCGATTTCATACTCTCTTTCCGTCAGCGAGCTTGATAATCCTGTTCGCGTATGAGATTTCGTCCTGCTCGTGCGTAATCATGACAATCGTGCGATGCTCGGATTCGTTAAGCTTTTTGAATACCGACAGCACGTCGCGCGCGGCGATCGAATCGAGGTTTGCCGTCGGTTCGTCGGCAAAAATCACGTCAGGCTTGTTGATGAGCGCGCGCGCGATCGCGACTTTTTGCTGCTCGCCTCCGGAAAGCTGGCGCGGCAGGTACTTCAACTTATTGTGCAACCCGACCTTCTCGAGCAGCTCCTGCGCCCGTGGTTTGCAGGCCTTTGTCGTTTCGAGCATCATCGCAGGGAGCATGACGTTCTCGACCGCAGAAAGTTCCGCAATGAGTGCATACTCTTGGAAGATGTAGCCGAGGTGCTTGAGGCGGATGAGCGAGCGTTTCTTTTCGGCCATCCGAGTCACTTCATGGCCATTGAGGGTGATCGTCCCCTCATTGGGCTTATCGAGCAGGCCGAGCTGCCGCAGCAGCGTGGATTTGCCCGAACCGTTCCGGCCTGTGATAATGATAAAGTCGCCGTCATTGATGTCGAGCGATACTTCACGCAGGGCTGGAACCTGCACGTCACCGAGCTTGTAGGTTTTGGAGATATTTCTGACTTCAATAATGTGGCGGTCGGTAGGCATCGGTAAAAGCGGGATAATGCTATAGGGGCAGTATACACCAGCTCGCGTTCCGCGAAAAGGCTGCACATTTACTCGGCGGCAGCGGGAATATACGTTCCGCTCTCTATGACAGCATCAGGCAGGAGCGGGGAGAACGCCTGTAAGTTTTTTGTCAGCTGTTCTGCTGCCGCGCCGGTCGTCGCGTAAAAGGTTACCGTATCGTTCATTGCAGTCGTATTATTGAGGTGTTGCCAGGCTCCGACCTCTATCCAGCCGTCGGGTTTTTGAAAAAAAACGTATTGATAAGCAATTGCAATCTGTATGCCGCGTTCCCGCGAAAGCAATTGGAGGTTCGATTCGGTGAAATTGTTCCCGACCCTAAGCCTCGCAATTTCTGTTGTCCCGAGCCCGTTGAGATCAAGCAGCCGTGCGTCGGAAAGGTAGCTGATTGCACCGATGTCGTGCGCGGCAATGCGGGCAGACGGGTAGAATTTTTTAATAAAAAGGCCCATCTGGTACTGCTGCTTGTAAATGCTCGTTGTGGCTAAAACAGTGTTGAAGAGGGCAAGGACGCCGCGGATGTAAACCAGGGGTGCGATGAGTACTATTAACAGGGCAACAAGCGCGGTTTTTTTGAACGTAAAATTTTTAGATAAAGAAAATTGGGTTTTATTTTGGAAAAGTTCAATTAACAATATGCCAATCGTGACAATGCCGAGTGCGACCAGAAATGCGCTGTAACGGAAGATCCAGTCTACTCGCGCGAGCGTGATATGGACCATCGCAATCCCGATAAATAAAAGAGCGGGGCGGGCATATTTAGATCGGCGTATTGGGCGTTTTCTGAGCATCGCCACGATGGCAGCAAAGAAAATGACAATTGATACGAAAAATCCAAATGGAGAAAAAAATACGGATAAAAGAGTATGCATGCCCAAAGCTGCCAATCCGTTTTCTGCAAGGCTCTTGACGAGCACTGAGTTCGGAAGCAGGAAACCACCATGTACCGTTGCATAGAGGCCGAACGGCAGCACGATGAGCAGTGAAGCGCATGCCAGCATAATGCCGAAAACGGGTTTCTTTTTTATCACAAAGAGGAGCGACAGCATTCCGATAAGCACGAGCGATTCGTACCGGACCCCAACGGCAAGCGCGGCAGCGATGAGCAGGTTGCGTTTCTGGGATGGGGTCCAGTCGCTCTGCTTCCCCGACAGCATCGGTGCCGCGCAGAAGACAAGGAGAATTGTTAAGGTTGCATGCAACAGGTGTTCCATGCCGGAAAAAATAAGCAACGGTACGGGCGTTATGAAAATCAGCGCAAGCAGTATGCTGCCGGCAATGTACTGAGGGGCGCCGTAGCGCTTCAGTATCCGGTATGCGACAACGAGCAGTGCTGCTGCGGAGAGGAATGCGAAAACGAACGGAGACAATTCATTTGCCCCACAGAGCAGGAAGCTCGCGGCGATGAGGAGCGTCCATATGATGGAGGATGAAGCGGATGCAAATTCATGGGGTGTCGGGCCCCACACGCCGTGTGCCGTGAGGTTTTTCGCGATTGCCATGTGAATGTACGGGTCATCGATTGCGTAGATGAGTTTTCCGTCATTTTTTTGGATTGAGACCACGAGCAGCACGGCAACGATAGCGCAGAGTACAGCCAGCGCCAGGTAGAGAGGCCAATGTTTTTTTAGCATCTGCATGAGTTGTTACCGTTTGCGTTCAATAAAAGAAAACTCACCCGTTCCCTCAAGCGGTACCGTACGGAGTTCGTAGTCTTCGTGGAACTTCGGATTTCCAAATAGGTCATCGTCGCTCCTGAAAACAGGCTCGCGCGAGCCCAATCCCGCTTTGTAACAGAGTGAAATGAGTATAGTCCAGAGGAAAGTCGTATACCCTTCAGTGCACTCTCCTGCATTAAAGACAAGCCCGTTGCCATTCGAAAAATTTTCTGCGTAACGGTACGTGATAAAGATGTCATCCGGAATCCATTTGCTGACAACCGCTGTGTGGATGAGCATTGCCCCGATGGAAATCAGCAGTGCAATCCACGTGGCGATCGAGACTGATCTAGCCATGGGTAAGCGCCGTTATGATGAGTTCCGATATGTCAACGTTCGCTTCCGGGCGGTTGATGGAATTGGTGAGGTACAGTTTCGGGTACTTGCTGACGATTCTGCTGATGCCCTTGGGGAGTACGCCGTGCGTGATGAGCGCCACGACATCCCGAGCGCCGCACTTCTTGCATTCATCATAGAATTTGTCGAGCGTTCCGCCGGTTTCGAGAAGATCGTCGATGACCGCCACGACATTGCCTCTCACCGACCCCGCAAAGTGGTCGTCAGATTCCATCTCGCTGTTGTAAGAATCGATGCGCTTTTTTTTCGTACCTTTGATGCCCGTCCTGCGGTGCGATCCAGCGTCCGGCGTTGCGTACACGAGGCCGGGGTGGTCTTTTTCTGCGGCGGCTTTCAGAAGCTCCACTGCCGAGAGGTTGGTAAACGGGTACCGATTGATCCACTGCCTGCCGTGGAAGTGCGCGTCAATGGCGTAAACGCGTTGGACGCCGTAGTAGTTCACGAGCCTTTTGATGATATTTTCAGCTACGTTGGTTTCCCCAGGCTCAAAAGCCTTATCCTGCATGCCGTAGGAAAAGTACGTAAAGAAGACTTCGACCGACACTTTTTCATTTGTTTTTAGTATTTCGAGCAGCATGTCGAGTTCAATGAGCCCGATATTCGGATTGGGCATGCCGGCGTGCAAGACGACCACCCTGCCGCCCAACTTTTCAACCGATTCGATTTTCGTGTACACCTCTCCGTCCGGAAAGAGCCGTTCACCTTCGCGATTGCGCCCGGGCAGGAGGACGCTAATATCGCGGCTCTTCCTGAAGCGGTGGATAAGGTGCTCAGCTGAAGATGTGGGGATTACAGTTACCATAGGCATTGGTATCGTCGTTGCAGCGTTTTACGGAATAAGAGTGAGATATTAAAATCTATATGTTAATGGGGAAAAAACACGCTACGCGAGTAATTCTTGGTACAGCGTGCTTACAGGCAAACTGCCAATTTTTTTATTGGCGTACTTTTTCGGTATCGCACGGAGCGCTTCGTTCAGCGGCTCGCTGTGTGCGCCGTTTTTCAGGGCGAGCAGTGCTTCAATGAACGCTGCCATATCATCGGCAGCTTTAACGAGCACGCCGTCACGCGGATTGAATTTGTTATCGTTATACGCTTTCGTGATAACACTTGGGCTTTTTGGCACGCGTCTGCGGTTGATGGTGACCGTATTGGAAAATTCATTGACCGTAAAAAATTTAAGGTCTCCTGTAAAATCCGGTAGCAAGGAATAAACCTGTTCATTCATCTGTTCGTTTTCATACGTTTTTATTAACGTTTCGAGGCCTTTGCTCGAACGCTTGACTGGATTGATGACGTCACGGGTAAGTGCCTCGGGGAGGTCGTGGAACAGCCCGGTAAGGTAGTTGTTGACCGTGCGTTTTTCGCAGGCGCCGATTTCGACGGAAAAAAGGTACGAAAACAGCGCAACGACGAGCATATGCCCGAGTACGGAGGTGCGCGGTATCCTGTGCAGGTGGCTCCACCGGACCTGGAATCGCAGCTGTCCGCACAGGTCAATGAGTTCGCGGTAACCGCGCTTGCTTTTTATGGTTTTCATTCCTTCAATCTGGTCGAGTGAAGTTTCCTGCTTGGTTAGCTGTTCGCCGATTTTATTGATATAGTGGCTGTCCGGGTTGGCGCGCTTAATAATTTCAAATTCCCATCGTGTCGCGTAGAAGTGGGCGGCTGCAAGAATCCTTCCGTTAATATCTTTCTTACCGGTGGAATTGATGTAGGTTCTAAAACGGCCGATGAAGCCGTTGCTCAGGGAAACGATGTCTGGGCGGATCTGGCGGTACATCCAGTCATTCAGTTCTCGGTACTTGCGAGGATTGGATTTAATTTTATAAAAGAGCTGCGGTTTCAAGTCCGTAATGATCAGCCGCTGGATGAATTCAAAAAAGCCGGATTCGATAAGCGTAAGCCAGTTGAACCCGGCATCGCGCTCGTGCAGCTTTCCGAGAACGTATGCGATCATCATTTTGTGCGCCTGCTTGTCGAGCTCGCGGAGCTCAACCGGCCGTATCTGGTCATTCCACCGCTGCATATTAGCGGCGTCGTATATGCGTGTGAGAAATCGAGCGGTAATCATGGCAGGGTTACGTTTTTTTCTTTAAGGCGCTTTACTAAGCCTTTGCACCAGTCGGTCGAATTGGACCGCCGAAGGCCGCTGACAAGCTCTTTCGCTGATTTCGTACGCACATGCTCCGTAACATTGGTGATCCATTCGTCTGCGAGGGAAATTCCCTGCTCGAGGTATTCTTTCGCGGTGACTGCCTGCTCAACCCAATCCGCATCTTTAGCGATTATCCCGGCCGGCGTTTTTTGCTCCTCAGCTTCTTTCCACAGTGAAAAAATTTTTTTTCCGAGGCTGCCGAGGCGCTCGAGCTGGTCTCTTACCGCGCGCTCTTCATCCCGTGAGATGTAATGGCGAGCTACGTTGTGCACGTCTCCGGTCCTGCACTCGGCAATGTCATGAAACACCGCCATGGTGCATACCGTGTCGGGTTCGCCGTACCCCTCGAGCGTTGCGAGTACATAAGCGATCTGTGCGGTCCGGAGCGAATGGTCGGTGACAGTTTCGGGGTGATGGACGCCTGCGAGGCGCCATCCTTCGTGCTCCACTTTCTTGAGCTGCCCGAGCTCAAAAATGAAATTGAGAATATTCTTATCAGCTGCCATAGCTCTTTGCATTTCAATGAATTATTGTTTCCAGTATAGCGCATTCTCAGCGGAAAAAAAAGGATACATGCCCGAATCTGCGGATAGCCACCGGATGGTAATCGGTGGTATACTTACCATTAACCTATGGTCAAAAAGTGGCTCGTCGCCAAAAAAATTCCCGCTTCAGCCCGAGATGCATTTCCCGAGCTCGATCCCGCCATCGTGCAGCTTCTCTACAATCGCGGTTTGCGCACCCAGGGAGCCGTTGATGAGTTCATTGCGTGCGATTATACCAACGATCTTCATGATTCTTTTTTATTCCGTGATATGCAGAAGGCAATCGGGCGAATTTTTGCCGCGGTGGAGAGGGGTGAGCGCATCACCGTTCATGGCGATTATGATGCTGACGGCGTCAGTGCCACCGTACTCCTTGTGTCGGTGCTCAAGGAGCTCGGAGCTGAGGTGGGCGTATATATTCCGCACCGCCAAAGCGAAGGGTACGGCCTCAATGAGCATACGGTTGAAGAGCTGCATGGGCACAATACGGGCTTGATTGTTACCGTTGATTGCGGCATCGCGAACAAAAAGGAAATTGCGCTCGCGGTTTCAAAAGGCATAGACGTCATTGTAACCGATCACCACGAAGAGCCTCCCGAGCTTCCTGGCGCGTACGCGATAATCAACCCGCACGTCAAGGGTGAGCGGTACCCGTTCAGGGAGCTGTCCGGCGTCGGCGTTGCATTCAAGCTCGTGCAGGCGCTCATCAAGCGCGACGGCGGAAAAAAAATCAAGGAAGGGTTCGAAAAATGGCTGCTCGATCTCGTAGCACTCGGCACTATCGGAGACCTCGTGCCGCTCATCGGTGAGAACCGGACGCTCGTGAAGTATGGTATTGTCGTGCTGAGGAAGACAAAGCGCGTCGGGTTGCAGGAGCTCGCTCAATCAATCGGCATAACGCTCGAGACGTTTGACACGAGCAGAATTGGCTACAGCATCGTTCCGCGGCTCAATGCGGCAGGGAGGATGGATCACGCGAATACTGCCTATGAGCTGCTCATGACGAATGACCGGCAGCATGCGAGGCAGGTCTCCGAGGACCTGGAAAAGACAAACCAGGAACGCCAGCGGATTACCGAGAAGATGGTCAATGATGCGAAGAAGCAGATCGGGGAGGTCAATGACCAGAAAATTTTATTCGCAATAGGCGAAGGCTGGCAGGTCGGCGTCGTTGGGCTCGTCGCGGGTCGTTTAACTGACCGGTATGCGCGTCCTGCGGTTGTCATGGGCTCGGACAACGGGGAAGCCGTCGGGTCCGGACGGTCGGTGCCTGGATTTGACATTACGAAAGCGCTCGTGGAATCCCGGGACCTGCTCGAACGGTTCGGCGGGCACGCAACCGCCTGCGGTTTTACCCTGAAGCGGGAGAGCGTCGAGCTGTTTAAAAAGCGGATGTATTCCATTGCAGAGCGCGAGCTTACGGCGGAAGAATTGACCAAGCATATTTTAATAGACTGCGAGGCTTCCCTCGAGCAGCTCGGGTGGAACGTCGCTGAGGCGCTCGAAGCTTTTGAGCCGTATGGCACCGGCAATGAGCGGCCACGGTTTGTATCGTACGGCCTCGAGGTCACGGACGTGCAGAAGGTCGGCAAAGACGGCAAGCACCTCCGCCTCACCGTGCAGCAAGGGGGCACGGTGCGAAAAATGATCGCATTCGGTTTCGGGGACAGCATCGGCGAGTTCCTCTCGCCCGGTGACCGCGTTGATGCAGTGTATGAGCTTTCATTCAATGAGTGGAATGGAAACCGGGAGCTGCAGCTCAAGCTGATCGACATCAGGGTGGGGGAGGTAAAATAAGAGAGGCGGCCTTGAAGGGACGCCTCCGTACACGCTGATAGAAATTGGATGGCTAGGGCAGGGACAGCGTAACAATATCTTGTGTTACGCCCGCACCTTTTAGTTGCCAGCCGTATCGGGTCAAAACAATATGCGATCCATCGGTGAATCCGATCAAATCGTTGCCATCAGGCCGATTTTTGACCGTAACTTCTTTCTTGCCGATGACGGGGCCCTGTAAAATGATACTTTGCTCTTCGGCAAGGTACGGCGAGCCATCCTCGAGCAGCACGTCACCGAGTGGCGTTAAGCCTCCCTCAGCTCTCCATGAGCCATCGATTTGATTGAGGGCAATTTCACGGTCAGAAAAAGTAACCTTCCGTGGATTTGATGATACATCTTTCACGATGCCGAGCTGCCCTGGAATTCCATCCTTGATGATAAGGACGATTTTACCCTTCGTTGGTTCAAAGCTCATTACGACCTCCGTTTCTGAGCTGGTTGGTTTCAGGTTTATGTTTTGTATCAAATGATTTTATCAAAGAAAATGGAACTCGTCAATAGGTAGGGGCTTTTTATTATGTTCTGATAGTGTTAAAATGCAGTATATGACATACAAAAAACTGGAAATGTATACTGACGGCGGAGCGCGGGGCAATCCGGGCCCTGCCGGCATCGGCGTCGTGATCTGGCATGGTAATGAGCTCGTGGGCGCATACTCGAAATACATCGGTGTAGCTACGAACAACCAGGCTGAGTACCAGGCAGTCGTGCTCGCGCTTGAACACGCGAAGAGGATAAAAGCGGAAGAGATTGATATTTACATGGATTCCGAACTCGCGGTTAACCAGCTCAACCGGAAATTTAAGATCAAGAACGCCGATCTCGGCTCACTCTTCGTTAAAGCGTGGAATGTAATGGTCGGCTTCAAGGCAGTCCGGTTCCACCACATACCGAGAGAAAAGAATAGTGAAGCGGACAAGCTTGTCAATCAAGCTATTGACCAACAGCAATGATTTTCGATATCATACTCGGTCTTCTGCTCTTGCTCTTCCTGAGTGCCGGGCTCGCATGGTTTATTGCATCGAGGGTCATCATGCAGCCGAGGGAAGTGCACCCGGAGGAGTGGCGGCAGTACGATCTCTCACCAGAAAAAATATCGTTCACCACGACGGACGGCATTAAGCTAGCTGGAGCTTTTATCGCAGGGACGAACGGCGCGACGATTATCCTGCTCCACGGATACGGCAGGTCAAAGGAGCAGATGCTTCCGCAGGCATCGATGCTGCGGAGGGCCGGTTTTTCGATTCTGATGTTCGATTTTCGCGCATCGGGCGAGAGCGAGGGGAAGTACATTACATTCGGGGGCAAGGAGCAGCGTGACCTTGAGGCTGCGGTCTACTACCTCAACAGCCGGAAGGATGTCGAAATCAGCAGGGTCGGCCTGCTTGGGTTCTCCATGGGCGGAGCTGTCGGCATCATGAAGTCAGGAGATTTGCCGGCAATTAAAGCTATCGTCATCAGCTCGACCTATGCACGGTTCAAGAGCGTCATTTGGCAGAATTTCCAGCTGTACCTGAAGGGCATCCCGTTTTTTCCGATCGGATGGTTTGTCCTTTTTATCATAAAATTCCGCACCGGCATTTACTACCCGTATATCACCCCGGTGAAATATCTGCATAAGCTCCGTGCGCGGCCGCTTATGATTATCCACGGGGCGCACGACCGGCGAATTTTGGCGCAAGACGCGCTCGAGTTTCAGCGCAGGGCGCCGTGGCTCAAGGAATTCTGGCTCGTCCACAATGCGGCGCACGATGATGTCTACTCTATCACGAAGGCGGAGTATGAAATGCGGGTGGTTAGTTTTTTCAAACGCTACCTACTCGAAGTTTAGCCGGTCAGGGAAATCACTGATAATTGCGTCAACATTGCGGCCGCGCATTTTTTGAATCTCGCGCTGATCATTCACGATCCAGACGGCGACTTTGTAGTTCAGCCGGTGCAACGTTTTTATCAGGCGCTTCGTAGCGAACACGCGTGCAAGATTTACCCATCGTACCTGCGCGGCGTGTGCCCTGCGGAGTATGAGCATGTACGTGATAGGCCACAGCAGTAGGGAAAAAAAGTAAAAGAGTTGCTGGCGGAATTCTGTCCGGGCTGCATAATGAATGAGGCCCGTTGTTATGCCCTTCTGCATTTTAAAAATGGTTTTGAGCGGGCGGATGTAGCTGGAAGTGATGTGCGTACTGTCTATGATGCCATTCTGGCAGACGAGCTCGGCAGCAATTTTTGCGGTCTGCCTATTTTTAATTTCAATATTGAGGGCGCAAGATTTTTTTACCAGGTTAATGACTTCTTGGAGCGTGGGTATAGTTTCACCTTTCCCCGCATCGAGCAGCTTGAGCTCTTCGAGCGTCTGACTGGCTACTTTTCCGGTTCCGTTTGTCGTCCTGTCGACTGTCAGATCGTGGATGACGACTGCCTCGCCGCTCTTGCACAGGTGCACGTCAAGCTCGATCATTCCAGCGCCAAGCTCGATGGCACGGCGGAATGAACGGAGGGTGTTTTCTGGCTCGTACCCCGGCGCGCCCCGGTGCCCGACTTTCAGTACATTGATTTTACGTGTATGCATAGGTTCTCATAGTATAGCATACCGTGCCAATCACGGTTTTCAGAATGTTGACATTTTTGCCCCTTTTCGCTACTATATACCGTGCCTTTAGAAAACCGGATGGTTACCCGCTGGCAGTACGCCAGTGGGAGGAAAGTCCGAACACCCCTTCGCGCAAGCGGAGGAAGCAGGTAGTCGCGAAATGCGACCGGGGGGAGGGCGTTTTAAGAGCGCTATAGACTTTTAAAAAACCCAAACTTTAGGGACAGTATCACAGAGACAAAACCGCCGACGTTCCCTGAATGGGAGCGGGCAAGGGTGAAAAGAGTGAGGTAAGAGCTCACAGGTGGGCGTAGCGATACGCGCACGGGAGAAACCCTACCTGGTGCAAGACCGAGTAGGCCCCGCCATGCGGTGGGGCGGGTTGGTCGCTTGATCCCGACGGCAACGTCGGGGCTAGATAGATTATCATCGCCTCGCTTTGGCGAGGTACAGAATTCGGCTTATAGGTTTGCTAAAGGCACTTACGTAATACAACATTCACCATAGGCATCCCAACAGCCAATGAAAAAGTCTGAACTTGTTTTCAGTGCAATCATGGTACCCGTCGACTACCTTACGGTAGTCCTTGCGGGTATTTTTGCATACAATTTAAGATTTGTAGAATTTTTTACCGATATTAAACCGATCATTACGGAAATCGTTTTCAGCCAATACCTGCAGTTCGTTTTCATAGTGCCGTTCGTATTCCTGCTTATTTTCGCCATGTCGGGATTGTACGCAATACGCAATACGCGCCGCATTCTCGACGAGATAACATCAGTATTCATTGCGTGTACGGCGAGCATTGCGATCGTGATCATTTTTATCTTTTTTCAGCGGGAGCTGTTTTCATCCCGCTTTATCGTTTTGACCGCATGGGTGCTCAGCTTCCTGTTCGTCACAACCGGGAGGCTTATTGTCAGGGGGATACAGCGCTCGCTCCTCAAAAGAAATATCGGGCTCCATAACGTCATTCTCATCGGGAGCGATAAGACAACCGATGATATCGCCAAACAACTTTACCAGCGGCCATTGCTCGGTTATAGGATCATCGTGCGGTACCCGAATTTTAACGAAGAGGTGCGCGCTGATTTAGCGGGGCGGATCCAATCGGATGCTATCGACGAGCTCATACAAGCAGATACCAGCTTGCCTAAGGAGCAGGCGCTGGAAATGCGCAATTTCAGCAACGACCACCATCTCACGTTTAAGTATGCGACAGACTTGTTTGAGGTGCAGCCGACTCACATCGAAATCAATACGGTCGCCGGCATACCGATTATAGAAGTCAAGCGCACGAAGCTCGAAGGGTGGGGCAGAATTATCAAGCGTACGTTCGATATTTTTTTCGCTTTGATCCTCTTCATCATATTGCTGCCCCTGCTGCTGCTCGTCGCCCTTTTTGTAGCTATCGATTCTTCGGGAGGCATTTTTGTGAAGCTCGAACGGGTTGGTGAGCGGGGCAAGACGTTTACCCTGTATAAATTCCGCTCAATGGTGAAAAACGCGCATCAGATGAAGAAAGACCTCGTTGATAAGAATGAACGTGCCGACGGCCCGCTCTTCAAAATTAAAAACGACCCGCGCGTAACTCGCGTCGGCAGATTCATACGCAAGACGAGCCTCGACGAATTTCCTCAGCTCATCAATGTTATCCGCGGAGAAATCAGCCTCGTCGGACCGCGCCCGCACGAGCCGGAAGAGGTTTCACGGTACCAGCGCTGGCACCGAAAGCTGCTGACAATTAAGCCGGGTATTACCGGCCTGGCGCAGATATCCGGCAGGTCAGATTTAAAATTCGAGGATGAAGCCAAGCTCGATATCTACTACATAGAAAATTGGTCTTTCAAGCTCGACATGCAGATACTGTTAAAAACTCCATGGGTAGTTATTCGGGGGAAATCAGCAAGCTAGTATGAAGGTAGCACTCGTCCACGACCATCTCAACCAGCTCGGCGGAGCAGAGCGCGTTCTCAAGGCATTCTGTGAGCTCTATCAGGATGCGCCCGTGCATACGCTCATTTACGACGCAGCCACTACACAGCATATTTTTGACGGCACGAAAGTTATCCAGTCGTACATTGCCCGGTTTCCGTTCGCCCGCCGCAAGTTTCGGTGGTACCTGCCAATGATGGTTGCCGCGACCGAAAGCTACGAGCTCGGGAAGTACGATGTGGTTCTGTCAGACAGCTCGGGGCTCGCGAAGGGCGTCATTACCTCACCGAAAACACTCCACATTTGTTACTGCCATACTCCGACACGGTACTTGTGGAGCGACCATAATGAGATCATCGATAAGCTCGAACGGCGGTGGATCGTTGGCCGGATGTCACAGATGTACCGGAGCTATCTCAGGATTTGGGACCGGCTCGCCGCAGACCGGGTAGACCACTTTATCGCAAATTCGCAATTTGTCGCCCGGCGGATTAAGAAGTACTACAATAAGGAGAGTACCGTAATCAATCCTCCGGTCGATACGTCCAAGTTTTCTATCAGCAGTTCGGTCGAAAATTACTTTTTAATCATCTCGCGCTTGAGGCCGTATAAAAAGGTAGATGTGGCGATACAGGCGTTTAACAAGCTCGGGCTGCCGTTGTACGTTATCGGCAAGGGGGAGGATCACGGCCGCCTCAAGTCTATGGCAGGGCCCCACATTAAATTTTTAGGATTCGTATCCGATAATGAGATCTCGAAGTATCTTTCTCACTGCCGCGCATTCATCCACCCGCAGGAAGAGGATTTCGGGATCACGTCAGTCGAGGCGATGGCATCGGGACGCCCCGTGATCGCCTACGGCGCCGGTGGTGCGCTCGAAACCGTCGTCCCCGGCAAAACAGGCGTGCTCTTTGACGAACAGTCCTGGGAAGCGCTCGCCGATACCGTCATTCATTTCAATGCGGACGATTACAGCCCTGAGGAAATCAGGAGCCACGCAGATAAATTTAGCGTTAGCCAGTTTAAACGCCGAATCGGCGCATTTGTCGAGAAATCTTGGCAAGAATTCAAATATAAGTAATAATGACCGCATAACGAATTCATCTACTGTCCTATGGGATTTTTTACAAAGTATCGATGGTTATTGGTAGCCCTCACGGCCGTTGCGGTGGCTATCAGCGTCATTTTTTCTGTACTAAAGCCGATTGAATACGATTCCTCTATTTCATTTTCAATCAATCGGATCAACCAGCAGCCGACCGAAGATTACCAATATGACGGGTACTACGCCATACAAGCGTCTGACCTGTTCTCGCAGACCGTGATGAGCTGGATGATGACGCCGTCCGTACTTCTCGAAATTTATGAACGTGCCGGCATCGACCCGATGATCACCTCAATTGAACGGTTCACCTCACGTTTTAAAACCAATAAGTACTCGCCACAGAATATTGTCGTGCGCTTCTCGGAACGTGATCGTGAGACTGCAGAAAAAATTGCACGCGCGATTATTGAAATAATCGAGGAGAAGGGTGCAGTTGCCAATCAGACGTCTGAACAAGAAGCTTTTTTTGTGGTTGATGGCGCGACACCTGTGATTGTTGAGCAACGTGCCAATTGGTGGCTCAACGGCCTCTTAAGTCTCGTCGGCGGATTTCTGATCAGCCTCGCCGCTGCGTATATTATTGAGTACCTACGACGTGACGCGCAGGGAGCGCAGAACGGATAGGAGCACATGCGCATAGGAATAGATATCAGATCTCTCGTTGAGCCATTTCCTTCAGGTATCAGCGAGTATACAGCCCAGGTCATAAAACATTTACTGGCGGGAGACCATGAGAATGAGTATCTCTTCTTTTACAATGCTACGCGTCCACTGCCGGTTCATTATGTAAAAGGGCTGTCGGCGCAAAATGCGCGGATCGTAGAGCGGAGAATGCCGAGCAAGTTGTTCAATGCCGGGCAGACTTTTTTTAGTTATCCACGAATCGACTCACTGCTTGAGGGTGTTGATACTTTTTTTGAGCCGAATTTTTTGTCATTTGCGTCTTTTTCGCTTCGGTGCCGGGTAGTCGTTGCAGTGCATGACATTTCGTTCAGGTACCATGATTTTTTTACGGCGAAGGGTTACTGGTGGCATAAATTTATCCGCCCGAAACGCATGCTCGAGCGTGCTGATTCGATCATTGCAGTTTCCGAAAGTACCCGCCGCGATGTCATAGAGCAATACGGCATTGACCGGGAACGGATTACCGTCATACCGCTCGGCGTTGATTATGGGGAGCTGTCTAAAAAGAAAGCAGCCGCATGCGGCCGCGTTCGCAGCAAGTACCGCCTGCCGGAACGGTACCTGCTCTACCTCGGAACGGTTGAGAAGCGGAAGAACATTTGCGGACTGCTCGAGGCATGGGAAGAGCTGTGCCGCGGTGGGAAGTGCCAATATGGCCTCGTTATCGCAGGCAGGATAGCAGAACCGAGCCTGGTACGCAGGTACAGTTCAGTGCAATTCCTCGGATATGTTCCACACGGTGACAAACCCCCGCTTTACCACGGGGCATCTGCCTTCGTGTACCCATCGTATTTTGAAGGGTTCGGCATCCCCGTTGCCGAAGCAATGGCCGCGGGATTGCCGGTCATCACGAGCAATGCAACGTCGCTTCCGTCGGTCGCCAAGGAAGCGGCCCTTATTATCGATCCGTACAACCGGTCGGATTTGGTTCAAGCGATGCAGTCGATACTCAACGACGAGGGCCTTCGCACGCGCCTGGGCGCCCATGCGCGGCGCCTAAGCGCCCAGTACACCTGGCAGTCTACAGCAGCACAGACGCTGTCGCTCCTAACCACTAACAGCGAGTAGTATGAGAATCGGCATTGACGCACGCTTTTACGGCACGTTCGGCAAAGGGCTTGGCCGCTATACGCAGAAACTTATCGAACACCTCGAGGTGATCGACCACGAGAACACCTACGTGATTTTTTTACGTAAGGAGAATTGGGCTGACTATGAGCCGAAAAATGGGAATTTCCAAAAGGCTATGGCTGATTATCGCTGGTATTCGATTGCTGAACAAATTTTCATACCGCTCAAGTGTTTATCGTACCGGCTTGATCTTATGCACTTTACACACTTCAATGTCCCGGTGTTCTATCCGGGCAAATTTATCGTAACCATCCATGATCTGATTCTTACGAAGTATCCGACACAGCGGGCAACGACGCTCGGCCCGCTCCTGTACCGGCTCAAGCACTTCGCATACCAGTTCGTGATACGGACTGCTGTGCGCCGGGCGAAAAAAATTGTCGCCGTCTCACGGTATACCAAGGATGAAATTATAAAGCACTTTACGGTACGTGGCGATAAGGTTGACGTGACGTACGAAGCGGTTGACCCTCCGCAGCCGGCGGGGGGAGATGCCGTTTCAGTTCTGAAGCGGTACGGCGTCCGCCAGCCGTACGTTCTATATGTTGGCAACGTCTACCCACATAAAAATATCGAAGGATTGCTCGAAGCATTCGTCCAGGTTCGAAAAAAATATCCCTCGTACCATCTCGTCCTGGTTGGCAAAGATGACTATTTTTTTAAAAAAATGAGAGAACGGGTCCGGCTGCTTGACCTGGAAAACACCGTTGCTTTTACCGGATTTGTCACCGATACGGATCTGCCATACCTCTATCGCGGCGCAAACCTTTACGCCTTTCCGTCATTCTGTGAAGGTTTTGGGCTTCCGGCGCTTGAAGCCTGCTCGTATCGGGTGCCCGTGGTTGCGAGCAATAATTCGAGCTTGCCCGAGGTACTCGGTGATGCAGCGCTCTATTTCAACCCGCACGATACGGAGGAAATGGTGGAAAAAATTTCGGCAGTGCTGGCCGATAGGAACCTCGCCGATCGCCTCACGAAAGCGGGCATTAAGCGAATACGGGCATTCAGCTGGCATGTCATGGCGAGGGCTACACTAGAGCTGTATATGAGTGTATAATAGGTATAGATTCATTTTACTATTTGGGTAAGCAATTATCTTGTGATAATCCGAAGAGCGGCAAAACAATCAAACGAAAAAGGCCAGCGCGATCGCGTCACACACGTTGAGCACGTACGGATTCCTCGTGCGAACGTTATTGATCTTCGAAAAGTCCAGCGTGAGAAAGAAGCGGCGAAAAAAAACCTTGAAAGGGAGCCTTCAGTGTTCACAAGGCTCATGAAAATGCGGATTCCTACCGTAAGATTGAATGCTCCGAAACAGCCGATTGCCGAATTGATCCCTCCGCCAGAAAAAGTCATCGTATCAAAGCAGTATGCACTGCCTCGGCAACCGAGCCGGGAACTGAATAGTACTAGCTCGGAAAAAATGCGGCTCGGTACATTTTCCCTGATAACTGGCTGGCAGCGGCGTCTGTTACTTTTTATTACTATATGCCTGTTGATTGTCGTGCCTTTTTTCGGCATGTCAATTTACAAACGGGCATCAGATGCGAAAGGCTCGGTGCTGGGGATTACTTCGGCAGCGTACGAGAGCCTCCAGCAGGCCGGCAGCATGGCGAGTGCAGCCGATTTTTTAATGGCAAACGAAAATTTTCAGGAAGCGACCGAAGGCTTTATTGCGGCGCAAGCAGAGCTTGAACAAGCTGGCGGTTCACTGCTCACGATTACGAAGCTGCTGCCGGGCAAGGTAAAGAGCGCACAGTACCTGCTTTCCGCGGGAAAGAATGTTAGCGAGGCTGGCGCCGATATTACTGATGTCATTTCCAATATTGATTCCCTCAAGCTCGATCCGTTCAAGAACGGCGGTACTTCGCTCACGGAGTTCCTGATTATTATCCGTGATGGGCTCTCACCAGCGCTCTCCAAGCTCGAACAGGCAGCTGACGATCTCGCACAGGTGCGGCCAGAAGATTTGCCGGATGAGTACCGTGACAGCATGCGGGCAGTGCAGGAAGCGGTACCTTCTCTCCAGCAGGGTTTTAATAGCTTTTATACGGTGGCGGATGTGATGCTCGAAGTGCTCGGGCACGAGCGGCCAAAACGGTACCTCATCATATTTCAGAATTCGCGTGAACTGAGGCCGACAGGCGGTTTTATCGGATCACTCGCACTCGTTGATATCTACCGCGGCAGCATTGAAAACCTTGAGGTGCCGGGAGGCGGCATCTACGATCTTGCGGGTCAGCTCAACGAAAAGCTTATTGCGCCGAAGCCCCTGTGGCTCGTTAACCCGCACTGGAATATTCAGGACAGCAACTGGTTTCCGGATTATCCGACGTCAGCCCAGAAACTTATGTGGTTTTTTGAACGCACCGGGGGCGCCTCGGTCGATGGGGTGATTGCCCTTACCCCGGCGGTTATAGAGAACCTGATGCGCAATGTCGGCGCGATTAACATGCAGGAACTATACGGCGTAACGGTCGACCATACGAACTTTGTACGGGAAGCGCAGTACTGGGCTGAAGTAACGTATGACCGTGAGGAAAATATGCCCAAGAAATTCATCGGGGACCTGCTGCCTTTGCTCCTCGATAAGGTGTTCTCTCCGCAGACAGACCAGCTTCTCGGCGTTTCCCAGACTTTTTACCGCGCATTGATTGAAAAAGACCTCCTGCTGTATTTTACTGACCCTGCTGTTGAAGCGAAGGTGGCAGCTTTTGCCGGTGACGGTTCGATGATGGCGGCTGAGCAGGATTACCTGGCGGTTGTGAACACGAATATCGCTGGCGGTAAAACCGATCACGTTGTCGACCAGTTTATCGGACACGAAGCGCAGATCGCTGCAGACGGTTCGGTCACGGTCACGACGACCGTTACGCGGTCGCATACGGGAAATGAGCTCGACCGTTGGGAAAAAGTAGCGAATGTTTCTTACTTGCGGTTTTACGTGCCGCTCGGCAGCGAGCTGCTTTCCGCCGAGGGGTTTGATGAAATTTTACCGACGAGGTTTTTACAGCCTGATCTCGATGCCGTTGAAGATGCCGATCTTGTAACGATCGAGAAGGGCTCGACGATTGATGAGGAGTCTGGTGTGCGCACCACGGCTGAATTCGGCAAAACGGTTTATGGCAACTGGGTGAGCATTGATCCCGGTGAAATCCAGCAGGTGCGGCTGCAGTACCGGCTCCCGTTTTCACTCGACATCGGCGGTGTATTCGGCAAG
This sequence comes from Patescibacteria group bacterium, assembly GCA_041650915.1. Lineage (GTDB taxonomy): Bacteria > Patescibacteriota > Patescibacteriia > UBA10025 > JAHIVO01 > JBAZKE01. The sequence continues at coordinate 22,140 of JBAZKE010000008.1, forward strand.
GCTGACGCTTATAGCCTGTTTGTACAAAAGCAGCCTGGAGCGCAGAATGTGTACCTGTCGAGTACCGTCACCATCGATCCGGCCTACGAAGTTGTATGGAACCTGCCGGGTACTGAGCTCATCGAACACGGCGTTGAATACTTGGCTGATCTGTCAACGGACCAGTTCTACGGCGTTGTAATCAGAAAATAGGCCTTTTTTATAGGCATTTCGTAAGTGCTGGTGTTTTTTAATTGGCCTGTGGATATCCGCCCTTGACAGTAAAACCAGCAGGGTATAGGATAACCAGTTATATTGTCACCTTTGAAAATTTCATACGAAATGACTCTTTGAGGAGAGAGTCGTTAGAAAGGCACTAGCTAGGCTTTTTAACGTGAAATGGATGGCGTGAGCCCCATTTCCTAATGGCCAATAACTCAAGCAAAAAACGAGCTCTCCCAAAGGAAGTTCGTTTTTTGTTGGTTGCAACACGGCACGTGAGAAGGAGGGGAGAGTAACAGGCTTCTATGCGTGTAGATTTATTTTGGCTCCGGCTAAAAAATCTCTACACCCGGCAGCCGGTACGGCGATCGTTTTATGCGGTCAAAGCTGTGCCGCTCACACCCTTCTCACGTATCGCGTTATATGTCTACTGTGAGTGTCAGCGTATTAGTATGGCGCTCACCTCTCTTATCCAGCGCCGAACGGCCGATGCCGTTCGATGCTGAAGCGGAGAGACGCTCATTACATTCAAATACTACTCTCAGGAACAGGCATGGAGGGGAGAGAGCCGGCAGCAATGCCGGTAGCGGCGTTCAGAACGTACGTCCTGGTGTTACTAGGAAGTTCGTTCAATTGAGTGCCGTTCGTGCGGTAGCGCGTTATACGTGCATAAACCGTACCATCACCTCCATATCCGTTCTTGAGAGTAACAATCAGAAAAGAAAGTGAGGCACAAAAATGCCTTCAAAGACGAAGATAGTCGTCAACAAGGGCCATAAAGGGTGGAGAGCTGTCGCGCTCACCGCCATTGTGTGGTTCCTGGAGACGAACTACCGCACTGCTGGCGCAGCCCACGTACTTATGTACGCAGGACTGCTCCCAGTCGTAGTGCTGTACGCAACCGTGTTTACCACGCATGTGCGCGGTCCGCACGGGCAGGGCATAGAAAAGGCAACCTGGAAAAAGAGGCTCGCCCACTGGTGGAAGCCTGTTACGGTATTCCTCGGTGGGGCGTTGTTAGTCTTCCTGTTCGATTTCCTTGGCCTTTTCTGCATTGCGTACGGTATTGCCATCTTCTTTTACGAATTTGAGTATTTGAAGGTGGTCCCGGTTTCGGCAGATCATTATAAGCGGTGGAGAAATGCCTTCTGGGTATTTCTGGCACTGATCATCTTGTTCTGATCAAAACCGGAAATGTCGTTCGAGGGGGTGTGTATAGGCTTCGGCTTCATACCACCTCCTCGAAATTTTTTTCCAGCGATTAACGGTTGTTATCGTTGATTGCTGAAAAAAAATCGTTGAGCTCCGCTCGATTCAACCATTATTGACTGCTGAGGCCGTTTGCTGTAGTATAATCATTCCATACCGGGTATGATCCTATCCGCGTGATTCGTCCATACCCTGCCTTTTCTCCAGAGCACACATCGTGGTCTTGAGAAATCGCAGACCGCTCTTTACAATGCAATATCCCAGCATGTGCAGGCAGCTCTGTGCTGTTTGCATTGCTAACAATTGATACAGTATCACCCTTACAACCCTCAACCTAGTTACGGAGGATTAATGAAGTTCTTCAAACCTGTTTTTCTGGCGCTTGCCGTTATGGCCATAACAGCAGGCGCAAACGCCGATGAATGGCAACGAAAGCCGTTCACCGATTTGGATGTTCAGGCCTGGGTGCATCCCGCGGATACGATCATGTTTCGCTTCGGGCCCGGCTACTGCGGCCAAAAGTCGAACGACAGCGCTACGATCGCGCAGTTGGTCGAACGGCTGCAGCCAGCCCTTACGAAGATGATCGATGAGGTGCGAGGCAGCTCTTGCGACTACCTCGGCATCCTCAATGCAACTGATGCGACAACCTGGAAGCGCATTCTCTCTGAGCTGACCGGCATACCGGCCAAGACGCTCGAGGGGGTGCTCGATGGGGCACTCGACGTGTCGAGGGGTTCGTTCGCAACCAGTGTCGTAATCGAAGCGGGGCTTTCGGATCTTTTCAACGATCTGGAGGTACGGTATGTAGACCACCCCATAAAGGGTGAAGAATGGCGCTACGTGAAAATATACGTAGTGCACAACAAGGTCTGCAACCGGATTGATTCGCTCCAAGCGGCGAATGATTCGCTTGAACAGCGTGTGCAGTGTCTCGAAGCCGAGCCGCGCGTCGAACGGAACGACACGACGGTCGTTCACAACCACTACCTATTTCAGGGAGTGAATGCGGGAATCGGTTTTTCCACGGCGAGGTTTAATCCCGTCATTACCATCAGCGTCGGGGTACAGCTGAATCCCGCCTGGGGGCTGCGTTTTACCTATGGCCACTCAGCGGGCGGCGAATCTGAATACTTGCGGGATACGGTCCAAAATACCTGGAGTTCACTCTATGGTATGTACGGGCTGCATCGCATCTCAAATGCATTCAGCGTCCTCGCGGGCGCCGAGCGCCACAACCTGAACGGTTCGGAAATGTCCGGTTCGGGAAAGCGGCATGAGGGACCGGTCCTCGGACTCGAAGGCGAGGTGGAATTGGGCAGTTCGTTTTCTCTTTCAGTCTACGGGATTTGGAATCCCGGCAACTATATCCGATTCAACGCGGATCGGATCAAGTGCCAGGATTGGGAATGGGATAACGGACGAATCGGTTTCAACCTAAGCTACGGAGGTGGCAAATGAGGCGGTTTATGACTCTTTTAGTTCTCGCGGCGATTGCTGCCCTGTTAAGCTTCGGGTGTGAGGAAATGGCCGATGATGCGCCGACCGCACCGGTCGCGTACGATTCTACCGAGGTACACCACCATCACTGGGACACCTTGGTGGTTGTGGAAGTGAACTACGATTCAACGTTCGTGATTCGGATCGATAGTCTGTTTTTTCACTACTATCACTACGATTCGATCTGGGTCTACATCAATGATTCGTTGTTCTTCTTCGACAGTACGTGGGTATTTAATTTCGACTCAACGTTCAACTATGATTCCATGTTTGTATTCAACTACGATACCGTGTGGGTCATGCAGGGATCGTGGTGGTCGGATCAGGTACCTATTATGCTCGACTGGCAGCACTATCATGACGGCGGAACGGTAACTAATCCGGCCGGCAATTTCATTGTCGGCGTGGAGGTCAAGTTCCTGGAACCGTTGCCGCAGGGTAAAGAGTTCCTCATGGAATTTGGAACCCACGAAGAACGTTTCAACCGGGACGGAAACGAAATCGATACGATCTGGTTCCACCCCGGTGCAATTCCCGAGGATGTGCCGATACGATTGCACATCGTGGATATCGGTGCAGCCAAACCAGCGGAGAGTAGCGGTACTCTGTGCCATTACTACCTTGAGGGAGTGCGTATCTGGGGTATTCAGTGGCTCTTTGACTAGCCGATTGAAATAGTCCTGAAGGTGGGTGAGAGAATCTTTTGAAAGATTTTCTCCCCACCCACTTTTTTCAGTACAGCACTGGCAATGGGTGGTGTTCTGAAAAAAGTAGCAAGAGTCTCTTGACAGCATATTAAAAATAGTATATACTCCACCGTTGCCAATGGGAGCATTGGCGCAAGTGAGCTGTCGGCTAAGCATAAGCCGAAAATCATGATTACCAGAATAGAAAAAACTCTCTCCTCAAATTCTAATGCAAATTAGAATTTCTCTATTCAGTAGTCGCAAGGATTTTCAGTTTTTAGCCGGCAGCTCTTTTGTGTTTTGAGACACCTTTCAAGAACCGGTTTCCTATCTTTCCGTACATACACCGCATCTTTTGCCTCGGCACCCGTGGCACCCGCAGGTTCGGGATAATTTTGATTTCCAGGAAGATTTTATCTAACGTTTTTGCGTCACACATTAAAATTTTTTATTACCTTGTAGCCAGTTGCATTTGAGCTTGAAAATCGGTATAATAGCGCCATCATGCTAACAAAAATTTGGAAAAAACTGACCACGACGCTGACGGGTGGTGCAATTATAATAGCAGGCGCATCACTCATCAGCAGGTTGCTCGGCCTGATACGTGACCGCCTGCTCGCCTCGCAATTTGGAGCGGGAGACAGCCTGGATATATACTACGCCGCCTTCAGAATTCCAGACCTGGTTTTTAATGTACTCGTGTTAGGCGCGCTGTCCGCTGCCTTTATCCCTGTTTTTGTCGAGTACCTCCAGCGGGCGAAAGAACATCCAGAAAAAACCGCAGAAGTATGGGAGCTCGCGAATTCTTTGCTCAATCTCCTGCTCATCGGGTTGGTACTGTTTGGCGCCATTTTTTTCATTTTTGCCCCGAATATCGTCCACCTTGTTGCGCCTGGTTTTGACCAGGAGAAACAACTCATGACGGTTACCATGACTCGCATTATGCTCGGAGCGATCGTGTTTTTTGGCATCAGTAATGTATTGACCGGCATGCTTAATTCCTTGAAACGGTACGTCAACTTCGCGTTCGCGCCCGTCATGTACAATGCCGGAATCATATTCGGCATCGTTGCGCTGGTGCCGAAATGCGGGTTATACGGGCTCGCGTACGGTGTTGTGATCGGCGCATTTCTCCACCTGCTTATCCAGGTGCCTGGCGTGCTTCGCATCGGGTACCGGTATAAGCCGGTACTTGACCTCAAGAACAAAGGAGTGCGAACAATCGGTAAACTCATGCTGCCCCGCACTTTTGGGCTCGCGGTTACGCAGATTGACCAGCTCGTCGGGGTAATCATCGGGTCTACACTCGCGGCAGGTTCAGTCGCCGTGTTTACGCTCGCCAACAATTTGCAAAGTTTTCCCATCAGCATTTTCGGAATTTCCATCGCGGTTGCTTCATTTCCATTCTTCAGTGAGGCATTTGCCCAAAAGAACCATGAGCTTTTCGTCCGGCATTTTTCAGAAAGCTTCCGGAGAATTCTCTTTTTAATCATACCGATTTCGGTGCTTGTCCTGCTGCTCCGCGCACAAATCGTCCGTGTCGTACTCGGCGCGGGGGAATTTGACTGGACGGCGACATACCTGACGGCACAGACGCTCGGCTTTTTTTCTCTCGCCCTTTTCGCGCAGAGCGTGATCCCACTGCTCGCGCGCTCATTCTACGCATGGCAGGATACGAAGACTCCCGTTAAAATTGCGGTTATTGCCGTGATACTAGACATTATCGGTGCCCTTATACTGACCCGCTATTTCGGCGTTATGGGACTTGCGCTCGCATTCACTATCGCAAGCTTCGTACAAATGGTTCTACTGCTCGCTTTGCTCCGGTCCCGGATTGGCTACCTCGACGATAAGCGCATCATCATCTCTGTGCTGAAAATATTAGTCATATCCGCCATGATGGGCGCCGTCGTCTACGCGGCAAAGTACGTTCTCTCGCTTGGCGTCAATATGCGCACTTTCGTCGGCGTGTTTACGCAAGGTGTCGGTGCGGGCATCGCCGGAATCGTCTTTTACCTTGTTGCAGCGCTCTTCTTCCGCTGTGAGGAAATCAGCATTATATCATCATGGCTGAAACGGGCACGGCAGCAGCTCATTAACGGCAAAAACGGGAATGGAACGTAGTAACGTACGCAATTTTTGCATTATCGCGCACATCGACCACGGCAAGTCGACGCTCGCCGACCGTTTTCTTGAGATTACCGAGACGATCAGCAAGCGTGATATGAAGGAACAGGTCCTCGACCAGATGGATCTAGAACGTGAGCGCGGCATTACGATCAAGCTTCAGCCGGTGCGAATGGAATACGAGGGTTACGTATTAAATTTAATTGATACCCCGGGGCACGTCGATTTTTCGTATGAGGTTTCACGTTCGCTTGCGGCTGTTGAGGGAGCTCTGCTGCTTGTCGATGCTACGCAGGGAATTGAGGCGCAGACGCTCGCGAATTTGTACCTCGCCCTTGAACAGGATTTGGTTATTATCCCGGTTATCAATAAAATTGATCTCCCGAACGCCGATGTCAACCAGGTCAGAAAGGATATTGTCAAGCTGCTTGGCTGTCAGGCCGAAGAAGTTTTTCTTGTTTCCGCGAAGTCCGGGCAGGGAGTCGTACAGCTGCTCAAACATATTATCAAGGCCGTCCCCGCGCCGCACGGTAGCAAGCAGGATGCCGTGCAAGCATTGATCTTTGATTCGTTTTTTGATGAGTACCGCGGAGTAATCGCGTACTGTCGCGTCATGAGCGGTCTTTTGCGCGCAGGCAACCATATTACATTTATGCTCAACGGCAAGGTCTCTGAATGCCTTGAAGTGGGTACGTTTCAGCCGGAGCTCGTTCCCCGGGACGTGCTGTCCGCCGGGGACGTTGGGTACGTCGTGACGGGATTGAAGGAAGTGCGGCACTGCCGTGTCGGCGATACCATCACGACGAGCGAGAATGCATCGACACGCCCGCTGCCAGGGTACAAGATTCTGAAGCCGATGGTTTTTGCGGGCGTGTACTGTCGGGAGGGAAATGACTATCCGCACCTGCGGGATGCCCTCGAGAAAATGTCGCTCAATGATTCATCATTCACGTATGACCCTGATCAGTCCGAAGCGCTTGGTTTCGGGTTCCGCTGCGGATTCCTCGGCATTCTACATCTTGAGATATTTCAGGAACGCCTCATCAGAGAATACGACGTGAGTATAATTGTTACCGCACCTTCGGTAGGTTACCGCGTGCTCCTCAGTGAAGCCGGGCTCCATGCGCAGCAGAGAAAAGAGAAGCTCGCCGGCAGGCAAGAGCTTGTAATAACGAGCCCGCTCAACCTGCCAGAGGTGACCCATATTGAAAAAATCGAAGAACCGTGGATGCAGGTAAGCATCATTTCACCGAAACAATATATGGGGAATATTATGGGCCTCGTACAGGAGCGAAGGGGAATTTTTTTAGGGACCGAGTATCTCGATGAGAATAGGGTCGTATTGCAGTCAGAGCTGCCCCTCGCTAGTATTTTGCTTGATTTTTATGATAAACTGAAGAGTGTCACCTCAGGCTACGCTTCACTTAACTATGAGTTTAAAGAGTATCGGCCCTGTGATGTTATCCGGCTCGACATTCTCGTTGCTCAGGAGCCGGTCGAAGCACTCGCGACTATCGTATACCGTGATGAAGCGTACAGTGTCGGCAGAAAGGTAGTGGACAGCCTCAAAGACGTGCTGCCCCGCCAGCTCTTTGAGGTCAAGGTTCAGGCAGCGGTCGGCGGAAAAGTTGTTGCAGCTACCCGGATACCTGCACTTCGAAAAGACGTCACCGCGAAGCTCTACGGCGGCGACGTGACGAGGAAGCGCAAGCTGCTCGAGAAGCAGAAAAAGGGCAAACGGCGGATGCGCCAGCGGGGGAGCGTTGAGATACCGCAGGAGGCTTTCCTGGCAGTGTTAAAACGTTAGCGCAGGCATGATGGTAAAGACGACCATGCTGATAACCCCGATGGTGACAATGATGATCCAGATTATCCGTATTTGTTTTCTACGATTCATAGCGTATTATGCTTGATCGAATATTGCATAAAAGCTTAAAAGAGGGTGAAGCCGTGATTAGTATCGTTCGGCGGTATCTATTAGTATTTGCCATGCCTATGGTGAGCGGCTTATTTTTTATTATAGCACCTTTTTTCTTTTTGTACCCGCTTTTCCGCTGGGGAACGTCCGGTATACTTATTTTTATTGGTGCGCTTATCGTTGGAGGATTCATTCTGCTCAGAGTTTTCGTGATTTATTCATTCAATGTATTTGTCATTACTGACGAGCGAATTATTGATATTGACCAGCGCGGTTTTTTCGACCGGACTGTTTCGGAGACGACGTATGACAAAATCCAGGACGTTAGTTTCAGAATCAAAGGGATTGCACAGACGCTCTTCAAGTACGGTCACGTCGTCATTCAGACAGCTGGTACGCAGGCAAACATCGAACTTCATGGCGTGAAAGAACCTGAACGGGTCCAACAGACTATCATTCAGATTCAGCGCGAGGCAGTAAAGAATAGCGGCATCTCCGTGCAGGATATTGCAGCAGCACTTGAGCAAACACAGCGCAGGAGTAATGCCAATCGCACCGGTGATGACCATGATACATAATCCAGTTACGGTTTCCTTATGATACTGTTCAATAGAATCGTGCCACTCCTGAGCGCAATAGTAATCGCCATTACATTTGAGGTTTGGGTGATCCGTCCTCAGTGGGCATATTCAATTTTTCCGATTACGGCTTTGATCGTTTTGCTTTCGATTCTTTCACTCTTCTCGCAGTCCGTAAGAAAAAAGTCTTTTTTTAATTTTCTTTCTGCACCGCTGCTCTTTATCATTGCGTCGTGCAGTTTCTTTCTCATCATCGAAAACCTGGCCGTCCAGCAGATCGTTATCGCCGCGATTGCTGTTTTACACATGCTCATACTGAGTAACATATTTTCCTTTCTGTACCGAGCTGAGAGCTACCAGCCATACGCGCTTGAAAATTTATACGCGTACATCAACATGGTTTCGCTCTTCTTTTTTTACGCAACGTTTTATAGCCTCGCAACGTTACTCGGCTTTCAGTTTTGGTACTTTACGCTGCCTGTATTCATACTGACCAGTTTTTTATTTACGCAGACTCTCTGGTCGTACAAAATTCCATGGAAAGACGGCAGGCGTTTTGTTTTCATCATTGCGGTCATCATTACCGAAGCATCCTATGCTGTCAGTTTTTTGCCGTCCAGTTTTTTAATAAACGCTCTGATTATTACAGCGCTTTACTACGTTTTCATGAACGTGTTTAAAGACCACCTCCGTGGTATACTAGACATGAAGAAGATTCGCATATACCTTGCAGTGAGCGGTATCGTGCTGCTCGTAAGCCTCTTAACCGCACGCTGGCATTAATATATTACAATCTTTATGAAAAGCATATGAAACCGAAGATCAGTCCGACATCGCCTAAAGTTGACAGCAAACACCAGCAGGAGATTAAAAAATTCTATGAGGAATCGCTCAAGACAATCGATAAACCTTCGCGCCCACGAACATCCTCAATGTGGTTTCTGCTGCTCGTGATTTTTTTCGGTTTTATTGCAGGATTTTTAGCTCCGATCGTGCTTATCTCATATGGGTCTGATATTCCCATTCTGAATAGGCTCGGTATTTTTACCTATCCGCTCGAGACAAGGCAGCTCGTTGTTGGGAACCGAACCGTAAAATTTATTTCTTCTGCTGAAGCGGAAAAAATCACAGACGCCGTGCTTCCGTCTATCGTACAAATTTTTTCATTGCCTGCGGAAAGCGATGGCGATGAAAACGTGTTTGTTTCTCGCGAGAGCGTCGGGAGCGGATACATTCTCACAAACGACGGCTTTATTGTTACTTCGAAAAAGAATATTAATGACTCCGCTCGGTATGCAGTGACTACGTACGATGGCGTTACGTATGACGTCGTGGGCATTATAACCGATCCGTCGACTGATATGGCTTTTTTAAAAATTAATGCGAGCGGATTAAACACGACGGCTCTTGATACTGCGTCTGGAGTCAACCAGACCGAGGATGTAATTGTCATAAAGCCGTATGGATTTGGCAAGGATGTTTTAGTCGCAAAATCCTCGATTGCCGGCACGCACTATGACGATGATTATTTGTCTGCCACATCCACTCAGCGTGCTGAAGACTACCGCCAATCCTTTTTACTGAGCAATGCTTTCAGCAATCAGTTTGATGGAAGCATCGCTTTTTCGTTTGATGAGGAAGCAATCGGCACCGTTTCCGTGTCTGAGGGCGAATCCGTCATAGTGCCCTTCAATTCCCCGCAATCCGCGATCAACCAAATTCTCAAGACAGGCGCAATCTCCCGGCCTTACCTCGGTTTGCAGTACGTTGATTTGACCCGTTCGCATATATTAGACACGACGTTGACCCAAGGGTATTCGCAGGGGGCGCTCATCCACTCATACGATGAGCAAAACAGCCCGAGCATTACTGAAGGATCTCCCGCAGACCGGGTTGGAGTAAAGGCGGGAGATATTATCACTGCCGTAAACGGCATGGAGCTGAATGCCGATGAAAACCTAAGCAGCTTCGTGTTGCAGCACCAGCCAGGGGATCTGATTACGCTTGACGTATCCAGGAGTGGCGAAATGACAACCTTAAAGATCACTTTAGAAGAGCAACCACAATAAGCGATGGCAAGAACTATGCTCATATCAAGGCGAATTTTCAATCTCATCGGTAGTGTAGTTTTTTTTGCATCACTTTTATTGCTTCCCGGCAGGGCGGCCTTCGCAAGCGTCGATACAAACGGGAACAGTATCGTCGTACAGCTCAAAACAAGCGAGAAACTCTACACGGTAGCATGTGGGAGCGAAGCGGAACAGGACCGACTCATAAATTTTTTTTCAAATGAGCCCCAGGTAACCCATATCCAGAAGAACGCAATTTACCGTGCAGCTCGAGTGCCGAATGACGCGTACTACAATTCTCAGTGGTACCTCACTGCAATTGACGCTCCGGCAGCGTGGGATTCTGCCACCGGCACTAGAGAGGTTGTTGTCGCGGTGCTCGATTCCGGCGTGGATATCGACCATCCTGATCTCGCGTCCAATATCTGGATTAATGCCGGCGAGGTGTCGGGTAATGGGATTGATGACGACAGCAACGGGTATAGTGATGACGTCTACGGCTGGGATTTTGTAGCCGATTCGAGTGATCCAAATCCAAAGTACGAGGTAGGCTGGACTGAAGCGGGAGTATACCACGGAACCGCAGTCGCGGGCGTCGTCGGTGCGGTTACCGATAATGTTGAAGGAATCGCTGGTATTGGCTGGAATATTACTATCATGCCAATCCGTGTTCTGGATGGTTCCGGGCTCGGAGACACGAAGAGTGTTTACCAGGGCATCAGCTATGCAATTCAAAACGGCGCCGATATCATCAACTTGAGCTTTGTCGGCGACAGCGAAGATGAGTTTTTAACGCAAGCTATTAGCGAAGCGGAGGCTGCGGGGGTACTTATCACTGCGGCGGCGGGAAATGAGGGAATTAATTTAAATGTTACTCCTCGGTACCCCGCGTGCAATCCGAATGTCATGGGAATTGGCGGTACGGATCAAGATGATAATCGGCTGATACTAACTACGGGCGAAGATGTATCAGGCGGTTCAAACTACGGTGATGAATGCGTTGATGTTTCAGCTCCTGCATCGAATATTTTCAGTACCGTCGTTTACGATGAAGCGCACAATCTCACTTCCTACTATCGGGGCGGCTGGTCTGGCACTTCTATGGCAACTCCTATCGTATCCGGAGCTGCGGCACTGCTGCTTGCGGAAAACCCTTCCCTGTCGCTCGATCAGCTGAGATCCCTTATCATAGCAGCTGTCGATCCTATTAATTACGCGAATGAAACACTCGAAGGCCAATTAGGAAGCGGGCGCATCAATCTGGCGTCAGCGTTTCAGGAGCCTATTATTACAGTGAATAGCATCATTGCTGGCGCTGGCTATACCGGCGGACCCCACGTGAGGATATTTGACGCTGGAGGTAACCGGTCGGTTCAGTTCTTCGCGTACGCCGAGTCGTTCCGCGGCGGCGTGAACGTGGCTGCTGGCGATGTGGACGGTGACGGCATCGAGGAAATCATTGCCGGAGCGGGCACGGGCGGGGGGCCGCACATCCGCATT
>JBAZKE010000009.1:0-27386 GCA_041650915.1 Patescibacteria group bacterium
CACTGTGGGTTTGTTGGGCTGCACCGTTACGTCGTTTATCGTGACCTTTAGGTCTTTGGTTAGACCACTTAATGAGCAAGTCCCCCCCCCCAATCATCAGTAGGATAAGTGCTCAACTTCCATGCATCGAAATCGATATCGGCCGCGATATGCCGGCACAGCAACTTGATGCACGTCCTGATTTTATTATCGTTCATGGCTTCACCCATTTGGCCAGGGCTTCTTCCAGAGTGTCGGCGTCCACACCCTTACCGCAGTCAAGACACCTATACGCCCAGAAATAGATACGGTTGGCTGGATCTCGGTCGTCACGCCAGTGCGTTACGCCAACTTGTTGTGAGCCGCAGGTACAGTTAGGTAACGGCACCATACCCTTGAGCGCAGCTTCGTGCTCCTGCGTCAGTTTCTGACGCAGATCGTCCAGTTCTTTTTCTTGGGCTTCATTGATCAATTCCATGACTAAGCTCATGATTTTACTCCGAATTTTCGCAACGCCTCACGAACAATACGGTCGCTCGACGCCTTGATGACGGCATAGACTGTGGCCCAGTTGTACTCCCGTGTGGGCTCTTCGGGTTTTGCCTTTAGTTTACCCATGAGTCTCTGCCTGTGATTCCTGTTCCGATAATCCCGACCCGCAGCACGACCAACATTCCACAGACTCGTCGCTCGCCTCTACCAGATAACCCAAGCCTCTGCACTCCCCACAGGGCACTGCGGGCGGGTCCGCGTTAAATACCCGTCTATACCAAAAAATCCCCAGCGGAGCGCCAACCGTTGTCGTGTCGTAGCGCGCGTTTCTTACTGACGCAGACAGGGGACTGGGTTCCTCCGCAACCCATCCCTCCGGAGGACACGTCGCGCGATCTGTAGGGTCATCGGTGCACTTCACGGCTTCACCCCAAATTTCCGCAACGCCGCCTGGACAATGCGGTCGCTCGATGCCTTGATGACGGCGTATACCGCATTCCAATTGTATGCCTGGGTGGGCTCTGGTTTTGACTTTCGCTTGCTCATGATTTCACCTGAAATATTGCCGTACCCTTTCTTCCTTTATCTCGTACCCCAATTAACCTTCTTGCGCTACGTGGAGGTAGTGGAGGACTAACGCCGCTGGGTAGCGGTGCGGAAGTAAGGAATACAAAAGTCCAAGCCACACCACTTTCTGTTTGGTACGGAGCCAAACCCATGTCGGACATGTAGGTTGTGCCGTAAGTGTCATTAGGAATCGATGCATGTACAAATTTGAATGCGCCATCTGCTATAGTGCGGCAGATGACCTCATGTCCTTCCCATCGCCACGCTGCGCAGTCAAGATAGTAACGCCAGTAGTGCCGCCCGTCCACGAGATCTGACAGGCGCACCCTGATGTGCTCGGCATCAGGAAAGGCAAACTCCGCGTCCAGACTATCTACGGAATAGACCTCAGTGAACGACATTTTTGCACACCTATTCAGCCTGTAGTTCCTTGGCTAAACGTTCGACCTGCACGGCCGGACACGTAGCGCTGGTTATCAAACACGTTCGGGTCCAGCCTGGTGATCACGGTACATCTCCTTCTGCGCGGCGTGGCTTAGCCACAATTTCGATGCACTCGGTCATGAGATCGTTCTGGTAAGCCTGTTCTCCGCCGGGGCCAGACGGTGCGCTCTGCTTGCACGTCCAGGTTCTGCCCTCGCAAGTCGCAACGAATCGGGCCTCGCCGCCATTACAACCCTCGCAGCTCGGCTCGTACGTGGTGTATAAGGCCCTTGTGATCTTGAGCTTCTTCTCCGAACACCCGGTCTGCCGCAGCGCACCATATGCCAGTAGGTCCATGCGCTTCGGTGTAGGCGTGTAGGTGCAGGTCGAGAACATAAGAACAGAGATAGTCAGTAAAATGGGCCGCATGTTATCGCTCCTTATACCGCAAGAATCCGGTGTTGCTCGTCAACAATTTCGCCAATTTTGCCACTTTCCACTCACGCTTCCAATCAGGATTCTGTGCCGTCACGACTCAGCACCTCATGGGTTTCGCAATCTTACTGGGGTGAGCCATTGATCGCAGTCCAAACAGCCGGTTCGTGGGTAAGTAGTCTCGTCCCCTGGGTGGACGATTGTACGCAGATGTAGGCATGGCCTATGTTCGTCTACCTCGACTATTCTTACAACTTTGCCCGCCCACTCGGATCCCACGTACACCGTACCATCGCGGTCAACGCTCCGCAGCACTGCCTTGCTCATAGCGTTTTGGTCTCATCGCTAGTGTCGGTGACTGACTTTTCTACCCAAAGGTACATCTTGACCTTGATACTGGTAGGCCGCGCAGTGTTGTCGGTGCCCACGGCAGACTTTGATGGCGTTAAATCAAAATCCTGCACCACGGCTTCATATACTTTTCCGCAGGTGCATTTGTATCTATTGTTTCCTAAGCGTGCAAACTTCATCTGCAGCATAGACCGTCCACAGTAATTACAAAGTTGAATCATGTCGACTCCTACTTTGGCCGCTTCGTTCACGCTGGCTTCATTAACTGTTTCAGCCGCTTCACCGCGGCCGTCAGAGTCGTGAAAGGCTGGAACACCAGCACGTCGTGCCGCCAGCGGGTGTCGACGATAGGATTGCCGGCTTTGTCAGCACAAAGATAGAACCGGTAGGAAACCAGATGCTCCAAGTTCGTCAGGATGCCGTAATGCCACTTTTGCCAGACGATCCAGGCCAACGGCAGTTTGCCCAATTCCGGCGTGAAAAAGCGACGGCAAGCCACCTCGTCGATCGTGACGCTCAAGAGTTCGCCGGGCGGAGTGATCTGAAACACCGGCACGTTGGCCCCGTCGGGATCAGCGTACCCTGTGGGCGTGAGTTTGTACCGCTTCAGTTCCTTGGCCCAATCGATCGGCGGCATTTCACGCGGCGGTATCACGTGCCCGGTGTTGGCGAACATCTGCAAGCGCTTCGCGAGAGCCTCAGCCGTACCGCGAGACAGTACCATCTCTTCGCAATCCGATGATGGGTTTATAGGCGAGATTACCGCGATGTTGTCTTTGGGGACACTCGGCTGCACTTCAAGCCGCCAGTTTACGCGGTCGACGTCAGTGAAACCCCAAATGTCTCGAGGTGCGGTTTTCATGTCAGCGTCACCTTATTCCCGAAGTGATCTTCCCAGTCGGAATCGGAATCCGGCCAATCATCAGCCCGAAGGAAGTCTACACCGACACCGAGTTCCTTGGCGGCCTCGCGCCAGTATTCGATCTCCGGTCGAACAGCACCTTTGCGCAGAATACCTGACTTGAAAATGCGGCTCACCAGCACGTCGCGGTCCTCCAGCTCGAACTTGAGCAGATGGATGAGGTCGTGTTCCCTCGGAACCGCCGCACCCCGCCAGCAGTAGCCCACGCGGAAGTGCCATTCCTGAATGGCGTCCTCCAAGGTCTCGCCCGGCTGTTCCAGCCAATCAGTATGGTCGCCCACGGGAGCCACGACCTTGAATCGGAACGTCTGCATGTTGATGTTGTAGCGTGTTGGGGTGCAGATGTCAAGTGTAATCGGTGGACGGAACAGGCAGGTGCACGAGTTCGATCCCTGCTATTTCCGCGGCCTGAAAAATCCTTTTGTCTTGATAAAATTCCCCGTAGGTAATTTTCTTGATTCCCGCGTTTACCAGGAGCTTGAAGCAGGACCAGCATGGCGAAGTTGTGATGTAGATTTCAGTTCCATCGGTTTTATTCCCATAACGCGCGGCCTGGCAAATCGCGTTGGCTTCCGCGTGATTAACTCTAGCGCAATGTCCGGATTCCATTTCGTGGCCAACGTCGTCACAATGCGGCAAGCCCGAAACTGCGCCGTTATATCCCGTCGCAATGACGGTGAGGTTGTGTACAATGACAGCACCGACATGACGTCGATCGCACGTCGCACGGGTCGCGACCGTTTGGGCCAGCGACATGAAATATTCTGGCCAGGACGGTCTCAAATTATTTATCCTCTTGTGCGCTGGGTGTTTTGTTTTCTACATTTCGATCCCACACAATGTCGCGGACAAGTCGCCAAAGGAGATCATCGGTGTCGACACATTCATGGTCGTCTCGCCACGCATTAACTTTAGCCGTGTCGCCGTCAATTGAAATTGGTGCCATTTGTGTAATAAATTGGTGCCAGACATCTACCCGAAATCGTTCGCGGTTATCCTCTAATTTGCACACCAGTGCATCCAGAATTTCAATTTTGGCGTCTCGGTCTTCCGCCGGCCCGGAAAGAAATAGAAGACGAATTTTGCTCAAAGCACTGAAACACTTTTCCGACCAATCGAGGTAGCACAGACACCAGTACGGATTGTCCTTCGATTTTTCCATCGGCATGATGCGCTGCTGTAGACTCAGCAGTGTCCAGTTGACAAAGGCCGTGTGGAGCAAATCCTCGGCCTTCAGTGTGAAGCCATCACGGTCGAGTCCAACGAGTTGCATCTTATTTCTCCTCCGGACAACAGCACGGCTCACCGCTGTACCATTGGCCATCTCGGCCTAACTGCACCGGATACGGTCGCGAGCATCTCGGGCACAGCACCGCGTAAGGACGACCATTGGGATACTGCCGGAAGTGTGCCAACATGTGGCGGGTTTCCTCGAGTTCTTCTTGTACTCTGGTCAACTCCGCGTTAAGTAGCCACAGGCGTTCCTGGTCTTGTGCCCAGTTGGCCCGCATCTGCTCACAAGACAATGTAGGCGGTTCTGGTGCAATTTCTCGCCCGGTCAGCGCGTCAACAGGCGGTAAACCTAGAAATTCTCGCCAACGAGAATTGCAAGTCCCGGGCTCAGGCAACGCGGCGCCGCGCTGTGGAACTTCCGGTTCTGCCGTAACTATGTAGCTATAACCACGCGGAGTTGGCGGTGTAGTCGGAGCGGGCCAAGGCCCGGGCGGCGAAAGCATGGGCGCTTGGGACTTAGTCGGTTTGCCCGCGCTTCCAATTTTGAAAAATTTACCCCAAAACGTCATGGTGTCTTTACGCTATACACGCCGTGTACCCAAGTAAACGGTTCAGTAAATTTTACCTCGAAGACCATGTCGATCCTGGTCGGCTCCTGTGGATAGATTTGTACGGATTCTAATCTAGGTACTATGGCGTAGCGCGGAATCTCGGCGCAGTCAGGAATTTGTTCTGGGATAGCATATCCGCGGCTGCGCAATTCTCCGGCACTGACTCTATCATACTCGGGCATGCTATTCCTTCGCCAGCGGCAAACTTCGCCGCTCCGCAAGCGAACTATTTGGCAGCACCGAAATATTGCCCTGGCGTTCGCGGTTATTGTCCCAGTGAAACCAGGCATATTCGATAGAATCGGTACCGTGGCCACTGAATGACGGTCGGTTCGGCAGCACGTAGACATCGGGTGGGTGGTCCCGCATGATTTTCGATCTCCGGGCCGATGCAATGAAATTCAACCTCAACAACATGACGACGTGATCAGCAATGCTGAATGACGATAATAGAAACTGCTCCGCCGTGCTGTACGGCGGATTCGTCATCACGACGGCATAGCGCTGAAGTTGTTGTTCCGCTGCCACGAATTCCAGGAAATCCCCCGTGACTACAGTTTCGACGCGTCCGGTGGCATGAATCCCCTCGCAGCATTCAGACCGGATTTCCACGGCATCCCACACGATATCCTGGCGTAAATCCGAAACGGCAGCAATGAGCCCGCCGTTGCCCGCACACGGTTCCAGCCAACGGCCCGCAGGCAACTCTGGAATTGCCTCGATGATTCTGCGACAGCACCACGCGGGTGTCGGATAGTTGTCCGCAGGGGAACGTTGGCCGCCGCGACGTGTGGAACTCATAGTTTATCGACCCCATTTTCCCTGAAATGTCTGTCCCAACTTCCTTGAAGCGTTGGCGGTTCAATGCGTCGTGCCGTATACTCAATCGAGCATCTCCGCTGCACCAGCCACTTTTCTTCACCACAGCATGCCAGAATCTCGTGTGTTCCATGAGCATCGGGCAGAAACTCGTCAAAATACTCTGCTGCTGCAAATTTTACTGCGTCGTTCGGCATGACGGCGCGCTCACCCCGGAGGCAGGCGGTTTCTACTGTCCGGAGCTTTATCTTACCGTCGGGCGTCAAGAGTTCTACAGTATAGATGAGCATCGACGCTTGCTCTTAGCCTTTTTAGTTTTCTGCGCAGGAAGTGGTTTGTCGAGACCAAGCTCATCAAGCAAAGCATTGGCTACGCGGCGGCATCGCGCCATAAGGTCATGCTCGTTAATGTGCTGAAAACCGGCCATGACTTTGTGCACACTGGCGAGTTGACGCAGCAATTCGGTGGTTGTGGCGGGCTCGTTTTGGTAACTCATATTTTGGCTCCTCAGTGCCTAGTTTACATCCTGAATCACAGGATTTGCAACAAAAATATGCCCACCACTGCTGGTTGTGTTGACATCCGAAATCAAAACCACAGTTGCGCAGTAGTGGGCACTGACTAGACCATAGTAGTGCAGATGAAGTCAGGTGTCAAGGTTTTTCCGCGTGAGCATGCTACTCGAACGGTGGTGACATCGGATCACGGCGTGGTGTGTGTCGTGTCCACCAGGCTTCATCCCAGCCGAGCCACGCTTCGTCGGGAATTTGTGTTTCAACAAGCCTGATATCAAAATCTTCGTCGTCGCTGCACCGAACCGCAAGCTTGTACACGGATGAGGATTCCGCGCCGCAGATGCTGCAGCACGGCTGAAAGCAAATCGCTGCGTTGTTGTCGCTGAACCAACTATCCATTCGGGGCTCGCCGCCGCACCATGGGCAACGCGCGTGTTGTGGCGCTAGATAAACATGGTCGGATGTGTTATACGGTGCTGCTGTTTCGGTCATGGTTCCTCCTGGATCGGGGTGCCTTGCGTCCAACGTTCACGATCCGCATCTGCAGGCCGACGATCATTCCAAATCGCTATGGCGCGGCTTACTGCTTGCTCTTTAGTTGTGTGCACACAATCAGGCCCCGCGCAGCCACAGCGCAGACAGACAACGCAACATACTGTTCTATCCTGAACTTGTACCGCGCGCAGACCAAAAAGCCAAGCACCGCAGAATGGACAAGCCTCCTGCACACGTTCTGACTCTGGCAACGTTTCGTAAGGCGTAGTGTCGGATGTCACGGTTCCTCCTGGTTTGGTTCTATTGTACATGGCGGTTCATCAAACAAGTGCAACACTAGGTCGTCAAATAGGTACGAGACGTGAATCCGACGGCTTTCGCCCCTAAAAAGTTCCAACGGTTCCGGCTCGCTGAGCCGTGTGTTGGTGCGCAAAACCATATGTACTGTGTACCAAAATCGGGAATCCCATGGTTCAAACACTCCATGCCCAGTGCAGTTCAGCGCCTTGGGGACTTCTCGCGTTGCGGCCCAAAGATCTAGTTTTTCGCACAGTAACGCAACGATCCGGCGGTGTTCTGGCAGCAGTTTAGCTATTGTCTCGTCATCGCGCACAAGACGAACTTTCCACCATTTGTTTGGCTCGTCCCACATAACAACACCGATGGGAATTGTTTCATCTTGCGAAACATGCATGCTGAAAACAGCATGACCAAGTGGAATTTGTTCTATTGACATCACACCAGATCCCAGAAATTGTCGGCAATGATTTTAGAAAACCGCGCTGACATCGGCTGTTGTTCTATTTTGCGCGCAAAGTCAGTAATTATCTCTAGCTCATTTGGAAGCAGTGGAATTTCTCCGCCGGTGTCTGAACGAAAATACCGCGGCTCGCCGAAGCAATTGGTCAAGTCGTCCCGGCGGTACACATTGAACCCGTGTTCAGACTCCCAGACAGGTGCATTATAGCGCCATTCGCCAGGAAACATGACACGAAGTTGGTCGATGATTCTATTGCGCATTTTGTGGTTTTCTCGCGATGATCATTTTCCCGATGGCAGTTCTGGCTTGCGCCAACTTCTCTGGGCTCAGCTTCAGCATTACGATAGGCGCAGGAGTCTGGCGTTTGATTTCTAGAAGCACTAGCAGAAAATCAATTTGCGCCACCATGTAACCCAGCTCGTCAAAGAACTTGAACGCACGGCTGCGCTGTGGGAACGCATCGGCCGCGTTGAAACAGCTGCCAGCCAAAGAAGCTAAAAAGCTGTAGGTCATGTACGGCTCCCAGAGTTACTTCGAGGCCTTCTTTGTTCGCTTGCGTAGTGCCTTTACGGCAATTTTGGGCTCTGCCGCTTTGGCCATTCGCGCGAGCCATTGTTCCATGGGCTCATTTTCCCGCGCCCCATACTGGCGCCGTAGTGCCATCATGGCGCTGGCGCTTGCTTGCCGCTCTCCTTTAATCGCAGCGAGTTCGGTTTTTAGTATGGAGTTCTCTTGCTTGAGCTGTTTATCGTTAGCGGAGAAAATAGTGTCGATGTCATCATAACGGCGCTGCAGTGCATCTCGCTCTGCCGTCAACTGCTTGATGAGCACGCTCATCGTTGTCTTGTCGTTTTCCAGGCGCCCGATTGCGCTGCGTGCGCCCGCGAGCCTATCCTTCAACGCGAGTCCGTAGGCCAAGGTACCGGGAGACGCGCCGGAAACCAGATTTTCCAGTTTGGTTCTTAGCCCCGCAAGCTCTTTTTCCAAGTCTAAAAAAGCTTCGTTTTGAATGTTGTACGCTTGGGTCAGCTTTGCATATTTCAGCCGCAGCTCACCCAACTCTTTTTGTACCACTGTACGCTTATGCTCGACTTCCGTGAGCCGGATGAATTCCTCGCGGGGAAGTGACCAACCCTCGATGACAGGATCGTCTGAAGCCTTGGTGAAACTTCTGGCCAGGAGGTTTACGAATTGCCAAATTCGAGTGGAAAAGTTAAACATATCAATCCTTTCGGGCAAACACGCCCATGTCATTCAATACCCAATAAACCAACTTGATTTCTCGTTTCTCGAAATGCCGCGACATTGCTCGCATGACAGCTCCGCGATCACCGCCACCTTGGAGTCCAAGCTCTTTCAGCACGGCCGCGATTTTCTGCTTCATGGTGAAGCGCTCGAGCACGTGAGAAATTGCTGTATCAATTCGAGTTGCGGATAGTGCAACCTGCTCCTTGGTGAACTCCTCGAGCAGCATTTCTCGGACGTAGTCGGCCGTCAGGTCAGCGTAGGACTCCAGAGCGTTCCACGCCGTGGCCGTGATGACGTCGAGAGGAATAGCGCCGTTGGCCCAGTGGGCGGACTCCATCTGGGCGGATTTGCACTTCATCTGGCGATAAACACCGTCGACCAGGCAGTAAAACACGTAGCCTTCAAGACCGTCCTTCCCGTCTGGCCCCGCGATTCTGCCGTCCTCGCGGATCTTCGTGGCGCTTGTGACGTTCTGTCGCCAAGCCTCGTAGACCTCGACGAAATTGCCAGAGGCCGCCAATTGCTTTTCCACACTGAGCCCGAAACCTAGCCGGGGTAGCTCCACGGCGTGGTTGTTTTGTGCAACACAAAACAGTAGCTTGGCGTAAATCGGTACCGAGTACACTACGGTCAGGGGATTATCATACCCATACAGTTCAAAAGAGTATGAGTAGTTGAAGCCGCTGCGGCGCTCGAACCAAAGTGTGCCTTCGATGTTAAATCCAGTTTTGGCTCCTACGGCCACCATGGCCCTGCGCCACAACGCAGCGGCGTCGAGGAATCGATTGGCCTGCAGGACCGGCGTGAGCCGCGTCTTGTACGTCAGGAACTCGCGACCCTCGTGGTCCTGGTACCAATAGGCCAAGACATTGGTACCGTCGAGTTTCTCGTACACGACGAACTCGTGTTCGCCCTTGAGCCAAGGATGGTAGATCCGGGTGGTACCGTCCTGTGTACGGCCAAACGGATAGTGCAGTTTCGGCGTGCACCAGATGACCTGCGGCTCGGTCTCGTGGCCCGCGACCCGCCAGATGACCAAAGCGCCGTACCGGTGGTCCGACACCTTGCACAGCCAGCCCTCGATGGTCTGGTTGCCGTTGAACGTGTCCTGGCAGCAGAACTCCGAGAGGTTCTCGGGAGCGGTGTCAAGAAGTTGTGCGGCCTGGTCGATCGTTACCACAGTGTCACCACTTCCCGCAGGAGCACAATGGTGGCGGTGCTGCACATGATCAAGACGGCTCCACACAGCACGCTGAGAATCCAGTACCAACGCTCGTGCACAGGCCGTCCTGTGTGTCGGCACGCGCGATACTGCCTGATCAGACTCGACAGCTTGATGCCGTGCAGAACGGCCAGCAGCAGTGAAGTCCACATGGCCGCGACAGCGTACGTGAAGTTTGTCATGATGTTGCTCCTGTTACTCGTGCAGATGCGCTGTTTGTTCTATGTTCATGCTCAACTCAAGATGAACACAAGGAATATGAAGAGTAGGATTGCGATCCACCATGGCGCGAATACCCACCACCATGCCCACGCGATGTGGCCCGTGAGTTTCAGCACCAGAAAGATCAGGACCAGGACGGTCGGGATCCCGATGCCGCCGTTTGTGTTGCTGTTGCTCATTGGTGACCTCTTGGAATCTTGTAGCAGACGTGCCGGTGGTGTCAACAGCTAAGTCGGCGCTTTCCACTCGCGCGCCTTGACGGAAAATCCGCCGTAGTAACCGTTGTGTTCGTTATGCGTCTCGACGGTCACGACACCATCGGAAGTCAAGACACGGAGAAACTGAATGTCGTGCGGTTGGCAGTATTTATCGGTAGTACCGGGGCCGTCAGCAACTTCGATTCCCATGAGTGTGGCCCCAGAAAACGCTGTGAGGTCGTCACCACACGTCATGTAGCGTCTTTCGCAGCAGCTTTGTCCATCATCCCAAAGCTTGATTCCAGTGTCATCCGTGAACGCAACGGTAAGACAATCGGTCGTGCTGCGCCCGTCGGCGTTAAGCGCGATGGCCTTGATCTTCTTGCCCAGCGCCGCCTTGACGCACCGCGCTGTGGAACCGCCGTCGCTGAACATAGAGAGCATCGTACCCAAACCTAGCTGTGACATTATTCCGTGTCCCTTTCCGTGACGGCACCGTCGGCGCCGATATCACGAATAAATTTAGCCATTTCGCAGTTGTCCATGATGGTCCACAGACGTAACTCAGTTTCCGTTTCGCTGATGTTCCAGTTTTCAGCTTCGGCCAGATGCTTGATCTGCCTGTATTGCTGCACCGTCAGAGCGCAAGTGTTCAGCACAAAACTCGACGATGAAGAATTGCTTACGAAACCAGTTCGTACTCGCATTTCTTATTTACCGTTCCTAAAACCATAGTCAAACATTACACTTGACCATGACGCCGGACGAACTGTGTTTCTGACGATTCGTGCTGGAACTTTCATCCAGAACAGAAGTGGTTTTCACCTTGCCCTTATGCCTTTGAGAAATCGTCTCCCCGGTACATAAAAGCTTGCCCTCTGCTGTGCTCAAGGCACCACTTTTGCGAAACCAATCATGTCGTCGGACAAAGATTTTCATCTTTGCTTTGGCACGAATGTTTCGCACGAGAGCTGCCCAACGTGACCATACATGTCTTAAACCGTCCTCTGGGGATTTAGGAGTGTAGGCCACGGATAAGGGACATCTCTCGGATCTTCTTAGGCTTCTCCTTGCCAGGACAATCCCTGCGGCTATTCCAGAATTTATTCCGTATTGGGATTGATATTTTACATATCCAATAACCGAACTGTACGCAGGATTGACCGTAAAGACTTCAATGCCTTCTTGCCATGCTCTGCTTTTAATTATAGCCGTTACAGCACTGTAGGCAAAAGCAGACAGCATAGCTCTTTGTGGTAAGCCTTGATCCCGCATGGCTTTCTTTTTGCCAGTAAAATCAAGGTTTTCAATCACTACTGGTGCTTTATGTAGAACAGCAAAAGCAATGATTTGTTTAACTGCTTCTCCAATCGAAGCTTGTATTTGGTTATGGTTTGCACTTTTGCTCGTTTTGAACGGAACAGAAAGCATGGCTTTCATGTTCCCTTCAAAATCAACAAAAGCAGCATCCAGGCTACCATTATTGATATCAATGCCTACTCTGCCGTTATATCGATTTGAAACGATTTTGACTTCACTTCGGTGAAGTGAAACATGAACCGTCCATCTGTTCTTTTTACCTCGATTGAACCTGAACGTCAGGGCGTCACCTTGCTCTAAAGCAGATCTAATGTCATGGACAGCTGCGTTTTTGCCACTTCTGTCATAGTGGAATTCTAGACTTTCAAAGACAACCGTGGGGCCAAATTGACTAACCAAGCTAGGAGCTGTCCTGAGCGTTAAAGTGAAGGTTCCATCTGGTTGCTCAACTAAACAAGCATTTGCATTACCCTGAGCTTCATCCGCACTACCTACAAGAACAAATGTATTATTACGCGTTTTTCTCCAAACTTTCTTCCACTCTGTATGATCTCGGTACCCATTTTCTTTCAGGCTATATTGAGCCAAAAACAGCTTTTTTGAACCGAAACAAAGCTTCGGTTTTGAATCGGTTAAAGCTCTAAGTTTCGCTTTTTGACTACTTAGCCTTCGTTGTTTTTGATGTAGGATAAAACGTGCTTTAGCTTTATCTTCTTTTTTAATTTCTGCTTTTAGATCCTTGACCTTCTTGGTTAGTGCAGTAACGGATGCATCGGTTGCAATGATATGCGCTTTATGCGTTTCTACGCGAGAGCCTTCTTTACCATCGAGGTCTATTTTGATCCCATTATATTGTCTGGCATTAATTCCATAACGAATTTGATATTCTCGTTTAGTTCGATTGGCATCAAAATTAGGTTTTTGTCGAGCTGCATGAAGGCATCGTTGAGCCGTGTTGAAGATTAAGGCATAAGACTCACAATAAGCGCAGCATTCGTTAGGCACACGTGTCGCGTACGAAACGATAGGGCGGGTGTCTTTTGCCTTTTTTCGCATCTACTCTTTATCTACGCTTGCAGCGGCTACGGCTCTTTTTGCTCGATTGTAAGCAGACCTCTTTCCATAAATTCTACTACACATTGAAGTCACGACATCGATAAAATCTTGGACTAGCTCGTGTTTTTCTTCTGCTTCGTTCATAACAAGCAATTTTCTTCCGTGAGCGGAAAGAATCGCTTCCATTGTATTGACGCCGAACCTAGCTAGTCTATCTCTGTGTTCCACCACAACAGTAGTTATAACTGGGTCTTGCAAAAGAGTCAACAGTTTTGTCCTATGGTCGTTCAGACCAGAAGCAATTTCAGCTACTTCTTTGTAAACAATTAAACCTTTCTGTGCTGCAAACAACCGCAGCCGCTCCATTTGACGCGTTAAATCTTCGCTTTGATCTTGTGATGATACTCTACCGTACAGAGCGATTTTATTTTCTACTTGGCAAGGTTCCACAGGATGTACTATGATGGTACCTGTCGCAAACTGCTCTGCTGGAATTGGCAAAGTATTGTTTTTAAACATACGATACGCCGTCATATATGAAATGCCGTTGCGTTTTGCCCAGGTCGAGAGTTTCATAAATAATTAATCTCCTCTGCTTAAAATATAAGGTGTACCTGATAAAAAATAAATATAGGTGTAGAGATTATTTTGAGCTGTTCGAAATCTGATTGCACGCCATGTTTTCAGGAGTGAACGCAGCGATATAACACGGATAGTAACTATCGCCGAAATCGGTACCGAGTTCCAGCACTACCTTGCCCGTCACCGCGTCGGTGAATACAATGGTGGTGCGATCCTTGTCCGCGTTCTCTGCCCCGATAACCCTACAGGCAGGAAATGTGTTCTGCACTCTATAGTCGCTGGCCTCGAATACTCCAAGCAGCGACCTATAGCCATCGTCCGGGTTTTCCATCGTTTTGTAGACCGTGCCGTCGAGCACGAAGTACATGACGTTGGCGTCGGTCGTGTGGTAGTAATCTTCTATACTTTCAGCACCAAAATCAACGCCAGTTAGCTCGTGCTCGCCGAGCATAGCACTGTCCGGAACAACACAGGCATTTACATTCAAAAAATCCAGTGACATTTTACTTCTCCTTGCACACCATGTTTTCTGGAAAGAAATCCGCGATGTACCGCGGGCAACGACCGTCGAAACCATCCGTTCCAAACTCCAGCACCAGTTTATCGGTTTCCGCGTCGACAAACACAATTCCGTCAAACCCGAACTTGCCGGGCTGAGTTTTTACACCAACGACACAGCGCGGTGCAAACGTGTTCTGCACCACGTAGTCAGTTATTTCAAGCGCGGCTAGAGCTGACGCGCACTCATCGCCATTTTCTACGCAGCGATAGGCAATGCCGTCGAGCACAAAGCACATGGCGTTGACCTCAGCTTGGCCCACAGCACATTTAGTAAAGTCAACTCCAGATAGTATGTGCTCGCCGAGCATAGCATCATCTGGAATAACACAGTCGGTTGTCTGTAGAAAGAACAACGACACTTTATCTCCCCTTGCAGTACCGGGCTTCCATGTCGAATAGCCAGCGTTCCAGCGCGATGTTTGTGGCCATAGCTGGGCGCGCAGCGTGTGGTTGTATCGGTTCTAGGTTGTGTTGCCACGTTGTTCCCGGCGTACAGTGAACACCCGCGCCACAGTCTTGGCACACTGTGTCGATATACGGAGTTAGTTTTACACCGTCGGGTGCTGTCTCACCGAGATCCTCTAGTGGCCGGACTGTTGCATACGCCGGACACTCCCAATGGTACTCCTCGTCGATGAACCGGTAACCGAATTTCGTTCGGATGCCAAAGAAACTGCTGTTCTTTTGACAGAACACCGCAGCCGGGCTGAGAGTGCGTGCATCGACCCTATAGAGATGCCGGTCTTGGCACTGGTCCAAGGGGATCATCGGTTTTTGAGCCAAGTGTAACCCATGGTCATTTTGCCTCGATGCGATACCAATATTCGTCGTCTGGGCCGCATTCACGTAACACGATGTTGGTATAGCCTTCAGCGATAAGGCGCGCGTTTCGGCCTGTAACGCCTTTATATATTCGGTCAGAAGCACTGGGTCGCTTAGAAGCTGCAAACCGCGTGCGATTGTAGTTATGGTCTCAAACCGTTTTGTATCCCTGGCCATTACTCGTCTTCCTCTTCGTTTAGCACCAGGTGCGTGTTTCCTGGACAGTTATTGCATTCCGTACTGATGCTTAGCGTTGCGTTACTTCCGCCATACATTGTCGGGAACACCAGCACGAGGTGCTCATACCTGATGTCGTCGTTATAAATATTGGAATCGTAACCTTGCTCGTACTGGTACGATACCAGTGCGCCGATCGCGACCAGATGTTCCAGCGCTTGATCTACTTTGCTCACACTACACCTTCGCAGGCTTCAGGTTCTTCGCCTGATGCTGCTGTTGCTCTGCCGGAAAATAAAAATCCCGGCATAGATTCTCACGCCAGTGATCTACCTCGACACCAGTTTCTAGGAATTGTCGGCGCTCTTGGGTGGTGCCCAGGACCCAAACGTGCCGTCCAGGGCCAGGCCGATCCAGCGTTGGGCACGGGCAGTCGCGTGCGAGACACTTGTGTTTCGTACACACGAGGTGTAGTGTGCGGAGCGTTGTGTCTTCGCCGGTTTCGGGATCCAGGATGACTTTTTTGGCCATGCAGACGTTGTAGCAGATGGCGGGCGAGGTGTCAAGTCTTGTTGCGTACGCAGAGCAGGCCAGAAAGGATTTTGTCGACGGCAAACCGCTGCTCCAGCCCCACGCAATCTTCAGGGAACATGTACGCGCAATCGTACTGATGCTGTTCCAGGTTGGCCAGACAGCGCCGAATCAAGTCTTTCTGCTCATCGGCAGAAAACATTGGTGACGGTGTTACGAACTGTGCAAGCTCGCCCCAGACGTGCGCGTACTCCAAGTTAGCTTCGTTGCTGGTTCTGTGCTGTTGTACCTGCGTTTTGTAGAACCAATCCATGGGGTCATCACACGCGACAGCAAAAGGATTCCACAGCGCGGGTTCTACGAGATAGAAGTTCTGGCACAGCAGCGTACTGATGGTCTGTTGGAATGTCGTGTACGCACGATATTGTCCGATATGCGCGCGGCAGCGGTATTCCTTTTTAAGGAACATTCTATAAGATTCATACGCCTCGAGTGTCATCGGTACAGTGCGGCCGGGCCGCACAGGCTCGATCCACTGCCGGTACAGCGACTGCCATTCTTCGATTACCGAAGCCGTCAGCCGATATTTTCTAGCGTCGCAGCGCTCCAGGGCTTCCTGCAGAGCGTCGGGCTCCATTTCGCCGTCAGTGCCCGGGCCCGCCTCGAATAGTGTACCGGGAACTCCGGAATCGATGAATGCCCTCAGTACCATGGCATCGAACATCGGCGAGAGGATATGCTGGTCCTGGGCACCGCGATAGAAAATGTCGCCGCCGACGTCAACTAGAACAATGTAGTCATACTCTTTGGCCAAACACTTGAAAGCTTCGACCAGCCCGACTGTGCCTCGGGCCAAGGAAAGTCCGTAAACCTGTGTACCCATGTCGGCACACATCGCGGCCACGGCGGCGTCGACGAATTTAATTGGTGTGCCGTCGAACATGCTGCGGGTGTCTTGAGGTTCCGTGGTAGAAATGCCGCACCCGTGCTCTTTGGAACTGTGGTCATGAAATGGGCTCAAGACGCCCGCGACCGCGAATTCCTTCCACTGCCAACCTAAGTCGGCCAACGCCATACCGGCGAGCCAAGTGGAAAAAATGTCGTTACCGCCGCCAGTGCCGACGAATAGAATCTTGTTTACGCGCATGGGAGAACTGTAGCAGACGGCCGGCAGGATGTCAAGAAGGAAGTAGCTAAGCGGGCACATTTCCTTCTTTGATAATTTTTGTACGCCAGTAAGTAGCGGTGTCGTTTAGCGTTGCGGTCAAATCTAGATCAACGCAATGCCCCAAAAGGGCACCTGTGTCGGCGTCGTGCAAAGTGCAGCCTGTTTCATCCTGTACGGCAACGACAGTGATTTCCATGCCGACTTTTCCGTCGGGGAGTCTAACGCTTCCATCAGGAAGATTTACATTAGGAGATTGCACTGTTTCGCGCATTTTATCGTGGTACTGGGCCGGTAGACTCTTCAACAGACGCTCTCGCTGCTGCTCTCCTGTGTAGAAAAAGCCGTAGTCCGCGACTTTCACGATGGCAAGTCCAGTGTCGGTGTCGAATTCCTGCACGCGGCCAATCGGCCGCCCTGAATGGTCAATGCACGTTATTGCAAATTTGGCGTACTCGAAACCAGGCGTGTCGCAACCGTTGAGATAATGAAATTTGGGCATAGGCTCTCCCGACGCTATTTAGCGTCTACATTCCTATTTTGAGTTCTTTCCCGTACCATGTCTCGCGAGCACGGGACGTTAGCTCGAATGCCTCGAGGCATTTGATCAGGTACTGTGCTAGAATGAAATCAGGTGTATTACTAGCGTTCTCGCGACTGTAACGGTTTAGCACGGCAGAAAGCTCGCGCTCAAACTCACTAGTCACGGACATAGTCGGTGTGCCATTGGTCACGGTCACGCCTGGTGCAACGTGCAGCAAAGTCATTTGTTTTCCTTACTCGCCTGTGCGAAAAACGCGGTCAGCCGTTCGACGGCCGAGGTGCGTGACAGAATAGCAGCCAGGGTTTACCGCGGAAATTAATTCCCGTGCGACCAATTCATTGGTCACGGCACCGTCGTGTCGAAGTTCGTGTACTGCGGCGTAGCCGCCGCGCTCGACGAGACGACAGAGATAGCGTTGCGCTGCTAACGTGAGTTTCACTTGGCCTCCTTGTTTTTGAGACGTCTATTTCGTCTTTTTTCTGCGATTTCTTTTTTGTCTTCTAGGTAGCGTAATTCGTTATTAAGACTGCTACACAGATCTATACGCTTTAGTCCTTGCGTGTGCTGCATGCGCACCTTGCCAGCTATAAAGTCTGCACGCTCCACTCTGACCCACTCGGCTAGGTGGTCGTTGCGCACAATCCACCAGTTCGTCGTGATGACGTCTGCGCCTTGCTCTACTAGAATGGATGGTACTAGCGTGTATTTTAGTCGTAGCTCAGCGTCCCTGATGCCTGTTCTGGTCTGGAACAGGTCGCAAAGCTGCTTGCGTTTGGCCAGAAGCGTGCGCTCAATGCTGGTGGTTATATTATTTAGATTGCGCATGGTGTTCCTAGTCGGGTGTTGGTCTGAGTAAATCGTGCATATTTGCGCTGAGCAATTCAAGCTCGTCGTTGAAGTCCCGGTCGAGTTCGCGTTCCTCGGCCAAACGTTTGTACACTGGATTGCAATAACTACAGGTGCGCCGACAGTGATTCCGGATGTTCTCGTGCGTTTCTGCGCGTTTGACGGCGTCGAGTTCGTCGTGGTCCACATCGCGGTGCTGCCAATGGCGGCGTTTGACCTTGATGCGCCGTAACCATTTCCTAGTTACACGGGCGCGGTCAGCGCGACGTTGTGCACGTGATCTCACTCGACGCCCCTCACTGCGGGCCAATCGCCAAAATGGCCCTGGGTTCCAGAAACTCCCGTAAAGATGCAGGGATGACCCAGCAATCTTGACTTTCAGAATACTGAAGCCAGCCCATGTCGACCAAACGTAAAGCGGTAGCTTTCTGTTGGTCATCTACCAATACAGCGGTCAGGTTTTCCATCCCCAAGACTACGCGGTAAAGCAAATCCCTGGTCTTTGCTCCCGTGTTGTCCAAGGCAGCTTCCAACACTAAACCTGACCAGTGTGGATCCAGCAAACACAGATCCTGAACAACTCCGCGCTTTACAAGCCAGCGAGCCAACTGATACTGCTCCGGGGGCATTTTCTCCCAAAACTGCGCCAACGTGTCGTTCCCCATGCTAGGTTTATACCTCCGAAAACTCGAAGTCGTAACCGTCCCGACGGTGTCGTCCGACCCATTCGATCAGTTCAGCAATGTGTTCTTGCGTCAATTCTTCAAAGCAGGTTTCTTTTCTGTACTCTTCCAAACATTTGTTGCGTGCCTACCGACAGTACATCGTGCAGGCTGCCGCAAAACCTCTGGTTGTTTGCTCTGCCATAACCTCGCGGGTTACCGTTGTTGGTGTCTGGGCGATGTGGCGCCATTCGACATATTGTCGATCGGGCTTGCCGGTCTTCACAACGAAGACGTCACGGTACGCGTCCAGCCTGAGGTTCATCGACATGGAAACTATCCGCTAATGCCCAAGTCGAAGATTTCGCTGCCGACGGCGCTCTCGCTTGGCTTCGGCGTCATCAAGATTGCGCTGCATCAGCTCCGCGTGCCGAGCCTCACTGGGCGTAGGCTCCATTGCCTGAATGAAGGGAACACTAACGATTTCCTCGGCCTTTGCCGTCGTCTCAATAGTCTCAGCGGTTACGTCAATAATTGGATTCATTTCAAAATCTCCTGGTTGATGGTTTTACACTATAGCGTGCCGGTGCGCAGATGTCAAGCGTTTTTCAGTACGCCGAGGTAGTGCTCGACTTGCTCCGCGGATTCTAGATTCAGCCGCAAGCTGTAATGACTTCCCAGGCGGACAACCTCACACCCAGGAATCGTTTTCGCTCTTTCGATCAAAGCTTGCGCAGTGTCGGCGTCCTGGCGCAGCGGCACAATGACGGGACCGGCCATTCTCCGGCAATGTCGGTCATCGGGATAAAGTAATCACGGCTCTGGGGTGCTGGTTGATCGCCTTCAAAAGGCTACTCAAGAAATTAATGCAATTTTCATAGTTGCCCCATCCGTTGGCGGGATTGTGCTGCTTGTACAGGTCCGGATAGGCTTCGAGTTCCGCGAGCAGCTTGATGACATCTTCACGGATATCCGCGCCGGTCTGGCCCTCGGAATCTCTGGCGATGTGCTGCCAATATGGTCCGGCGGAGTCGAGCATCGGCGCGAGATTGTGCGTGATGTTCGCGTCCCAGATGGTTGTGCGGAACGGTTCTGGTCCACCGAGGTCGACGACGGCGCTCAACCACATATCGAGGCTCATTTATTTACCTTTCCACTGTTCAGGATAGTGTGGGATCTCTGGTGGGCGGTCTGGCTCTACCGGGCAAAACGTTGCGACGAACGATACCACTAAGGACAACGCGATGAATGGCCAAGTCCACCAGGCCGCTTGAAATTCTAGCCACAAAAACACCACACAGCCTACAGAAAAGCTGATAGTGCAAACGAGCCGGCTCATCGCGGCCCAGTGGTACCAGTTTATTTTGTGTCGCACCACACCGCCTCTTCGGTTTCATCACGAGGCTGGCAATTCATGCAAAGTCCATCTTCAAGCTCGCCAGCAGGAACTTGCTCCCCGCATTCACGGCAGAATGCGTCGCACCAGCTTCGGTAAACCGACACACTTTCGTCCAGGGACATGATTAATCCAGGAATGCGACGAAAGTGTTGCTTTTCTCGGTGTTGGGAATGACTTCGTGCCATCCCTGGAGCACGACGGTGTGGTGGTCTCGATGCGTGACACGTCCACGCGCGTACACCGTAGCGCCGCGCTGCATCTGGCGCCAATGCCAAGACTTGGCTTCGGCGTTCTCGTCGAAGATCTTCACATACTGAGCATATGTGACGCCATTGGGGTACCGGGGGCAAACCCAGACGGAGGTACCGCCAGTGCGGTAGATCTCTTCGCACGTGTGGGGCTTGCCGGCGCCACGACGAATCGGCTCCTTCTTCAGGGTGAGTTTCTCGTCGACGACGAGGTCTGGACGCGGCACAAAAAACCATTCTCCCTGGCGAATGAATGCTTCCTGATGCCGCTTGTGCAGGTGCTTGCGCTTCGTCTTCGCGCGTTTCTGAGCCTCCTGCACCACCGTGGGTTTCAGAGACTGTTTGGCTGCGTCAATGTTGATCGCCGAGCGCACGACGGGCGCGACGAACCAGTGCATCTCATCGTGCCCGAGAAGAAGTTTCGTGGGTTCGGCCGAGACACCGGGGCGATCGGACGTCGGCGTGACGTTGAGCAGAATGTGGCGGCCCTTGGGGTCGATGTCGATGACCTGAATGCCCGCGAGGTTTTCGTTGTTGATCGTGAAACTGAAACGTTCTTGCTTCCCGGTACCGACGACATTGGCGCGGAATGCCGCCGGCCGACCGAAGCCACGGCGATCTTCCACGGTGTTGACCTCGACCTCGGCGCCCATGCGCGCAAACTGGCGAATCACATTGTTGAGTGCTGCGTTTTCCATCTCGGCCTCCTACAATGAAACTACTATAGCGTGTTCGCGCCCATGTGTCAAGCCTAAACTATATATTCGAGCGGTTGATTCGCCCTGGGCATCGTGTTCGAGGAGGTCACGTCGTTGTTTGTTGTGATGCTATACCAGGCGTTGTGCCAGGTATGACGCGCCGGCCAGGTGCGACGCTCGGGCCACGCGCACGTTAGCGTGGCATACTGACTCGTCGGCGCTGTAGTTTGCGTCCAAGTACCGGACAGACTATTGGATTTCGGCGTATTGACGTTCGCCAGCGCCCACGCCAAGGCAAATCGGCGCGTAGACAAGTCCAACTCGTAGCCCCGCGCCGACCAATTCTCAACCTGTTCTTGCTGCCGCCTGCTGGCTGCCATGCGCGGCTGCGCACTTCGGGCAGGATGCTGCACCAAACTGAAACAACGCTTTAGTTTTGTGCCGGGGCAGAAACGCAAACTACGCTTCCTTCCAGACGATTGTAGCTTGGAGTTCTTTGAGCACGCTGCCGTCAAACACCCAGCGCCAGCGTGTTCCGTCCTCGCCTAGAATTTCAATAAATGAACCAGGCTCGACGTACGGCGCGATGGCGCGGAACAGTACTTCTTCCTGCCCGATCTTGCGATCTTCAAACTCTAAACCGCAGATGTTGCCCTCAGTATCATGAATGGCGTCCCAACCAAATTCCTCCAGGATGCCCTCAAGGGATTTGCATGCTTTCGCTTTCTCCATATCGACCCAGGAATAGCACCATTCGAGGCGCTTTCGGTTTTGCCAGGAGCCGCCATGCATTTCGTTCTTGTGCGCATCGCTAAGAATCTCATGGGCAGCGTCGAACGCTTTGCTGAGATTCTTTTCCTTGATCGTGAACTCACAGTTTTGTAAACTAATTTCGTATCCCATGTTGTACCTCCACTACACCTTGACGAAACAGAACTGCAGTTGTTTTACTGTGCCGTACACGACTTTCACTTTCTTGTCATTGGGATCGATGAGGCGCAGCACGATGTTGGGTCGCTTCTTGGTCAGCATACCCCTCCCTGAAGAGAAGGGCTTGTAAGATCAACAGTCTTACAATTTTTCCGATATCCACGACGTCGTTTGCTCCTAACCGTCTTAGAAGTAGAGACAACATCTCCATCGGCGTTAATTCCCGGTAGAGCACCGGTATTTATAATTGATTTAAACCAACGAACAAGGCATTGGGCTGCGTTGACATCTCTATCATGGTGAGTTCCACAATGAGGACAAGTCCATTCTCTTGTACCTAAATTTTCCATACCTTTAAGCTCAGTATTTTTAAATCCACACACACTACACGTTTGTGTGCTAGCGAAGAAACGCGGAGCTTTAATGAAAAGCTTGCCTCGCTCGCTGCACTTACGCTCAAGAATAGACCTAAACAGCCCAAAACCTAAATCCATGATGGTTTTGCCAAACCGTCGTCTTTTGCCTTTTCGTGCCATGCCGACTAAATCGATGTCTTCTACAACAATGACGTCGTATTGATCAATTAGGGTTTTAGCCAGTTTGAGCAAACAGTCCAAACGGCGGTTGGCAATTGTTTCATGGATCCGAGCAACTTTTCTACGTTGCTTTTCATAACCTGCGGAACCAAAAACTTTCTTGGACAACCTCCTTTGTGCTTTGCCGAGTTTTTTCTCCAACGCCTTGAACTCGCGCGTGTATTTGGTTTTCGTACCCACGCTCGTTACAAAAAGGTTAGAGAAGGAAAAATCAAGACCTACGACTTTGTCGAGGTCTGGTTTAACGTATGGTACATCAGGCAATTCAACCAGAATAGAAGCGAAAAACATACCAGAGCTGGTTTGTGATATAGTAACGGATTTAATCTTGCCTTCTATTCTTCGGTGAAATACTGCTTTGACAAGACCCAATTTGGGTAGCTTGAGGTAGTGGCCTACCGCTCTAATTTTGTCGTTATTGCCGTTGTTGGTAGTATAAG
The DNA here is from genome assembly GCA_041650915.1 of Patescibacteria group bacterium. Taxonomy (GTDB): domain Bacteria; phylum Patescibacteriota; class Patescibacteriia; order UBA10025; family JAHIVO01; genus JBAZKE01. The sequence continues at coordinate 23,069 of JBAZKE010000009.1, forward strand.
CTTTTTTGGCTGTTCTACGCTTCTTTAGTTTTGGGAAACCGCGCTTACGCTGTTTTGTTGGATCTTTCTTATCCGCTGAATAATCAGAAAAAGCACCTTTTAGATTGAGCTGCGCATTGCACAAAGCCATGCAATCAACATCTTTTAAAAACGCTCTTTCTTCTGTTTTAAACGTCGCTGGAGTTGAAAAATTAAATTTCTTTTCCTTTTTATAATTTTCCAGCGCCTCCAAAAGCATAAGATTCCAAACAAGTCTAGCACAGCCAAACGTCCTTACGATTAGGTTGGCTTGTTCTTCGTCAGGATAGATCCTGACTTTGTAGGCATAATTTCTCAATCTTGCTCTCTACGCTGATTTTCTACATAATGTTTCAAAATATCGACCGTGACTAGAAAATACGACGCTTTCGATTTTTGTTCCGCCGTGGCGCTGGAAGATCTCCAACGCGAGTGCGAGGTGCTCGATTGGGATGTGGGGCATGCCGCTCTACTCCTTGCTTCGTTTTACACCGCCGTGTGGCAGAATGTTCAGCGCCCGGGACCACAGTGGGTTCAAAGAGGTGCTGCGCTTGCCCACCGTGAAATTAAAAACACCCAGCCCCTCAAGGTACGCGAGGGCTGCGGTGCAGTACCGCCCAGGAATTCCGAGGGAATCCAATACTGTCGCGATGTCGACGGTGCGGTCTTGATAATGTCCCACTTTACGGTACCGCTGGAGGAACTGCTGGACCCACTGGGGAAGAGTCGGCACGATAGCGTCGAATCGCTGGGTACATGCTTTGGTGACGCTTTGCCGAAGTTCCTGACGGGAAGCCGCGAACTCCCCCGAACAAATCCAAGACCAAAGCGCGTCCACGTCGAGAATCCGGTCGACCTGCTCTTGCTCGATCGGCAGGCTGCTCTTACGGTGTAGTCCATAACCCAGCGGGGCCTGCATGGCACAACTCATGAGTTGCTGGTCAAGGCCGAGGTTTCGGTCATAGTGGTGAAAACCGAACAGCACTTGAAGTAGTCGGGCGCGTAATGCTGCGGCGTCGGCCTGCGCGGCGCCGTAGGAGTTTAGCGCCGTCATGCTGGTCTGAATCGTCATGTTGTAGTGGTGCAACACACCGGGATCGCGCTGTACCTCAACGCTCGGGAACGCCCGGGCAAATGCCCTGTTATCTTGGTCATAGCAGTGGCCGGCGAGCAAATTCCAGATAGACTCCTGCGTAGCAGAAACGAAGATGTGTCGCACCGGAAGCGCACATTTCACAAAGCGATCGTGGAATTCATCTGCCGAGATATTACCCAGCGAAACCTGCGCGCAAAATTGCGCCGAGGTCAATAGCACCACGACTCGACTCGTGTGATACGCGCTGAGTTTCGACACGGACTCGAGCAGTTGTTCGGTCTCAAGGATTTCTTCGGCGAGATCATCGTGCTGCCGCGGAGTCAGCACTATAAAGGCCTTGTCGGGGTGCTGCTTCTTGATGTAGTCGTCGATCGATGTGAAAAAAGCGCTGACGGTGCGCGGGCGCTCGATTGCATACCGCCGACAGTAGTCCTGATAGGCATCCACGGAGGTGAGGGCTGCGAATACCCCAGCGTAGTTGGAGCCAGGCCATCCGACTAGAATGACGCCACCGCCATTCAGGAATACTGAGTCGGCGTGATTCTGCACCGGCGGATGCGGGGTTTCAGGCGTGAACTTGATGCCCAGGTTGTTGCTGTTGATGCCCATAGCAGTATTGTAGCAGATCTGTAGCAGGTGTCAAGCTAATCTTCGTACGGTGCGACGATTCGGTCGTAGGCACCGCGCTTCGGCGTTCTGCCCGCGGCCTCCAGGATTGAGGTGTAAACCGTGACATTCAGGAAATATGGGTCGCGGAAGAATTCATCGTTGGGTTGACCTAAAATCTCGGCCGCGGCAGCAGCGACACCGGCACTCCGGGAAATCCCGGCCTCACAGTGCACGACGAGGAAGTCAACTCCTGCCGCCGCTGCTGATTTGATGAAATCCGCCGCCTGCTTGGCCTGGGCAGGCGAAATTACCAGTGGTCCTGATTCGTCATCCTCGAAGGCCAGACGAAGAACTCCGAATAGATTTTTCGGGCTGGTAATCACCCAGACTTCACGGGCGCCTAGATCTCGAATCGAGATCACGGCGAATTTCTTGTCCGGGAAATCCTCTTGCTGCGTCACGACGTAGCCAGCTTCAATACGCTGGCGGGAAACTACTTTGATTTGCATGGCGACCTCCTATTGATAGTTAAGGTCGTGCTGTCCCGGATTGAAGTCAGGATAAAGTTCGCCAACGCTGCTGACTCAAACTTCCCAATGGGTCTTGCGGTACGCAATGTTCACGGTCTCGTTACCAATGTTTTCCGTGTCCGTAACGGTGACCAATGCACCCGACGGGACCCAAGCTACTTCCAAGCAAACTGGAAGATACAGCTTAGGTAATCCAAGAGGCATTCGTAGCGAAACCTTCGGCCACTTTTTCTTGGCCAGCTTCAGGATTTCGGTAAGGTTACGCTCCCTGGACTCATCCGTGCAATTCAGCACCAGATCTACGATTTCGGGGCAGAACATCATTTCGGCTGCTTGCTTACCTCGGGCTCTCGTGGACCAACCACACATTGTACGCGGCGTGTGCAGCACCGCTGTCTCACCCTTCTTGTTCTTTCGCACGCGCCCTCGGTACTTCATGGCTTCTTCTGCCCCTTCGTCGCTTCATACAGGTCATCCATGATTTTGTTGCAGTCCAGCCTATTTCTACGCAGCAGAGCATCGATATGGACAAGGACTGCATCACGGAAAGATGGATTTTCCCGATCGAATACTCTAGGTGAAATCATACAACAAGGCCCACTACCCAAGGTTACGAGACGAACGTCGAAGTTGTACGGAATGGCTCCATCTGGGTCCGTGGTGTACCAGTAGCCACGCTCCGGTTCAGGCAGCAGCGCCTCATCGCAGTAGTAGATGGGCACATCGCCGATCTTCCAGTGGTAGACCGTGATGTCCTCGAAGACGTGAAAGAGCTTCAGCTTGGTCATGCTTCCTCCCACACGACCTTGGCCCGCAAGACCATGTCGTCATCTTCGACGATCTGCGGACCCATTTCGGCCAAGTCTTCCCCACCGTAAGGACCCATGTGACCGATGAGCAACTGGACCACTTCCTTGGTCTTGTGCCGCTGGACCTCCAGCAGGACGCCCGGTCGGCACAACGGATGACATCCCAGCACGCTACGGAACACGCTTGTCTTGATCTTATCTTGTAGCGCGCACTCCAGTACCTCAGCTTGCTTGCACTCTGCGGTTCCGCCAGAAAGCAACCAATGCTGGTATTGGTAGTGGTAGTACTCACCCATAGCCAACGCAACAGGGTTGCGTTTGGCCACCTGCTTTACTTGGGTCAACCAGGTGACGTCGCAGACATCCGGTGGATCTTTCAGCACGTTAACGTCAAGCAATGGATACCGTTTCTTTGCCTTATCCAGGTCTCCGGCATAAATCAGCTCGCTTTCGGTCCATCCAGGACGTTTGAGCCGGAGATTAGCTGCCCTGACGGCAGTCAGTTTTGCTGCGGCTTCTTGCCGAGTTTGCCCGAGGGTCTGCTCGGCCTTGCGACCCGCCTTGTCGTACAGCTTAGCAATCTGGCGGCGTTGGCGCTTTGCTTGCGCGTCAACCTCTTTGTTGCGGCCCCACGGAAGATTGATGTCGATCCAGCCGTTCCCGTCGGTAGTGTTGCACTCAAATGCGTTTTCGTCTTGTAGCATAATGATTCCCTCCTGCGCTTATGGCAGGCCCTTTCCTGCCTGCAGTACGGCATTGGCAATTTCTACTTCCGAGAACTGGCGAAGTTTGTCGGCCAAATCGCCCACACGTCGACTCTGCATTTCGGCCTTGTAGGCTGCGTCCTTTTCCGCCGCCTTGGTCTCCATGGCTTCTCGGGCTTGCTGCTCCTCGTCGGTTTCCCAACGGTGGGCAATCAAACACGCTTCAACGTCATCATAATAGTCCCCCTCGGAGCCAGGCACAAAATATAACTCAGTGAACCCTTCTTGCGTGGCTTGCTCGACTGCGGCCGTTAGGCTCGGAAGCAGTAGCCGGATGGGATAAGGATTTGATCCGGTACCAACGAGATCTTCCAGCTCAAACTCTTTGGTAACTTGCTTGCGCGACGTCATGTTGGTCATGTTGGCTCCTTGAACGGCAGGCAGTCCAATAGTTCCTAAAAGTTTGGTGTTTTGTTACAAACACGTCTTTTAGATTTAATCCGACTGCCCAAGTCCCCATGGCCTTGGTCTAGTCTGACGGATGCACTACCC
>JBAZKE010000010.1:0-19232 GCA_041650915.1 Patescibacteria group bacterium
GGCGCTCGCCTGCCACCTCTGGTGGCAACTCGCGCATCGCTGCGGCTTTCTCGTCCCGGCGCGATCCAAGCAGTTGGATCGCTCCACGCCTCATTCACTCATGTTCATTTCGGGGTGGCGGGACTTGGCCACCCGTCGATTTCCTGACGGAAATCGCGGTCGGTCCCGCCTCGCGGCGCTCGCCTGCCACCTCTGGTGGCAACTCGCGCATCGCTGCGGCTTTCTCGTCCCGGCGCGATCCAAGCAGTTGGATCGCTCCACGCCTCATTCACTCATGTTCATTTCGGGGTGGCGGGACTTGAACCCACGACCTCAGCGACCCGAACGCTGCGCGCTAGCCAACTGCGCTACACCCCGTTATATTCAGCATTCTAGCACGGACAGCAGCGGAAATAAAGGATTTTTAATAAGCGGCTGTATATGGTACCAGTTAACCGCTATTTGGTCAATGGGGTTTTCCACACCTTAAAAAGGTGGTACAATTGAATTAAATTATGCTAACGAGAGCAATAAAAACGCGCCTCTTACAGCCTCCACGGGATGATTTTTTTAGTGCGATTAAGGCGAGGTTACAACGCATACCTGAACGCTCAATTGTCGTGGTTGCATCAAAAGCAGTGAGTATTCACGAAGGCCGGTGTATCCCCGTTGCGGATGTGCCTGACAAAGATGCGCTCGTATACAGTGAAGCTGACAAGCACCTTCCGCGCAGTAAAACGCCCCATGGATACGCAGTGCTCACGATCAAGGACCGGATTTTAATTCCGAGCGCGGGCATTGATGAGTCAAACGCAGGAGCGTACTATATACTGTGGCCAAAAAAGCCGATGCGGAGCGCGAAAGAGCTGTGGCAGTTCTTGCGGACGGAGTACCAGGTGAAGAATTTCGGCGTCATCATCGCAGACAGCCATACCGTGCCGATGCGCAGGGGGACCATGGGCATCGCGATCGGGTACTACGGTTTGCATCCGATCAACGATTACCGCGGCACGGGCGACCTATTCGGCAGGAAGCTGAAGGTATCAACAGTCGATGTCGTCGATTCCCTCGCCGCCACCGCCGTACTAGCCATGGGCGAGGGGAGCGAGCAGCAGCCGCTCGCACTTATTACCGGCGTGCCGTTCGCCACATTCAGTGCGCGGCCGTACCAGCCGAAGGGAAGGCGGTCATCGCTGCATATCGGATGGAATGAGGACCTGTACGGGCCGCTCCTCAGGGCGGTCACGTGGAAAAAATAGCATATGAAAAAAATTGTACTCCCAGGAAACGGGTTCGTATTGCGGCCGTTTCAACAAGGCGATTATGCGGCCTTGGCGGAAAAAATCAACGATAGGGACATTTACCGTTTTACGCTGCAGATCCCGTATCCGTACTCGAAAAAAGACGGGAAAGCGTTTATCAAGACGGTATTGCAGCAGTACAAAAAAAAGGCGGCAGAACATTTCCATTTGGCGATTGACATAAACGGCGAGCTGTCCGGCTGCGTCAGCCTGATGAATATCGAGAAAGGGCATAAAGCCGAAATCGGGTATTGGCTCGCGAAGGAGCAGTGGGGCAAGGGGATCATGTCGAATGCGGTTTCAAAAATGGTTTCGGTCGGTTTCAGGCATTTCAAGCTGCGCAAGATATATGCCTATGTCTTTACCAATAATAAGCGGTCATACTCCGTGCTCGCCAAAAACGGATTTAAAAAAGAAGGGCTGCTGATCCAGCACACGAAAAAAGCCGGCAAATTAATGGATGAATACATTTTAGCCACAATCAAGAAATAAATGGGAATCGAGGCAACAGGAAAAAGTTTTAATCCGATTCGGAAGCGGTTTCGAGCACGTGGCGGCCGTTATATGCGCAACGAGTGGCAGATTGATTTTTCGGGTTTGCCGTGCCGGCAACCATCGGTGCATATCGGATGGAATGAAAGCCTGTACGGGCCGTTCCTCAAGTCCGTTAACTGGAAAACGAAGCAAGCGTATGCGATACGTTAACCACACCGTTCCGCTCGGCGCATCGATCATACTCCTTGGTTTCATCGCGTTCTTTATGCTGCTCCGCGTATATTGGCTTGCCGCCGCGCTTGCCGTACCGCTTATTCCGCTCGCTATCATTCTTGCAGGGGCGCGGGGTTTCAGTGCAGCCGAACGGTGGGGCCATGCGCACCAGCTTACTGTCACGCACTCCAGTGCGCGGCTCAGCATTGAGGCGCGCTTCCGCGCGAATCCCGGCAAGGCGCTCTACAGCGCGCGGAGTTTTTTATCGGAAATCGACGAGAGCCGGATCGGGCCTTTTATAAGCGGCACGGTGAAGGGCAGGCCTGTTTGGGCGTATCCTTTTTACGGCAGGCATGACCTGCAGCCGAGCCTGATAGATACCAGGGGCAGGAGCAGGTATATGCGGGGGTGGTTTGTTGAGATCGCCACGCACCGCATGCCGGTCAGCCTCCGCATATCCAAGCGCCGCCTCGCAGAGCATGACGATATCGACACGGAGAGCCGAGTTTTTGAAAAACTGTATCACGTCGACGTCATCGACGGCTACGGGACGCTTCAGCTACTCGAGCCGGTCATGATAGAGCACATCACCAATTCGGGGATCTCCTCGCTCGAGTTTTCCGACCAGAGCGTCGTGCTGCTGTATTCACTGAGCCATCCGCCGGTGCAGGTGCTCGACCGTATGCTCGAAACGGGCATAAAGATCGCTGAGCAGGTGGACCGTAATTTTCCGATGGGCAAATATTAACTTCACGAGGATGCCTGGTATTACAAAAAACTTTTTGAAAACTCCTGATAGCAGGCTCGTGGTAGGGCTGCTCGTCGATATAGTTTTAACGGCGGTTTTAGCCATCAGCACGTGGCAGGATTTTTTGCCGGCTTTGCAAACAGGCGGGAATTTCGCTTATTTCTTTTTTTTATTTCTGGCCATTCTGCTGATCAGCGTCTTCTCAGAACGTAGCTCCCAACGGCTGCAAAGAACGGCCGATAAGCTCGTAATCTATGTGTGGATGTATCGGATAGCCTTTTTGATTTTTTTGTTATTCACGAGCGCGAGTTTTTATTTTTTTGCCCTCTGGTTGGCGTATGTAGTGCAGGTAACGGTTCTGGCTGCAGGCATTAAGCTCGTAATAATCAAGAGAAAAACCCATGGTTAAATCGATGCAAAAAAAAGATCTGTTTGACGATAAGCTCGCGCGCGACCTGCGGCAAGGCGCTCCGCTTGCGGACCGGATTCGCCCGGAGAAGTTCGAGGATTTCGTGGGACAGGAGGAGATCATCGGCAAGGGCAAGATACTCCGCCGCGCCATTGAAAATGATGAGGTATTCTCTATTATTTTTTGGGGGCCTCCCGGTTCCGGCAAAACAACCCTGGCGCATATCGTGGCGAACATGACCAAGTCGCATTTCGAGAGCATCAGTGCGGTGACCGCGGGCATCAGTGACCTGCGCCAGGTGGTGAAAGAGTCCACCGAGCGTCGTAAGCTGCACAATAAGCGGACGATTCTATTCGTCGATGAGATCCACCGGTGGAACAAGGCGCAGCAGGATGCATTCCTGCCGGTCGTGGAAAAGGGGATCATTACGCTCATCGGCGCTACCACCGAGAATCCGTCGTTTGAGGTGATTGCACCGCTGCTCTCCCGTTCGCGCGTGTTCGTGATGGCGCGCCACGGGGTGCCGGAGCTCTCGCGGATCATCAAGCGGGCGCTCGCCGATAAGAAAGTGGGGTTTGGCACCCAGAAAATTTTGATAGCGCCGCGGGCGCTCGACACGCTCATCACCGGGTCAAATGGGGATGCCCGAACCGCCCTCAACGCACTGGAGATAGCGGTTAAAGTGACGAAAAAGGAGCAGGACGGGAAAAAACATATCGACCTGAAAACGGTTGAGGACGCGCTCCAGCATAAGGCGCTGCAGTACGATAAGAAGGGCGAGGAGCACTACAATGTCATTTCCGCATTCATCAAGTCAATGCGCGGGTCTGATCCTGACGGCGCCCTCTACTGGCTGAACCGCATGGTGGAGGCAGGGGAAGACCCTGAATTCATCGCGCGCCGCATGGTCGTTTTCGCTTCCGAGGACGTCGGGATCGCCGACCCGAATGCGCTCGCCATAGCCAATAACGTCATGCAGGCGGTAAAAACGATCGGGTATCCTGAGTGTCAAATTAGCCTTGCGCATGGTACCGTGTATCTAGCCAAAGCGCCAAAGGACAATTCAGCGTACGTGGGGCTGCTGAATGCAAAAAAGGACGTTCAAGAGACGATGAATGAGCCCGTACCGCTCCACCTGCGCAACGCAGTGACTGACCTGATGAAAGACCTGAACTACGGCAAGGACTACAAGTATTCGCATGATTATGGTAAGGAGGAGGGCGAGCAGGAGTATCTGCCGGAGAAGTTAAAGGGAAAGAGGTATTATTTTGATAAGTAATATATCGAAAGGAAAATTTGCATGATTAAAAAAGTGATGGTTGCGCTGCCGGTCATTGCAGCCGTGGCATTACTCTCAGCCTGCACTGCAACAGACAACAGCAACACTGAAGTTACCGCTGCAAACTCGGAAAGCACGTCCGCGATGAGCAATACGAATGCCGCGGTAGCTAGTGAGCTCGTTGGATCTTGGCAAACGGATTGCCTTATACCGGACATGAATTCACCATGGGCAGAGCAGCACTTTTTTACCTTTGATACCGGCGGTGCCGCGCAGCACAAACGCGTGAGCTATTACGAACCGGCGTGTACAGGATCGGGCGATACTATGGTTGATAATTATACGTATTCACTGCCGGGCGCAAATCAGATTGATCTCATTGATATAGAAAAGGACAATACAATCAATGACCTGTACCAATTAACCGGTTCGGAGCTGCGGTTCGGGCACGGTTACCGGAATGATACGACCTCGGAGAATAAAGACGCTTCAGGCCGGATTACCACGCTCAATAATTTTATTGTGTACGGGAAGGTTGAATAGTCAAGCCCGTAAGTAGCAGGATGTGGTGAATTATTTTTAATAAAAAGGATCCCGCCTCGGTAGGTGAGGGCTGCGAAAGGAGAGAGGATCAGCAGGATTATTTGCCGAAGGCGCTCACGGGCAGGAAGTACTATCAACCAAAGAAAAAGTAATCATACCCCTATGCCACGAGTAAAGCCAAAAATGGTGTTTGAGGAGAAGCTGTCTTGGTCCGACAAGCTTGCCCAGAAAATTGCAGATTTTGTAGGCAATATCTGGTTCGTGTGGATCCACGCGGTAGTTTTTACTGTCTGGGTCGTCATCAATCTCGTGGTCGCCGGCGCATGGGATCCGTATCCGTTCATTTTTCTCACGTTGATCGTTTCGCTGGAGGCCATCTTCCTGTCCACGTTTGTGCTCATGGCGCAGAACAGGGAATCACGTGAGAATGAAATTCGTGATTTGCTCGACTACGAAGTCGACGTGCACGCGTATGAAAACATCGAGCATATCAAGCGGACTATCGCCAAGATCGCGCGGGATATCGAAGAGCTAAAGAAGCGGTAAGAAGATATGGGCACCGGCTTCTTCCTAGCGCTGCTGGCGGGATTTATCTGGTCCTGCGGGAACGTTCTCCACAAGCTCCTCGCGAGCAAGCTGATCCGGAGCCCTTTTTTTATGCTGCTCATTTTCAGTTCGGTCGCCGGGATATTCGGCATTATCCTCTTTGCCCTTGAGCCGGTCATGATGCGCGGGTACGATTTGCTGCTCGCGATCGCAGCCGGGGTGCTGTACTTCGGCGCGGCTTTTCTGTACCTGTACGCCATGAAGACAGAGGAGGCGTCGCGCGTAGTGCCGCTCTTCTCCATCGGCACGGTGCTGATCGTGCTCTTCAGCGGCTTGTTCCTCGGCGAAGTTTTTAGCGTACGGCAGTACACGGGCATTTTTTTGGTCATTCTCGGGTCGGCTGTCATCAGCATTGAGAGCCATATCTTCTCTTTCCTGAAGAGCCGGCTGCTCGGCATCATGGTCGCCGCAGGAATCCTGTTTGCGTTCAATGCGCTCCTGGTAAAAGTTCTGCTGCGTACGCATTCCTTTATGCAGGTTTTTTCACATGTGAGCTTCGTTGAGGGAATAGCCGGCGCCATGCTCGCTTTCATGCTTTTGCCGGCGCTGCGCCGCACTCTAAGGCGAATTTCCGTTCGGCACGTTGTGCTCAATGCATGTGCTGAGGCGGCGAGCATCGGCGGCGAGCTTATCTATACCATAGCGCTCTCGCTGTGGTATCTCGCCCTCGTAGAAACCGTCGCTTCGCTGCAGTACGCATTTATCTTCCTGTGGGGCATTGCACTCTCAAAGTACCGGCCGCAAGTGCTGTCGGAGAGGGTTAGCGGGCGGCTCATGCTCCAAAAGGGCGCTGCCATTCTGCTCATTATTGCAGGCATCTACCTTATCGCGTGAGGGCATTTATCCGCAGGGTAAAATATGGTACAGTGGGGGTATCGTATGAAGACAGAGCTGAAAAAGTGGAAGCGGCTCTCTTCGAGTAAAGTATTCCAAAATAAATACTTCACTATTTTTGAGGATCTCGTCCTGCTGCCTGATAAGCGTAAGTACAAATACTACTATACGAACCGGCACGATAAGGCGGTGGTTGTTCTGGCGCAGGATGCATCGGGACGCTTTTTAGTGATCCGAGAGTACCGGTATCCGGTCGATAAAGTAATCTATGAACCCATCGGCGGCGGCGTTGAATCCAATGAGACGCCGGCCGAGGCGGCGCAGCGCGAGCTGCACGAAGAGGGCGGGTATACGGCGAAACAGTTTACACTGCTCGGTTCCTTCTATAGCAATCCGTCACGGACCGGGGCGATATTCTATGCGTACCTCGCGCAGGGATTGCAGTCGGGACAGCCCGAGCCGGAGCGCGAAGAGTACCTCGAGTACGCGTTCGTGCCTGAGGCATCGCTCGTGCGGATGATACGAGAAGGGGAAATCATGGAACCATTCCTCATGATGGCTTATTTTCTTTATACGTTAAAAAAATAAGTTATGGCAAAGGTAGACGTGCTCATTCGTGGTTACGCAGTAAAGCAGGACAAAGGCGAGCGGGCGAGTTCAACTGCCGTACTGGTCCGCGATGGAAGTGCTACGGTGCTGGTTGATCCGGGCATCAACCGCCAAAGCCTGAGCCGCGCGCTCGAAAAAGTGCACGTGCAGCCTGAAGAAATTACGCACGTGCTCGTCACGCACTACCATCCCGACCACGCGTATGGGGCAGCGTGGTTTCCTGAAGCGATCCTGCTCGATAATGATTGCCGGTACGAGGGGGATGCGATAAACGACCATGATGGTTTTATCCCCGGCACGGAGCTCGCGATCATGAAGACCCCGGGGCATGCGCCAGAACACTGCTCACTCGCCGTGCCGACTGAGCAGGGGATGGTTGTCATCGCAGGAGATGTATTCTGGTGGTATGACGCGGAAGAGCAGTCGCTTGCCCTCGACCGGCCTGATCCGTTCGCTCAAGACAGGGCGCAGCTCCGGGAGAGCAGAGAGAAGGTTTTGAAGCTTGCCGATATAATCATACCTGGACACGGAGACGTTATTACGGTACAATAATTGCAGATAGGCTGATTATTAATAAAGAAAGGACTCCCTATGGAGGAACAAAACCAGCCGGTGAATCAGCCCGAACAACAGCCCGCTCCTGAGACAGGCGGCGGCGGCAAGAATAACCTCGGCGTCTGGCTGATCGTGCTCGTCGTGGTTGTCATTATTGCGGTAGTTGTTTGGCTTTTCGTTTAGTATACTCCAGCCGTAAGATTCATGTTGATCGTATCGGTTCCTACTTTCAGCGTGAGCACGCCGAGACGTAAGTTTTTTTGTTGATGCTATGCCGGGAGAACATTCTGCGGGAGCAATTATTTATAATGTGAGCGCCGGAACGAAGTTTTTTTTGCTGCTGCAGTACCGGCAGGGGCACTGGGATTTTCCGCGCGGCCACATTGAGAGAGGCGAGTCGCCGCAGGAGACTGCGCGCCGGGAAATTGAGGAAGAAACGGGCATCAGCGATCTCAGGTTTATCCCTGCATTCCGTAGCAAGAATAGGTGGGTTTTTTCATATAAGGGCACGCTTATCAATAAGGATGCTGTTTATTTTATCGCACGGACAGAAACGAAAGCAGTGAAGCTCTCAGATGAGCACCGTTCGTACGCATGGCTGGACGGCCCGGACGCACTCGAGAAGCTTACGTTTGGCAATACGAAAAAAATTTTTATCGAGGCGCTGGATTTTTTAGGTACACGTTGAGCGCGGTACGCGCGTTTTGACTGCGGCGCAAAGGTGCAGTAGTATAGAGGTAGCATGTGCGTAACGTGCATAGCGTATGCAAGACGAAAAGTGGCAGGAAATACTCGGGCGGGTTCAGGATGATTTTGAGGTGCTCGATCACGGAACGGAGGAGCTCGGGGAAGTGCCCGGGACGGTCGAACATATTATTTTTATGGGACCGCTCGGAAAGATGAAGCTGGAACGGACATCGAGGCCGCTTGTGCTCGACAAAAAAGCACTCGGATCGAAGCGCATCGGCAGCGATACCCACGTTGAGTACATTTATTCGGATACCGAGAAAACGCACACCTTCAAGGCGTACCGGTGGGACGATGGCCAGGACGACTGGGTCGAGATGGAATCTGGCAGGGGAGATTTTTCACTATGAAAAAGCTTGCGACAGTAGTCCTCATCATCATGGTCCTCATCATGGCTTTTTACTCGACTGTCAGATTAGCGGCAAATTCAACGAATGAGGCAAACTGGTTCAATAGCTCCTGGCGCGGCGCGTTTTCACGCATTCCGTTGTTACGGACAATTTTTTTATTGCACTGGGACGGTGACGCGAGGGCAAACTACCTGCTGAGCGATCCCCATACGAGCCTCCGGATCGAAATTGACGCCTACGATCAGTGCGTTTTTTCCGATAATATTCTGGCAACGGTCATCGAGGAGATTGAAAAGGTAACCGGCAAGTATGATGCGGTGACGGTGACGGAAAGCGATACCATTCCGCTGACGAATACGCGCTATACGAGCAAGGAAATCCGGGGCATAAAGGAGCGGTACCAGACCTTTAAAACGGAAGGCAGCGAAGCTGTGCTGTATGTGCTTTGCATTAACGAGTATGATGAGGCGCCGACGAATATCGGCCATACGGTGCAGGAAGACGGCGTGGTCGTTTTTTGGGAAAAAATCAGCAGGCTCGTAAAAACGAACCACGCGCTGCTCGAGGACTACGTTGCATCGACGATCCTGCATGAGTTCGGCCACCAGATCGGCATGAAGCACGTTGAGAGCCCTTGGTGCATCATGGATGAAGCCATAGAAGCGCCTCCCGCAGACGTGCGCCTCAATTACATACCTACCTCGTACTGCGATGAGGAACTCGAGGCTGTTCAAAAAGTGCGCGAATCCCTGTATAATGAGTAAGAAGCAATACTCATCTCCGCATTTACCCACATGGCAACCGCCGGCAGCGTCAATGAGAGAATAGCACAGCAGTTTTACCAGAAAGCAGGGGTTCTGCAGGAGAGGGGCGACCGTTTTCAGTTTCGCGCCCTTTCGTACGTACGTGCCGCTCGCGCGATTGAGCAGCTTGACCGCGGCCTCGATGAAATTTATGAACGGAGCTGGCTTGCCGGTTTGCAGAAAATTAAAGGCATCGGTAACCGGCTCGCACATGAGATCGAACGGGAATTGAAGCGGAATGGGCTGCTGTCAGGGGCAAACCGGCGACAGCGGGGAGTTAATTAAAGCAGGCACCTCAGGATCCTCAGATTCATTTGAAATACGTTTTAAACAGTTACTACACATACTATGTATGGGCAATTTAAGGATACGCTCGTAGCCGAGCTCGGGAGCATCCGTGAAGCGGGATTGTACAAGGAGGAGCGGGTGCTGGAAACGCCGCAGGGAGTGGTCATCAAGACAAACGGGAAGGAAGTGCTCAATTTTTGTGCCAACAACTACCTTGGGCTCTGCAACCATCCTGCAGTCCTGTCCGCCGCGAAAGCTGCAATCGACCGCTATGGGTATGGCATGTCTTCGGTCCGGTTTATCTGCGGAACTCTCGATGTCCATAAGGAGCTCGAGAAGTCGATAACGAATTTTCTCGGTACGGAGGATACGATACTGTACTCCTCATGCTTTGATGCGAATGGGGGCTTGTTTGAGGCGCTGCTGGGGAAGGAGGACGTCATCATCTCAGACAAATTGAACCACGCGAGTATTATCGACGGCGTCCGCCTCTGTAAGGCAGAGCGCATGGTTTTTGCGCACAAGGATATGGCGGACCTTGAAGTGAGGCTCAAGGAGGCTGCTCACTGCAAAACGAAGATGATTTGCACCGACGGGGTATTCAGCATGGATGGCGATATTGCCGACCTCAGGGGTATCTGTGGGCTCGCGGAGCAGTACGGTGCGCTCGTGATGGTGGATGATTCGCACGCGACAGGCTTTGTCGGAGAGGGCGGCAGGGGCACGCCCGCGTACTGCGGCGTGGCGGATAAGGTTGATATCATAACGAGTACGCTCGGGAAGGCGCTCGGGGGCGCATCCGGCGGCTTCACGACCGGCAGAAAGGAAATCGTGGAGTTTCTGCGCCAGCGATCACGGACATACCTGTTTTCCAATACCCTCGCCCCCGTCATCGCCGCAACATCGGTCGCGGTCATTGAGTTGCTGCAGCACGATATGGGCATTCTCGGTACGCTCATGAAAAATACCGCATACTTCCGCGAGCAGGTCGGCAAGCTCGGCCTCGACGTCAGGCCCGGTGAGCATCCGATCGTGCCCGTTATGCTGTACGACGCGAAGCTCGCCAAGGGCATGGCGACTGATCTGCTCGATGAAGGCATCTACGTCATAGGATTCAGCTACCCGGTCGTGCCGCAAGGCCAGGCACGCATCCGCGTACAGATTTCAGCAGCCCACACGCGAGAGCACCTTGATCAGGCGTTAGCCGCGTTTGAAAAGGTTGGGAAGGCGCACGGGGTGATTTCTTAGGGTGTTTTTTTACTATTCAACAGAACGGAACAATGAAACTCAAAACAACTTTTTTCATCATTTTGGCAATCGCCGCAACCGGCGTGCTTTTTTCGGGATACCTGTCATACAATAGCCTCTTAGCCGACGGGTGTGACGATGCGATTGTCAGCTGCGGCGTCGAGCCGATCGAAATATTCGGACTGCCGACGTGCGTCTACGGGCTCGCCATGTTCGCCGTTGTTGCTGTCCTGGCAGCTATCGGCATACCGAAGGAACGTGCACTCGGGCTGCTGCGCGCTGTGCTAATACTGTCTGTCGCCGGAGTGCTGTTTGCCGGATTCTTGACGTACTATGAGTTGTTCGTGCAGGACGCCCAGGAGTTTCCGGCCTGCGGATATGGGCTTATACTCTACGTAGGGATCCTCATCGTAACACTGGTCGGTAACCGCTCGAACCATAATGCAGTGGAGAGCTAATGGATTTTTTACCAAAAACAATCGAGTTTCTGACTGACCCAAACGGCATCGGTTTTCCGCTCCTCATCGGCGCAGGCCTCGGCGTGATCCTGTACCTCATGCACTTCACGACGAAAGAGCAGAAGGCGGCGGATGAGGAAATCGAGGAAAAGAAGGATCGTTTCAAGGGGCCGAACTTGCCCTACGAACCTTTTTAAACGCCGTATGGAGGCGCTTTTCATCGCCGCAGCGTTGCTGCTCATGCTCATTGGGCTCATCGGCGTGCTCGTGCCGGTGCTGCCGGGAATTCCGCTTATTTTCGGTACGGCACTGCTCTACGCGGCTATTACTGGATTTGAGGCCGTACATGCGGGCACCCTCGTCGCCATGGGCATCCTAACGGCCCTTTCACTATTGCTCGACTGGCTCGCAGCGGGCATTGGGGCACGAAAGATGGGCGGATCGTATGCCGGCATGCTCGGAGCGTTCGCCGGTACGGTGCTCGGCCTGATCCTCGGGGGGCTCGCCGGTCTCGTACTCGGAGCGTTTTTAGGTGCGTTGGCGCTGGAGTTGATGACCGGCAAGAGCCGCCGCCAGGCAGTGCGGGCGGGCATCGGGACTGTGGTCGGTTTTCTCGCCGGCGGCATGGTGAAAATCGTGATCGGTTCTGTGATGATTGGCATCTTCATGTGGAGCGCCTTGTAACCCGAGCCTGTTGATAGCGGGTTTTTTATTTGATATAATGGTGTAACTATGGCGCTCCTCGAGGTCAGGAACCTATCAAAAAAGTTTAAAGGCAAAGAGGGCGATATTACTGCGGTTGACGGCCTCACCTTTTCGGTTGAAGCGGGCCAGATTTTTGGTTTGCTCGGGCCGAACGGAGCTGGCAAGACAACGACGATCCGGGTGCTCGCTACGACACTTCAGGCGACCGACGGCACTGCTATCATTGATGGCCACGATATCATCGGCGAGCCTGAAGCCGTCCGTGCCACTATCGGCGTGCTCACCACGGACATCGGCCTGTACGACCGCTTCACCGGCCGGGAGAATCTTGAGTACTACGGCATGCTCTACGGCCTCTCCGGAGAACGGTTGCGCAGGCGCATTGAAGAGCTTATTTCACTCCTCCGTATGGAGGATTTTATCGACCGCAAGGCAGGGAAGTACTCGACCGGCATGAAGCAGAAGGTTGCGATTGCCCGTTCAGTCGTGCACGATCCGAAGGTAATCATTCTCGATGAACCTACCTCAGGGCTGGATGTGCTCGCATCGCAGACCGTTATCCGTTTTATCAAACATGCGCGGGAGGCGGGCAAGCTCGTCGTCTTGTCGACGCACCAGATGCACGACGCAGAGCGCCTGTGCGATCGCGTGGCGATTATCCATAGGGGAAAGCTTGTAACAAATTCAACCGTCCAGGAGCTTCGCGAGCGGACGGGGGAGACCAATCTGGAGGATATTTTTCTCAAGCTCGTTAACGGTGATCGCGAACCGGAGACGCTCGATCGAAACACGAGGGAAAAAACGAAGGAGGATGCGGGCAGCAAGCGAAAGATAGCTGTCGTGCTGCGCATTGCCTCGTTTATCGTTATCCTTATCGGCATCGTACTCTCTTTCACCCTGACAAACAGCACGTGGGGCACGGTAGGTACAGCTTTGATAGTGATTGGCGCGCTCGGGGCAATGGCAGCGAAGATTTTTTTAAAAAAATTACGGAAATGAAGAAAAAATTATTTGTCTGGGATTTTCACGGAACGCTCGAGCGGGGCAACGTCTACGCGGTGCAGGAGCTCGTCAATAAGACGATACTTAAGGTAGGCCACGGAAACTCGATTTCTCTCGAGGATACGGTTAAGCTCTACGGGCTCAGCTGGATTGACTATTTCAAGTACGTGCATCCGGGCGGGTCGCTCGATGTCTGGCAGAAGATGAAAGACATCACGAAAGAGATCCAGGAGAAGGAAAAGACTGTCGAGAAGTACATGGAACCGATGTATTTTGCGGATGCCGTCCTCGGCGCGATACAGGGAAAGGGCTACTCAAATATTGTCCTGAGCAACTCTGAGCTGCGGTGGATAAAGTACTTTGTCGAGCTCGTTGGCCTGGCCGAGTATTTTGACGATTACATCGCCATTGATGCGCACGACCGCTCGCGGGAAGAATCTGAGCTCAAGCAGGCGAAGGCCACAGCGCTCAAGCGTTACATCGGACAGCATGCGTTTGACCAGGTGGTTAAAATCGGCGACCGGGAGAGCGACATTGAGGCAGGAAAATCAGTCGGGGCAACCACGTATTTTTTCCGCAATGAGTTCAATGCGGGCAAGCAGATCACCGTGCAGCCCGATTATGAAATTTCTGACCTAAGGGAAGTATTAAAGGAGTTATAGTATGAGGAGCATCAGGACAATCTGGAAAAAGGAGCTGAAAGACACGATCCGCGACCGCCGTACGTTGATGGCGATGATCGTTCTGCCGATGCTGCTCATGCCCGCGGTGATTATCGGGATGGGCAAGCTCGTCGAGCTCCAGGCCAAGCAGGCCGAGGAAAAGGTAGTCAAGGTGGCTGTCGAGCAGCGAGAATCGGCTCCTGCGTTTGTTGAGCTCTTGGGGAGCCAGGAGAAGCTTGAACTCGTTGAAATCAGCAAGGATATCAGGCAGGCGGTCAGGGACGATGAAATCGAGGCCGGCATTATCATTCCCGAAGGTTTTTCAGAGCTCGTCGCATCACAGCAACCCGCTTCACTGCTTGTTGTCGGCAAGTCCATCAATACGGATTCTTCGATTGCGCGGTCGCGCATTCAGGAAGCGGTGATGGCTTACAACAGCCAGCTCATTGCGATGCGCCTCACTGAACAGGCTGTTGATCAGAGCATACTCAATCCTGTTACCGCTGCGAGCGAGGATCTGGTGACGGAGCAAGAAGCAGGCGGTTTTGGGCTCAGTTTCATACTGCCGCTTTTTATCATCATGTGGTCGGTCGTCGGCGGCCAGTACACCGCGATCGACATATCCGCCGGAGAGAAAGAGCGCAAGACGCTCGAGTCGCTGCTGCTGACGCCGGTACGCCGGCTCGAGGTCGTGTTCGGCAAGTTTTTGGCGGTCAGCACCGCGGCACTCGTTTCGGTAGTCGTGGCGCTCGGGAGCATGTACGCAAGCATGCTCATCTTCGGGCCCGGCCTATTCGGCGCGGTAGCCGGCAGCGGGGACGCGTCAATGGAGCTCAACTTTTCCATCGAGCCGCTGGCATTTTTGATTCTGTTCTGTGCGAGCATTATTCTTGTGCTCATGTTTTCCGCCGTCCAGCTCTCCATCGCGATATTCGCAAAAAGCTACAAAGAAGCCCAAAGCTACATCGGCCCTTCATACCTCGTCGTCATCTTGCCGGTCGTACTCGTCAATACGCTGCCGAATTTCAAGCCGGTGCTCTGGTTTTTTTCTCTGCCGGTCGTCAATGCGGTGCTCTTGTTTAAGGAGGTGCTCGTTGGGGTGTACGACGTGCCGCACATTCTGATGACGACTGCGTCACTGGTTCTTTTTGCGGGACTCGCGATTTACATCGCCGTAAAAATCTATGCCAAGGAGAGCGTGCTCTTCCGGGAGTAGGCGGATCCTGGCAACCTTCCTTTTTGTTTCCAGATAGTCTATACTGTAGGAGGCAGAAATTAACAGGTTAATGCGCTTCGCCATGCACGTGAAAGAGATAATGACAAAGGGAGTCATAACGATTCCGAGCACTGCAACGCTCATTACCGCTGCGCGCGTGCTTGCCGAGCACCGTATCTCCGGCGCTCCCGTCGTTGACTCAGAGGGAACGCTCGTCGGCATTGTATCGGAAAAAGACCTCTTCAAGGCGCTCTACCCGTCGCACGCGGAATTTTATGAGAATCCGGGCGTATGGATTGACCTTGATAAGCTCGAGGAGAAAGCTGTCGAAGCCGCCGATAAGCCGATCGTGGATATCATGACGCGGGATGTCGTGACGATCAATCCGGAGACGTCGCTCATGCAGGTCGGTTCGATCATGCTTGTGCGGGGCATCCACCGTGTCGTCGTGGTCGGGCAGGAAGGGCAGATTGAAGGCATCGTTACCCGGCGGGATATCTACATGAAGATTCTTACCCGCCGTCTCAAAATCTAGCGTATGAGGCGGGTACCGCAAAACGTACCGGCTACGAGCTAGCGGTAAGGTGCTTAGTATTTCTGGCGCCGCTAGGCGAGCAGCTGGACAATCGATGCAATGGAAAAACCGATGAATATGCCGACGAGGACCTGGGGGAGCGTATGCTGCAGACCGAGCCGGATCTTGGGAAATGCTGAACGTTCTTTATCCGGCAGCTTATTGATCAACTGTTGTATTGACCGGCCTTGGTTGTTGATATGCAGCCGGAGAACGAGCGCATCGGTGATGACAATCAGCGAAAAAACGAGCGCCACCGCAAATACCGCGGAATCAACTCCCTCGCGGTAGGCTACCATGGACGTAACCGCCGTAACGAGCGCCGCGTGGGAAGAGGGCATGCCGCCGTATGAGGTGAGGATGCCCTTAACCGTAAAATTGCCTTTGATCCGATCGGTCGTCAGCTTGATTGTCTGGACGATGAAAAAGGTGACCGCTGCGGCGATGATAATTTCTAACGGATAGTTCATAGTGGATACTCTCTACGCAATTATTCTCGGAATTGTACAGGGCTTAACTGAGTTCTGGCCTGTATCGAGTTCCGGCCATCTTGTCGTTGCACACGAAGTGCTGAACTTCAGTTTTGCCGATGATCTCGGTTTTGATGTCGCGCTCCACCTCGGGACGCTGCTCGCGCTTATTGTTTTTTTCTGGCGTGATATCGTTGCGTACATCGTAGCATTTTTCAGGAGTTTTGCCAATTGGAATTTGAAAGGGGATCTTGCACAGCGGTTTGCCTGGTACATCGCGGCCGGGACTGTCCCCGCGGCGGTCGCGGGATACTTTCTCACCGATGCCGCTGAAACTGTCTTTCGCAGCCCCGTGCTCGTTGCGTGCCTCCTTATTGGAGTTGGCATTTTATTTATTGTATTTGAGCGCGTTTTTCGCGTCCGCCGGTCGCTAAACGAGCTCGGCTGGAGCTCGGTTATGGTGATTGCGTTTGCGCAGGTATTCGCCCTCATCCCGGGCGTTTCCCGTTCGGGAAGCACGATCCTCGCCGGGCTCTCACAGGGGCTTTCGAGAGCTGCGGCAGCGCGTTTTTCTTTCCTTCTGTCGATACCGATCGTTTTTGCGGCAGGGTTGAAAAAAATGTTCGACGTATACGGATCGGGAATTTCGGGGCAGGAATGGGCAACGATGCTCATCGGCTGTATCGGGGCTGCGGTGACGGGGTATGTTGCCATTACAGTGCTGCTAAAGTACCTCGAGCGGCACCCGCTCCACGTTTTTGCGTATTACCGGTTTGTACTCGGCGCAGCTATACTGGTTTACTGGTTCGTGCAGCGGTAAAGGGCAATGCCGGCTTCGATGCGATTGACTGCGCACTGGCACCCCTTGGTTTTAGCCGGGGTTTTTTATATGCGAAAAATGCACAGCAAACGAGGTTGTACTGCTTGTTTATATTCAGGCGGATCTAGAAGGGCAGTTCGCCTTGGGCGCTGCCCGAGCCTGTTTTCGGTTTGCCCTTGAGGAAGAGCGTCGCACATATCCCGATGACGACGAACAGCCAGGGCCACCAGAGGTACGTTCCTTCACAAACGTACTTGTAGTAGGCAACAAAGCCGATTGCCGTGAGGAGAGCCGGGAAGATCCACCATGCGCCAGTCGGGTGTTTCTTTTCGTACCAGTAGTAGCTGATAAGGATCACGGCGTAGAGCGCGAGGAGCGACAAGATCAGCCAGTGCGGCCAGTTTTCGCACACTTCGTCTTCTTCAGCGCCGGATACATCGCTTACGTTGTCAGTAACGAGTGTTACCGCCTCGGGATCCTGTTCGGCTTCAGAAGCCTCTTCCTGCTGCGCTGCATCGCCGTTCTCGGCAGCGACTGCCGCTTCCGCAGGCTCTGCCGGATCGTTTCCTTCCGGTGCAGGTTCGACGGCGAGCGGGTCTACCTGGTCGATGCGGTTGTCTTTGACAACGAGGCCGTTCGAAGCTGTGATACCGCCTGCGGTCGCGGCGGCAAAGCCAATCCCGCCGCGGCTCGGAGTAAATGTGCCGTTCTCATTGATGCTGCCGACGCTCTCATCGGTTGACCAAGCGATTGCAGCGTCCGCTATTTCATTGCCGTATGCGTCAGTTGCGATTGCACTGAACTGCTTTGTTTCCCCGATTACGACAATCGTCGGCCGGTCGTTCGGGGTGACCGCCACCGAGTAAACGGGACCGGGCCCCACGGTGATCTGCCACGACTGCGAGTCAAAACCGCCATTCCCGTCATCCGCCTCTATAGCGACGTTGAACGTGCCAATCGCGGTCGGCTGCCACTGCAGGAGGCTGCCTGCCAACCCCATGCCGCCGGGTTTCGCCGTTATTCGGTACGCCAGCGTGTCGCCATCCGCATCGGAGGTGAGAATTTCATATGAGTAGGTGCTGCCAGCGGTGATCGAGGCAGCCGGTACGGATGTGATCTGGGGAGGATTGTTCTGTACTGCAGCGCTGAGGGGCTGTCCGGGGAGCAGCATGCCCGCACACAGAAAGACCGCAACAATCGCGCCGAATGCCATGCCACCCGTAAAAGGTCTGTTATTCATAGTATCTGCCCTTTAGGATCATCCAATTAAATAATTACTTTATCTTATTAAAAAAAATGGGAAAGGTCAAGTAGTTTTCAACGGCAGATACAAAAACCTCCCGTTGCATGCGGGAGGTTGTGGATAACTGTAATGTGGAAATGCTTAGATAATCGTGACCATCCCTGGAATTTGTTCCAGGAAGTGAGTCCGCATGAGCAACGCCGCGGCAGTAAGCGCAAGCACGAGCAAGCTCTGCAAAATAACGTGCGGATGCTGGACCCTGATCGCCACGAGAATGTTGATGAGGAGGGCTACGGTGATAAAGATGAGGAATATCGTGAAAAAGCGCTGCGAATACTCAATCAGCTTCATCGCGAAGCTCTCATCTCCACGTTCGACTGTCTGCGCCTTGACGATGGGCTCTTGCTCGCGGTCCGTCACGAGCGGGGTTTCTTCTACGCCGGGAGCCGCCGGTTCAGCATTCGTGAGGGGCGAGGTCGGAGGGGTGATTGGCGTTGCGACAACTTCAACCTCGAGTTCGGTTGATTTTTCCGGGGGCGCTACGACCACGATCGGAAGCTCGATTGAACCGCCGTCGATCCAAGCCAGATTTTCCGCGACAAGCGCGAAATCTTCTTCGTACGTGCCTGCCTCATCCGGCGCCTGGAGGGTAAATTCGAACCGCCCAACCTGTCCGGGATTGATGAAGTCCTGCATCAGTACCGCAGGCCGGTAGTATTCAATCCACGTTTCGTGCTCAAAGGCGCTCGTCCTGCCGGCAGGGTTCGTGACGTTGAGCGCCACGAAGTAGTTGCCGTCGTTTGTCCATGATGCCGTGCCGGTGTTCTTGAAGTCTACCCAGAATGTGATCTCCTCGAGCGTCTTAATGCCGAGCTCTTCTGCGCTCTGGTCGGTGAGCTCAGCCCTATAGTAAAGCGGTTCTGGTTCTGCCGCAGGTTCGACCGGGACCGGTTCAGGCTCCGGGGTTGGTTGGGGCTCCGGGGTTGGTTCGGGCTCCGGCGTAGCGATCGCAGCTGACTCATAGGGGCTGCCGAAAAACTCGACGAGGATCGTCGTTGAACGCCCCTGCAGCTCG
>JBAZKE010000011.1:0-15649 GCA_041650915.1 Patescibacteria group bacterium
CTTTAGCCCTTCACGCTGAGCGGCCATCACCCACGCGGCTTTAGCGGATGGCGTACACCTGGCATGGATGAAAGAAGTTGCGCCGTCGTCCTTGGCGGCGTTCTTGTTGCCTTTTGGAGCTCCGGGTTTTGTGGTCATGATTAATCCCGCTCAGAAACTTTTCCGAACGAATAGCCAAGTTGAAACGCTTTA
The DNA here is from genome assembly GCA_041650915.1 of Patescibacteria group bacterium. Lineage (GTDB taxonomy): Bacteria > Patescibacteriota > Patescibacteriia > UBA10025 > JAHIVO01 > JBAZKE01. Next base: position 193 of record JBAZKE010000011.1, read on the forward strand.
AACATGTTGTTAACTTCGCCGCTTTGGTAAATCTGTCCTTTTTTCCACATCTCTTTGTCCTCTTTATCTAGTCGCTCATGTTTGAACAGCTTTTCAAAATCTTTCAATAACTCGTAATGTTCTTTCGTAAATAGCATGTCGTTCTCCAGTTAAATTAAATCCGCACCTGTTACAGTGCGGCGGGTTGGTTTAGGCTGACATCAATTCTTCGTCAAGCTCATTCATAAGGGCAATAAAGTCTGACTCGCTCAGTCTTTTTTCTAATTCGTTGGTAACAAACTCGCAAGTCAAAATCGCTTCTGAAGCTGTTTGGAGATTAAGTGATCTCAATACTGACAATAGTATTTCTGTTGATTGCTTTTCTATTGTTGCGATAAGTTTTTGTTTTGATGTTTCCATTTTCTTCTCCAAGCAGGCTCCGGGTTCCGCCCGGTCGGTAGCTGTTTGTTCAGCGTGGATATAGTATTTCACATGATAATAGAATTGTCAACACAAATTAAATAATTATCACAGCAGATTGTCGCAGGTAGCGTTAGTCTATAAATTGGTTGAAATAAACCAAACTTTGCTATAGATTGGTTCATATGAACCAACATAGTGCCGAAAAAGTGCCGAAAAAGAAGCCTCAGCCGAAAGGCGGGAGTCGAAAAGGCATACCGAATAAGATCACCACAGACCTGAAAAACATGGTTTTCGGCGCTTTGCATGCTGGTGGCGGTCAAAAATGGCTTGAGCGGCAGCGAGACGAGAACCCGGTCGCGTTTATGACGCTGCTGGGTAAGTTCGTGCCGAAGGACGTTAACGTTGGTGGGCAGGTCGATAACCCGATAGTCACCACCGTCAAGCTGGTCGCAATGAATGCAAGCGACGATCAGCCTTCCCAATAAACTAATTCCTGTGTTCGACGGCCCTGCTGACGTTCGCGGGGCATTCGGCGGCAGGGGGTCGGCAAAGACTCGCTCATTCGCAAAGATGGCCGCTGTTCGCGGCTATATGTTCGGCATGGCTGGCATATCAGGGCAAATACTGTGCGCACGTCAGTACATGAACTCTCTCGATGACTCATCACTAGAGGAAATCAAGCGCGCTATCGATGATGAACCGTGGCTTGCAGCGTATTACGACATTGGCGAGAAGTACATAAAAAGCCGCGACGGTCGCGTGTGGTTCTCATTCGCTGGCCTGGACAGGTCAATCGGCAGCATCAAATCGAAAGGCCGAATCCTGCTATGCTGGGTTGATGAGGCCGAGCCAGTCACAGATAACGCCTGGTCTATCCTGATCCCGACGCTACGCGAAGAGGGTGACGGCTGGAACGCCGAGCTGTGGATAACCTGGAACCCGGCACGCAAAACGGCAGCAGTAGAATCACGATTCCGCAATGCATCCGATCCGCTAATCAAGGTCGCCAAACTCAACTGGCGAGACAATCCGAAATTCCCCGACAAACTGGAGCGTGAGCGTCAGCGCGACATGCAGCACAGGCCAGACCAGTACGAACACATATGGGAAGGCAAGTTTGTCTCTGCTGTAGAGGGCGCTTACTTCGCTAAGCATCTGGCCATCGCACGGCAAGAGCGCAGGTTAGGGCGCATCGGTAGAGATCCGCTCATGTCGGCCTATGCGTTCTGGGATATAGGCGGAGCAGGCGCAAAGTCAGATGCTTGCGCTATCTGGCTGGCTCAGTTCGTCAGCAAAGAGATTCGCTTCATTGACTACTATGAGGCGCAAGGGCAGCCGCTGGCATCACATGTCGAATGGCTACGAGCCAATGGCTACGAGCGTGCAGAAATGGTATTGCCGCACGATGGTCGGCAGACTGATAAATTTTATGGCATCACATACGAGTCAGAGCTACGCAAGGCTGGCTTTTCGGTGCGGGTGATAGACAACCAGGGCGCAGGTGCAGCAACGCAACGGATTGAGGCGGCACGAGGTCTGTTCCCGCAGATGTGGTTCGATGAAGAGAAATGCTCTGCCGGACTGGATGCTATCGGCTGGTATCACGAAAAGCGCGACGAAAATAGAGGCATTGGCCTTGGCCCTAATCACGACTGGTCAAGTCATGGGTGCTTAATAGCCGGATCAACTGTAGAAACTGGCAGAGGATCGATACCAATTGAGAAAGTCTGCATCGGTGACACTGTATTAACCCCTTCTGGTTATGCCATTGTTGACAATTCAGGCATGTCCAAAATTTCAACCGAGCTAATAGACATAGAATTATCAGACGGCAAGATAATTACCATGACACCAGAACATAAGGTATTCACGACGGAAGGTGTATTAACCGCCGATTCTTTAGGATATAATGTTGGCATAATCACTATTGAGGATTTGCCATGCATACAGTTAGCGAACGCAGAGAATACGGGGTATCGGGACGCATTTATAGAGAGTACAAAGGCGTCAAGTATTGGCTATGGAAAGAAAGAGGCATGTATTGCTCGCAAAAGGGCGGTAAGCAAAGGTTTTTGCACCGGGAATTTGCGGGTATTGAGTCAAGATCGCTCGAGTCATTCCCCATTGATGGGGACTGGGAAAACTTTGATTGCAAAAATTGGGGGGTGCGCGAGAAAAATAGGGGAAGAAAGCAAAAGATCGTTAACCAGCCTCAAGAGTTCAATGGCATTTCGTATTACAGGAAGCCAAACGGATATTACAAGTCAGAATTTATTAAGCATGGCGGAAAGCTCATGCATAGAGTCGTATGGGAACATTTCAACGGCAGCATTCCGCCTGGATTCCATGTCCACCACAGAGACGGTGTCAGGTCAAACAACTCTATTGAAAACCTTGAGTGCATCATCGCTGATAAGCATTTATCAGAACATGCAAAAGAAAGTCATTGGGTCGGCAGTGAAGAAAATAAGAAACAGCTTGCTATCGCTCAAGAAAAAGCCAAGGAATGGCACAGAAGCGAAGATGGTAGAGAGTGGCATCGTCAGCAATCAAGAAAATCGTTTGAGGATAGACAAGAAACCACCAAAACTTGTCAGCAATGCGGGAAAGAATACAAAACAAAATGGCCAGGAAAATCAAAGTATTGTCACGTCAATTGTAAGCAAAAAGCGTTATACAAAAGAAGTGCCGGTGTATGACCTGACAGTTAGAAAGCATCATTGCTACTTTGCTAATGGAATATTGGTTAGTAACTCTGATGCGTTCGGCATGGTGGCTGTGGCTTATGACAAAATCGCGAACACAACGAAGCGCAAAGCGCACGGCGGTTCAACGCATTGGATGGGGTAGAGATGAAATTAACATTACCAGAATTTAAAGACGATAGCCCTTGTTTTGCAAGGTTTTACAAAGATATTGGCGAGGTATGCCAGTTTGATATTCGCTATCAAAGATTTAGCTGCAGATGGGAAAAGATATTCGATGGGGGAATAATTTACACCGACAAGCTTCTGGGAAGTTACGAAGGAATGAGCGCACAGGAATGCCGAGCGGCTTTAATGATGGAGGCCGAAGCCTACAGGGAAACAGTGGAAGAGATATTTGAAGAGTACGCGAGGCAAGAAAGGAGTTAGACGAACTATAGCCGCAAAGCTGTAAGCGTCAATATTTTGACTATAATGTTGTTATGTTATAACATATCGTCAAAATCCCGTCGTGATGACGGCATGCACCCTCCGAGGGACTATGGTCGAAGACGAAAACGACAGCAATTTAGACGACGCGCCAGACGAGCAGGTTTTACAGCGTGCGCGTGAGTTCTTTTCGCTGGCGAAAGAGGCTGAGTCTGAAAACCGCAATCGTTTTCTTGATGATGTGAGATTTGCACGCATGGGTGAACAATGGCCGCAGTCGGTGAAGAAAGACCGCGACACTACCGGTCGCCCCTGCATGACCTTCAACAAAATGCCGGCATTCATTCGGCAGGTCGTCAACGATTCCCGCCAGAACAAGCCATCAATATCAATATTGCCGGTCGGCGCCGACTCTGACAAAGCCACCGCGCATGTGCTCGAAGGGCTGATTCGCAATATCGAGGTCCAGAGCAATGCTGACGTAGCCTACGACACCGCTATCGAAAACGTAGTGTCGGGCGGATTCGGCTATTTCCGCGTCAAGCTCGATTACACGCACGATGACGCGTTTGACCTGGACATCTGCATCGATGCTGTTCCAAACCCGCTAACGGTTTACGCCGATCCAACCTCAGTCAAATCCGATTCCTCAGACTGGAATCAGTGCATGGTCGAAGATTGGGTGGATAAGGACGATTTCAAGCGAAAATACCCAAATGCAGAGCTAGTTGACTGGGATAACGACTATCGCGGGCATTCAGACTGGGTAACAGACCATCAGGTCATGGTGGCAGAGTATTGGGAGCGAGAAGAGGAAGAGACGACCATCTACTTGCTGTCCAATGGCTCCGTCGTCGATGAGGATTACATGGAAGAGCGCGGCGAAGATTTGGCTATGTTTGGCCTATCTGTCGTCAGTGAGCGTCCATCGAAAAAATACGATGTCACTCAATACATCATCACGGCAGCAGAAGTGTTAGAGCGTAACGAGTGGCCTGGGCAGTTTATCCCGGTTATTCCTGTTTATGGCGACGAAGTGAACGAGGACGGCAAGCGTCATTTCTATTCGCTGATTCATCAGGCTAGAGACGCTCAGCAAAGTTACAACTATTGGCGCACGTCAGCCGTCGAGAAAGTGGCGCTAGACACTAAAGCCCCATGGATCGGGCAAAAAGGCGCGTTCGACTCTGATCCTAACTGGCTGACGGCAAACCGCGTCAACCATGCCTATTTGGAGTACGACGGACCAATTCCGCCACAACGCCCAGGTCCGGCAGGCGTACCAGCCTCAGACATTCAGCTAGCCCTACAAGCCGCCGACGACATGAAGTCAATCATTGGCATCTATGACGCAGCATTGGGTGCGCGGTCGAACGAAACCAGCGGCAAGGCCATCATGGCCCGTCAGCGCGAGGCGGATACTGGTACGTTCCATTTCATCGACAACATGAGTCGAGGTATTCGGATGCTCGGCAAGATCGTTGTCGACCTGATCCCCAAGGTCTACAACAAAGAGCGCGTAGTACGCATACTGCAAGAGGACGGAACGTCAGAACATGTCAGCGTCGGTCAGGCTAATCAGGACATTGCTGAGGGTTTGCCGCGCATTTATGACCTGGCGGCTGGCAAATATGACGTGGTGGTCAAATCCGGACCGTCGTTCACGTCACGCCGCGAAGAGTCGGCAAATCAGATGATGCAGCTATTGCAGGCATTTCCCGATGCGGCACCGATCATTGGCGATCTGGTGGCAAAAAATCTCGACTGGCCTGGGGCTGATGAAATAGCCGAACGATTAAAAGCCATGCTGCCGCCTCAAATCCAGACCGGCATCCCCCCCCAAGTTCAACAGCAAATGAATCAGGTTCAGCAGATGGTTCAGAGGGGGCAACAAATGCTGGCCGACGTTCAAGCCGAAAACCAAGGGCTGAAATTGCAGCTCAAGGACAAATCAGGCGAATTGCAAATCAAGGCCGGCGAACTGGCCCTGAAAGAGAAGGAATTGCAGCTCAAAGCAGCCACGGCGGCGGCAGAGCTACAGGCGCAGTCAGCTGAATTGCAAGCCAAAGCGGCTGGCTTTTATCAACAACCTACTGTCGAGACGACAGGAGATAACCATTATGAACGAAGAGATTGAACAACCTCTCGACGAGGAATCAATCGGCGAACCCGAAGCAGTCGAAAACGAACAGGACGACATCGAAACCGATCCAGAAACGGACACCGGCGAAGATGAAGGCCTCGAGGACGTAGATTACGAAGGCAAGCAATACAAAGTACCTGCCGAGCTGAAAGATGCCTTGCTGCGTCAAGCCGACTACACCAGAAAAACAATGGAAGTCGCAGAGCAACGCAAAGCCATCGAAACTCAACGCCAGCAGGCTGAACAAGCTATTCAGCATGTCGGCCAGTTTCAGCAAGAGTACGCCAAGCTCACGGTGGTCAATGACCAGCTAGAGCGTCTGGCAAAGATCGACTGGAATCAGGCGATCAATGAAAACCCGGTCGAGGCCATGAAGTTGCAGGCGCGTTTTAACGAACTGCGTATGCAGCGCGACGACATTGCCGGGAACATCAACAATCTGAAATCGAACATCGAGCAGCAACGACAAGCCGAGATGGCCCGTGCGCTGCAAGAAGGCGAGAAAGTCCTGGCGCGGGAAATACCGAACTGGGGCGCAGAAACAAAACAGGCGATTTTAAAAACCGCCAACTCGTTTGGCTTTAGTGCCGATGAGCTGAAAGGCATCACAGACCCTCGCATGGTGAAGGTGTTGCACGCGGCCATGATGCACGAAACAGCCAAACAAAAGCTAACCAAGCCAACTCCAGCAAAACCGATTCAGCCCACCAAGACGGTGAAATCAGCCAAGCCTGCTCCGCGCGGCCTGTCTGACGACTTGCCGATTGATGAATGGATGAAGCGGCGAGAGGGGGAGCTGAGAAAAGCCGGTAGACGATAACCCACTTTTTAAGCGCGTCGGGAGACGCCCTATTCCCTTGATGGAGGCCTAAATGGCAGCAGCAACCAGTAATACAGTATTAACGCTGGACCAGATCACCCGCGAGGCTTTGCGGGTTCTACACCAGAAAATAAACTTTATCGGCAATATGAACCGCGACTATGACGATTCATTCGCCAAAAAAGGCGCGAAGATCGGCGACACGCTGAGAATCCGCCTGCCAAACCAATACACCGTCTCATCCGGTGCGACCCTGGCCCTGCAAGACGTTATCGAGGACAAGGTAAGTCTGACCGTCAACAATCAGCATCACGTTGATTTGCAGTTCACCGCAGCCGATTTGACGTTGAAAATCGACGATTTCAGCGAGCGGTTCATTAGGCCAGCCATGTCGGTTCTGGCCGCCAAAATCGAGGCTTTGGTATTCGCCGATCTGATCCTGAAAGTGCCTAACGTGGTCGATAACTCTGGCGCGGCGTTTACCCTGGCGAAAGCGTTGCAGGCCCGCAAAATCCTGACCGACAACCTAGCGCCGAACGATAACCGCTCGTTTATTCTGGATACTCAAGCGAACGTCGATTTGATCACCGATGTTAAAGGCCTGTTCAACGCCCAGGAAACCATTTCCAAAGGCTACCGCGAGGGCATTATTGGCCGCACAGCCGGCTTCGACTGGTTCGAGAACACCTTGCTGCCGCGCTTTACGTCCGGATCAAGCACCACTAACACCATTTCTGGCGCAGTCACCGCTAACGGCTCAACCTCGCTGACAACCGGCACGGCTGTTACCTTCAAAAAAGGCGACGTGTTCACGGTCGGCACGGCTGGTACCGGCACATTCCAGGTTCACCCTGAAAGCAAGGACACCACTAGCACGCTGCAACAGTTCACCATCACTGCCGACGTAACCGCAGGCACTACCGTTGATTTCTGGCCGCCTATCTACACCAGCGGCGGACGCCAAAACGTCAACAGTTCAGGTCTACAGAATGGCGCGACGCTGACCAAGGTTGGCTCGGCCTCCGAAGTGTTTGCGCCATCACTGGCATTTCACAAAGACGCGTTCACCTTCGCTACAGCCGACCTGCAAATGCCGGAAGGCGTGGACATGGCATCACGCCAAAGTTATGACGGCATCTCTATGAGGCTGGTTCGCCAATACGACATTAATTACGACACATTCCCATGTCGTTTGGATGTGTTGTGGGGTGCGGCGGCGGTTCGTCCGCAGTTGGCGTGCCGCGTTTACAACAACTCTTAATCTTCCCCCCGGCCAAGGACGGCCATCATTTTGAGAACATGAAATGAGCGAATACCCAAAAGCACTCTACAAAGACGGTAAATTCCGCGATTTGTCGCTATCCGTGCAAGACGAAGCGGAGGAGAAAGAGGCGAAGAAACAAGGTTTTTTGCCGCTGAAAAACATCGATCAGTTCGTTTTGTCGACTGACGAACAGCCGCAGGAATAACTGAATGCTGGCGAATTACACCGAACTGCAAACCGAGATCGCGGACACGCTTCACAGGGATGATTTGACCAGCAAAATACCGCTATTCATCAAGCTGTTCGAGAAACGGCTAAACCGGCACTTGAACATCCCGCAGCAAACGGTAACAACCGACCTGACTTTGGCGGCGAACACGCAGACCATAACGTTGCCATCCGACATGATGGAGCCATTGGATGCCGTGATTTACATCGGTAATGTGCCGTGCGAACTGGTGCATGTGACGGGGGAATTCATCGATAACACGATGCCTATTTCCAGCGTTCCGACCTATTTCACTATCAATGCTGGGGCCATGAATTTTGGCGTAACGGCCAACCAGAATTACACCGTTCGACTGCGCTATGTGAAATCATGGGATTTGGCGACAGATAATACTAACTGGTTGCTGACCAATAACCCAGATTGCTACCTGTACGGCGCTTTAGCTGCCAGCGCGCCCTATATCGGCGACGATGAGCGTTTGGCGCTTTGGCAGTCGCTGGCGGCTGAGTCTATCGACGAAATCAAGCGCATGGGTGCGCAGATGCGCAAGGCTCCGCTGCTAACCGAAGTGCAAGCGCACAAAGGCAAGCGGTTTAACATCGTGCGTGGCTACTGATGCAGGATATATCAGGCTTCGCGCCCGGACTTGACCCAACAGTGCCGGGCGTCGTCATTGACTGCACCAACATGCTGCCGAGTACAAATGGCATGGTAGCGGCTGGGCAGGGGGCGGATATTGGCGCGGACGCTTTGGTTAGCCAGTCATATGGCGCGGCCTGTCTTCTACAGCTCGACGGATCGTCAAGAATGTTTGCGGCGACCTCGACGGCTATCTATGAACTTGTTAGCGGTTCATGGGTTGACCGATCTAAAGGTGGCGGATATACGGCTAATGGCGATTGGGATTTTGCGCAATTCGGCAATGTCACCATAGCCACGAATTACAAAGACGCCGTGCAATCCAGCACGACAGGCGCATTTGCAGACCTGGCAGGAACGCCACCAAAGGCGCGATTAGTTGCTACCGCACCTGGGTTTGTGATGCTGTTCAGCTACAACGATGGTGTCAATACCTTTGGGGATGGCTGGTGGTGTTCTGGGCTTTACGATCACACCACATGGATGCCAAGCCCCAGCACGCAGGCGGCTAATGGCCGGCTGTTTGATACTGTTGGCGAAATCACCGCAGCAAAGTCTCTTGGCTCTGCGATGGCGGTTTACAAAGATGACGCGGTTTATCTTGGGCAATATGTTGGCCCGCCGGTGATCTGGCAATGGACGCTAGTCGCAACGGATTCGGGCGCGTATTCGCAAGGTTCTGTCGTCAATGTAGCCGGCGTGCATTATTTCCTGGGCAATAATGGGCTGTTCATGTATGACGGTTCGCGACCTGTGCCTATCGGCGCGCAAGAGGTACGCGAATGGCTGCGGCAGAACATCAACCCCGAGCATGTCGGAAACATTGTCAGCGGCTACGACTCAAAGCGCTCCATTGTTTTTTGGTTTTTCCCGTCAATGCTTTCGACCGGTATTTGCGATGAGTGCATCGCCTATAACACCGTAACCGGAAAATTTGGGCGATTCACGAAAAATGTTACCGATTTAGTTGATTTTAGGGCTTTGAGCCTGACATGGGGCGATGTTGGCGCATTGGCCTCAACCTGGGGCGCGGTTGGCGATCTTTTGACGACGTGGAACGATCCTATATTAATGGGTGCCAGCGTCGGCCTATCGTTCATGTCTGCAGATGGCAAGCTGTACAAGATGGACAGCAACGCCACCAATTCAAGCCTGACAACCGGCGATTTTGGCGATGATGTCTCACTGACAACGATTAAGCGAGTAAAGCCGAGATTTTTGCGCTCCCCTGATTCTGCTCAGATTACGCACTACTACAAGCGCAATGAGGGCGACACACTGACGCAGGGCGTAACGGTAAGCATGAATGATGGCAAGTTTGACCTGCTCAAGTCAGACCGCTGGCACCGGGTTAAGTTTTCATTCGTCGGCAACTGCGAAATTACCGCATTCGATGCCGCTCTAAAATCAAGCGGGGTGCGCTAGTGATCCGAAAAGCCACCCGCGAAGATATTCCGGTCATGGTCGAGCTAGCGGCAGGCTATTTGCAGCATTCTAGTTATGCGCCGCTGATTTACGACAAAATAAAAACACACGACTTCCTAGAAGAGCTGTTAGATGAAAATGGCTTTTTGGTTGTGTCTGAGCGCAACGGACAAATAGTCGGCGGCATGGTTGGCGATGTTATAACGCCCTGGTTCAGTAATGACAAAATAGGCGTCGAATACATCCTATACATGCACCCGGATTACAGGACAGGGCGCGACGCTTACCGGCTGATCCGGTCATGGGTTGAGTGGTGTAAATACCAGGGCGTAAAGCAGATAAGACCGGCGATTTCCAGCGGTATTAATCGAGGCGAACGACTGTATCAAGCCATGGGATTTGAAGCGGTCGGCAGCAATTTTTTAATGAATGTATCGTCGTGATGACGAAACGAGGCAATTATGGGCGACGGCGGCGGAACGACCACAAGCACAGGCACAACTATTACCAAGAGCGAGCCACCAGAGTACATAAAGCCGTATTCTGTTGAGTTAGCTAATAGGGCAAACAGCTTATCAAATCGGCCATATCAGGGCTATGGCGGCGAGCAGGTCGCGGCGTTAAATGAGTATCACAATGCGGGAATGAGCACGATTGCTAACCGCGCCAATGGCGGCGATGCCACATTTAATGCAGCAAACGGACAGGCCAGAAACACGCTTAATGGCGGCTATCTTGGGCAGGGCGCCTATGGCAATGCAATGGCCGGGGTTGATAACAAGTATTTGAATGACGTTATCAACAATACAAATTCTGATGTAGTTCGTGCCTTCCAAAACGGCACCATGCCGCAGACAGACGCCAGTTTCGCGCGTTCTGGTGCGTTTGGCGGCTCTGCATGGCAACAGGCCAATGCAGAGAATAACCGGCAAATGGCCAGCGAACTCGCAAAAAATACATCGAATTTGCGGATGCAGGATTACCAGACTCAGCAGCAGCTGGCCGAAAATATGGCAGAACGCCAAACCGGCGCATGGGGAGCAGAGCGCGGCAACATGATGGGCATGGTGGGCGCCGGTCAACAACTCTCTAATCAGGTATATACCGACGCGCAAAACATGCTCGGCGTCGGCGATATTTATCGCGACTACCAGCAAACGCTCGACAACCAAAATTATCAAAATTTCCTTAACCAACAGAACTGGCCATTGCAGAACCTGGACATTCTGTCTAACGCCATCCGCACGTCTATGGGCGGCGGCGGCACTTCGACGCAGACCGGCACCATGCCAACTGTCAACCGAACTGCATCAATGATTGGCGGCGGCATGGCTGGCGCTGGCCTCGGCTCGGCGCTCGGTGGCGGAGGCTACGGCACGGCGGCCGGTGCCGGTCTTGGCGCACTGGCAGGGCTGCTCGGATGATTCCGCAAATAGCTAAGGTACAAAGCATCGAGGACGTGATCAAAATGGCCGAGCAGGTGGATTTGCCGCTCGGTCATTTCTCGATTCCCGGTGTTTATGTCCGGGCGATGATGATCCCGAAAGACACAGTATTAACCGGCAAAGTCCACAATCACGAGTGCGTCAGCATCGTTGCCAAGGGCAGCATAACGGTCACTGATGGCAACACGCCAAAGCGGCTAGAGGCTGGGTGGATAGGCATTACGCCACCAGGTCTGAAACGCGCAGGATTCGCCCACGAGGACACGGTTTTTATCACGGCTCACCGGTGCGACGAAACTGAGATTGAAAAGATAGAGCATTTCCTAGTGAGCGAAAGCTACGAACAATTTTTACTGAGGGCTGACACATGACATTTGCAGCGGCGGCGGCGGCGATAGGATCGATTGCGGCGGGGCTTTCATCGGCGGCGGCGGCGGTTGGCGCTGGCACAGCAGCGGCAGGGGCTACGGCGGCAGGGGCTGCCGGTGCTAGTGCGGCGGCAGGGGCTGGCATCGGAGCTGGGGCAATGGGTGCGGCGGCTGGCGCGGGTGCGGCGGCGGCTGGTGGTACGGGCTTGGCTGGCGCATTAGGTGCGGCTGGCGGCGCGGCCTCTGGTTTTGCCGGGGCCGGTGGCTTGCTGGCTGGGACTGGCGCAGGCTCGATGCTTGGCGGCGCAGCAACATCGGCAATAGGTTCTGGTGCTTTAGGTGGGGCAGCAATGGGCGCGGCTGGTAGCGCGGTAACCGGCAATGATCCGTTATTGGGTGCGGCTGGCGGCGCTTTAACCGGCGGATTGCTTGGCTATGCTGGCGCGGCGCCTGGTGCAACAGAACAGACCGGACTTGGCGCGGCCAACAATGCGGCACAGAATGGAGCAGGCGCGGCGGCTCACGCAGGCGAACAGGCCATTACGCCGGCATTCCAATCGCAGGCGGGGCAGGCTTTAGCCAATACCGGCGGCACAGTCAACGGCTTCGGCGCCGGCGCAGAGTCCGGCATGGGTAGCGCTATCACACCAGAACTGGCAAACGCTCCGCATACGTTCGGTGGCCTTCTGTCCGATCGGGCTGGCGCCGCAGGTGGTGGCTATGCTCCAGGCTCGGTGAGTGGAAACACGCCAATGGGAGCCACTTCAACGATTGATCCGTATCAGGCCGGGGGGCTGCTGGATAAGTTCAACGGCGACACGGCAAGCAAAGGCATCAAGGCCGCCGACAGCTACATGAAAGACCGGCAAAAGCAGCAACCGCAGCCCGTAGCGGCTCCGGCGGGTGCTGGCGCTCCAAAAATACAGGCGTCAGGCCCGGTACAGTCGTTTTCTGGCCTGCTTGACCCGAGATATAATCAAATGCCCGTTGTCTTGGGCGCACGCAGAAAAATCAGAAAAGGAGCGTAAATGGCCGGTTTACTCGATATGTCACCACAGCAATACGGCTTATTAATGACGGGCCTCGGCATGATGCAGAATAATCGCGGCAAGTCGCTTGGCGAATCGCTTGCGGCTGGCGGCATGCAGGGGGTCGGCGGCATGATGGACATGCAGCAGGCGAACCAGATGCAGCAGTTGAAAGACCTGCAAATGCAGCAGGCGCAGACAGCTATGGATCGCCAGCGCAAGCAGGATTCCCGCGAGGATTCTTTCAGATCGGCTATGCAGGGCATTGACCCGGCAGACAATGGCGCTTTGTCGAAAGCCTTGTTCGATGCCGGGCTGTATGAGGATGCTATCAAGCTCAAAAAAGGCAATGGCTTTGGCGGCGGAGACTACCAGTTTATTTCTGGGCCTAACGGAAAGGTCATCGTTGGCGACAAAAACGCCGGCACGATGAAGTATGGCGACATTGACGGCAATCCGGCTGTGATGGGCGTCTATGACCCTGCCACGCAGCAACGCATTGCCGACGTGAAAGCCGGGGCGAAAATTGATCAAGTGCCAATGTCGGACGGCAGCACACTAACGACCCGCATGCGCAACGTGCCGACCGTTACTATGTCACCGGATCAGGAGTCGGCAGAAATAGCGAGACTCAACGCAACCGATCCAAACGCTATGAGCAGAGCAGACTACCAGGCTCAAATAGGCGTCAGCCAAACGCCGGGCGCGAAGAAAGCGCAGGAGGAATCCGCCAAGAATCAAGCTGATATTGCGGCGGAAAGCGCAAAAAAGCAGGTTTCCGCATCAAGAATGCTGCAATTGCTGGAATCTCCGTATGAAGGAAAAACCATTGATACCCTGATAAAAGAATCGACTGGTAGCGGACTAGGATCGCTCAGGGATTCGCTATCTGGCGCGGTGGGTGTATCAACGGAAGGATCTAAAGCCTTGGCATCGTTGCGAACCTTGCAGGGGCATTTAACTTCTAATGTGCCGCGCATGCAGGGACCACAGTCAGACAAAGACGTAGAGATGTATAAGGAGATGGCTGGCAAGATAGCCGACCCATTTACGCCGGCTGATGTGAAGCTGAAATCCTATAACACCATCAAAGAGATAATGCAGCGTCAGTCCGGTTATGAGAACCCATCGGCTAGCCAGCTAAGTGCGCCGGCATCGGGTGGCTTCAAAGTCACGAGGGTTAAATAATGCCTACATTTCGCATAACCACACCCAACGGTGAAGAGTACGAAATAGACGCCCCAGAAGGCGCATCCGAAGATCAGGCGTTAGCGTTTTTCCAGAAGAGTTACACACCACAGCAAGCGGCGGAATCCAAGCCTGTTCAGCAATACACGCCGCCAAATGTCGCTGATGATATTGGATGGGGACAGGCCGGACTTATTGGTGCTGGAAAAACATTTTCCCGCATTGGTCAGGGATTGGAGCAGGGATATTACGGATTGATCGGCGACGAGCCGGCGCAGGCCGCTCTAAAACAGCAGGTGGAAGAAGAAAACAGCCTGTATAAACCCTTACAAGATGCGCATCCTATCGCAACCACAATAGGCGAATCTCTTCCATCAATGGCCGTCCCAGGTGGGGCTGGCTTGAAAAGCATGATGGCGGCAGGGGCGATTCCTGGGTTGTTTGAATATGGCGATACTGGCGAGAGACTAGGGCGCGGTGCCATGGGTGCGGCTGGCGCTGGGCTTGGTGTCGGGTTTATGAATGTACTAGGCAGACTTAACAAGCCTTTTACTGCCGTTGAAGACCCGGTGAGGCAAGAGCTTGTCGACGTGTTCAGTCGCGAGGGAATACCCATGTCGGCCGCCAATGAATCCGGCAATAACTCGCTGAAATGGATTGATTCAGCGCTTGATAATCTTCCGTGGGTGGCAGACAAACAGCTTGCGGCGAAAACAGCGCAAAAGGACGCATTCAATCAGGCAATCGGCCGCACCTTTGGCGCGGATGAGCCCGCATTAACCCCCGACGTACTAAACGCGGCAAAACAAAAACTAGGTGCCGGGTTCTCCGATCTGTCAGAACGAAACAGGCTCAACTTTACCGATAAACAGCTGAACGATGTCGCGCAAGTCAAGTTCGACCTTGAGCGGTACGGTACAGAGCAAAATCAGCGGATTATCGGCAATTACCTGGATGACCTATTGACCAAGGTTGAGCCGGACGGCACGATAAGCGGACAAGCTTACAGGCAGTTTGATTCGTCACTAGGAAAGAGGATGCGCGGCACGTCGGACGGTGATTTACGTCACTACTTGGGCGAGGTGCGCGGCATGGTCAGGGGGGCGATGGACGACTCTATCAGCGCCGTTGACCAGGAAGCATGGCGTGATTTGCGCAGGCAATATGCCAACTTGCAAACGGTGGCTGATTCGGTAAAGGCGAGCCCAACAGGCGATGTGTCCCCGGCAGGATTATTGCAGCGCGTCAACAATCAAAGCAAGTCGGCAAAATTCACCGGCGGCGGCGATCTTGGTGAATTGGCCAGGGCCGGTAAAGAGATTCTTTCTCCATTGCCCGATTCAGGCACGGCACAGCGTAAATGGAGAAAGAA
>JBAZKE010000012.1:0-12127 GCA_041650915.1 Patescibacteria group bacterium
GTCTACGGGCGATAACCCCCAGAGATTTAACCCACTCCTCCCGTCCGCTGATTTTTCCCGACTCTTTTCTGCGCCGCTGTGCGCCGCGAGTGACAGGACGGGCACAGACTAACCAAGTTGTTACTGTTGTGCTTACCACCCCGCCGGAGGGGGGTGGTATGATGCACCTGATCGGCAGGTTGCTGGCAGTCGGCGCACAGGGGGTAGCGGGCAAGCTGCATCATGCG
This sequence comes from Patescibacteria group bacterium, assembly GCA_041650915.1. Taxonomy (GTDB): domain Bacteria; phylum Patescibacteriota; class Patescibacteriia; order UBA10025; family JAHIVO01; genus JBAZKE01. Next base: position 228 of record JBAZKE010000012.1, read on the forward strand.
TACTCGTTGCCAACGCCTGTCATAGCCGCGTCGTGCGGCGGAGTCCCGCGTGTCCGGGGGTAGGGGGGCAGGTAGGCCCCCGGGCTTGAGCGTGAGCGGCTTGTTAGGCGTAGGGAGCCCCCATGGGCAAAACAATTACGCGATAATTCTAGGGCCGTCAAGTGAATTGTGAAATCGCGGTTGGGTTATTTTCTTGGGTGGCCGAATTCGGCGTTGTAGTCTCCAAGGCTGGCATTAGGGAGAGGGGGGTAGGCAATTCTCCCTTTGAGGGCAATAAGGAGGTTCTGAGGTCGTGGAGGATCAGAAAATCGCATAAGGGAGGACTGTCACTGGCAAAACGCCAAACCACTTAAAAGGAAGAAATTTGTCTCGGAACAAAGATTTTTCTTGACGAGTACCCATAATTCGAGTTAAGATTCCGGACATGGAAACACTAGCCTCAACTTCACCCGCTTCAACATTGGCGATTCGTCGCCCGAAGACCCCCGAAATCATAAGAGCAATTCGGAAAATCCTTGCAAGTTCCAACGAAGAACCCCTCGGTCATTTGCTTCTCGAAGAGCTCCATGAGGTGGCGATGAGACTTGGAAGACCTCTTCGCCCAACCGCAACCATTCAACAGGTCAGCCAGGAGATCCGCAATTTCCTTGGGATGTGTGGACCGGTGACTTATGCGGAACTTCGTCGCGACGAGCTCCATGCGGTCCTCCGGGCGCTCAGGGGGTTATCCCCGGCGTGGCCTCCGACGGTGTTCAAGGCCGAGGACGTGGTTTGGTAGTTCTTTGCCTCTGGGAGATTTTCTTTCATCCCCCGCTCACAGGTCGCCGGGAGGCGACAAGAAAGATTCCAGTGATATCTGTCTCACAAGAAGAACCGAAAAGAAGATTCTTAATTTGTTCCTGCACCTGCACCTGCACCTGCACCTGCACCCCTATACCAGGTACTTACTAAACCACCTACCAGGTAAGACCAAGCGGGCTTCTGTTGCCCTCCAAAAGATTTCCAAAGTTATATGAAAAAAACCTTGACACAGGGAAAGAATCTGTTACAATGCCGTCCATGAAACGATCAAACACCCCGGTTTCAGAAGAGATAAAAGCCTTTGCCGACCGGCTCCGCGCAACGAGTTTTTCTCAAGCCCGTCTCGCATGGGAAGCGCGGGTCTCGACTGTCTTTCTTAACAAGCTCCTCCTCGGCAAGTATCCCCACGCGCCAAAACAGATAACGCGGGACAAGCTACGGAAAGCCCTGGTGCGGCTCGAACGGCAAGCAAAAAGGGAAGTCCAGTGACAGTACAGTCTTGGATACAATGGTTTCCTCGTGATTTTCTCGCAAGCTTGGCGGTGCAGCGGATGACAACTCGACAGATCGGCGCGTACCTTCTTCTCCTCTGGTGGTCTTGGCTCAACAGCGAGGAGCCTTGCCATCTGCCCGCCGACGAAAGCGGTCTGCGGGAACTTGCCAAGGAAAATGAGGCCGAGTGGAAAGAGGACCGCAAAAAGGTGCTGGCCAAGTTCGAGACTTCAGATCACGGTACGATTTACAACGAGCGGCTGCTCGCGTGTTACCAAGAGCAAGACCGGCGACACGCGAAATGTGTTGCCGCTGTGAATAAACGCAAAGACAGACAAGACAAACCAAACGAACCTCGGCCCGGCGCTCCCGACTCGACACCTGCCGACGGGACTATCCCCGAACAACGGAGTTCAAACGAATCCGCTATCGCCGCAAAGGGACACCGGGCCGGAAATCTTGGGGGTGCGGAATCCGACGAACTCCAAACGCCTCGGCCTGAGGATAAGTCGCAAAAGTCGGCGCCCCCATTAAACGCCCCAGGGGGGGCAACAGACGCGGCGGGCGGTGTGTCATCCGCTGCCGCAAACGCCGGATCGGACGGCAGGATGCAATCGTCGCCCGCTCCGGGCAAAGCCGAGGGGGCGGCGCTAGATCCCCTTTCTCCGCCTCCTCGGTCCACAAAACCCGAAAAGAGCGCGACGGAAATGTTCCAAATCGAAATACAAAAACCGTTTTGGTTGTCGGCGATGAACCGCGACGCATGGGATAAGGCTATCGCGCTTTTTGCCGGGGCGAGTCACAAGATCCCGCCGCCCGGGTCTGAAAACGAAGCGGGCTGGCGCACGTCTTTCCGACTCCTCGCGGTTATAGATAAAAAACCACTCACTGAGATTTTAGAGGTGCTCGACTGGGCAATGCAAGATACCGGCGACGGCAACTGGCCGGGCTGGAAAGGCGTCTGCCGGTCCATGCCGAATTTCCGTGACAAGTGGCCGAAAATAGCTACGAGCATGAACGCGGCGAAACGAGTTAGCAAGCCGAAGTCTACGCGCCCCTCAATCGCGGGGACAGGCGATCTGCCGTTTTGAAAGCGGGTAATCCAAAAATGACAACAGAACCAATCGCAGCGGATGTTGTTTCTCTCAACCTCATGACCATCGAAGGGCAACGCGCATTTATCACCGCGCACGTTGTCGGAGAGTCAGGAATTCCCCGCCGATATCAAGAGGGTTTTGCACTCTGGAAAAATCTCGCGCCAGAATTTCCCGTTTTGCGCGGCGCGGCGATGGCGTGGATAGGGCAATTTGGATCAGCGCCGCCCTGGACCGAGTCAGTCACAAAACTTCCAGAACGCGGCCTTGCGTTTATCGGACAGACGGGTTGCGGCAAATCACTGCTCGCGGCCTGTATAGCGCGGGCGCTGATAGAGCGCGGCGTGAGCGTCAAGTGGCAAAACGCACTCGAGCTATTCAGCCGCATTCGGCGGTCATGGAACAAAGAAGGGGAAGAATCTGAGGGCGATATTTTAGAGGACATGACCCGCCCGCAGGTTCTTTTTCTCGACGATCTCGGAAAAGAAAAACCGACGCGGTGGGTGCTTGAGCGTCTTTACACGATTCTTGAGCGCCGGTTCTCGGACCAAAAAATCATCTGCTTTACATCTAACGATAGTGGCGCGGCGTTAGTCGAGAAAATGCGCGGCGATGGTTGCGAAGATCTCGCCGAGCCGATTATCTCGCGGTTGTCGGGCATGTGCGACACCATTGGCGAATTTCCTAAAACCGATTTCCGACGCAAGCAACCTATGGCGATAGTCGAGCCGACGAAAGAGAGGGGATGAAATGTTATCAACCACCCTGCGCAAGCTGCGAACTCCTCCCGATGCCGCTTGTGCGGACAGGTACACATTGCTGACCACCGCATTAGGCGGCGAAGAGGCATATGGTCTCGATACGCCGATCACGATTCTTCAGGCGTTGGATATTTGTGGCCTGGACGATACGCTGTGGGGTTTACGAAAATGCGATGACAACGACGTCGAGAAGTTCACCCGCGATCTGATATGCGATTACGCGGAACACGTCTTGTCTGTTTTTGAAGCGGCCTGTCCCGATGATATGCGTCCGCGAGAAGCGATTGAGATTGCTCGCAAATATACAACTGGCGAGGCAACGAGCGAGGAATTATCCGCCGCTAGGGCCGCCGCCTGGGACGCCGCTAGGGCCGCCGCCGGGACCGCCGCCGGGACCGCCGCCTGGGACGCCGCTAGGACCGCCGCCTGGGCCGCCGCCAGTGCCGCCGCCGGGGCCGCCGCCTGGGACGCCGCTAGGGCCGCCGCCTGGGCCGCCGCCGGGGCCGCCGAGAGGCAATGGCAAGAGCATCGCCTGAAAGAGAAGATAAAAGAAAGGGGATGAAATGACCACAAGAGAGAGATTGAAGGCGGAATTGATGGAATGCGGTTTCTTTGACAAGGACGCCGAAGCTGTTCTCGAAAAAGCGATTCCAGAAATCGAAAGCCTCAATACGTCCTATCGCATAACCTGGGACAGACCAGCCGAGGAGTATCCCAGCCCCGTCTATCGCGTGATGTTTGAAGTCACAAGGCGGATTGCCCTCGAATGGATTGATCAGAACTGCCCGGACGAAGAAAACGAGGGCTGAAATGAGTAAGAAGAAAGCGACTCGCAACAATATGGTCTGGCCGCTAACGCACACTATCGCGGGCTTGCGATACATCGCTAGTTCGCCGCCACAAGAAGGCGGGGGGTTCCACGCGAATGCAATCATGACCGCCAAATCTGCGCTTCACCACATCGCCCGGCTGCGCAAGAACCAGAAAGGGCCGCGCGGCTCAGAAGGAACGTGAAATGAGCAACGATAAAAAGGAACAGCCGAGACTGCATCGGGCGGCGCTATATGTTTGCGGGAAAGAGGTAGCATTTACCCACCTTGCAAATTTGGAAGAAGCACATAAATGGCTGGTTGCCCCGATTATAGTGCATTTCTGGAGCCGGAGTTGTCCCGGCTGCAAACATGCCGAACTCCGCTACGAACTGTGAAAGGAACTCGAAATGACCATCATCGAAAAAGAGATTGCCGACCGAATCCGCTGGCGACTTGCGGACCTGGGAATGTCTGCGCGGAAGTTTTTAGTCGAGTGCCTCGGTTATGAGTACTCAACGTATCACATCCCTAACGTCGAGCGCGGCGAAACTTACTCACTCGACCGGAGCATTGACGGGATCGCTCACGCACTCCGGCTCCCGAATCCGCACATTCTCACGCAGCCCGACCGCGCGGCCTTCGAGGCCGACTGTCACGCCGCCGACGCGGAGCACGTGCAACTCCTGCTTGCGCGGACATTAAAGCAGACGGCGCGGCCTACGCGACTACAGCGGGCGCTGTGGGCGGTTTTGCCGTATTTCAGGCCCGACCCCGTGGCGCGGTTGCTGAAAGGAGAGCGCAATGCGTAGCGGCTTCGCTTCGAGCACAACCGTCAATTCCGACGGATCTGTTGCGGAGATTAAACGGACACTGCAACGTTTCGGAGCCTCTTCGTTTGTCCACGGCGAAACCGAAAAAGGCGCGATGATCGAGTTTCAAGCTCGAGAGCGGCGTATCCGATTCGTCCTGCATTTGCCGGATCGGGAAAACGATCAATTCACGACGACACCTACAGGCCGACAGCGCAAAAACCAGAACCAAGTTTTTCTCGCGTGGGAGCAAGGTTGCCGGGCGCATTGGCGGGCGCTGGCGCTTATCATCAAGGCGAAACTCGTAGCAGTCGAATCAGGCATTCGCTCTTTCGAGGAAGAGTTTTTGGCCGACACGATACTCCCCGGCAACCGCACCGTGAGCGGGATGTTACTACCGCAAGTTGCCGCCGCCTACGAATCTGGGAAGGTGCCGAAACTGACATTACTAGCATTGCCCTACGAGGCGAAGGAAGAAGACCATGGCCAATAAAACGATTCCTCGATCTTACAACTGCCCGCTCGACTTTAACGACCAGTCCCTAGCGCCGCCGGGGAGCGAGCGCATAGCGTGGGACGATAAACACGAAATCATATTTAATACTTATGATTCCGAGTGCGGGGGAATTACGGCCAGGCTATCTGTTTGCGTGCGCAATATCGGCGAAAACTCTTGGTGCGGTAATATTCTCTCCGACGCCGCCGCTAACGCGATGGCGGAATGGGATGAGGAAGCCGAAAGAACCGATGTGGGCGGAGAATATCGGCGCTACGCATGGGACAAGGCGCGGCAGTGGCGCGAACTCTTCCGCTGGCTCCGCGCGCAAGAGCCGAAAGAAAAAGGAGAGCCGACATGATAGACATCGGCAAATTGTCCTGGTACTCGATGGAGAGTGCGCCGAAGACGGGGCAGACTATTGTGCTTCTTCAAAGTAATTACACGCCTTTATTGGCGTACTGGTGCAGATTTTCAGACATGGAGGGGTGGATTAGCAAACCTGACGGGCGACGCATACAAGACCTTCTTGGGTGGTATCCTAAACCGCGTCCAGATGCTGCCGTCATAGACGCGCCAGTTGAAGTTCCGCTGGTAACAATGAACACAGTGCTTCAAGTAGCAGGCGCACAGAATCCCGAACCTGCCAATAATGCGTTTGCGGCGCTAGTGACGATTGACAAGATCCTCTCGGAAATTAGTGACCCCTGGGTTCGCGGATGGATTGCTCAATACGTATCTAAAGCGTATGGAGACATGCCGGTCTCGCCCTTACCGCAAGGGCCAGTCGAGTGGCACCCAGGATTTCCGGGCCATCAAGAAAACGGGAATGTCATGGTGGGAAAGGAAAGCGAAAATGCAGAACGATCGCCTTGCGTGGATGCTGATTGTCGCAACTCTGCTGACATGCCTTGCCATAGTGGTATCGGGCTATATCCAGTCCGACGCCGCTAACACACGTAAGATGGACGCGATACTCAAGACGCTCGACAACGGGCAATCGGACCTTTCGCAGCGCGTGTCGGCGCTTGAGGCGCAACACATCCCGCCCGCTAAACCGCTTACGTTGCCGACGCAAATCAGGCTAGAGCAGATCACGCCGGAAAGGATCGAGTGATGAGAGAACCAAAATGTCTTAGAGGTAAACGGTGTTATACTAGCATGGGCATATTTCCATACATAACCTGGTTTCGCGTACTTGCTATCAAGCTCCGAGAATCCCGCAGAATACGGAAACAATGGCGATAGGAGGCGAGCGATGATTACCGACACGGTGACTTTCACGGCCACGATCCCGATGGCGCGGGCGATCCTCTGGCATATGTATAGCGAGGCGTGTATGGCAAACACCGGAACATCCATAGAGCGTAACGAAATGAAAAATGCGATTGAGGACGCCGTGGGCGAAGAGGGGTATCCGCAAAAGGTCGGCGTGACCGCCTGCCTGAAGTGGAATGATACACCCGTCCCCGGTGACGCCGAAGAACCTGATGAGGTTGTGATAGACGAGGCGATTTATGATCTTGGTTGCGACTGGCACATCCCGCGCAGCCTGTGGCGCACGGACGCAGTAGAGGCCGAGCTAAAGGAACTCGCAATCTGCGCATGGAAGACGGAACAAGAGGGCCGGGAACTCAACGAGGCGGTTGATCGCAAGACGGATGAACTAGAAGAAAGGCGGATGGATTGGAATGAAGTTCAGCAATTAAGACACGAGGACACGGACAACACAAAACTCCGCGAATTCGCAAACGAAATGAAGGAGGCATGAAATGGGTAATGACACCGTAGCAAGCGTAAACATCCCGGAGAACATAATCAGGGAAATTGTAACTGCATCGGTGAACGCGGCGGTATTGGCATCTATGAAAGACCCCGACAAGCTCATTAGTGATATTGTCAGAAAGGCGATGAGTGCTAAGGTTGATTCTCAAGGGAAGATAAGTGATTCGTATGGCGCCAAGTGGGATTGGCTTGAGTGGAACACGCAAGACATGATACGCGCCGCTGCGAAAGAAGCGTTATCCGAAATCCTCGTAGCACAGAAGGAATTACTCAAGAAAGCCGTAATGGATGAATTCAACCGGCCCGGTAGACAAAAAACGGTGGCAAGAGCTTTCTCGGATGCTGTAGAGGAATCATTCAAATGTAACTGGAGATTTGGGTGTGATATCAAATTTGAGCAGGCAGAGGAATAACTGCGTATCCGAGAAACGAGGGAAGACGGTAATGAAAAGCGCGAGTCTGTCATTCACGGCGGCGGAATGCGCCCATCTGCTGAACCTCTTATCTGACGCCGAAAAGCGCGGCCACTATTACGGCCCCCGTGAGCAATACTGGGCGCGACACAAGCGCATTGAGAACAAGATCAGGGAATACATCAAGCCGAAGGAGGCGAATAATGGGCGCGATACGAAAAGCAAGAAAGACGAAGGCGCAGATAGATAGAGAGGCGCGGCTCAGGGCCGCAAAAAGGCGACTCGCGGCAGCACAAGAGGCCGTAAGAAAGGCGGAAGAGAAATATGAGGAGGGAAGGAAGCGGAGAGCGGCGCGTGAAGAAATCAGATCGCGGCTAGAATGGCTTACGGCCCCTCCGTGGAAACATAATAATTAAATACGAGAAGGAAGCCAATGAACCCGCGCACTGAGTTCGAGCCGAACACACAATAGAAAAGGAGAGAGAAACATGGCTACAAGTATTGCTGCACCGCCACCCGTTGCAACGGCGAGATTAGCGCCAACGGCAACCCGCAAGTTCTCGTTAGAGGACGTGCAAACCCAAGCGCGGCGGCTCCCGCTTCGGATGCTATTCTACTCCACGGAGGGGTTCGGCAAAACCTCTTTCGGGGCGCAATTCCCCGCGCCGCTCTTTCTCATGGCGCGTGGCGAGACCGGCCTTGAGACGCTGATAGACGCGGGCCAGTTGCCCGAAACGCCGCACTTCCCGGAGATTCAAACGTGGACGGATTTTCTTGAGGTCCTTGAGTTTCTGACCCGCGAAGACCATCCCTACAAGACACTTGTACTTGACACGCTCAACGGCTTTGAGCGGCTATGTCACGAACATGTTTGTGGCCGAGATTTCAAAAATGACTGGGGAGAACACGGATTCCTTTCGTATCAAAAAGGATATGAGTTAAGCACGAAAGATTGGATTGCTTTCCTTGAACTCCTTGACCGTCTTCGAGAAACGCATTTGATGAGGATCGTAATTCTGTGCCACGCAAAAGTTCGATCATTCAAGAACCCCGAAGGTTCGGACTATGACCGGTATGAACCCGCCGTGCATCGCGTAACGTGGGATCTAACGCACAAGTGGATAGATATAGCTGCGTTTGGCAATTATGTGACTGCGATTGATAAAGAGGGGAAAGGAAAAGGCGGAATAGATCGGATGCTCTATTTCCAACATACCGCCGCCCATGATGCCAAGCACCGGCACGGACTCCCAGAGTCCATCATCCTCGGCAACACGCCGGAACTCGCATATCGCGCTTTCGTAGACGAAATGGCGAAGGCTGCCAATAAAAACAAACCTCCTCAAGGAAAGGAAAAACAGAAATGAGTTTGCATTACCCAAACGGACAGTACGCTGTGCAAATCATCGGTTCTCGACTTGGCAAAAGCGGGAAAGGAAATCCGCAATGGTGCGTAAGCGTGAAACCCTACGCGGTTGAGAATTCTAACGCCCCGGTTGACTCCGCAGAACGTTGGTGTAGCTTGTCCATTGAACCGTATGAACGAACCATCTTTCGGGCACTCACGGACAAATCCATAGACTACGTCGTGCAGGACTTGGACAACCTCGGCATCACTGTCTCAAATTGGGGGCAACTGGACGAAAACGATCCTAACCATGTTGAACTGCGCGGCAAGAATACTATCGCAGTTTGCTCCCATGAAACATACGAGGGCAAGGAGCGCGAGAAGTGGGGTTTCGCGCGAAGCAAGGGCGAGTTGCAGATAGAGGCGTTAAGTCCGGCAGAAGTTATGCAACTCAACGCGCTTTTTCGTGATCGCCTTTTCAAGCCGATGCAACCCGCCGCCGCCACGCCTGCACCCATGCCCGTAACAAACAAACCGGAAACCAAAGACGATCTTCCGTTCTAGAAAGGAACTGACCGACAATGACAACAGGCCTCACGTTATACGAAATTGGCGAAGACCTTGTGCGCCTACAGATGGCCCTCGAAGACCCGGAGCGCGACGAAGAAGCCAACGACCTGATCACAACTTATCTCGCCGATAAGACCGGCCCGCTGGCACAAAAGGCTGACGGCTACGCCGCTCTGATCGCCAACTTAGAAGCACTTGCGGCGGCTCGAAAGGCCGAAGCCAAGCGTCTCCAGGAGCGTGCTCAAGTGCCTGAGAACCAGGCGAACCGGCTCAGGGAGCGAATGCTCCAATTCATGCAGAAGTTTGACATTCAGAAGATCGAAGCGCCGCGATTCACATTGACGCGGTGCGCAAATGGCGGCTTGCAAGGAATGGAGGTCGAGCCATTTCCGCCGAAAGAGGCAACTGATAATCCGCGCTTCTACCCTCCGGTGCCGACACTCGACAAGAAAGAAGTGCGCAAGGCGCTTGAAGCTGGCGAGAGTCTGGGCTGGGCGAGACTGAAGGAACGCGGCGAACACCTCAAGATCAAGTAGAAGGGCAATGAAACTTCCTCGCGTTGAACCGATCATCCTCATTGATACGCGGGAACAACTACCGCTCCGGTTCACGCGGTTTGCGTCAGAAGTCGCAACTTTGCCGGTAGGTGATTACGGAGTAAAGGGATTCTCGGATTGGCAATGCCCCCGGTTCGTCGTCGAAAGGAAGGAACTCAATGATCTTTGCGGTTCACTCGGAAACGGACGAGAGCGGTTCTTACGAGAGATTGAGAAAATGCGGCAGTTTGAGTTCCGAGCGCTAGTGATCGAAGCAACGGAGATACAGATTCAAAACCATGAGTACACGAGCCAAATTCTTCCCGCGTCCGTCTTCGGCACACTCGACGCGCTCCGCGTTCGATGCAACCTGCATGTGCTTTGGTGTGGAGACGCGGTAGGTGCGGCAACGCAAGTTGAGAATCTTGTGGAGAAGTTTATTACTGGCATCGTCAAAGAGTTTAGACAAGTGATCAAGGAAGAAGCGATAACATGCCCCCGCTGACCATCCAACTCCCCTTGCCGCCGGAGGAGTGTCACCCTAACATCCGGTGCCACCGAATGCAGAAATATCGCGTTATGAAGAAGTATCGCGGAGACTGCAAGATGCTAGCGATCAAGGCCATGCGGGAGCAGAAACATCGCGGCTGGGAGGAGGGCAAGGTGCGCGTAATCCCTCACTGGTACTTTACTGACCGGCGGCAACGCGATATGGATAACTTGAGTGCATCGCTCAAGGCGGCGTTTGATGGCCTCCAGGACGCGGGAGTGGTGAAGAATGACAACCAATTCATTTCGTGGCCAGACACGGATGGCCCGACTATCTCGAAGTATAACCCGCATGTGATCCTGGAGCTTGAGGCCATCGCGGATCTCTAACAACAGAAAGGGGCGAATCATGAACCTGTGCAGCGGGAAAATAGGAGACGGACATCGAGCCGTTTGTTTTGAGGGTCCACTAAGCGATTGCCCTGTCTGCGGGTTATTCAGAATGCTGAACCACGCCGAAGGCCAGCTCGACGAACGCGACAAGAAGATCGCCAAACTCATGCGCAAGATCGAGCGACTTCAGAAGGAGGCCCGAACATGATGAACACGTGCGATAGAGACCATCCCCAGATTGCCTTTATCTCAAATAGTCGAGAGGTCGGAGCCGAATGCCCGCTGTGTGTCGTGCAAGCAGCCATGAGCGATTTCACCCTGAAGGTCGAGAAGATTTATACTCATGGTGCAGAGATAGAAACGCAAATGGCGCTTCTTCGGGGTGAGATTCAGGAACTTCAGAAGGAGACCAAAGGATGAAACCGATGGAACTATACGCCGTGGAAATCCTTACTACGAAAAATAAACAATATGAATGTCGAAGATTATCCTCCGGCAAGGATTGCATTGGGAGTCGCATTTGGATTACGACAAGTAATCCTGAGGCAGGGGAGCTCAGAGATTATTTCCTATTGGGAGGTAGAAAATGCCGCGTCGTGACGTTCGTCGAGAAGGAGAAGGGGAAGTGACAAACCCCAGACAAGAATATCAACTGCCTAGCGGAAGGCGCACTACTTCTGTTAATGGATACCTCAAGGGATGGCGTCAAGTTCTCGGTATCATCGAGAGAGAACTAAAACTCAAGACTCTTTCTTATGGTTCTGGGGCAACTTTCTTGGCCGAAGAAGGGACTTGTGCAACAATCTCATTGCCCAGTTGGTTCCTGGTACGTCTATCCAATTTACTGCGCGAGAAGAAATCTACCCGCCACCCGGCGGTTAGGTGATAGGCCGCGTTGCGCGGTCGCCGAAAGGCAATCTGGCATGAAAGGGGTTCGTCCTTAACTTGGACACTCCCGGCGCGTCACGGGCACATGCGACAAAATAACAAAAGAACAGTGATTGCTGATATCTGCTCCACAAGTCCGGCGGGGCGCGACGCCGGACACAAAAAGAAAAGGAGAATGCGAAATGAAAGGTAAGTACTGCATGGTGCGGACAT
>JBAZKE010000013.1:0-9840 GCA_041650915.1 Patescibacteria group bacterium
ATCCATTGAAGTGATGGGATTGTCTGACCGGCAAGGAACGCGTCAATACTGTCATAGCCTTCCGACTCTGCAAACTCCAAAGCAGTTGCATAGCCCTGCGCCGCCAGAAAAGCCGCCTCATCGGCATACCCCTGTGCGACCGCATATTCCTCCAGGGTATCATAGCTGGTATAGGAATCCTCGACTGCAAAGCCCTTAATTGAAATTGCAGAATCCGTATCAGCAGCGCTCAAACTCCCGGCAGCCTGTCCGTAACATCTACGCCCGAGAGATAGCGAAGCGGTAGCTATGCCATGCCGCGTGATGAGAGTCGGAATAGAGAATTGCAATGTCGTCATTTGGTCGGTGAGATAGCAGGCGTACGCAACTACGGGGTCAGTATCGTGGGCAACGTGCAACCCCATACCAACCGAATCACTCACCCGGTAGACTACCGACCCAGAATCCCCCGCGGCTACAATTTCCTCATCTGGGTCTGTCAACGGAGTGTATGCGAACACGGCCATCAGGATTGAGCCATAGCCGTAATCTGAATAGTCAAGCGAAACATAGCCGTGAGCCGTCACAATGCCCTGAGTTGTTCCGGTGGAACGACCGACCTTCTCTACAACATCGTCCACATCAGGGACAACGGCATCGGTCAAAATCACCTTCGTATCCAGCATGCTCAGGCCCGCGGCCTTCGAGAGCGTGAAAATAGCCGCATCTCCTAGTTCGTCAACCCCGTATCGAGACGTCGAGCCTATGCGGCCATAACCGTCTATCCGTCCCCCGTCGGCCATCCCTGGATGAATCACTTTATCTGTTGGAATCATCGGCGCGGATCCGCGTGCGAGGACATGATAGTTTGTCAAACCACACCAGCACGCGTTGACATCATCCCAGAATACCCCGCCAAGAGTTCCGAGCTGCTGGCTGTCCTCTTCGAGGTCTTCAGGGGAGATACTCACCCCACCGCCGAGGGTGGCATAGGTAGGGACGTAAGAGGAGAGTTTAGGACGGGATTGGATGACATCGGTCGGAATGCCACGTATTTCAGCAGGGATTATCTCGTCAGGAGAAAGGTCGGCAAGAGGGCGCTTTTGTTGCACCCCAATCGAGATGCACCGCTCATCTGTCCAGCGTTTTCCTCGAAACCTCAAGCCAACCATGACGTGGGTCACGTCATCGCGGTCAATCAGAAGACGAAGGGCTGATGAGAAGGCAAGTTCCATATTGTCTTTCTAATCTCCCCTTAACCAAGGCCAATGATGACATGATTTCAGCCAGTTAGTTTCCGGTGTCTGCTTTGCAGCGCTTATCGCCCTTTCTTCATTTTCCGCCTCTATGTCCTGATAGTGCAGACTTTTACCTTGCGGCAAAAATGAGGCAAACGGCCCACCGCCTTGACCATATTTTTCCCAGAAGATATCAAATGTCGGACCGAATGCCTCATATTTGGTGGCCCCGTCACTCATTATGCCTCGATAAACAGTGAATATGGACATCTTTTATACCCGTGGAGGCTCAGCCTTCTGTGCGCTTGAATTTTGAGTCTCGGTTGCGCCAGTATTCGTCTTCGCCGGTATCCGCTTCACAAACTCACCCAACCATGCCATCACACTATCAAGAACGGGAACCTTTCCTTTAAAAAACACCGGCCAAAGCATCTGTAGCAATACGAATATGCCAGCCAGGGCACTCGTGATATTCGTCGGAAGGCTTTGCCAGACTCCTAAAGCTACCGTCAGCGAATTGTCGGTTACCCACTCGTCAAGCGTCGGGGGGTCCTCACCAACCATACCGGCTTGGTAAACCTCATTGCTATACGTCGCAATGGCCTCTTTCTGCCAACGTGCTGACGTTTCCGCCGTAGTCGTGTAGTCATTGACTGGTATCCCCAAAAACACCGCAGCAATGAACACCATCAATACTTTTTTCCCAGCTTCTTTCAATTTGTCCGTGTCCACGTTAAACCCCCGTGCTCGAAACAAGTAATGCGAAAAGCCGCTGATTCATCGCGGCTGTCTTAGCCTCTGGAGCTGAAATCAATACACGAACCTGCACGCTCTCATTCACAGCAACTACCCCGTCAGGGGCGTCTATCCCGGTGAGGTCAATCGCTGAGGCCCCATCTCCTAATTCCCCGGATGACGTGGCAATCTGCACAAAATCACCCCCATCACTAACGTACACTGCTGCCGTGTCTGTGACTGCCAGGGAGGCTGAAAGCACGAATTCACCGGACGCGTATGCCGTGGTATCTGCAAATCGGTAAACCGTTGTTCCGTCGCAATTCAACCCGATTCCTCCGGCAATCAGCGTATCGTTCGTCACGTCATAAACATCGATAGCCTCGCCGTCAATTAAAACGGATACGATATTTGGAGTGCCAGCTATCAAGTTCGTAAATGTGACCGCTGCTCCGAGCAAATCCTCATGAGCCGTAGGCCCGATGATTCCGGTCTGACGGAACGCGTAAAACGGTCGAGATGTCGTCTGCGTGTTGACGATTCGCATTGCGTTGACGGCCACGAGCTGAGACTGACACTGCACAGAGCCGCTCTCATTTTTCACCGAGAACACCCGCTCCGCGGAGTCTACCCCAATGAATGCAATATCAAAAGGGCTGAACCGTTGCCACTCTCCGACGTCACTGTCCCAATAACAGCCAACCCCAATCTCGAAAATATCCCCCTCAACCGACGACCCTGAAATCACCACAGCAATGCCGGGAATTAGGTTGTAATTTTCCGTTGCCCCATCAGCAATTACCGCACGCTCGCCGCTGAACAATGCAGGGCTGGCAGCATCCCCGTAGTGCTCAACAGATACGGTCACAGCATCGGTGTCCGTGAGCGTGAAGCGAAACACCCCTGGAGGCGAGAAAGTAGCAGCCTGTAATTGAGCTGCAATAGCTTCCGCAGACAGGAGGGCCTCCCCGGTGACATTCCGGCTGTCTACAGTGAGAGAAACGAGGTCACCCTTGTACGAGTAGTATATGCCCCAATCGCTCATGATTCACCTATAGTCTCGACCTCAGCGTTAGAGTTTGCTCAATCGTCAATTCCGGATTCACGATGTCTTTGCCCACACTGAACCGCTCACTCACCGCCTTGACAAAGTAGCGCCCGCCGTCAACCGCATTTGCATTCGTCAGCACGGGGGATGTCCCCGCGGTCGTGACCGTCTTCGGAATAGAAACGAGGTCAACCACGGCAGGGAGGGAGCCGAACGGGATAGGAATGCTCGTCTTAACTGACAACTCTTTCACGTCCTCAACTTTCCGGTAGAAGATGCGGTCCGCGATGGCCTGGGCGATTTCGTCAGAGGCAATGTCGTCGTGAGAAACTGGCACCGTCCGCTTATAACACATCTCCCCGCCGATAAGTTTCCCGGCCCCGTCTCGATAGAATTCCCATCGCTGAGGGGTGGCGCCATGAAGGTTGACGATATCGTCTTCTGATTTCGGATTCTTCAGGATTTGACTATTCGCGCGGCTCGTCCCGGACAGAACATCGAAATCCCAATCCCATTTTAGTAGCACGTTATCTGCTGTCCGGCTAATGAATGACGACCGAAATTTCGTATAGAGCCCCATGACACGCTGCGTTGTGCTCTGACTTCTGTCAATAGCAGTCCTCGTGCGGTCAATGCGCTTGAGCTGTCCTAATGGGTTTGGATTGTCCTTGTGCCGCTTGTTGTCCTTCAAAACCTCATCATAAATGACCAGCTCATACGTCGCTTCTGCTGTAATTGCCTGTTTTATGGATTTCACCACATATTGCTGACTCACTGCCCGCCATTTGATAGGTATCAGTTTCGGAGTAGACTGTCCGGGGAGAATAGTCCTCACTGATTCTGTCTCCATGACGTTAATCGGCACATACCCGACACCATATTTATGGTTTCTCTCAACCCTTCCCTCTATGACTCCATTCTGATTCACCATGTCATGACGTTCACGGAGCAGAACATACTGGTCCTCACCCGATTTCTTGTCCTTGTAGCGATAGAAACCCCAATACACGCGCTGTTTGTTGATTTTGCTCGTCTCGTACGCGTCTGAATCCATGCCAAAAGTAACCTGTTGGGGGCTTTGCCCAAGTTGTTGGGTGATAGGTTCCCATGCCGCGTCCAGGGGCATATCGTTCGTCAGTTCGTAGTTGATACCCAAAGACATTTCGGGGATTCGCACCGGAGTATAATTCGGCTCCTTGTCAAATTCTCCATAGAACCTATCCGTCTTATTCCTCCCCGTGACAATCACGTGGTCAACCGGCTCAGTGTTGCTCCCCTTCTGCGCGGTGAGATACTGAATGCTCTGAATCGCCGCATTCTGGAGGGTGACGGTCCCTATGCCGGTCATGCCCCCATCGCCGTTGATGACGTCGAGAACCTGAATCGTCGGCTTGCCGTCACCAACCGCAGCCTCTACCCGAATAGTCGGCCCCCATATCGTGAAATTGGCCTTGATTGCCTCAAACCAGTTCGTACCAGACTGCACGGTGAACGTGTCGAGCAACTCCATATCCGGAGTGGTAATCGTCACGTTGAAGCCGAGCAACTGAGCGAGATACTTCGCAACCTCGTGGTGAGTCGTCGGCCCAACGATGCACTTGAAGTCCCCTGCCTTGTATTGCTTGCCGGGGAGGCGCGGGTGATAGAGCCGGTCACCTTTGTATTGCATGTAATCGCGAGTCGATAAGCTCCCATCAGGATTGAGCTGCCAAGAATCAAACGTCTCGTCTAGCCAGGTCGGGGAACAGAAGCAGAGCGTCTGAGGGGTCCCGTAGTTGAAGAGGTCCGTGTCAATCGTCTGCACGGTCCCGGAAACGGTCACCCCGCCGTCGGTCCCCGTGTCCTTGCCGCGAGCTCCATCCGCCTTGCGGTCTTGGAAGGAATACCAGGTTTTCCCGGCCATGCTAAACTGAACATCCCAGACGTCGTTTTCAATGGACAAATCCGGGATAGGGGCAATGGTCGTCACTTCCCACCGAATCGCCGCATCGTCGGCAGAGCGGGAGACAGCCCCAGCAGAGCATAGAACAATCTGCCCATTCCGCCTCACGATAATCTGAAGGTTATACCCCATGGTGAGGTAGTTGGTCGCGAGGCCCGTGGCTCCCGTAGTAAGCGCGTTCGGAGGGAGTCCCCCATCAACCGCTCCCGCGTATCCGGTGACTACCAGCAGGTTAACACGGCCGAACCAGAGGTCGAGATATTTCTCCCTGACGTTCCGCACTGGGACGTTCTGGCCTGTTTCGTGTCGTAACCCCTCAAGCCCCTTCTTGGGATCCAGGATGCACGTACCATGCTCTTCATCGCAACGGAAGGGGATAGGCTTACCCGCCTTCCAGATTGCTCTCAGCTTCTCGATGGTGGCGATAGGCTCGCACTCGAAGTCAACGGCAATCTGATAACCGAGGTATTCCGCCTCTTCGTCCTGTTCCGCGGTCACGGTGACGAGTTCACCGGAAACCGCACGACGGGCATAACCAGCTATCGGGGTGGGATTGGAAGAAATCACCACGTCACGGGAGAAGCGTACACGGCCTATGAAATCGCGGTCGTCAGCCATTATGCGCTCCTAGCCACAACGATGAGATTGACGGTCCCGTTCCAGAGGTCGAGGGCTTGACCGCGGACGCGACGAATCGGGACGTTTTGACCTGATACGTTCCTAATATCAGCAAGTCCATTCTGCGTGTCGAGCATCGCTCTCCCTCTTCGTTCGTCGCACTCGAAGCTCACGGTCGTTCCGCGTGCCCACAGCCTCCGCAGAGCATCCACAATCGCTCTCGTTTCAAGCTCGAAAAAGACCGCGAGAGGATACCCGAGCGCCTCGCTCTCCCCTGTGATGGTATTCGTGATAGGCACGAGCTGCCCCCCTACGCATTTACCTGTACGCATGTTCAATTGCGGCACGTCGAGCGTGCATGTGACGTCGTTCGCGAAAGTGATAGTTCCTATGTAATCAGGTTCTTGTGCCATTGCCTAACCACTACGGAAACGAGGTTGTCTGAGTTGAATTCATGCCATCTTGCACCCGGACCTCAACACGCTGAAGCTCGGTAGATGTCCGTGCAATATCTCCAAGAGCAGAAATGAGCGGGGAAAGCGTATCTGACAGCCCCCGCAAAAAAGCCTCCTGTTGATTTCCTCCACCATACTGTTGGCTAGACCCTGCCTGTTGATAGGCTATCGTCTGTTGTGCAGAGCTAAGCATGCTCACGAGTCGCTCTATTTGAGTGCTCAATCCCTCAAGCGCGTAGATTACTCGTTCAGTAATACCAGTAACAAGGCCGCCGCTCTGAAAATGCTGAACCCCAAAACCAGAGAATGCAGACCGCAACGCAGAGGAAACGCCTCCACCAAAATTATTGATTGCCGTCAGCAAGCCAAGTCCTACGCTCGAAACCGCTTCCTTTCTGACGACGAATTCACCAGGCTCTAACATGGCCGGAATGACGTCACCCCCGCCATAACCAGGGAGGGGGCCACCAGTAGCCATGCCTTGGCCTTGGGTGGTCACCTTCATCGTTATTGGAATTTCTCGCGGTCTGAACAACTCATTCATCGATGTTTCCGCCGCGCTCGTATCCACCGTAACAGCGAGTTGCTGTTTAAACACATTGATAAGCTTTTCGGCCTCAGCCTTTAATGCCTGCAATTTGCCAAGCTGCTCTTCAAATGCCTTTTTCTGCCGCTCAAGCTCTGCCGTCTGCTCATTGTCTCGCTCTTCAGCTTGTTTCTCTAGGCTGGCTCGCGCTTCCTGCACGCTATTGATGGCTCTCTCTTGAGCTTCCTGTTGAGAGATAACCGTCACTCTCTGGTTGAGGTAGTCATTGATAAGCTTGAGACGGACCTTTTCCTCTTCTGTTTTGGTCTTCTTACTCTCAATATAGTAAATCTCTTGCGCGTATGCTGCCAATTCAGCCTGAGACAGCGTATCACGTATCTGAAGTTTAACTTCTTTGAGGGTCTGAGCATCCTGAATATTCTGATTCAGGAGTTGCTGAGCGCGCCTGTAATTCTCTTCCCCACCTGCCGCTATCAGGTCGTCGGCCTCTTCCTGCCGCTCTCTAATTTTGTCGATAGTTTCAAGGTATTTCTCGCGCTCATTCATGCCTGAGCGCATTATGTTTCTGATAGCATTCTCAGCATTGTCGCTGATTTGCTGGCGTTGCCGCTCTGCTTCCTCGTGAGTTTTGACTATCTCTTTGTTAACGCGGTCGTATTCGGTTTGCAGGCTTTTGATGCTCTTATCAGCCTCAGCAACCCATCTCTCAAATTCCTTGATGCTCGAATTTGCGAAATCAGTAATGCCCTTTTTCATAGCATCAAGTTCAGGTTGTAGGGCTTTGGAATCTATAGCAGAGCGAAGGCGCTGAGAAAGCGTAGTCATTTGCTCGGAAACGTATCTAGCGGCCTCACCAATACCCGACCCGAGCCGTTCCGCGAATGTCGAAAAAGCTTTTTGAGTCTCCTGGCTTGCTGTCCCTGTGCGCTTAGACGTAGCTTGCCATTGCTCCTCAAACGATTTGATAGAAGCATTGATGCCACCAAACACACCAACGGTTTGATCTTTTAAGGTTTGGAATGCTCCTTTCAGGGCATCGGCAAGCGTCTTACTCTGCTTCTCAAGCTCCTGCTGTTCAGTAGCCGTCAACCGCGTAGCTTTCGCAGCCTCGGTCATCCCGGTAGCAAAATCGGTCCCGGCCTGTTTCCCGCTGTCACCTGCCCCTTTCGCTTCCCGTCTCAGCTCTCCAAATTGCTTCGCTATCTCAGCGGGCGGGCGGGTGCCGAAAGTAGCAGCGTAGGATTTCTGAAATTGCGCCCATGATTCCCCCATCTCGACAGATGCGCGAGTGAAATCTTTTTGGGCCTGGGTGGCGAGAGGAATCTCTTTCGCTACAAGCCCTATTTTGCCAAGGAACCACGTAACCCCGTCATAAACAGCCTTCAATGGTGCAAGTAGCCCAGTAATCAGCCAGCCAATCGTTCCGAAATCTTCCTTGAGGTTTGTCGTCAGCTCTTCCCAATTCGCGCCAACGGCCACAGTAGCAGAAGCCCACGCAGTGATAGCCTGTCCTATGACTCCGAATTTGCCAGGGAGGATAGAAGCAATCGCGGAGATATCAAGAAGCGACGTGTTGATGCCCTTGAGGTCTTTATCCCAATCAGCCATATTCGCAAGGGCAGCCCCGGCTATGCCAGCAGCCACCCCTACGCCTGGGAGAGCGCTTCGAGCAGTAGCACCCCAACTTGCGCCCCCAGCGGCTCCACCTTTCGCCTGATTCGCCATTCCGACGGCTTCCGCCTCTGCCCTAGCCGCGGCGGCGTTCTTTTGCCGTGCCGCGGATTCAGCAATCGTAGCCGCCTCGGCTTTCAGAGATAGGATTATCCCCCGTTCCCACACGGCTATCATCGTAATCCACGCCTGCCGCATGGACCCGAGTGCCCAGAGCAAACCAGCTAGAGCAAGGCTCACGGCCCCAAACACCGTCAAAATACCACCAACGGCACCGATAGCTCCTAACACGTATTTGGTGAGCGTTTCGTGAGCACGGGCGAAGTCCGTCAACCACTTTACACCCTCGATAATTTGCAGCACAACGGCCTTGAGGGGTTCAAGAAGAGGGGTTCCAAGAGATTCAGCGAGCACCTGTAGCGATGACAAGAGCTTCTGGATTGACACAGAAAACGAGCCGGTAACCGTATTCGTAAGGTCATCCAAAGCCGTCGTCTGTGTTCGCGTCTTTTCGGTCAACTCTCCGAATTTATCAACATTCTTCGCAAGCGCCAAAGCCGCTGTGGCCTGATGCACCCCGAATATCGCCGCCGAATCCGCAAGAGTCATCTGAGCATCGCGGAGCGCCTTGAATGTGGCGATAGCGTTAAACGAGCCGTCGGCATTTTTGACCAGCTCGACACCCATATTTTTCAGGGCCTCTTGAGCCTGCTTTGTAGGCTTCACGAGGTCAATAAAAATGCCCCGGAGGGACGTGCCTGCAATAGTCCCTTTCATGCCGTTATCAGCCAGCACACCAATTGCAGCCGCAGTTTCCTCAATACTCAAGTTGAGGCTTGCCGCGGCAGGCGCGGCGAATTTCATCGCCTCTGTGATGTCCCTCAGTCCGGAGGTCGTCTCATTTGCCACGACGGCAAGGGTGTTTGTAGTTTTCGCTGCTGCTTCCGCCTTCAATCCGAACGGAGTGAGAATGTTGACCACCGCCTCGGCAGTATCCGCAAGCCCCATCTGGGAAGCCGCGGCAAGTTTCAACACAGCATCAGACGAGGCCATAATTTCGTTCGTCTTATACCCAGCCTTCGCTAAATCCTCCATAGCATTAGCAGCCTGCACGGCTGAGAATTGCGTGGTCGTGCCTAATTCCCGCGCCTTATCCGCAAGCTGCCCCATGGTCGTATTGAGACCGGTCACATTGCCCATGAAATCAGATTGCAGGACCGCACGAACACCAGTCACCGCTGCTTCAAAATCCGATGCGCCCTTGATGGCAACGCCGAATCCAGCCGTCATAGTCGCGCCCATGCCAGCAGCGGCTATACCAACGCCAGCCAGACTCGAAGCAACTTCATCAAGGGTGACCTTCAGTTTCTTGGCCTGCGCGGACATGTCCACAAGGGCAGTCCCGGCCTGCTTTGCTGAATCGGTCGCAGCTCCGCCCATCTCCTTAAAGACGGAGTTAATCCCCTTCAGGATACCGGTGGCTGCATCTTTAGCCTGTACGAGTATTTCAAGGGTGTGTCCGGATGTGCCTGCCATGTTTTTGACCCCCATCCGGCTGATTGCCGCTGGAATAGCGTTCCGCTAGGTTTTCGAGCAGGAATAATGCT
>JBAZKE010000014.1:0-6011 GCA_041650915.1 Patescibacteria group bacterium
TGCAGTGCCTGTTATCGCTAAGTGGGTCCGTTCATTGAGGTTGGACTGCAACGAAACGTTCTCGAGATAGGGCAATTGTTTAAGACCTGCTTCAAAAAGCGGAACATCGTTCCTCGAGGATGCAAAACCCTGTATGTTGAGCGTGTTGCCCTTCGTCTCGATCGATACGGCGGTCAGCGTGACGCCGTCAGGCGTTGCTGTTCCCAGATCGATCAGTACGGTATCAAATTGAAATGCCGTGAGTTGGGTTTTCAGAACCGCCAACTGGGCATTTACCCGTTTTGTCAGTTCCAGTACGGGAAGTGTTTCACCTGCAGGCGTGACGATCTTCGTCGACGCAAGCTCATCGGTAGCGCTGGTCAGGCGTATATTCAGATACGCTCGGCCGATCACCAGCAACGTGACCGTGATCGCACAGATTCCCACGATGACCAACATTGAAAGGAACAACGCGTGCGCCCTCAACAGGTCGTCCGTTTGGTTTTTCTCGTTTTGACCGATGACGTTGAGACGGATCATTGCGAAGGATTATCAATCGAGTTCATGGCTAAGCCGAGGGGTACGGTATATTCCTGAAAGACATTCGCAAATCCTTTTGCGCGGCGGCCATAGACGATACCCGGAAGAGGGGACGTTATCGTCACTGGGGCTTTCATCCGGTTTGACAACTCTTCGGAGAGGCCGGCTATCATGGTACCGGGACCGCAGATAAAAATGGTGGAGACGGGGTGCTTCGTCCCGAAATGACTTTGGGAAAAGTTGCTCACATCTTGAAGTCGTTTTACCAGCTGTTCAAATGGCTCCATCAGCATTTCCCTCGTCAATCCTCGTACACGAAGCTTGTAGAATCCAAAGGAATAAAGCGATTTTCGGGCATCAGCATAACCAATGTTGAATCGTTGCATGAACGATGATATGAGCGATTCGGTAGTAAAGGGGATCGATGCCGCAAGATTGGGCAGACCGTTGTTCATCACCATGGCGACACTTTCAAGCTCGCCGAGCGATACGAGCATGCCGGTCTGACCAGGGCCGAACAGATGCTGATGGCATCGCGCAAGAGCTACGGAGGCAGGTTCGAGACCGAACGGTAATAACCCGGCTCGTTCGATGAGCGACCGATACGTGTCAGTCAGTTGGGTTGGGCAGGCCGCTACCAATGCAGAGATATGCGCCGTATCCGTCGTCGGTACCCTCATCCAATCGATCGTCAGCTGCTTGAGCTCGTAGGGTATATGCTGCGTGGTTTCCCAGCGGATTGATTCATCAAGGTTGGAACTTGATGATGCAGGAACAGTCAGTAATTTCAGAAATGAATGTTGTTCGGGTATTGATGCGTAGGCGGCGCGTATGGCCCTCGAATACTGTGCCAGTCCTGTACGGATGATTTTTGCGGCACGTTCGATATTCACCACGTCGGTCCGAAAGAACGTACCTTCAGCCTTATCGATATGGCCGTAGTTGACGAGTTCAATCTTTTTCCCGTGACGTCGTAACTGCACAAACCGTATCTGTGCACTGCACAGATCAATGCCTGCTGTATGTGAGCTATAATCGATGAGGAGCTTCGAGAGCTGCATGTCAACCGATTTGCTGGGAGAGCGAGTAAATTGGCAGTATGATGGCAACCGCCATGAGCGCGACACCGATGCCGAGGAACAGCATAAGGATCGGTTCGATGATAGTCGACATGTTTGACATGGTCTGGTCAACTTCCTCCTCATAGAATGTCGCGAGCTCGCCGGAAATTGCATCGAGGGATCCGCTTTCCTCGCCGATTGAGATCATCTGCGTCGTCAACGGTGGAAAAAGCTTCGGGAATGCCTCAAGGTTATGCGCAATGGTATTGCCGGTTCTGAGCCGTTGGGCGGTTTCCTCGAACGCCACTTTGTAGAAGGTGTTGCCCATGGTCCTGCTGATGATCATGAAGGTCTCGATGATGGGAATATTTGTCTCAAGCATCGACGATAATGAGCGCGTAAATCGTGCAAGGTTGATTTTTTTGATGATGACGCCGATGATTGGTAGTTTTAACATCACGGCGTCGAACAGTCGCTTACCTTTTTTCGTCTTGAGAAGCCTCATGACAATGAAGAGCAGCACGATAAGCGCTATGAGCGTGACGATGCCGTTATGGATCAGGAAGCTCGAGATGGCCATGAGGATCCTCGTCATGATCGGCAGCTGCGCGTTGTTTTCCGAAAAGATGTTCGAGAGCTGGGGAATCACGACGATTGCCATCAATAGGCCTACACCGATCATGATGACGACGACGATGATGGGGTAGGTCAGTGCGCCCTTGACCTTTGAGATTAATCCGTGGTCCTTCTTCATCTTGATTGCAAGGGTACTCAAGACCTCGTCGAGCTTGCCGCTTGATTCGCCTGCAGCGACCATGTTGACGTACAGCTCGCTGAATATCCGTGGGTGCTTCGCAAGGGCTTTTGAAAAGGCCATGCCTGATTCCACGTCACCGCGGATCTCGGTAATGACCTTCTTGAAGTACTTGTTGGTTGTCTGTTGAGTGAGTGTATTCAGGGCACGGGCGATCGAAAAACCGGCTCGGATCATGACGTGCAGGTATTGCGTGAAAAATATCCTTTCAACAGCGGGAATCGACTGGAACGTCGACATGAAACGTGACAGCGACGACGTTGACGCCCCGATGGTCGAGGACGTCAGTACCAGGTTGCGTTGATGCAATTTCTGTTCAAGATCATGCTGGTCCTGGGCCGCAAGCATGCCATGTTCAATTTTATTTTCCGCAGTCCGTGCGGTGTATTCAAATTGAGGCATGTCAGTCCTCGGTGACGCGCAGCACCTCTTCGATGCTGGTGACGCCGGCTTTCGCCTTAATGAAACCGTCATGGAGCATGGTGAGCATTCCCTGTTTGAACGCCGCGGATTTCAGCTCCGCAGACGAGGCTTTCTTAAGGATAAGCTCGCTGATATCGGGCGTCACTTCAAGCATCTCATAGATGCCGACACGGCCCTTATATCCGGTATCGTTGCACTGCCGACAACCTTTTCCACGGTAGAATAGCAGCGTTTCCGGTGATTGCTTTGCCGATTCGATGGCGCCTTGGTGTTCGAGAACGTCGAGCATGTTCTGGACGTCGACCTGTTTTGCGATGTTGTGGAGTGCAGCTTTGCTCAACGTATAGCTTTCGATGCACTGTGAGCATACCTTTCGAACGAGACGTTGCGCTATGACGACATTCGTCGTTGATGCGACGAGAAAGCTCGGTACGCCCATTTCGGTCAGGCGCGGGAGCGCAGTGACGGCATCATTGGTATGGAGCGTCGTCAGCACCAGATGGCCGGTCATTGCGGCATGCGTGGCAATCTCCGCGGTTTCTGCATCACGGATTTCACCGACCATGATGATGTTCGGGTCCTGACGGAGGAGCGTCCGAAGACCGATCGCGAACGAAAGACCGATTTTCGGATTTACCTGTGTCTGGTTGACCCGCGGCATGCGGTACTCGATCGGATCCTCGATCGTCGAGATGTTTACGGAAGCGGTATTGAGCTTGCTTAGAACTGTATAGAGCGTCGTTGTTTTGCCTGAACCTGTCGGACCAGTGACGTAGATGATGCCGTGAGGTTTCACGATGTTGCGCTGGAGTATGTCGAGTGCTGACGGTTGAAGCCCGAGCGACTCAAGCGAAAGCACCTGCGCAGATTCGTTCAGGACACGGAGCACCGCCTTCTCACCATCGAAGACGGGAAGGATCGAAACGCGAAAGGCGACCCGTTGGGCGTCGCTTTCGATTTTGAATCTTCCGTCCTGCGGCAGCCGATGCTCATCGATCTTAAGGTTCGAGAGTATTTTTATCCTGGCAATGACGCCTGACTGTATCTTTTTCGGCAATGTCATGACGTCACGAAGGATGCCGTCGATACGGTATCGTACGACCGTATCGGTTTCGGTCGGTTCGATATGGATATCCGACGCGCTTTCGAATATCGCATGCTCGAGAAGCGTATCAACGATCCTGACGACAGGCACGTCCTCCGCGAGATGTTTGAGGTCCTCGACCCCTTCCTGTGTAACGGTATTAATATCCTTGAATTCCGCACGGAGGCCTTTATGGTACTGTTTGAGTACCGTATGGATCCCTGACGGTGTCGTGAGGTATATTTCGACCGGCAGATTCATCTTTTTTTCGAGGAACTCGAACGTCTCGATGTCATCGGGATCGAGCGCCGCAACCTTGATTGCCTTATCGGTCTTGTCGAATGGCACGACCTGATGAAGCTGTGCGATCGGTTCGGGGATGACCAGCAGGATATCCTGACGGACATGTACGGTCGTAAGGTCGATAAACGGTATTTTCATCCCTGTCGCGATCGTTTCGTACAGGGCGATCTCGGTCGCAAGCTTTTTTTGCAGGATGACCTGCGCTAAATCAACGCGCTGCTCTTTCGATTCCTGCAGCGCGGTATCGAGCGTCTTTAATGCAATGACGCTGCTTCCGCGTAAAATGTTGTAGAGTTTTGTTTGATTGATCACGAAGGTCTATTTTATCAATACATATTATATCACGGAAAACCCCTGAAGTCAACCGTCAAGCTGGTAGATATTTATACTGGAACCGATCCTGGCTACGGGACGTTCCTTCCATAACCAATCAAAGGCCCGATCAGTGCGGAAGAGCGACCCGACGCTGATGGCAACAGTACCGCGCGGCTTTTCAGTACCGTTTGAAAGATCCCATGAGGTAGGCAATGGGATCGCCTGCGGCAGGTAATATGAAACCGCGGCTCTTCCGTAGTAATCGAACGGGAGCACGGTAATGTCGTTATCGTGTACATAGCGCTGCAACTTCGGTAGATCCTGACCCCAATCGATGTTTGAATCAAGCAGGTACCTCGGGCCTTCGCGTGTTCCCCCGACGAGGCTGTTAAAGTATCCCAGTTCATTCGGATACGTACCGACCTGCACGACGACAAGGCTTCCAGCCACCAGCATGGGGACCACTGCCCGTGAACGTACGTATGGTCCCATGGGTAATCTTGTGAGCGAGCCTGCAAGGACAAAAAGGAACGGATAGAGCGGCATGATATGGCGCCAACCGAGATTCAAATGACTCGTCATGCTTGTGGCAAGAAAAAGGATTGGAACCGCGCTATATACTAGGTACGGAATGGGAATACGTCGTGCTGCATCCAAGACGCTGAACGATCGTTTTCTGATCATAATGCTGTAAATGCAACCGAACGTAATGACGAAGAGCGCCGTGAGAAGCGTCGGAAGCGGCGTCTTCGTCAGAATGGCGACCGGAAAATAGTACCACCACCCACGGTCACCCGAACGACCGAGCAGGTAGGCTCCCTGACCGCCGATAGAATGACCGATGACGGCAAACGCACCCCTGAAGAACGTATAACCGGGAATGCGTAAATGGCTGGCATCCTCAAGCATCTGGCCGAGGCGCTGTCCCTTGTCGCCGAGCTTGGTAACGACAAATCGTTCGAGCGGCGGGAGCGATTGGGGATCCTTTTCTTGAAGCAGCGTATCGCGCTGTGAGTACAGCTGGTTGATACGCGGATCTTCCGACGGACTTCGGAAATCGAATCCGTACATCGACCATGTAATGAGCGCCATGGCGGGAACTGCGACGAACAGCCATTTTCGAACAACACGCCACTGGAGGGCCAGATGATTGCGGTGGAGGATCTTCACCAGTATAAGGACCGCGATGATGATCAGCGTGAAGGGGATTGATGAAAACTTCGAGAGCGCCATTGCCAGATAGGCAGCACCGAACCAGATGCCATTCCGTTTGGTCGGTTCCTGCAGCAGCCTGACCAGACGGTATATGCTGACAAATGCACATGCTGAAAAACCGAGATCGGTCGTGATGTACCTGCTGTGCGCTATGATGTTCGGGTCGAGGGTATAGAGTGCGACACTGAACGCGCCGCCCCATTGTCCGAACAGACCGGCACTGGCACGGAATATCCACCATCCGAGCACGATGCTCAGGAGCATGATCGGTATCCGT
>JBAZKE010000015.1:0-5756 GCA_041650915.1 Patescibacteria group bacterium
GGCTGTCAACATAACCGTCGACAAGCGCTTTTACTACCGTCTGCTGGATCGAGAAACTCAACTTCGGCGTCCATACAGTGCTGGTCCCGTCCGCCTGGATAACAGACGTTTCGCTCTGGCTCAAATTGTAACTCTTCTTCCCGTCCACCGACTTCCAGGTGTAACTCACGTCCGTCCCGCTCGTCGACTTCGTGTACTCCGTAAAACTGTCGACATCGCCCACGGCCGCCGCGTATTGCACTCTTAATTGGATGGAATTTGGAATGGTCGACTCCTCTGCGGCAAGATCATCAATGTGACCGGACACAAGGTCCCAGACCACTTTCTCCTGGATCGAGAAACTCCATTTTATCGGCACCGGTTCAACATAGGTCTGCGCAATCACTTTCCCCTGCGCGTCCCTGGTTTCAGACACAACCGTCGGGGCCAACGATTGTGCCAACGAGTAAGACTTTTTCCCGTCCGCTGACTTCCACGTGTAACTTACGTCCGTCCCGCTTGTCGACATCGTGAATCCGGCATGACTGTCATAATTAGGCACCCCGTTTGTCGTCCCAAGTGCCTCCTGCGCCTGCCTCACTTGATCAGTCTCTTGCGCGGAATTGACCGCAAGATTTGAGGCAAGCGCGTTCACATACTCACGGGACACAGCCTGCTGAACCGAAAAACCCCATTTTATCGGCGTTGGTTCAACATAGGTCTGCGTAATCACTTTCCCCTGCGCGTCTTTGGTTTCAGACGCAACCGTCGGGGCCAACGATTGTGCCAACGAGTAAGACTTCTTCCCATCCGCCGACTTCCACGTGTAACTTACGTCCGTCCCGCTTGTCGACATCGTAAACCCGGCGTGGGTATCGTAAGCACCTTCGGCAAGCGAGTCGGTATACTGTCTTCTCAGCTCCTGGGAGTTCGGATCGGTCGTGTCCGCTGCGGCAAGGCTGTCAACATAACCGTCGACAAGCGCTTTGACTACCGTCTGCTGGATCGAAAAACTCCATTTCGGCGTCCACACAGTGCTGGTCCCGTCCGCCTGGATAACAGACGTTTCGCTCTGGCTCAAATTGTAACTCTTCTTCCCGTCCACCGACTTCCAGGTGTAACTCACGTCCGTCCCGCTCGTCGACTTCGTGAAGCCGGCATAGACATCGTAGGCACCTTCGTCAAGCGAGGTTTTATACTGGCTTCTCAATTCCGGAGAGTTCGGATTGGTCGTATCCGCCACAGCAAGATCATCAATATGACCGTCTACAAGCGCTTTTACCACCACCTGCTGGATCGAAAAACTCCATTTTACTGGCGCCGGTTCAACATAGGTCTGCGCGATCACTTTCCCCTGCGCGTCCCTGGTTTCAGACGCAACGGTCGGGACTGTAGATTTTGAAAGCAAATAAGTTTTGGATTCATCCAAGGCACGCCAACTATAGCTTTCGTCGGTACCGCTTACTGACAAGGTGTATTGGGTAAACTCGTTCGTACCCGCAAGTGATGCGGTATCAAGCGATACATTGTATTGTTCCCTCAGTTGCCGGGAGCTCAGATTGTCCATATCCGCCATGGCAAGATCATCAACATGCCCGGTCACGAGTACTTTGGCAACCACAGTTTGGGTCGCAAAATTAAATTTTTCCCGCGAAGCATAGTAGGTCCCGTCCGGCTGCAACGTTGCCTGAAGCTCCTGCACCGTATTCTTCGAAAGGCTGTAAGTGTGCCTGCCGTCCTGGGACTTCCAGCCGTAGCTGACATCCGTGCCGCTAGTTGACCGGCTTGCTGTTTTCACCCCCGCCGGAAGCGCCGTCTCACATTGGGAGATTTGATCTTCGGGCACCGAGGCCTTATACGCCTCTACTTCAGAAATGAGGACCGTAATCTGCTCGCTGAAATCCCATTTGTCGCGGGTCTCATAAAACTCAGTAACGACTCCCTGTTCGTCTGCAACTTGGGAAACGAGCGTCTGGACTTTTGATTTCGTCAGCGAATAACTCTTGTCGCCATTTTTGCTCTTCCACGTATAACTCACCGTTTCTCCGCTGACTGACATGGAAAATTCCGTCACTGCGCTCACATCGGCGAGTGCGGCGGCATACTGCAGCTGGAGCGTCGTACCAAGGAACGGGTTCGCACCTATGAACACTTCCTTATCGACGGTTGTTTGGGCACTAAAGCTCCATCTTGGCTTGTTGAGATATTCGCCGTTTGACTGGAGTTCCCGAACGATAGTCTTTGAAAGAGCGTAAGTTTTCCGTTTGTCGACGCTCTTCCAAGAATAGGTCACGTCCCCGCCATTGGTCGTACGCGTAACTTCCGTCCAGGAATCATGATCAATAATTGCGCCATTATAAGCATCCACCTCTTCCTGGGACGCAAGGTCATCCTGATGATTCAAAAGTTCCGCATATTGCACAAGCGCAGAGGCCGAAAAGAACCATTTTACTGCGCCGGTCGTTTCCGTCAGGGCTTTCGAGAGATTGTAAGTCGTGATGCCGTTCGTATCTTTCCAGGTGTAAGAATCTTCATTACCGTTTGTCGTCTTGGTATAAACGGTGGAACCATCCGTGTGATCGTCATTGAGCACCGTCGTGTACTGAGTGCGCACATCATCGGCCTCAAGGTCAGCGCTATGCTGGTCCACTTCCAAGCGAAGCACGAGAACCTGCTCGCTGAAGTTCCATTTCGAACGGGTCTGCCACGCACCATCCGCCAGTTGGGTCAGGACATCTGTCCTGGTAAGCGAATAAGTTTTGGCGCCGTCTTTTGACTTCCATGAGTAACTCTTGTCGGTACCGCTCAAACTCATGGTGTATTCAGTGATGCTGTTCGTATCCGCAAGAGCCATTGTGTACTGCTCTCTTACAGCATCGATCTCGAGCATGTCAGTGTAGGCGGCAGCAAGGGCTTTCGTGACATAAACCTGCTTTGAAAAATTCCATTTGTACTGGGTTTCGGCCAAATTACCGTCGTCATCCGAAATCTTTTGCACGGTGCGGCCCAGGCTGTAAGTTGCCGTACCCTCCGGATTTTTCCAGCTATAGCTGACGTCGCTGCCGCTGATAGTCTTGGTGTAGATGGTAAGATCATTCGTCTCAGGAGACTGGAGCGCAACGGCATACTGTTCAGCAACGTTCGCATCTTCAAACTCTTTGATTTGTTTTTCGATTTCCGTTTTCTTAACTCGCGTTTGCTCGCTCAGGGTCCATTTTGCATTTGTTTCAGAATAAACGCCCGGTGTTGTTTCTGTCGCAGGTGTTGTGACCACCCGGTCAACGGAAAGCGTATAGGTCTTGATTCCGTCCTTCGCCTTCCAACTGTAGCTCAAATCACTGCCGCTCATCGTTTTCATAAAATACGTCGAATCGTTCGTATTGGCCAAAGCGTCGCTGTACTGCTGCCGCTGGTCTGCGGAAAGGTTTGAACTGTTCCCTTCCACCTCGCTTCGCAAGGCCAAGGACTGCTCGTTAAAACTCCATTTGGTGTTCTCCTCAAACACAGCCGGCGTTTCGGACGTCATAATTTTTACAATGTCGGAACTCAGCCCGTAGGTTTTTCCGCCCGTGAGCGACTTCC
Source organism: Patescibacteria group bacterium (assembly GCA_041650915.1). Taxonomy (GTDB): domain Bacteria; phylum Patescibacteriota; class Patescibacteriia; order UBA10025; family JAHIVO01; genus JBAZKE01. The sequence continues at coordinate 3,562 of JBAZKE010000015.1, forward strand.
AGCTGAAATTGACGTTCGTCCCGCTCACGGTGCGGCTGAACGCCGTGAAACCGGTGACCGCATTTGCCAATGCCTCGGTCGCCTGGGCCCGCGCCTGGTAGGTCTCAAGGTCTGCGACATGATCCCGGACCATCGTCTGGGGAACATAAACCTGCTCGTTAAATAACCATTTCCTAATAGACTCGGTAAAAAGTTTCGTCGGGTCGACCGGATCTGTTTGATAAACGACCTGGCCGTCTACTGTTGTCTTGACGCGCTCAACACCGTCAACGGTTTCCATTTCCGGAACATAGATCTTCTCCGTGGAACGGCTCAGGCTGTAGACGGAGCCTTCGTCTGTGGATTCCCAGTTGTAACTAAAACTTGTTCCGCTGATTGTTTTTGTATATTTCGTATAAACAATCCCGGTATCTGGAGGAGGAAGGGCCGCTTCATATGGGGCCTGATATTCTTCTTCAAGATCGTTGATATGGTCCGCAACCTCGTCCCGTTGCACGCGGAATTGAGCGCTGAAGCTCCATTTGGCACTTGTCTCGTTATAGACAGGAGGCGTTGTTTCCGTGGCCGGCGTTTCGATGACCCGTTCCTCGGAAAGCGTGTAGGTCTTGACGCCATCGGCCGACTTCCAACTGTAGCTGATGTCCGCACCGCTCGTGATACGCGTGAAATAAGTACCAAGCGCGATGTCACTAAGCGCAAGGCTGTATTGCGCCTGAAGTTCGGCGCTTTCAAGGCGGTTTTCATGCCCCTCAACTGCGGCTTTGAGCACATAGACCTGTTCGCTGAATGACCATTTTTCGTTGTCCGTAAACGTGCGGCTTGTCACTTGTTTCGTATCCGGATCAACCGTCTCAGTCTCAAGGATCTTGACGTTCTCGTTGGCAAGATTGTAGTTTCTGTTGCCGCTCACGGATTTCCAGCTGTAATTGATACTGTTCCCGCTCGTGGTGCGGGTAAAGACCGTCGCAAGGTCCGTGTCGGCCAACGCAAGGGTGTACTGGTTCTTGGCCTCAAGGGTCTCAAGTTTGTCCGCATACGCGGCCGCTTCGGTCTTCAACACCAGGTTCTGCCTGCTGAAAGTCCACCTTCGGGCCTCGGTATATTCCAACTTACCGGTTTCCGCGTTGACCTTGTAGATTACTTCTTTCTGGTCATCAAGTTTTATGCTTCCATCTGCGTACGTATCAGGGACATAAACTTTTTCCATGGTCCGGTTCAGGCTGTAAGTCCCGCCCACCAACGATTCCCAGCTGTAACTGACGTCACCGCCGCTCACAGTCTTGAAGTAAACGGTCGCGGCATTGGTATCATTGAGGCCGTTTTCGTACTGCTCCCGGTACTCAGCGTCCATTTCTTCCGCGTGATTCATCACTTCGATTTTCTGGACCAGGAACTTCGTGGAAAAGGTCCATTTCACATCGACAAGAGCGCCCTCAGGATCCTTGATGTTTTCCGAAGACAGTGAGTAACTCCGTGCCTTATCGACCGACTGCCAGTCATAGCTGACGGCCATGCCGCTTGTCGTGCGCGTATAGACAGTAAACTCGTCCGTATCTGCAAGCGCCTTCGTTATCTGGGTTATCTGGTCGCTGTCCCAAAGTTCCGGAACATTGGCTTCGACTACTGATTTGAGCACCGCAACCTGTTCGGAAAAGGACCAACTTCCTACTTCGAGACCGAACACAGGCTGCCCGGAAGGATCCTTGCCGGTTTCAACCGCGACCATGGTTTTGCCAAACGTAAAGTTACGGAACTCGTCCTTGCTGTGCCAGGAATAGGAAACGTCGGTCCCGCTTGTCGTGCGGGTGAACGCGACCGTGAGCGGCGTTTCGTCCAAAACGGCCTGGTACTGGTCGCGCCATTCCTGGGTTTCCAGCCTCATTTTGTTGTCTTGGCTCAAAACTTCCGAGCGCAGAACCAGCCGTTCCGAACTGAAATTCCATTTAAACTGGATCTCGTAGACAAGTTCGTTCGTCACGGAATCTTTTTGATATTGAACTTCACCGTCCACAAGAACGACATTTTCATCTGCATCCACCTGGGGCTGATAAACCAGGTTCTTGGAAAGAGCGAGACGCTGGGTCGTAAGCCCGTCAAGCGCCTGCCAACTGTAACTTTGAGACTCGCCACTCAGCGTTTTCGTATAAACCGTGGCGTTGTCAACATTGTCGGTATCATCATTCTCAAGCAGATCC
>JBAZKE010000016.1:0-3985 GCA_041650915.1 Patescibacteria group bacterium
AATATCTGCGCCGTCACGCCGCAATATCACGGAGCTGCTGCGACAGCTGAAGCAAAAAGTCGAAAAAGCCCGTGCCGAAGCACTGCCTGAAGAAATAGACGAGGACGAAATCCCGACCATCAGTCTGAGTGATGAAGCCAAAGAGAAATCGTGGTCGGTCGAAAAGATCGAGACTGGGATCTACCATGTCAAAGGCGACAAGATAGAGAAATTTGCCCGCCGGACTAACTATGATAGCTTTGAAGGTGTCAATCGCCTCCGCGATATTATGCGCAAGCTTGGTATCAATCATGAGCTGACCCGTCAGGGAGCAACTGGCGAGAGCATTATCCGTATTGGATCAAGTGAATTTACATTTATCGAACAATAATACAAAATATTGTTGACAAATAATGTATAGTATGTTAATATGGTTCTACCATCAGATGAGGTGAGTAATTATCCCTGGTTGGTACGTTAACAGTCTAGTAAGTAAAAGTTACCAAGGAAATTTCGCTTCGGATTACTGCATAGTTCATTGTAACTATCTGGTAACCCGGGGCGAAATGTCCCGTGGTGCTGGCCGGCGTTACCGGAGTCAGTAAAGAAAATCGAACAGGAAAGGTCATCATGACCAAACCGATCCGAATATCCCGTTCCATCTCGACCACCCTCATGGACTCGCCGGCGTCGCGCACCTTCTCGGGCCTCACGTCCCGAATACCCGCGGCCTAACCGACACCCGCGTCGTCTGATATAGGGAATAGGTGTTCATCGTTGTCCTCCTCGGATACCGAACACACCTATGTGCCACGTGGCATCCCTGCAACGGAAACAAGTCAGATAGTACAGCATTGCTGCGCCCACCAAATATCTGCGAAGCTTGTTTCAACGGCGAATACTCAATAACTTAATTAAAGAGGCGCGAGCGAAAGCTGTAACGCGGGTGGATACTCGGCTACAGCTTTCGCTGCGCGTAAAACTTACTAGACTGTTATAAATTCACATGCCACGAGGGCTTTTTTGTTTATAAGGGGTATTTTTAAGAAAAGTATTGACATAATCATGATAGTATGATAGAATGTAATTACCAACTTAGGTGAGGTGAAAGCCCCTTCGTCGGTACACCTTAACAGCTCGGATTTATATAATGAATAATTTCACTACAGCTTAGTACGTATACAGTACGCGCTAAGCTGTAGTGAAAACGCATCGATGCGTTCCTCATTGCATGTGCAGTAGCCCATTCGCTTCAATCGAACAAAGGATACATGGATCATCATGAAGAACACGCTCAAGAAGTTCACCACCGGATCGATCATCTTCGGCTCGCTCGCTCTCGGCTCGCTCGGCCTCGCCGGCAACGCCTTCGCGGACGATCCGGCCTTCGCCGACCCCGGCGTCACGGTCACCACGGGCGGCCTGAACGGCGGATCGACCTCTCCGGCTCGTACCGGCGATCTGGGCATCGTGCGGGCGTCGCTCAAGGCGGTTCCCAAGATCGCTCAGGGCTACGTGACGCTCTGCGGCACCGATGCCGCCGGCGGTTACGGCCACGCGCTCGACAAGGCGTGCGGCTAGAAGCAGTCGGCGCCGCGAGGCACCGAGACAGAGTCAGGCATTCGTGTCTCCTCTGATCTCGGTGCCTCGCAACCGTCACATATATAATCCGAGCTGTTGACAGCTTTTTTACGAACTCGCTTCAAAGCGGGATTTTTTATTTACTACGATAAAATACTATTGACAATTAGCATATAGTATGCTAAAATGATATTACTACTGAAGTGAGGTGGAAACCCGCTCGGCAGTACCTTATCGGATTGAATTGTGATTCGTCGTGGCGTATTGGTGATACATGTTGTCGCCAGCACGCCGCGACGAACCCTGTCGCCGCTTCAATAGTATAATACCGGACTATAATCGAATTGTTCGAAAGGATGCCGTGTTGAGCAAGCGATTACCCTAGCCCCTTTTTCATAGGGGCCTGATTGTACACCTCTGTAACCATGTCGCTTCTGGCGACGACAGGGAAGAGGGGGCAATCGACGGGTTGCCCCCTATAGACTTTTTTGAGTCGGTCTCCGCACTATTGCCGGATCGATCGATGGGGTAGGAGCCTGCAGGGCACGAGATAAATGAGCGCTCGGTATTCAGTATTTGAATACTTGACGCTACGTCGTAAAGCAGCCGTGCAAACGGACGGCTACTTCCAAGGAAGAACGACTAGCTCACTCGTGCCCTGCGGGGCGATATATTCACCTGGTGCCCCTTGTCGTATGACAGGGGGCTTTTTATTTTGTATAATGCTTGTAGTGGCACAAACTTTCTTTTTTTATGATCTTGAAACGAGCGGACTCTCTGGCAGGGACGACCGAGTGATGCAGTTTGCCGGACAGCGCACTGATATGAATCTGCAGCCAATCGGCGATCCGATCAATGTGCTGGTTGCGGTCAATGATGATACGCTGCCGAGTCCTGATGCACTGATGGTGACGGGGATTACCCCGCAGCAAACGGTTGCGGACGGCTACAGTGAGGCGCAGTTTGCCAAGATGCTGCTTGACGATGTGTTTACGCCCGATACGATTACGGTCGGGTTCAATAATATTCGGTTTGACGATGAATTCATCCGTCATTTGTTCTGGCGGACGTTTCATGATCCGTATGAATGGTGCTGGAAAGATGGTCGGTCGCGCTGGGATATTCTCGATGTCGTGCGGATGACACGGGCGCTCCGGCCGGACGGTATTGAGTGGCCGGTGATTGATGGCAAAGCCTCGAACCGTCTCGAACTGCTAACGAAAGTGAATGGTATTGACCATCTGTCTGCACACGATGCACTCAGCGATGTAACTGCACTTATCGAAGTCACGCGGCTGATTCGTGACAAGCAGACGCAGCTCTATGATTATCTGCTGCTCATGCGCGATAAAAACGAAGTGAAGAAGCTGATAAACCTGGATGAAAAAATCCCATTTGTCTATACAAGCGGCCGCTACGATGCGCAGTATAGCAAAACAACCGTTGCATTCCCGCTGACTGCCGGCAAAAACGGCAACGTCATCGTGTACGATCTGCGGCATGACCCTGCACAGTTCATTGACCTAAATAGCAAGGAACTTGCCAAAAAATTCTATGCATCGTGGGAAGAACGGCAAGCTGAAGGATTCGTGCCGCTGCCTGTCAAGGAGCTGCAGTATAACCGCGCGCCAGCTGTCGCGCCGCTTGGCGTGCTTGAAAAAAGTGATGGCTGGTCGCGTATATCACTTGATTCTTCGATTATAAACGCCCACAAAAAAGCGCTGTTAGACGCGCCCCATTTTGCAGAAAACATCCGCAGCTTGTTTGAGAGTAAGCCTGAATTCAAAAAATCACCGGATGCCGAAGCGCAGCTCTATGATGGATTTTTGAATGATGCCGATCGCATGCGCGTTCAATCGGTTTCGCAGGCGAATGAAGCGACACTGAGTGACATGCAGCCATCGTTTCAAGATGATCGCTTGCCGCCGCTGTTTCTGCATTACAAAGCGCGCAATTTTCCTCGGACACTTTCCGCGGATGATTCAGCAGCTTGGGAGCAGTGGCGCGTAGCGCGCATCCAGGCGCAATTACCGCAGTTTATGAAATCGATGGAGCGTCTCGCGGCAGAGGAACTAGCTGACGATAAACAGTTCATACTGCAGGAGCTACAACTGTGGCTCGAAAACATCGCGCCTGCTGATTTGTCAGATGCCTCGACTCCAGAATAGTTAGATGCGGCTGAATCGACGGCGAGGAAGTCGTTCTTGACGCTCAATAAGTTTTCGCACCTGCTGACGGATTCGCCAAACGACCTCGACCCTGCGAGCCATAAATTCAAAAATGACAACGCCCGAAGCGGCGGTCATAATAGCCAGCATCATGGTTGGAGACAAAGTTGTGGACATGCCTGGTAGCTCACCGACGAGTAAAAAGTTGAGAATAATACCCGGCGCATTTATCGCATCAAGCACCAGCCAGAGAAAGA
>JBAZKE010000017.1:0-3954 GCA_041650915.1 Patescibacteria group bacterium
TTGGCATCGGTGACGGAGCCCCAATTCGCGGACAACTGCGTCGAACTGGCCGTGTACGTCACGTCGGCACCGGTTCCGTCGTATACATGCGAAGGTGCTGCCGGGGCGGTATGGTCATACCAATACGGCCCGAATGTCGAGCCAGTCCCCGTAGCGACAAACGCCCCATTGTAGGAAAGGAGATGGAGATACCACTGGCCGTCAGCATTCGCACTGACGGTGAGCGTTTCGTCCTCGACCGTGCAGGAATCACCCGGACATCCGTCCCAAATGTTATTCCAGGTGTCTTCCGAACCGTCAAATGCATGCGTGGCCGACTGGCTCCATACGTACCGGTAGAAATGTACCGTGCCGCCCTCGCTATCCCATCCATTGCTGTTCGTAAATGCGAACGATCCGGTCTGATACCACGTCGATGTACTGCGCGTACTGGCGACATCCGGAATGGATGCTAGGGTAATCAGTTGTTCGGGCGCCGTCGCCGATGTTTCTACACCATCGCCGTTCCTTGCCGTGACGGTGATGGCATGTACCGAGTCTTCGGCAAGACCGGATTCGGTCCAGCTGTTCGTCGTTACCCAGCCCGAGTCCCTGCCGGTACTGGAATCAGCGAACAGAAGCGCGGACTGCCCCTGTCCCAGATTGGAAATTGTTCCGCTGGCGTGCACGGTCATTGCCGTCCCGCTCACCGAGTCAGTCGCGATCCCGGACGGCGTTTCAATCGCCGTATATGCGCTTGCTACGGCGCTGTCAGTGTTTGCATCCGCATCAATGACATTTGCATGCCTGGTGTACTGCGTGTTCGCCGAGAGGCCGGTTTCTTCGCACGACCCAGTCGATCCAATTCCCTCGACGTCGCCCGTCGTGCATTTCACGACGTGGGATGCATCGTGGATCACGTTGCCGGTATCCGCTGATGCATTGTCCGTCCAGTTCCAGACTATGCTCGACGTTGTGATATCACCCTTTGCAAATCCTGTCGGTGCCTGCGGCGCAAGGATATAAGTCACTTTTAGCTGCGGCTTGTTCGAGGCATTGTTTGCAGAATTAATTGTACCTTTTGTTAGAGATGCTTTGCTGACGATATCCAACGTTATCACGCCGACATCCGTAAGTCGCGCTTGAACGTCGGATACTGCCGTCGATCCCAAGTCAACGGTCTTCAATCCGGTACTGTTCCAGTTGACATCAGTGTACAATACTGTCGCGTTGTTATATTTTTCTTCACAGGTTAAACTGGGCATTTCATCGGTACCACGATAAATTGATGTGTCATTCGCCGCCATGGCACTGGCAACATACCCGATAAATTCGACCTTCGTTACGGTAATATTACTTGGAAATCCACTTAAACTAAACTGTATATTCGCCACATTCCAATAGGTCATATCTCCACCAACGGCTAACGTTGTGGCCGTAGAAGATTCACAAGAATATATATCAGATAAATTAACCCTCGACGTGATATCATAGGTCGCAGTTACAGTCGTCGATGTGGTGTATGCCTCCGCCGTTGTCGGTTTTCCCGAATGGTAGAGAACTAAACCAAATATCGAAAGCTGAATCGCAATCGCCAAAACAGCACATAATGACGTACCGACGACGAATCGGTATCGCTTCATGTGCGTCGTATAGGAATCTATGAACTGTCCGTCATCCTTTCGACGAGCAAGTTTTTCAAAACTTTGCTGCGGGGAATAGAAGAAAAAAATCGGTATTGCGATGACGAAGTTTATAACTTCAATCAGGAATTTTCCAAAAGAAGCGACGATGTAGAACAGCGCTTGTACGATTTTCGGACATGACGAACACGACCTCATCATCCCTTCGAGGCCGTCTATTTTCCCTTGAACGCCCTTTTTTGTGCCTATGATCATCGAAAGCATGTACCCTCGATATCTATGGCGACCTTGGTTCGGATTTTCTTTTATTTTTTGGTCGCCATTCCAGATATTTTTTCTAAAATGACTATAATTATTATAGCGCAAAATGAATATTTTGTCAACATTATTTATTATGAACTTGATGTTTTATTAGAAATTATGTACAATCGTCACTATATATGAGCAAGAACAAACGAAAAGGCTTATTTGGAGCTCCGCAGGATATTTTGCTGAAAAAGGACAGTTTTCAACAACAAAATCAGTCGATTCAAACTGAATCAACTGAACAGATCGAATCCGAGCAGTACCATAAAATAGTTCGGTTTGAACTGCTGAATGTTTTATTGATAGTTTTTGCAATAGGACTATCATTTACAATACTTTGGTATACAAATGAAAAAATGAGTTGGATTGATGATTTTTCAACTGGTCTTTTACATCATTTAGTTAGAGGATATTGATTTTACGACACAAGAAATTTGCTAATCTGAAGCATTTTTTTTGTTCAAAATGCACATTTACAAAAATAATGTTCCACGTGGAACATTTATAAAACTAGCCCCCATAGTTCAATGGATAGAACAATCCCGTCCTAAGGGATGGATCTGGGTTCGATTCCTGGTGGGGGCACCAGTGCATAACAATTTCGGTTAGCTTCCACCTACGTCCTGATTCTATTCGGGTTTCGGCTGACGAGCGCAACAGCAACTTGCTCGCCTGACGAAGCTCCGATAGAATCGGAGCATTGTCTGGGGCCGTTAGCTCAGCTGGTAGAGCGCTGCATTCGCATTGCAGAGGTCAGCGGTTCGATTCCGCTACGGTCCACCAAACTTGGTTGATACTTTGGTTGACGAACCAATTGATCCCCTATCGAAAATGCCAGTAGGGGAACGTATACTCGGGGCAATATGGGCCCTTAGCTCATACATAAGTTAGCGTCCCGCACCATTCCTGGGGGCCTGTAGCTCAGCTGGTAGAGCGCTTCCATGGCATGGAAGAGGTAAGGGGTTCGAGTCCCCTCAGGTCCACCAGGAATGGTGCGGGAATGTGACCGGTTCGAGCCCGGTAGGGTCCACCACCGCTTTTGCTGAATTTTTGGCAATCAAAGCGCGTTATCAACAATGCAAGGATTGTAAGCATTACGCCCATCAATAAAATTGATGTGCCTGTTAATTATGACTGAATAGTATATGCTGTTTTTTTTACATCGATCTCGGCGTTACCGTCATGCTTCGATTGTAATATCGATCGTTCGGTATGTTTCATAAACCGTCATGATGAACATGACAGATATGATACGTGCAACAATATACACAGTATGATACTATATTACTAGTAATATGCTATCAGAACGCATTAAGCAACATCGCACCGACCGTTCCCTGACGCAGGAACAGTTTGCTGTTCGCGCAAGGGTTACCTACGCGACGCTCATCAAGCTTGAATCTGGCGCGAATACGAATCCAACACTGAAAACGCTCCGTAAGCTTGCCCGGGCGCTCAATATTCCCATCACTAAGCTGATTACCTGATTTATGGCCTGGTACTTCTACGCGCTATTCGCAGCAATTGGCATCACCATAGTCGGTGTTTTACAGAAAAAAACCCTGAAACAGGAGCACTCGCTCGAGTACGTCGCGTTGCTCAACATGGCGAAGCTCATCGTGTTCTTGCTGCTCTTTTCACAGGTGCTCGATCTAAGGATCACCAGCGTGCAGTTCGTGGTCCTCGGCATTTCGGGATTCGTCGGGGCATGCGCCCTGCTCTTCACGGCACGGGCAATGCGTGCCATGGAGCTTTCGAGCGTGCTCCCGATCCTTGCACTGGACCCCGCGATCGTCGCAGTGCTGGCATTCTTCCTTCTCGGCGAAGGGTTGTCGATCAACAAGATCATGGGGCTCGGTATGACCCTCGTCGGAACATTCGTCCTCGAGTTCCACAACGCGAACCACGAGCACCTCGCCGAACTGTTCCGCCGACCGAAACATCTCCTGGTACCGTTCCGGAACTTCGGCAGGGGACCCGGCGGGCGTTCGCTCCTCATCGCCGTATCAGCACTCGCGATGGGAGG
>JBAZKE010000018.1:0-3670 GCA_041650915.1 Patescibacteria group bacterium
ATGGTATTCCTGCTGCGTCGCAACAATCACCGATCCGGGTTTGTAAATAATATCGCCTGTAAAATCTTTGTCCGAGCCGTTCAAAATACCGAACAACGTCGACTTGCCCACGCCATTGCGGCCGATAACGCCAATTTTTTCACCGTCGTTAATAGTCATCCGCACACTCGACATGAGGGACTTGGATCCAAAGGACTTTTCGGAAATAGTAATATCAGCAATCACAACTTACCATAATACCATTTTTCACCCCTGTTGTCACCCAGGCGCTATTTTACGAAAAATCCAATCACAATCATGATCATGATAACGCCTCCGAGCACACGGCGAAAATAGCTGATTCCTTTGGCAAACTCCAAGTACGCCCACGCAAATAGCACTGTGTTTTTGAGCTGGTCAACGCTGGTTTTTAATGAATTGTCATGTACAAATACGCCTATAACGATAAGCATCAGCCACGTGAGAAGCAGTGTGTTTGGAAATTGAACGACCGCCCATTTGCCATGACGATCCTTGAAAAACGAAAGTATATTGTTCATCCAATTAGTCTATCAGACAATATGAAATCCGCCTGCAAAATACCTTACAGACGGAAATAGTGTGACAGATTAGTGGCTGCCGGATGTCTGCAGCTGCTGTCTCGTGGCAGCTTTTTCTGCATCGTTTTGCGGTCGCCTGTCTTTGATGACGAGCAGTGCTGCAAGCGCAGCCAGCACCATGAACCCAGCACTCACTATGAACGCGACATGGTAGCCTTTTATGATGGCCTCGCTCATACCGAGATTCATTGATGCAGCCGTCACAGATGCTGCGACACCGGATAGGATTGAAAGTCCGAGTGCACCGCCCATCTGCTGAGATGTCGACACCAGACCCGATGCGATACCCGATTCGTCGGCAGGTACGCCAGATGTCGCTGCGGCAATCGTCGGCATCATAGTCATACCGATACCGAGCGGCAGCAATATTGCAGCCGGTAGTATTCCTAGTACATAGCTTGAATGTTCACCGAGCTGTGTCAAATACAGCATGCCGACGACGACAATCAGCGGACCGACAATCATGAATCGTTTAAACCCGTATTTTTTCACCAGCTTCGGCATCTGCGATGCCATCGTTGCGAGTGTCAATGGAAACGGTAGAAACGCCAGACCGGTCATTAAAGGATCGAGGTGTAACGTACCCTGCAGGTACAGCGTGAGTAGGAAAAACGAACTGAGCATGCTCGCAAACAGCGGCGCCATGATTAAATTCGCACCGCGAACATTCCGAATACGAAAGATCGACAGCGGCATCAGCGGTTTTGCTACTTTCGATTCGTTGTAGATAAACGCTCCGAGCAAAAGTGCGGCAATACTGAGCGAACTGATCGTGCCCAAACTCAGCCAGCCCCATAGTGGTGCCTGACTAAATGCCAGGACGAGCAGCATCAAACTCGAGGTAACCAGTACTGCACCTTTGATATCAAGTGTTTTTTCTTTTTCTTCCTTTTCCTGCACGGGTACATAGCGAGCAATCAGTGCAACCATCAAAATACCTATCGGTACATTGATGAAGAAATTCCAGCGCCAGCCGAAGTACTGCGTCAGTGCGCCGCCGAGCAGCAACCCGATGGCTGCTCCGCCTGTCGAAACAAGCGTCCAGTAGCTAAGAGCTCTGTTGCGATTATCTCCGTCCCGAAATGTCACCAGTACAATTGATAGCGCAGCCGGGGACATAAATGCCGCCGACAGTCCCTGGAATGCTCGCAGCACGATCAGCTGCCATGGCTCTTGAGATATGCCGATCAGAAGCGAAAATAGCGTAAATGCCGTCATGCCCGATAGCAATGTCAACCGCCGACCGTACAGGTCGGCGATGCGGCCACCCAGCAGCAAAAAGCCGCCGAAAGCGAGCGCATACGCCGTCACAACCCATTGCAGTGTCTCCGTTGTAAAACCGAGCTCGTGACGTATTGATGGCAGCGCCACGTTTGTAATCGCGTTATCCAGCACAACCATGAACTGTGCAATCGCGACGAGGACGAATATCATCCATTTGTTTATTGTTTTCATTACATACCCTCATGAAATAGTTTATATTACTAAACTAATTATATATCCCAACTATTTACATTGTCAAACTATTTGTTTTGCGCTATACTATGACCATGATAAGTAAAAAGTTGCAAGACCAGTTAAGCCTTCTGATGATCCGCTCTTCCATGAAGGGTAAGTACGCTATTGTCGAAATCGCCGAAGCCTATCACATCACCATGATGCAGGCACTGACACTTTGCTTGCTTGAACCAGACCAGTCTGTGCCTATGAAGTCATTGGCCGGCTTTATGAGCTGCGATCCATCAAATATTACAGGCATCGTCGAGCAGCTTGTCACCGAAAACCTTGTCGATCGCAAGGAAGCGACCTATGACCGACGTGTCAAAACAGTGACGCTCACCAAAAAGGGACTTGATCTGCGAGACAAGTTCCTTGAAGTCACCACCAGTACCCGGCTGCCTCATCTAAGCGAACTGTCGGAGCAAGAAACAGAGCAGCTCATCCGTATTCTTGAAAAAGCGACGACAACCAGCGCGACCAAAAGCGTCGCCGATGCAGTCGAAAGCAAGTAACCGTTACCTGCCGTCGCTATTGGTCCAGTCCGTCGCCAGGTCGTATGCCTGCGGATACCTGGATGTGAAACTGCCAGTATCATAGACCTTGCCAAGTCCAATGCTCGTTTCTACGATGGAACACCGAGGATGATTACCAAGATGCGCCGCTACGAGTACGTATCCGTCTTTATCGATTTTGGCACCGTCGCTGCGAATCGTATAGGTACCGCCGCCACAGTAACTCATTACCGCACCCATGTTCAGATCATAATATGTTTCACGATGTGCCAATCCCTTGCTGTCGGTGTAGACATCTGCTCCTTTTGATTTTGTCAGACCGTTGCCAGGTTTGGCGCCGACGATCTCAACCTGCTCTTTCGGCTCGACAAGCGTCACGCTCTGGATTGCTTTGCGACTGACTTCTTTGCCGCCCTGTGCGGTTATTTCGTATGTCACGCTTTTACTGCCGTTGATACCCGGTGTCTGGATCTGGTGGTATCCCATCGGCTGATCAACGTCTCTGACTTGTCGTATCGGGAATGCGACCGGCTCGTCGACGGTCGCCGTCTGTACGCCGTTTCGCCAGATCGACACGGTCATACCGGCCGTCAAAGCGTCCGATTGTTTGGCCGATAATGTATCGTTTAGCGCCAGCTTGACGCCTTTTTGTTCAAGCATTTCGCCGACCGAGGATGCATGTGTATAGGTTGGTGTTGGTACGCCGTAGAGCAGCAGCGTAAACGGCACAGCCCTATCAATAGTCAGCACCGTGCTGGCACCGTCCGCAACAATATCGCCACTTGTCGATTGCATCGCCTGGTCTTCATCGCGAAGCGGGGTGATATCTGTCGCAGCGACAATATCGTGTGGAGTCTGCGCGGCGGTCATGATTTTTTGGCGCATCGCACCGTCAACGACGATCACGGGTCGGGCGCGGTAGATATTGACGACATAGTTTGTCGCCACCAGTTCGCTCTCCGGTTTTGGCTCGACCGTATCTTTGTTCGTATATGGTACATCTGCCTCTTTCAGCGCGTCCCGGACAGAGTGAGCGTGAGTCAGGATTACCCGCTTACT
>JBAZKE010000019.1:0-3625 GCA_041650915.1 Patescibacteria group bacterium
TGATTGTGGAAACGACAGCAACGATTGCCGGAAGCGTTGGCGCGACCCATTCCCTGAAAGAGATCGAATCTGCCGTGGCCTCCGGAGAAACCGTGACTTTTTCAAGTGATGTGGCTGCCACAACATTGAGCCTGACAGGGGCTGGTGACGTAGTGTTAAACGGTTCTTTTACCGGGATGGTGGATTATGACGCTGACGGGACGGTGACTGTTGCTGATGGGAAGAAAATCATAGGGACTGTGGTCAACAGCTCAGGAGCCACCGCGGGAACTTTAACGTTTTTAGGATCTTCCACAACGGGTGGAGATATTGGCGGCACCCCTTTGGCCGGAGCAGGCGATCTTACGGCAGTCAATATTGGCAATGGAGTCACTTCCGGCGGAACGGTTTCTCTGGCGCATGATATCTATGCGACAACCGCAACGATCAATAATGGGGGGACGCTTAGCCTGACCGGGGACCGGACAGTCTCGGGGAATTTGAATTTTGCGGGGACCAGCTCGCTTACGTTGGGGACCAACACCTTGACGATGGCGGGAACGGGTGGTTATACCCAGATTGCCACTTCAACTTTGAACGTGACTATTAACGGTCCCACCACGTTTGGCAGTATTGATGCAACTGCGGCGGGAACGGCGGACGCTTCCGGAACCGTGAATGTGACGGTGGGCAGCGAATATATTGCCGGAGGTAAAACTTTCAAAATTATTAATGCAAATGGCGGGGCGGTGACAGCCCCCGGCACAATCACAAGCAACAGCTACGTGTTAAGCTTCACGGCCAACGGGGCGGCGGACCTTATCTTGACCGCTGTTCGCACAAACTCCTACGATAAGGCTGTAACGGGTGGGAACAACCAAGCGGCTGCTTCGGTTCTTGAACAAGCTGGAAAAAATGGTGCGACCGGAGATATGCTTACCGTGCTGAACACGCTTGACGGAATGACCTCGTCGAAGGAGCTCAATAATGCTATCGGGACGATGATCCCTGATATAAGTTCCGGGACAACAGAGGGCAGCCGCGCTCTGACCGGGAGCTCATTTTCGATGATCAGCAACCGGTTGGGTGGCGCACGAAGCGGGTTTGTGGGTTCGGGTGTCTCCGCCGGGGAAATGCTGAACGGTATCGGTGTCTGGATGCAAGGGCTCGGAAGTCATATGAAGCAGGGTGAACGCAAAGGGATTGAAGGTTACAAAGCGAACCTGTTCGGGACCACGATCGGCGCGGATAAATTAATTGATAAGCATTTTCGCGCGGGTCTTGCGGGGAGTTACGGCTGGGCTCGTGTGAATTCCAAACAGGCAGGCAGTCCCTCCGATGATATCAACAGTTTTCAGGGGACGGTTTACGGGAGCTTCGATTCTCTTGACCTGAACGAAGCGCGTCAGCGGGGCAAGAATTCCCGCGAAGCGGTCCGCAACCAGGGGGATGATTTCTGGTACGTGGACGGGATGTTCGCATTTACGCAGAATAATTACGACAGCCGCCGCGAGATCTGGCTCACTCCATCTACGAAACGCGTGGCGAAGGCGGAACATTACGGCCAGCAGTATTCGACCAATTTCGAGACAGGCTATACCTTTACGTTTGAGAAAACAAAAAAGCTGGAAGTGACGCCGTTTACGTCCTTGAGTTATAGTTATCTTTATATGAACAAGTACAAGGAAAAGGGCGCGGACGCACTGAATCTCGCCGTGCAGGGCGAAGGGTTCAATCGGCTGGAACAGGGTCTTGGGATGAAACTCGCTTATCCGATCACGGTCAAGAAGGCCGGAACATTCATTCCGTCTGTTAAAGGGACATGGCTCTATGACTATATCGGGGATCAGTTCGAAACGACAGCAAGTTTTGCCGGTGGAGGACCTTCTTTTAACACCCAAGGGGCCAAGCCCGCGAAGAACGGGATGCTTTTCGGTGTCGAGCTCGCGTTTCTGAACAAGGGGAACATGACGGTGACCGGTAACTGGGACGTAGAAGCCAAAGACCGGTTCATAAGCAACACCTATTACGGCACCGTCCGTTACGATTTCTAGCTTCCGCTAAAGACCCCCGGCTTTTCCTGTTAAAAGAAAATAGGAGCCGGAGGGCTGTAATTTTCTGCTTTTAAAGCCAGCATTAGGAGAACAAAACCAAAGTGAAAAAAATGTGGCTTTCTAAAATACGGTTGTATAGAATCCAACCGCTTAAGATTGTACGTTCTTTGCCGTACACGTATATATTGAAGGTCGATGAATTTAGAGAGTTTCATACATAGATATTTTTGCCATCCAGTCATTGTGACGTAACAATCCTTCAAACAAAGTTCTTGGGATTTTTAGGGGCTATTTTTTACAAAACCAAAAAAAGGCACCCATGAAAAAGTTCCTTGCCGTCGTCGCGATTCTCTCCCTTGTTTTTTCACCCGTCACGCCCGCGTTTGCGGCCAACTATACTACTACCGAGGCTGGCCACTGGAATGATGCTGCAACTTGGGGGGGGACTGGCTCTCAGTATCCTCATGCTGGCGACACTGCCACGATACAAAATAACGTTTTTGTAAGAGACGGAGCAACGGCGGCAGCTGCTTCAGCGGCTTTGAATGGAACCAACGGTATGATCTGGGTCTCCGCTGGCAGCGGCAATACGCTGACGTGTGATCTGACTGACGATGCCACGGTTGGTGGACAGCGCATCCAACTCAACGCAGGGACTGCTCTCACGATGGTTGGGAATATCAATTTTCAATCGGGTCATGCCATTCTTTTAACGGGCGGCGGAGAGGGCGCCACTTTTAACTTTGGAAAGGCTGGGTCCACCTATACGCTCACAGCCAATATTTGGGGCAATACGACTGATAGCATCGTTGAATTTTTAGGAGGGGCGGATGTTATTACAACGAGTGGCGTTTCTTTGAAGGAGATGAATATTAATGCCGGCACAGTCAGTTTTGATGGAGGAAATATTACCGCAACGACGGTTAAGTTCGAAGATGATGGGACATTGTCGCTGGCATCCGGGCATTCCATAACCGGAAATGTCAATAATACTAGCTTAACACCCAAAGGGACTTTGACCCTCGCAGGAGGAACACAGTCGGTGAGCGGCACGGTGGGTGCAGGCCACGCTCTTAGTGTGATCAATGCCGGCGCGGATAGCTCTGCGAGCACTTTTTCCGGTGCCGTGAATGCTTCTGCGCTGAATGTTACCGGAGACGGTACCGTTACGCTCAATGCGAGCTCTACCATCGGCACGACATCGGTTCATAACGGTGGCGCTCTGCAACTTCAGAATAACAGCACGGTTACGGGAAGTGCCTCTCTCACGTTGAACGGCACCGGGATTTCTTCAGGCGGTGCGCTGCGAAATATAAGTGACAGTAATATCTGGAGCGGGAATATCACCCTCGGGGATCATTCACGGATCAATTCGGATGCCGGCACACTGACGCTAAGCGATGGTACGATTTCCGGAGCGGGAAAAAATTTAACCGTCGGTGGTTCTGGGGGCATAGCCATTGGCGATGTGATTGGGACGACCACAGGCACGCTTACCAAGGACGGGAGCGGAACCGTAACGCTCTCCAATGCCAACAACACTTACACCGGCACGACGACGATCACGGCGGGCACGCTGAGCGTTGGCGTAA
>JBAZKE010000020.1:0-3364 GCA_041650915.1 Patescibacteria group bacterium
ATATGCTGAGCTGCGTGTAACCGTGCACGTATCGCTCCTTTAGGTTACCGCGTTTCTGAATACCGGAAATATGTGCAAACGCCTGCTCAACCGCTTTAGGACTTTGCTCGTTTTCCTTCGGTACATCGATTGCCAACAGCACGTATTTCACCGATTGGCTGAACTTCTCGCGGATGTAATTGAGCCACATCTCCCACCCTCCCCAGATGAATACCGGAATAAAGAGGTACCATCCGCCGTGGGTAAGCAAAAACCACATCGCGCTCATCGGGTTCACGATGCCTGAAGAGGAGCCGACCGAACTAAGGTCAATGACGAAGTTCATTCGTTGTGTCTGTGTTGGTTACTGCGAAACGAGCTCGTAGGTGCCGTCAGCTCGCCGGTTGAACAGCGATTTGTTGGTGAGCGCGAGCAGGACGGTGTTCCGTTTTACCATGCGCTGCGCAAGAACCGCCTTGATCAGCTCATCGCGCGTCATTGGACGCTGTTCCTTCCTGATGGTCTCAACGATGACATCGGCGACAACGCCCGGCTTATATCCCCATTCACTAAGCGCATAGATACCGCGTCCGATCAGAACGTACTGCTTGTTGAGGATCAGCTCGTTGTGCACCGTCGGAGGGTAGGCTTTCCGGCGGTCAAACCCCGTCTCATTGATCTGATTCGCGATCTCGGTAAAATGCATCGGTTTCCCGTGCTTGCGAAGGACGAGGAGGATCTTATCGTTCATCCGCCTCGGTACGATCGTACCCCATGAGGACAGCCCGTATTCGCCGAACGGGTTCTTTGCGAGTTCCGTAGACAGGCCGATGTATGAGGTGATTGTATCGTCGATGAACCAGGTGGCATGTTCCTGATACAACGGTTGCTTCTTGAAGGAGTCATAGAGTTCATCACGCGTGACGGGACTTCCTTTTGTCGAAACGATGGACACCAGCAGCTGAATCGCCTTTTCAACGATGTCCAATGACTGCGCCGCCAGCTTCCAACATCCCTTGATCAGGGAATCGCCAACGCGATAGACAAGCTTGTGGTTGAGGAGCTGTTCAAGGATGAACCGCAACGCCCGCTGCTGTTCGGCGGTATTTCCGGCATGACTCAACGCTTCGGAGAAGAACAGCGATTCCTCCATGATGCCGCCATGCGTATTGAGGATGCTCAATATCAAGCGTTCGACCGGTACAACGTTCTCCTTGAAGGCTTTTGCGCGGACGATCTTCGCGATGCTGCCGTTCTCGATCTGGCGTATCCGTTCGCGCGTCACATGGTAGACCGTGCCTATCTCTTCGAGCGTCTCGGGATCGTTTCCATGAAGACCAAAACGACGGCGAAGCACGTCCTGCTCCTTGCCTGAAAGTGTCTTGATCAGCGTCGAAAATGTTTCTGTCGGAACAAAACCTTCGATTGCTTGAGCGTGCTGACTCGATAGGACCCTATCGAGTATTGAGCCGGTATTTTCGGTGGTGTTCGGTTCTGCCATAAATTGCAAATTTAAGCAATAACTAATATAGCATACAAGGCAATATCTGTCAAGAATTTCAGTAAAATCTTTGACAATATAAAAAAACCGTGTCGTGCTCTAGACGAAACGATGACTAGCGTGAACGCCGAGCTTTTATTCGTTCATACACGACCAGGAGCGGTGCTGCAACGAATATTGAAGAATAGGTTCCCGATACGATGCCGATGACAAGCGCAAGCACGAACATACGGATAGATTCTCCTCCGAAGAAGAACAGGGCCAGAAGCACGATCACCGTGGTCAGCGACGTGTTCAATGATCGTACCATTGTTTGATTGAGGCTTTCGTTGACGATTCCCTCATAGGTTTGCTGTGCGCTCACCCGGAGCCGTTCCCTGATCCGGTCGAACACGACGATCGTGTCGTGTACGGAGAATCCGAGAACCGTAAGCAGCGCGGTGACGAATAATGAGTTGATATCGACGCGGAAATAATGTCCGATGATTGCGAATATACCGATGAGCATCAGGATGTCATGAACGAGCGCGATCAGTGCGGATAGCCCATACACCCACGACGGTACCGGTCCGCGCGATACTTTCCTGAATGCCCATGAGATGTATATGAGTATCGCGACCAGTACAAGGGTCACGGCAAGGATGGCTCGTTGCCGCAGCTCGTTGCCGATTGTCGGACCGATGGTTTCGAATGATTCGACGGTCGCATCGGGAAATGACCCCGTCAGTTGCGTCGTAAAGGTTTCGTGTTGTTCATTGGACAGGTACGGAAGACGGATATCATAGGTCGACGTTCCGGCTGATTGCACCGATGTCTCGCCAAGACCCATGTGCTCAACGGCAGTACGTACCTCATCAGCCTGCGGTGCCGACGGTATGCTGACCGATGCAAGCGTCCCCCCGGAAAAGTCGATACCGAGACGAAGTCCCCACATGATCAGTGCGATCATACCCGGCACCAGCAGTGCCAGCGAAAGTGCGAAAAGGTAGTTGCGTTTTTGGACGATGCGATACATGACTACTCCTTCTGTAGGTGGTCCGACTGGGATTTTGAAAGTCCCGGGCCGATCAGCCAGCGATGGCGATCGAGCCAGTCACCGCTGACAAGCCTGAAAAACGTTCTGGTGATTGTGATTGCGGAAAAAAGGCTGACAATGATGCCGATAGCGAGCGTGATCGCAAATCCTTTGATGATGCTTGTCCCGAACCAGGCAAGGATCAGCGCCGTGATGATCGACGATACGTTCGAATCCCGGATCGAAAGCCATGCTCGTTTGAAACCTTCGTCGATCGAACTCTTGAGGGAACGGCCTGACCGGAGTTCCTCACGGGTACGTTCAAAAATGAGGATATTGGCATCTACCGCCATGCCGATCGACAGTATGAAACCCGCAATACCGGCAAGCGTCAGCGTAATGGGCCATAGCTTGAAGATGGCCAATACGAGCAGCGTGTAGATCCCGAGCGCGATCGTCGCCAGCAGGCCCGGTAAACGATAATATGCGATCATGAACAGCGCGACGAGTATGACGCCGATAAGACCGGCAAAAAAACTCCGCGCGATCGATATCCTGCCGAGCGACGGTCCGATGGTTTGCTGACTGATGAGCGTGATCGCGACGGGCAGTGCGCCTGCATTGAGACGCCGGGCGAGCGTCTTCGCCTCATCGATCGTGAAATTTCCCGAAATGACCGCATTGCCGCCTGTGATCTCCTGGTCCACGGTCGGAACCGAGATCGCCGTACCGTCCAGGTAAATCGCCACCTGCTTTCCGACATTGCGCTTGGTGATCTCCGCAAACAGTTTTGCGCCGTCGGAATCGAATTCGAGATTGACTTCGGGCTCGCCCGTGTTTTGGTTGAATTCGACAGCGGCGCTCTTGAG
>JBAZKE010000021.1:0-3307 GCA_041650915.1 Patescibacteria group bacterium
CGCATTAGCTCTGCGCCAGATTGTCAACGCCCCAGAACCGGAAGTTCTTGAACATTGCACCCATACGCGCTTCAACCGTCGCCCAATAGCACCGGGTTTTCTTGTCTTCAAAGAAGTCGAAAACCGGATCCATACGTTTCAGTGCAACAAGCCCTTTCTTCGCTACGCCGACAAAAACAGCGTCCGTATCGGTAAGCTGCGGCCACTCAACGCGGGTTTTAAACTTGCGTTTAAGCCCGGCGTTCGTGTCGTTCGTTGATAATCCGGCAATCTTGTCGCTGTCCAGAATGCGCCCTATGGTTTCCCACTGGCCCTGCGGATACACGATAGCGTCAACGGTAATCGGAATCTTCACGTCCCGCTCATCGTAGGCATTCGTAACCTCAACAAGGTTAATCAGGCTCACAATAGAAGCGGCGTTGACAGTACCGGAAGCAAGCGCGTTGTAGTAGCTCGTCCCGCCAACCTTCGACGTATGCTTGTAGGTGTCCCCGGTACGGCAGAACGGCGCAACAATCGCGGAAGACGACGCTGAATCGTAGCATCCGTCACCAGAAGCGTCCGACTGTGCGCCGGACTCAGGCGTACCGTTAAAAATCCAGTCGCCTGCGGTCATGCCGCCTTTGTTGAATACGCGGGCATAGAACTGGTCGCGAGTAATAATCGCGCCTTCGCCCCATCCGTTCGCGCACTCGCGCAGGATATTTTTAAACTTCTTAATATCGCGCACGGTGTCGTAGTTCATCGTGATAGCGTCGGTATAGTCAAATACCGCCGCGTACACGGTATAGCCTTCACGGGCCAGCGTGACCTGGAACCCTTCGGCCTGTCCGGTCTTGCGAAGCATTTTCGGGCCTATGACAGAGGTTTCCTGCCAGTGGTCGCCGTCAATCTCTTTTTCTTCGAATATTTCCGGCCACTTTTCCTGAGTCTTTGCGTACTGCATCGCCTCAATAGAGTAGTCGTACATATTTTTCACTGCGCCTTTACTAAAATCTGACTGCACGTTAAAAGACATTTGAAATCACCTCCAATAGATTAAATTGCTTATACGTCGCTATGCGTGCCGTATACCAACTTATTTACGTTCGGCTTCACAATCGCGTACTGCTGACCAGCCGCGGAACCCTCGTAGATATACCCGTACACAAGCAGAATATCTACAGCCGACGCGCCAAGGTCGCAATACTGGTAGTTGGTGCTAACCATCTGAATGTCCATCGTAGTACCAACCGCAGCTTGAAGCTCTGCCTCAGTAACCGCAGCCGCAGAATCCTTACAAGCAGGCATAACAAACAGCTTTCCGAGTATGTCGGTTTCAACGTCAAACGACGTAACACCATCAGACGCGCCAGCGGTAATATCGCCAGTGCCAACCACCCAGCCCATAATATCTACCGACGACGCGCTGGCCGCGTCAACGTAACCAGCGCCGTCAGCCTGCACAAACCGGCCGGATTTCCCTTTTATTACTTCGCTCGCCCCGGCCTTCATACGGATAACAGTACCGGAACTATAAACTCCACAGGTCACCATTGTAATCAACCTCCTTTTTTATGCGCTCTGACAAACAAATCGTGAATCTCCTCGCTGTCAAAGCCCTTCTCTTTAAGCCTATGCTGAATAGCATATCTTTCTTCGTCTTCACTCAGCTTCGTTTCGCTCATCGATCCACCTTGCGGCGAAGGCGGTAAAACGTCGCTTTTCGGCTTACCGGACGAAACAAGTTTTTTTTGCACAGAAGCCGGTTTCACTGGCTGCTTCTTGAAGTTGGCTCTGCCATACACCGCAAACGCTACCGCCTCAATCAGCCCTGGATTCTTGCGCTGGCTAACGTCCACTGATTTAAGCTGCTCCTCAATCTGCGGTTTTAGTGCCATAATGTCTGGATTGTCTTCCGACAATCCCTCGACAACATCTTCCATCGCATGTTTTGCAATAGCTTCCTCGCGTGACAGCTCGCTCAGCACCTGCTTGACACCGCCTCGCGTGGCCGGAATCTCTTCGTTCGGGTCAGCCACCGTCTGCGGTTCAGCTTTCTGATAACTTGCAAACCGCTCAAGAGTCGTTTCGTACTTCCGCTGGTACTCTTTTGCGCGTTTACTCCAGGGCACACCGTCAGGGTCGCACAGTGCCGGGTCGATCTGCTCTTCCTGCTGCTGCTCTGCTCCATTTTCTGCGCCAGGAGTGGGCGGTTGAGCATTAGCATCAGAGCTTTCATTCCCGTCTTTCTGTCCGTCCTGCTGCGGTTCCTGCACTTCGCCTTGTTCCTGCGTTTCCTGCTGTTCCGGTAATGACATCGTTTTTTCTCCTTTTACGCACCTTTGCAAAGCCGGTAACGGCGGCCTGTCCCGTGATGCGTTAATAAAAAAGGCCCGTTGTAGCGAGATTAGTTATCCTCTACTACCACGGGCCTCTGATTTACAGTTGTATCCCTATACTACATTCAGTTGTCAAACAGCTGTTATTTGCCTTTAGGCTTCTTTGCTTTGCACTTTTTCTTCAATGCCGCTCACCTCAATTCCAAGCTCTCTACGTACAGGCCGCTTCGGGAAGTCCAACAGACGGGCAACACCTTTCACCCAATGCACTACCGTCTGGCCTGTGTAACTTCCTTTTTCGAGCCTGTCCTGCTCTTTTGCTAGTCCCTGATTCTTTTCAAGCATGGTTATGATCTTCCTGTTCAAGAAACGCCGCAATCGCAACCTTTTTCTTTTTAGGCTTAACGAAGTCGGCAGTTTCTTTCGGATTATAGAATCCTCGCGCTTTCAAGTGTTTTTCCATCGGCTTCGTTTTCACGCTTGATTTACGCATGGCTACATATTCTCCTCAACGATTTTCGCCTGCTTCTTCTTTATGTCGGCGTAGTCTTTCATATCAAGTCCACGCCGTCTTGCTTCTTTTCGGTCAGCTTTAACATTCGTGACCTCTGCCTTCGTCATGTCAAGCTCAGCGACAACCTCATTCTTATCATCCCAACCTTTGCGCAGTCCACTCACCTTACAGACGATGCTCATTTCAATGGTTTCGTTCATCGTGTAGTCTTCTATCTCCGGCATCACCTTTGAGCTGATAGAAAACGACGGGTAACGTATTTTAGGCTTTTCAGGCACATCCTGCGCAGTACCCATAGTTTCCTTTTTTCCTAAATTCTTCATCTGCTGTCGCCCTCCTCAATCACCGCCATAACGTCGTCTTCGCTCATAACGTAGTAGAGCTTTTCATCCAGCTCAAGCTCGCTTCCTGTATATTTGCCAAACAGTATTTTGTCTCCAGCCTTCACCGTCATAGGAGCAACAACTCCGCT
>JBAZKE010000022.1:0-2913 GCA_041650915.1 Patescibacteria group bacterium
TTCACCGTCAAAGAGTGATCGGCGACAATTACACTTTAAGGACAGCGACAACTACACTTGAGGGTTTTGGTAATATACTAAACGGAGTAATTGTCGACGTGTCTCCTGTTTCCCTCCGTAAGGCGGTGGACGAGCCTTTCCCCAGCAGCACGCACAGAACCGGTGTGTAGTGGAGCCCGTTCCCGAGCGTAGCGAGGGATCGCCGTAGGCGAAGGGCGTAACGGAGCACCGGTTCTGTGCGGCAGACCATTTTTCATCAATGTCACCATCAATCACGTATTGTTCCAACGTCACTGATAATCCCCCGGGTAATACCCCGTTCTACCATGGGTCAGGTATTGCGCCGAGAGGATTCGACCAATAGTGCTTATCGATGGTAATTTTACTACCCCAAGACTCTGCAGCCGATTTCTGATCGCAGCGGCACCGCATGGCTCCATATGGTTATACAAGTGCAGGCGTTCAGTAACGACGGCATACTCCAGTTCAACTTTTGTCAATGTGGACGGATAAACGCTGAACGTAACATCATACATCGCATCGGGACCATCAATCGGCACGGTGTACATCGATTCCCCCTTTTTGATTTTTATTGTTTTTCTTCTGAGCTTGTTCCATACGATAACTGGGCACATTGAGTTCCAGAATGACGCTGTGATGCACCAGTCTGTCGATTGCAGCCGCCGTCGTCATGGGGTCTTTAAAGATCGACTCCCATTTTGAAAATGCCAGATTACTTGTAAGCATCACACTGCCGCGTTCATACCTTGCCGCAAGTAGTGTGAAAAGCACCTCCATTTCCTGCCGGTCCTGCTGCACGTATCCGATGTCGTCAAGTATCAGGACATCAAACAGCGCCAGTTTTTTAATCTGTTTATCAAGCCGCAGTTCCGTCCTGGCCCGAAGCAGCTCCTGAACCAGAAGGCTTGTCGGCGCAAAATACACACGTCGTCCGGATCTTACCAGTTCCTGCCCCAATGCAGCGAGAAGATGCGATTTCCCGCCGCCCGGAGTTCCGAACGCCAGAACGTTTTCCCTTCTATCCAGAAACGAACCATCACGCAGAACGGTAACCTGCTGAACTGTTTTTCTTCCGAGTCGGGCAAGATCAAAGCTGTCGAAATTTTTCTCCAGCGGCAGGTTGGATTCCCGCAGTCGCCGTATAACACTCTTTTCGCGCCGTTGCGCACATTCAATCTCCAGAAGCTCCCGCAGGTACGTCTGATAATCGGATTGTTCCGCTAGTGCCTCCTGCGCCTTCCCTTCGAAGTTGTCCCGGATCGCCGGTAAATGGAGTTCCTTCAACAACTCCCGTATCCGCACCTGTTCATCGGTCTTTTTCATACTGCCGCCCTCCTCTCAAAGTCCAGCAGATTATCATACTGGCGAAGGTTTACGGCGGGTATCGCAGCGTCGGTTACCTGCGGCATGGCATTGTTTGTAAGCCACAGTACAAGCGCTTCAACGGACTCCGCGGTGAGCGTCGAGCCTTCGGCGATGATCTGCTGCAGCGCACGATTGACGGTATCCTCCGACCCTCTGGCGGCGCAATACAATATCTGAAGGTATTCCTTGTCCGCCCGGCCGGGATTCTGTTCCCGCAGAAGATCGTATGCGATACGAAAATGTGACGTTGGAAAAAGATCCGAACGATAGCGATAATTTGCAAACGCTCCGGGTTTTCGCACCAGCCAGTCGATGATATGCCGGTAGTTGATACGGTGATTATCTTCCCCTCGCAAGCGGGGCATTTTTTCGACAACTGCAATACCGTACAGTACTTCAAGATATTCGGCGTAGAGCCGCACGGTAACATGTTCATCACGCAGACGGCTATGCACCGAGTACACTTTTTTACGCACGTTAATAGTGCTCCCCCGGCCGACAAGAACGTCGCGGATTTCGGTGTAATCGGCAAGACGCCGGGCGGGAAGCGGTTTAAGATTGCGGGTCTCTTCTTCAAAACGTTTCTTCTTTCCCTCGTTAAGACGATCGAAAAAACGATCAAGAAAACACTCGTAATCACCACGGCTTGAAAAATCACGGCTGCCCCGAAGGATCAGCGTCTGTTCGATTGCACGCTTGAGCCGGTAATGGCGCTGCTCCGCATCGCCGTTTTCGTTGCCGCTGTTGGGGTTGGTCTTCTGTCCGCTCATGCCGTAGTAACGCAGAAGCGCTTCGTAGCGGATGGTGAAGCTCCTTTTTTCGTCGAGATTGTTTACCGCTGCGGAAAATCGGTCGGAACGATGTGCCGCCGGGACTCCGCCGCAACGCCAAAGTGCATTCTGCAGGCCTGCAGACAAACTCTCGAAACTCTCCGAAAAACAAATGGTGCCGTGTTCCCAGTTCGACCATGTCAGTACAAAGTGATAAAGCATATGATCGAAAGGAATGCCGGAAATGGTGATGTTCAGTTCCGTCATCCAGGTAAAATCCGAAGCTCCCAACTCGCCTGCTCTATGTTCCTGATCAAAAAACACCTCCTTAGCTTCCCCTTTGGTCGCATGCCAAAACTGGAATCGACGTTGAAGTGTCCGGAGCTGATTATCGAAAAATCTATCCGGATACTCCCGCTGCAACCATTCCAATGCCGCTTTCGCTTCCAAATGCGGTTCATCCGTAAGTATCGCTTCTATCCGAGGCCATACTTCAGAAAACGCATCCGGACGGGTCCGCCAATTATGAGGCTGTTTTAGATCGCTGGGGAATCGTTGCGCTCTTACATACTTGCGGGCTGTGTTCTCGCAGATATCCGCTTTCTGCGCCGATACGTAGAGTGGTTTTCCTTCCGACATACTTTTAAAGAGTCCTTTCACTTGTGCATCTCGGGTTATCATCACACCTCCTTCAGGGTGTTTAAAGATACCTTCGATGACGGGTGGACCCCTCAAGTGTAATTGTCGTTATACCTCA
>JBAZKE010000023.1:0-2590 GCA_041650915.1 Patescibacteria group bacterium
GCGATAATTCAAGGCGGGGATGTTCTGCGCTCCGCTCCCGTTGTACTCTATTACCGTGCTGTTTGTCGTCGTGTCGAAAGATGCGGCGTTTCTGACCGCCAGTGCGTTTGCAATTTTCGTCGTCCCGGCAGCAAGCGTCTTGACGCCGGCGTTGCTTAAGACCAGGTAGCGATAATTCAAGGCGGGGATGTTCTGCGCTCCGCTCCCGTTGTACTCTATCGCCGTGCTGTTCGTCGTCGTGTCGAAAGATGCGGCGTTTCTGACCGCCAGTGCGTTTGCAATCTTCGTCGTCCCGGCAGCAAGCGTCTTGACACCGGCGTTGCTTAAGACCAGGTAGCGATAATTCAAGGCGGGGATGTTTTGCGCTCCACTCCCGTTGTATTCTATCGCTGTGCTGTTCGTCGTCGCGTCGAAAGATGCGGCATCTCTGACCGCCAGTGCGTTCGCAATCCTCGTCGTCCCGGCAGCAAGCGTCTTGACACCGGCGTTGCTTAAGACCAGGTTATAATAGTTCAAGGCAGGGATAGTCTGCGCGCCTGCTCCGTTGTAATCCACTGTAGTGTTGTTAAAAGTCAAAGTAACGCCCGGATTGATCGTCAGTGCTCCGCCTATGTTAATCGTATAGGCGCCAACCGTGTATGTCGCCGCAGTAGTGGTTTTGGCTAAGGTCAGCCCTCCCACCGACGTAATGTTCTCAATTGTTGATAACGCGCCCTCGCTCGTGAGCATGACACTGCCGGCGAGATACGTAATGATCTCGTCGGCATCAAGCTTGTTGCTGCCGGAGCTTATCCGGATCTTGCCGTTGTTGTGCCAGAGATACGTAACATCTAAGGCCGAGCTGTCGATGATGGTGAAGTCATGAACGGCCGGAACGGCCAGATCGGTCAGAACCGTAGCGTAGAGCTTGTTGATATCCCCTGTCAGGTTTACGGTATCACCAGCATAAAATTCGAGGCTATATACATCGATGTCGGCAACGGAAACCCCGGCAGTCGCGGATTCGATATACGCTTTATTGGAAGCGCCAGTCAGAGTGAAATCATCGATGATCAGATTTCTGTCTTTTCCCGCTACTATCGCGGCAATATTCTTTGCCTGCAATTGGTCTATTGTCGCGGACGACCGCGCCGCATCATTGACGATGATCACTCCTGGTTGGAGGAAGGTCGGCGCTTGTAACGCAGCCATACTGGGTAAGTTATAACTTTCCGTTTCCTTTGACGGTAATGTTCCGGAAGGAGTGTGAATAGCATATTGGTCCGTGAGTGAAATAGTGTGATAGAGCGGAGTGCTTCCAATATCACCCCAATTGGGGCCCGTATTGCCCAACGCACCTTCGTTGCCGGCCATGTCAAATTCGGTGTAATCGGCCATGCTGAGGAGCTTTATATTCGGCATGCCATCCAGAAGCGGACCTATCCCAGCGTCATCGGGGCCGACCTGGTCCATTCTTACCCACTGACCGTTGATATAGGCTTCGGGAGTAAAATGATTCATTATTTCATTTTCACCGCTAATGTAACCTGTGAGTAAGGTTTGTAAGTCCGTGTTATGTAAGCCAGCGATAAGAGTCTGGTAATATGCTTCGTTCTCGTGGGGGAAAAGCGGTATGGCATTCATCATCCTGATGGGAATTCCGGCGGCCCTCAGTAAACCGGTCAGAAGTTCGGTCGTGCTGCCGCAGGAACCATGTATTCCGGACCTGAATTGCTGGTCGGAAAAAATCTCGAACCTCTCAAAGGTTTGTTCCCCATTCGCTGTGCGATAGGCATTGGGGGTGTTCTGGCGAAGGAGCGAAAAACCTCCTTCGGTGGCGGTCATCTCAAAGAGCATCGAAGGACCATATCCGCCCGACACCTCCGATATAACGTCCAGGCTGTTTTCCCTCAGCCATTTCAACAGGGTATCCACAACGTTCAGATCCGTTGCAACCGAGATCTGCTCGACTATGTCCTGTACCTTTTCTTTCATTTGAGGAGAGAGGGTGATGGTGGCACTCGATCCCAGATAAGGATCAAGGCTGGAGGAATAAGTCCCGGCATAGTTAATTTTAGGAATAAGAAGCTGCACGGCATCGGGATAGATGATGGCTTCGTACTCCAACCCCGTTACGGAATTGTACGTAAACGTTCCGAGAGATTTCGCGTCCTGGAAGAAATCATTCATGGAATCAATGTCCGCACGCAGAAGTGTCTTGCCGTGCACCTTGATGCTGTAGGTATATTCCCTTCGCTCGTCCCAGTCATTATCGTTTGTGCCATCGCTATCGGAATCGGCTAGATTGGGGTTCGTGCGGTATTTTAAATATTCATCATAATCGGATAAACCGTCGTTGTCCGTATCGGCTGCGCTAGGATTAGTCTCTAAACTTGTCTCTAAATTATCCGGCAAGCCGTCTGAATCCGTATCGGTGGTAGTCCCGCTATAGATAGCGATGCTTAGACGGGTATCATCTGTGGAATTAACAAATCCCAGAGTCAGACCGTCGGTGAATGCCTGAACCGTATACGTCTTGAATGTCGAACCTGTCTTTGCTGCGCTTAAAGTGTAATCCTTGCCGATGGGAACATTGGCAATAATAAATGCG